>CAWBPE010000014.1:360000-403542 GCA_963790595.1 uncultured Alphaproteobacteria bacterium | reverse complement strand
CGGAATGGGAAGCGCTGCGGCCGCTGATGAATGCGGAAGATCAGGCGACATTTGAGGCCTATCGCGACCAGACCCGGCAGGGCATGCCGCGGCGGACGATTGCGGCCGAACAGACTGACGCGAACGCGCTCTTCAAGACGCTGGCTCGGATCGGCGGCACTGAGCTTGTCGGCCCGCTGCAGGAACTCGATCCGGGCCTTTACTACCAAGCTCCCCACGACCAAACTTCCCCGCCGGAGGCCGAGCGGTGACGCGAGTTTATTCGCTCGCCATCCTGATCGCAGCCTGGGCCATCACCGCGGCGCTGGTTCAATCTCGCCTGCTGCCGGGTCCGCTCACCGTAGGGACGACAATTCTCGCCGACATCCATTCCGGCGAGCTGCCGTTTCATATGGCCTGCACACTTGGACGTGTGATCGGCTCGTTTACGATCGCGATGCTGCTCGGCAGCGCCGCGGGTTACGCGATGGGACGCTCGAAAACCGCCGATCGTTACGCCGATTCATGGTTGATCGTGCTGATCAACATGCCTGCGCTGGTGACGATCATTTTCGCCTATGTCTGGATCGGCCTCAACGAAACCGCCGCTATACTGGCCGTCGCCGCCAACAAACTGCCGAATGTGATCGTCGTCATGCGCGAGGGCACCCGCGCGCTCGATCCCGAGATCGACGACATGGCGAAGGTGTTTCAATTCACCGCGTTCAAACGGATTCGTCACATCGTCATCCCGCAACTCGCGCCCTATCTGGCCGCCAGTTCGCGTTCAGGTTTGTCCATCGTCTGGAAGATCGTGCTTGTGGTGGAGTTGATCGGACGCCCGAACGGCGTAGGGTTCGTGCTGGGCTCGGCGTTCTCGCTGTTCGACATGGCCACCATACTGAGCTATGCGATCTGCTTCATCGTGCTTATGCTTGTCATCGAAAGCCTTTTGGTACAGCCGCTTGAAAGACGCGCCAACCGCTGGAGACGCCGCCCCGCTTGAGCTTCGCATCGATGCGAAGAGCTATTTGTCGGCCGATGGCAAGCGGGTCGAGGTCGTTCGCGACCTCGACCTTCGGCTTGAGGCCGGATCCTTCGGCGCGTTGATCGGCCCTTCCGGCTGCGGCAAGACTACCATTCTGCGGATCGCGGCCGGCCTCGATGCTGACTTTCGCGGAGCGATACTCACCCCCGGCGCCGGCCGTCTCGGGATGGTGTTCCAGGAACCTCGTCTGCTGCCCTGGCGCACGGTCGCGGACAATGTCCGCCTGGCGCTTCCCGCCGACCAGAACGATGTCGATCTTGCCGATCTCTTCGAGACGCTCGGCCTCGGTTCACATCTGTCGAAATACCCCGGCGAATTGTCGCTGGGACTGGCACGCCGCGTCGCCATCGCCCGGGCATTTGCCATTCAGCCGGACTTCCTGTTGCTCGACGAGCCCTTTGTGTCGCTCGATGAAGCCGTTGCCGCGCGGCTGCGCGACGAACTGATGGCGCTGACAACGCGAACGAAGGTCACGACCTTGCTCGTGACCCATCATCTGGAAGAAGCCGTCCAACTGGTGGATCGCCTGTTTTTTCTGTCCGACCGGCCGGCACATGTGCTTTTCGAGGAGGCGTTACTGCTGCCGCGGGGAACGCGCAGCAAGGAAGACATCGCATCGATCTCTGAAGAAATGCGCACGCGTGTAGCTAAGACGACGGCCGGCAACGGACCAGGCTGACGCTCAGCTCACCAGCCGGCTCTCGATCGCGAAGCGCACCAGTTCGGACGATGAGCGCAAGCCAAGCTTCTGTCGAATGATGGATGAAGTATTGGCAATCGTCTTGTAGGACGCATGCACCATCCAGGCGATCTCGGACAGACTTTTGCCGACGCTGAGCAGCCGCAAGATCTCGATCTCGCGCGGCGTCAGTTTCGACAGCGGGCTCTGGGCGACCGCGGGCCCTGCGAACGCGATGCGTCGCGCGATCTCGGCCGGCAGATAAACCCCGCCATTGCCGACTTCCTTGATGGCCTCGACGAGATCGCAGGGATCGCCGGACTTCGAGACATAGCCCTTGGCGCCGATTTCGATCGCGCGCGCGGCGAACACCGGATCGTCATTCATGCTGAACATGATAATGCGCGCTGATGCATTGCCCGCGAGAATGCGTCGCGCCAGTTCAAATCCCGAGACGGTCGGCAGATTGATATCGACCACGCAGACGTCGGGCTTCTCGGCGACAAAGGAGCGCTCGCCACCCTCGGCGTCACAGGCCTCCAGGATCTCGATATCATCGTTGCCGGCGAACAACGCCCGGCAACCCGAAGCCACGATAGGATGATCGTCGACGATGAGAACACGCATGGGTGCTGGTCCAAATCCTGTGTCAACTCATGTTGCGCTGCGTCAGACCGAACGAAAGCAGATCGACACTGCGCGTCGCCACCTGAGGGCGTTGTGCATCCCGGACCGACTTGCGGTACGGTTTCATTAGATAACCACGCTTTTTCTCTGTCAACGTTCCTCTCGAGAAGCCCGCGCGGCATGATCCTGGACGAAGACCCTGGACGGATACGAAGACCCTGGACGGATACAATGTGGCAAAAACTATCGTTGCGCGCCCGCCTGATCACGCTACTGGCGCTCGTTCTCATACTCGGCCTGACCATCAATATCACGCGGCTCGTGCTGGAGGCCGGACCTCGGGTGCAGGCGGAGGATCAAAGCGTCATACGATTGGCGAGAGAATTCATCGAAACATTGGTCGTGAACCTGAATGAAACCGCGGACCCCGATGCGCGGCTGAACCAGATCATTCAGGACCTCAACCGGCTGCGGCACGTCAGCATCACGCGGCAGGAGAACGCATCGGAAGCCAAGCCCCCGGCGACCGCCGATCGGGACGACGATCCCGAGTCTTCGGTTCCTGCGTGGTTCGTTGCACTGGTTCATCCGGAAACAACCGCCGTCAATGTTCCGATCTCGATTCACGGCAGGCCGGGATCGCTGGTCATTACGTCGCATCCGGACGATGAGATGAACGAGATTTGGGACGGGATCGTTACCCAGCTCCAGGTCGGTTCGGCCATCGCGGTCGCGCTGTTTCTGTTGACGATGCTGGTGGTCAACCGCGCGCTGGCGCCGCTGCAGTCGTTGTCGCAGGCGATGACGCAGATCGAGGCCGGCGCCTATGACACGCGCGTCGAACCCGCAGGCTCGCCCGAACTGGCGGCGATCTGCACCAGGCTGAACCATCTTGCGACGACGCTGGGCGACGCGATGGAGGAGAAACGGCAGCTCGCTGAAACCGCGGTCTCCCTGCAGGATGCCGAACGCAAGGAAATTGCCAGGGAATTGCATGATGAATTCGGGCCTTATCTGTTCGCGCTGCGGGCACATGCAAGCTCCCTGATGCGAACCGCGGCTTCGCCTGAGCCGAACACGGACGCCTTGCGAAAACACGGCGACGCCATCCTCGAACAGATCAACGCCTTGCAGCAGTTCAACCGGCGGGTCCTTGAAAGGCTGCGGCCGGTTGGATTGGCGGAGCTTGGTCTGAACGAGGCGATCGGCGCCCTGCTGCGGCTATGGAGCGAGTCGCATCCGGACGTCGCGATCGATACGACGATTTCGGACTCGCTCGGCGAGACCGGCGAGACCGCGCAACTGACCATCTATCGCATTATCCAGGAGGCCCTGACCAACGTGTTTCGCCACGCCGGCGCAACACATGTCGAGATCAGTGTGACGCCGGCGCCGGCACGTCAGGCTGGTACCGACGCGGTCGCGGTCAGCATCCGCGACAACGGCGCCGGCCTTCCGATCGATCACAAGCAAGGGCTCGGCATGATCGGAATGCGCGAGCGGGTGCTGGCGTTGGGCGGCACCATGGCCGTCGCGTCAACCCATCAGGGCGTCACCGTGGAAGCACTGGTGCCCTGCGGAATACGGCAACTCCAAACCGCCGAGCCGATTTAAGCGCGCTGAATTTGCGGGCGCCCTGCCCGACATTGACCGCCATACCAGGCGTCCCTACCTTTAATCAGGCAGGGTGAGGAACCCACGGGCGTCGGCGGAATTCGTCTTCCAATCGCAATCGGGCAATCGCAATCAGGAAAGGTCACACCATGATATCACGACGTGTGTTCGTTGTTTCATTGGCGGTCGGGACATTGCTGGCCACCGGATTGTCGGTCTCGGCGAAGTCCGGGCTCAACCTGATCCGTCTGCTCGACACCGACAATGACGGCACGGTCGATCTCGGCGAAGCCAAGGCCGCGGCTTCCGCAATGTTCGACCGGCTGGAGCGTGACAAGGACGGCACGCTGGACAAACGTGAATTGTCGCGAAGGCTGTCGGCCAAGGAATTGGCGGCGGCCGATCCCGACCACGACGGCACGCTCACCAGGGAAGAATACCTTGCCGTCGTCGAAGCGCGCTTTCGCGCCGCCGATCCGGACCATGATGGCACATTGGATGCCAAGGAACTGAAGAGCGGCCCCGGCCGCGCGCTTTTGCGACTTCTAAAGTAGTCTCGGGCCAAGACTTTGCGGCCTGAATCGGCACTCTCCGACCTCATCAATGAACACATCGGGAATTATTCCCGACAATGACGGGATGAAGTCGGCCCTGATACCCGGACGTTTTGCAGCTAGCCGGCCTCGATCCGCGCATCGATAATCCTGCCTGCCCAATCGGCGAAACCAGAACAGCCGGGGGGTTTGGGAGTGAGACGGATGAGTGCCCGGTATCTGTTGGCCGCAACGCTGTCGATAGGCCTGTTTTCCGCAAGCGACTGGGCGTCTGCGCAAACCACCTCCGGCGCCGCCCAGACCCTGCCTCCGATCACGGTAACCGGAACGAAATCAGGCACCAAACGCGGCAAGGACGAGCGCGCAGCCCGCCGGGTCCGCGCCATCCCCACCGTCCTGATTTATCCGACAACACCGCTGGCCGGCGCCGGCATTGATCCCGACAAGGTGCCGTCGAGCGTCAACGTCGTCGACGCCAGTCAGATCAAGCAGACCGGGTCGCTGAACATCACCGATTCGTTGCAGCAATTCGTGCCAGGCGTTTCCATCAATGAAGTGGCCGGCAATCCATTTACGCCCAACGTTGAATTTCGCGGCTACGTCGGATCGCCGGTCTCGGGCACGCCGCAGGGGATCGCGGTCTACCAGAACGGTGTGCGCATCAACGAAGCGTTCGGCGACACCGTCAACTGGGACCTGATTCCGACCGCCGCGATCAAGTCCATGAATCTCGTCACCAATAATCCCGCGTTCGGGCTGAATGCGCTGGGCGGCGCCGTCGTCGTCGAGATGAAAGACGGCTTCAACTATCACGGCGCCGAAATCGACACCATGGGTGGATCGTTCGGGCGCGTGCAAAGCTCGGCGCAGTGGGGCAAGCAGATCGATAATTTTGCGACCTATGTCGCGATCGAAGGCGTGCATGACGACGGATTTCGCAATTTTTCCGCCTCCAACATTCGCCGCTTCTATGGCGATGTCGGCGCCAAGAACGATCAGGCCGAATTCCACCTCAACCTCGGCGCGGCCCAGAATGATTTCGGCGCAAGCGCGACCGTCCCGGTCGAATTGCTGCAGCAATATTACGGCGCGACCTACACCACGCCGCAAACCACGAACAACAGCGTCGGCTACGCCAATCTGACCGGGAAGGTCGAGGTCACCCCCACCTGGACGCTCGACGGCGTCGCGCATGTGCGGGTGTTCGATCAGAAGACCCAGGACGGCAATCCGACCGGCACGCAGCCCTGCGACGCCGATGCGACACTGCTTTGCTTCGGCAACGGCACCACGCCGGCAAACGGCCAGAACGGAGCGCAGCTGGCCAATCCGTTCGACCCGAGTGCGACGCTGGGAGAAAACGACCGGACCACGACGCACACCACCACGACCGGCGTCTCGCTGCAGGCCACCAACACCGATCAGTTATTCGGACACAACAACCATTTCGTGGTCGGCGCCAGTTTCGACTCCAGCGTGACCAACTTCACGGCGACCGCGGAGCTTGGCACCATCGGTTCGAACTACGTCGTCAGCGGCAGCGGCATATTCCTCGGTCAATCCGGCGATCCCGTCTCGATAGGCCCGGTCTCGCTTCGCACCACAAACCAATATACCGGGCTCTATGCGCTCGACGCCTTCGATGTCACCAAGGCCTTCACGATCACCGCAGGCGGACGGTTCAATGTCGCCGACATCGGTTTGCAAAGCCAGCTTCCGCCGGCGCCCGGCACTTCGCTGGACGGCAACAGCACCTATACCCGATTCAATCCGATCATCGGCGGCACCTACAAGATCACGTCATCCTTGACGGCCTATGCCGGCTACTCCGAAGCCAATCGCGCGCCGACTCCGCTGGAACTCGGCTGCGCCGATCCGAACCATCCCTGCATCGTCGCGGCGTTTCTGGTGTCCGATCCGCCGCTGAAACAGGTCGTGTCCCATACCGTGGAAGCGGGACTGCGCGGCACGCACGACCTCAACATCGGCAAGCTTGGATGGAAGCTCGGTGTGTACCGTGCAGAGAACACCGACGACATCCTTGCCATTCCGAGCCCCGCTCTGCAGGGCTTTGGCTATTTCCAGAATGTCGGCTCGACCCGCCGCCAGGGTATCGAGGCCGAAGTCAATCTCAAATCAGAGAAGCTGCAGCTCAACGCCAGTTATACGCTGGTCGACGCGCGATTCCTTGACTCCCTACAGGTCGGCTCCAACAGCCCCTTCGCCGACGCCAACGGCAATGTGCAGATTTTGCCGGGCAATCGAATTCCGGCGATCCCGCGCAACCGGATCAAGGCCGGCTTCGACTATTTCGTCACCGATGCATTCAAGGTCGGCGGAGATGCGCTTTTCTTCGGTAGTCAATATTTCGTCGGCGACGAGTCCAATCAGGCGCCAAAACTACCGGCCTATTCTGTTTTCAACCTTCATACCTCCTATCAAATCACCAAGGCGATTCAGGTTTATGCGCGCGCGGACAATATCTTCAACAACCAGTATTCGACCTACGGAACATTTTTCGACACCGGCAACGTTCCCAATTTCGGCAATGGCGGCGCGGCTTTCACCGATCCGCGCTCGGTCAGTCCGGCGCGGCCGCGGGCCTTCTACACCGGCATGAAGGTCACGTTCTGACCCTGTAGACCGGGTAGCACTAGCCTGCCGCGGTGTTGCGCCGCGCCAGGAAACCGCGCGCCGGATCGTAAGCCAGGATCGCGCCAAACAGAAACACCATTGTGCAACCGGCAACGACAGCCAGCGAAACCCACGCCACCTGCTGATAGAGCGCGAAGCGAATCAGCTCCGTCGCGTGCGTGAAGGGATTGAGCTCGCATATATAGAATAGCAGCGGACTGGATTCCTTGACGCGCCACAGCGGATAGAGCGCCGACGAAGCAAAGAACATCGGAAAGATCACGAAATTCATCACGCCGGCGAAATTCTCGAGCTGCTTGATCAGCGATGAAATCAGCATGCCCAACGCCCCCAGCATGAAACCGCTGAGCAGCAGCGCCGGTAACAGCGCCAGATAACCAAGTGGCGGCGCCTCAATCTCCCAGAACCAGGCGATCACCAGAAAAGCATAGGCCTGCAGAATGGAGACCAGCGTGCCCGCCAGCAATTTCGATGTCAGCAACCACCATCGCGGGAACGGACTCACAAGCAGCGTGCGCATGCCGCCGGTCTCGCGGTCATAGACCATCGTCAGCGACGATTGCATGCCGTTAAAAAGCTGGATCATCGCGATCAGCCCGGGCGCGATGTAAACCTCGTAGAGCACATAGGTCTCGTAAGGTGGAATGATCGACAGTCCGAGCACCTGGCGAAATCCGGCGGCAAAAATAAACAGCCAGACCAGCGGACGCACCAGCGCCGAGACAAAGCGCTCGCGCTGATGAATGAACCGCAACGCTTCGCGCCAGACGATGCCCTTGAGGCAGATGACATACTGCGCCAGCGTGAAACGATGCCTGTCAGGTGCGTCAGCTGCAATCGTCATCCGGCGGATTCCAATGCGCCCTGATCGGCGTTGCCGGTCAAACGATTGAACGCATCGCGCAGATCGGCGGCACCGGACTTGTTGACCACCTCGGAGATCGCCCCACCGGCGAGCACCTTGCCTTTATGCAGCACCACGACATCATCGCCCGCACCGGCTTCATCGATCAGATGCGTCGCCCAGAGCACGCCGATGCCCTGCTCCGTCGAGAGCCGGCGAACATGATCGAGAATGTCGGCGCGCGCCTTGATGTCGAGGCCGACCGTCGGCTCATCCAGCAACAGGAGCCGGGGCTGATGCAGCAAGGCGCGGGCAATCTCGATGCGGCGCATCTGGCCGATCGAGAGATTTCCAACGCGATCCTCAGCCCGGTCGGCCATCGTCACGCGATCGAGCACTTGCGCGATCAATTCGTTGGCACGCTTGTTGCCGATACCGTGCAGCGCAGCATGATACAGCAGGTTCTGCCGCACCGAAATGTCGATATCGAGCGCGCGCGACTGGAACACGACGCCGAGCTTGCTCAGCGCGGCCCCGGGTTCGCTTGCAACGTCATGTCCGAAAATGCGGATTTGACCGGATCGGATCGCATAAAGACGGGTGATCAGCGAGAACAGCGTCGACTTGCCGGCGCCGTTCAGTCCCAACAGCACGGTAAAGGACGATTGCCGAACCGTCAGGCTCACATCGTTCAACGCGACCCGCGCACCGTAGCGATGGCTGACGCTTATAACATCGAGCGCCGGGACCTGAGCGAACTCGGATGACTTCATGCCCATTTCAGAAGACATCGTTTCCGTCTGCAGGCCTGTGCGCAGACATTCAGGTTCATGACAGCGATTTAGCCTACCACGCCGCACGCAGCAAGCGCACGGCGCCGTCAGCTTGACCACGATTACCGATCCTGACAAAATTCTTTCAACTGAGCGGCAGCGTGCATCACCACGCATAGTTGCGTTGCAGCGCTGCATCAGGCCTTCTCTCGCGCGTAAGAAGACGTCGCAAGAAGACGTTGAAAAACATCTGTGGGAGGCATCGAGATGACCGGTTTGCGCAGTTTCTTTCGATCAGGCGCGCTTTTGACCGCCCTGATGACTGCTGCGGCGCCCTGCGCCAGCGCCGAGGATCTCAACGATTACCCGACCCCGGCGCGCGCGGAATATGTCTTCGGCTGCATGAAGGCCAACGGCGAAACCCAGGAAATCCTGCAAAAATGTTCCTGCTCGATCGACGTGATCGCCTCGCTGATCCCCTATGAGCGCTATGTCACGACCGAAACCATTCTGTCGATGTCCCAGGTCACCGGACCTGTCGGGTCAGAGTTTCGATCGACCGAGCCGGCAAAACTGGCCTTGCAGGAATTCCGCCGTGCACAGGCCGAAGCCGAAGTCCGCTGCTTTTGAGCAGAAGAGTTACAACACCGACTTTTCCAGCGACCATTCGTCCCGGAACACTTTCCGGCTCGTGTCCGTGGCTTCGACTCGGAATTTGTCGACGCCGTTCGGCTTGAAATTGAACCGCAGGTTTGGGTCTTCCGAGATGGCGATGCCGCCTTCCATCTCCACCAGCAGAGTGTCGCCCTCCCACACCTTAAGATTTTCGATAAAGAACGGCGGGATGTAGAGCCGCGTCAGCTGGTCCATCTGCAGGCCCGAATTCTGCGGATGACGCATCATCAGCTGGGCTTCTGGCAGCCCTCCGGATTCCGGCCGGAAGGTGCGGAACTTCATCTGTCCGAGCATCGATTTGGTGGCGTCGGCGTTCGATGAGGCCGGCGCGGAACATCCACCGGACGCTTTCACGAAGGTCTTGACGCCATAGAGCTTGCCGTCGCTGAGTTCGGCGACCAGCCGCACATAGGAATAGGTGTTGACGCGCACGCGCGTCGAAATCGAGGTCACGCCGGAGCGCGGGCCGATCGTGAAGGTTCCCGCGACCGGCGCGGGATTTTCGTCAATCACCAGCGTCAGCGATTGCAGCGTGCGCTTGTCGTCACCGGTGAAATTGACGTGCATGCCGATCGGCACCACGGCCGCATCGTCGGCGCGCCGCGGCGCATCGAGCACCACGAGGCCGGCGCCATCGAGAATCGGCCGCCCCTTGAAGATGTCGTCCTTGATGCTGTTCCAGGTGTCTTCGGAAGGCTGATCCTGGCCGGCAGCCGCCTGCGCACGCAGCGCGGTCGGCGTCGCAACAAGAACCGCGGCCATCAGCGCGGAAGCAATCACTCTGGAGAAGGTCGACATGGTCGAATTCCACTTCCACAATGAAAAAGCGTCGAAGCAAAATAGACGAATCAACTGCTGGCAGCAAGTTGCACCGCAACCGGCGAAACTTCATACCCGCCTGCTCTTCACTCCCATTCGAGTTCGCTGAACGCGGCGATCACGTTGCGCGAGCCGTACTCGTCGAACAGTTTCCAGCGGGATCGTTCGCTTCGTCCCGCTTCCCGAGCCACCTGGGCGAGCGGCATTCCCTTGGCGATAAGCGGACGTAGTTCGTCGACCAAGCCATTGAAGTAACGGCGTTCGTCTTCAACGGCGCCGCGCCAATCGCGGACCATAGGGCCATGTCCGGGAACCACGCGTTCGGCGGAAAAGCGCAGTAGTTCCCTTGTGTCGGCGAGAAAGCCGCGAATGCTGCCGTCCAGCACCGGCACATGTTCCACGAACACCAGATCGCCGGCGAACAAAGTCGACGTCGTGCTATCGAACACCGTCAGATCGCTATCGGTATGCCCCGCCTGCCAGGCTTTCAAGGTCAGCTTGCGGCCGCCGAGATCGATCTGCATTTCGTTGTCGACCAACAACGTGGGCGGAACAATTTTCACTTCGTTGATCAATGCATCGCCGAGTACGTCCCGGAACGCCTTCAGGTAAAACTCACCCCGCGCGGTCATCGCACGCGGCAGGTTCCTGTGCCCCACGAAGGTGGTTCCGTCCCCAGCGAATGCGGCATTGCCAAACATGTGATCCGGATGGATATGCGTGTTGATGACGTAGCGAACCGGCTTTGGCGTCACCGCACGGATCGCGGCGAGCAGCCGCGCGCCGACGCGAACGCTGCCGCCGGAATCGATCACCGCAACCGCATCCTCGCCGACGATGAAACCAAGATTGGCGGCGTCGCCCTGATTTGCTTCATTCATCAAATCGATATTGCCGATGTGGACGTAAACACCTGATGCGACTGCAGAAACCGTTAGCGGCTCCGGCGTTTCCTCGCGCGCAAAGCTTTCGCGCGGCGTTCCTCCGAAAATAGTCAGCGCCAGCAGGATTCCGGCGGCGACGCGCGTCCGGCCTTCGACGCGCCTGATCGTAAACGCCAAGTTCATCGGGATTCTTTCCAAGATCGCGAGGGGTTCATCTATCACAGGCAGCATGCCTGCATTCGGGAGGAATTGTGACGGCTCCTGTTTACGCTGCAGTGCAAGACGGCCCCCGAGCAATGACTTGGGGTGGAAGCTTCCTTTTGCTTCGCTACCGCGCAAGCGCGCTTCCCTCTTGGGCAAGTTTCCCGGCCCGGACCGGGTAGGATGGCAGCGAACAAAAATAAAAGCCGGACGGTTTCGGAACCCGACCGGCCACATCGACTTCAACCCATCGTCATCCATGACAGCAGAACGCAACAAAATGCCGGCACCGACGATACTGCGTTTTACTGGGTTGGCCGTCATTCTGGCCGGGCTTTTGTTCGGACTTGTGGTCTTGCGGCCGACCGGGGCTCATGCCCAAGCCGGCGAGAATGAAAAGGGCGCGCTCGAACTTGTCGATCCCGACGTGTTTCGGGCCTGTGGCGATCCGCGCAATCTGCCGTTCTCCAACGACAAGGGCGAGGGATTCGAAAACAAACTCGCTGAACTGTTCGCCGCCAAGCTCGGCAAAAAACTCAGCTACACATACTTCCCGCAGGCCACCGGATTCGTCCGGATGACGCTGGGCTCCTATCGCTGCGATATCATCATGGGATTTCCGCAAGGCGACGATCAGGCGCAGCTCACGGTCCCCTATTATCGGACAACCTACGCACTGGTCTTCAAGCCCGGTAGCGGCCTTGAAGGCGTCACCGCCATTAACGATCCCAAGCTCAAAGACAAGCGGATCGGCATCGTGGCAAGGACGCCACCCAGCACCAACATGGCGATGAACGGCCTGTTGGGCCGCGCCAAGTCTTATCCGCTTTTCATCGATACACGGACGGATTCTTCGGCACAGGCCATGATGGATGATCTTGCGCATGGCGAGATCGATTGCGGCATCTTGTGGGGGCCGATGGCGGGCTATTACGCCAAGCAAGCCAACCCGCCGCTGACCGTCGTGCCGCTGACCAGGGAAACCACGGGCCCGCAAATGACCTATCGCATCGGCATGGCCGTTCGCGTCGCAGACCAGGAATGGAAACGCACGCTCAACCGGCTGATCATGGAAAACCAGACTGAGATCAACAGGCTCCTGATCAGCTACAACATCCCGATCCTGGACGACGCCAATATACCGATCACGTCCGAGACGCTGACCAAGCGGCCATGAGCAGGACCGCCGTCGGCTTCGCGCTTGTCGTGATGATCGTTGCCCTCGGTAAATCGGCCGAGGCCGGCGTGCCGGAGCCGGACGGTTATCGGCTGGAAAACTATCGCTCGACGACACCCGCCACGCTGAGTGGCGCACGGGTTGTTGATACAGGCGAAGCGGAAAAACTCTGGCGCGATCATTCCGCGTCCTTTGTCGATGTGCTGCCACGGCCGCCGCGGCCAAAAAACCTGCCGGAGGGCACGCTTTGGCGTGACACGCCGCGATCCGATATTCCCGGCAGCATCTGGCTGCCCGACACCGGTTATGGCGAGCTTGCGCCCAATATGGCCAGCTATTTCTCCGCAGGACTCGACAAGACGACGAATGGCGATCACGCCAGGGTTCTCGTCCTGTATTGCCTCGCCGATTGCTGGATGTCGTGGAACGCGGCCAGGCGAGCCCGCGCGCTCGGCTATTCCAACGTAGTCTGGTATCCCGAAGGGACCGATGGCTGGCTCGCCGCCGGTCTTCCAGTGCGGCCCGCGGAGCCGGAACCGCGGCCGGATCAATAAAAGATCGGCGGATTCCTATTTCGTCTGCGCGCCGCTGTTCAGATCGTCCTGAATCGCGCGTCCCAGATCGAATAGCCGTTTCTCAATCAGGACAGGCACATCGCATATGTAGGAGGTCGACCTGCGCCGATCCTCAAAAATGCGCGTTTGCCATGCAAGCTGGCTGGCAAGATTGTCGCTCTGCGCCCGATCGCCATTTGCCTTGTCCTTATCCTTGTCTTGGGCTTCCCGCATTTTTTGGGCCATGGCGCGAATTTCCTCGGCCGCGCCCTTCTGTTTGCGTGAAAAGCGCTCGATCCCGCTCATCACCTGATCGCGTTGCGCGTTGAGCGTCGCATACAAGGCAGCAAACAGCCTGACCGCCTTTTGTTGCTTCTCGTCTTCGGTTCCGACCAGATAATCCCCGATCAATTTTCGGGCGTCCTCGATCGGGGTGCGGCGCGCCGCGACATGCGCCACGAGTTCGGCCTGTTTCGGATCGGCGGGTTTACTGGTGTCGACCGTATCGATCGGTGGGCCGCTCCAGACGCTCGCGATCGAAATTTCCGGGACCTTCAATTGCTGGCATGGCCAGTCCGGATAGCGCGGATCGAGCGCGAAGGCGGACTGTGCCCAGCATGCGACCGTTGCCATCATCGCAGCGCAAAAAATATGCCGTGAACGAAGCACGCCGCGCCTCCCTGTGAACCCGTACCGATCACCTTGTTTTTGCGATCCATCGGCGTCACCGTGGAGCGGAATTTTGCCACGCCGCGCGTGAACGAACGTAGCCAAGATATAACGATGTCCTCATGCTTGTCGCAAATTAAATGAGATACCTGAAGGATCGTTCCTTGCTCGGCGGCCTTTGCACGCTGATCTGGCTGACCTTGGCATTGCTCGTCGCGCAGGCCCATGCCGCTTCCATCCCCGATGCGCCGACCATTACCCCCTCACACCTGCCACGCATCGGCGCGGTCGACGAGCGCTTCCAGTCCTACAACATCGAAATGGTTGAGATTACCGGCGGGCGATTCTGGAGACCCTATCGATCGCAGCCGGCTGTCCCGTCAGCGCCATCGGCTTTGGCGGACACATCACGGGATAAGGATTCTAATCTATTTCAATATCGTTCGCCCATCGATCTGAACAATACCCGATTGCGAAAGCTCGCGGCGGCGCTGGCGCCCGTCTATCTGCGCGTCAGCGGCACATGGGCCAACAGCACTTATTTTCTGGATTCCGGCGATGAACCGTCCATGCCTCCGGCAGGATTCAACGGCGTCCTGACCGGCCGGCGATGGCGCAACGTGATTGATTTCGCGCGGTCGGTGGATGCGCGGATCGTGACGTCGTTTGCCATCAGCGCCGGCACGCGCGACGCGAGCGGCGGTTGGCAGCCGGATCAGGCCGATCGGTTTATCAACTTTACCAGGTCTATCGGTGGCAAGATCGCCGCCGCTGAATTCATGAACGAGCCGGATCTAGCCGCGATTGGCGGCGCGCCGCCGGGTTATGACGCGGCCGCCTATAGGCGTGACTTCAAACTGTTCGATGCGTTCCTGAAGCGAACCAGTCCCGACACGATAATCCTCGGCCCAGGCACGATCGGTCAAAGCCCTCTCGCCTCGGATCTGTTTGTGGCCGTCGCGCCCGGTATCGACGGCGTGTCCTATCATTACTACGGTGCATTGTCGCAGCGATGCGGCGGCAACCGCACGCCCGAAACCGCACTTTCCGAAGACTGGCTTGATGGCACCGACCGGGCGCTGGCCTTCTATCGCGACCTGCGGAATCGGCTCACGCCTGATAAACCGATCTGGCTCACCGAGACTGCCGAAACCGCATGTGGTGGCAATCCCTGGGCGTCGAGTTTTCTGGACACATTCCGCTATCTCGATCAACTCGGGCGACTGGCCAAGGTCGGCGTTCAGGTCGTCATGCACAACACCCTGGCGGCGAGTGATTACGGTCTGCTGGATGAGCGAACGCTGGAGCCGCGGCCGAATTACTGGGGTGCGTTGCTGTGGCGGCAAACCATGGGGACGTCCGTGCTTGATGCGGGTTTGCCGGTCCAATCAGGCCTCCACGTCTACGCCCACTGCCAAAGGGGCAGGCCGGGCGGCGTGACGTTGCTTGTGATAAATGTTGATCGCGACGCGCCGCATGCGCTCCTCCTTCCGACAGCATCGATGCTTTATGTGATGGACGCCGCAGACGCGCTGGATACACGCGTCAGGGTGAACGGCACGACGCTGGCGCTGGGCGCAGACGATACGCTCCCGTCCATCCCGGGCGCGCCGACGCCAGCCGGCCTCGTGACCTTCGCAAAAGCCACGATCACCTTCGTGACCATTCCAGAGGCGGGAAATCCGGCGTGCCGATAGGCGTCTTGGCACAGGCCGGGCTCCATGCTTCGTTATCGCCAACTCTAAACTGCCAGGGAGAGACTGTTTGCACGGCCGCGCTGTTTTTCTGTGTTCGTTCGTACTCGCCCTCATGAGCGCGGTGACGACAGGCTCCGCGGCAGAACCCGAGCGGTGTCAGCCGCTGACGCGCCGCTACGAACTAGCCAAACCGCAGATCACCGCCATCGAGGTATCGCTGACGCTGTTTGCGGCTGTTGATGCCAACTGCACCGAATTGGTTTCAAAACTGCTTGACGAGGGCGCGTCGGTCGATGCGCGCGACCGGCTCGGCGCCCGCCCGCTCAGCCATGCGGCGAAATCCGGTCATCCGAAGATGGTCGATCTGCTGCTGGCGCGCGGCGCTCCGATCGATGCGCGTAATCTTGCCGGCGCCACCGCGCTGTATTTTGCCGCCGAAGGCAGCCATATCCTGATCGCGCAACGGCTCATCGAACGCGGCGCCGACGTCAACCTGACGGGACGCAGCGGAATCTCGCCGGTGGCCGCCGCGGCCTATGCCGGCAACGATGTGATCGTCGAAGCGCTGCTGGCCCATGGCGCCGACGCGCGAACCGCAGATGAAACCGGCAAGCCGCCGATCGTCTACGCGGCGGCCGGCGCGCGGCTCGATGTGTTGAAGCGGTTGCTGGCGCGAAACATCGACGTCAATGCGCGCTATTCCAATGACCTCACCGTGCTGGTGTGGGCCGCCGGACCGGATGACAAGGCGCCGGAGGCGCAGGCGGTCCAGATCGTTTCATATTTGCTCGATGCAGGCGCGCATATCGACGATCGGGACGATCGGGGCCGCACCGCACTGATGATTGCGGCCGAAGGCGGCCATGAGGAAATCGCCAATGTGCTGGTGGCGCGCGGCGCGGACGCCTCGCTCAAGGACAAGACCGGAAAACGCGCCGCCGATCTCACCCGGCTGTCTTCGTTGCGCGAAAAGCTGACGCGGCCGTGAGGGACGCGTACAATTTCCATCCTTCGAGACGCCGCGGAGCCTGTCATCGGGCGCGCATTCGCGCGGACCCGTTGGCGCGTCTCGAACCATGAGAGCCACAACAGAAGCCGCAAGCACTACAGTCCCGACAAATATTCCGACAGCGCCGCCAAATCATCGACGGAGGTCGCGATCATCAGGTCCGACATGCCGGGATTGTTGCCACGGGCGCGGGTGCGAAAGTCGGCGGTGGTCTTGGCGAGATATTCCCGGCTCTGGCCGGCCAGCCGGGGAACGGTACCGTCCCCCTGAAAATGATCGAGATGGCAACCGGTGCAGCCGACCGAATGGTTGGCGCTCACCGCCCGCTCCGAGACGTCCTTTGACGCGCGGGGCTGACCGAGATCAGGCCATGGCTTTTTGGAGAAATATTCCGCGATGTCCATCATGTCCTGCCGCTCCATCACCGAGGCGATCGGCTGCATGATCTCGTTCTTGCGATCGTTGCGTTTGAAATCGCGCAGTTGAATATAGAGATAGCCCTGTTGTTGGCCCCAGATGACGGGAATCGTCTTGTCGATCGGCTTGCCGTTCTCGCCGTGGCAGCCGGCGCAGACCTGGGTCTTCTCTTCGATGCTTTGCGCGGCCGCGGGGAGCGCGCCGCAGAGACTCAAACCGATACCGAGCCCAACGGCAGCAATCAAAAACCCTTTCGACATCCCGGCCATCAATCAATTCCCATTCCCAGCTCGCAACAAAGGCGGGACCGCGAACGGCCCCGCCCCTATTCATCCCCTATCGCGCGTTCTCAGTCGAGCGAGAAGGCGATGATGTTGTTGCCGCGGTGGAAGTCGACCTGAGTATTACCACCCGCACCGACCACGATGTATTGCTTGCCGCCCACCATGTAGGTGGAGGGCGGCGCATTGACCCCGGCGCCGGCGCGGAAGTTCCACAATTCCTTGCCGTTGGACGAGTTGTAGGCCGAGAACTTGCCGTTGCCTTCACCGGTGAAAACAAGACCGCCGGCGGTCGCGAGAATACCGCCGATCATCGGCTCCGGCGTCTTGACCTGCCATTTGATCTTGCCGGTGTCGTAGTTGACGGCCGTGATGTTGCCGGACTGGGTCTCGGTCGGAATCGCCTTGAAGGCGCCGCCCAGCCATAACTTGCCGTTCGGATACGGCGAGTTCTCGACAAAGTAGTTCATCGGCTGGTGCAGGTTGATCGCGTAGGCCAGCGATTGCCCGGGATCGGTCGCGATCGGCGACCATTCGACGCCGCCATTGGCGCCCGGAAGCATGCGCGCGCCTTCCTTGGTCGGCAACACCCACATGTTCTCCTGCGGCACCATGGCGTCGGAGTAGCGGATCAGGCTGCAGTCCCGGCGATCGTGAACATAGATATGACCGGTCTTGCCGGCATGGATCACGCCCGGAATGGTCTTGCCGTCCTTGCCTTTGACGTCGACCAGTACCGGCGGGCTGACCGCGTCCAGATCCCACACGTCGTGAGCGATGTACTGGAAGTGGCAGGCGTATTTGCCGGTCTCGAGATCGACCGATACCAGCGAGTCCGTATAGAGATTGTCGCCGGGGCGAACCGAACCGTCGAGATCGGGCGAAGGATTGCCGACGACGAAATAAATCCGGTTGGTCGCGAGATCGACCGCCGGATTCTGCCAGACACCGCCACCAAGCTTCTGGTAGGGATCGCCGGTTTTGCCGAGCTGATCCTTTTCAGCCTGGATATCCCGGTGCATGTCGCGGCCAGTGGCGTCCTTGGTCGCCCAGACGCCGACGCTGTTCTCCGGCACGGTATTGAAGGTCCAGAGCAGCTTGCCAGTCTTGGCTTCATAGGCCTTCACGAAACCGCGGATGCCGTATTCACCGCCATTGGTCCCGATCAGAACCTTGTCCTTGATGACGGTCGGCGCCATCGTCTCGCTGTAGCCGGCTTCGGGATCGGCGATATCCGATTTCCAGACCACGTCACCCGTTTTAGCATTCAGCGCCACCAGTTTGGCGTCGAGCGTCGCGACATAAACGAGGTCGCCGAGCACCTGGACGCCGCGATTGTTGGGGCCGCAGCAATAGGTGGTGATCGGTCCCATCTTGTGATTGTAGTGCCACAGCTGCACGCCGGTCTTGGCATCGAGCGCGTAGACATGGCTGAACGACGTCGTCACGAACATCACGCCATCGACAACGATCGGCGAGGTCTCAAGCGATTCCTTGACATCGGTCTGGAAGATCCACGCGACGTGCAGCTTCTTGACGTTATCGCGATCGATCTGCTTGGCGGGATGAAAACGCGTCTGGGCATAATTGCCGTTGGTCAAAAGAAAGTTGGTCGAACTCTTGTCGGCTGCGTTGAGGAGCTGCTGGGTCACCGGAGAAACCATCGCCTGGCCCGGCGCCGACTTGGTTTCCTGCTTGACTTCCTGCGCACTGACGGCTGCCGACAGCAAGCCGGCAGCGCCGCATAATGCGGCACTTGCAAATCTGTTCATGTTTTCCGCCCAAATTTTTGTTGTTGACTTTAACCCGCGCATTTCAGGCACGCCGGCTTGCCTCAAATCTGATCCGATCGGACAGCTTTGACAAGGACAAAGCGCCCACGCACATCGCCACCGGCGCATGGTGCACTACAGCAACCGGTGCCCGGATGTGGTGATCACGGCTCCCCCATCCGGCCCGGCGCGCGGGGCGCTACATCAACGCGACATTGGTGCCGGCGGGGAAAATCGAATAATAGTCGGTCAAGAAAACAAAACAGGGAAGGTAACCATCGTGATGCGATCGATGCTTTTTGCGGCCTTGCTGAGTGCGGCCTTGCTGAGTGCGGTCTTGCCGTTTGCGGCATCAGCCCAAACCGCCGATGATTTGAAGAATGACGAGAACACCCCCGGCGACGTGCTGGTCTACGGCATGGGCTATTCGGGAAACCGGTTCAGTCCGCTTACCCAGATCAACAAGGAGAATGTGAGCAAACTGGTCCCGGTTTGGGCCTATTCGCTGGCGGATTTGCAGGGCAGCGAGAGCTTTCCCGTCATCAAGGACGGCGTCGTCTACGCCACAACCCACAACGCCACGGTGGCGGTCGACGCCCTGACCGGCAAGCAGATCTGGCGGGTCATCCACGACTATCCGCCGGAGAGCCTGCGCGTCGTGTGCTGCGGCATCGTCAATCGCGGCGCCGCGATCTACGAAGGCATGATCATTCGCGCTTTGATGGATAACCGGATCGTCGCGCTCGACGCCAAGACCGGCAAAGAAATCTGGATGGCGAGTTCACCCGAACCCGCGCTCCCCAACAACGGCTACGCCATGACGGGCGCGCCGTTGATCGTCAATGGCGTCGTCATCACCGGCGTGGCCGGGGCCGAGTTCAGCCATCGCGGCTTTCTCGAAGCCTACGACGCCAAGACCGGCGCGCATCTGTGGCGGCTCTATACCATTCCGGCCAAGGGCGAACCGGGATCGGAAACCTGGGATGCCGATTCCCAGCTCACCGGCGGCGGCAGCACCTGGGTCACCGGCACCTACGATCCGGAGCTCGACCTCGTCTATTGGGGCGTCGGCAACCCGTCGCCATGGAATCCGCGGGGACGCAAGGGCGACAATCTCTTCACCCAGTCGATCTTCGCGGTCAGGCCGAAGACCGGCGAGCGCGTCTGGTATTACCAGACGTCGCCGCAGGATCCGTTCGACTACGACGCGGTGCAGACACCGATCATTGCCACGATCAACGTCCAGGGAACGCCGCGCAAGACCGTCATTCAGGCCAATCGCAGCGGCTTCCTGTATGTGCTCGATGCCAAGGACGGCAAGCTGATTGCCGCAAACCCCTACGGCAAGGTGAACTGGGCGAGCGGGATCGACATGAAGACCGGACGCCCCATCGTGACGGATGTCTTTACCGGCGCTCTTGAAGGCAAGAACGTCACGGTCTGGCCGTCGGGCTCGGGGATGACCAACTGGCAACATCTGTCGTTCAGCCCGCGCACCGGAATGCTCTATATCAACACCTTGCATATCGGCATGACCTATCAGGCCGGTGAGCCGCAAAAGATGGCGCCCGGGACTCCATCCGGTACCCCGACCGTCAGGCGGACGGTCGTTACTGATGACCCCAACATTCGCGGCTTTCTCAAAGCCGTCGATCCCATGACCGGTAAGTCGAAGTGGGAGGTACCCTATCGGAGCCCCAACTGGTCATCGACGATGGTCACCGCGAGCAATATTGTGTTCACCGGCGTCATGACCGGAGAATTCCAGGCGCTCGATGCCGACACCGGCAAGCTGCTGTGGAGCTTCCAGACGCCGTCGGGAATCGTCGGTCAACCCGTGACATGGGAACGAAACGGCAAGCAATACGTCACCGTCATGAGCGGCATCGGCGGCGTCTATGCGCAGCGCTCCGGCGATCCGAACCTCAAAAACCTGCCCACCGGCGTGTCGTTGTGGACTTTTGCACTTTTTGACAAGTGACTTGTTTTTGAAAGTGACTTTTTGAAAAGTGACTATGCACTGTTCGACAAATGACCTGACGATGGAGGCTGCCTGCGGTGGCCTCCATCTCTAACCACCCCTCATCATCGGCTCATTCGGTCTTGCCGCAAGGCAGACCGAACACAACGCGTGAGCAATATCGTCAATGCCAATCAAGACAAAAAATATCATCGCGCGCGCTCGCGCCCATGCCATCGCGATGATCGTGTTGGGTGCCGCACTACCACCGATCACGGCAGCATCGGCACAGGATGCCGCCAAGATCGAGGCCGGCGAGAATGTCTTTGCCACCAATTGCGCGATCTGCCATGGCGAGCAACTGGAGAGCACGGGACAAACGTTCGACCTGCGCCGGCTGAAAGACAACGAGCGCGCGCGCTTCGACAATTCGGTGCGCAATGGCAAGAACCAGATGCCGCCGTGGAAAGGCAAGCTGTCCGACGAAGAGATTGATCAACTCTGGCATTATATTCGCGCCAACGCGTATCAGAAATAGACGAAGGTTAAGCGCGACCACATGTTTTGAACGAAAGCCCCGGCAGAACCTTCTGCAGTACAGACTCCTTCAAACGGCATAGCTAAATCCGCCGGTCGGCTATACGCTGTTGGTGACTGGCCGAACGCCAGCATAAAAATGGGGAGGTAAGAATGCTGCGTCAGGCATGGTGTACCGTCACGACATTGATCGCTTTCGGCCTGTTGATCACAGCATCGGCACGGGCCGCCGATCCCGAGATCGACAAATTACTGCGAAGCCCGATCGGCAAGGACTGGGTTACCAATGGCGGCAACCTCACCAATAATCGCTATTCCACGCTGAAGCAGATCGACACCACCAATGTCGGGAAGCTGAAGGGCGCCTGGATGACCCGCCTGAAGGGCTCGGGCGTCGGCGGCAAGTACTCTTTCGAAGCGTCTCCGCTCGTCAAAGACGGCATCATGTATGTCGTTACCGGCAACGACGACGTCTTTGCGCTCGACGCCAAGACCGGCGCGACCATCTGGGAGTACTGGTCCGGCATCGAGCAGAACATCTCGACGGTCTGCTGCGGCTGGGTCAATCGCGGTCTGGCGATGGGCGAAGGACAGATCTATCTCGGCCAGCTCGACGCCAACGTGGTCGCGCTGGACATGAAAACCGGCAAGGTCGCCTGGAAGACGCCGACCGAAAAATGGCAGAACGGCTACGGCGTCACCAGCGCGCCGCTTTATTATGACGGCATGATCTATAGCGGGATCACGGGCGGCGAGTTTGGCGTCCGCGGCCGATTGACCGCGCTCAATGCCAAGACCGGCGAGATCATGTGGCGCTGGTTTACGCTGCCGGCTCCCGGCGAGAAAGGCAGCGAAACCTGGCCGCCCGGCACCGACCATTCGATGCGCGGCGGTGCGGCGATCTGGAATACGCCGGCGGTCGATCCCGAACTCGGTCTGCTTTATTTTGCGGTCGGCAATTGCGGGCCGGACTACGACGGCTCGATGCGCGCAGGTGACAATTTGTTCTGCACGTCCATGGTGGCCCTGAAAGCAAAGACGGGCGAATACGCCTGGCACTTCCAGCAGGTGCATCACGACATCTGGGACTACGATGCCGCGAGCCCGGTCGTCCTGTTCGACACCGTGATCAACGGCGAGCCGCGCAAGGGCATCGCCGAGGCCGGTCGCACAGGCTGGGTCTATATTCTCGACCGCACCAATGGAAAACCGCTTGTTGGCATCGAGGAGAAACCAGTGCCGCAAGAGCCGCGGCAGAAAACGGCGGCGACGCAACCGATTCCGGTCGGCGATGCGATCGTGCCGCAGTGCGCGGAGAAAATGCCGGGCTATGACGAGGCCGGATGCATCTATACCCCGTTCTGGGAATCCCCGGTGCTGGTGCAGCCGTCCGGTGTCGGCGGCACCAACTGGTCGCCGATGCCCTACAGTCCGGATACCGGCTATTTCTACGTGCCCGGTACGGTGCGCACCAGCGCGTTCCTGCGCAACAGCACCCAGTACACCACCGGGCAGCGCTATACCGGCGGCAGCCAGACCGCGCCGATCGGCACAACCATGAGCGGCACGTTCACGGCGATCGACGCCAAGACCAACAAGATCGCCTGGCAGCAAAAGACGCCCTACCGCGTCGGCGGCGGCGGCGGCTCGACCGTTACGGCGGGTGGATTGGTGCTGCGCGGCGAACCGGACGGCAATTTCCTCGCACTCGATGCCAAGACCGGCCAGGAGCTGTTTCGTTTTCAGACCGGATTTGGCGCGGACGCTCCGCCTGTCGTCTACGAGGTGGATGGTGAGGAGTACATCACGATCGCGACCGGCGGCAATTCGATGCAGGGCAGTGCTTCCGGCGATGCTCTGTGGACCTTCTCGCTGAAAGGTCAGCTCGGCCCGCTGTGGCCGCCGCCGGCGCCGCCGGCGATTGCCGGTCCGACCGGGCCGATCGCGTCAGGCGCCACTGCGATCAAGATTGGCGCCAATAACACCGAGTACAGCTTTTCTCCGGCCCGCACCCGGATCAAGGCTGGTACGACGGTGAGCTTCAGCAATGTCGGCGACATCCCGCACGATTCGACTTCGCTGGCGCAGGAGAACGGCTGGAGCACGGGCGTGCTGGTCAAGGGCGAGACCAAAACCGTCAAGTTCGATAAGCCCGGCGTCTACTACTACATCTGCTCGCCGCATCCCTGGATGTATGGGCAAGTGATAGTTGAGTGATTGTCGAGTGATCGACGCGTGATCGGCGATCGAAGCTGAATACGACCAACGCGCCTTCTCGCGGTCTCGCGAGAAGGCGTTCTTTTCCGGGAGTTGAAAATTGGCGTTGTGCGATCGAGAAGCGCGTTCCGGCGTCACAACGGCGCGCAGGTTGGGCGCGGCGTGCATCGGGCTCGCGTTGGCGAGCGTTGTTTTCTCCGCGCCCCTCGCCGCGACCGAAGCGGCCGACCCCTCGCCGACGGAATTGATCGAAGGCCTGCTGTCGGGCCGTGCGCCGGTCGGCGGCCCCTTCGAACTCACCGATCAGACCGGCCATCGCCGCACCGATGCAGACTTTCAAGGCAAGCTCGTCGTGCTTTATTTCGGCTATACCTATTGCCCGGATGTTTGCCCGACCGAACTGCAATCGATCTCGCTCGCGCTCGACAAGCTCGGCGCCGCGGCCGAAGCCGTACAGCCGGTGTTCATCACCGTCGATCCCGAGCGCGACACGCCGGCCCGGCTGGCCGAGTTCGTCGCATCGTTTCACCCGCGATTGATCGGCCTGACCGGCTCGCTGGCCGACATCAAGAAAACCGCGATCGCCTACCGGACCTTCTTCGCCAAGAACAGCGCTACCGCGCCGGGCGAATATTCGGTCGACCATACCGGCTTCATCTATCTCATCGGCAAGGACGGCCACTATCTCGGCTTCCTGCCGCCCGGCGCCTCACCCGATGAAATCGCCGACGCGATACGCATACGGCTTAAGCCGGAGTAATTTCATTTAATCTTTTGCAAGTTCGGAGAAGACGATGCGCAAGAACAAGCGGCCGGGGTCCAGCGAACCAGAACAGGCCGCCGGAAACGGCGTCCTTGACCGCCGGCTCTTTTTGACCGCCGGTGCGGCCACGATCGGAAGCGCGGCACTGCCGAAAGAAACACACGCCGCAGAGCCACTGCCGGTCGAACCGTGGATGAAAACCCCCGGCGCGCCCTTTACGCCTTACGGGCAGCCGTCGAAATATGCCAACAAAGTTGCGCGCGTCGTCGGAAGCGCGCCCGGGACGACCGGCACCGGGACCTCGCGCACGCCGCATCATCTGCTCGAGGGCATGATTACGCCGAACGGACTGCATTTCGAGCGTCACCACAACGGCATCCCGGACATCAATCCCGAGGCGCATCGGCTCCTGATCCACGGGCTCGTCAAGCGCCCCCTCGTCTTCACGCTGGATTCGCTGATGCGCTACCCGATGGAGTCCCGCATCGCCTTTATCGAATGTGCGGGGAATAGCGCGCTGCTTTATCAGAAAGAACCGGCCCAGCTCGGCGTCCAGCCGATCCATGGCCTGTTGTCGTGCGCAGAATGGACCGGCGTGAGGTTGGCCACACTGCTGGAAGAGGCCGGCGTCGATCCGCGCGCGCAGTGGATCCTGGCCGAAGGCGCCGATTCAGCGAGCATGAGCCGCAGCGTGCCGCTTGCGAAGGCGATGGGCGACGCGGTGATCGCGATTTACCAGAACGGCGAACCGGTGCGGCCGTCGAACGGCTATCCGATGCGGCTGTTGTTGCCGGGCTACGAAGGCAACATGAATGTCAAATGGCTTCGGCGCATCAAGCTGACCGAAGGACCGACGATGACCAAGGATGAAACCTCGAAATACACGATTTTGCAGAACGATGGAAAATCGCTGCAGTTCTGTTTCACACAGGAAGCCAAGTCTGTCATCACCCGCCCCTCTCCCGGCCTGACCATGGGCGCGCCGGGCCTGTACGAGATCACGGGTCTGGCCTGGTCGGGCTATGGAAAGATCGCAAAGGTCGAAGTCTCCGCAGACGGTGGCGCAAGCTGGGCGCCGGCGGCGCTGCAGGAGCCGGTGTTGCCGATGGCGGTCACACGATTCCGCTCGCCGTGGCGCTGGGACGGCGGCCCGGCCACCTTGCAAAGCCGCGCGACCGACGATTCCGGCTATGTGCAGCCGTCGCGCGCGAAGCTGATCGCCGATCGTGGCGGCAGGGGTAACTACCATTTCAACGGGATCGCCAGCTGGGGCGTGGCGCAAGGCGGCGAGGTCAAGCATGTCTACGCGTAATACGCTGCTATCAGCCTGTGCGGCACTCCTTGTCGGATGCGGCGCCGCGCTGGCGGAAGGCCCCAATCTCGGCAAAGCCATCAGCCCCGAAGAATTCGCCTCGTGGGACGTCAGCATCGGCCCCGACGGCGCGGGCCTTCCGTCCGGCAGCGGAACGCCACAGCAAGGCGAACAGGTCTATCTCGCCAAATGCGTCGGCTGTCACGGCGAGAAAGGCGCGGGCAAGCCGAACGACCAACTGGTCGGCGGCCAGGGATCGCTCGTCGCGGGTCAAGCGCCAGTCAAGACCGTCGGCAGTTTCTGGCCCTACGCCACCACCGTCTTCGACTATGTGCGCCGCGCGATGCCGCTGAACGACCCCAAATCGCTAAGGGATGACGAGGTCTACGCCGTCGTCGCTTACATCCTGCAGCTCAACGGCGTGATCGGCGAGAGCGATACGATGGATGCGAAGACGCTGCCCGCGGTGCGGATGCCGAACCGGGATGGGTTTGTAAGGTTTTCGCGGGGGAGGTGAGGTTGGTTTGGCGGGGCCTTGCACGGGCGACATGCGACTTGACGACGCCAAGGAAAAAGCCGCCCCGAAAGGCGGCTTTTATTGCATTGAAATTTCAATGCGTTGTCTTGGTTGCGGGGAGGCGCAACAGACGCCTCCAAAGACTGCCGCCGCTGGTGATTTCTCCGCATTTGTGAGGGGTCGCAATCGCCGCTCGGCACGACAAAGCCCGTCCAGAGGTGGCAAAGCACCGAATCAATCGCCATATCCATTGGCGTTGTTTTGGAGCATTCCCATGCGACCGACGCTTTTTAAGAACCTCGGAATCCCCGATGCCGAATGCGATATCGAGGCGAGTTTGCACCCGCAGTTCAAGGTTCCGTACCTTTTCTTCCGTTCGCCCGGTAATCCGCTGGTCGGGCTTGACCTGACCGGCGCAAGCCAGCTGCGACAGATGTTGGCCCACAACGGGGACACTGAAAAGGCGGACGAAATCGATCGGCTGATCCAGAAGGCTCGCCAGCTTGGATAAACCTGAGAGCGAGACCATCAGGCAGCCTGAAAGGAAGCATCGCCAGCACCACGTCTGGCAGCATTACCTTGCGCCGTGGGCCAGTGACGGAAAGATTTTCAGCCTGATCGACGGCAAGCCCTGCCGGCCGAATACGAAAAATGTAGCAGTGGAGCGTCACTTCTACAGGCTGCACCGCCTGACAACAGCGGACATTGCACTCCTGAAGCTGTTCATCGACGCCGGGCCGTCCCACGCGAAACGGTTGCACGAAGATTTCGTCACTGCACTGCTAATGCCCAGAGCGTTCGTCGAGCGTCATCGGCATCTGCTCAAAAACAAAGATGAGATGGAAGAGATCCTGCTGACGCAAGAAATCAACGTGCTTGAGGATTATCATGCCAGCATCGAGGACGCGTTCGCGAAAACCCTTCTGGCAATTCGCAACGGCGACCTCAGCTTTTATGATGATACGTCCGAATGTATAATGTTCGCGCGTTACATGGCCACCCAGTACATGCGCACGAAAGGCATCAAGGTCAGAACAATAGAAATCTTCCAGCGCAAAATGGGAGTCGACATCAGTCGAATTTGGGATATTGCGAGCCTGATGCAGGGTGTGAACATTGGCTGCAGCCTGTTTCTCGGACGTAAGCGCCAACACTTGGCGCTTCTACGTAACAATACCCATCTGGAATTCATCACCGGCGACCAACCGGTTATCAACTTGCACGGTGGTGATCATTCGAAAGCACCCGAGCAGCTTTGCATGTACTATCCCGTCGATCCGCGCGCCGCACTGATCTGGGGCGACGTAGACGAGAAGATCCCGTTCGCAAGCGAGACGTTAAATGCAGAGCAAGTTTCGGGCCTGAACCGGCGAATGTTCGCGGCCTCCCACAGCCAGTTTTTTGGCCGCACTGCGGTTTCTTTGGAACGGTTCGGCGTCGCCTCCGCAGACCCGCTTTTCCTACCTAAACCTAAAGCCTAAGAATTACGGTGGCAGTCCACTTAACTTCGCAACTTGCGCATCGAACGATCGATATGGGCTACTGCTAATGCGAGTTACAGCCGTTTCGAGAGCCATCGCCCCACGAAAAAACCCGGCAGACGAGGCCTGAGCCTGATCTACCGGGTTGATCTTGGTTGCGGGGATAGGATTTGAACCTATGACCTTCAGGTTATGAGCCTGACGAGCTACCGGGCTGCTCCACCCCGCGATAAACCTTTGCTTCGCCTCCCGAAAACCTCTTCCGAAACGGATGCGGCCAACGCCCGGGGGCGCCGATCGAACCTTTCCGGAGGCTTCCTGAAGGTGACCCCGGGCAATGCCCCTGGGTGCGAGCGGTATGTACCAACGCAGGCCTGCTTTGGAAAGGCCTTGTCGCCACCTTTTCCGGTTTTTATGACGGGAAAATTACGTCATTTTGAGCGAAAAACGCGTCCGCAAGAGCGCTCTTGCCAGAAGTTCCGCAAAAGCCCAGCTTTGGCGCCAAAAAGAACCTCAAGAGGGAAACGCCATTCAAGGGAGCCGTCATGGACCAGCCATTGAAAAGCCCGGGCCAAAACGCCCTGGACAATGCCTTTCACGCCATGTTCGAACTATCGCGGACCACGCCCGCGCCCGATCTGGCGCTGCGGCTCGACCGGCTGGCACGGCTGCGCGCCATCGTTTCGGACAATGAAAAGCGTTTCGAACAGGCGATCTCGGCCGATTTCGGCCACCGCAGCACCACCGAGACCGCGATCGCGGAAACGATCCTGGTGCTGGGCGAGATCAAACACGCCGCCAGGCATCTGAAAAAGTGGATGGCGCCGCAGCGCATCGCGACCGCGCTGCAATTCATGCCCGCCAAAAATCGCCTGATCCCGCAGCCGCTCGGCGTCGTCGGCATTATCTCGCCATGGAATTATCCGCTGCAACTGACGCTGGCGCCGGCGGTGGGCGCGATCGCCGCGGGCAATCGCGTGATGATCAAGCCGAGCGAGCTGGTGCCGCGCTTTTCCGCGCTGCTGAAGGAAGTGGTCGCGGCCAAGTTCGATCCGACCGAGATGCTGGTCACTGATATCGACGACGATATCGCCAAAGCCTTCGCCGCGTTGCCGTTCGACCATCTGATCTTCACCGGCTCCACGCGCATCGGCCGGCTGGTCGCGGAAGCGGCGGGGCGCAATCTGACGCCGGTCACGCTCGAACTCGGCGGCAAATCGCCCGCCATTGTCGACCGCTCCGCTGACTTAACGCAGGCCGCCGAGCGCATCGCCTACGCAAAACTGGTCAATGCCGGCCAGACCTGCATCGCGCCGGATTACGTGCTGGTGCCGCAATCCTCGCTGCAGGATTTTGCCGAAAAAGTGCAGGGCCACATGCAGCGGATGTTCGGCACCGACCCCGGCAACAAGGATTACACTTCCATCGTCTCCGACCGGCATTATGCACGGCTGCAGGGCCTCGTGGCCGACGCCGCCGCCAAGGGCGCGCGCATCCTACAGACGGCCGCGCCGGACGATCCCGCGTGGAAATCCAAGCGCAAGTTTCCGCCGACGATCGTGGTCGGCGTTACGCCCGACATGACCATCATGCAGGAGGAAATCTTCGGGCCGCTGCTGCCGATCCTCGGCTACGGGAATGCCGGCGACCCCGTGGCCTATATCAACAAGCACGACCGGCCGCTGGCGCTCTATTGGTTCGGCAAGGACGATGCGGCGCGCGACGAGGTGCTGGCGCGCACGGTGTCGGGCGGTGTCACGGTCAATGATTGCCTGTTTCACTTCACCCAGATCAATCAGCCGATGGGCGGCATCGGCGCGTCCGGCACCGGCGCCTATCACGGCCAATGGGGGTTCAACACCTTAAGCAAGCTGAAGCCGGTGTTCTATCGCTCGCCGCTCAATCGGCTGGCCGATCTCTATCCGCCCTATGGCGCGAAGATCGCGCGGCTGGAGAAGCTGCTGCGGTTTATGTCGTAGGCCGAGGCCGTCAGACCAACCACCGTCATTGCGAGGAGCGAAGCGACGAAGCAATCCATTCTTTCTTTACGCCGCGCTATGGATTGCTTCGCGGAGCCTGTCATCGGGCGCGCATTCGCGCGACCCGTTGGCTCGCAATGACGAAAGAAAATAATCCGGGGGAACGCACATGACAGACACATCCGATTTCATCGTCGTCGGAGGCGGCTCCGGCGGGTGCGCGGTGGCGAGCCGGCTTTCGGAGGATCCTGCGACATCCGTCGCGCTGCTCGAGGCCGGCGGCAAGGACGACAATTGGGTGGTCACCACGCCCGGTGCGATGATCCTGATGATCTCGGGCAAGGTCAACAACTGGGCGTTCGATACCGTGCCGCAGGCCGGCCTCAACGGCCGGATCGGCTATCAGCCGCGCGGCAAGGGGCTTGGCGGCTCCTCCGCGATCAACGCGATGGTCTATATCCGCGGCCATCGCAGCGATTACGACCGCTGGGCCGCGCTCGGCAATAGCGGATGGTCCTACGACGATGTGCTGCCCTATTTCAAACGCTCGGAAAACAATTCCGAACTCGACGGCGAATATCACGGCAAAGGTGGCCCGTTGCACGTCACGGGATCGCGCTCGGACAATCCGGTGCAGGAGATCTATCTGCAGGCCGCGCGCGAGGCGCAGTTTCGTATTCGCGAGGATTTCAATGCCGAAGAGCAGGAAGGCCTCGGCGCCTATCAATTGACGCAAAAGAACGGCGAACGCTGGAGCGCGGCGCGCGGCTACATTCATCCCTTCATGGCTACGCGCGCCAATCTGCGGGTCGAGACCGAGGCGCGGGCGACCCGCATCCTGTTCGAGGGCAAGCGCGCGGTCGGCGTCGAATACCGGCAAGGCAAAGAACTCAAGCAGATTCGCGCGCGCCGCGAAGTGATCGTCTCAAACGGCGCGTTCCAGACGCCACAATTGCTGATGCTCTCGGGCATCGGCGACAGCGCCGCGCTTGCGAAACACGGCATTGCGTCGACGCATCATCTGCCGGGTGTCGGACAAAATTTGCAGGATCATCCGGATTTTGTCTTTGGCTTCACCTCCGACGCACCGCATTTCGCCGGGCTGTCGTTCGGCGGCATCGCACGCATCTTCAAGGGCATCGCGCAATACCGGCGCGAACGGAGGGGACCGATGACGTCGAACGTCGCCGAATGCGGCGGCTTTCTTAAAACCCGTAGCGATCTTGATGTGCCGGATATCCAGCTGCATTTCTGCATGGCTATGATCGCCGATCACGGCCGCAAGCCGCGCTGGGGCACCGGCTTCTCCTGCCATTTCTGCCTGCTGCGCCCCGCCAGCCGCGGCAGCGTCTGGCTGCAAAGCGCCGACCCCTTCGCGGCGCCGGCGATCGATCCGAACTTTCTCGGTGAAGAATCCGATCTGGAATCGATGGTCGCCGGTTTCAAGATGACCAAACGCTTGCTCGATGCGCCCGCGCTGAAAGCGCTGCAGACCTCCGATGTGTTCACGGAGGGCGTCGAGACCGACGACGATATTCGCAAAGTACTGCGCAATCATGTCGACACCGTCTATCACCCGGTCGGCACCTGCAAGATGGGCGTCAACGATCCCATGGCGGTGGTCGATCCGAAGTTGAAAGTCTACGGCCTCGAAGGCCTGCGCGTGGTCGATGCGTCCGTGATGCCGACCCTGATCGGCGGCAACACCAACGCGCCGACCATCATGATCGGCGAGAAGGCGGCCGATATGATCAGGGCGGAGATGGGGGTGAATTGAATCCCATCCGCCTCATCCTGAGGAGCGCGCCCCTTGCGCGCGTCTCGAAGGACGTGCCGCGAGTCCTTGCGCTGCATCCGTCCTTCGAGACGCCGCTATCGCGGCTCCTCAGGATGAGGCCGGAGCTAGCTTCACCGCCTCTCAGAATGCAGTCCTGTTAGGCCCTCATGCTGAGGAGCACGGCGCAAGCCGTGCGTCTCGAAGCACGAGGCCACAGAATTCGCGGCCATCCTTCGAGACGCCGCTTCGCGGCTCCTCAGGATGAGGATCGCGCTTGCGGCGAGTCCCTCACGTCAGCAAGAACCCGCCATCGACCGTCACCACACTCCCCGTCATGTAGCGCGAGGCGCGGGAGGCCAATAGCATGATCGCGCCGTCGAGATCGGATTCAGCGCCGACTCTTCGCTGCGGAATTCGTTTGGTCAGTTTCTCGCCCGCCGGCGTCGACCAGAATTCGTGGTTGATCGCGGTATCGATATAGCCCGGCGCCAGCGCGTTGACGCGGATGCGGTTGCCGGCCAGTTCCAGCGCCATCGCCTTGGTGGCCTGGATAATCCCGGCCTTGGAGATCGTGTAGGGCGAGAGAAATTTCATCACGCCGGTTCCCAAGACCGAGGCGATATTGACGATGTTGCCCTCCTGCTGGCGCGCGATCATCCGCCGCGCCATTTCGGTCGCCGTAAAATACGCGCCCTTGAGGTTGGCGTTGATCACGGAATCCCAATCCGCCTCGGTCTGGTCGATGGCTAATTTCTCAACCGCAATACCGGCATTGTTGATCAGCACGCTGACCGGGCCGAGCGCGGCCTCGGCGGCATCGATCGCTTTTCCGATCGAGGCAATATCGGTCACGTCCAACTGCACCGCGACGGCGCGGCCGCCCTGCCCGCGGATTTCATCCTCGAGGCTTTTTAATTTCGCAGTCTGGCGCGCCGCCAGCACCATCGCGGCGCCGTGCGCCGAGAGCACGCGTGCGAATTGCCGTCCTAAACCCTGGGATGCGCCGGTGACGAGAATGGTTTCTTTACTGACATCGAATAGATCGGACATGACCAGTTCCCCGCGGATGAGACGCGCTCATTGATACCTACGATTTTCACGATCTCAAACCCGATTTGTTGACCAACACGGCGACGCGCGCACATCAAGAAAAGGCCGGCCATGAACAGCTTCGATGCCGCGATCGCGATCGGATTGATCGTTGCCGTGATCACCGGCTTCAACGCCGGATTGCTGCGCAGCGGCGTGACGATCCTGGCCTATCTGATCGCGATGCCGATCGCGGTCTGGGCGATGTCGATGCTGTATCGCGGGGTCGGAATCGAACTCTCGCTGGCGCAGAATTCACCGTTTTTCTTTGGCATTTTTCTGCTCATCGGCCTGGTGCTGGGAAAGTTCATGCGGATGGCGGTCGATGAGGCCATGGGGCCCAGCGCCGGTATCGCGGATCGCCTCGGCGGCGCAATACTCGGCGTCGTGCGCGTGGGCCTTGTCGCAATCACGCTGGTATTGGTGTTCGATCAACTCGTGCCGTCCGATCGCCAGCCGGCGTTCCTGAACGGTTCGCAACTGCGGCCGCTGTTGTCTATGGTGGGGCAACGAGGCTTTCGATCCTTGCCCTCGGATGTCACGGCCATGATCGATCGGCTGAAGCGAGACCGGCGGATATAGGCCGGAATCCCCCGGGACGCCGCAACTCCTCCCCGATATGCATTTCGGCCGTACGGTAGTCCTTTCCCGTCCCTTATCAGGCCCCCCGGGCTTGGCTACACTGGCCTTATCGGGCTACAGAAAATCATCTGAATTAATGGGAGTGAGACAGTGGATCTTGGGATCAAAGGCCGCCGCGCGATCATATGCGCATCCAGCAAGGGTTTGGGACGCGCCTGCGCGATATCGCTCGCGGGCGAAGGCGTGCATGTCACGCTGACCGCGCGCGGCGCCGAAGCGCTGGCGAAGACCGCCGCCGAAATACGTCAAATGTATCCGGGCGTCACGGTGACGGAAGTCGCCGGCGACATCACCACACCGGAGGGCCGCGCCGCTGCGCTGAAGGCCTGCCCGGATCCGGATATCCTGATCAACAATGCCGGCGGTCCGCCGCCCGGCGATTTCCGCAACTGGACCCGCGACGACTGGATCAAGGCGATCGACGCCAACATGCTCACCCCGATCGAACTGATCAAGGCGACGGTGGACGGCATGATGGCGCGCAAATTCGGCCGCATCGTCAACATCACTTCCGGCGCGGTCAAAGCGCCGATCGATGTCCTGGGATTGTCGAACGGCGCACGCTCCGGGCTCACGGGTTTCATCGCCGGTATCTCGCGCAAGACCGTGATCAACAACGTCACCATCAATGGCCTGCTGCCCGGTCCGTTCAATACCGACCGGTTGCGTGGCGTCGCAAAGGCGGAAGGCGAGCGGCGCGGCGTTAGCGCGGAGGTGGCGCTGGCGGAACGCGCCAAGCTCAATCCCGCCGGCCGTTTCGGCGAGCCCGACGAATTCGGCGAAGCCTGCGCGTTCCTGTGCAGCGCCAAGGCCGGCTTCATCACCGGACAGAACCTCCTGCTCGACGGCGGCGCCTACCCCGGCACGTTCTAGAACAAACAAAACGCATCCGGCGCCGGCCATCAATGTCGGCGCCGGATGTGAGATGAGGGGCAGCGCCGCATGCAGTGGAAGGTTGGCAAGGTCAAAATCACGCAAATCGTCGAGCTGGAAACAGTCGGCAGCACGCGATTTATCCTGCCTTCGGCCACCAACGACGCGATCCAGAAACTGCCGTGGCTGATTCCGCATTTCGCCACCGTGGAAGGCCGCCTCAAAATGTCGATCCACTCATTGGTGGTCGAGACACCTTCGCGGCGGATCGTCGTCGATACCGGGCTCGGCAATGACAAGGAAGGCCGCAGCGTGCCGATCTGGAATCACCGCAACACGCCGTTCCTCGAAATGATGGCGGCGGCAGGCTTTCCGCCTGACAGTATCGACACGGTGTTGTGCACCCATCTGCATGTCGATCATGTCGGCTGGAACACCAAACTCGCCGACGGCCGGTGGGTACCGACTTTTGCCAATGCGCGTTATGTGTTCGGCAAGACCGAATATGAATATTGGCTCGACCACAGCACCGAGCCCGATAAAGCGGCGGTGTTTCAAGACTCCGTGAAGCCGATCATCGACGCCGGCAAGGCCGATCTCGTCGCCAGCGATGCAAAAATCTGCGATGAAATCAGCCTGATCCCGACGCCGGGGCACAGTCCCGGCCATATCAGCGTCCATATCGCGTCAGATGGCGAACAGGGCCTGCTCGCGGGCGACGCCGCCCATCACCCCTGCCAGATGGCCCATCTTGACTGGTCATCGACGGTCGATTCCGATCCCGCGCAATCGGTCGCGACGCGGCGCGACTTGTTCTCACGCTTTGCCGATACGCCGGCGCTGGTGATCGGCGGCCATTTCAGCGCCGGCCGCATCGCCCGCGACGGCGATGCCTTTAAATTCAGCGTCCAGACATGATCGCGGGGCCGGGTATTCAATAAAGGCAGCAATGGGATACGCAGTCAGCCATTGAATTTCCCCCCGCGCTGTTCCATGAAACATCCAAGCAACCAAGAGCCCCCAGGGAGTAGTGAGACATGAAACTCGTTCGTTACGGCGCCATTGGCCAGGAAAAGCCCGGCCTGATCGATAAGACAGGCCAATTGCGCGATCTCACAGGCCATGTGAAAGACCTCGACGGCGAGGCCTATGCGCCGGCTTCGCTGGCCAAGCTCGCCGCGCTCGACGCCACCAAGCTACCGGCCGTCAGCGGCAGCCCCCGGCTCGGCGCCCCCGTGACCGGCATCTCGAAATTCGTCGCGATCGGGCTGAATTATACCGACCACGCCAAGGAGACCGGAAATCCGATCCCGGCGGAACCGATTTTCTTCCTGAAGGCCAATACGTCCCTGTGCGGCCCGAACGATGCGGTGGAAAAGCCGCGCGGCTCGACCAAGCTCGACTGGGAAGTCGAAATCGCCGCCATCATCGGCACCCGCGCCAAATACGTCTCCGAAGCTGACGCGCTCAATCACATCGCCGGCTATTGCGTCTGCAACGACGTCTCCGAGCGTAATTTCCAGATCGAGCGCCTGGGTCAATGGACCAAGGGCAAGTCGCACGACACCTTTGGCCCGCTCGGCCCGTGGCTCGTCACCAAGGACGAAATCCCGGACGTGCAGAAATTGTCGATGTGGCTCGACGTCAACGGCAAGCGCTGCCAGACCGGCACGACCTCGACCATGATCTTCACCATGGCGAAATGCATTTCCTATGTGTCGCAGTTCATGACGCTGCTGCCCGGCGACGTCGTCACCACGGGCACACCGCCCGGCGTCGGCCTCGGCATGAAGCCGCCGCAATTCCTCAATGTCGGTGACATCGTCACGCTCGGCATCGAAGGGCTCGGCGCGCAGCGGCAGGAAATCGTCGCGGCGTAGGACAAGCAGCGAGGCCATCCAGCCCAAACGTCAACTGGATGGCTTCGCGAGATCAGTCACCGGGACGACGTTTGACGCCGGCCCGATGACTGTTCTTGACCATGATTTTTCTGTTTGCGTCACATTCAAGGATCCCGGAAATGAAACTCGCCTTCACGCCGGCCTCGCCTTTCGCCCGCAAAGTCCGTATTGCCGCAATCGAGCTCGGCCTGATCGATCAAATCGAATTCTTTCCAGCATCGGTGGTGCCAGGCATACCCAACGACGAATATGCGAAAATCAACCCGCAGAAGAAGCTGCCGGCGCTGATCACGGACGACGGCGACATCATCATCGATTCCTATGTCATCGTCGAATATCTGGACGAACTCGCCGGCGGCGGAAAACTGATCCCGACCTCCGGTCGGCCCCGATGGCAGGTCAAGAGCGATCACTCCCTGCTGCAAGCGACGCTGGATTCCATGCTGCTGTGCCGTTACGAGCGCATGGTGCGACCACAAGGCCTGCAATGGCAGGCATGGTCCGACGACCATTGGAACCGCGCCTGGCGCACTATGGCGCTCTTCGAAAACCGGCCGGACGTTTTGTCGCGTCCACTGGATATCGTACAGATCGCGCTGGCCTGCGTGCTCGGCTATGCCGATTTCCGCTTCACCGATTGCGGCTGGCGCAAAGCCTATCCGAATCTCGATGCATTCAATGCCAGGATGCTGGAGCGGCCCTCGATCAAGATTTCGGTGCCACCGCAAGCCTGATACGAAGCGCGCGCCGATACGAAGCCTGACACCAAGAGCGGCCCGACACGAAGGACGTCGCCAAAGGAAGTCGCCATGAGTCTGAAGCTTGCTGTTGGCGACCTTATTATCCATCGTATCATCGAGCAGGAAACCACTTTCCTGCCGGCGCTGGAGCTGTTGCCGACGCTGACGGCGGAGTTGCTGGCGGAGAACCGGCCATGGCTGCTGGGCACCGGCGCCCTCGACGTCAAGGACGTGCTTGTTCTGTGCTTTCAGTCCTACGTCGTGAAGACGCCGTATCACACCATTCTGATCGACAGCTGCATCGGCAATGACAAGCCGCGGCCGCTGCGTCCGAACTGGAACATGAAGACCGACAATACCTATATGCGCATGCTGGCGACCGCAGGGTTTGCGGTCGAAGACATCGATTTCGTGATGTGCACACATCTGCATCCCGATCACGTCGGATGGAACACGCGCCTCGATGGCGATCGCTGGATCCCGACATTTCCCAACGCGCGCTACATCTTCGGCAAGGACGAATTCGACCACTGGACCGCACAGAACGCCAGGGCAGCCGTACCGTCGTTTGCCGACAGCGTCTTGCCGGTCGTCGAAGCCCGGCAGGCCGAGACCGTCCGCAACGATTATGAGATCGGCGATCATGTGCGGATCCTGCCGACGCCGGGCCACACGCCGGGCCATATCGCCTTCGCTTTCGGCCGCGGCAAGGACGCCGCGGTGTTCAGCGGCGATTTGATGCATTCGCCGCTGCAGACGCGTTATCCCGAATTGTCGGTGAAATTCGATGTCGATCCGGCGCAGGCGGCATTAACGCGACGCGGTTTCCTGGAACGCTATTGCGACACCGACACGCTGTGCTGCACCGCGCATTTTCCCTCGCCATCGATGGGAAAGATCCGGCGCCGGGGTGAGGGATTCTCCTGCGATCCGGTTGCGACGGCTTAATCAAACAGGCTTTGGGCAAACAAGCCTAGGCTATGATGAGATTAGATTTATCTGCAACGGCGACGAAGGTGCGCCCCCTCTCCCCTTGTGGGAGAGGGTTGGGATGAGGGGTTCAGGTCCATCGATAGACCGTAACCCCTCACCCGGATCGCATCTAGAGCGGTTCATCGATTGATTGAATCGGGAGGGGATTCCGTCGGGCGGCGGTTTGTGATTCAAGATGCTGGCTGGATCGGAGGCCAGCATCGAATGGTCCGACCTCTTTCGAATGATCTTCGTGAACGAGCCGTGAAGGCGGTTGAGTCCGGCGAGAGTTGCCATGCTGTGGCGGCGCGGTTCGATGTTGCGGTGTCGTCCGTCGTGAAGTGGCGGCAGCGCTATCGCGCGACGGGTTCGGTCGTGCCGGGCAAGATGGGCGGTCATCGTAAGCCGGTTCTGGAGCCGCATCGAGCGTTCATCGTGGAGAGGATCAGGCAGACGCCGCATTTAACGCTGCACGGGCTGAAGGACGAACTTGCCGCCCGAGGCGTGAAAGTCTCGCACCACGCGGTATGGACCTTCCTGCGACGCGAAGGTCTCAGCTTCAAAAAAAACACTATTCGCCCTTGAGCAGGGCCGCGCCGACGTCGCGTGGCGGCGGCAGCGCTGGCGTAGCTTGCAGGATCGCCTCGATCCAAACCGCCTGGTATTCATCGACGAGACCTGGATCAAGACCAACATGGCCCCGCTGCGCGGCTGGGGATCCAGGGGCGAGCGGCTGCGCGCTTTTGCGCCGCACGGTCACTGGCGAACCCTGACCTTCCTCGGTGCCCTACGTTGTGACCAACTCACTGCGCCTTGCGTGTTCGACGGACCGATCAACGGCGAAAGCTTCCGCGCCTATGTCGAACAGCAACTCGTAACCGTGCTCAAACCGGGCGACATCGTCGTTATGGATAATCTCGGTAGCCACAAGTCGCCGACCGTCCGTCAGATGATCCGGAAAGCCGGCGCCAGGCTGTGGTACCTGCCGCCGTACTCTCCCGACCTCAACCCGATCGAGCAGGTCTTTGCCAAGATCAAGCACTGGATGCGCATCGCACAGAAACGCACGATCGACGACGCCTGCGACCACATCGGCCTCCTCGTCAGAAGCGTTCTGCCCGGCGAATGCAGCAACTACTTCGTTAACGCCGGATACGCTTCCATCAAAACATGAAACGCTCTAACGATGCGATCCGACCTCTCCCACAAGGGGAGAGGTGAAGTGAACCTGTGTCATCGCGCCTCAGTCAAACAAACTCGGCGTGTGATTGACCACCGCGCCTTCGATGGCCAGCATCTTCAGCTTGGTGACGACACCGCCATTGGCGGAAAAGCCACCGGGCTTGCCGCCGGCGGCGAGCACGCGGTGGCACGGCACCACGATCGGGCAGGGATTGCGCCCGAGCGCCTGACCGACATCGCGCGACAGTTCGACACCGCCGAGCCGTTTGGCGATATCGCCATAGGTTAGCGTCTGGCCCGGCGGAATGCTGCGGGCGATGTCATAAACGCCGCGATGAAACTCCGGAACGTCTTCGAGATCGAGCACGATGTCTGTAAGGTTATTCGGCTTGCCCGCGAGCAGTTCGACGATCCCCTCGATCGCGCGTTGCACCTCGGCCGGCGGCGGCGCCTCGACAATATCGCCGTAGCGCTGGCGGATGCGGCCGCGGGTCTTTTCTTCGCTGCCCATCGGCAGTTGCACGGCATTGATGCCACGCGGCCCCCACGCAATGCCGCAGCGGCCTATCGACGTGTCGAATATCGCAAAGGAGTAACCGGTCATGGCTGGCTCCATCCTGTGTTTTCTGGAATGAGCTTAATTCTCTGACCGGAATATGGGCCTGGAGAATGTTGCTTTCCACCCGAAATCCGAGGGCATCCACCGCGCCGTTCCCACCTGCTATGCAATAGACATTGCTCCAGTTCCCCCGGAATGGTTGATTCATCACTGATTACGCCTCCTGCCCACCCTCACGAGTTCCCCCATGCAGACCCTGCGCGTCAATGGTTACGACATGGCCTATCTCGATATCGGACAGGCCAGGGATAACCGCCCGCCACTGGTCTGCGTGCACGGGTCGCTGTGTGATTTCCGGATCTGGTCGGTGGTGCTCGGGCCGCTGACCCGGGAGCATCGGGTTATCGCGGTCTCGTTGCGGCACTTTTTTCCCGAGCATTGGGACGGCGTCGGCGACACCTATTCGATTGCCCAGCACGTCGACGACATGATCGCCTTCATTGAACAGCTTGGCGCGGGGCCGGTGGATCTGATGGGGCATTCGCGCGGCGGCCACGTCTCATTTCGTGTCGCGCAGCGGCGGCCTGATCTGTTGCGCCGGCTGATCCTGGCCGAGCCCGGCGGCGAACTCGATGCCACGCTCGATCCGGCGGCGGTTCCAGGTCCCTCGCCGCTGGCGGCGCGATTCAAGACCGCAGCCGAGAAGATCGGAGCTGGCGATATCGACGGCGGGCTGGCGTTTTTCATGGATGTGCTGGAAGGCCCCAACGCCTGGAAGCGGCTGCCGGCGACGCCGAAGCAGTTGCTGCGCGATAATGCGATGACGCTGATCGGCCAAGTCAACGACAAGCGCCCGCCGTTTTCCAGGACCGATACTGAGGCGATCAAAACGCCGACATTGTTCATCGGCGGCGGCAATACCAAGGGTATGCTGCCGCACGTGCTGCACACCCTCGCCGCGCATGTCAGGGGATCGAAAACACAGATGATTCCCAACACCACGCATCCGATGTTCGAACAGGCGCCGCAGCGATTTAGCGAGATCGTGCTGGAATTTCTGGCGGGGTGATTGGATTCAGAAAGACGAGAGCGTCGTCCCTGCGAAAGCAGAGACCCATACGCCGCGGCAGTTGTTATGAGGGACGCTGCTTGACGGCTTTCGCGCGATAACTAAAGCCTGTGGTTATGGGTCCCTGCTTTCGCAGGGACGACGAAACGCGGACTGGTAAACGCCCGCTCCAGTGCTATTCTGGCGTCAATCAAGAATGGGCATCGCCCTGAAAACGCGAGGAGGAACCGCTGTGAAGCTGACCCAGCAACAGATCGACGATTTCAACCGGGAAGGCTGGCTGTTCCTGCCGGAACTGTTCAGCCCCGAAGAAGTGGCCCTGCTCGCGCGCGAGGCGGAAGGCATCTACGACACCGAGCGGCCGGAGGTCTGGCGCGAAAAGAGCGGCGCGCCGCGTACCGCCTTTGCCGCGCATCTCTATAACGAGGCGTTTGGATTGCTCGGCGCTCATCCGCGCATGATCGATCCGGTGGAGCAGATCTTCGGCGAGAAGGTCTACATGCATCAGTACAAGATCAACGCCAAATCGGCCTTCACCGGCGACGTCTGGCAGTGGCACCAGGACTACGGTACCTGGAAACGCGACGACGGCATGATGTTGCCGCGGGCGATGAACATCGCGATCTATCTCGACGAGGTGATGCCGATCAACGGCCCGCTGATGCTGGTGCCGAAGAGCCAGCATGCCGGCGACCTCAAGGCATCGCACGATCTTGAAACCACCTCGTATCCGCTGTGGACGCTGGATGAGGAGACCGTGACGCGGCTGGTCAAGGACGGCGGCATTGTTGCGCCGACCGGCAAGGCCGGCGGCATGCTGATGTTCCACGGCAATCTGGTGCATGGATCGGCCGGCAACATCACGCCCTATCCGCGCAAGATCGTCTATCTGACGCTGAACGCGGTCTCGAATTACATCCGCACCCCGACGCGGCCGGAATACATCGCGCATCGCGATTTCACGCCGATCCAGACCGTGGTGGATGATTCCCTGCTGCGGCTCGCGCGCGCGCAGCGCCAGGCGGCGGAGTAGGAGTTCGCGCAACATTCGCCGTCATTCCGGGGCGAGGCGCAGCCTCGAACCCGGAATCTCGAGATCGTCGTGAGCACAAGATCATACGCTCGGGATTCCGGGTTCGCGCTTCGCACGCCCCGGAATGACGGGTACTAAATCCGATTGGATCACTCCTCCATGAACCTTCATCGCCTGCTCAGCGCCCGCCTCGTGGCCGGCAAACCGGTCAATGTCGCGCTGATCGGCGCCGGCAAGTTCGGCTCGATGTTCTTGGCGCAGGTGCCGCATACGCCCGGCATCGAGGTGCCCGTGATCGTCGATCTCGATCCGGAGCGCGCGCGCGAGGCGTGTCGGACCGTCGGCTGGGATGCGGCGCGCATCGCGGCGACAACATTCACCGCAGATGCCGCCAGGGCGACATCCGGCAATATTGAAGTGATCGTGGAAGCCACCGGCAATCCCGCCGTCGGTATCACGCATGCGCGCGCGGCGATCGCCGCGGGCAAGCATATCGTCATGGTCAATGTCGAGGCCGATGTGCTGGCGGGGCCGCTATTGGCAGAAGAAGCGCGCAGCGCCGGCGTGGTCTATTCGCTCGCCTATGGCGACCAGCCGGCACTGACCGCCGAGATGGTGGACTGGGCGCGCGCCACCGGATTTCACGTGGTCGCCGCCGGCAAGGGCACCAAATACCTGCCGGCCTATCACGACGTGACGCCGGCGGATGTCTGGCATCATTACGGGCTGAGCGCGGACCAGGCGCAATCCGCCGGCATGAATCCGCAAATGTTCAATTCGTTTCTCGACGGCACCAAATCGGCGATCGAAATGGCGGCGATCGCGAATGCGACCGGGCTGGACGTGCCTTCAGAGGGGCTGCTGTTCCCGCCCTGCGGCGTCGATCATCTGCCGCATGTGATGCGGCCCCGCGCGCACGGCGGCGTATTGGAAAAATCAGGTGTGGTGGAAGTGGTGTCGTCGCTGGAGCGCGACGGGCGCCCGGTGTTTCGGGATTTGCGCTGGGGCGTCTATGTCGTTCTGGAAGCGCCGAACGACTATGCCGCGGACTGCTTCAAGCAATACGGGCTGAAGACCGATTCGTCCGGGCGCTATGCGGCGATGTACAAGCCCTATCATTTGATCGGGCTCGAGCTGAACATCTCGATTTTATCGGCGGCGCTGCGCAAGGAGCCGACCGGGGCTCCCTCAGGCTTTCGCGGTGACGTCGCCTCGATCGCCAAGCGCGATTTGCGCGCGGGCGAAATGCTCGATGGCGAGGGTGGCTATACGGTGTGGGGCAGACTGATGCCGGCGGTCACAAGCCTCAAGGCCGGCGCACTGCCGATCGGGCTAGCGCATCGCGTGAAGCTGAAGAACGATGTCGCACATGGCGCGGTGGTGCGCTGGAGCGATGTCGAGGTCGACGCCGGGAGCGAAGCGATCAAGACGCGGCGGGCGATGGAGGCGAAATTCGGCGGCAAGTTATAGGCGCGCGATAATGAAAACGTACCGTCGTCCCTGCGCACGCAGGGACGACGAGATGCGGCGCATACAACAACGCCGCCCTGTTAGAGGCGGCGTTGACCTTCAGATATCTCGCGAACTGTCACTTACTGCTGATCGTCGCCCATGATGGCGGCGAGCTTGTCGTAATATTTGCCGACGAGGTCGATATTACCCTTGTTCTGAACCGGTTGCGCCGGCGCCTTCAGCGCGTCATTGAGATCGGCCAACGCTTCCTTTTTGTCCTTGGCGGACATTTTCTTGTCGGCCTGGATCTGGGCGATCTGTGCCTTGATGACGGCTTCGGTGCCGACATACTTCTTGGTGGTCGGATCAAAACCGCCGAGCACCAGGCTGATATTGTCGACGACGTCGTTGTATTCGTCGTAGCTGGCAAAGCCGTATTTCTTGGACACGCCCTCGAGCTGCGCGGTGACCTTGGGATCCGGCTTGGCGTTGTCGGGCAGCTTCTCGGTGATCGCATCCATGTCCTTGGCGGCGGCGATCACGCCTTCGACCTGCTTTT
>CAWBPE010000014.1:0-357500 GCA_963790595.1 uncultured Alphaproteobacteria bacterium | reverse complement strand
AGTATTCACGCGAGGCGATACCTAAATATCTTTCGCGGAGAACCAGCTATTTCCCAGTTTGATTGGCCTTTCACCCCTAACCACAAGTCATCGGAGTCTTTTTCAACAGACACCCGTTCGGTCCTCCAGTGAGTGTTACCTCACCTTCAACCTGCTCATGGCTAGATCACTAGGTTTCGGGTCTAATACAACGAACTTGGCGCCCTATTCAGACTCGCTTTCGCTGCGCATACGCCTATCGGCTTAAGCTTGCTCGTTAAATTAAGTCGCTGGCCCATAATACAAAAGGTACGATGTCACCCAGAACGTATCTTGGGCTCCATCTGTTTGTAGGTGTCCGGTTTCAGGTCTATTTCACTCCCCTCGTCGGGGTGCTTTTCACCTTTCCCTCACGGTACTGGTTCACTATCGGTCGCTGAGGAGTACTTAGGCTTGGAGGGTGGTCCCCCCACGTTCAGACAGAATTTCACGTGTTCCGCCTTACTCATGGATACATCATCGCATTACCCGTACGGGGCTATCACCCTCTGAGGCCCTGCTTTCCTGACAGGTTCCGGTTGTCTTTGATGTATCACTGGCCTGGTCCGCGTTCGCTCGCCACTACTAACGGAGTCTCTGTTGATGTCCTTTCCTCCAGGTACTTAGATGTTTCAGTTCCCTGGGTTCGCTTAAAACCTCCTATGAATTCAGAAGTTTCATACCTTCACTTGATAACTGGAAATCCAAAACCTTTCGGCTTGGTCTCAAACATTGCTGTATGAACCCCAAGACGCAAGGCCTTGGAGTTCCAGCTATCGAAGGTGGGTTTCCCCATTCGGAAATCCGTGGATCAAAGCTTCTTCGCAGCTCCCCACGGCTTATCGCAGCGTAGCACGTCCTTCATCGCCTCTCAGCGCCAAGGCATCCACCGAACACCCTTAAGGCACTTGATTGCTCTCATTATCAATGTCCACACACTCGGCAGAATGTAGTCCGCACACTTGCCTCAAGACCGAAGTCTGTAAGGCGCGCACCCTCGATGAATGCTGCATGCGGCTGGACACTGATTAGAAAGACCAGCTTGCTTCGTAAGATCAACCCGATGATGAGGCGGTCAAGCTTCACCAACAAGGACATTTACAACCCGCTCATCTTGCGATGAACGAGCGCCGAAACGTCCCGGAGATAGTGATTGTGAAATGCGAATTGCTTCGCAGATCCCAAACTCGGATCAATCTCCTCTTTACGATGTCAGAAATCCCGCAAGCGCATCCTGCAAAGGACGCGACATGCGAAGTGATGTTTCGCGGACGATGTTTGAACGGCAAGCCTTGCTCAACAGCAACAGCGTCGATCTTCAATTCCATCTGGTGGAGCCAGACGGGATCGAACCGACGACCTCATGCTTGCAAAGCACGCGCTCTCCCAGCTGAGCTATGGCCCCGTACCAGAAGACGAATGCTTTTATGTTGGATGAGACGCCTACGCTCGATCAAGGTGGTGGGCCTGGGAAGACTTGAACTTCCGACCTCACGCTTATCAAGCGCGCGCTCTAACCAACTGAGCTACAAGCCCCCTACACAAGGAGCCGCTCGCGCGCACCGGCTTTCACGCCAATGCATCGCACAAGCGCAGCCCCTGGCGCGTGTTCGTCCGCGAAGAAAGAGAAACGAAGACGGCGAAATCCCGCCAATGCAGCTCAACAATCCTGACGATTGTTGGCCACTGATGTTTCTAAAACGATCCGATAGATGGCCGAAGCTATCTGAAGGATCATCCTTAGAAAGGAGGTGATCCAGCCGCAGGTTCCCCTACGGCTACCTTGTTACGACTTCACCCCAGTCGCTGACCCTACCGTGGCCGGCTGCCTCCTTGCGGTTAGCGCACCGTCTTCAGGTAAAACCAACTCCCATGGTGTGACGGGCGGTGTGTACAAGGCCCGGGAACGTATTCACCGTGGCATGCTGATCCACGATTACTAGCGATTCCAACTTCATGGGCTCGAGTTGCAGAGCCCAATCCGAACTGAGACGGCTTTTTGAGATTTGCGAAGGGTTGCCCCTTAGCGTCCCATTGTCACCGCCATTGTAGCACGTGTGTAGCCCAGCCCGTAAGGGCCATGAGGACTTGACGTCATCCCCACCTTCCTCGCGGCTTATCACCGGCAGTCTCCTTAGAGTGCTCAACTAAATGGTAGCAACTAAGGACGGGGGTTGCGCTCGTTGCGGGACTTAACCCAACATCTCACGACACGAGCTGACGACAGCCATGCAGCACCTGTGCTCTAGGCTCCGAAGAGAAGGTCGCGTCTCTGCGACCGGTCCTAGACATGTCAAGGGCTGGTAAGGTTCTGCGCGTTGCGTCGAATTAAACCACATGCTCCACCGCTTGTGCGGGCCCCCGTCAATTCCTTTGAGTTTTAATCTTGCGACCGTACTCCCCAGGCGGAATGCTTAAAGCGTTAGCTGCGCCACTAGTGAGTAAACCCACTAACGGCTGGCATTCATCGTTTACGGCGTGGACTACCAGGGTATCTAATCCTGTTTGCTCCCCACGCTTTCGTGCCTCAGCGTCAGTATCGGGCCAGTGAGCCGCCTTCGCCACTGGTGTTCTTGCGAATATCTACGAATTTCACCTCTACACTCGCAGTTCCACTCACCTCTCCCGAACTCAAGATCCTCAGTATCAAAGGCAGTTCTGGAGTTGAGCTCCAGGATTTCACCCCTGACTTAAAGACCCGCCTACGCACCCTTTACGCCCAGTGATTCCGAGCAACGCTAGCCCCCTTCGTATTACCGCGGCTGCTGGCACGAAGTTAGCCGGGGCTTATTCTTGCGGTACCGTCATTATCTTCCCGCACAAAAGAGCTTTACAACCCTAGGGCCTTCATCACTCACGCGGCATGGCTGGATCAGGCTTGCGCCCATTGTCCAATATTCCCCACTGCTGCCTCCCGTAGGAGTTTGGGCCGTGTCTCAGTCCCAATGTGGCTGATCATCCTCTCAGACCAGCTACTGATCGTCGCCTTGGTGAGCCGTTACCTCACCAACTAGCTAATCAGACGCGGGCCGATCTTTCGGCGATAAATCTTTCCCCGTAAGGGCTTATCCGGTATTAGCACAAGTTTCCCTGTGTTGTTCCGAACCAAAAGGTACGTTCCCACGCGTTACTCACCCGTCTGCCGCTGACGTATTGCTACGCCCGCTCGACTTGCATGTGTTAAGCCTGCCGCCAGCGTTCGCTCTGAGCCAGGATCAAACTCTCAAGTTGGACTTGAAACTTTAAACCGGCTGATCACAACGTTTGACGAGGTCCCACCATTTTTTGTCAGCCGAAGCCAACAAGCTGCCTGCGATTCACATCGCGGGCAACGATGGTGTAACCTATGTAAACGTGTACCGCCGAAGTCTTTCGTCCAGCCTCAATACCCAAAAACCCAAGTCCTAAAACTCAAGTCTTTGAATGATCGAGACTCGCAAGGACTCCGCCGTCCACGTTTCTCTTTCTTCATCTTCACTTGTCAAACAGCCCGGGTCCGAAGGACCCAACTTCCATCTCTGGAAGGTCGTGAAGTCTCGTTTCGACGGCAAATGACAACCGATTGTTATCGGCTGTTGATTCACTCATCTTAATGAGGAGCTTCACAGGCACGGCAACTCGCCTTGACCGAGGGTCAAAGCAGCGCCGCGCTCAGTGGCCGGGTTATAGTCCCCCCTGATCGAAGCTGTCAACACCTGTTGTCAACAAATCGTCGCATCAGGCACGAGAATCTTCGGCGGCCCAAAAGCCTCGATTTTTAGGGACTTTGCGCCGTACTTGAGCCACAATCCTGCGACGTTCTGGCATTACCAATGCATTGAATCGCCGGTGCCGTGGGGGCTGGCGGCGATTTAAATCTGAGGGGAGCGGCGATTATCCATGACTTCGTCGTCTTTTCCTTGCGACCGGCAAACATCGAGAGATCTGCACATCATTGACGTTCGAGCTTCTGGTCATTCTTTTGGCCTTTGATTCCCGAACGTTCACGCGTTACGCCGTGCTCCCGGCTCGTCCGTTAAGAGGACGTAAACGGACCACGAATGGGTACAGGTCTTTTAGAATGTCGATGGAATTTGGGGGGACGGCGGTTTGAGCCAGAGGACGTCACGCGGGGGCGGGTACGGACGCGAGACCGGGATCATCGATCTTGGTCACGAGCCGCCGCTTTCCGTCGATGGCTCCGAGGCCGCGGTGATCGATCGCCGCCGCGTCTCCGTACAATGGTTTAGCGGCACTATCCTGACTGGTTTATGCGGCGCAGCTCTGATCGGCGGCGCCGTTTTTGCGTCGCTCGACGGTGAAATGACCTTTGCCAAGGTCCCGGAACGCGTCGAAGGCGCGCTGCGCGGCGCCTTTGGCGCCAACGACCGCAGTGCCAGCCTGCACAAGAGCGATCGTCTGCCGCCGCCGAGCGAATCCACCGCCGCACGTAATGTGGTGCGGGTTTCGACGGTGACCCGGGTCGGTAACCGCGACGTCATGCGGGTGCGGCCGTTCATTCGGATCTCCGGCAATCTGTCGATGACGACGAGCGATCTGAGCGCCAAGATTCCGCCGTTCAACGCCCAGCGCATGCTGAGTGATGTCGGCGCGCCCTCGCCGGCCGCCTCCGACGATGCCAATAATGCGGACGCCGCCGAACCCGATGCCGAGGTTTCGTTCGTCACCAAAGATCTCGCGCCGATCCTGCCCAAGGCCAAGCTCGCCGCGGTGGTCGCGATCGACGAAGTCCTGATGCGGGTCCGCGACGCCTCAAACTGGCGCGGCAACAGTGGCGGCGTGCGCTATACGGCGCTGGCCAACGCCACGGCTGACGCCAGCGGTTCGCAGCCCGACCTCAAGATGGCCTACGCGGCCGAGGGTACCGCCGCCGACCCCTATGCCGGCTTTGAAACCCGGGTGGTCCCGGAAAACGTCACGCTACTCGCCAAGACCAAGGATCAGGTCACCGGCGGCAATCCATCAGGCGAACGCATCCACGTGGTCAAGAAGGGTGACACCATCACCGGGATCATGCGCGAACAGGGCGCCACGCCGGAAGAAGCCAAATCGATCGCCACGACGCTCGGCGCCCGCGGCCGCGACGGCGGCCTCAAGGAAGGCGAGAAGGTTCGCATCCTGATGGCGCCCGCCGGTCCAGGCGCCGGCCAGCGGCTACAGCCCTACCGCGTGATCGTCGCCAATGATTCCGCCGTCGAAGCGGTGGCCGCATTGTCCGATCTCGGCAAATACGTCGCCGTCGACGTCCAGAGCATGAACACGGCCACCGAGACGGCCGAAACCAGCGACGATGACGATGATGACGGGACCGGAGTGAGGCTCTACCAAAGCATCTACGAGACCGCGCTTCGTAATAAAGTCCCGGCGACCGTGATCGAAGACATGGTCCGCATCTACTCCTACGACGTCGACTTCCAGCGCAAAGTGCAACCCGGCGACTCTTTCGATGTGTTCTTCGCCGGCGAAGACGAAGGCGCCACCATCACCGAGAAGACCGAGGTGCTGTTCGCCTCGCTGACGGTCGGCGGCGAGACCAAGAAATACTACCGCTTCCAGACCCCCGACGACTCGGTCGTCGATTACTATGACGAGACCGGCAAGAGCGCGAAGAAATTCCTGGTCCGCAAGCCCGTCAACAACGCGATCATGCGATCCGGCTTCGGCAGCCGCCGCCATCCCATCCTCGGCTACGTCAAGATGCATACCGGCGTCGATTGGGCCACGCCCTACGGCACGCCGATTTTCGCTTCCGGCAACGGCGTGGTCGAAACCGCCGGCTGGGAAGGCGGCTACGGCAAATACGTCAAGCTGAAGCACAATAACGGGTATGAGACCGCCTACGGCCATATGTCGGCCTTTGCCAAGGGGCTCGAGCCCGGCAAGCGGGTGCGGCAGGGCCAGGTAATCGGCTTCGTCGGCTCAACCGGGCAATCGACCGGCGCCCACGTCCATTACGAAATCCTGGTCAACGGCCGCTTCGTCGATCCGATGCGCATCAAGCTGCCGCGCGGCCGCTCGCTTGACGGACCGCTGATGAACGGCTTCGAGAAAGAACGCGATCGTCTCGATGCCATGATGAGCAACCGCGGCGGCGGCCCCGCCCGCGTCTCCGACGCCGCCGGCACTGGCGGCGCGCGACAAGTCACCAATCGCTAAATTGAATTGAGCCGTTCGAAAGGCTGAACCCGGCGCGATCACGCGCCGGGTTTAGTTCATGTTCAGTTCAGCTTCCGCTTCGAAACCGGGGTTTCGAACTGCGCAATCTCGGCGGTCTGCGGCGCCTTGCCGTTGAAGGTCAGCACATTGCCTTCGGTCGAAATGGCGACGTGATCGCCATCTTTCACCTCGCCGGCCAGGATCATCTCCGCCAGCGGGTCCTGCACACTGCGCTGGATCACCCGCTTCAGCGGCCGTGCGCCATAGGCGGGATCCCAGCCTTTGGCCGCCAGCCAGTCGCGCGCGGCGGCATCCAGCGTCAGCACGATCTTGCGCTCCTCCAGGAGCTTGGTAAGCCGGCTGAACTGGATCTCGACGATCCGCCCCATCTCGCTCTTCTGCAGGCGATGGAACAGGATGATCTCGTCGACCCGGTTGAGGAATTCGGGGCGGAAATGCGCCCGCACCGTCCCCATCACCTGCTCGCGCACCGCCGAGGTGTCCTCGCCTTCCGGCTGGTTGACCAGGAACTCCGAACCGAGATTCGAGGTCATGATGATCAGGGTGTTGCGGAAGTCGACGGTGCGGCCCTGACCATCGGTCAGGCGGCCGTCATCGAGCACCTGCAGCAGCACGTTGAAGACATCCGGATGCGCCTTTTCGATCTCGTCGAACAGCACCACCTGATAAGGCCGCCGCCGCACCGCTTCGGTGAGCGCGCCGCCCTCGTCATACCCGACATAGCCCGGAGGCGCGCCGATCAGCCGCGAGACCGAGTGCTTCTCCATGTATTCGGACATGTCGAGGCGAACCATCGCGGTCTCGTCGTTGAACAGGTATTCCGCGAGCGCCTTGGTCAGCTCGGTCTTGCCGACGCCGGTGGGGCCCAAGAACATGAACGAGCCCATCGGGCGGTTCGGATCCTGCAGCCCCGCGCGTGAACGGCGCACAGCGGTCGCAACCGCGCGCACCGCCTCGGCCTGGCCGACCACCCGGTTGCCCAGGCTGTCTTCCATCCGCAGCAGCTTGTCCTTTCTCGCCTTCCAGCATCTTGTCGACGGGCACGCCGGTCCAGCGCGACACCACCTGCGCGATGTGGTTGGCGGTGACCGCTTCCTCCATCATCTCGCCTGAGTTTTCCTTGGCTTCGATCTCGGCAAGCCGTTTCTCGAGCTCGGGAATCCGGCCATAGGCCAGCTCACCCGCGCGCTGATATTCGCCGCGACGCTGGGCGTCGGCGAGTTCAATGCGCAGGCCGTCGAGCTCGCTTTTGAGCTTCTGCGCGTTCGACAGCTTGTTTTTCTCGGCACTCCAGCGCGAGGTCAGCGCCGCCGACTTCTCCTCGAGCTCGGCGAGTTCCTTTTCCAAGGTCTGCAGACGGCTTTTCGAGCCGGCATCGCTTTCCTTTTTCAGCGCTTCCTGCTCGATCTTGAGCCGGATAATTTCCCGGTCCATCGAATCGAGCTCCTCCGGCTTGGAATCCACCTGCATCTTCAGCCGCGCGGCGGCCTCGTCCATCAGGTCGATCGCCTTGTCCGGCAGGAATCGATCCGTGATGTAGCGGTTCGAGAGCGTGGTCGCCGCCACCAGCGCGGAATTGGTGATACGCACGCCGTGGTGCTGCTCGTATTTGTCCTTCAGGCCGCGCAGGATCGAGATGGTGTCCTCGACGGACGGCTCCGAGACGAAGATCGGCTGGAACCGGCGCGCCAATGCGGCGTCTTTCTCGACGTGCTTGCGGTATTCGTCGAGCGTGGTGGCGCCGATGCAATGCAATTCGCCCCGCGCCAGTGCGGGCTTGAGCAGGTTGGACGCATCCATCGCGCCGTCGGCCTTGCCGGCGCCGATCAGCGTGTGCATTTCGTCGATGAACAGGATGATACTGCCCTCGGCCGAGGTTACTTCCTGGAGCACGGCTTTGAGTCGCTCCTCGAATTCGCCGCGGTATTTGGCACCCGCGATCAGCGCGCCCAAATCGAGCGACAGCAACTTCTTGTCTTTGAGGCTTTCCGGCACGTCGCCATTGAGAATCCGCAGCGCCAGACCCTCGACGATCGCGGTCTTGCCGACGCCGGGCTCGCCGATCAGCACAGGGTTGTTCTTGGTGCGGCGGGAAAGAACCTGAATGGTCCGGCGGATTTCCTCGTCGCGCCCGATCACGGGGTCGAGCTTGCCGTCGCGCGCCGCCTGGGTCAGGTCGCGCGAATATTTCTTGAGCGCATCGTAGGCGTTCTCCGCGGTCGCACTGTCGGCGGTGCGGCCCTTGCGCAGCGACTCGATCGCGGCGTTGAGGTTCTGCGGCGTGACACCGCCCTTCTTCAAGATAGAGCCGGCATCGCTGTCTTTTTCGAGCGTCAGCCCGAGCAGCAACCGCTCGACGGTGACAAAACTGTCGCCGGCTTTTTCCGCGGCTTTTTCCGCGGCGTCGAACGCGCGCGCCAGCTCCGGCGCGAGATAGACCTGTCCCGCGCCGCTTCCGGATACTTTCGGCAGCTTGTTCAGCGCGTCCTCGGTCGCCTTGAGGATCGCGCGCGAATGGCCCCCGGCGCGGTCAATCAGACCGCCAGCGAGGCCTTCGCTATCGTCCAGCAGCACTTTGAGCATATGCAGCGGCGAAAACTGCTGGTGGCCGTCGCGCATCGCGAGCGATTGCGCCGATTGGATAAAGCCGCGCGCACGCTCGGTGTATTTTTCAATATTCATGGATATTCCCTCAGCCTGCCATCCCGCCCCGAAAGCACGGAAACAGCATCTTCAATGGGTTTTCGCAGGCCGCATTGACATTCCTCAACCGGCCGGCGGTCGCGTCGCCGACGTTGGCGCCGGCTTGAGGCAAATGTGGGAACGGGGTTCCGGGAACGGAAGAGGCAATCTCACAAATTCGTGTGCGGTGGCACAGGGCCGCGGAATCTCTTAAAAGGCCGGATGTCGTCGACTCCGCCAGCGCAGATTGCCAGCCTTTATCGTTATCCGGTCAAAGGCCTGACCCCGGAACCGCTGCCACGGGTCGTGCTGGAGGTCGGCCAGACGCTTCCGGCCGACCGGCGCTATGCCATTGAGAACGGCCCGAGCGGCTTCGACCCTGAAGTGCCGAAATGGATGCCCAAGCCCCATTTCCTGATGCTGATGCGCGACGAGTGGCTGGCGGCGCTGCAAACCCATTTCGACGATACGAACCATGTCCTGACCATCCGCCAAAATGGCGCGATCGCGGCCCAGGGCGACCTCGAAACCACGGAGGGGCGGGCCGCGATCGAGCGATTTTTCGCGACCGGTTTCGGCGGCCGGATCAAGGGACCGCCCAAGGTTCTGTCGAGCAACGGGCACAGTTTTTCGGATGTCGCCCGCAAGGTCGTCTCGATCATCAATCTTCGCAGCGTCGCGGCAATCGAGACCATGGTCGACCGGCCGGTACATCCGCTCCGGTTCCGGGGCAATCTCTACGTCAGCGGCTGGCCGGCCTGGCATGAATTCGACCTGCTCGACCAAATCATCACCATTGGCGAAACGCGGCTGAAGGTCGTGAAGCGGATCGTCCGCTGTGCGGCCGTCAACGTCGATCCCGAAAGCGCGGCGCGCGACCTCAACATCCCGCATACGCTGATGCGCCGCCTCGGACACGCCGATTGCGGGATCTATGCCGAAGTGATCGCCGGCGGCAACATTGCCGTCGGCGATGCGATGGTCATGGAAGAGCCGCACATTCGCACCGGGAGCACGTGAGAGTCGCACTGTTCTGTGCGAACCGTTGCGTGCGTCAAACGTTCCCGGCATTAACACTCATAACGACACCTTGGCTCACGAATGCGGTATTCGATCCACGATAAAACCCTTGATGCGAAGAAAGCCCGCATCTTGATCAACGCGCTTGTCGATTGCGCGAAAGCGGGCGTCAGGTCGAGCTTCACGATCAACAAGATGCTCTGGGGACTCTCGCTTTACCTCGAATGCGGGAGTTTCACGCGGGAGAACTGGAGCACCTATCCCCGCGTCAGCGAAGCCGCCAAACGCGCCCGCGACTCGGGTGACAAGGGCTGGAAGAAGCACGTCACGTTCGAACATGTGCGCCCGATCGGCAAGATGTACAAAATGCTCCTGGATGAGCAGGAAACGCTGACCCTCGAACGTGCCGCCGTCATCATCGGTGAATACCCCCCGGTCTTGATCACGACGGAAGAAGAACTTCGAATGACGAAGCTCGGGTTCAAGAATGAGGGCACCCCTGAACAGCGATATGCGCACATTCCGATTTCCGGTTTCAATTTACGGTCAGAAGCAGCTCCGCTGTGAGTAAGCGCGCCGAGTTATCGTCGGAGGGCGCCATCCCTTCTCGCAGGAGAATGACAGCGCCCTGCACGATTTTAGTTAGGCATCACGTAAGCGTAAATCCGGCCGCGCGAGATCGGCGCTTCCCGGACCCGATTGCCGTTATTGCCGGACACTACGATCGGATTACCCGAGGCATCGATGCCGCTGACGATGCCGACATGTCCGCCGCCGCGCCGTCCCATCACCGCAATGGCGCCGACCTGCGGGCCGGATACGCGCTGGCCGTAACTGGCAAACGAACTCGCCATGTCCGAGCCGGTGCCGTGATAGCCGGCGCGCTGCAGCACCAGGTTCATGAAGCGTGCGCACCACAGACTGCCACGGCCGGTCGGATTGCCGCCGAGGTAACGGCGCGCTTCAGCGACCACATTCGACGAGCCAAATCCGCCGGATGAGCTCATGCTGGAATCTGTATTAAGCGCAACGCTGGCATTGGCGTCGGCAAGTCCGCGCGCCTTCATCTGCGCGACGCCGGCGTCCCAACGCGACAGGCGCGCGACGTGCCGATAATGACGATGAGCGATATAACGCCCGGCATGAATGCTGGCGTAATGCGCATGCGCGTAATGCCTTGCGCCGTGGTGAGACCTTGCTGAAGCGGGGGAAACCGAGATGGCGAATGCCGTGACACACAACGCCAGCGCAACAAGCGACCGGCCAAACGCAGATGACTGAAGCATACTCAACTGATCCTCTTTGACACCCCCAATCCCCATCGGCCCCAAGTGAGGGCCGACATCCGGGGTCCGTATGCAATTTGGGGTATGGCGAGAGCAAGACGCGATGCGGCGCTGCGGAAACGGTTTCGGGGTCATTCCGCGTTCATTCCATGACGAAAAAGAATCGTTTTCGCCGCATTGCGGCCGCGAGCATTAACTGCGATTTTCTCCGCCGATCTGGAACACCAAGAGCAAGAACAACGGAAGGAACTGCGATGCCTTACGCCGTCACCAGCGACAATGTCCGCCTCTATTTCGAAGAGGCCGGCTCGGGAACACCAATCATTTTCCTGCACGAATTCGCGGCCGACTACACCAATTGGGAACCGCAGATGCGCTATTTTTCGCGCGCGCATCGCTGCATCGCCTATTCCGCGCGCGGCTACACGCCATCTGAGGTGCCACCCTCGGCGGAGGTCTACACCTACAAGCATTTCTATACCGATGCGCTCGCCGTGCTCGATCATCTCAAGATCGCCAAGGCGCATTTCATTGGGCTGTCGATGGGCTCCTACTCGTCGCTGCAAGTGGGCCTGAATGCGCCGGAGCGCGCGCTGTCGATGACACTGGCCGCCGTCGGCTCAGGCTCGGACCTCAATAATCTCGACGCCTTCCGCAAGCAGTGCCGGGCTAATGCCGAGCAGTATGAGGCGATCGGCTCCATCGAAGTCGCCAAAGCCACCCGCGAGGCGCCGAGCCGGATTCCGTTCATGCTGAAAGACCCGCGCGGGCACGCGGATTTCTACGACGCGCTGGCCCGGCACGACGCCAAGGGATCGGCCAACACGATGCGCGGCTTTCAGGGCGGCCGGCCCTCGATCTACACGCTGACCGACGCGATCAGGAAAGTCCCCACGCCGGCGCTGATCATCTGCGGCGACGAGGACGATTCCTGCATCGGGCCCAGCATGTTCTTAAAGCAGCATCTGCCCGCCGCGGGGCTGACGTTCTTCCCGAAGTCCGGCCACGTGCTCAATCTGGAAGAGCCGGCGCTGTTCAACGAAATGGTCGAGCGTTTTATCGCCTTGGTCGAAGCCGGCCGCTGGCCGGTGCGCGATCCGAGGTCGGTGGTGGCGAGTTAGGCTATCGCCCCTTCCCGGCCCGGCTGAGCAGGAACACGCCCTGCTCGCCGAACATGTTCCAGAACCACCAGGGCGCGTTGAGCCGCAACGGGCGGCCGTAGAGATCAAGCGCGACGGCGCGCTCCATCTTGACGTTGATCTCCTCGCAGAGCAGCACGAAATCCTTGATGGTGCAGAAATGAATGTTCGGCGTGTCGTACCAGGTCGCCGGCAGGTTTTCGGTCCGCGGCATGTGGCCGCCGACCAGCAATTGCAGCCGCATCCGCCAGAATCCGAAATTCGGGAATGACACGATGGCGCGATGTCCGATCCGTAAGAGATTTTCCAGCACCACGCGCGGCTGCCGCGTGGCCTGCAGCGTCTGCGACAGGATCACATAATCGAACGCATCGTCGGGATAATTGATCAAGTCGGTGTCGGCGTCGCCCTGCACCACCGCGAGCCCCTTGGCGACGCAGCGGTTGACGCCCTCGCGCGACAATTCGATGCCGCGGCCATCGATGCCCCTTGTTTCCAGCAGTTGCAGCAGATCGCCGTCGCCGCAGCCGACGTCGAGCACCTTTGAGCCGCGCTCGACCATTTGCGCGACCAGCAGATGATCGCCGCGATACTGCCTGTCATCCCCGGGCGCCGCGCCGGTCAGCGGCAGGACCTGTTGCTGTAGGGTCATGTCAGCCGCCTGCCGGAATCAGGCCGCGAGCCTTGCCGGCGGATTCCAGAAACGCGCGCGAGATATCCAGGAACTCCGGCACATCGAGCAGGAACGCATCATGGCCGCGATCGGTCTCGATCTCCGCGAATGACACCCGCGCGCCGCTGGCATTGAGCGCATGCACGATGGCGCGCGATTCCGAGGTCGGAAACAGCCAATCGCTGGTGAATGACACCACGCAGAGCCGCGTCTGAATGCCGCGAAACGCCTGCGCCAGCACACCGTCATGGTCGGCGGCGATGTCGAAATAATCCATCGCGCGTGTCAGATAGAGATAGCTGTTAGCGTCGAAGCGCTCGACAAACGACGAGCCCTGATAGCGCAGATAGCTTTCGACCTGGAAATCCGCGTCGAACGAGAATGTCGGCAGCTCGCGGTCCTGCATCCGGCGTCCAAATTTACGATGTAGCGCGGCGTCCGACAAATACGTGATATGCGCCGCCATCCGCGCCACGCCGAGGCCGCGATGCGGATAGCTGCCCTCCTCGAAATAGCGGCCGTGACGCCAGTCCGGATCGGCCATCACAGCCTGCCGGCCGAGTTCGTGGAACGCGATGTTCTGCGCCGAATGCCGCGTGGCGCAGGCCACCGGCAGCGCAGAGAATACCCGCTTCGGATAAGCCGCGGTCCATTGCAGCGCCTGCATGCCGCCCATCGAGCCGCCGACCACCGAAAACAGCGTGTCGATCCCGAGCCGATCGATCAGCATGGTCTGCGCCCGCACCATGTCGGGAATCGTGATGACCGGAAAATCCAGCCCCCACAGTTTGCCGGTGGCGGGATTGGTCGAGGCCGGGCCGGTCGAGCCCATGCAGCCGCCGATCACGTTCGAGCAGATGATGAAATATTTGTCGGTGTCGAGCGGCCGGCCCGGACCGACCATGGTCTGCCACCAGCCCGGCTTGCCGGTCACCGGATGGACATTGGCGACATGCTGATCGCCGGTCAGCGCGTGGAAGATCAAAATCGCGTTGGAGCGATCCGCATTGAGCGTGCCATAGGTCTTGTAGGCGATCTGGAATGGCGAGAGATCGATGCCGCAATCGAGCTTCAACGGCTGGTCGGCGCCGAACAGCGCCACCAGTGAACTCGGATGGTCCGCTTCGTGGGCGCGCTCTTCGGCATGGATCGCCGGACTGGGTACTGACTGCACACTGACCATCGTGAACGCGACCTCTTCAGGGGCTCGAAAGCCACCGGAGATCAGGCCATAAAAAACCCGGCCTGAACAATAGGTTCGGCCGGGATCAACTTGTGTCCCCGGCCTGTTTAGCGAGTTGTTTAACGTGGCTGCAAGCCGGCCGGCTCAAATGACCACGGAATGGCTCAAATAATAGTCACGACCGGCGCTTTCGTCAAGGCAATCCGATGGTTAACCGGGGCACTGAACGGGCACTTGCGCCGCCTCCGCCCATGAGGGAGAACGGGGCCTATCCCTTGCTGGACGCTTCCAGGACGCTCGCATGTCTCAATCACCCCCGGCCCCGCCCTCGCTTGAGGTGCTGCGCAAAGAGATCGATAGCATCGACGCGCAGGTGCACGCTTTGCTGATGCAGCGCGGCGACATCATCGACCGGCTGATCTCGGTGAAGCAGACCCAGGAAGTCGGCTCGGCGTTCCGCCCGGCGCGCGAGGCCGACATGATGCGCCGGCTGGCGCAGCGCCACCGCGGCATCCTGCCGCTCGACACCGTCGAGAGCATCTGGCGCGTGATCATCTCGACCTTCACTTACGTCCAGGCACCGTTTTCGGTCCATGCCGATATTTCGCTGGGTGAATCGGCGATGCGGGATTCCGCGCGGTTTCATTTTGGTTTCACCGTTCCCTACATCTCGCATTTCAACGCAACCGCTGCGGTCGACGCGGTGGCCTGGTCGAAGGGCGATCTGGCGCTGGTCTCCGCCACCTCCAGCCGCACGCCCTGGTGGATCGCGCTCGAAGCCAGCGGCGCGCCGAAGATCATCGCGCGGCTGCCCTTCATCGAACGCGCCGACCATCCGGCAGCGCTGCCGGTGTTCGTGGTATCGCGCGTCGCCGACAGCGCGATGGTGACCGAAGTCGAGATGTGGAGCGTGCGCGTCTCCGGCTGGAACGCCGAGATCGCCCGCGCGCTGTCGCCGCTGGCGGAAATCGTGGCGGTGCCCGATACCGCCTTCGACGGCGCGGCGCTGCTGGTGTCGGTCACGGCACCCAGCAACCTCGAAAGGATCAAGGCAGCCTTGATCGAGGCCGGGGCCTCGGTGCGCTCGTCGGCCCTCGTCGGCAGCCACGCAACGCGCTATACGGTCCCGAACGGGGCCGCCAAGTCCTAAAGCGTCAAGTCCTAAGGCCACCCTGATATTCCGGAGTTGAAGATGTCCCGACCCGTGCCGAATCCCGGCATTCTCGATATTGCGCCCTACACGCCGGGCAAGAGCCCGGTGGCGGAGCCGGGCCGCAAGGTGTTCAAACTGTCGGCCAACGAGACGCCGTTCGGCCCGTCGCCGAAAGCGATCGCCGCCTATACGGACGCCGCCAAACATCTCGAAGACTACCCGGAAGGCACATCGCGCGTGCTGCGCGAGGCGATCGGTCGAGCGTTCGGGCTCGATCCCGACCGCATCATCTGCGGTGCCGGTTCCGACGAAATCCTCAATCTCTTGGCGCACGCCTATCTCGGCGAGGGCGACGAGGCGATCTCCACCACCCACGGTTTTCTGGTGTATCCGATCGCGACCAAGGCCAACGGCGCCATCAATATTGTCGCGCCCGAAACCAATTTCACCGGCGATGTCGACGCGATCCTCAAACTGGTCTCGCCGCGCACCAAGCTCGTATGGCTGGCCAATCCGAACAATCCGACCGGGACTTATTTGCCGTTCGACGAGGTCAAGCGGTTGCGCGCCGGCCTGCCCTCGCATGTGCTGCTGGTGCTCGACGCGGCCTACTCCGATTACGTATCGCGCAACGATTACGAGATCGGTATCGAACTGGTGGCGACCACCGAAAACACCGTGATGACCCACACGTTTTCGAAAATCCACGGCCTCGCCGCGCTGCGCGTTGGCTGGATGTTCGGACCGGCCCATATCGTCGATGCGCTGAATCGCATTCGCGGCCCCTTTAACGTGTCGACGCCGGCAATGCTGGCGGCGGTGGCCGCGATCGAGGACACCGAACATCAGCAGATGTCGAAGACCCACACCGAGAAGTGGCGCAATCTGCTGACCGAGGAGATTACCAAACTCGGGCTGAAGGTGACGCCGAGCGTGGCGAACTTCATCCTGATTCACTTTCCGCAAGACAAGGGCAAGACCGCGGCCGACGCCGACGCGTTCCTGACCAAGCGCGGCCTCGTGCTGCGCGCGTTGAATAATTATCGCCTGCCTCATGCGCTGCGCCTGACCATCGGCACCGAGGAAGCCAACCTTCTGGTACTCGAAGGCCTGCGCGACTTCACAGGGTCCAAGTGAATGAGGTTGAAGTGAACGCGGCGCCCCTCTTCAACAAGATCGCGCTGATCGGCTTTGGGCTGATCGGCGGCTCGATCGCGCGCGCCGCGCGGGCACAGGGCCTGGCCGGCGAAATCGTCACCACCGCGCGCTCGGCCAAGACCCGCGCGCGGGTGATCGAGCTCGGCATTGTCGACGCGGTCTTGGAAACTAACGCGCAAGCCGTCGAGAACGCCGATCTCGTCATCCTCTGTATTCCCGTGGGCGCCTGCGGCCCGGTTGCGCAGGAAATCGCCGGCCATCTCAAGCCGGGCGCAATCGTGTCCGACGTCGGCTCGGTCAAGGGTGCTGTGGTGCGCGACATGGCGCCGTATCTGCCAGAAGGCGTGCATTTCGTACCCGCGCATCCGGTGGCCGGCACCGAACATTCCGGTCCCGATTCCGGCTTTGCGGAATTGTTCATCAACCGCTGGTGCATCCTCACCCCGCCCGAAGGCACGGATACTGAAGCGGTCGAGAAACTGCGCGCGTTCTGGGCCGGGATCGGCGCCAAGGTCGAGATCATGACCCCAGACCATCACGATATGGTCTTGGCGATCACCAGCCATCTGCCGCATCTGATCGCCTATACCATCGTAGGCACCGCGGATGAGCTTGAAGGCGTCACGCAATCCGAGGTGCTGAAGTTCTCCGCCGGCGGCTTTCGCGACTTCACGCGTATTGCCGCGTCCGACCCGACGATGTGGCGCGACGTGTTCCTGACCAACAAGGACGCGGTGCTGGAAATGCTCGGCACCTTCACCGAGGATCTGTCCAAGCTGACCCGCGCGATTCGGCGCGGCGACGGCGAAGCATTGTTCGAACATTTCACCCGCACCCGCGCAATCCGCCGCGGCATCGTCGAAATCGGCCAGGATTCCGCCGCGCCGGATTTCGGACGGCCGCACGCGCATCTCGGCAAGAAGCCGGAGTGAGATAGCGCGCTGCTCTCTCGTTTCGCGACCCGCGATGAAGACATCCTCTCAGTGTCGTCCCTGCGCACGCAGGGACCCATACGCCGCGGCTTCTCGTTAAGAGATGCTGTTCGAAGATCTTTGCGCAACCCAACGTCCTGTGGTTATGGGTCCCTGCGTGCTTAGGGACGACGATGTGGGGACACATGCGTTTGCATTCTCGCGACGCAATCCGCCCGAGCTTTACCAACAAAATCCCGCCCTCTCATGCAGAGGGCGCAGGGAATGCCGGGCGCCCGATGCGCCCGCAGCCGCGTGTGCGAAAGTCGTAGTAAAAAAGCACGCGCGGTAGTCAGGTCACACCGGAATCACCCAGCATTCCCTACGCAATGGTTTACGGCTTACTTCGTGCTCTCCCCGGCGACCGGGCTTTCTTGCCACCGTCGCCCCCAAGAAACCTGCTTCAAGAAGAAGCTTGCTTCTCAGGAACTTGACGCCAGCGTCGGGGCGTCAGGACCACACGACTTCGCCGTCCGCTTCAACGCCGTTCGTTATCGGCGCATCCACGTCCACCGCATCCCATCCCGCGTCCGTGACGATCGCGAACCGCCCCTCATGTGGGACGGGATGACCGCAATATACCCATGATTTGCGATTTCGGAAAAACAGAATATTTTTCCGAACGAGACTGGACAGGAGCATTGGCAAACTACAACGCATGTCGTTGATTTGCCCGTCGGGTCATCAATGCGGCTCGCACCCTCAACGAAAAAGCCCCGGACCAGGCCGGGGCTTTCGTTTGTCCTGCGCGGAATGCTGCTCAGTACTTCGCGACGATCGGACCGCCGAAGCGATAGTTCAAGCGCACGGTGGCGAGATCGACGTCCTGTCGGATGCGGTCGGTTCGCGAGAATGCGGAGGTAGTCACGGCCGTGAAATCAAGGCTGCGACCGCCCATGAACAAATGATCGTATTCGAATGCAACCGACCAGTTCGGAGTGAAGCCGAATTCAAGGCCAACGCCTGCCACGCCGCCCCAGCGGGTTTCGCTCGCAGTGTCGAAGACAGCATTCGTGGCCGTGAACACACCGTTATATTTGTCGTGGGTTACAGCGGCGCCGCCTTTGAAATAAAGCAACACGCTGTTCCAGGCCCAGCCGACCTGACCGGTGAAGAGGCCAAGCGAATCGATCTTGGTCTGGTTTGTACCGGCTGCCGCGAAGGCGAGGGGATTGCTGCCGCGGAGATCCGCCCAGTCTCCCTGCGCTTCCAATCCAAACACCCAGTTTCTCGACTGCCAGCGATAGCCGACCTGGCCACCGACGACACCGCCCGTTGCATCGTGACAACCTTCGTCCAAGGCAGGGGTCAAGACAACGCGGCCAGCACGCGTCGAATCCTGCTCGCGGCTGAAACATTTGCGGCTCGATCCGTAACCAGCGTTGCCGCCGATGTAGAATCCGCTCCAGTCATAGATGGCGACCATCATCGGGGGAGCTTTGGTGTAGGGGCGAGCCGCGAGATCTGCGGCAGAGGCACCGACAACGCTGGCGGCAAGAATGGATATGGCAAGAACAAGCTTTTTCATGAAAATCCCTTTGAAACCCTAAAGCGCTGAAATATTCGGAAACATTACCCCGATCCGCATCTTGGGGATGTAACCTGAAAGCAACAGGGGGAAGGATTCATAAAAACCGCGGCAGTATCGGGGCGTACGAACTCTCGCGAGCCGTCCGCCGCCACATGTGTGGATTTACAGCTCTCAAAACAGCGGCGGGACCCCGCGGGCCGGTATGGACAGCGCGGTCCAGCTCAACGCATCAGGCCTCGCCGCACGGCAGCCCGGCGGTCAGCAGCGCACGTCATTGATTTGCCCGTCGGGCAAATCAACGCGCGCTGCCTCCCTCTAGCAGAACCATCAATCAGGCGTTGGTGCCGCCATCGACCGTGAGGTTTGCACCGGTAATATAAGCCGCCTCGGGACTGGCGACGAACGCGACCAACGCAGCCACTTCCTCCACTTTACCGTAACGATTCAGCGCCGTGACCGCTTTCTGCGGGGTCGCCCAATCGCCGGAGGCCGGGTTCAGATCGGTATCGATCGGGCCGGGCTGCACATTGTTGACGGTGATGCCGCGATCGCCGACCTCACGCGAGAGCCCTTGCGTGAACATCCGGATCGCGCCCTTGGTCGCCGAGTAAGGCACCAGTCCCGGCGTCATCATGCGCTCGCCGACGCAGGAGCCGATCGAAACGATGCGGCCATTATTGTTCATGTGCTTCAACGCCGCCTGCGTAGCGATGAATACGCCGCGAAGGTTAAGGTTGATCATCTGGTCGAGTTCTTCCAGCGTGGTCTCCTCGAATTTTTTGGGGATCGCCGTGCCGGCATTGTTCACCAGCACATCGAGCTTGCCGAACGTGCTGACGGTCTTCTCGACCGCGGCCTGCACAGCCTTGGGATCCGTCGCATCCGCCTGGATCGCGATTGCCTTGCCGCCGGCGCTTTCGATCGCCTTGACGACGGCGGCAGCGGCATCCGCGCCCCGCGCGTAAGTGATGGCCACCCTGGCGCCGTCGGCCGCCAACCGCCTGGCGATAGCGGCGCCGATTCCACGCGACGCGCCGGTGACGAATGCCGTCTTGCCTTCGAGTTTCTTGGACATGTGAATTTCCTTATCTTGAATGTGAGAAAATCTTGGAGGCGATAAAAGTGGCGGCGATCAAGAGGCGGTTTTACCGCCGTTGACGTTGATGATCTGGCCCGTGATGAACGAGGCTTTGTCCGACGCAACGAACAGAATGGCGTCCGCAATCTCCTCCGGCTTGCCGGCACGCCGAAGCGGAACGCCGGCGACCACTCCCGCCATGCGCTCAGCCGAGCCGGTAAAGCGGTCGAGCATCGCGGTCTCGACCGGGCCGGGCGCGATGGCATTGACCCGGACGCCGAAAGCAGCCGCTTCCAGTGCGGCGGATTTGGTCAAGCCTTCGACCGCATGTTTGCTCGCGACATAAAGCGAGGCGTTTGCCGCGCCGCGGCTGCCCATGGTCGACGATATGTTGACAATGTTGCCGAAGCCCTGCGACTGCATCACCCGCAATTCGTGCTTCATGCACAGGAGTACGCCGAGCAGGTTGGTGTCGAAGGTAGCTGCGTAACTTTCCGGTGTCTGCCCGGTCACCGGACCCGCCACACCCTCGGTTCCCGCATTATTGACGGCGATGTCGAGGCGGCCAAATTGCGTAACGGTCGCATCGACCATCATGCGAACGTCGTCTTCCTTGCGGACGTCGGCGTTGATGAACTCGGCTTCCGCGCTGAACGCACGAAGTTCCCTGACGATCTCGGCCCCGGCTTCCGCCCGCCGCCCGGCTACCACCACCATGGCGCCCTCTTTTGCGAAGGCGATGGCGGCGGCGCGTCCAATGCCGGTCAGTCCGCCGGTGATCAAAACGACCCATCCGACCATGATGAACTCCTTGATTTGTCCTTGGATCAATCCCGATTTGCGTCGATCTCACTTCCGCAATCAGGGAACTCATTGATAAGCAGCCGACGGCGTGCCGTCCTGAAATCGCGCTGAAACAATCCGAATTAGTTCTGAAATTCCGCGCGATCTTGGCGAGCTTATCGCCTTGCAAGCCCGATCAGCCGGGTGCAGTGTCGCCGCACCGCCGAACGATCCAATCGATACCAGGGCAAGCAGTGAACATCCGTCCTCAAGACGTCAAACCCGGCGACCTGAGCGCGCTTGATCAGGTCCAGATCGCGAACCTGACGCTCGATCTTCGGCAGGAGGAATTGCGCGACGCGGCCGGCGCGCGCGTCGATTTGCGCAATCGATCGTTCGCCGTGCTGCGGCATCTCGTGACCAATGCCGGGCGGGTTATTTCCAAGGATGAATTACTGGCCGCCAACTGGCCGGGCCTGACGGTGAGCGACGATTCGCTCACGCAGTGCATCTCCGACATCCGCCGCGTTCTCGGCGAACAGGGCCGCGAGCTTGTTCGCACCGTTGCGCGCCGCGGCTATATGATTTCCCTGCCGGAGCAACCCGTCCAGGTAGCGCAGCGTTCTTCGGCCGGGCCAACCGTGGCGGTCTGGCCGTTCGAGACCGACGCCCCCGGCGGGAAACTGGATGCGCTCGCCGACGGCCTGACCCAGCAAATCGTGTCCGCGCTGGGTCGTTTCGGCGAATTGCGCGTTCTCGCCCGAAGCGTGACAAAATCCTACAAGGATCGCTTCGAGAACCCGGCCGACTTCAGTCGCGCGCTCGGGGTCGATTATTTCGTCGAAGGCAGTCTGCGGCAGGACGGCGAGTTAACCCGCATCGACATCCATCTGCTCGACGCGCGGACCAGCGCGCAGGTCTGGAGCAAGGCGTTCAAGGTCAACGTCAACGATTCCAACCTGCTTGCGACGCAGGACGAGATATCCGGGCAGGCCAGCGCCATGATCGGCAGCTATTGGGGTGCGATCGGGGCTGCCGAATACGGACGCATCCAGAACAAGCCCAGCGCGGAACTGACGCCCTATGAGTGCATCGTCCAGGGCGTATTGGGAATTCCGACCGACGCCACCATTCTGGAGCCGGTTGCCAAAGCGCGCGAGTGCCTGGAGCGCCTGACGCGCGAAGAGCCGCGAAACGCCGCGGCCTGGGCGGCGCTGGTTCTGGTGTTCAATAACCAGCGGACCTGGGGTTTCCCGTCGCCAACCGGAGAGATAGGCAGCGTCGAAGAGCGGCTTTATTTGGCGGATATGGCGGTCGAAGCCGCCAACCGCGCCGTCGAGATCGCGCCACATGATGCGTTCGTTCGCGGACTCGTCGCCCGAGCCGCCTGGATGGCCTGCCAACCCGATCTGCTCCGGATCGAGGCCATGCGCGCGATCGAGCTCAACCCGAACGATCCACAAAATCTGGGACCGCTGGGCAATCTGCTGGCCTATGCGGGCTTTTGGGACGAGGGCATTGCGCTAGCCGAAAAGGGAATAGCATTGACCGCCCCCAGCACACCGCGCTGGTGGTGGTGGGCGATCGCCAAAGGCGTCTGGGCGCATGGGGACTATGCGAAGGCGTTCGATGCGTTCCGCCAATCCTATGTCGAGCAATTATGGGTCAGCCACCTGCACATGGCCTACACGCTGCCGTTCCTTGACCGGATCGCCGAAGCAAGGGCGCACGCGGCGACGTTGGTGCAGATGAGGCCAGGCTTTACGATCCGCGAGGCAGATGCCTACTACAAAATGTGGTGCTTCGCGCCGTCATATCGCGAGAAGATGTGCGATGCGTTGCGGATATCAGGACTTCCCGACGCGGCGGCTTGAGGCTCAAAACAGCGGCGGGATCTGTCCCACCTTCAGCGGGCCGATATAGACAGCGCCGTCGACAAAGCGCAGCGGGAAGGCGCGGGCCTTCTTGCCTTCGAGTTCGGTTTCCTTGCCGAGCGAATTGATGCCGGCCATGACGCCGACATTGACGTTTTGCTTCACGACCTTGCCGAGGCCGGGGATCGCCCGGTCCAGCGCGCCCATCAGATTGCTCACGTCCTTGGTCTTGACGCCCGGCGCGACGCGGTCGAGCGTCGCCTGCGGCACACCGTTATCGAGCATCTTTTCCAGGCCGAGCGCCGGGATCACCTTCTCGATGCCGGCCACCGTCATCTGCAATTCGCCGTCGAGATTTCCCTGCGCCGTCAATCCAAGCGTGCCCGTGGCCACCGCGACCAGATCGCCCTGCACGATCCGCGACTGCACCAGTTCAACATGGCCGCCGCTGGCCTGAATTTCGCGAAACCGCTCGGGCCAGGGTTTTGGCGCAAAGTCCTTCAACCCGCTCAACAGCGCGCGCATGTCGGCATCGAACGGCTGTGCGAGCAGCGGATGCACTTCCTGCAGGCTTCCCATTTGGATATTCACGGCGGCTTCGATCACGGGATGATCGAACGTCGCGCCATCCGCCAGACGGCCATGCAGTTCGACATGCTTGGCGCGCGCCAGCGGGGTCTGGATCGATCCGCTGATACGATCGATCGACGGATCGTCGAACACGATCGAGGCGCGTTGTGGAATCGCGGGCAAACCCACCACGCTGGCGCGCGCGGTGCGCCAGTTCACCAGCATCGAGGCGCCGCTGCGATTGGAGATTTGCGCGGGCGCGGTGAATTCGGCGATCACCAGTTTCGGATCGTAGACCTGCGCCACCACCAGGATCTGGCCGAGTTTCGCCGTGACCGGCTGCGTCGGCGCCGCCGCCTGCGACTGCAACACCACGCTGACGCCGTCACAGCGCACTTCAAGGCGGAACGGGAAGCCGGCCACCGAACGCCTGGAGCAATCATAGACCCGGCCGGATTTGGCCTCCTGCGCGCGCCAGGCGTCGGCCTTGTCGTCGACCTGCGACGCCGCATAGAACCAGAACCCGCTCCACGCCATTGCGGCGGCCAGAACCAGGACGGGCATGATGAAAAGGCGCCAAAGCGGGCGCCGGCGCGGCGCGAGGGTCATATCGGACATGGGCGACCTTTGACCAATGATTTTGTCAATAAAGCGGTACGCGGAGCCACTATCAGGTTAACGCCTTTTCAGGACAGAAGAAAATCTGCTAGGCGTGCCGACAATGCCAGCCAAGATCATATCAGAAACAAACCTGTCCGGCGGCGACCTGTGGGTGTTCGGCTATGGCTCGCTGATGTGGCGGCCGGGCTTCGACTTCGTCGAGCAGGTTCCGGCGCGGCTGATCGGCGAACACCGCGCGCTATGCGTCTATTCGTTCGATCACCGCGGCACACCCGAAAAACCCGGCCTCGTGCTCGGCCTCGACCGTGGCGGCGCCTGCCGCGGCATCGCCTTCCGGGTCGCGGCGGCGCGGCGTCATGATACGGTGGAGTATCTGCGCAGCCGCGAGCAGACCACCAATGTCTACCGCGAAGTGATGCGCTCGGTCTGGCTCGAAAACGAAGCCCGCCAACGCGTCAGCGCGCTCGCTTATGTGGTCGACCGCGGCCACGTCCAATATGCCGGGCGGCTGTCGCTGACGGAGCAACTACGCTACGTGCAGCAGGGCCACGGCCGTTCCGGCAACAATCGCGATTATGTGCTCTCCACCGTGAAGTTGATCGAGGCGCAGGGTTTTCGCGATTCGCAACTGCATCAACTGGCGGCGATGCTGCATGCGGGGAGCGAGTCCTAGAGCGGTTCATCGATTGATTGAATCGGGAGGGATTCCGTCGGGCGGCGGTTTGTGATTCAAGATGCTGGCTGGATCGGAGGCCAGCATCGAATGGTCCGACCTCTTTCGAATGATCTTCGTGAACGAGCCGTGAAGGCGGTTGAGTCCGGCGAGAGTTGCCATGCTGTGGCGGCGCGGTTCGATGTTGCGGTGTCGTCCGTCGTGAAGTGGCGGCAGCGCTATCGCGCGACGGGTTCGGTCGTGCCGGGCAAGATGGGCGGTCATCGTAAGCCGGTTCTGGAGCCGCATCGAGCGTTCATCGTGGAGAGGATCAGGCAGACGCCGCATTTAACGCTGCACGGGCTGAAGGACGAACTTGCCGCCCGAGGCGTGAAAGTCTCGCACCACGCGGTATGGACCTTCCTGCGACGCGAAGGTCTCAGCTTCAAAAAAAACACTATTCGCCCTTGAGCAGGGCCGCGCCGACGTCGCGTGGCGGCGGCAGCGCTGGCGTAGCTTGCAGGATCGCCTCGATCCAAACCGCCTGGTATTCATCGACGAGACCTGGATCAAGACCAACATGGCCCCGCTGCGCGGCTGGGGATCCAGGGGCGAGCGGCTGCGCGCTTTTGCGCCGCACGGTCACTGGCGAACCCTGACCTTCCTCGGTGCCCTACGTTGTGACCAACTCACTGCGCCTTGCGTGTTCGACGGACCGATCAACGGCGAAAGCTTCCGCGCCTATGTCGAACAGCAACTCGTAACCGTGCTCAAACCGGGCGACATCGTCGTTATGGATAATCTCGGTAGCCACAAGTCGCCGACCGTCCGTCAGATGATCCGGAAAGCCGGCGCCAGGCTGTGGTACCTGCCGCCGTACTCTCCCGACCTCAACCCGATCGAGCAGGTCTTTGCCAAGATCAAGCACTGGATGCGCATCGCACAGAAACGCACGATCGACGACGCCTGCGACCACATCGGCCTCCTCGTCAGAAGCGTTCTGCCCGGCGAATGCAGCAACTACTTCGTTAACGCCGGATACGCTTCCATCAAAACATGAAACGCTCTAGAGCTTGATGCGGTTAGCTTGATCTGCAGCGACAACGGAGGTGCGCCCCCTCGCCCCGTTCTTCACGGGGAGAGGGCGTAGGCGGCCTAAGGCCGCCGTCCTTAATAGAAGGACGCCGATGCGAAGCATCGGCTATGGTGAGGGGCTCTATCGACAGAGACGGACTCGCGGAGAGTCCCCCTCACCCGGATCGCATCTGCGATGCGATCCGACCTCTCCCCGCAAGCGGGGCGAGGTGAAGATCGCCTCACGCCTTCGCGGACACTGGCCCCGGCACCCGGCCGAACAATTGCGCCTGCTCGCGGCGCGTGGTCTCGACCAGCCGGTTGGTGGCCTCCTCGATCACGTCCGAGACGCGCTTGAGGAATTCGCGGCGCGACAGTCCCGGCGGCAAGGGATCGAGGAATTCGACCACCAGCGTGCCGGGATAGCGCATAAAGGTCCGGCGCGGCCAGAACAGTCCCGAATTGAGCGCGACGGGAATGCAGGTCACGCCGCTTTCGACATAGATCTGCGCGACGCCGGACTTGTATTGCGGCGGCGCATCGACTGACGTGCGCGTGCCTTCCGGAAAGATGATCAGCTGGCGGCCGCGCCGCACTTCCTCGCCGGCGCCCCGCGCCATGTCGATCAACTTGCGGCCGCCGGCGCCGCGGTTGACCCCGATCATATCAGACTTGATCAGGTACCAGCCGAACAGCGGAATCCATTTCAGCTCGCGCTTGAGGATAAACAGCGGCTGATCGAAGAATTGCAGCAGCGCGAAGGTTTCCCACGTCGACTGGTGTTTCGAGGCGACGATCAGCGGGCCTTTCGGAATTTTCTCGAGCCCGCGATATTCCACTTTGGTGTTGCAGATCACCCGCATCAGCCAGATGCTGCTGCGCGCCCAGTAACGCGCAATGTTCATGATGGCCCAGCGCGGCATGATGTAGGTGGGAATCCCCACGATCACCCAGAACGCCAGCACCAGATAGAACAGCACGTTATAAACCAGCGAACGCACGAAAATCGAAACCATCGAAGACCCGATCAGTTAGCAGATTAGTTGGCAAATTAGTTAGCCTGGGCCGTCGTCGGCCGGCGTGGCGCGAGAGAACCGGTCGGCTGCTCGTTAAGTTCGGGCATCAGCTCGAGACCGGCATCCGCCAGACGCACCCGCACTCCGGCGGCAACGTATTTGACATATTCCGATAGCAGCAGCCGCAACGTCGCGCCACTGGTCCACCAGGGTTCGTCGCGCCATTTGTCACCGACGACCGCGAATGGAATTAGCGCAATATCAGGCATCGCGTGTGACATTTCGACGATCGCCCGCGGCATGTGATAATTCGACGTCACCACGATCAGGGATTTGAAACCGCGCTCACGGACCCAGCGCCGCGTCTCCGTCGCGTTGCTGCGGGTGTTGACGGCGGAACGGTCGAGATCGACGCAACACGTCAGCAACGACTGATTGTCCGACAATGAGCGGGAAATGTCGCTGGCGTCGTTGGTCGGATGAACCCCCGAGATCAACAGCCGCTTGCCATAGCCGTCGGCCAGCAATTCCATCGCATCGGAAACCCGCGACGATCCGCCGGTCAGCACCACGATGCCGTCGGCGCGGCGGGCCGGCTTCGCCTCGATCCCGTGCAATTGCGACAGAAACCCGACAAAGCCGATCGCAGCCGTCACGAACACGATCGCCAGCATCGCGACCACAGCGGCGCGCAGCCAGCTGCGCGGCGCAGCGGCTTCTGGCTTGGTATCGTCGGGCGGCAGGGTCATGCTGAAATGGCGTTCCTTCTCCGGTGAAGTTTAGAAGCTTTTCGGGCGAAGTGGAGTCCGGCCGACACGATCTACACGCAAACTACGGCAAACTGCGTCAATCGATATCATTCAGCGTGGCGAACAGCGTTCGCCGCGACGCCCAGGCGGTGATCCCGGCGATCAGCGCCGCCTGCGCCGCCAGCACCAGATAGCCCGACGGGCGCAGCGAAAACGTACCCAATAGCGCCACGAACTGGTCTCCGACCGGGGTGCCCGAGAACCAGCCGGCGATCGATTCAGAGAATCCGAAGGTCAGCATCGCGACGCCGCCGCCGATCATGCCGCCCTCGAGGCCGAGCCGCAGAAAATGCCGAAAAAATCGATTGGCGATGTAGCGGTCGCCGGCGCCGACGAAATGCAGCACCTCGACAATCGGCCGATTGGCAGCCATCGCGCCGCGGGTTGCGAACGATACCGAAATGATGGTCGCGATGATCACGAGCCCCAATATGCCGATGCCGGCGATCACGGTGGCGCCGGTCATCGAGCGCATCCGCTCGATCCAGGCGCGGTGATCGTCGACGCTGGCCGACGGCGATACCGCGCTGACGCGCTTGCGCAACGCAGTAAGGTCGAGCGTGGTTCCAGGCTGCACCCGCGCGACGATCACCCGCGGCACCGGCAGATCGTCGAGCGATAGTCCCGTGCCGAGCCATGGCTCCAACAGCTTGGCGGACTCTTCCTTGGTGAACGGCCTGATTTCGATGATGCCCGACTGCCCGCGCATCGCCTCGGTCACCGCCGCCGCGTCGCGGTCGAGATCGCGTCCCGGCGCCGGGCGAACTTGAATTGTGATTTCGCTCGCGACATCCGATTGCCATTCGGCGGCCGATGCGCTGATCAGCAATACCGCGCCTGTCGTGATCGAGGCGAGGAAGGTCATGATCGCGACCACCGCCACCAGCGCGCGGCCCGCAATCGAGGCGCGCGGCACGATCGGCGACAGATTGCGCGCCCGCGCCGGCACCTGCGGGCGCTCGCGCCCGAGGTCGACCAACGGTCCGTGCTGGTCCTCGGTCCTACTCATAGATATGCAGCCGTCCCTGATGCAGCACCAGGCGCCGCGCCTCATACTGGTCCATCAGGGTGATGTCGTGGGTCGCGATGATCACGGCGGTGCCGGACTTGTTTAGTTCGATGAACAGCCGCAGCAGACGCCGCCCCAGGGTCGGATCGACATTGCCGGTCGGCTCATCCGCCAGCAGCAGATGCGGCCGCGAGATCACCGCGCGCGCGATCGCGGCGCGTTGCTTCTCGCCACCGGACAGGATCGGGGGCAACGCATCCATGCGCTCGCCGAGGCCGACCCATTTCAACAGATCGATGACTTCCTTGCGGTAGCTGGATTCATCGCGGCCCATCACCCGGAACGGCAGCGCGACGTTTTCGTAAGTGGTCATGTGGTCGAGCAGCCGGAAATCTTGCAGCACGATGCCGATCCGCTTGCGCAAATCGGCGATTTCATCCTTGCCGAGCAGCGAGACGTCATGGCCGAACAGATTGACCAGGCCACGGGTCGGCCGCAGCGACAGGAACAACAGCCGCAGCAGCGAGGTCTTGCCGGCGCCGGAGGGGCCGGTGAGAAACTGGAAGGAATGGGCGGGGATCTGAAAATTGAGGTCGCGCAGAATCTCCGGGCCGAGCCCGTAACGCAATCCAACATTTTCGAACCGAACCAAGCTCAGCTCCGTTCGATGTGAGGCATGACCGGAAGCGTGATACCGGCCGCCTGAAACCGGAAGCCCGAACCCGGAAGCCCAAAACTGGAAGCCCAAAACTGGACGCCTTGGGCTTGCGGGCCGCGCCATCGCCGCGAACCCAACAAAGTGGTTGTGCTTCGGTTATGGTTTCCGATTCGTTAACGCTCGCCTTGTAGCATCTTGCCAACATCATTTGTGGAGATTGGCTCCATGCACATCGTCTGCCCGCATTGTACAACGTCCTACGCCATTAATCTGGCTACCCTGGGCGCGGCTGGCCGTACCGTACGCTGTTCCCGCTGCAAGGAAGTCTGGCTGGCGCGGCCGGAGGATGCGGTCGAAATCGTCCCCCAAATATCTGCCCAGATCCCCGCGATGGCGGAAGCCCAAAATCAGGACGCCGCTTCCGAATGGGAAGCGATGGCGCGCGAGGATGCCGGCGAGGGAGAGGATACCCCTGTTGTCGACAGCCCTTCGATATCGGGAGATTGGACGGACGGCGAAGGCGATTCCGACTGGACCTCGATGGCCCGCGACGATGCCCCGTACGGCGGGCGCAGCCGCAACGGCCGGCTGTCAGGGCTGACAAGATTTTTAGGACCGGTGGGGCGCATCCGTGTGCCGGCAGGCATGACCTTGCCCACGGGCTGCGCCGCGATGGGCGCGCTGGTACTGGCGCTCCTGATCTGGCGCGTCGATGTGGTGCGGCTGCTGCCGCAGACCGCGGGTTTCTACAAGATGGTCGGGCTTGACGTGAATTTGCGCGGGCTGACCTTCAAGGACGTCAAGATCACCTCGGAGACGGTGGAAGGCAAACCGGTGCTGGTGATCGAGGGCGTCATCGTCGGCGAAACCAAAAAGCCGGTCGAACTGCCGCGGCTGCGCTTTAGCGTTCGCGACGCGCAGGGCGCCGAAATCTATGCCTGGAATGCGGTGCTGGAGCAGTCGGTCCTGCAACCGGGCGAGAAAGCCTGGTTCAAGTCGCGGCTCGCATCGCCGCCCCCGGAAGGGCGCAATATCGATGTACGCTTCTTCAGCAAGCGCGATATCGCCCGCGGCAATATATAGAGCCACCCGGGTGACGTTTGCGAAACAGGGGCTTCGATGCCGCGCGTGCTGATTGCCGACGATGAAGAATCCATGCGCACGCTGGTGGCGCGCGCCATCGCGATGGACGGCCATGACACCGTCACCGCGGAAGACGGTGCCGAGGCGCTGGAAATCCTCAACCGCGAAGACGGCGCGTTCGATCTTCTGCTCACCGACATCCAGATGCCCGTGATGGACGGGATCGCGCTGGCGCTGGCCGCCGCCCGCGATTTTCCCGACCTGACGATTTTGTTGATGACGGGATTCGCCGCCCAGCGCGAACGCGCCTCCGGCCTCAACGCCATCGTGCATGATGTGGTTACGAAGCCGTTTTCGGTGGCGGATATCCGCACCGCGGTGGCAGATGCGCTGGCGGCGAGGAAGACGGGGTAGTGCTACCTGTCATTGCCGGGCTTGACCCGGCAATCCATCCGCTTCGAAGAAATTTTGCGAGGAGTGATGGATACGCGGGTCAAGCCCGCGTATGACGACTTCGCCCGGACGCCGCCGGTGGTGAACCGCCGTCAGTACTGAAGTAACCGTCTAATAATCCTTCAGCAACCGCTCGATGTAATCGAGCTCGATCTGCGGACGCGCGGGATCGGCGAGGCGACGCCGCAGTTCTTCCAGAATCCGGCGCACCCGCTGCACATCGATTTCGCCGGGAATCTTGACTGTGAGATCGTCGCCGAATTCGCGCCCATGCAGCGGCCGTCCCAGGGGATCGCTCTGCTGGCCGCCGCTTTGCTGGCGTCCGGCGCGATTGCCGGGACCGTCGCCCTGGCCGTCGCCGTCGCCCTGCTGCATCGCCTCGGCGAGACTCTGCGCGCCCTTGCGCAGCGCATCCAGCGCCTTGCCTTGCGAATCCACGGCGCCATCGGCATTGCCCTCGCCGAGCTTGCCGCCGGCATCGCCCATCGCGTTGTCGGCATCGCCAAGACCGTCCTGGCCGTCGCCGGCCTGCGGATCGCCGTCGTCACCCTGTTCCTGACCCGGCTGGCCCTGCTGACCTTTTTGGCCCTGCTGGCTCTTCTGGCCGCGCTGCCCCTGCCCCATGCCGCGCTTGGCCAACTGGTCCTGCAGCTTCTTGAGCCGGTCGCGCAGGGCCTGCTGGTCCTGCTGCAGATCGCTCATGCTCTGGTCGCCCTTGCCGCGCTGGCGGTCGCGCCGCGAATCCTGACCCTGCTTGAAGGTCTTGTCGCGCAATTGCTGCTGCTTGCGGATCATGTCGCCGAGTTCGTTCTGCGCCTGCTCCATCTCGTCGTCGCCGCCCTGGCCGGGCTGGGCCATTTGCAGATTTTCCAGCATCTGCTGCAATTGATCGAGCAATTGCTTGGCGGCGTCCTTGTCGCCGGAGCGCGACAGCCGCTCCATGCGCTCGATCATGTTGTTGAGGTCCTGCTGGCGCATCACCCGCGTATTGGGATCGAGCGGCCGCGCCAGTTGTTGCGGATTGTTACGCAGCTGTTCGGCCAGCTGACGCATCAGATTGTCCAGCGCCGCGCGCAGATCCTGCGTCAGCTTCTTGATCTCTTCGTCGCTGGCGCCGTTTTCCAGCGCCTGCTTGAGCGCGTCCTGCGCGGCGCGCAGCGCCTTGTCGACATCGGTGATGTTGCCGTCTTCGATGGTGACGGCGAGCGCCCACAGGCTGGCGACAACTTCGCGCATCGCATCGTCGGTGCGTGCGGCCTCAAGTTGCCGTGCGACGCTATAAAGGCCGAGATAGTGGCCGGTCTCGGGCGTGAACAATTCGGGCGCGATCATCAGCGCATCGAGCGCGTCGAACACCTGCCCGTTCTGATTGGCATCGAGCGCCAGAATACGCCGCTGCTCGATCAGCGCGCGCGCCAAGGGCTTGGTGAACAGCCGCTCCGGCAGCCGCATGTTGAACGGCTCGCTGCGCCCCTCATTGCCGGCCTCGTCTTTGGCGGTCAGGGTCAGCGTGACGTCGGCGCCGGCATAGGGATCCTCGCTGAGGTCCTTGACGGTCTGGCCGACGCCGTTGCGGGTTCGCGCATTCGGCAGCACCAGCGGAAATTGCGGCGGCTCGAACAGCGGCCGCGCGTCCGCGGCTTTCGGCGCGTCGCCACGGCGGGCGGCAAACAGCGCCTTCGCTTCGGTGACGCCGTAATCATCCTCGATCTTGTAGGACATCTGCAGCGAGCCGCGGGCCTGGCGCTCGGGATCCTTGGCCAGCGCGATGGTCGGCGCGCGGTCGGGCGTGGCGCTGAACTTCCATTGCGGCTGACCGGACGGCGCGCGGACATGCGCGGTGCCGTCGCCGGTGATGGTGAAATGCCGCTCATTGGTGCCCTTGGGCGCCTCGGCAGTCGGAACCGCCTCGGTCACGCCGCCGCCGGCTACGACATCAAGCGTGCCGCCGCTGGAGCGCACGATGAGCGTGCTTCCGGCCGGCACCGGCAACGGTCCCGACGCCGGCAACGCTGCGGCTTCCTTGTTGGCGGCCGACAGAATGATCGGAGGTTTGCCGGTATAAAGCGGTGGCGTCACCCAGGCGTCGACCCTGACATTGGCCGGGGCCAGCACGCCGTTCCAGTCGAACGCCGCGGCGACCCGCATCGCGCGCTCGTCGCCGGCCGCCACGTAGGTTGCGACCGCCATGACCGCGATCAGCGCACGCAGCGCCCAGGGATCGTGGATCGCCAGCCGGGGCGACGGTAACCCGGCTCGGATGCGCTTGATCGAGGCCAGCGTGCGTTCGCGCTGGGCCTGCCACAGCGCCAGCGCGACGGGATCCTGTGTGACCAGCGTATCGGTGAGCGACGTTGCCGGGCGATGCCGGATGCCGGTACCGCGGTCGAGCCGGCTCAGGCCCTCCTGGCGGCTCGGCCAGCGAAATCTAAATAGCGGAAACAGCGCGCCCAGTGCCAGAAAGACAAACAGCCCAAGCCCGATCGCGCGCGCCAAAAACGGCAATGCCAGCCATAACCCGCCCCAGGACGCCACCAGGAACAGTCCCACAACGGTCAAAAGCCGGGCCAGATGCGGCCAGCTTCGCTCCCACGCGATGGCATATTGAGCCCGCTGCAGGGCCTGTGTTAGCTGCAGCCGTGCGATGGCATCGGGGTCGCGCGCCGGCTCTGACGGGTCGGGGGTGTCGCCGCTCAACAAACTCTCCAGGTTGTCGAAACTCGACCCTAACACAACGGCGGCAGTGAGGCACCTGTCCAAGTGGGGTAACCCACACCCGGAAATACGCATAGCACGAAGGCGTGACTGCGGGACGCCGACCTCGTAACGTCAGCCGCGGAACCACACCAAAAAATCCTAAGGAAACACAATGGACAAGAAGACATACGACAAGGGACTGGAAGTTCGCACGGCGGTGCTAGGCGAGGCCTATGTCGCAAATGCCCTGAAAAACTCCGATGATTTCAACAAGCCGTTCCAGGAACTGGTCACCGAATATTGCTGGGGCGCGGTCTGGGGCCGCGAGGAACTGCCGCGCAAGACCCGCAGCATGCTCAATCTCTCCATGATCTCGATCCTGAACCGGCCGCACGAATTGCGGGCGCATATCAAGGGCGCGCTGACCAACGGCGTCACCCGGGACGAGATTCGCGAAATCTTCATGCAGGTCGCGATCTATGCCGGCGTACCCGCCGGCGTCGACAGTTTTCGTATCGCGCGCGAAGTGTTCGCCGAACTCGACAAGGCCTGAGGGTATTCAGCGCCTCGGCGATCAAGCCGATCGAGAAAGCAGCCGGCGTCATCGTGGGGAAGACGAAGATTTAGATTTTCGTCGTCCCTGCGAACGCAGGGACCCATAACCACAGGACGTCGTGGTTACGGAAGGTCTCGACCACCAACGTCCAACCGATGGGCCATGGCGTATGGGTCCCTGCGTTCGCAGGGACGACGAACTGAGTTTATCGTTGTAAGTTTCGCGCATGTATTACGTCTACATTCTCGCGAGCCGGCGTCATGGGACTCTGTATATCGGGGTCACCAATTCCCTGGCAAAGCGGCTGGCGGAGCATCGGGACGGTAAGGGCTCCGTATTCGTCAAAACCTACGGCGTCCATCGTCTGGTTTACGTCGAATCTTTTGATCGCGCAGACGAAGCCATCGCGCGCGAGAAGCAATTGAAGCGATGGAAGCGTGACTGGAAGATCGAGCTGATCGAGCGCGAGAACCTTGAGTGGCGTGATCTCAGCGATTTGCTGGGTTAGGCACTGTTCGCCGATTACATGCATCCGCCCACCCCGGCTGTCGTCCCTGCGAACGCAGGGACCCATAACCACAGGACGTCGTATTGCGCGAAAGTCCTCGAACAGCATCCCTTAAAACAACCGCCGCGGCGTATGGGTCCCTGCGTTCGCAGGGACGACAGCGGTGGCTCACAGCCACGGCGCCGGTCTATCCATCGCAATCAGTTCATCGACCTCGATGCGCGGGCGCACTACGGCGTATTGGTCGCCGTTGACCAGCACTTCCGGCACCAATGCGCGGGTGTTGTAGGTGCCGGACTGCACCGCGCCATAGGCGCCGGCGGTCATGATCGCGAGCAAATCACCGGGCTTCGGCTCAGGCAGCGTGCGATCAAGTGCCAGGTAATCGCCGGTTTCGCAGACCGGGCCGACCACATCGGCCACAATCGAGCGCGCGTCCTTGGCGGCTTCGAGAACCGGCAGGATGTCGTGATGCGCTTCATACAGCGTCGGCCGGATCAGATCGTTCATCGCCGCATCGATGATGACGAAATTCTTGGCGTCGCCGGGTTTGACGTAGATCACGCGGGTAACCAAAATCCCGGCATTGCCAACAATCATCCGGCCCGGCTCGAACATCAGCGTGCAGCCGAGATTATGCGTGACGCGCTTGACGATCGCGGCATAGGCATCCGGCGCCGGCGGCGCCGCGCGGTCCATGTAATAGGGAATGCCGAGGCCGCCGCCGAAATCGATGTGCGAAATGGTGTGGCCATCGGCGCGCAGCGTCTGGACGAATTCCGCCAGAATCCGGAACGCGGTTTCCATCCGGCTCAGATCCGTGATCTGGCTGCCGATATGCATGTCGGTGCCGGTGATCTGGATCCCCGGCAGCTTGGCCGCGCGGGCATAGACCGCGCGGGCATGCGCGATCGGAATGCCGAACTTGTTTTCGGATTTGCCGGTGGCGATCTTGGCATGGGTGCCGGCATCGACGTCGGGATTGATGCGGATCGAAATCCGCGCGGTCTTGCCGGTTTCCACCGCGAGCCGCGACAGCAATTCGAGTTCGGGCTCGGACTCGACGTTGATGCACAGAATGTCTGCCGCCAGCGCCGCCCGCAGTTCGGCTTCGATCTTGCCGACGCCCGAGAACAGGATCTTGTTGGGCGGAATGCCCGCCGCCAGCGCGCGCTTCAACTCGCCGCCCGAGACCACGTCGGCGCCGGCGCCGAGTTTCGCCAGCGTGCGCAGCACCGACTGGTTTGAATTGGCCTTCATGGCATAACAGACCAGCGCCTTTTCATCGGCGAAGGCATCGCTGAACACCCGGTAATGGCGCTCGAGAGTAGCGGTCGAATAGCAATAAAATGGCGTGCCGACGCGATCAGCCAAATCAGAGAGATTTACCGCCTCGGCGTGCAATACGCCGTTGCGATAGTCGAAGTGATTCATCGCAAGCTCAGTTCTTATTGCCCAGGAGCGGATCGAGAATGAACGATTTCTTTTGGCCCTTGGCCGCAGCCGGGGGTGCATCGGTGCCGTAGTTCGGATTGAACAGGCTCGGCTGGCTCGCCTGGGCCTCAGCCTCGGCGGGCGTGGCCGCGACCGGATGCTGCGCGGTCGGCGGCAGATCCAGCGGCCCCTTGCGGCCGCAGCCTCCGAGCGCAAGCACGGCGGCGCTCAGAAGGATGATGGTCCATCCCCGAGATGATGGGCGGTAGGTACGAGTCACGACAAAATCCCCAATGCGGCGGCACCATACAAAGATTGGCTTGGTCTGGCGAGACCTGTGCTTCAGTGAATTTCCAGCGAGAATCCCGGCTCAGCCCAATTTTCGCTCTTTTTCCAGTCGCTTGAGCCAGGCCTTGGCCTGCGCCTGGACGTTCTTCGGGGCGGTTCCGCCGTAGCTGACGCGGCTTTTCACCGAGGATTCGACCGACAGCACCGCCAGCGCCTCCTGGGTGATCTTCGGCTCAACCGCCTGCATCGCCTGCAACGGCAATTCGTGCAGCGCGACGCCGTCGGCGGCGGCCTTGGCGACGATGCGTCCAGTGACGTGATGGGCGTCGCGGAACGGCATTTTCAGCGCCCTTACCAGCCAGTCCGCCAGATCGGTCGCGGTGGCGTAGCCTTCGCCGGCGGCAAGCTTCATCCGCGCTTCGTCCGGCACGATATCGGCAACCATGCCGGTCATCGCCCGGACCGCCAGCGAGAGCGCGGCGAAGGCTTCCATCGCGCCTTGTTTGTCCTCCTGCATGTCCTTTTGATAGGCCAGCGGCAGGCCTTTCATCACGATCAGCAAACCGGTCAAGGCGCCGATCACGCGCCCGGTCTTGGCGCGCACCAGTTCGGCCGCGTCGGGATTGCGCTTCTGCGGCATGATCGAGGAGCCCGAGGTGAACTTGTCGCTGAGGCGCACGAGACCTACCAGCGGCGAGGTCCAGATTACGATTTCCTCGGCGAAGCGCGACAGATGCACCGACGCGATCGCCGCGGCTGATAAGGTTTCGAGCACGAAATCGCGATCCGACACCGCGTCGAGCGAATTGGCCATCGGCCGATCGAAGCCGAGCGCCTTCGCGGTCGCATGACGATCGATCGGAAATGACGTGCCGGCCAGCGCCGCGGCGCCGAGGGGCGATTCGTTGAGGCGCTTGCGCGCATCGGCGAAGCGGCCGCGGTCGCGCGCCGCCATCTCGACATAGGCCATCAGATGATGCCCGAACGTCACGGGTTGGGCGGTCTGCAGATGGGTGAAACCGGGCATGACCGTGCCGGCATGTTCCAGCGCCCGCGTCGCCAGCGCGTGCTGGAACGCGGCCAGCGCCGCATCCGTCTCGTCGATGGTGTCGCGCACATAAAGCCGGAAATCGGTCGCGACCTGGTCGTTGCGCGAGCGCGCGGTGTGCAGCCGTCCCGCAGCGGGCCCGATCAGCTCGCCAAGCCGGCTTTCGACATTCATGTGAATGTCCTCGAGCGCGCGCTTGAAATCGAACGATCCGTTGCCGATTTCTGACAAAATCGTGTCTAGACCCTTGCCGATATTTTTCGCATCGTTGGCCGTGATAATGCCCTGCGCGGACAGCATCGCGGCATGGGCCTTGGACGCGGCAATGTCCTGGGCATAAAGGTGACGGTCGACGTCAATGGAGACGTTGATTTCCTCCATGATGGCATCGGGACGCTCGGTGAACCGGCCGCCCCACATCTTGTTGCTCATGACCTGCTGCTCGTGACCTGTTAGGGATGCCTGCTTAAATATGCCTGCTTAGATTCCTGCGCTCATCATTGTGCCGGCCCGCTTGCGCGTCGTGCCGCCGATGATGCAACTGAAACCCTGCATAGCCGTATCTGACACAGAATGACAAACGATATGCCCGAACAACCCGCAATTCCTCCCGCTGCCACGCGGCGGGTGCCCTATGTGATCGGCGCGGTCCTGATCGGCGTCGTGATTGGATTCGCCGGGGTGTACGGCTTTGGCAGGCTCAAACACACGGCATCGGCGGCGGATTCCACCTGCGCCGGGGCGGTCGAACTGTCGCGCAAGATCGCGCCTCTGGCGCATGGCGAGGTCGCCGCGCTGACCATGGCGACGGAGCCGCTGAAGCTGCCGGATCTCGCGTTCGAGGACGGCGACGGCAAGCCCCGCAAACTCTCGGACTGGCACGGCCGCACGGTGCTGGTGAACCTGTGGGCGACCTGGTGCGTGCCCTGCCGTAAAGAGATGCCCGCGCTGGAAAACCTGCAGACCAAGCTCGGCGGTCCGAAATTCGAGGTGGTCGCGATCAATATCGACACCCGCGATCCGGAAAAGCCGAAGAAATTCCTCAAAGATGCCAATCTGACCCGGATCGGCAATTTCAACGATCAGAAAGCCAAGGTTTTTCAGGATCTTAAATCCATAGGCCGGGCGCTGGGCATGCCCACTTCCGTGCTGGTCGACGGCCAGGGCTGCGAGATCGCGACCATCGCCGGCCCCGCGGAATGGGCCAGCGATGACGCGCTCAAGCTGATCACGGCGGCGGTGACGCCGCCGGGTTAGGGTTCTCCTCTTTTCGTCATGGCCGGGCATAGCCGTCTGAAGGACGGCGTCGCTTCCGCTCGCCTGTGCCCGGCCATCCACGTCTTCCTTGAGTTAAGTACAGCGAGACGTGGATGCCCGGCACAAGGCCGGGCATGACGAACCTGGCTAGAAAGCGGCAATTCTATTAGCTGGATTTTGAGTCAGACCCTCAGGCTTCATCCGCGATGCTGTTGCGCAGCAGGCCGATTTTATCGATCTCGACCTCGACGACATCGCCGGGCTTCATCCACAAAGGTGGCGTCCGCCGGGAGCCGACGCCGCCGGGGGTGCCGGTCACGATCACGTCGCCGGGCTCGAGCCGGGTAAAGGCCGAGCAATATTCGATCTGGCGCGGGATATCGAAAATCATCTGGCTGATGGTCGCATCCTGAACCACCTGGCCATTGAGACGGGTCTGCAGCCGCAGCGGCCCGAGATCGCCCGCTTCATCGGGGGTCACCATCCAGGGCCCGAACGCGCCGGTATCCGGAAAGTTCTTGCCCGGTGTGAACTGGTGGGTGTGGCGCTGATAATCGCGCACGCTGCCTTCATTGTAACAGGCATATCCCGCGATATGGTCCCACGACTTCTCGCGCGAAATATAGCGGCCGGGCGTGCCGATGATGAGCGCGAGTTCGCCCTCGTAATCCAGATCCGTCGAGACGCGCGGGCGGATGATGTTGGCGAGATGCCCGGTCTGGCTGTTGGCGAAACGGCCGAACACGGTGGGATTCTCGACCTCGGTACGGTTGGTTTCCTTGCGGTGCGTCTCATAATTGAGGCCGATGCAGAGAATCTTGTCGGGGTTGGGAATCACCGGCAGCCAGGTAATCGCTGTCAGCGGATGCCGCGCGGCCTTTGGCGCGGCGGCCGCCGCCTGCGCCAGCGCACCGGCCGCGATCGCGGATTTCAGATCGGGAAACTGGCTGCGCAGCACGGCGCCGACGTCAACCGCTTCCGTGCCGTCGATAAGGCCCCAGCTCGTGGCGCCGTTGATTTTGAAAGTTGCGAACTTCATCTGAATTCCTGATGCTTGGGGTGCGGGATCGAGACGCGGCGATATACTCGCAGCTACGCAGGGCGCACAAGCTCAGTAAAGCAGGGATTTTAGGCTGACACGTCGAGGCTGCCGCCGACACCGGCCGGCAGAGCGGCGGAAGGCGAACTTTGGCTACCAATACCGAGCAGCGTCTGGACGTCGGATTTCTGCGCGTCGAGATTCGATTTCAGAATCGTGGCCGAAACCTGCGCCTGCAGCTTGCCGGCCTGCAGGGCCATAGCGGCCATCACCAAACTCATATCCATAGAACTTACACCCTACCCGTGCGGGCAGATTACCGGGCAGGAATTAACGAATGCTGGATATCGGGCAGGATCAGCGCGTCGGAACCGGCTTTTCGCCGCGATAGTCGTAGAAGCCGCGCTGGGTCTTGCGGCCGAGCCAGCCGGCCTCGACATATTTCACCAGCAGCGGGCACGGCCGGTATTTGGAATCCGCCAACCCCTCATGCAGCACCTGCATAATCGACAAACAGGTATCGAGGCCGATGAAATCGGCCAGCTCCAGCGGGCCCATCGGGTGGTGCGCGCCGAGCTTCATCGCCGCATCGATCGCCTCGACGTTACCGACGCCTTCATACAGCGTGTAAATCGCCTCATTGATCATCGGCAGCAGGATGCGGTTGACGATGAAGGCCGGAAAGTCCTCCGACACCGCGATGTGCTTGCCAAGCTTTGTCACGAAATCCTTGGCCGCCTCGAAGGTGGTGTCGTCGGTGGCGATACCGCGGATCAGTTCGACCAGTTCCATCAGCGGAACCGGATTCATGAAGTGAATGCCGATGAAGCGTTCCGGCCGGTCGGTCGATGCCGCGAGCCGCGTGATCGAGATCGAAGAGGTATTGGAGGCGACGATGGCGCTCGGCTTCAAGACCGCGCAGACATCGTGGAAGATCTTGCGCTTGATCTCTTCTTTCTCGACCGCGGTTTCGATTACCAGATCGCAATCGGCCAGGCCCTCCATCGACTCGGATGAGGCGATCCGTTCCAGCGCCTGCTTGCGCGCGTCCTCGGTGATGATCTTTTTGGAAACCTGGCGGGACAGATTGCCGTTGACGGTCGCCATCGCAGACTTGAGGCGGTCGGCGGAGACATCGTTGAGCACCACGTCAAACCCGGCCAGCGCAGCCACATGCGCGATGCCGTTGCCCATCTGGCCCGAACCGATCACGCCGACCTTCTTGATCATAACCGCCATTTTGCCATCTCACCGGAGCGACGCGAAGCGCCGCTCATCCCCTTGCACCAACGCCACCGGGCTATGCTTGACGTATTCTATCGCAAATCGGTCGCCATTTTTGCGAAATATACGCGTCGTTTCGGCCTTTAGTTTCGGCCGTCGTTACTTTCCGAGCTTGCCGATCGCTTCCGTCAGTTCCGGAACCGCCTTATAAAGATCCGCCACCAGGCCGTAATCGGCGACCTGGAAGATCGGCGCGTCCTCATCCTTGTTGATCGCCACGATGACCTTGGAATCCTTCATGCCGGCGAGATGCTGGATCGCGCCGGAAATGCCGATCGCGATATAGAGCTCCGGCGCCACCACCTTGCCGGTCTGGCCGACCTGCCAGTCGTTCGGCGCATAGCCGGCGTCCACCGCGGCGCGCGAGGCGCCCACACCGGCACCGAGCTTGTCGGCGAGCGGCTCGATATATTTGGCGAAGTTCTCGCGGCTCTGCATCGCGCGGCCACCGGACACGATGATCTTGGCCGAGGTCAGTTCGGGACGATCGCTCTTGGCGACTTCCTCGCCGACAAAGCTGGAGAGACCGGGATCGGCCGCCGTCGCGGCATTTTCCACCTCAGCACTGCCGCCGTCGCCGGCCGCCGCGAAGGTCGAGGTGCGCACGGTGATGACCTTCTTGGCGTCTTTGGACTTCACGGTCTGGATCGCGTTGCCGGCATAGATCGGCCGCTCGAACGTATCGGGCGACACCACCTTGATGATTTCCGACACCTGCATCACGTCGAGCAAGGCCGCCACGCGCGGCATCACGTTCTTGAAGCGCGAGGTCGCGGGCGCCACGAAAGCGTCATAGGAAGGCGCCAGCGCCACGATCAGCGCAGCCAGGGGCTCGGCGAGGTCGTGGGCATAGGCGGCATTGTCCGCCAGCAGCACCTTCTTGACGCCGGCGAGCTTGCCGGCGGCGTCCGCGGCCGCCTTGGCGTTTTCGCCGGCGACCAGCACATGCACGTCAGCGCCGAGCGCAGCCGCGGCGGTCAACGCCTTGTTGGTCGAATCCTTGACCGAGGCATTGTCGTGTTCGGCAATCAACAGCGTCGTCATCTAGAGAACCCCGGCTTCATTCTTGAGCTTCGACACCAACTCGGCGACGTCCTTGACCTTGACGCCACCCTTGCGGCCCGGCGGTTCGGTAGTTTTCAGGATTTCGAGATGGGCGGTGAGATCGACGCCATAGTCGGCCGCGCTCTTGTCGGCGATCGGCTTCTTCTTCGCCTTCATGATATTGGGCAGGCTCGCATAACGCGGCTCGTTCAGCCGCAGATCGGTGGTGACGATCGCCGGTCCCTTCAGCTTGACGGTCTGCAGGCCGCCATCGACTTCGCGTGTCACTTTAAAATCGGAACCGTCGACTTCGAGCTTGGAGGCAAAGGTCGCCTGCGACCAGCCGAGCAGCGCGGCCAGCATCTGGCCGGTCTGGTTGGAATCGTCGTCGATCGCCTGCTTGCCGAGAATGATGAGGCCGGGCTTTTCTTCGTCGGCGATGGCTTTCAGAATCTTGGCGACCGCCAGCGGCTCGACATTGCCCTCGGCCTTGACCAGGATGCCGCGGTCGGCGCCCATGGCAAGACCCGTGCGGATGGTTTCCGACGCCTGCGCCGGACCGATCGAGATCACCACCACCTCGGTCGCCTTGCCGGCCTCTTTCAGGCGCAGGGCTTCCTCGACCGCGATTTCGTCGAATGGATTCATCGACATCTTGACGTTGGACAATTCGACGCCCGTTCCATCGCTCTTGACGCGGACCTTGACGTTGTAATCCACCACCCGCTTTACCGGCACCAGAACCTTCATCGATCCTCTTTCGCTTGAATTTCAGGTTTGATCAGCTTCGCTTTGCTTGACCCTTACTTGGGCGCGGAACCTAAAGCCCCCGCCAATCCCGGTCAACGCGCGAAGGCCAAAAATCGCCCCCCTGCAAGGCCCCTCAAACCGCCGCATTCAGCGGTTCTGGCCTGGTACCCATAATACGTCCCCGGCGCCGTTACGATTGACCGCGCGGCTGGCGACGAACAGGAAATCCGATAACCGGTTCATATACTGGATCGCGGCATCGCTGACCGGCTCGTTGGGCTTCGCCGCGAGTTCCACCATGACCCGTTCCGCCCGGCGGCAAATCGTGCGCGCCAGATGCAGATGCGCCGCGGCCGGGGTGCCGCCGGGCAGCACAAACGAGGTCAAAGGCGCCAAATTCGCGTTCAAACTGTCGATGTCGTGCTCGAGGCGCTCGACCTGGCTCGACAGCATCCGCAACCGCTCGGACTTGCCCTCGCGCTGGGGCACCGCCAGATCAGCGCCGAGATCGAACAAATCGTTCTGGATCAGTCCCAGCATCGCGTCGAGTTCAGGCGCCTCACCCAGATGCAGCCGCACGATGCCGATCGCGGCATTGGTCTCGTCGACGGTTCCATAGGCCTCGACGCGCAGATCGTATTTCGGACGGCGTTCGCCGCTGCCCAGCGCCGTGGTGCCGTCATCGCCGGTCCGCGTGTAGATACGATTGAGGACGACCATAGCGTCTCCTTGCCGCTCAGCGGCCCATCGCCCAGACCGCGAGCATGGTGATGACGATCGCGACGAATTGCAGCAGAACCCGCAACCGCATCAGTTTCTGCGAACGGTTCGGCGAACCGCCCCGCATCATGTTGATCAGACCCAGCAGCAGCACCAGTGCGACGGCGCCTACGGCGAGGGGAAGAACGATCATACTCAGGAATGTAGCCATCGGCGCTACATAACACCGCGCCGCGCGCTCCGCCATCGCCTGCATTTGAGCCTGATGTGACCGCAACGATCTGGCTTTTAGCTCAATAATATCAGAAGGTAGGCGGAGTCCCAGTTTTCGGGATTCGCGCGCCCGATTGAGCCCGTTTGCCCCCACGTCAGGACGAATTGTGAGGCAACTCCGCTACATCTTTCATGTCAGCCTGGACGCGTTTTACACGTTTCTGGCCGATGACGGCTGGGCGATCGCCAGCCACATCGCGCTGTCGACCTTGATGGCGCTGTTTCCGTTTCTGATCGTGCTGACCTCGCTGGCCGGCTTTTTCGGCTCCAAGGAACTTGCCGACCAGGCCGCGGGCTTGTTGCTGCAGGTCTGGCCCAAACAGGTCGCCGATTCCCTGTCCGGCCAGATCCACGAGGTGATGACGACCACCCGCGGCGACATCCTGACCATCGGCGCCGTGCTGGCGGTGTATTTCGCCTCCAACGGCGTCGAAGCGCTGCGCGTCGCGCTCAATCGTGCTTATTCGATGATCGAGCCCCGGCGCTGGTACTGGCTGCGGCTGGAATCGATCGGCTATACCCTGATCGCGGCTGTCACCTCGCTGGCGATGGCGTTCCTGATCGTGCTCGGCCCGCTGATTATCGAGGCGGTGCGGCGATACATTCCGCTGATCGTGGAGACCAACGAGCATTTTCTCAATCTGTCACGCTACGGCATCACCATCGCGGCGCTGATCGTCGCGCTGTTTGTGCTGCACGCCTGGTTGCCGGCCGGCCGCCGCAGCTTCGTGCAGATCCTGCCCGGCATCATCTTCACGCTGATCGCGTCATTGGTGTCGGGCATCGTGTTCGGCCAGTATCTGGCGCGCTTCGCCAATAATTACGTCACGATGTATGCGGGTCTCGCGTCGGTCATCATCGCTTTGGTGTTTCTGTATTTCATCGCCGCGATCTTCGTGTTCGGCGGCGAACTCAATGCGGCGATCATCAAGTCGCAACTGCCGCACGGCGTGTCGCTTCAAGCAGCGCAGTCGCTAAAGCCCTCGGAGACACAGGCTTGACCAGAAACGCGTCGGCGCCGGCCGCGCGCGAGGCGGCCTCGTCATCGCCGCGGCCCGATACGCCGATGATCGCGATGCGGCCGAGCGGCGGACCCAGCTCGCGGATGCGCTTGATGGCCTCGATGCCGTTGATGCCCGGCAGCACCATATCCATCAGCACCGCATCAAAACCGCCTTGCGAGATTCGCTCGGTGGCGTCCTCGCCGCGCCCGATGAATTCCGCCTGATGGCCAAGCTCGGTCAAGACCGCGTTGAGCACAACGCGGCCGAACGGATTGTCCTCGACACTGAGAACGCGCAGCGGCCGTAGCTGATCCGACGCAACGTCGGCATCCAAGCCTGACGCGGTGGCTTTCGCGACTTTGGCGCGGGTCAGCGACACCATCAAGGTGAAGGTCGTGCCGCCGCCCCGCCGCGGCGCCACGGCGATGTCGCCGCCCATCGCTTTCGCCAGCGCTTTCACCGACGACAATCCGAGGCCCGCACCGCCGAAGCGCGAGGCAATGCTGACATTGGCCTGCGAAAACGGCCGGAACAGCCGTTTGATCTCGGCAAGCGACAGGCCGATGCCGCTGTCGGAAACCGCAAAGGCGACGCCGATCTTGCCTTTGACGCCGCGCACCGGCTTCACCGTCAGCGCGACGCCGCCTTGCTCGGTGAATTTGGCCGCATTGTCGATCAGGTTTTCCAGTGCCGCGCGCAGCCGAACGGGATCGCCGATCACGTAAGCCGGCAGTTTTTCGGAGATTTCGACATGGCATTGAAGGCCCTTGGCCATCGCCCGGCCGGCCAGCGAATCGCCGGCATTGCGGGCCAAGGTCCGCAAATCGAAGAAATCCTGCCGCGCGCCCAAACCGGAATGGCCGCCTTTGGCGGCATCGACGAATAAAGTTGCCAGACTAGCCAGATGTTCGGCGCCGGCCTTGATGGTGTCGACCCAGCGCCGCTCGCGCTCGTCGAGGCCTGATGTCGCCAGCAGATCGCTGATGGCCAGAATGCCGGTCAGCGGGGTGCGAACTTCATGCGCGAATGCCGCCAGCGCCGCCTCGACGATGCCGGGCGCGGCTGACTTGACAGTCCGTTTGCGCGCCTTGCGGGCGGCAAGTTTTGGAGCGCGTTTTTTCAACGCCCGCTTGGGGCGCTGAGAGCGCGATTTCGGCGCCATGATTCCCCCAACCCGGCCAGCGCCAGCATGCCATGGCAGGCCCGCGGGAGTCACGCCGTAGCATTTTTGATGGAGCGATAGAATTCCCGCAAAACCGGGTAGTTACGCCAGCCCGATCAGGCGACGGATGTCAGCCGGCGTCTTGCCCCCGGCACGGAGTTCGCGCAAGCCGGTCGCCGCGGTCGATTTCGACAGTTTTCGCCCGGAATCATCCAGCAAAAGACGATGGTGCCGGTAGGCCGGCTGCGGCAGTCCGAGCAGCCGTTGCAGCAGCCGATGCACGCTGGTCGACCAGAACAGGTCCTGGCCCCGCACGACCTCCGTCACGTCCTGCAAGGCGTCATCGACGACCACGGAAAGGTGATAGCTGGTCGGCGTCTCCTTGCGCGCGAGGATCACGTCGCCCCACGCCTGCGGCCGGGCGGCGACCATGCCGGTCTCGCCGTCCGGGCCTTCGCCGTGCTCGGTCCAGTCGAGATCACCGGCGAGCGCGCAAGCCGCCGCCATATCCAGCCGCAGCGCGTAGGGCGTATCCGATTCGAGCAACCGCTTGCGCTCATCAGGCGAGAGCAGCCGCGCCGAGCCGGGATACAGCGGCGCGCCGTCGGGGTCGCGCGGCCAGGGCCCGTCGACTTCACGCTCCGCCACCAATCGCGCGATCTCCGCGCGGCTCTCGAAACTCGGATAGATCAGCCCCTGGGCTGACAATTTGTCGAGCGCCTCGCGGTACGCGGCGAGATGATCGGATTGCCGTCGCGCAGGTTCTTCCCAGGTCATGCCGAGCCATGCCAGGTCCTCGTAGATCGCGGTCTCGAATTCCGGTCTGCAGCGCGTCGTATCGATATCCTCGATGCGCAGCAGGAAGCGCCCGCCGGTCTGCGCCGCCAGGTCGAAATTCAGCAACGCCGAATAAGCGTGGCCGAGATGCAGATAACCGTTCGGGCTGGGAGCAAAACGGAAAACGGGTGGCATCTGTCAGCCCGTCATGGCCGGGCATAGCCGTCCAAAGGACGGCGTCGCTTCCGCTCGCCTATGCCCGGCCATCCACGTCTTACAGTAGTGCTGCGTAGAAATTGCTATGTCCACACCGTGTGCCACCGTGTCTAAAAACGTTCTGTCGACAGCGGGATGATTTTACCCGACGCATATATCGTACGAAGACGTGGATGGCCGGGACAAGCCCGGCCATGACGAAAGAACCGTAAAAAAATGACCGTTCACCTCAACACCCAGGCCGACCTCGAAGCCGCCGTCCACGCGCTGGTAAGGCAGGACCCGCGGCTTGAACCCGTCTTCAGGCTGACGGGCATGCCGGCGCTGCGGCGGCGCGAGCCTGGCTATGCCGGACTGTCCGCGATCGTTTGCGGCCAGCAATTGTCCACCGCCAGCGCCGCGGCGATTTGGGCCCGCGTCAGCGCCGCGTTCGATCCGTTTCACCACGACGCGCTGCGCCGCGCCCGCGCCGACCGCCTCGGCCGGCTCGGCCTGTCGGCGGCGAAGATCAAGACCCTGAAAAGTCTCGCACGCGAAATCGCGGCCGAGCGTCTTGATCTCGAGGCGCTGGCGAACGAGGACGCCGACGCCGCGCACAACAGACTGACGGCATTGCACGGCATCGGCCCGTGGACCGCCGACGTGTATCTCTTGTTTTGTCTCGGCCATGGCGACGCCTGGCCCGCCGGCGATCTCGCGGTACAGGAAGCGGTTAAAATCGGTCTTGGACTGAAGACGCGGCCGACGTCGAAAGAAATGGCGCCGCTGGCCGAGCCATGGCGGCCGCTGCGCGGCGCCGCGGCGCATCTGTGGTGGAGCTATTACCGGGTGCTCAGGAAGCGCGAAGGCGTGATTGGTGCGGCGGAAAATCCACCGCCAAAAGCGAACGCTGTTTTAAACAAGATAGTTGTTGCAAAACGGTCATCGGTAAAAGCAAAGATCACGGCAGCAAAACTGCCGAAGAAATTGCCGAGGTCGAGAAAATGAAATCCACCGACTTCATCGTGGTCCGCGACGATCTGCAGCAATGCAAATTCGTCGAGATGGAATTGCCTGACGTGGCGGCTCTGCCGGACGAAGCGCTGCTGGTCAAAGTCGATCGCTTCGCGTTCACCGCCAACAACATCACCTATGCTGTCGCCGGCGATGTCCTGAAATATTGGGAGCTGTTTCCGGCGCCGGAAAAATTCGGCAACATCCCGGTGTGGGGATTTGGCGATGTGATCGCGTCACGCCATCCCGGCATCGATGTCGGCGAGCGGCTGTTCGGCTATTTTCCGATGGCGACGCATTTGGTGATCGAGGCCGCCGACGTCAGCAAGCGCGGCCTGCGCGACGCCGCCGCGCATCGCCAGAACGTATCGCCGGTCTATAACGCTTACGCGCGTGTCGGCGGCGACCCCGCCTTCGCGGGCCGAGCGGGCGATTATCAGGCGCTGCTGCGGCCGCTGTTCATGCTGTCGTTTCTGGTTGATGACTACCTCGAAGAAAATGAATTCTTCGGCGCGCGCAGCGTGATCCTCTCCAGCGCCTCCAGCAAGACGGCATTCGGCCTCGCGCATCTCCTGCATCTGCGTAGGGATATAAGCGTCATCGGATTGACCTCGGCTAACAATGCCGCGTTCGTCGGGTCGCTGGGATGTTACGATGAGGTCATCGCCTATGACGAGGTGACCTCACTCCCGGCCGACCGCCCGGTCGCCTATGTCGACATGGCCGGCAGCAGCGATTTGCGCGAAAGACTGCACCGGCATTTCGGCGACGGCATGAAATATTCCGGGCGCGTCGGCCTGACCCATCGCAGTTCGTCGCCGAACGAGCCGGTATTGCCGGGCGCCAAGCCCCACTGGTTCTTCGCCCCCGACCAGATTCGCAAGCGCGCCAAAGAATGGGGCCCCGGCGGTATCGACACGCGCTTTGGTGCGGCATGGGCGGGCTTCGCTCCGATGCTGGATCGCTGCCTCCAAGTGGTCGAAGGCCGCGGACGCGCCGCGGTGGAGCAAATCTATCTCGACACGCTCAACGGCCGCATTCCGCCCAGTCAAGGTCACATCCTGTCGCTGGCGCAATAGAGGTAACCTTTACCGGCCCTTTCTGTCCGATCCTGAAGCGTATAGGTTTTTAGGATCAGGGAAACGCCGCACAGACGGCCGGTGAAGAGAAGCGCGCATGCTCGATAAAACCGACGATGTCTCGATCGCCGCCGAAAACTGGCTGGCACAGTTCGAAACCGCGCTGACAAAGCCCGATCCTGCGCTGCTGAAGACGCTGTTTCATTCCGACAGTTTCTGGCGCGACGTGCTGGCGCTGAGCTGGAACATCCAGACCATCAACGGCGCCGAACCCATCCTGCATGAATTGAAAGCCCGCGCCGCCGGCGCAGCCCCCACGGATTTCAAGATTGCTCCCGGTCGCGCCGCACCGCGACGCGTCACCCGCGCCGGTAGCGGCGCGATCGAAGCAATCTTCACATTCGAGACCGCTCAAGGCCGCGGCAGCGGAATTCTGCGGCTGATTCCCGATGCGGATGACGGCAACAAGCTCAAAGCCTGGACGCTGCTGACCGCGCTCGACGAATTAAAAGGATTCGAAGAGCAACTCGGCTCGGCGCGGCCGCGCGGCCAATCGTACTCGCGCGATTTTCGCGGGCCCAACTGGCTCGATCTGCGCAACGCCGCATCAGCCTATGCCGACCGCGACCCAACCGTGCTGGTGGTCGGCGGCGGACAGGCCGGGCTTTCGATCGCGGCGCGGTGCAAACAATTGCAACTGGATACGCTGATTGTCGATCGCGAAGCGCGCATCGGCGACAATTGGCGCAGGCGCTATCACGCGCTGACGCTGCACAACCAAGTGCAGGTCAATCATCTGCCCTATATGCCGTTCCCGCCGAATTGGCCGGTCTATATCCCGAAAGACAAACTCGCCAACTGGTTCGAGGCCTATGTCGATGCGATGGAGTTGAACTACTGGACCGGCACCGAGTTCGAGAGTGGCGTCTATGACGAGGCGAAAGGCCGCTGGTCGGTGGTGCTGCGCCGTACCGATGGCAGCACCCGCACGATGCATCCCAGGCATGTGGTGATCGCGACCGGCGTCAGCGGCATACCGAATCTGCCCGACATCCCGACGCTGAAGAATTTTACCGGCACCGTGCTGCATTCCAGCCAATACAGCGACGGCGAGGAATGGAAGGGCAAGACCGCGGTCGTGATCGGCACCGGCAATAGCGGCCACGACATTGCGCAGGACCTGCATTCCAGCGGCGCAAACGTGACGCTGGTCCAGCGCAGCCCGACCCTGATCACCAATATCGAGCCCTCGGCGCAACTGGCTTATGAGATCTATAATCAGGGTGGTCTCGAGGATAACGACCTGATCGCGACCTCGATGCCGCTGGTGCTGGCGAAACGCAGCCATGCAATAATCACCGAGCAATCGAAAAAATTCGACGGGGAATTGCTCGATGGTCTGGCGCGTATCGGCTTCAAGCTCGATTACGGCGAAGACAACACCGGCTGGCAGTTCAAATATCTCACCCGCGGCGGCGGCTATTATTTCAATGTCGGCTGCTCGGACATGGTCATGCGCGGCGAGATCAAGCTGCTGCAATTCTCCGATATCGAGTCATTTGTCGCGCAAGGCGTGCAGACGAAGCGCGGCGACACGCTGGCGGCCGATCTGATCGTGCTGGCGACCGGCTACAAGCCGCAGGAGCATCTGGTGCGCAAACTGTTCGGCGAGGCCGTCACCGCGCGCGTCGGCCCGATCTGGGGATTCGGCGACGGGCAGGAACTGCGCAACATGTATACCCGCACCGGCCAGCCGGGCCTCTGGTTCATCGCCGGCAGCCTCGCGCAATGCCGCATCAATTCGAAATATCTGGCGCTGCAGATCAAGGCGATCGAGGAAGGGCTGCTGTCGCGCGCGATTGAAGCATGAACAGCGTAACAATCAAAATATTTCAGGAGGAAAGCACATGCCGACCATTCTCGGCTCCGGCGAGCATCGCTACCGCGTCGTGGAAAACTGGGCGAAACTGCCGGAGGGATGGAATCTGCCCGACGTCGCCTCCGTCGCCGTCGACAGCAAGGACCGGGTCTACGTCTTCAACCGCGGCGACCATCCGATGGTCGTGTTCGACCGCGACGGGAATTTCATCAAGAGCTGGGGCGAAGGCCTGTTCGGCCGCCCGCACGGGCTGCATATCGACGCCGACGACAATCTCTATTGCACCGACGATGGCGACCACAGTGTTCGCAAATGCACCACCGACGGCAAGGTTCTGCTGACCATCGGCGTCCCGAACAAGCCGGCGCCTTTCATGAGCGGCGAACCGTTTCATCGCTGCACCCACACCGCGCTGTCTCCCAAGGGCGAGATCTATGTCTCCGACGGGTACGGCAACGCCTGCGTCCATAAATACACGCCGGACGGAAAGCTTTTGAAGACATGGGGCGAGCCGGGCACCGATCCCGGCCAGTTCAACATCGTCCACAACATCGTCACCGACGCCGAGGGGTGGGTCTATGTCGCCGATCGCGAGAACCACCGCGTGCAGGTGTTCGACGGCAACGGCAAATATGAGACGCAGTGGAACAATCTGCACCGGCCCTGCGCGCTGCATTGCTGCGGCGGCAAGCATCCGAATTTCATCATCGGCGAGCTCGGCCCGGGTCTGGCGGTCAACCGCAAGGTGCCCAATCTCGGCCCGCGCCTGAGCATCGTCGACCCCAGGGGCAACCGTATCGCGCGGCTCGGCGGCGAGAACGGTCCCGGCCTCGAGATCGGCAAGTTCCTCGCGCCGCACGGGCTCGCTATGGATTCGGCGGGCAGCATCTATGTCGGCGAAGTCGGCGTCACCGACTGGAAGACCAGTTTTCCGGACACGCCTATGCCCCCTGAGCTCAGGGTGGTCAGGTGTATCCAGAAGCTCGAGAAAATCTAAGGGCTGATTACGCCGCCCGTTTCACGAATTCCGCATGCGGCTTCTGGGCGAAGTTGGCATCCTCGTGGGCAATCCACAGCATGAAGCCCGAGACGGCAAATGTGAAGGCGACAACAGCGACTTTGAACATGGCAATCTCCTTTAAAGAGATATGGTAGATATAGGTCGCGCCAGCGGCCGTGCCAGTTCGAAAATGCCGGATTTTTTCCGCCCGATTGATTGCACATTGATGTGATGCGCAAGCGCATCACCGCCGGACGTACGCACCAGCCTTGCGCACCAGCCTTGACTTTTGTTAGATCAACTATAGGTTGATTATGTAAAATAATACCTGAGACAGCCAGGACGCGGAGGAGTGGCCAGGCGCCATCCGTTCATCGCGCCGGAGGGGGGAGCAATGATTGCGAAGTCCAACACGGGCAGTACGTATGGCGGATCGTCGTTCATGCGTTTTGGCCTTAGCGTACTGGCCCTTGCTCTGATCCTTTTGTTTTGCGCCCTGGCTGTTCTCAGCAAGCACGTTATCGGCGCGTCTCTTCCGCTGCTTGCAATCGGCGGGGTGATCCTGCTGGTTTTATTACTGATCATTGCCACGATGATTTTCTCGATTCTGGGTTTGGCAGACAAAGGCCAGGCCATGGGGCTGCCGGAAGGATCTATCCGGGCCGTCATTGCACTCTCGCTCATTGTGCTATTCACGATCCTCTCCGTTTTTCTCTACAAGTCTCTTTCGACAGCCGGTTCTGTGAACACCGTCGCCCATCTGTCGGACACGGAGCGGACACAATTCATCAGGGACCATGCGACGGCACGGGATATCCAGTCGATCGTGGTGAAGGACAAGGACGGGCAACCGCTCGTCACCAAAGACAAGGACGGGGAGCCTTTAAGAAATCCGGATGGAACGCCGAAATATTTTTACGATGTAAGCTATACCAGCACCAACGCGACGAGCGATGATTTCGCCAAACAGTTATTGGTATTGATGGGGACCTTGATGACCGCCATCACCAGCTTCTACCTCGGTGCAGGAACCGCAACATCGGCGGCAACCGCAGCCCAGGCTGGAAGTTCATCTGTGAAACCGACGGTCAGCGGAATAAGTCCAAGCACCTTTGCAATTGCCGATGGGATGCTGCACCTGGATATCGCCGGAGCCGACCTCAACATATTTACCAATGTGAAGATCGTCAGCGCAGGCGTTCAAATCGTGGGTACAAACGTGTCCTCAAACCCAAACCACGTCATTTGCGACATTGATGTCAGCAACGCCAAGCCGGGAGCCTGGGATGTCATTGTGGACGATGGCGGCTCAAAATCAATCAGCCTTCCGGGAGCGCTGACACTTACCTGATATTCGCCGAGATCCGGCGTTTTGGGTCCATGATTTCACTCCGCCTTGATGTTGGCGGCCTTAAGGACCGGCCACCACTTTTCCATCTCGGCTTTCTGGAACATACGCAAGGCTTCGGGCGATTGCTGGTCGCGTGGCGATATCTGGATGCCGAGTTCGCCGAAACGCTTTTGCACCGACGGGTCGGCCAGCACCTTCACCAGCGTCGCATTCAATTTCGCGATGATATCCCCAGGCGTGTCCTTGGGGACCCAAAGCCCGTACCAAAGCGAGGCGAAGAAGCCGGGCAACGCCGCCTCGTCCACCGTCGGGATGTCAGGCAATGACGGCAGCCGCGATCGGCCAGTCACGGCGTAATACCAGATCTCATTGATCAGAACCCATGTGCCCACTGGCGTAATCCGATGGACATGATTTTCCAAGGGCGTTCGATGAGCGTGTTCCAGGCATAGCAGCAGTGATCGACGATATCGTCGTAGGATTTGAAGACGCGGTTCGATAGCCAGTTGTCGCGCATATACTGCCAGATATTTTCGACCGGATTGAGTTCAGGGCACTTCGGCGGCAGCGGCATAATGGTGATGTTGGCGGGAATGAACAATCTTGCTGACAGATGCCATCCGGCTTGATCGACGAGGAGGACGGCGTGGGCTCCTGGTGCGACCGTCTTGGCTATTTCGGCCAGATGCAGGTTCATCGCTTCGGTGTTGCAGAAGGGCAGGATCAGAGCCGCGCCCTTTCCCTGCTTCGGGCAGATGGCTCCGAAGATGTAGGTGGAGGCGGTGCGCTGATCCCGCGGAGCGCTCGGGCGGGTGCCGCGCTTGGCCCACCTGCGGGTGACCTTGTTCTTCTGACCAATGCGCGCTTCATCCGCGAACCAAATCTCTATTTTCTCGACATCGACTGCCTTTTCGCGCGCGACTTCATCCAGGCGCGCTGGGAAGTTTTTTTAAAATCCTCGATGGCTCCCTCGGCTTGCGCATGATGGCGCGGGCGGGCCGACAGCTTCCGGTACCCCATCGCGCGAAGCTCCCGGCTCAGCGTCTGCTTGGCGACCGTGATGCGGAACTCCCCGTATATCCATTGCGAAAGATCGACCAGCCGCCAGCGCACGACACCGTGGATCGCCGGGATCGGGCCGCTCTCGATCATCCGCACAATCGCCTGGCGTTGGACATCATTGAGCCTCGAGGGCTGACCTGGAGGCTTGCGGTCGATCAGACCGTCCGGCCCAAGAGCATTGAACCGCATCACCCAATCCCGAATGATCTGCAGCGTCACGCCGCCAATCTTGGCCGCCTCAGTGCGGGTCGTCCCATCATAAATGGCCGCCAGCGCCAAAAGCCGCCGAGCCTGCGGGCCATCCTTCGATCGTTTGGCCGCAGCCCTTACCAAACCGGCATTAAAATCAGCCCGAAGCGGGATAGGCATGGCGAACCTCCTTCGTTCGCCATGTTGAATCAAACAGATGGTGATTCGGATATCCCCTGACCGGAGTCACGGCTTCCGGGATGTGGTATAAGGCTTGATATCGCCGCTGCCGATCAGCGATCTGAAGTTCGACGACGGCTCCATCATGAAATCGATCTGCCCCGCCAACAAATCCTGCATCGCCGGTGCATTGCCGCGATAGGGCACGAACTGAAACCTGGTGCCGGTCTCCTTCTGAAAAGCGATGCCGGCGAGATGACCGGCCGCGCCGACACCGGCAATGCCCACCGAGGCCTTGTCGGGATTGGCTTTGAGATAGGCGATTAGCCCCTTGAGATCGTCCGCCGGAAAGTTCTTCCTGGCGGCAATCAACAGCGGTTCGCTGCCGATCTCGATGACGGGATCGAGATCTTTCAGCAGATCGAATGGCAGCGGATAAAAGCCGCCGGTCAGCATATGCGTGGTCGAGGTGCCGATGCTCAGCGTGTAGCCGTCGGCCGGCGAACGAACCGCGCGGCCGACCCCCAGCGTTCCAGCGGCGCCGGCGACATTCTCGATGATGATGGATTGACCGAGGATGCCCCGCATCTGCTCGGCCAGATATCGCGCCAGCGTGTCGGTGGCACCTCCGGCGGGAAACGGCACGATCATCGTGATCGGGCGGCTGGGATAGCTCTGCGCCACGGCAACGCCGATCGATCCCAGACCGCATGAGATCGCCGCCATTGCCACCAGCCATCTACGCATGGGCTCCTCCGGAACTCATAGCGGCTTTGAGCTTTGCCGCTTTGTTTTCGCTTTGTTACCTGTCCCCGTCAGTTGTCGCCAATCATATCGCGCCGCTGCCGCTCGGATTCTTCCGCATAGCGCCGCATTGCATGGGCTTCGGTCAGAACGCCGATCGGCCGGTGTTCGCCGCTGGCCTCGACCACGGCCAGCGATTCGGCTTCCGCGGCGTCGAACACCGCGATGGCTTCCTGGATGTTCATGTCGGGATGCAGCACGACGACCCGATGAAGCAGGATGCCGTGCAGGCCTCCTGTGATGTCGACATCAGCCGCGTGCGCATCCGCCACCAGTACCAGCCCGGCATAATGGCCGGCGGCATCGACCGCGATCACCCGGGTCTTCGATCCCAGCGGAAATTTGTGCCGGAATTCCTCGATCGCCATATCGGCATTCACGGTGGTCACGTCAGGCCGCATCAGGCGGCGTACCGTGAGATCGCGGATCCAGCCGACATCGGCGGCGCTGCGAATGGTTTCGCCGCGCAGATGCAGCCGCCAGGTCGCGAACGAATAGCCGAACAATTCGCGCGTGATCTGGGTCGAGATGATGACCGCGACCAGCACGATCGTGGTCAGCCAGAGATTGCCGGTCGACTCCAGCGCGATGAACGACATCGTCAATGGGCCGCCGATCACCGAGGCCGACAATGCGCTCATGCCGACGACCGCATAGACGTTCGGATCGAGATTGAGGCCGGGCCAGATCGCATCGAAGCCTGCCGCGAACAGGCGGCCGCCGAGTGCGCCCAGGAGCAGCGTGGCGAAAAACAATCCGCCGCGAAAGCCGCTGCCCAATGAGACCACCGAAGCAAGCGCTTTGAGGACGAACACCGTCGCAATCGCCCCGAGCGGCAGCGAAACCAGCCCGTCAAAATGCAGCGCGCCGTGCCCCGACGACATCACCTGCGGCGTCTGCAGCGCGAGCAACCCGACGGCGAGACCGCCCAGCGCCGGACGCAGCGGCGGCCAGAGGCCGGTCTTCGACAACAGCGCTTCACACAACGCGACGCCGCGCATGATGGCGATGCCGAACAACGCCGCCATAATCCCGAGCATCGCGGCAACAGCCAGGTCGCGCCCGAGCACATCGCCGACCGGCCCAACGCCGACGCCAAGCGACAATGGTGCGAAGGCATGGGCGACAAAATAGCCCGCGACCGCGGCGACACCGACCGGCGTCAGGCTGGCGGGCGTATATCCCCCGATCACCAGTTCGAACGCGTAGAAGGCGCCGGCCAGCGGTGCGCCGAACGCGCCCGCGATCGCAGCTGCGGCGCCGCAGCCAACCATCAGGCGCTGATCGGCGCGGCGCAGATGAAATCCGCGGCCCAAGGAGGCGGCCAATCCGCTGGAAAGCTGGGTGTAGCCGGCCTCCAGTCCGACCGAAGCCCCGACGCCGCTCGACCAGACCGTCTGCAGTGCCACGATCACGCTGCCGCGAAACGACATCCGCCCGCCATGCAGCGCGTTGGCCTCGATCGGATCGATTTCCCGCGCCGGCCGCCAGCGCAGCAATAATAAAAAGGCCACCCCCAGCAGCAGCCCGCCAAGGCTGGGAACCAGCAGCGCGCGCAGCGGCTCGAGGCTGATCTGGCTGGAAAGCCGGGCCCCCATTTCGAGGTTGAACAACCCAACATGCAGCAATTCGACCGCAGCCCCCATCGCCGAGACCACCAGGCCCGCCACCGTCCCGACCAGCGCCGCCAGCACCACCAGACTGGTTTCATGGGCGCGAACGAATGCCCGGAGCCGGCGCGGCGCCTCGATATAACCGGGCTTGGTGATCATTTTGCCGTGTCCGTACGTGGCCAAAAAGTGGCGGGCCACCCGGTTTAACGGTGTTAAGGCCGCTCCTGCAATCGGGTCGCGAGACGGCCCAGGAAAGGGCTAAGGCGGATAAGGCCGCCAATGCTCTTCACAATCCCGTCACGCTGCCTGTAGTATGTCAACTCATGCTGCTTCGCAGCTAAATGGGGGCCAGGAGCGTTACTTGAACGCACATGTCTCGCAAGGTGGTTGGCCGGTACTTGTACTGAACGCGGACTTCCGGCCGCTCAGTTACTATCCGCTGTCTCTTTGGTCGTGGCAGGACGCGATCAAGGCGGTGTTCCTCGACCGTGTCAACATTGTCGAGCACTATGATCGTGCGGTGCGCAGCCCGACGTTCGAGATTCAGCTGCCAAGCGTGGTGTCGCTGAAATCCTTCGTCAAGCCGACCACGCATCCCGCCTTTACCCGGTTCAACGTGTTCCTGCGCGACCGCTTCGTCTGCCAATATTGCTCGGCCGATAGCGATCTGACCTTCGATCACATCATCCCGCGCAGCAAGGGCGGCCAGACCACATGGGAGAACGTGGTCGCGGCGTGCTCGCCCTGCAATCTGCGCAAGGGCAATCTGACGCCGCAACAGGCGCGGATGTTTCCGCGCCAGCCGCCGTTTGCGCCGACGGTGCATCAACTGCATCGCAACGGCCGGCTGTTCCCGCCGAACTACCTGCACGATAGCTGGCTCGATTATTTATACTGGGATACCGAACTCGATCCGTAGCCTCGGTCGGCAGGGCCGTTACGGCAGACTTTCAAGACGGCCGTTTGCGACATATATGTCGTTTGTTGACGTGCGCCGGTCTGCTGAAATCCGCGGACCGCCCGTCCGGTTGGCCAGGAGAATCTCCATGCCCTCTTTAACTGAATGGAAGGTGCCGCCGGCGAATCAGCCGCGCGCGGCCGACTACAGTTTCGATCTCGACCGCGTCCTCTCCTCGGTGGTCGGCCTGCATTCGATCATCCCGAGCGACGCCTTTAGCGCCGACACTTTGGGCACCGAGCGCGCCGGCAACGGCGTGCTGATCGAAGATGGGCTGATCCTGACCATCGGCTATCTGATCACCGAGGCCGAAACCGTCTGGCTGCATGTCGGCGACGGCCGGGTGGTGCCGGGTCACGCGCTTGGCGTCGACAATGTGAGCGGCTTCGGCCTGGTGCAGGCGCTGGGCCAGATGGATATCGAACCTCTGCCGCTCGGTTCTTCGGCCACGACCGAGGTCGGCGACCGCGTCGTGCTCGGCGGCGCCGGGGGACGCACGCGGTCGGTCGCCAGCCACATCGCCGCCAGGCAGGAATTCGCGGGTTATTGGGAGTATCTGCTGGATGATGCGATCTTCACTCTCCCCGCACATCCGAACTGGGGCGGCACCGGACTGATCTCGAACCGCGGCGAGTTGATCGGCATCGGATCGCTGCAGCTCGAACGCGAGCGCGAAGGCAAGGACGAGCATGTCAACATGGTCGTACCGATCGATCTGCTCCCGCCCGTGATCGATGACTTGAAGAAATTCGGCCGCGTCAACAAGCCGGCGCGGCCATGGCTCGGGATGTATTCGACCGAGATCGACAACAAGGTGGTCGTGGTCGGCATCTCCGCCAAGGGCCCGGCGGCGCGCGCCGAACTCAAGGCCGGTGATGTCATCCTCGCCGTGGCCGGCGAAAAGGTCACAAGCCAGACCGGCTTCTATCGCAAACTCTGGTCGCTCGGTTCGGCCGGCGTCGATGTGCCGCTCACGGTCTATCATGAGGGCGTCACCTTCGATGTGGTGCTGGCTTCGACCGACCGCGCCAAAATGCTCAAGGCGCCGCGGCTGCATTAGCGCCTTTTATTTTAACGCGTTTTCTTTACGCGAACCGGCATCCACTTCGCTGGAAAACGCTTTGGTAGGAGTCCGCGATGAGCGAGGCCGTGGTGGACGACATCGTGGCCGTGCTGCCGCCGCTGCTGCAATCGCTGGAAGCGCTCGGCTTCATCGCGCGGCATCTTAATCCATCGGATTTTGGCCGTGTCATGCAAGCCGCCGGGACGCCGGATGAGGCGTTGCAGGCCGAGCTTGCGCGCCTGACAGGCTGGCCGGAAGAATTCGCGCATTTGCGCGGGCCGTTGCAGACCGCGAGCGATGCGGCTTTGGCAGCCTTCGCGGGACTGCGCGCGGTCCAGCAGGGCCATGGCGACCTCGTCGCGGTGTTTCGTGCGCTGCGTTACGCGACGCGCGCGCAGGAAGCGCTGTATCCCCTCAGCTCAAAATTGCCGCCGGTCAGCAGTTTCTTCACCGATCCGGCGTTGCGTGAAGATGCGGAGCTGGAGGCGCGCCTCGCGGCGCCCGCCAACGCCGACACCGGAATCTTTCACGACCATAACGAGCCAGGCAGCCGCGGCGGCTTCTCGCTCTACGTGCCGGAATATTATACGTCGGATCACGCATGGCCGCTGGTGATGGCGTTGCATGGCGGCAGCGGCAATGGCCGCGGCTTCCTGTGGAGCTGGCTGCGCGATGCGCGCAGCCACGGCGCGATCCTGGTCGCGCCCACCGCGACAGATCATCCTTCACCCAAAAACAACTTACCAAAAAGTACTTGGGCCCTGATGGGCGAAGACACCGACAGCCCGAACCTCGCCCGCATTCTCGAGACGGTGCGAAGCCGCTACAACATCGATCCCGAAAAAATGCTGCTGACCGGGATGAGCGATGGCGGCACCTTCTGCTATGTCAGCGGGCTCGAAAGCGCCTCGCCCTTCACGCACCTTGCGCCGGTCGCCGCCACCTTTCATCCGCTGATGGCCGAGATGGCGGACCCAGATAGATTGCGCGGCCTGCCGGTCTATCTCGTGCACGGCCAGCTCGACTGGATGTTCCCGGTGCAGGTGGCGCGGCAAACCCACGAACTGTTATCCGCCGCCGGCGCCAACGTAACCTATCGGGAGCTTGCGGATCTCAGCCATTGCTATCCGCGCGAGATGAATCCGGCGATCCTGAACTGGCTGCGCGGCGCGTGAGTTGAAGCTGGCGGCGCGTCACACGCCACCGTTTGATTCAAACCATGCCGCCATTGGCGCGCAACACCTGGCCATTGATCCATCCGCCTTCGGGGCCAGCGAGGAACGACACCGCGGACGCGATGTCTTCAGGCGTGCCGAGCCGCTCCATCGGATTCATCTTGGCCAGGCGGTCGATCAGCTCCGGCGTTTTGCCGTTCAGAAATAATTCGGTCGCGACCGGTCCCGGCGCCACGGCGTTGACCGCGATGTGGCGGCCGCGCAATTCCTTCGACAGGATCGCCGTCATGGTTTCGATCGCGGATTTGGTCGCGGCATAGACGCCGTAGGTTTCCAGTTTGATCCCGACCACGCTGGTCGAGAAATTGACGATCCGTCCGCCGTCGCGCAAACGCTTCGCCGCTTCACGCATCGTATTGAAGCTGCCTTTGAGGTTGACCGCGATCTGCTGATCGAATGCCGCGTCGTCGCTGTCGGCGAGCTTGGCGAGCTTCATGATGCCGGCATTGTTGATCAGCACATCGACGCCGCCGAAGGCCGTTTCAGCCGCGTCAAACATGCCGCGCACGGCGTTAGCGTCGCTGACATCGGCCTTGGCAGTGAGCGCCCGGCCGCCTGTGCCCTCGATCTTGCGGGCAAGCGCCTCGGCCGGCTTCGCATCGCCGGAATAATTGATGACGACGGTGAAGCCGTCTTTGGCGAGGCGTTCCGCCACGGCGGCGCCTATCCCGCGCGAGGCACCCGTCACGATTGCTACTTTGTTGGTTCCGTTGGTCATCTTCAGTCTCCTCATGTTTCGCGGCAGGTCCGCGTCTGATGGGAGGAAGCTAGATCTATTTATTCTCCGGATAGTCAGGCATAATCTGGCATCACAATTCGAAATAAACGAATAATCTGATGGATCGATTCGACGGGATGCGGGTGTTCACCCGGGTGGTGGAGCGGCGCAGTTTTACGCTGGCGGCGGAAGATCTCGGCCTGCCGCGCTCGACCGTCACCGACGCCGTGAAGCAATTGGAAGCCCGCCTCGGGGTGCGGCTCCTGGAGCGCACCACGCGGCAGGTCAGTCCGACGCTGGACGGCGAGGCGCATTACCGGCGCTGCCTGTCCTTGATTGCCGATCTCGAGGAAGCCGAAGCGGCCTTCGGGGGCGCCAAGCCGAAGGGACTGCTGCGCGTGGATGTGCACGGCACGCTGGCGCGTCATTTTGTGTTGCCGCGCCTGCCGGATTTTCTCGCCGAATATCCCGGCATCGAACTCTATATGAGCGAGGGCGACCGGCTGGTCGATCTGGTTCGTGAAGGCATCGATTGCGTGCTGCGCGTCGGCGATCTCCGGGATAGCGACATGATCGCGCGCCGCATTGCCATGCTGGAGGAAGTCACCTGCGCCGGGCCTGCCTATATCGAACGATACGGTCAGCCCGCCAGCGTCGATGACCTCGATGGTCATCTCATGGTCGGCTTCCATTCGTCAGGATCCGGCGCGCTGCTGCCGCTGGAGTTCACAGTCAATGGCACGTTACGCGAAATGACGTTGCGCGCGACGGTTTCGGTCAATGGCGCCGAGAGTCTGGTCGCCGCAGCGCGCCTCGGTCTGGGATTGATCCAGGTGCCGCGCTATCACATCGAGCAAGACCTGAAACGCGGCACGCTGGTCGCGGTGCTGGCGGACTGCCCGCCCTCACCGACGCCGGTATCGTTGCTATATCCGCGCAACCGCCAGCTATCGCCGCGCGTCCGCGTGTTCATCGACTGGATGACGCGGGCATTCGCGCGAACCTGAAACATCGAGGTTTCAGGGAACCATCACGGCCCGACACCGTTGTCCGTTGTCACCGGAGGGTTTGCGATGCGGGTTTTTCTAGGAATGATTTTGGGTGCGCTGCTGCTAACCGCGGGCGTCTATGCCTACGATTCGCAGACGACCTCGACGGTTGCCAGCGGCCAGAGCGCCGCGAACAGCCGGACCATCGTCAACTGGGACGTCGCGGCCACCGATTGGGATGCGCTGAAAATGCAGGCCCACAAGGACTGGATCAGACTGTCATCGAAGTAAGCTTATCGAAATAACCTTAGCGAGATAATAGCGCCGCTGCAGCCTTTGCAGTGGCGCTATGATTTCTTCGCCGCCTTGCGCGCGTCGGCGATGACCTGGGTAAACTGAGCCATCGTCAGCACGCCCGGCACACGAAATTTTCCCACGATAAACGACGGCGTGCCCCGGAAATCGAATGCGGTGGCCTGATCGTTGTTGCGCTTCAGGATGCCGTCGATCACCGCTGCATTGGCGGCGAGATCGCGCGAGAGCCGATCCATGTCGATACCGGCGCCGGCCAGCAGTTCGTTGATACGTGGCTCGGTCAGCTTGGAATTGTTTCCGATCAAGGCGTCATGCGCTTGACTGGATTTGTCCTGGTATTTGGCGGCCAGCGCCATCCGCGCCGCTATCACCGAGGTCGGCCCCAGGATTGGCCAATCCTTGCGCACCAGCCTGACCTTGCCATCGTCATGCACCACCTGGCCGAGTTCAGGTTCAAGCTTGCGGCAATAGGGACAATTGTAGTCGAAATATTCAACGATCGAGATATCGCCATTGGCATTGCCGGCCACCGGAACATCCGGATCGCGCAGCACCAGCGCTTCCGTCAGCACGTTGTCGCCTTGCGCCAGCGCCTGGCGAGGGGCGATGTTGATGCCGAGCAAGGCCGCGCCAACGCCGAGCAGGCCCAGCGTCTCGCGCCTTGTCTGATACGGCCGGGCCGGATCGATCGATATGGTCATGTCGGGTCTCCCGGCTGCGTTTGGCGCACGTCTATCTGCTATCTAGGCTCAGAGCGAGGATAAGTTACGCGCCAGCATGTAAAGCGCCACCGCTATAATGACGGTGGCGAACACAATATTGAGCGCGCCATGCCGCATCGACAAAGCGTGCGCCGAGCGGGTGCCGATTAACCCGCCGACGATGCCGCCGGCAATAAACAATCCTGCGAGTTCCCACGAGATCAGCCCGGACCAGGCGTAGCTCGCCGCGGTGGTCAAGCCGAACGCCGTCACCGCGACCAGCGAAGACGACACCGCGTTCATGATCGACATTCCCGTCGCCAGCATCAAGGCCGGCACGATCAGGAAGCCGCCGCCGATACCGAAGAACCCGGACAGCGTCCCGGTCGCAAGGCCGAGGCTGACGATGGCCGGCATATTGTCCCGGGTCATCTTCACATCGGGCAGGCCGATCCGGCTGCGGGTTTTCAGCATCAACACCGCGATCACGATCATCAGCAGCGCGAACAGTGCCAGCAATTTCTGGCCATCGAGCATCTTGCCGAAGATCGAGCCTATTAACGCGCCGACGATACCGGCCGCCGCGAACGTCAGCGCACACGACCATCGCACGCTGCCATCGCGCGCATGGGTCGACAGATTGACGGCGGCATTGGCGGCCACCGCGATCGCGCTGGTGCCAATCGCGACATGGGCATTGCCCACGCCGACCACATAGACCATCAGCGGCACCGCGAGGATCGATCCGCCGCCGCCGACCAGGCCGAGCGAAAATCCAACCAGCGCTCCCGATACCAGTCCCAGCACGCCCTGCATCGTGGAGATTATCAAAAACGTCACCTTCCCTGCCATGCGACTCTAAAGGGATTTTTTGCAAATCTCCATGGCGGCGATGCAGCAAATCGGTATGGGATCAGCGCACCAATAGCGTCACGGCCAGAGGCACCAACAGCGAGGTCACGAGCGCGTTGAGGCTCATCGCGATGCCGGCGAAAGCGCCGGCGACCGCATCGACCTGAAACGCCCGAGCGGTGCCGATGCCATGCGCGGCGATGCCGACCGCGAATCCGCGCGCGCGGAAGTCTGTAATGCGCATCCGGTTCATCAGCGGCGTCACGATGATCGCACCCATGATGCCGGTCAGGATCACCGCGACCGCGGTCAGCGACGGATCGGCATGCAGGGATTCGCTGATGCCCATCGCAACCCCCGCCGTGACCGATTTCGGCGCCAGCGACAATACCACCCCACGCGGCAGACCCGCGCCCTCCACCAGCAGCACGATCGAAATCACCGCGGTCACCGAGCCCGCGGCAAGCGCGACCAGCATCGGCAGGATCGCGGCCAGCACCGTCTTGCGGTTTTCGTAGAGCGGCACCGCCAGCGCCACGGTCGCCGGCCCGAGCAGGAAATGCACGAACTGCGCGCCGCCGAAATAGGTCGTGTAGGAGGTGCCGGTGAGCAGCAGAAACGCCCCGATGATCCAGATCGAATGCAGCACTGGATTTGCCAGGGGATGCCGGCGCGTTGCCAGCGACACGGCGTCCGCGATCGCATAGACCAACAGCGTCACCGTCAGCCAGAGCAGCGGCGACTGCGACAGATATACCCACAGCGAGAGCGGATTCTCACTCATGGCGCGCTCTCATTTGGCGCGCTCTCATTGCGCGTCATCAGGCGGCTGGCGAGACGAAACGTCGCCACCGTCACGACCAGCGTCACCACCACGGAGGCCGCGAGAATCACGATGATGGCGATGCCGTGCTCGGCGATCAGATCGAGCTTCTGCACGACGCCGACACCGGCAGGGACGAACAGCAGCGACAGATGCGCGAGCAGGCTTTGGCTGGCATTCTCCACGCCATCCTGCTGCAATGGCCCGCGCGCGAGGATTTTGAACCGGTCACGCGCCAGCAGCAGCACCAGCAGAAGCAACAGCCCGATCACCGGTCCCGGCATCGGCAAATTGAGACCACGCACAAAAACTTCGCCGGCCAATTGGCAGAGCAGGATCAGGCTGAGGCTGGCTATCATTGCATCGTCCACGGATGTTCGACGGCCTCGGACAATGCCGGCAAACGCTTCACCCCTTCAGGCGGCTGACGCATTCGCTGTAATAGCCACCGCTCTTTTCGATCCATTTCAGACCGTCATTAGCATTGGTGGCCTTGTTGGCGGTGAACTGATCCGCACAGGTATGCGTCCGCGCCTTGTCCGGCGTTTCGGTGGAATATTTCGGCGCAATCGCGGTCGGGAATACCGCGTTCGACGTGGTCGGTCCGCACTCTTGGTCGCGAAACTCTTTCCACTTGCGGCCTTTCAGTTTGCCGGAAACTTCAGCGGTCAGATATTTCAGCCCGCATCCCGCGGCTGATGGCCCGGGTTTTACGACGGCCGCGGTCGAGGTTGGACTGGACGGCGGCGACGCTGCCGGCGGCGGGTCAGGTGCTTTTGATTCCGGCGCTGGCGTTGTCGCGGACGGCTCTGCCGCCTGGGCAAGCCGGCCGACATTGGCCGAAGGATCGGCAGCGATCGCCGGGGCAAGCTGGAAAAACACCATGACCCCGATCGAGGCCGTTATGTGCCGGAAACTTTTCGTCATACCCGCCTCGCGAAATCGACTGGTCGCATCCGGCAATGCTTCCTTTTATTCAATTCTTATCGGCAACAGGCTTGTCGGTAAAAGGCTTATCGGTAAAAGGCTCATCCGTAAAAGACTCATCCGTAAAAAACTCGGGCCAATTCAGCCCGAGCCCTTCACAGATGGGAAGGACGTTTAGCCCTTCAGCTTCTTGTTGCACTCGCTGTAATAACCGCCGCCCTTCTGGATCCATTTCAGGCCGCCATTGCCGTTGGTTTCCTTGTTGGCATTGTATTGATCGACGCAGGTATGCATCCGGGCCTTGCCGGCGCTTTCCTGGGCGTATTTCGGATTGATGGCGAACGGGAATATCGCGTTGCCGACCGGCGCCGGGAACGCCGGTGCGGCTTCAGGCTTCTTCGCCACTTCCTTGGGCGCAGGTGCGGGCGCCGGCACAGCGGCCGGGGTTGCCGCAGCATCCGCACTGCATTCGGCTTTGCGGAAATCATTCCACTTCTGGCCGTTGAGGGTGCCGGCGGTTTTCGCCGCCTGGTATTTCGCACTGCACTCCTGCGAGCTCAGCGCCTGCGCCGGCGATGTCGCCACAAACGCAACAAAACCCGACGCCGCAACCGCACACAATAATTTTGCTTGAATGGTCATCCTTGGTCTCCTTGGGGCATGGCTATCTGGAGGTCCCCATCCTAACGTAGCGAAGGCGGGTGACAACGGCCATCCACCGCGCCATAAAAATATCGCGTCGCGGAAACGCCGTCCCGCCGGCTTTATTCATCCGCGGTTCAGCATCGCGGCGCGACGTTGCCCCTTTCTTTTAACCCCGAGGTGCCTGCCATGAAGACCATATCTTCCCGCGCGATCGCGACCGCCTTCGCATCCATGCTGCTGATGGGTTCTGCGTTCGCGCAAACCGCCGCGCCGGCCGCGAAAGACACCAAGGCGCCGATGGTTCACAGCGCGGCCTCGCTGGAATGCTCCAAGGAAGCCGATGCCAAGGGGCTCCATGGCAAAGAGCGCAAGAAATTCCGTTCCGAGTGCAAGCGTGCTGCCGCCGACAAGAAGTAATTTAGCCGGTTGATTTTGACACCTCCCTCCCCGCCCGGGAGGGAGGTGTCCGTTACTGCTGATTCGGTCCCTGAAGGCGCGATATGTGCGCGTATCGGCCATTCTCCCGCCATTCGCAGCGCATTGCTGCAGTTGCGTTGTCGCAATTGTCCCGCGCTTGCGGATTTGCCATAACGCGGCGTGAGCCAAATCCTTGTATCCCAAATCCTTGCATCGATGGGCCAAGCCCTCCCGAGCCGCGCCAAACTCTTCAATTATCTTGAAACGGTGGCGATCGGCACCGTCGGCGGTACGCTGTTTTTATGGGCAGATCTCCCCGGCGGGCTGATTTCCGGTGCGATGATCGCGGTCGGCATTGCCGCCATTGCAGGCAGGCCGCTGGCGGTACCGGCGATTGTCACCCAGGCGGTGCTGGTGCTGCTCGGGATTTCGCTGGGATCGCTGATGTCGCGGCAGTTGCTGCAGCATGTCAGCGCCTACCCGGTGACCATCGCCTTGCTGGCGCTGGCGACCTTCTGCTCGACCTTCGGCAGCAGTGTCTATCTGCAGCGTTTCCACGGCTGGGACCGGACTTCGGCCTTTCTGGCGGGCAGCCCCGGCGCGCTATCGCAAATCGTCATCCTCGCCGCGGAGAAGGGCGCCGATGTGCCGGGGATCGCGGTGGTGCAGACCATGCGCGTGATCATCCTGACCGCGGCGCTGCCACTGCTGCTGGCGGTGATCGGGATGGCGCCGGCGTCACCGCTGAGCCTGATGACCACGACCGCCTCACCGCTTGAGCTGACTGCGCTGGTCGCAGCTTCGATAGCCGTGTCGCTGCTGTTGCGCCTGGTCAAGTTTCCGGCGAGCTGGATGTTCGGCGCGATGATCGGAGCCAGCGTGCTGCATGGCACGGGACTGGTCGAGGGCGGGCTGCCGATTTGGCTGCGCGGGGTCGCGCTGGTCGGGATCGGCGCGCTGATCGGCTCGCGCTTTGCGCGGATGCGGCCCAAAACCCTGCTCAGCCACGTCAATGCCGCGCTGGGGTCCTTCGCGGTCGCCGTTGCCGTGACTGCGGTCTTTGTCGTCGTGATCGCGCTGACGACGCCGGTCAAATTCAGCGACATCGTGGTCGCGTTCGCGCCCGGCGCGATGGACGCCATGCTGGCGCTGGCGCTGACGCTGCACATCGACCCGATCTTCGTCGGCGCGCATCATCTGGCGCGGTTCGTGTTCGTCACCATCGCGACCCCCGGCATCGTCCATCTGTTCGGACGGCCGCAGGAAGATGTCGATGATTAGAGGTTAGCGGCGCGCGGTCCGCACAAAACCCCAGGCCGCGATCGCGGCCATCAGGAGCGAGATCAGCACGTTGTAACCGGCCAGCGACAGGCCGAGAAACCGCCACTGCACTTCATCGCAGCGGATCACCTTGACGGTGTCGAGCCGCTTCAAGAGATCGCCGGCGCTGCCGAGACCTCCGATCGGCCCGGTGCAATCGGTCGGGCCCTGCCAAAAGCCCCATTCGACGCCGGCGTGATAGGTGCCGAGCACGGCATTGCCGAGCGCAACCAAGGCGAGAAGCGCGAGCCCGGCCTGCAAGATCGCGCGCGGGGCTTTCTGGCCGGCCGCGAGCGCGATCAATGCGCCGAGTGGAATTGCGAGGTAATACGCATAGCGCTGCTCGAGGCAGAGCGGACAGGGACGGATATCCAGCACCAGTTGAAAGTACCACGCCCCTGCGATGGTCCCCGCCGCCAGCGCCGTGACCGCCAAGGCGGCCATCAGCGCCGGATTGGCATCGTTGTGTGCAGATGAAGTGGGTGCGGTAGCTTGAAGCGTCACGTTCATCTCCCGTGTCCAGAAGGCCTATTCAGGCGATCCTTGCTCTAACGCGATTTCCTGACGCAAACCGGCTCAAAAAACGCTCTAACCCGCGCCGGTGGCGCTGTCGAGGCAGCCGCGTTCACACCCGAGTGTTTTACGACCCGGTAGCCCCATTTGATCTGCCCCCTGCGGGTTGACCGGCAGTCACCGGCAGCTATATTCCGCCCGCTTCGCGACGCCAGCCTTTCGGGCCGGCATCCGAAAGCCCCTGTGGCGGAATTGGTAGACGCGCTCGACTCAAAATCGAGTTCCGCAAGGAGTGCTGGTTCGATTCCGGCCAGGGGCACCAACCTTCGCTGCTTCGCAGCTTCGGCTGGCAGGCCACGCTCAAATCTATCGGAGCGAAGCAGCGGAGGTTGCCCGCCGAAGCCTTGGCGAAGACGGGCGAGGCATTGGCGTTCCCATTTTCGCAGGCCACCCCCGATTAATGCTCAACCCGGTACAGGCGCCATCGCTTCGGCACGCCCTTGAGTTGGTGAACGCCGCGATCCTTTAAACGGATTCCCGACTCCGACATCAGGTCCTTGACCGCGCTTGAGACCAGGACCTCGCCGGCACGCGCTTTCGCGGCAACGCGCGCGCCGATGTGAAACGCGAGACCGATCACGTCAGCCCCGCTCACTTCGTATTCGCCCGCGTGCAGCCCCGCCCTGATCTCCAGCCCCAGCGTGCGCACGGCCTCGCGGATCGCGGTCGCGCAACGGACCCCGGCCGCCGGCGCGCCGAACGTCGCGAGCAGCCCGTCTCCCGTCGTGACGACTTCTTTTCCGCGCAACGTCTTCAGCTCTTTGCGGACGGCGGCGTAATAGAGATTCATCACCTGGGTCCAACGCGAATCGCCCAGCCGCGCGGCTTTTTCGGTGGACCGGACGATATCGACAAACAGGATCGTAGCCAGCGCTTGTTCGAGCTCGGCACCACGATTGGCGGGTCGGCGGCGGATCGCAATATTTCCAGCCAGCGGTTCATAGCGATGGCTACGCCGCCGCGCGATTGCATTTTTTGTATAGTCCTGGGCGCGCTGCACCGTGCCGCAACGAATTGTTTTCGCCTGTGGTGGCAGCGTCCAGTAAATCTTTCGTCCATCTCCGACGCCGTGGACCTCGACGGCGCCCCACTTCAGGAAAACCGTCGAACCAACCCGGCGAACCCACCATGCCTTCGACGTGTATCCGGAAACATTCGACTGATGGACGCCGACGCGAAGGAATTTGGGCATGTGCATGCTGCCGGATCGAAGAGCCGTTTGAGCCTATCAGGGATGGAGCGTAATTATACATCCCTGTGTTGGCAACGGGACTGGCACCACAAGCATTTTCGCAGCGCCGCCGCGCTGCTCCAACGGTCGCGGCCCGATACGCACGCGGTCGCATGCGGCGTTACGGCATGGCTGATCAGGCAATCCCGGATTGCGATCGAAAGTATGCGGGAATATCCTGGGGGCATCACGCGCAATTGCCCGGCGCCCTATCGCGCAACCACGGGTGCGAACATGCCGAATGCCGACAGAGACCCGAACGCGCCGTCCCGCGCAGGATGGTTCACATCCCTGCTGGCCAAGGCGGAAGGTGAATACTCGTTCCTCAAAAGCCTGACCGTGCTGAGCCTGTTCGGAACCTTGATCGGCGCCTATTTTCAGAACCTGTCGGCCTATGAAAACAAAGTGACCGCGCAGGCGCAGGCCGATATGGCGGCCGCGACGCAAACATTCACCGACACATCGAGCGCATTGGCCGCATCGCTCAATCTGCAGCAGCGGCTCATCACCAGCTATCACACCGCCGTCGCAGCGGGCACCGACACTGAGGCCACCAGCTTTGAGACCATGAACGCACGCGAGACCTACAAATCCTATGCAACCGCCTATGCCGAGTTGAGCCAGAACTACAATTTGCTCGCGCGCAAAGTCGAGCTCTACATCGACATGGCGAGCGACCTCAATCGCAATCCGACCGCCGACGGCACGCCCTTGTCGCAAGAAATCGATATGTCCCTGCTCAACGCCTACGGCTTCGATTGCGAAGCGCATATGCCGTCGTTCGAGCGGCACGCCAGGGACAAGGACGGCAAGGAAGAAGACAGATCGAAGGTGGTCCTGACCGACCCCAAGACCAAGAAGACTCTCACCGTCGACTGGTACAGCGCCAAGCATCACGTGCTGGCGATCGAAACCTGCTTCGAAATCAACCAGCAGGCCATGATCGCGGTGAAGCAATGGGCCTCCGCCAGTACCGTCGATCCCGCCGAAAAGACCCGGTTCGAGCAAAAGACGTTCGACATTTTTCACACCCGGGACAGCAATCAGGTGTTGCGGCTGAATGCGTTCATGAGCCTTGCGATGTTCGACATCGACAAGATCCGGATCAAGTATCGCCCCAATGGATTCATCTGCGGCGTCCCTGGCGTCAGTGCCGCCCTGAGCCTGTTCGGCAAATGCGCGCCGGTGAAGACATCGGGGCCGTTGGGGTAGAGATGAGCGGCGAACTTTCAAGCACGGGATGCGCCCCCTCTCCCGTAGGGAGAGGGTTGGGGTGAGGGCGTACGGTATATCGACCATTGTAATTCCTCACCCGGATCGCATCATCGATGCGGCATAGCCGAAGTTCCGCTTCGGCGTTCTCCTGATAAGAAAACAAGGATCGGCGGGCGCCGAAGGCGGCCTGCCTCAAATAGCGAGAGGGGAAGTGAAATTCCCTGCGCAGTCGCCAGGACAGCTCCGTAAATTCACCCGCTACTTCGCACCTCGCCAGACAGCTCGTGAACTGCACGGCAACCCGCAGCCCGATCGGGATTTGCGGCTGCTTGTCCGGCAGCGACAACATCACCTGACGGAACTGCTGGGGTGTATTCGCCGCGTAGGGATTTTCGCCAATCGTGGTCGCAACGCTCTCGACAACGCCGTCGAACTGCATTTCGGGAAAGCCATCGACGGCGACATGCGCGCGTTCGCCCGGACAGACTTCCGAGACTTCGCGTTCCCCGACAAAGGCGCGCACCAGGCGTTTGCTGTCGTCGACCATGGTCATCAAGGTGACCGGCGCCATCGAGCTCACCATCTGCCCCGGGCTGACGCGCGTGCTCAGGATCACGCCGTTGATCGGCGCATCCACCGTGCAGTAACCGAGACGCGTCGCAGCTTCTTCCAGTCGTTTTTTGGCGGCGTCGCGCCGCGAGCGCGTTTCGGTGATGTCTTCCTCGCGGGAGCCGACTTGCAGCAGCACGAGCTTGGCGCGGACTTCATCGAGCTGAGCGGCGGCGATCCGCGCGTCCCGCTCGGCGTGGTCGATCTGGACTCGCGTGACCGTGACGCCCTCATGCAGGGTCTGGGCGCGCTGAAACTGCTTCTGCGCCTCGCTGCAATCGCGCTTCCGCCAGATTGACGTTGGCGACCCCGATGGCGATTTCCTCCGGCCGCGAGCCGTGCGTGACCCGGGCAAACACCGCTTCAGAGGCCGCAAGATCCGACTCGCGCGCCTCGATTTCGCGCTCGATATTGCGGCACTCCACCCGCAAGAGATGCTGGCCGGCCTGAACATGATCGCCCGTCTTGACCAGCACTTCCACGATCGTTCCGATCGCCGAGGTGCCGAGCGACAACACGTCGCCGCCGCCCTCGACGCGCCCCGGCGCAGCATCCGATTTGCTGGCCGCTTGTCCCTTTCCGACGCCGGACAGGCCCCACCATCCGACGGCGAGAATGACGACGCTGCAGCCGAGCTTTGCCGCGCGCAAAAGCTTTTTATTGCTGAATGTTTCCAGACTTTGGGACATGCCGGCTACCCCAGCGACTTACCGCCGACAGCGTAGCCGAAGCCGCAGATGTTCGGAAGTTAAGTTAGCGTGACGCCGCGGTCATGCTGCGGCGCGCTTTCGTTTCCGCATGGTCCAGTGCCGCAAGCGATCGAGATAGAGATAGACCACCGGCGTGGTGTAGAGCGTCAGGATCTGGCTCAGCACCAATCCGCCGATGATGGTGATGCCGAGCGGCTGGCGGAATTCGCTGCCTTCGCCCAGGCCGACGATCAGCGGCACGGCGCCGAGCAGCGATGCCATGGTGGTCATCATGATCGGGCGGAAGCGCAGCATGCACGCCTCGAAGATCGCGTCAGCCGGCGACAGGCCACGCCGGCGCTCGGCGTCGAGCGCGAAATCGATCATCATGATCGCGTTCTTCTTGACGATGCCGATCAACAGAATCACGCCGATCATTCCGATGATGTCGAACTGGGTGTGAAACAGCATCAGCGCCAGCACCGCGCCGACGCCGGCCGACGGCAGCGTCGAGAGGATCGTCAACGGGTGAACGTAACTCTCATAGAGCATGCCGAGCGAAATGTAGATCGTCGCGAACGCCGCGAGGATCAGATACGGCTCGCTGGCGAGCGATTCCTGAAAGATCTTGGCGGCGCCCTGGAACGAGCCGCGGATCGTCGCGGGAACGCCGATCCGGTTCATGGTCTCCTCGATGGTCGATACCGCTGTGCCCAGCGAAGTGCCCGGCGCGAGATTGAACGAGATGGTGTTGGAGACCAGCACACCCTGATGGCTGACCACCAGTGAGGTCTGCCCCTGTCCGAACTGCGTAACGCTGGAGAGCGGAATCATCGCCTCCTGGCTGGTAGAGACCGCGGTGCCGGTCGATGACGCGGCCTTGCCGGTGGCGCCGATCGAGTTGGTCGCTAGATTGCGCACTGAACTAGCCGCGATCTGCGCGGCTTTTCCGCTAGCGCCCTGCGTCGGCGATACGATCGTTCCGGCTACGGCATTGGTGGTTTGCGAGCCGGTAGCGGGCCCGCCAATGGTCGAGACATAGACATCCCTGAGCGTCTGCGGGTTCTGCAGGTATTCCTGCGCCACCTCCATGATCACGTGATACTGGTTGCGCGCCACATAGATCGTCGAGACCTGCCGCTGGCCAAAGGCGTCGTAGAGCGTGTTGTCGATCTGGCTGACCGCGATGCCCAAGCGTGCGGCGGAATCGCGGTCGATCACGACGTTGGCCTGCAGGCCCTTGTTCTGCTGGTCGCTGCCGACGTCGGTCAGCGTCGGCACCGCTTGAAGCGCGGTCACGATCTTCGGTATCCATTCGTTCAACTCGTCGAAGGTCGATCCCTGCAGGGTGTATTGATATTGCGCATTGCCCGAGCGGCCGCCGGCGCCGAGATCGCCGACCGCCTGCAGGAACAGCGTGGCGCCGGGCACCGCGGCCATTTCGTTACGCAGCACCGCGATCACCTGCTCGGCCGACAGATCGCGATCGCGGAGCGGCTTCAAGGAAACGAACACGGTCGCGGAATTGGTCGAGCCGCCGCCTGGCCCCAGCCCGCCGCCGGTGAATCCGACCGCGGTATCGACCGCAGGATTGACCTTGATGATATCGATGAACTGCCGCAGCTTCTGCTGCATCAATTGAAACGAGATGCTTTGATCGGCCTGAACCGATCCGAGCAGCAATCCGGTGTCCTGTTGCGGCACGAAGCCCTTCGGAACCGCGGCGTAGAGATGAAAATTCAGCCACAGCGTCCCCGCCAGAATCAGCATCACCGAGAGCGGATGGCGCAAGGCCGTGCTCAGCGACCACCGGTAGAAACCCAACAGCGCTTCGAACACCCGCTCGCTGACGCGGTAGATCCGCCCATGCGGCCGGTCGCGTTCGCTGCGCAATAGCATGGCGCACATCATCGGCGTCGTCGTCAGCGAGACCACCAGAGAGATCACGATCGAAACCGTGATGGTCATCGCGAATTCGCGGAACAGCCGGCCGACCAGGCCGCCCATCAGCAGGATCGGGACGAATACCGCGATCAGCGACACGCTCATCGACAGCACCGTGAAGCCGACCTCTTTCGAGCCGAGCAGCGCGGCCTCACGCGGCGGCACGCCGGCATCGAGGTGGCGGGTGATGTTTTCCAGCACGACAACTCTCACCACACAATCCCACCGTGATGGTCATCGCGAATTCGCGGAACAGTCGGCCGACCAGGCCGCCCATCAGCAGGATCGGAACGAATACCGCGATCAGCGACACGCTCATCGATAGGACCGTGAAGCCGACCTCTTTCGAGCCGAGTAGCGCCGCCTCACGCGACGGCACGCCGGCATCGAGGTGGCGAGTAATATTTTCCAATACGACAATGGCGTCGTCGACCACGAATCCGGTCGCGACCGTGAGCGCCATCAGCGAGAAGATGTTGAGGCTGTAGCCGAGCAGATACATCACGGCGAAGGTCGCGACCAGCGACACGGACACCGCGACCACCGGCACCAGCGTGGCGCGGGCGCTGCGCAGGAAGGCGAACACCACCAGGATGACCAAAATCACGGCGATGATCAGCGTGATTTCGACATCGCGCAGCGAGGCCCGGATCGTGATCGAACGGTCGACCGCCAGATTGATGTCGATCGCGGGCGAGACCGACGCCCGCAGCTGCGGCATCAGCGACTTCACACGATCCACCATGCCGATGATGTTGGCGCCGGCCTGCCGGTAGACCACCATCGTGACCGCCCGCTTGCCGTTGGAAAGGCCGAGCGTACGCAAATTCTCGACGGAATCGAGCACTTCGCCGACATCGGTCAGCCGGACCGGCGCGCCGTTGCGATAGGCCACCACCAGCGATTTGTAGTCCTCTGCCTTGAGGGCCTGGTCGTTTGAATAGATCTGGTAGCGCTGGCCCGCGACATCGATGCCGCCCTTGGGACTATGGGCATTGGCGCTGGTCAGCGCGGCGCGGACGTCTTCGAGACCGATGCCGTATTTGTATAAAGCCTGCGGCACGAGATCGACACGCACCGCCGGCAGCGATCCGCCGCTGACGCTGACTTCACCGACGCCTTCGACCTGGGACAGTTTTTGGGCCAGCACGGTCGAGGCGGCGTCATAGAGATCAGCGGGGGTCAGCGTATCCGAGGTCAGCGTGTAAATGAGAACAGGTGCTGCGGCCGGATTGAACTTGCGGTAGGTAGGATTGCTGCGCAGCGAGGTCGGCAGGTCGGCGCGCGCCGCATTGATCGCGGCCTGGACGTCGCGCGCCGCGCCATTGATATTGCGGCCAATGCTGAACTGCAGATTGATGCGCGCCGAGCCGAGCGAACTCGACGACGTCATCTCGGTGACATCGGCGATCTGGCTGAGGTGGCGCTCCAGCGGACCGGCTACCGTGGTCGCGACGTCCTCGGGGCTCGCGCCCGGCAAAGTCGCCTGCACCGAAATGGTCGGGATATCGACGTCGGGCAGCGGCGAGACCGGCAGCTTGAAAAAAGCAATAACGCCGGCCGCGACCAACCCAAACGTCAGCAGCGTCGTGGCCACAGGCCGACGGATAAACGGGCTTGAAAAACTCATCGGTGAACGTAATCCTCGTTCACCTTATAGGCGGTAAAATGGCCCGTCCAAAGATCAGGATTTTCGGCGGGCACCTTCCGCAACCGCATGGCGATACATAAATAACGAGAGAATTCCATGCGGCCAGGTTTTGCGACGGATTTTCTCCGTCGATCGGTGGATTCGACGACTTGAAGCGTCAGACCGTGTTCGCCAGATGCAGCGCCTTGAGCATGATGATGGCTTTTTCGGTTCCGATACCGAATTCATTGATCAGGGTCGCCAACGCCTTGGCGGCTTCCGGCACCGACGATGCGGGGCCGAGGATGCAGGCATGGGTGGCCATGTCCTGCGGGGTCAACGTGGCCGCGCTCGCCGCGATGAAGTCGATCATCGCGCAATAACAGATAAGGTGATGGTCGCAGAACAAATCGAGCCTGACGCCCGCTTGCGCCGCCGAGGGCTGCAGGATCGTCGCCTTTGACAGCGTGGTGTAGCCGATGCCGGTCGGAACGTGCGGCACCAGATCGAGAATATAATTGAACAGATCGTATTGCGTGACGTTCTTGTCGAAAATGCCGGCCCAGACCGCATCGCCGGTTCGCGGCGAGGCAAACAGACAGGCCGAGGTCGTCGAAGCCAATCGTTCGGCAACGTCTTCCACAAGGTAAGTGGCGAGCGCACTGCCGAGGCTGTGCCCCGTCACGACGACCGAGCCGGCACCCGACCAGTTTCTCGATCCCTTCGGCGGCGTTCTGAAAAGTGGTCGTGCCGGTCGTGGCATCGGCAAGGCTCATGGTTTGATAGATGCTCCAGAAGCCTTGTTCGACTCGCGCGCCGGGATAGCGCGGATGCGGGATCGGCACGAACTCGGCATCGATCACCCATTCGATCATGCCCGCGGTGCCCCGGACCGCGACGACGTAGGTGGTGGGGGTCGCGACGTTTTGCGCGACATATCCGTAGAATACGCGCTTGCCGTGATCGACGCCCAGTTTGCGGTTCGATGCGCCCTTGGCCGGGATCAGCGCGTCCTGCGCGGTGAGGTACGCGACGACATTCCAGCCGGCCGCCGCAATCCTCGGATCCGCGGGTGGATTTAACGTGCCCGGCGCCACGTCGTACATATCTTCCGCGTACATCGCGAGCAGACCGAATTGAACGGCAGTGGGCATGTTGCTTCTCCTCGACCCTTGGCGTGGTTGATTTAACAGTATTTTACAACTTGAAGGCGGACGCAATGGATTGACGGAGCTTCTAGGACCGCGCCGCCATGTAGGCCGCCATCCCCAGGATCATCACAACAAAGGTCGGCCGCAGCACGCGTTCCGGCAACCGGTTGGCGAGGCGGGCGCCGATCGCGGTGGCGATCCAGAGTCCGCCGACGACCCCTGATATCGACCACCACGGCATGGTCCATCCCTGCGCCAGATAGATCGCCGCAGCGGGGATTGTCAGCGGCAACAAGGTGAGGATCAGGCTCATCGCCTGCGCCCGGTGCTGTCCGAGATGCAGGACCGCGGTCGACAGCGCGGTCACCGCGAGACCTCCGCCAATGCCGAGCATACCCGACGACAGGCCGGCGACAACGCCGATCGCGACCAATGCCGCCCAATGCGCGGTGGCCGCCTCCTCCGGCATCGACGACGGCGACCGCCCGCTGCGCAAGGCGGCGATCGCCGCCAGGATCAGCAGATAGAAAACAAACGACCAGCGAAGCGCACGATCGGACAAGCCGCCCGCGCCCATCGCGCCCAATGCGCCGCCAATGATGAAGCCGATTGACAGCGCGACGACCCATTTGACCGGCACGGCCTGCCCGCGCCGCCTGTATTCCGAAACGCCGCTGAGACCCGTCGGCGGAATCTGCGCCACCAGCGATATCCCCTGCGCGATGTGCTGATCGACACCGAGCGTGATGCAGGCGGCCGGCACCAGAATGCCGCCTGGGCTCACGCCGAGCAGCCCGGCGACGAAGCCCGCGATCGACGCCGGCGCCGCCGCCTTTGAGGAGCGCCAGCAGGTCCGCGAAATTCACCCAGTCCAACATACTCAATTCCACCAGCTAAGCGCCGCCGGCGTCACACCGATCGCAGGCACGGCGGCTGTCGCGGGACCCAACCTGCGCGCTGGATTGATCGGGTTGACGGCGGCGCGCTTTTCCATATAAAAAGAATGTCCGTTTTTCTTGGTTTCGGCAAGTCCGGGAGTCTACGGAGCCGGATCGGATGCCGGGAGAGGCGACGGCGGGTCTCGCGAGGGGTTGAACGCAATACAATGCCCAAGGTCAAACCGGAGACATCGCAGGCGCGCCGCGATGAAATTCTCGAAGCGGCGGAAACCTGCTTCGCGCGCCAGGGCTTTCATCAGACCACGATCCGCGATGTGATCCAGCAATCGGGGCTGAGCGCCGGCTGCATCTATGGTTATTTTTCCACCAAGGAAGATCTGATCCGGGCGATGGGAGAGCGGCGGCATGCGCGCGATGCCACCTTGCTCGCGCCTGGCGACAAATCGGCCGACCCGATCGCGCTTCTGCGCGCCATCGCCCGCGAGTTCCTGACCGACCTTGAAAAGGAAGAAGGGCTTCGGACCCGCAGGGTCGCGTTACAATTGTGGGCCGAAGCGCTGCGCAACGACGAGATCAAGGCGCAGGTCACCGGCGGCATTCAGTTCCGATCGCGGCCATCGCAGCCTTGGTGCAACGCGGACAACGCCTTGGCCTGATCGATAAAAAGCTGAACCCGTCTACGATCGCGCGCATGATGGTGTCGATGTTTCAGGGCTATGTGCTGCAGCGCGTATGGGACGAACCGTTCAAGGCCAAGGCCGCGCTTGAAGCGTTCGATATCGTGCTGAGGGGACTGGCGCCCGTGACGCGTTGAAGAGGCGAGTTCGTGCGCTCATTATGCTCGTCATGCCCGGCCTTGCGCCGGGCATCCACGTCTTACTGACTGCGTCAAGAAAGACGTGGATGGCCGGGACGAGCCGGCATGACGAAATCCAACTAATTCTCGTACACCATCCGCGCCCGGATCGTGCCTTCCAGCGCGCGGATGTCGTCGAGCAATTCCGTGGCTGTCGTGTCCGGCGAGATCCGCATCGAGCACGACGTAACCGACCTCGCGGTCGGTCTCGAGATATTGCGCGATGATGTTGATGTCGCGCTGCACGAATATCTCGTTCAGCCGCCGCAGCATGCCCGGCACGTTGCGGTGAACATGGCTGAAGCGCGCGCCGGTGGTGCGCGCCTGCAACTGGACCTGCGGAAAATTCACCGCGCCCATGGTCGAGCCGCTGCTGAAATAATCCAGCATCTTGCGCGCCACTTCGCGGCCGATGCGGTCCTGCGCCTGCTCGGTCGAGCCGCCGATATGCGGGGTCAGGATCACGTTCTTGAGGCCCTGCAACGGGGTTTTGAAGCGATCGGCATTCGACGACGGCTCGACCGGAAACACGTCGAGCGCGGCTCCCGCCAGATGTCCGTCGCGAAGGGCTTTCGCCAGCGCATCGAGATCGACGACGGTGCCGCGGCTGTTGTTGATCAGGTAGGAGCCCGGTTTCATCAATCGCAGTTCGCGCCTCGCCGATCATGCCTGCGGTGGCCGGCGTCTCCGGCACATGCAGGCTGACGATGTCGCTCTTGGCCAGAAGCTCCCCGAGCGTCTCCACCGGCTCGGTATTGCCGTGGCGAAGCCTGTCGGTGTGGTCGAAGAAAATCACCTTCATGCCCATCGCCTCGGCGAGCATCGACAACTGCGACCCGATATTGCCGTAGCCGACGATGCCCAGCGTGCGGCCACGCACTTCATGGCTGTCGGTGGCGGACTTGTCCCAGGCGCCGTCATGCGCCGCGACCGAGCGCGGAAAGATCCGCCGCAGCAGCATCACGATTTCGCCGATCACGAGTTCGGCGACGCTGCGCGTATTCGAGAACGGTGCGTTGAAGACGGGAATGCCGCGCCGGCGCGCCGCGTCGAGATCGACCTGGTTGGTCCCGACGCTGAAACATCCGACCACCGTCAACCGGTCGGCCTCGGCAAAAACATCCGATGTCAGTTGGGTTCGCGACCGAATGCCCAGGAGATCGACACCTTTGATGGCCTCACGCAGCGCGGCGCCCTCAAGGGCCTTGGGCAGCCGCTCGACGCTCAGATATTTCGAATTCGCGAACAGTTCGACGGCGCTGTCATTCACGCCCTCCAGGAGCAGGACTTTGCCCTTCTGATCGGGCTGCGACGGATAAATCGGCATATCATCTCCATGGATCGGCGCGTCGCGGCCCCCGCGACAACCCCTGAAGGGATCTATGCGATGGTCGCGCGAATGGAAGATGATTCTTACACTTTGTCCGCCCTGATTCGGGGTGGCAGTGAAGCAAGCCCCAGCAGCGGCCGATTGTTACTCCCTCGCCCCGCCTGCGGGGAGAGGTGACCGAACTGGCGGCTCGCCGGCTTACCAGCGCCATCCCCAGCCGCGATAGCCCCAGCCGTATCCATAATAAGGTCCATAACCATAGCCGTAACGGCCGGTAATAGCCCGGCGGGCCGGCGACGTAGCGCGGGCCATAGACCGGCGGGCCTTCTTCCTCTTCGACGATCTCGCCGGGTCTCAGTCCGTGGGGTGGCGGTCTACGCGCTGCCATGCCAACGTTCTGGGCGATAGCGAAGCCTTTCTTGTCGTCCACCGAGACCTCGCACCAGCCATTGGTGCATTTGCCGACGTCGACCGTGGCGCCCTTCAGCATCAGCGTCACAACCTCGCCGTCCGTGCCGGGCGATTTCCGCAAATTGGTATCCACCCCGAGGGTGACCGGCTTGGCCATCGCACCAACCGCCGACAGAAGCGTGAAGATGGCGGCCGCTGCCGCGATCCGTACAAAGCTCATGGCTGTCCCCTCGTATCCTGCTGAAGTTGCGCCGCCCGCCCGGCGCTATTTAACTCCAGCCACGCGCCCGGATTCAATATCCCGGATTCAAAAAACCTGGCGCGCACTACCGTCTTTTAACTTGATCGCGACGGTGGCGGCGAGGAAAGGCCGCAGACGGGCAACCTGCCCGTCACGTTCCGGATGTTCTGGATTTCAGATGATGCGCCCTGAAGCGCGCCGCCAAATGCCGCCGTTGACAAGCGCCGCGGCTCAGATCATCGCGGCTACTTTTTCCAGGCCGATCAGGCGGGCCAGCGTACGCACTTCGCGCTTCTGGTCCTCGCGCAGCTGGAACAACAGCGGCATCGCGGCCGACTTCAACTGCTGGACTTCTTCCGCGTCAGGATCGATCGGTGCGGCGTTCGGATCGGTTTGCTTGGTGGCGTGAATCTTCCGGGCCACGGCGCGCAACGCGCTTTCAACCGCCGGCCAATAGGATTCCTGCGACGACGAAAGTTTTAAGCGATCCTTGATGCCAGCGATCTGCACGTCGCTGAGCAACGCGTAGGATTTTTGCAGCGGCGGTGCCGGCTTGCTGGCGACTTTCGGCTTTGGTGCCGACGGCAGCGCGAGCGGGTCCATCGCTTTTGGATCTGTGGCTTTCGGCGTCTCGATATCGGCCGGCGTGCTCGAAGCAAAAGCCTGCCGCAACGGCGTGGCGGGAATCGTGTCGGTTGCCGGCGGTTCGAACGAAGCCTGCGCCGCTATGATGACGGCAAGCTTGTCCTTTTTGCTTTCTCGATTCGAGACCGGCCCGTCGGCCACGGCTGAAGCCAGAGGTCCGGAAGTAATGGCCGGTCCGGCGGACGGCACGCTCTCACGACCGAGGATGCTGGCAGCGGCAGCGCCGACGACCAGAAGGCACGTCAGCGCGATGATGGTCATGGCTTTCGTCAAGCCGCTCTCCGATTAGGTACGCGAACCACAATTACTTTCCCGGCAAAAAGGGCACGAATTAAGGCTTAACCGTGCCGCGGGGCTTGCGAATATGGCGGCAGGCGAGAGGAACGAGGATTCGGGAAGATCAGGCCGCGGCGGCGAGATCGTAGGCTTCCTGGATGTCGGCGACGATATCGGACGCCTCCCACAGCGCATCGGGGGCGACCGACCGCAGGCTGATGGTCCAGTTGCTCTTGGTGGTGCGGGGCATGCTGACGATGTCGAATTGCACGTTACGGCACAGCGGATGCCGTTCGAGGGCATAGGCGACCCGCGCCTTGATCTCGTCGATGGTTGCCGGCGTTTTGGCAAAAAGCGTCTCGAAATCCATGTCGCATCCCCTTCAACCGCGGTTTTTGGGGGCCGTCCGCCGATGGATCGATGGGCGGCCTTGGACATGATTTTCGGCCCGGGTTGGTTAATGCCGCGTTAAACCGGGGGTCTTTGCGGGGGTTAGCGCCGCAAACGTGATCGGATCGGCCCGGGGGATATGGGTTTCAGCCCAGTAATTGATCGAGCCGGTCGCGCAGCTGGTCCTGGTGGTAGGGCTTGGCCAGCCGCGGCAGATCGAGCTGGGCGCCGTCGGGCAATTCGGCATAGCCGGTCGCCAGCAAAATCGGCAGCGAGGGCCGCACCTGGCGCGACGCGGCCGCCAGTTCGACCCCGGTCATCCCGGGCATCACATGATCCGTCATCATCAGGTCGAGCGGCTGCTCGCTCTTGAGGATGTCGAGCGCGTGTGGGCCGGAATTGGCGCCGATCACCCGGTGGCCGAGATCCTCGAGCATTTCCGTGGTCGACATCGCAATCAGCGGATCGTCGTCGACAAATAATATCACCGCGGAGCGATTGACCTTTGGCGCGATGTGAACGGGGCTCTCGGCTTCCGGCGCCTCGATCGCAACCGGCAGCACCAGCGTCGCGGTGGTGCCTTGTCCGACCGCGCTCGATAGCTGCAGCGCGCCGCCAAGCTGCACGGTCAATCCGTGAACCATCGACAGGCCCAATCCGGTGCCCTTGCCCAGGGGTTTCGAGGAGAAGAACGGTTCGACCGCGCGCTTCAATATGTCCGGGGGCATGCCCGAACCGGTGTCACTCACCGACAGTTTCAGATAACGGCCCGATTGCAGCGCCGGATCGTTGGTCGCCTGATATTCGGCGACCTTGATTTCGATCGAGCCGCCATCCGGCATCGCGTCGCGCGCATTGATCGCGAGGTTGAGAATCGCGAGTTCGAGCTGGTTGGCATCGACGCGCGCCGGCGGCAACCCCTCCGGCAAATCGAGCCGCAGCGCGACATGGCGTCCCAGCGAGCGCTCCAGCAGATCGACCATGCCCATGGATCAACGCGCGCAGATCGACCGGCACCGCGCGCAGATCCTGCTGCCGCGCAAACGCCAGCAGGCGCTGTGTCAGCGATGCACCGCGCTCGACGCCCTGCACCGCGCCGTCGATCAGCCGGCGCAGCCTGGGATCGTCGGGAATGCGCTTGCGCAACAGATCGAGATTGCCCATCACCGCCATCAAGAGATTGTTGAAGTCATGGGCGACACCGCCGGTGAGCTGGCCGATCGCTTCCATCTTCTGCGCCTGGCGCAATTGCTCCTGGGCCTTTTCGCGCGCCGCGACTTCCTGCATCAGCTCATGGGTCCGCTGCTCGACGCGCTGCTCGAGCGTCGCCGTCAATTCCGCCAGCGCGGTGCGTTCGGCAGCCAGTTGCGCCAATAAGGTGTCGCGTTCGATTTCAGAGACTTTTCGCGCGGTGATGTCGGAGGACACGCCGACCAGCGATTTGAGGCTGCCGTCAGGCCGGCGCACGGCGCGGGCGCGCACATCGACCCAATGCTGCGATCCGTCGGGCCAGATCGTGCGGTACTCGATGCTGTAATCCTTGCCGGTCTTGATAGCCTGGTTCAGGATCTCACCGCGGCGCGCGCGGTCCTCGGGATGAATCGATGCCTGCAAATCCTCGTAGGAAAACGGATCGTCTGCCTTGCGTCCGAAAAACGCGCGGCAGGTGTCGGAGGCTTCGAGCTCAAACTCCGGCAGATGCAGCTCCAGCGCGCCGAGATGGCCGGCGTTGAGCGCGGTCTGCAGCAGGCCTTCGCTTTCAGTGAGGTCCGCGAGGATCGCGCGGGTCTGGTACTGGCGCCGCCGGCCCCTGACCGCCGAGCCGACGACGCTTACGAGCGTGGTCGGATGGAATGGCCGCTCGATGAAGGTGACGTTGCCGAGCACCTGTCCAAGCCTCGCCGCATCCGGATTGCGCTCGGGACCGCCGCCCTGATGCGTCAACAGCACGATCGGAAAATCGGACCATGACGGCTGATCGCTCAGCCAGCGCATCAGGCCGCGCAAATCCGCTGTCTTGATCGCCTCGTCGGCGATCACAGCGAGACCGGCGCCGCCTTCGATCTCGTGTAACAACTCGGTCAGGTCACGGCAGACATTGGCGTAATAACCGGCCTCCTTGATCAGCGCCGCCGCCACCGCGGCATCGCGCCCGGTCGGCGCGAGAATCACGGCGCGTTCGGAGGACGCACCCGGCGTCACTGGGCTTGCTCTTCCAGCAGCGGCCTGCCTTCGCCGACATAAATCGGAACGCCACGCAGCACGCCCTGGAATCCTTCCAGTGGCGCCCCGATGGTCAAGCCGCGGTTGTCGATGCGATATTCACGGATGGTTGATTCATGCGCGCCGGTTCGCTTCTTGATAATCGACATCGCGCGCCGCACCGTGCCGAGCGCCTCGAAATAACGCAGCAGCACCACCGTGTCGGCGAGATAAGTGACGTCCACCGGCGCCTTCATGTCGCCGACCAGGCCGTGCTGCGCCACCGTCATGAAGGTCGCAGCACCGCGGCGATTGAGATATTGCAGCAATTCGTGCATGTGCAGGATCAGCGAATTTTCTTCGGGCATCGCGGCCTGATAGCCGTTCAGGCTGTCGATCACCACGGTCTTGATGTGATCCTCATCGACCCGCTTGCGGACACGATGGGCGAATTCGCCGGGCGACAATTCCGCGGCATCGACCTGATCGATGAACAGGCTGCCTGTTGGCCTGCATGGCTTCGAGATCGATGCCCAGGCCCTTCATGCGCGCGAACAACAGACCGAGTTCTTCGTCGAAGACGAACAGCGCGGCCTTTTCACCGCGCGCAATCGCGGCGACGGCGAATACGATCACAAGTAATGATTTTCCCGTGCCCGCAGGTCCCAGCACCAAGGTAGAGGATCCGGCTTCGACGCCGCCGCCGAGCAGCTGGTCCAGTTCGGCGATGCCGCTGGACATCTTGGTTCGCACGAAGCTGGAGCGATATTCCGACGCCACCAGCCGCGGAAATATGTTCAGTCCGCCGGTCGTGATGGTTAAATCGTGATAGCCGCCGCGAAACTTCACGCCACGATATTTGATGACGCGGGCGCGCCGCCGTTCCGCGCCGTAGGACGGCGCCAATTCCTCAAGACGCAGCACGCCATGCGCGACACTGTGCACGGTCTTGTCGGCGACGTCGGCGGTCAGATCGTCGAGCATCATCACCGTCGAGCCGAATCTCGCGAAAAAATGTTTGATCGCCAGAATTTGCCGGCGGTAGCGCAGCGAGCTTTGCGCCAGCAGCCTGATTTCGGAAAGACTGTCGAGCACCACCCGGCTCGGCTTTGCCCGTTCCACGGCTTCGAATATCTGCTTGGTGGTTTCGCCGAGTTCAAGGTCCGACGAATACAACAGGCTCTGCTGCTGCTCGGCATCGAGCAGGCTTTCCGGCGGCAGCAGTTCGAAGACCTCGATGTTCTCGTCCAGCTTCCAGCCATGCGATGCCGCGCCGTCGCGCAACTCGCTCTCGGTTTCGGACAGCGTTATGTAGAGACACTTCTCGCCCGCCCGCGCGCCTTCCATCAGGAATTGCAGCGCAATGGTGGTTTTGCCGGTGCCGGGAGCACCCTCGACGAGAAACAAATGTCCCCGCGAAAACCCGCCCGACAGAATATTGTCTAATCCCCAGATGCCGGTTTTCGCTGATTTGGCGTTTGATTGGACTGAATTCATGCGGCCCCCTAAGCAGGGTTAAACCGCCGCGACTTCATACAGTTCCCGGAAAATGGAACTTTTTTGCGGGAACAAATCAGTCTTACAGCGGCGGATCGACCGCCTCGTCATATTCCTTTTTGAAGCGCGCGATCATTTCGGCGGCCGGCACGATCTTGCCGACGCTGCCGACGCCCTGGCCGCTGCCCCAGATTTCCTTCCAGGCTTTCGGCTTGGCGCGCTCGCCGGAGGCGTCGGTGCCGAAACTCATTTTCGACGCGTCGGACTCCGGAAGATTGTCGGGGTCCATGCCGGCCGCGACGATCGACGGCTTCAGATAATTGCCATGCACGCCGGTGAAGAGATTTGAATAGACGATGTCTTCCGCGGTCGATGTGGTGATCATCTGCTTGTAGCCCTCCACCGCATTGGCCTCCTTCGTGGCGATGAAGGCCGAGCCGATATAGGCAAAATCAGCGCCGAGCATGCGCGCCGCCCGGATCGCGCGGCCGTTGCCCATCGCGCCCGACAGCGCGATCGGCCCGTCGAACCATTGCCGTGTCTCGGCCACGAAGGCGAACGGCGATATCTCGCCGGCATGTCCGCCGGCGCCGGCGGACACCAGGATCAGACCGTCGGCGCCCTTCTCGACCGCCTTGTGTGCGAATTTCTGGTTGATCACGTCGTGGAAAACGATGCCGCCCCAGGCATGCGCGGCCTGATTGAGTTCTTCGCGCGCCCCGAGCGAGGTGATGATAATCAGGCACCTTATGTTTTTCGCACAGCGCCAGATCCTGTTCGAGCCGGTTGTTCGAGCGGTGCACGATCTGGTTGACCGCAAACGGCGCCGACGGCCGATCGGGATGCGCCTTGTCGTACGCGGCGAGTTCCTGCTTGATCCGCACCAGCCATTCGTCGAGCAATGCCGGAGGCCGTGCGTTCAACGCCGGAAACGATCCGACAATTCCCGCCTTGCATTGCGCGATCACGAGATCAGGCACGGAAATAATGAACAGCGGCGCACCGATCACCGGTATCGACAGACGGCCCTTGAACAGAGCAGGCATGGACATTCGTCAAAATCCTTTTCGCTATGGCCGCAAGTCCCGAGCATTTGGCGCGAGCACCTTAAGCAGGCGCCTTAAGCAGGCACCTTAAGAATGCCAGACATCATACCAAATAGGCAATCGCACATCGCATGGATTGGCCGTGCCTGCGAGCACGCTCCCGGCGTTACTGGCACAAAGCGCGCGTGACGTAATTATCGGTCCGGCAATCATCAGGCTTTCGTGTCCGGCCGGGAATCAGGACTTTCGCCGAACAGGCCTCTACCGAATCGATGGTCAGGCTCTTGCCCTCCTTGAACTTCTTGGCCAGGCAGAGCTGGTCGGCGGCGGCCTTGCAGTCCGGCGCGCCGTTGGCCGAGACTGGACATTTCACGCGTCCCGTCACCATCGAGGAGGTGGTCATGCGCGAGAGGGTTTCGGTCGCGCCTTTGGCGCGGGCGTTCAAATCATCGATGGTCTCACCCGGACTTTTCAGCGTCGGCAGGATCGACAGCGATTTGTCGAAGATCTTGCCCATTTCGTTGATCAGGCCTGGATTTTCCTGCTGCGCCGGCGGCGCCAATGGCGCTGCGGGATCACCCGGCTGAGCCGGCGTCTGGACGGCGGCGGCTGGCGGCGGTGGCGGTGACGGTGACGGTGACGGTTGCGCGGAGGGTGGTGAAGATGGCGGCGGAGCGGCTTGCGGCCAACCAACATCAGTAGCGATCATCAGCATCGACAGCGCCATGCCGATCGTTGCGAGTTGCGTTCTGGACCGCGCGATCAGGTAGCCGGATAGATCTAGCATGACATCGAGCGTAGCCTGATCCGGCAAACCGGCAAAGCCGCCGCGTCGCGCTTTCAGATCATTTTCAGTGCGATAATAAAACCGAGCACCAACACGGCGGCGCCGAGCGCCACCCACAGCCCCAGATGCTTCTCGATCCGGACCCGGATCCATTCACCGTAACGATTGAGCAGAATCGCGACCACGAAAAAGCGGCCGCCGCGCGCCAGGATCGAGCACAACACGAACAGCCCGAGATTGTAGCCGGCAAAGCCGGAGGTGATGGTCACGAGCTTGTAGGGGATCGGCGTCAGGCCCTTGCCGATAATGATCAGCGCGCCCCATTCGGCATAGGAGGCCCGGAAGGCTTCGACCTTGCCGGCAAGACCGTAGAATTCGATCAGCCAATGTCCGATCGAATCATAGAGCATCGCGCCGATCGCATAGCCGAGCAGACCGCCCACCACCGAACTCGCGGTGCAGACCGCGGCGTAAAGCCAGGCGCGCTCCGGCCGCGCCAGCGACATCGGGATCAGCATCACATCCGGCGGCACCGGAAAGAATGAACTCTCCGCGAATGCCACCGCGCCCATGATCCACATCGCATATGGCTTGTGTGCGGCGTCGATACACCAATCGTAAATCCGTCTCAGCATGCCGCGATGAACCATCCCCGGACGGATTTGTCCATGCCGCGCAGCCCAAGAAATTTTCGAGGATTTTTGTGGGAAATTTGGGGTGGTTTTAGTGGCGCTTGCGCACCGCGCGGCTCTCAAGCGCGACAATTGGTCGCCGCGCGACCCCGGATGGCGCAGCCTTAGGCATCGGCTTGGTCATCTTGAGCGGCGATTTCGGCAGCTTCTCGGCAATGCCGAGCATATGCTCGCGCCGCTCCATTTCGCGCCACACGTCCTCGGGACGCACCCCGGAGGAGGCCCACAACACACTGAGATTATAAAGCAGGTCGGCGCTCTCTCTGATCACGGCGTCGGTCTTGCCGTTAACCGCGTCTATCACGACCTCGATGGCTTCTTCCGCCAGCTTTTTCGCCATCTTGGCGGGGCCGCGTTGAAACAGCCGGGCGGTTCGCGAAATTGCCGGATCGAGATCCTTGGCCGCGATTATCGCCAGATAAAGCCGCTCGAGCGAATCACTCATCCCATCAAACCTAATCGAAAGACGTGGCCAGCGTGTTAACGGCGGCCTGAAAAATCGACCGGTCAGCCCACGCAGAGCGCCGGGCTGTCGGCCGGTTAGATGACAGTTGCAAGACATGCTTCAGGAAGACACGCTTGGTATCCAAGTCTGCCAAACCAGTCATCACCGTAGGACTACGGTTTGGTGCATGAACGGTTCCTGCGTCGCCATTCGAACGACACGATGCGCTCATCAATCATTCAGGTTTGCTGCGACAAGATGGCCGCGACGGCCGTTTTCAGCGTTTTTCAGCGTCATGAAACGACCATATCCGGCGCGGCAACTGACATCCGGTCCCGGCGTGATCCCGATGCGTTTAAATCAGACTGCAAGTCAGACTAAAAGTCAGACCACCGCTATCCGCTGCGCTCTTGCTTTGCTGTGGGGGCTGACGGGCTTTGCCTGCCTTGGCGCGTCCCTTGGCGCGTCTGAGGCCCGGGCGGCGGATGAAAAGCACCCGCCGATCGCAGTTCGGTTTTCGCTGGACCGTCCGATCAATGCGGCCGACGCCCCTTTCGTGCTGGCCACAACCGACGGCGTGTTCAGTTCCGAAGGCCTCGCCGTCACCATGGATGTCGCCAACGGATCGCCGGAGGCGATCGCGCGCGTCGCGGCGGGGACCAGCGATTTTGCGCTGGTCGATATCAACGCACTCATTCGTTTTCGCGACAAGGACGCGCCGCCGGTCAAGGCGGTGTTCATGCTGTTCAACACCTCGCCCTACGCGATCATCGCGCGCAAAAGCCGGGGCATCCATGCGCTCTCCGACATCGAGGGTAAAACGCTCGGCGTCGCCGACGGCGATCTTTCGATCCGGCTATGGCCCGCGCTGGCGCGGCAGAACGGCATCAAGACCGCAAGCGTGAAGCGGAATCCGATGAGCTCCGCCGTGCGCGAGCCGATGTTGTCGGCGGGTCAGGTCGACGCCGTCACCGGATTTTCTTATCTGTCGGCGATCAATTTAAGGGATCGCGGCGTGCCGGCCGACGATCTCGCGGTGCTCAGATTCGCCGATTATGGCTGCGAGGCCTACGGGCTCGCGGTAATCGTCAACCCGGCCTTCGCGGCCAAACAGCCCGAGGCCGTGAGGGGCTTCGTGCGCGCGGCGATCGTGGGCACACATCTGGCCATCAAATCGCCCGAACAGGCGGCCGATGAAGTGGTCAGCCGGATGGAGGACGGCTCGCGCGATCTGGAGCTGGAACGCCTGCGCGCCGTCATTGCCGACAACATCTTGACCCCCGAAGTGAAGCATAACGGCCTCGGCGGCATCGATCCCGTCAGGCTCGAGCGGTCGATCGATCAGGTTGCCGAGGATTTCAAATTCGGCAAACGACCGTCCGCGGCCGATATTTTCGACGACAGCTTCCTGCCGCCGCTCGGCGGCCGCCTGATCAATTGAGCCAAAGATCATCTGAGCAAAACATGATCGGACGCTGTATCTCCGGAACGATCCCTGATTAGAATGCGCTTCCGTTCCGCCGACCCGAGTCCGTCACGGCATGTCCCTGCTTCGCCTCTATACCCGCGTTCTTGAATTGCTCGGCAAGGAGGCGCGGCTGGGCTGGATCCTGGCCGCCGCCAATTTGCTGCTGGCCGGCGCGCAATTCGCCGAGCCGGTGCTGTTCGGCCGTATCGTCGATGTGTTGTCCGGCAAGGCGACCGGTGGTCCGCTGGGATCGTCGCCGGCATGGCCGCTATTGGCGGCCTGGGCGGCTTTTGGGCTGTTCACCATCGGCTGCAGCGCCACCGTGGCGCTCCATGCCGACCGGCTGGCCCATCGCCAGCGTCAGGCGGTGCTGACGAATTATTTCGAACACATCATGCAATTGCCGCTGACTTTCCACACCGGCACCCATTCCGGCCGCCTGATGAAGGTGATGCTGAACGGCACGGACTCGCTGTGGAGGCTCTGGCTTGGATTCTTCCGCGAGCATTTCGCTGCGATCATGTCGCTGGTGGTGCTGTTGCCGCTGGCGTTCTACATCAACTGGCGCCTCGCGATCCTGCTGTTCATCCTCTGCCTCGTGTTCACGGTGCTGACCACGCTGGTGGTGCGCAAGACCTATGGCATGCAGAACGAGGTCGAGGCGCATTACAGCGATCTTTCCGCGCGCGCCTCCGATGCGCTCGGCAATGTCGCGCTGGTGCAAAGCTTCGTGCGCATCGATGCCGAGGTGCAGGGATTGCGCTTTGTCGCCGACAAGCTGCTCGCGGTACAGATGCCGGTGTTGTCGTGGTGGGCGCTGGTCACCGTCATCACCCGGGCTTCGACCACCATCACCGTGCTGGCGATCTTCACCGTCGGCATCGTGCTGCACGAACAGGGCCTCACTTCGGTCGGCGAGATCGTGATGTTTGTCTCCTTCGCGACCATGCTGATCCAGAAACTCGAGCAGGTCGTCAGCTTCATCAACAACGTGTTCATGGAAGCGCCGCGCCTGCAGGAATTCTTCAACGTGCTCGACGCCGTGCCCGCGGTGCGCGACCGGCCCGACGCAATCGATACCGGGCGTCTGTCGGGCCTGGTCGAATTCAAGGACGTGTCGTTTTCATATGACGGCAAGCGGCCCGCGGTCGAAGACCTTTCCTTTACCGCGCTACCCGGCCAGACCATTGCGCTGGTCGGCCCAACCGGCGCCGGCAAATCGACCGCCATTGCGCTGCTGCATCGCGCGTTCGATCCGCAATCGGGCTTCATCCGGATCGACGGCATGGACGTGCGCGGCCTGACCTTGGCGGCACTGCGGCGAAATATCGGCGTGGTGTTCCAGGAGGCGCTGCTGTTCAACCGGTCGATTGCGGACAATCTGCGCGTCGGCAAGCCGGATGCGACCGACGAGGAATTGCGGATTGCGGCGGGTCGCGCCCAGGCGCTGGAATTCATCGAACGCAGCGATCTGAAGTTCGAGACCAATGCCGGCGAGCGCGGGCGGATGCTATCCGGCGGCGAGCGGCAGCGGCTGTCGATTGCGCGGGCGCTGCTGAAGGATCCGCCGATCCTGATTCTCGACGAGGCAACCAGCGCGCTCGACGCCGTCACCGAGGCCAAGGTCAACGCCGCGCTCGATGAAGTGATGAAGGGGCGCACCACTTTCGTGATCGCGCACCGGCTTTCAACCATCCGCAACGCCACGCGGATCATGCTGTTCGATAACGGACAGGTGATCGAAAGCGGAACTTTCGATGAACTCGTCGCGAAAGGCGGCCGTTTTGCCGAGCTGGCAAGGGCCCAGTTCATGGTGCAGGAGAACGCACGGGCCAGCGTTCAGGCGATTGAGGCAGGCAGCATGGCTGTCAAGATTTAAGTATCGCCGAAATTTGGCCTATTTCGTCCACGATTTAATCAGCGGACCTCTGTTCCGGACTGGCAAGCCGGTATAGGTTCGCGTCTGCCGTGAGCGACGGCGCCGGACACGCTTGAAACCCGAACGTCACATGCCAAGACCTCCTTCTTCCGGGACGACGTCCTTCGAAGGCGGGTCTCAAAGGACCGGAATCCAACTCGTGCAATTTCTTCGCCCGTTGCTGTGCAAATCGTCGTTGAACTGGATCGTTGTCGTCGCAGCCCTCGCTGTCGTGACGCCGCGCATCGCGCATGCCGAAGCGCTGCTGGTGGTTGAAGCCGAGAGCGGGAAAGTCCTGCAGGCCGAGAACGCGACCTATCCCTGGTATCCCGCATCGGTGACCAAGCTGATGACGGCCTATGTCACGCTCAAAGCGGTCAAGGAAGGGCGGATCACGCTCGATACGTTGTTGACGGTGTCCCCGGTGGCGGCCTCGCAGTCGCCGGCGAAGATGGGTTTCCGTCCGGGCATTCAGGTCACCGTCGATAACGCGCTCAAGATGATGCTGGTGCGCTCCGCCAACGACATGGCGGTGGTGCTGGCCGAGGGTGTCGGCGGTTCGATCGACGGGTTTTCGGCGCTGATGAATCAGAACGCACAGCAACTCGGGATGACGCAGACGAGCTACGTCAATCCGAACGGCCTGCCCGCGGATGGCCAGATCACGTCGGCCCGCGATCTTGCGATCCTGGCCCGCGCCATCATTCACGATCTGCCGGAATACGAATATTTCGTGCACATTCCCTCGATCCGCTATGGCCGCAGGGTCACGCAGAATTTCAACAAGCTGATCGGACGCTATCCCGGCGCCGACGGCTTCAAGACCGGCTTCATCTGTGCGTCCGGCTACAATCTGGTCGCTTCGGCGACCCGCAACGGCCGCCGGCTGATCGCGGTCGTGCTCGGCGCCTCCTCCGGCAACATGCGCGCGGTCCGCGCGGCGCAATTGCTGGAGCGCAATTTTGCTAACAACTCGCTGTCCTGGCTGAAGCCGACACTTGGCACCGTCGACAATCTGGTGCCGATCGATGCCTCGCCGCCGAACCTGCGCGAGGAAATGTGCGGCAGCAAACACCACAAGCCGGCCAGTGACGAGGATGCGGACAATGCCGCGTCCGGCGCCGATGGCGCCAGCAGCGAACCGCTGGCGTTCTTCTCCACCGGAGGACTGCAGGCGCCGGTGTTAAAGCCGTCGGAATTGATGGCGGCCGCCCCCGCGGCTTCCGAGCCGATTATCGTCTATACCGGCCCGACCAGGACCGGCGCCGCCTTGATCGCCGCGGTCGCCGCCGACACCGAAGACCAGACCCCGAAGCATCACGGCAAGAAATCTCGCGCCGCTGGAAAAAAGCCGGACGCATCGGCAGAGTCCAAACACGCCAGCGCCAAGCCAGACGCGGCCCCGAAAGCCGCCGACAAGCCGGATGCCAAGCCCGCCAAGCCCAAGGCCGCGGCAAAACCCAAATCCGATTCCAGGCCCGGTCCCAAGACCGGCGAGGCCAAGCCCGCCGATCAAAAGACGGCGGCAGCGCCGCGTACCTGAAGCTAACCCGCTGCCCGGGCTGTCGTAACAGCCTGAACGGTTCCTTCCATCATCCGCCCATTCAGGGTGCACTGCGGCTTGCCTTCGGCCGCCGCAATGCTCAATACTACCCAAAATAAAAACAAGGAGTCTCGTCCCGGCAAACGGGCAAAACGAGGAAGCCAACCAGGAGGGGAAATAAATGGAGCGCATCTGGCTCAAACAATATCCGGCAGGCGTCCCCGCCGATATCGATGTGACTCAGTATTCGTCTCTGGTCGAGTTGCTGGAAGAAAGCTTTGCCAAATTTGGCGACCGCAAGGCTTTCATCTGTATGGACAAATCGATCAGCTACCGCGACCTCGACGAGATGTCGCTGGCGCTCGCCGCCTACCTGCAAAGCAAGGGCCTGCAAAAGGGCGCCCGCGTCGCGCTGATGATGCCGAACGTGTTGCAGTATCCGGTGTCGACCGCCGCCGTACTGCGCGCTGGCTATGCGGTGGTGAACGTCAATCCGCTCTACACCCCGCGCGAACTCGAGCACCAGCTCAAGGATTCCGGCGCCGAGGCGGTCATCGTTCTCGAAAACTTCGCGACCACCGTGCAGCAGGTAATCGCCAGGACCGCGGTGAAGCATGTCATCGTCGGCAGCATGGGTGACATGCTTGGCCTCAAGGGCGTGATCGTCAATCTGGTGATACGGCGCGTCAAGAAAATGGTGCCGCCCTGGTCGATACCGGGTGCGGTCAATTTCAACGACGCGATCGCGGCCGGCCGCGGCATGATGTTCAACAAGCCGAAGATCGCGGCCGATGATGTCGCCTTCCTGCAATATACCGGCGGCACCACCGGCGTCTCCAAGGGTGCGACGCTGCTTCATCGCAACATTCTGGCCAATGTGCTGCAGAACGACGCCTGGCTGCAGCCGGCGTTGAAGAAGCCACCGCATGTCGATCAATTGTTCATCGTCTGCGCGCTGCCGCTGTATCACATCTTCGCCCTGACGGCGTGTTTCCTGCTGGGAACGCGCGTCGGCGGCACCAATCTGTTGATTCCCAATCCGCGCGACATGGCGGGTTTCATCAAGGAATTGATGAAATACCAGATCAGCTTCTTCCCCGGCGTCAACACGCTGTACAACGGCCTGTTGAATACGCCCGGCTTCGACAAGATCGATTTCTCCAAGCTGAAGGTTTCAAACGGCGGGGGTATGGCGACACAGAGGCCGGTCGCCGAGAAATGGCTGGCCGTGACCGGCTGTGCGCTGTCGGAAGGCTATGGCCTGTCGGAGACCTCGCCGACTCTGACCTGTAATCCCGCGACGATCGACAAATTCTCCGGCTCGATCGGCCTGCCCGTGCCGTCGACCTACCTGTCGATCCGCGACGATGACGGCAACGAAGTGGCGCTCGGCGAGCCCGGCGAAATCTGCGCCAAGGGCCCGCAGGTGATGGCCGGCTACTGGAACCGGCCCGACGAGACCGCCAATGTGATGACATCGGACGGCTACTTCCGCACCGGCGATATCGGCGTGATGAGCGCGGACGGCTATACCAAGATCGTCGACCGCAAGAAGGACATGATCCTGGTCTCGGGCTTCAACGTCTATCCCAACGAGATCGAGGAAGTGATCGCGAGCCATCCCGGCGTGCTGGAATGCGCCGTGATCGGCGTCGAGGACTCCCGATCGGGCGAAGCGGTCAAGGCCTTTGTCGTCAAGAAGGATCCCAACGTCACGGCGGAAGACATCATCAAGTTCTGCGGCACGCAACTGACCAATTACAAAGTGCCTAAGCAGATCGAATTCCGGACCAGCCTGCCGAAGACCAATGTCGGCAAGATCCTGCGCCGCGAATTGCGCGATGAGAAGAAAGCCGCGGCCGCCTGAGCCGCCTGAATGGACAAGGCCGCGGGCGTTTGTTGATGACTGATGCCCGCGAGCCTACGCCCCAAGACATCCTTGCGTTCTGGCGCGAGGCCGGCAGCGAGCGCTGGTACACAAAAGACGCCGCATTCGATGCGCAGGTGCGGCGCCAATTCCTGGGGCTGTGGCAGAGAGCCGCCGCCGGCGAACTGTCATCCTGGGAAGCATCCGATAACGGCGCGCTGGCGCTGGTCATCATCCTCGACCAGTTTTCCCGCAATATGTTTCGCGACGACGCCAAAGCCTTTTCCACCGACCGCCAAGCCCTCGAGGTCGCGGCTCGCGTCATCGCACGCGGCGTGGACGCGCGGATTGAGCCAATCCTGCTGGAATTTCTCTACATGCCCTTCATGCATTCGGAGCAAATGGGCGACCAGCAGCGCTGCGTCGAGCTGTTTCGCAAAACCGGCAATACCGACAACATCGGATATGCCGAGAACCATGCCGAGATCGTCAGCCGGTTCGGGCGCTTTCCCCATCGCAACCGTGTCCTGGGCCGAACCACGACGCCGGACGAGCAGGCCTTTCTCGACAGCGGCGGGTTTTCCGGCTGATGACACAACAGTGACCAAACAGGACCATTGCCGTTTCCATGGCACTCAATATTGTGTCCGCAGCCCACCCAGTTTAAGACATCCCGGCACAGCCAAGGAGAATTGACGATGACCATTAAAGTTGGCGACAAGCTGCCCGAAACCAAATTTCGCGTAATGACGGCGGAAGGTCCGCAGGTCAAAACAACAGACGATATCTTCAAGGGCAAGAAGGTCGCGCTGTTCGCGGTCCCCGGCGCCTATACCGGCACCTGCCACAAGATGCATCTGCCGAGCATTTTCCTCAACGCCTATGCCATCAAGGACAAGGGCGTCGACACCATCGGGATCGTGTCGGTCAATGACGCCTTCGTCATGAACGCCTGGAAGCGCGACACCGACCAGCGCGACGAAGCCACCTTCCTCGCCGACGGCAATGCCGACTTCACCAAGGCGATCGGCATGGAACTGGACGCTTCCGGCAACGGCCTCGGCATCCGCTCGCACCGCTATTCGATGCTGGTGGAGGACGGCGTCGTCAAGAAGCTCAACCTCGAAGCCGCCCCCGGCAAGGTTGAAGTTTCCGGCGGCGATACGCTGCTGGGGCAGCTGTAAGACTCGTCAGCGCTATTCCATCTACGAAATGACGTCATGCCCGGGCTTGTCCCGGGCATCCACGTTCTTACTCGCGTCTGACGCCAAAGACGTGGATGGCCGGGACAAGCCCGGCCATGACGGCTGGCGTAAGCAGGCCCCACCCGCTACCCCTTCAACCTCGCCATCGCAACGCCCTCGCGCGCCAGTTGATCGGCGCGCTCGTTCTCGTCGTGGCCGGCGTGGCCCTTGACCCAGTGCCAGCGCACCTGATGCTGGTGTAACGCCGCGTCCAGCCGCTGCCACAGGTCGACATTCTTGACCGGCTTTTTATCCGCGGTGCGCCAGCCGTTCTTCTTCCAACCGTGAATCCATCCTGTGATGCCCTGACGGACATACTGGCTGTCGGTATAGAGATCGACGCTGCACGGCTTCTTCAGGGTTTCCAGCGCCGAGATCGCCGCCATCAACTCCATGCGGTTGTTGGTGGTGTGCGCCTCGCCGCCCTTCAATTCCTTTTCGACATCGCCGAATTTCAGGATCGCGCCCCAGCCGCCGGGCCCGGGATTACCCGAGCAGGCGCCGTCGGTGTGGATGGTCACGACGGGCAGCGAACTCACGCCAGCTGTCCCGAAGCGACGACGCCGTAATCGCGCCAACCGGATACGCCCTGCTGAAAGCGCAGCTTGCGGACATATTCCATCGGATCCTTCGGGCGCACCAGGGCGCCCTTGGGCACGTTGAGAAAATCGACGAGGCGCGTCAGCAGGAAGCGCAACGCCGCGCCCCGCGCCAATAGCGGCAGCGCGTCCTGCTCGGCCTGCGACAATTGCCGCTCGCGGTCATAGGCGCCGAGAAAGGCGCGCGCCTTGGTGACGTTGAACGAACAGTCGCTCTCGAAGCACCAGGCGTTGAGGCAAATCGCGACGTCATAGGCGAGCGTATCGGTGCAGGCGAAGGTGAAATCGATGATGCCCGACACCTGTTCGCCGAGGAAAAACACGTTGTCGGGAAACAGATCGGCATGGATCACGCCCTGCGGCAGGTTCGTCGGCCAGATGTTGCCCTCGAGATGATCGAGCTCGGCGCCAATGAAATCGCGCAGCCCATGCTGCACTTCGTCGGCGCGCGCGGCGGCCTGCTCGAACAGCGGACGCCAGCCCGACACCGACAACGCATTGGCGCGCGTCATCGGAAAGCCGATACCGGCCAGATGCATTTTCGCCAGCGCCTGACCGACCCCGGCGCAATGCGCCAAATTAGGCTTGCGCGGCCAGATGCCTTCCAGGAAGTTGATGATGACAGCGGGCCGGCCGGCCAATTCGCTCAGCGCTTCGCCGCTTTTGTTCTTCAGCGGCTCCGGGCAAATGATGCCGCGACTGGCGAGATACGTCATCAGGCCGAGAAAGAACGGCAGTTCGCCTTTGGCGACGCGCTTTTCGTACAGCGTCAGGATGAAATGCCCGGCCGAAGTGTGCAGCAGGAAGTTGGAATTCTCGACGCCCTCGGCGATGCCCTTGTAGGACAGGAGTTCGCCGATGTCGTAAGTCTTCAGGAATTCCGCGAGTTCATCGGCGGCGACGTCGGTATAAACCGCCATCGCAACTATTCCGCTGCGTCGGGCCGCAGCGAACGCGGCAGCGGGAAGAACTCGTTCTCTTCCGCGGCCGAGACCGTCTCCACATGCAATTCGTATCGCTCGGCGAATGCGCCCATGATCTCTTCGACGATCACTTCCGGCGCCGAGGCGCCCGCGGTGATGCCCAGACTCTGGATGCCTTCGAACATCTTCCAGTCGAGATCGCTGGCGCGCTGCGCCAGCACCGAAACCGGGCAGCCCTCACGCTCGGCGACTTCGCGCAGACGCTGCGAATTCGACGAGTTCGGCGCGCCGACCACGATCAGCGCGTCGACCACCGGCGCCACCTTCTTCACCGCGAGCTGGCGGTTGGTGGTGGCGTAGCAGATGTCTTCCTTGTGCGGCCCGGAGATGTTCGGGAAGCGTTCCTTGAGCATCGCGACGATTTCGGCGGTGTCGTCGATCGACAGCGTGGTCTGCGTCACAAAAGCAAGGTTGTCGGGATCCTTCGGCGTGAAGGTCGCGGCGTCGTGCGCGGTCTCGATCAGCGTCACCGTGCCCGGGGGCAATTGCCCAAGCGTGCCGACTACTTCCGGATGGTGGGAATGCCCGATCAGCAGGATTTCGCGGCCGCGCTTGAAGTGGATCGCGGCCTCGCGGTGCACTTTCGTCACCAGCGGGCAGGTCGCGTCCAGCGAGAAGAAATTGCGGGCCCGGGCGTCCGCGGGGACCGATTTCGGCACCCCATGGGCCGAAAAAACCACCGGAGCGTTGGTATTGTCGGGGATTTCAGCCAGTTCCTCGACGAAAATCGCGCCCTTGGTTTTCAGGCTGTCGACCACATAACGGTTATGGACGATCTCGTGGCGGACATACACCGGGGCGCCGTAAATCGTTAACGCCCGCTCGACGGTATCGATGGCCCGGACCACGCCGGCGCAGAAGCCCCGTGGCGAACAAAGCACGATTTTCAGGGGTGGTTTGGCTGACATCGGGGCGATCTCGGACCTAAACACCCCTCAAAAGCGCCGGGGAGCGGTCATTTCGAATAAAAGGACAAGCTCAGAAGGACTTGGGACGCCTTTTGGGCGCTGTCAAGGCCGGTCAGCAAACCATTGCGCGGTTACCCCCGGGCAGACTATATAGGGCGTAATTCCCGTCATCGCTGATGACCACGGCTTCGCCTCCCTGAGGTGGGCGAAGCGCTAAGGAGATATGCCATGAGCAATGCACCGCTGATGCCAAAGGCGACTGCCGTGTGGCTGGTTGACAATACGGCGCTGACCTTCGACCAGGTCGCGGATTTCACCAAAATGCACCCGCTCGAGGTCCGGGCCATCGCCGATGGCGACGCCGCCCAGGGCATCAAGGGCATGGACCCGATTTCGACCGGCCAGCTCTCGCGCGACGAGATCGAAAAGGGCGAAAAGGACCCGAATTACCGCCTCAAGCTCGGCGAAAGCCGGGTGACGCTGCCGCCGGCGGCCAAAAAGAAAGGCCCGCGCTATACGCCAGTTTCGCGCCGCCACGAGCGGCCGAGCGCGATCCTGTGGCTGGTGCGCAATCACCCCGAACTGAAAGACGCGCAGATCATGCGCCTGGTCGGCACCACCAAAACCACGATCGCCAGCGTGCGCGACCGCACCCACTGGAATGCCTCGACCCTGACCCCGATGGACCCGGTGACGCTCGGCCTGTGCTCGCAGATCGAACTCGATTTCGAGGTGCAGCGCGCGGCCAAGGAAAAGCCGACCGATACCGCCTATGGCGGCGCCACCCTGCTGCCGGCCTCCGAGACCACCCGCAAGGAGCCGGAATTCGAGCCATCCGAAAAACAGCGCGACGATCTCAACGTCGATGCGGTGTTCGCCAAGCTGAAGACCATCGGCGGCAAGAAGCAGGACGACGAATAGAGATTTAGAACCTTTTCCGTTCCGATCGAATCGGAACGGAGGTTCTATTTCTTTATTTTGACGCGTTTTCTTCACGCGAACCGGTACCCACTTCGCTGGAAAACGCTCTAATAGCCCGTCGTTTTCCGAGGTTACTTTCGGTTGCGGAAGGCGCATAACTCGCCGCAACCGGGATGGGCCTCTCATGGCGGCACTCTGCTTTCTGATCGCGCTGCTGCTGGGCGGCGCCGCGTTCCTGTTCAAACAGGCCGCCGGCGAGATTTCCATCGGGACGCAATGGGCCAGCGACGTCTGCTCGACCTCGCCGATGTTTTGCCACCACCCCGAATACCTCGCCTACGCCGCCGGCGTGGCGCTGGTGATCGCGATCGGCGCGAAGCTGGGCAGCATTGCGAATTGAGGCGGGGGCTTTTTTCGATTCGAACCGCCACACGAACGGATTTTAAGATTGTCATCAACGGGCTCGACCCGGTGATCCATCTTCTTCGATAGAGATTTTTGTGAAGCGTGATGGATGCCCGGATCAAGTCCGGGCGTGACGACTTGTGGATGTAGCCAACAAATTCGGATTCAAATTTCAAACAGCCCATTCTGTCATTGCGAGCCAACGGGTCGCGCGAATGCGCGCCCGATGACAGGCTCCGCGAAGCAATCCATTTTGCCGCGTAAAGAACGCATGGATTGCTTCGTCGCTTCGCTCCTCGCCATGACGTCTCAGATTTCAAACACAAATCCGCGATCTCGCTGCGTGTTTCGCACGAGTTTTGCCAGTAACTTCCCACCCTCTCTATAGAGGGCGCAGGGAATGCCGGGCGCCCGATGCGCCCGCTGCCACGTGTGCAATGGGTAGAGTAGAACGCACACGCGTTAGTCAGGTCACACCGGAATCACCCGGCATTCCCTACGCAATGGTTTACGGCTTACTTCGCGCTCTCCCCGGTGATCGGGCTCTTTTGCCACCGTCACCTCGCGGACACTTCCGCGAGACTTGACGCCAGCGTCGAGGCGTCAGGACCACACGACTTCGCCGTCCGCTTCAGCGCCGTTCGTCAAAGGCGCTATAGGCGTCCACCGCATCCCGCCCCGCGTCCGTGACGATCGCGAAACGCCCCTCTGTGGGACGGGACGGCAACGGATATAGACTGATTTGCAATTTCTGAAAATCAGAATATTTTTTTGGAAGGGGCTGGACAGGCGGACCGGCAACGCACAGAGCGCGTCACTGATTTGCCCGTCGGGTCATCAGTCGTACCGCTGGCAGCGGAAGTGGCGGTCACCAATCCTAATGTCGGCTTTGTCCTCTCCAACGGACGTCGGCGGGCCGGCTCACCATGTCAGAATTGTGCCAAAAGCGGACCTCAGCCGCAGCTGCTTCCGCTACGGACCTCGACTCGAACATGGACCGGGCGCTCCGCCCGGTCGCCTAAGCGCTAGAGCGTCACTAGACTTAGAGCCATTTGGCGCAGCCGCAAACGTCGATCATGGGCACAGTTGCCATCGTCTGTAGCCTTGCGATCTGTTCGAACAGAAACGCGGCGGCCTGGCTGGTCGGTGATCTCGTAGCCGCTTTTGCCGTGCCGGAAACCGCTGTGCGCCGAGGCACAACCTAGGTCGAGGCGCTCTCCCTTTCTTAGCGCTGCTTCCATCGGCTTTCCGTGCGGGGATCCACTCTAGACTGACCAACAGGAGCCTGCGGTCCGCATCTTTCGAAATTAGGCGGACAACTCTACTCCAGTCACCGAAATTGCCGGAGCACGCGTCACCGGCATTGCCTCACCCGATTTTCCTCAGTGAGCAAACACGCTGCGAGTCTCATGCTGGCAACAGCGGAATACGCCGCTTCATGGGTTCCGATGTTCGAGGAATTCCTTCACCGGCCCGACGAAGGGGTGCATGAACTGGCCGAGCATGCCGCCGGGGATCGGCTTCACCGTGCCGTATTCGACCGGCCAGCGGTCTTTGGGCAGGTGCCAAGTTCCGCCCAGCATATCGAACAGCGGCGTGTGTGCCGCGTAGTTCTTGTCGATGGCCTCGGCGTCCGACGCGTGGTGCCAGTGATGGAATTGTGGCGTGACGATTACGTACCGTAGCCAGCCGACATTCATCTTGAAGTTTGAATGGATCAGAACCGATTGCACAGAGATGAAAATGAGATAGGCGAAGATCGTGTCCTGCGGGAAGCCGAGCAGAACGATCGGCACCAGCACCAGGGCACGCGTTGCCAATGGCTCGAGGAAATGGAGGCGCGATCCCGAGAGCCAGTCCATGTGTTCGGGCGAATGATGGACCGCATGGATTCGCCACAGCCACGGCACCTCGTGATAGGCGCGGTGGGAGATGTATTCGACTGCATCGGCCGCCAGGATCACCAGCACGAAGCGGACGATCGCCGGCAGGGCCACGACATGTGCCTGCAGTGACGGGCTGATCGCCCAGGCGAAATAGTCATGGGCAAAATGTGTCGAGACCACCAGGAATACGCCGATCAGCAGGTGGTTGACGCCGAAATAGGCGAGATCGAGCCTCCAGCCGGGGCTGAGCGGCCCTTGCTCCGGCCGCACCCGTGGGACGACCCACTCGAGCAGCACGAATGCTGCGCCGGTGAAGAATAGATCGAGCACCAGCCAGTCGAGGCCGAGATAGAAGCGCGGCTGGAGAAAATCCGGTGTCGGCACGTAGGGCCCGCCAAGCAGCGTGGCGAGGAAAAGCGCGCTGAGGCCGATCGCAGCGCGCACCCGCGGGCCGCCTAGCACGATCCCCACGACGCCGAGCCAGGCACCGACGACCATGGCGACCGCGAGGGTGAGACGGAGCAGCTCGACGTCGTAATGGACGCGCAGCTCAGGCGTCGTGAAAAAGGCGGGGTAGCGCAAGCATAGCACCGCAGCGACGCTGAGCACGCCGATCGCGGCGCAGACAGAACTGCCGATGCGCCCTTCGCCGATGCGCGGCCTCGGACTTTCTTGAGCCATCAACGGTCTCCCAGCAAAGATTCTCAAGCGCGTCAGCATAGCGCGCGAGAGTTTTCTCAAATCCAACGGCTAGGGTACGTAGATGGCTGATAAGAGTTAAAATTGCCCGAAGTCCAAGTCCGCTTTGGGTCCAGGCCGTGTAAAAACGATTTTCCTCCCCCAAAAACTGCGCGCAACCGGGGCGATCCGCGTCGACACGACGGTTGGAGCATATTTTTGCTGGATCGATTCTGGAGTCAACCCGGGCGAACCTCAGACCACGCTAAGCGAGGTGAACGGTCACACGATGCGCATAACAGCACGAGCTCTTCAGGCCCGGATTGCCACCAGGAGCGGCTTGATGCCGACGATGTTCATTACGCGCGTGAGGTTGTAGGCGAGTACGTTCAGCGCCATCTCAGTCGCTACCTTCGGCAGCGTCTTCATCAGAAAGTGCGTCGCACCCATCCGCATCTTCAGCGTGGCGAACGGATGCTCTGCGGTTTCGCGGCGCACACGCATGGCTTGTGGATTTTGATCGAGCCGCGTCTGCGCGGCCTCGACGACGTGTTCGTGTTCCCAGCGTTTGATGCGGCGCTCGTTGGACGTTGTGCACTGATCCTTGAACGGGCATGTGCGGCACGCCTTCGTCAGGTAAATCCGCATTTTCTGACCATCTTCATCAGCGATGAAGTGGTGCGCCAGCTTCTCGCCGGCCGGGCAGCGATAGACATCGTCCTTGGCCAAATAGACAAAATCAGATTTCCCAAAGCGGCCTGCCGACTTGGCCCCCGAGGTTTGCGGCTTGGGTAGTGTGACCGCGATCCCGGCCTGTTCGCATGCCAGGATTTCCTCACCTTTAAAGTAGCCCCGATCCGCAACGACGTCCAAGTAGTCGCTGTGCAGCGCGGCTTTCGCAGCCTGCGCCATCGTCGCCAGTTGCGATCTATCGGTGCCGACGTTGGTGACCTCGTGCGCTACGATCAGATGGTTCGTGGTGTCGACCGCACTTTGTACGTTGTAGGCGACCATGCCTGAGCCGCGCCCGCTCGTTGCCATCGAGCGGCAATCGGGATCGGTCAGCGATATCTGCTTGTCGGGCGAGGCGAGCAATGCCTTTTCAATCGCGGCCAGCCGCTTCACTTCTTCTTCAAGCTTCGCCAGCTTTTCCTTAAGCCGCGTCTTGGTCAGCAGCACCGTTTCCGACGGCTCTTCTCCTGCGGCAGTCCGGCGGTCAGCGGTGTCCAGTTGGCTCATGTAGCGCGCCACGCTCTCTTCGATCTGCTTCTGGCGGCGCTGGATCTTGCCTTGCGTGAAGTTGTTGTCGCGACTGTTCACAGCCTTGAACTTGCTGCCATCGATGGCAACGCTGGCCTTCGTCAACAGGCCCATCTTGCGGCACAACTCGACGAATTGGGCGCAAACCTTCTTGATCGCGGGGCCATTGTCCTTGCGGAAGTCGGCGATGGTCTTGTGATCCGGCGCAAGCCGCCCGGTCAGCCACATCACCTCGAGATTGCGGCCAGCCTCGCGCTCCAGCCGCCGGCTCGATTGGATCCGGTTGAGATAGCCGTAAATGTAGAGCTTGAGCATCGCCGAAGGATGGTACGCTGGCCGGCCGGTCGCTGCTGGATCAACGCCATCGAACCCGAGGTCGCGGAGTTCTAACGCATCCACGAACACATTGACCGCGCGAATGGAATTGCTCTCGTCCACCCAATCATCGAGGCATTCCGGAAACAGTGTCGTCTGCTGACGATCCGCCCCTTGCACGAAACCCTGCATCACTCCCCCCGCCGATTCAGCAGCAGAATCATAGCATCGACGGAGTTTTCACACAGCCTGGGTCAAAGGCGGAAGTCAACCGGACTTTGTGGTCGCGCGTTTACGGAGACGCCCCTAACAATCGGTAAAGCGCTGTGACCAAAAACAACAGTATATAACCGACAATTTTACAACCTTGGTTATTATGATGTACGGGAAATGGCTAAGGCTGCAGAGATGGTAAAAAGATTTAATGCGGAGAGAGCATCTGAAGGTAAATCTTGAGGCAGTTAAATTATCTCCGAACGGTACGATTTAATCCTGCGCCTTCGGCGACCAGACCCGTAGCCAGATGGATTAATCCGTTAGCGCGAGGCCGGCCGGGACTTGGTTGCGAACCAGATGACGTGGCGGGCGCCGCTGCGCTTGGTCGTTGCACGCACGCCAACTTCATTCACCTCGAAATCGGCGGCAGCAAGCCGTTTCGAAAACGCCGCATTTGGCCCGGATGACCAGACCGCGAGGATACCGCCCGGCCGCAGCGCGCGGCGGATCGATTGCAATCCCTTGAGGTCGTAGAGGGCGTCATTGGCCTTGCGGATCAAGGCTTCCGGGCCGTTATCGACATCGAGCAGAATGGCGTCGAACGCCGACGGCGACGCTTTGATCATTTCGACCACATCGGCTTCGCGAATGTCGGCGCGTGGATCGCTCAGGCTATCGCCGAAGATCTCGGCCATCGGCCCACGCGCCCATGCGATCACGGCGGGAACGAGTTCGGCGACAGTAATCCGTGCCTGCGCGTCCAGCACCGCGAGCGCGGCGCGCAATGTAAAGCCCATGCCCAGTCCGCCGATCAACAGATGCGGGCGCTTGACGCCGTCGATCCTTCGACAGGCGAGGGTCGCGAGCGCCTCCTCCGATCCGCTGAGACGGCTGTTCATCAACTCGTTCTGACCGAGCATCATCGAGAACTCGGCGCCCCTTCGCATCAAACGAAGTTCGACGTCGGCACCGGGCACCCGGGTCGTATCGATCTGCAACCACGGAATCATGCGATGCTTCTACGCTGTATGAGACGGTCGCGCGAAACCATGCATCCCGGCAAGACCCATCGCTTCAAGAACTCGCACCTCAGGATAAGCTGTTCACGGCTTGGTCGGATTGTTCAGCATGTATTCGCCGAGCCTGCGCTGCGTGTTGTCGGCGCGGGTGGCGGCGTTGCCGCGCTGGGCGTCGCGATCCCTGCGGCAGGCGACATAGGCCGGTGAGCCAACGACGACGTTGTTGGCCCGGCAGAAGGTGTCATCGTCTTCACTCAGGGTGCCTGTCATGGGCGACTCGCCACGACGCGTGCAGGCTGAGAGGGCCAGCGCGAGAACGATGAGGGCTGTGGCGAGTTTCGCGGGTTTAGGCTGCATTCGAAATCCGGTCATTTGTGTCATTGCCGGGCTTGACCCGGCAATCCATCAAAAACAAGGCCGTTTCTGAAGTATGATGGATGCCCGGGTCAAGCCCGGGCATGACGAGCGTTATCACACCCGCCCCTTCAGCGCCTCGCCGATTTCGTCCAGCACCTTGGGGTCCTCGATGGTGGCGGGCATGGTCCAGGGGTCGCCGTCGGCGATCTTCTTGATGGTGCCGCGCAGGATCTTGCCGGAACGGGTTTTGGGCAGCCGGCCGACCGTGATCGCGAGCTTGAATGCGGCGACCGGGCCGAGTTTCTCGCGCACCAGCGCCACGATATCCTTTTCGATCTCGGCAGGGCTGCGCGACACGCCGGCCTTCAGCACCAGGAAGCCACAAGGCACCTCGCCCTTGATCGCATCCTTGATGCCGAGCACCGCGCATTCGGCGACATCCGAATGCGACGCCAGAATCTCTTCCATGCCGCCGGTGGACAGCCGATGCCCCGCGACGTTGATGATGTCGTCGGTACGGCCCATCACGTAGACATAGCCGTCGGCGTCCTTGTAGCCGGCGTCGGAGGTTTTGTAATAGCCGGGGAATTCGTTGAAATAGGCTTCCTTGCAACGCTCGTCCTGCTCCCACAGCGTCGGCAGGCAAGCCGGCGGCATCGGCAGTTTGATCACGATCGAGCCCATCGCATCGGCCGGCAACGGCCGCGCCGCTTCATCGACCACGTCGACCTGATAACCCGGCATCGGCACCGTCGGCGAGCCGTGTTTGACCGGCAGCATGCCGAGGCCGACCGGATTGCCGGCGATACACCAGCCGGTTTCGGTCTGCCACCAGTGGTCGATCACAGGCACTTTCAACTGCTGCTCGGCCCATGCCACCGTCGGCGGATCGGCGCGCTCGCCGGCCAGAAACAGCGTGCGGAATTTCGACAGATCGTATTGGCGGATGAATTTTCCGTCCGGGTCTTCCTTGCGGATGGCGCGGAACGCGGTCGGCGCGGTGAACAGCGCCACCGCCTTGTGCTGCGCGATCACCCGCCAGAACGCGCCTGCATCGGGCGTGCCGATCGGCTTGCCCTCATACATGATCGAGGTCGCGCCGTGAAACAGCGGCGCGTAGATGATGTAACTGTGGCCGACCACCCAGCCGATGTCGGAGCCGCACCAGAACACCTCGCCCGGCTTGACGCCGTAGAGATTGAACATCGACCATTTCAGCGCGACCAGATGCCCGCCATTGTCGCGCACCACGCCTTTGGGTTTGCCGGTCGTGCCCGAGGTGTAGAGAATATAGAGCGGGTCGGTCGCGTTGACCGGCACGCAAGCGGCGTTCTTGCCTACAGCTAGTGCGGCGTCACGCAGCGCAGCCCAGTCGTGATCACGCCCCGCGATGAGATCGCAGGTCTGCTGCGGCCGCTGCAGGATGATGCAGGCCTGCGGCTTGACGCTGGAAAGCTTGATCGCCTCGTCGAGCAGCGGCTTGTAGGAAACGATGCGGCCGGGCTCCAATCCGCAACTCGCCGACAGAATCAGTTTCGGCTTGGCGTCCTCGATCCGCGTCGCCAGTTCCTTGGCGGCGAAGCCGCCGAACACCACTGAATGCACCGCGCCGATCCGCGCGCAAGCCAGCATCGCAACCACGGCTTCCGGCACCATCGGCATATAAAGGATGACGCGGTCGCCCTTGGCGACGCCGAAATCCTGCATGACCGCCGCGAGCGTCTGCACCTCGCGCAACATCTGCGCGTAGGTGAATGTGGTGACATTGCCGGTCAGCGGCGAATCATGAATCAGCGCCAGCTGATCGGCGCGGCCGCCAGCGACATGACGGTCGAGCGCGTTGTAACAGGTATTGACCACCGCCCCGGCGAACCAGCGGCCGTACAGGCCGAGGCTGGGATCGAAGATCTTTTTCGCGGGCTCGATCCAGTCGATCTCGCCCGCCGCCTCGCCCCAAAATCCTTCGGGATCCCGCAGCGAGCGGGCGTGAACCTCGTGATACCGGCTGTTGTCCTGGCTGTTCATTGGCGTTGCTCCCGGACGCCATTGTCACGGGAAGCGGCGGCAGTTCAAGGTGAAAACAGTAGTACTTTGGATGGCGCTCAGCGGGTTTTCCTTACCTCTCCCCTTGCGGGAGAGGGGGCGCACCGTTCGCGTTGAGGCACGCTTGGTTCAACCCACCGCTCCTGCCGCGCAATCGTATTCACCTTGTCAGCCGGGCATCCATCGTCTCGCGCATCTTAGCCGGGCGACCGAACGAAGCGTTGCGCTTCTCGATGAAGTCGCGCTGCTCCCGGGTCAGCGCCAGCGCTGCGCGATGGCTGTCGGATTCCGCGCTCGCGATGACCCGCAGGAACACATCGTTGATATCGCGGTCGAGCTGGGCCAGGCCCGGATCGGCGCAAATCGCCTTTTCCACCTGCCGCTTCGCGGTCGCGCAATTGAAACTCGGCAGGTTCTTCTGATAGGCCAGCGCACCCAGCCGCTCGGCCTCAATCGCGATCTCCTTGTAGTTGGCCGCCGCGGTGGCGTCGGCGGGATTGAGCCGGACGGCTTCGGCGTAATCCTGCATCGCGCCGGCTGCGGTCGCCCTTGCCGCGCCAGGCCGCGCCGCGATTGTTGTAGGCGCGCTGAAACTTCGCATCCAGTTTCAACGCCGCATCGTAATCTGCAATCGCGCGATCGTAATCCTTCGTGGCCTGATAGGCATCGCCGCGGTTGGTCAGGAATTTCGGCTCGGGACTGAAGCTTGATCGCCTGGTCGTAGTCGGCGATCGCGCCGGCGTAATCGCCATTGCCGGCCAGATGCAGCCCGCGATTGTCGAAGAATTCCGGCGGGTCGGATCGATACGGATCGCCGCGGTGTCGTCCTCCAGCGCGCGATCACTGCGGCCCAGCTTGCGGTAGGCGGAGCCGCGGTTCGTGTAGGTCCGCGCCCGGTTCGGATCAAGACGGATCGCTTCGTCATAATCGGCGATCGCCTTCTGGTATTCGCCCTTGAAATACCAGGCGGCGCCACGATCGGAAAACGCCTGCGCGAAATCCGGCTTCAGGCGCAACGCCTCGTTATAATCCTCGATGGCGCGATCGTATTTCCTGACGTTGTTGAAGACGTTGCCGCGGCTTTCATAGCCATCGGCGCGTGTCGGGATCGAGCCTGATGGCCTGGTTCAGCGCTTCAAATGCCGCTTCGGTCTGGCCGCTCTGGCGAAGAATTTCGCCGCGGGCGCGAAAAGCGCGCGCCAGATCGGGAGCCTTGGCAACGACCGCATCGATCTCGGCCAGCGCCTTGTTGGTCTCGCCGCTGTTTTGCAGCGCGCCGGCACGGCGTAATCATCGCGGCCGAGACGATCGCTCTCTGCTGTGGCCGGATTGTCGATCAGCGCGGTACAGCTTTCGATCAATTTCGCGGGCGCCGCAACACGTCAGTGGCTGCGCACACAACCGGCGGCTCAGCCGCCGTTTGCGCGCCGGCGCCGATGGAAGACAAGACCGTGATGGCAAACACCGCGCTAGCGGCAAACGGCGAGGCAAATGATCGCATGGCCTCACTCTCGAATGAGGGGTGTGCGGCGCGGCAATAACGCGTCAGACGTTATCTCGCCGCCGCTCTTGCGCGCCGTCTCGAAAGATGAAGCGATTGATTGCCGAATTGACCCTAATTCCGCTCTACCGTCATCAGGTGGTCGAGCCGCTCGCGCATCGCCTTTTGCAGGTCGTAATCCGGCTGGCCGAACGCGGCATTGCGGCGGACGATGAAGTCGTCCTGCTCGCGCTGCATGGCGCGGCCGCCGCGCAGACTCTTGCCGGTGGCCTGGCGGACCACCTTGGTATTCACCGCGTTGATCTCGCGGTCGAGATTGGCGAGTTCAGGATTGCCGCAGATCGCCTTGTCGACCGGCTTCCTGGCATTGGCGCAATTGAAGCTCGGTTTGTTGTTGACCGCGATCATCGCGCCGAGCCGTTCGACCTCCAGCGCCAGCGATTTATAATTGGCTTTGGCGGCGGCGTGATTCGGATCGAGCTTGATGGCGGCGGAGAAATCGGCCAGCGCGCGCGGCCTGTCGCCCTTCTTGCGCCTGAGCTCACCGCGCGCGTTGAAAATATCCGCCAGCGTCGGATCGAGCCGCAGCGCGGTATCGTAATCGCCGATCGCGCGCTCGATCTGGTCTTTGCGATCGTAGACACCGGCGCGCGCAATCAGCGCCTTGATGCGATCGGCCTTCAACGTTTTTTCGCTGTCGATCAGCGGGCCACATATGGCAATGATCTGGTCGTCGTCATTGGCGGTCACGGCGGCGACGCAGGGCGCGGGATCGATCTTCTGGTCGACGGTCTCGCTGGCGGCGGCGAAGGCGAGATCGGTGACAGCGATGCGATGGCGGCGATGGCCATCAGGATCAGAAAAATACGTCGCATCGATTTTTTCTCACTGTCGTCCCTGCGCACGCAGGGACCCATACGCCGTGTCGTTTCATTTTAAGAATGCTGTTGGACCATCTGACTATGCCACGAGGCCGGTGGTTATGGGTCCCTGCGTTCGCAGGGACGACGAGAGAGTTCAACTCACCTTCAGCGTAATCCCGCCATCGACCACCAATTCGATACCGGTGACGTATTTCGATTCGTCCGACGCCAAAAACAATGCCGCGTTGGCGACGTCCCAGGCGTCGCCCATGTGTCCCATCGGCACCTGCGCATCGCGCGCCCGCCACATCGCCTCGACATCGCCATTGGCGTAGCTCGCCGCCAGCCCGGCGGAATGCTCGACCATCGGCGTTTTCATCAGGCCCGGCAGGATAGCGTTCACCCGGATATTTTTGGCGGCGAATTCGACCGCTGTGGTGCGCGTCATCTGATTCATTGCGGCCTTGGTCGTTCCATAGGTCACATAGGAGATACCGAGATGACGGATCGAGGCGATCGACGAAATATTGATGATCGAGCCGCCGCCCTGCTTCGCCATGACCGGAATGACATGCTTCATGGCGAGAAAGGCGCTTTTGAGATTGACCGCGAAGACGCGGTCCCAATCCGCTTCCGAAACGTCGACGACGCTGCCGGTTTCGGCAATGCCGACATTGTTGTCGAGCACATCGATGCGGCCAAAGGCCTTGAGACACGCCGCGACCATCGCCTCGACGTCACCGGCGCGGGAGACATCCGCCGTAAACGCGGTCGCCTTGCCTCCCTCGCCGGTAATGATCCCGGCGGTCTCTTCAGCGGCTGCACGCGTTGCGATCGACGCAAAACACCTGCGCCCCCTCGCGCGCAAAGGTCACGGCGGTCGCCTTGCCGTTGCCCCAGCCCGGCCCGATCGAACCGGCCCCCACCACCAACGCCGTCTTGCCCTTGAGCCGTTGCATCGACCTCTCCCTTGGAGTTGGCGCGAAATTGGCCGGATGAAGTCCCGCGGTCAACCCATCCGGGGTTGCGGCCAATCGACCGAGATGCCGCGCCGTGCAACCGCGCTATCCGCTTCGCTCTAGCAACCCAGCAATTCCCCGCGTATTCTGAAATGACAAAACCGGCCCATCAGAGGCCGGTCTATCCGGGAGAACGCGCTAATGCCTGCCACACGTAACATTCGATTATCTTTGGGACTCTCGCTGGGAGCGGCCATGCTGCTCGGCAGCACCGGCCTCAATCTGGTTCATGCCGCGCCGTTCATGATCGTCGGCATCGACGAGAAGGTGACCTGGGACGACGAAGGCAAGACGATCTTCGCCGCGCCCGGCAAGGATTCGGTCCTGATCGTCGATCTCGCCAATCCCGAAAGCCCCAAGATCGTCGCCACGCTGCCATTGGCCAATTCGGTGGTCGGCCCTCCGGTCAATGTCGATATCGATCCCACCGGTTCGGTCGCGCTGGTGGCGGATTCGGTCGATGTCGTCAAAGACGGCGACGCGCTCAAGCAAGTGCCGGACAACAAGATCTTCGTGATCGATCTCAAGGCCAATCCGCCCAAGCTGGCGGCGACCATCACCGGCGGCAAGCAGCCCTCGGGACTGAACTTCAGCCCGTCCGGCAAGATGGCGCTGGTCGCCAACCGCGGCGACAATTCGGTCAGCGTGCTCTCGGTCAATGGCACCGACGTCAAGGTCACCGACACCATCAGCTTTCCCGACAGCGTCGCGCATGTGATGTTCACGCCGGACGGCAAGCATGCGCTGGCCGTGCGGTTTCCCGCGCATAAAGTGTCGGTGCTCGACGTCAATGGCGACAAGGTGACCTACAACAAGGTGGACCTTCCGACCGGCCAGTGGCCCTACAATGTGGTGGTGACGCCGAACAGCAAAATCGCGCTGACCTCCGACAATGGCAACTCCGGCGCTTCCGACGGCAGCGTCGACACCACAAGCGTGATCGACCTCGAAGCCAACCCGCCGCGGATCATCGACCGGGTCGTGGTCGGCGACGGTCCCGAGGGACTCGCGATGTCACCGAAGGGCGATCTGGCGGTAGCTGCGATCCTGCGCGGCTCCAATGCCAACAAGAAAGCATTTTTCTACAACAAGAACGGCAGCCTCGCGATCCTGAAGATCGACGGCAAGAAAGTGACCAAGACCCAGGACATCGAAGTCGGTGGATTGCCGGAAGCGGTGCTGTTCACGCCCGACGGCAAATACATTCTGGCCGGCAACTACATGGACCAGGATTTCTCGATCCTGAAAGTCAACGGCAGCAAAGTCACCGACACCGGCAAGCGCTTCAAGGTGCCGGGACACCCGGCGTCAGCGCGCGTGAGTCATTAGGCGATAAAGATAAGACTGATCTGCAACGACAATGACGGTGAGCTCCCTCCCCCCTTGTGGGGGAGGGTTGGGGAGAGGGGTGCAGTCTATCGACAGACCTGAACCCCTCTCCCGGATCACATCTGCGATGTGATCCGACCTCTCCCACAAGGGGAGAGGTGAAGGAAGCAAATCACTGAAACGTCATGTCCAGGCATTTCGAAATATCGGAGCCGAGGCCTGAACTGATGGTGATGCAGCCGCGGACTTTTTGCGCGGTGTTGTCGCTGGCCCAGATCGCGTAGCCGCCGGGACCGAAAAACGAATTGGTGTTCGGCGGTTCGGTTTCGGTCGCGTCGAACGAATAGTTGGAATCGGTTTCGAAGATGCGCGGCTTCTTGGTGCAGCCGCCGTCGGTCTGGACGTTGATCACTTCCTTGTTGTCGCGCGTCAGCGCCAGGCTGACCGAGCAGCGGAAATATTCCGACGTCTTGACGTTGAAAACATAAGCGTAGGATTTGCAGGTCGCGGTATTGAGCTTGCCGGCGGAAAGGCCGCGGCTGCAGGCAATTCTCTGGTTATTGCTGAGTTTGAAATCATCGGCTTTGGCGACGCCCGCCAGCGCCACAACCATCAGCGCGCTACCCAAACAAATTTTCACAATCTGGTTCATTCGAATCATCCCCCGTTCCCGCCGAGCCCATTTCTAGCCTGAACTGGCAGGGAAGATAGTCGCGAAGTCGAACGCAGGAAATCACAAAGTCTCAAAAGCTGCGTCAAACGCGCCGCCCGCGTCATATTGACGGAACGATGACGTTCGTGATTTGTTCAAAACGGTACAGACTTCAAACGAGACAGGCTTGGATTTTTCGAAGGCCGAATGCGGGAGGATGCGGGATGACGCGATTTTCGAGGACAGTTTTGATAGCCGCGGCGCTGGCTGCGCTGACAAGTTCGGCCTTCGCCCAGGCGGCGGCGCCGACACCCTGGGTGCTGTCGCCCGACATGGGCTATGGCTACGACAAGGAAGGCAAGACCTTCTCCTACAAGATGGGGACCAATAACGCGGCGCTGCTTCTAAAGGGCGCCAAAAAGGTGCCGAAGGGCACGCTGTTCTTCATCGGCCAGAACGGCCAACTCTATATGCGCACCGGGCCGTACCTTGAAGGCGACGGCAAGTTCATGTTCGGAACGAATTGAAGGAGCCTCACCGCGCGTCGCCCCGGCGAAGCACGACACACTCTCTCACCCGTCGTCCCGGCGAACGCCGGGACCCATACGCCGTGCAGATGTTGTTGAAGGAAGGTCTCTAACGCCCTGCCCCAAAGAAGGGCCGCGGCGTATGGGTCCCGGCTCGGTGGCCGGGACGACACTGAGTATTTATTGAACCCCACCCCGCCTCTAAAACACCGAAGCCAATTCCCTCGCACCAGGCTGGTTGCTGTTGCTGTCCATCCGGCTGTCGGTAATCGCGAGCAATTTCGCCACCGTGTTGTGGCGAATCGCCACGGGGTTGCGTTCATAGCCGCCGCGCTGGAAGAAATTCGCGGTCGGGACCTGCTCGCGCATCGCCTGCGGCATCGTCACCATGTCCAAACCGGTGCCGTCACCGGTGAGATTCATCATCTCCAGTTCAGCCGCGCTCAGCGGGCGGGTATAGCCCTTGGCGCGCGCGAAGATCACCGAGGTCAGGAGCTTGTGGGTCTGCAGCAGCGGGCCGACATCGATGTCCAGCACCATGGCATGGATCGCCCAGCCCTGCGGGCTGTCGCCGATTTTCTCGTGCTGTCCCCATTCGTCCGGCACCGAGCGCGCGACCGCCACCATTCGCTTGAACACCGCGATCTTATAGTCCATCGCCTTGCGCGGCGGGCCGGACAATTGCGCGGCCTTCGCGGTCAGCGCCGCCAGGATGTCGGAACCCTGCTCGGCAACCAGTTCGACGCTGTTGGTGGTGAGCAACTGGTTGTAACCCATCGCGGTCGAAATGGCGCGCGTGCCGCCATGCTCGATGCCCGCCTGCACATCGTAATTGCCGGTGCCGCCGGTCTCGAACGAATAGACCCGCACCGCCTGCTCGCGGGTGAGGCCCGCCGCCGACGCGACGCGGGCATAGGCGCGCTTGAATTCGATCTCGCTCGTCGGCCGCTGCGGCATGAACTGGAAAACATCCGAAGCAGCTCTCAGCAAATCGGCCACCACAGGGATCGCCTTGTGCGGGCGTGCCGGCTTTTCGCCCGGTTCCGGCGGCGACGGATCCACCGGCCGTTTCGGCCCATTATAAAGCGGCGCCTGGGTCAGGACATAATCATCGAGCGTGATCGGCTGATGGTCGCGCCGTTTGGCATTGCGGCCGCGGCGTTTTTCCGAAATCGAACTCCAATAGGCGCCCGCTTCCTCGTCGAACGCCGCACGCGCTTCCTGATATTCGGCAAGCCGGCGGCGATATTCCGCGATCGCCTGGGGCGACGCCGCCTGCGCCATTGCGTCGGCGGTCGCGGCCGGAAGCGCGCCTGCCTCCATCGCGGCCGTGGGCGGCGCGATCAGCAGCAGCGCGAGCGCGAAATATCCGGAACAAGAGCGAATCACATGGGAGCGCATGGGATCGTTCTAACAAGGGCCGGCCGCGCACGTCAGCCCCGAAACGGCGCTTATCGCCGCAGCGGTCGTTCTACTCCTGCTCGACGCCGCTGGCCTTGACCAGTTCCGCCCACTTCTTTTCATCCTTGTCGATGAAATCGGCATAGTCCTCAGGCGTTCCCGGCGTGATCTCGGTGCCATCGAGCCCGAGCTGCTTTTTCACCTCGTCGGAGGCGAGCGCGGTCTGCAACGCCTCGTTGAGCCGCTCGATCACCGGACGCGGCGTGCCGGCCGGCGCCACCAGCCCGTAATAGAGCGAGGCATCGAAACCGGGCACGCCGGCTTCGGACATTGTCGGCACCTCCGGCAGCAGACTGCTGCGGGTCGCACTCGTCACGGCGAGCGCGCGCAACAATCCGGCCGAGACATTGGCATGGGCGGCCGGAATCGGCGCGAACGCCATCGGGATGTGCCCGCCCAACAAATCGGTCAGCGCCGGACCGGTACCCTTATAGGGAATATGCTGAAGCTTGATGCCGGCGGCGCGGGCGAAATATTCGCCGGTGACATGGCTGACCGTGCCCGCACCGGCCGAGCCGAAATTGACCTTGCCGGGATGCTCCTTCGCAAAGGCGATCAATTCGGCCACGGTCGCCACCGGAAACGACGGGTGCACCACCAGCGAATTGGGCGCGTTGCCGATCAGGCCGATCGGCGCGAAATCCTTGCGCGGATCGTAGCCGACATTCTTGTAGAGCGACGGTCCGATCGCCAGCGTGCCGGTATAGCCGAGCAGAATGGTGTAACCATCGGGATCGCTTTTCGCCACGAGCTTGGTGCCGAAGGTGCCACCGGCGCCGGCGCGGTTGTCAACGACGATGCCTTGGCCGAGCAACTGGCTCATCTTGTCGGCGATGACGCGCCCGACAATCGAGGTGCTGCCACCCGGCGCAAATGGAATCACCAGGGTAATGGGCCTGCCTGGAAAGGACTGCGCCTTTGCGCCGTTGAGGCCGCAGCAGGCGCCGAACGCCAAGATGAGCGTATAGAGCAAAGCGTCCCAGCGGCGCATCGGAAAAACTCCCGTCGCATTGTTCTTGTTTTTGCTGGGCGGCATCGTCGTCGAAAGCCCTGATATCCGCAACCCGGCTTTCACAAAGCAGCGGGCGAACGCGGCTATTTCCAGGCAAACACCGGCTGTTCCAGGTCGGCCACGCGGGTATCGCGGCCCGCAAGGATTTCGCGGAACTGGTACATCATCGCTGCCGTCGGCGCGTGAATGAGATGGCCCTCGTAGTGAAAGCGGATCACGCGCCCGGTGCTTTCGGGAATGGCGATGAAGTCAAACGCTTCATCGCGTTCCAGATCGCGCAGCGGGATCCGATGTACGGAAGCGACCTCGGCCGGGTTGGGCGACATGGCCGCACTTTCGCGCGCCCATAGCACGACGGGGGTGATGAGATATCCCGACCGGGTCGGATAATCATCGAGCAATCCCAGCACATCCTGCGGACCGAGCGCCATTCCGAGTTCTTCATGAAGTTCGCGCAGCGCCGCGGTGACCGGCGTTTCGCCTTCGTCACAACGCCCGCCAGGCAGCGCCCATTGGCCGCGATGGGCGCGCAAGCTGGAAGCGCGCAAGGTCAACAACAATGCCGTGCCGCTTTGCGAGGCATCGGCCTCGACCAGCACGATCGCGACCGCGGCCCGTTTCAGCCCGGGCACCGGTTCGCTGGCGGGCAGCCGTGCAAATCCCGCGCAGAGCCCTGCAATATTCCGCCGGGTGGTATCGTCGAATAGCCGGTTCATCCTGCTTGACTACAACACGTCAGCGATTGATGAAATGACCGTAGACTTTAAATCATCACGCATTGGAATGACCGGGATGACCGACACCGCGGAGACACTCAAGGCCGCCGGCTGGACCCTGGTTGAAACTTCGGGGTTCCTCCATCTGGTCGGGCCGCTGTGGGAACGCCTTCTCAAGGGCGAGCATGAATATGCGCTTGTCACGGAAGACAAGCATCATAACCGCCGCGGCCGGGTGCAAGGCGGGTTGTTGATGACGTTCGCAGACCGCTCCTGCGGCATGACCGCGCGCTACGTCTCGGGCCGGCCGACGCTCGCGACCGTGCAGATGGACGTCCAATTTATCGACAGCGGCAAAATCGGCGAGACCCTGATATCGAAGCCGCGCGTGGTTCGCGTCACCCGCACCCTGATCTTCATGACCACCGAGGTGACCGCCAATGAGCGCTGTATCGTGACCGCCAGCGGCGTGTTCAAGATATTGAAGGATGGTACGTGACGTTTGAATGCTTTCGCCGTCATCGCGAGGAGCAAAGCGACGAAGCGATCCATACTTTACTTTGCAGCCATGGATTGCTTCGCTGAGCCTGTCATCGGGCGCGCATTCGCGCGACCCGGTGGCTCGCAATGACGAACTATAGCCGGCTAAATGCCTGACTACTCCCAGAGGACCCCACCCCATGGAATATCGTCAACTCGGCCGCAGCGGCCTGAAAATCTCGCCGATCTGCCTGGGCACCATGATGTTCGGCGGTCCGGCCGACGAGGCCACATCAGGGCGGATCGTCGCCAAGGCGCGCGAGGCCGGCGTCAATTTCATCGATACCGCGGATGCCTATTCGACCGGCAACTCAGAACAGGTGGTCGGCCGCGCCATCTCCAACAGCCGGCACAACTGGGTGCTCGCGACCAAGCTCGCCAACCAGATGGGCGACGATCCCAACCGTGGCGGCTTATCGCGCCGCTGGGTGTTGCAGGCCGCGGACGAAAGCCTCAAACGGCTCGGTACCGATTACATCGACATCTATTATCTGCACAAGGAAGACCATTCGACGCCGCTTGACGAAACCGTGCGCGCGATGGGCGACCTGATCCAGAAGGGCAAGGTGCGCTATTTCGGCCTTTCGAATTATCGCGCCTGGCGCGTCGCCGAGATCTGCAACATCTGCGACCGCCTCGGCATCGACCGGCCGGTCGTCAGCCAGCCCTATTACAACGCGATGAACCGGATGCCCGAAGTGGAGCATTTTCCGGCCTGCGGCTATTACGGCCTCGGCGTCGTGGCCTATAGCCCGCTGGCGCGCGGCGTTTTGACCGGCAAATACCGCCCCGACGCCGCGCCCGACAAGGACACCCGCGCCGGACGCAATGATACGCGGATCATGCAGACCGAGTGGCGGCCGGAATCGCTGCAACTGGCGCAGGAGATCAAGCAACACGCCGAGTCCCGGGGCATCACCGCCGGGCAATTCGCGGTGTCCTGGGTGCTGAACTCGTCGTTCGTCAGCGCTGTGATCGCGGGCCCCCGCACTGAAGAACAATGGGACGATTACGTCCGCGCGCTCGATTATCGCTTCACCGCCGAAGACGAAGCCCTGATCGACCGCCTCGTCACCTCGGGCCATCCCTCGACGCCGGGCTACAACGATCCGCAATATCCGATCGAAGGGCGGAGGGCGCGGACGGCGGGCTAGCGCTTTTTCCGGTTCTCCCTGATCATGACCATTGTTCCGTGGCCTCATGGTTCGAGACGCGCCAACGGGTCCGCGCGAAGCGCGGCCCGATGATAAACTCCGACGCGCTCCTCACCATGAGGGTTCTGATGCCTCGTCTTGCTCCGACCTCATCCTGAGGAGCGCGCCTTGCGCGCGTCTCGAAGGATGGAGCCATTGAAGCGGCTCCAATCAAAGATAACCATGGCTATTCGGCCATAAAAGGCGCACTGCGGGGAGCCGCAGCGTTTCGCAGGCCTGCGAACGGCTGCCTTCAAAGGAACCTCCATGCAAAACCTCTCGCCGCGCCACGTGAAACCTGAGGAATCGCTGCGTCTCGGCGTGGTGTCGGGCTGGTACAGCACCAAGGTGAGCGGCACGTTTGTCACCGGGCCTCACGCCACGCAGGAAGATTGCCTGTCGAAGATCCTCGAACTCAACCCGCCGCCGGCCCGGAAGAAGTTCTAAAAGCAGCCGGCACGAACAGCCAGCTCAATCCAGGGAGACCCCGTCATGGCGCTCACCGCAGGTGCTTTTGGAGACTACGACTACAACCGGATGGTCGTGCGCTTCACGATGAAGAATGACGGGGCTGACGTGACCTGCGCCATCTCCACGGACGCGATGGATCAGCTTGAGGGCTCGTCGCGTACGCCGCCGGAGCAGCGCGAGCAGCAATTCATGAGATTGCGCGACCGCATCGAAGCCCGCGCCGCGTTGAAATTCAGCGATGTCGAACTCGAGGGCAATCCCCCCGGCGTGATCCTGCGCGCGATCGACTTTCGCCCGCCGCGGAAATAACCGGACACAACCACCGCAGACATTTTGACCGCCTCAGGCGGCAAGTCCTGCCGGGTCGGCGCTGACAGCGCCTGACGCTGATTGATTTCGCACGGATATTTTCTGGCCTGGGGTTTGCAATTTACACGCGGGGGTTTGCTTTGTGTGCCGATTGCGTAGAAGCCACAGGAGTGAATCATGTCACATCATCACACACTGCCGCCGATCACCTACACGCCGGAGCCGCGGCCGAAGAAGATCGAAACCCGCAAGCGCCGCATTGGTGTCGGTGGCGCCGAGGCGTTCGACGAGATGGACGAGACCGGCGGAACGCCGGCGTTCGGACCTGCGATGCCCACCGGCGGCAAGCCCGCGCTGCCAAATTTCACCCCGATCGAAGGCTCCGAGCAAAAGCCGCAGCATCCCAGGGGACGGCTCAGCGAAAGCACGCTGAAGGTGATGCTGCAGGCGCAGGAGATGGAGTAGCGGGCATTGCAGCCGTGATTGATGCAATGACGGCGCTTTTTCCGTCATGCCCGGGCTTGTCCCGGGCATCCACGTCTTGCATGTCGATCAACAAAGACGTGGATGGCCGGGACAAGCCCGGCCATGACGCCTTTTGTGGCGCTCGTTAGCTAAATTTCGATCCTGAATCTCAGGCGCTAGCGCCCGCCAGCTTTCGCAACATCGCGTCGAAGGCCAGCTTGATACGCTCGACCGCCGGGGTCTTGTAGGGAAAATCCTCGTTCCTGGCGTGCACCAGCATCGAGGCATTGACCTCGAACACCACGATATTGCCCGAACGATCCAGCCCGCAATCGATGCCGAAATATTCCAGACCGATGCGTTGCTGGATGGCCCGCAACGCTTCGTAATTGGCCGGCGTGAACACCGAAGTTGGGTAGTTCAAAAACGCCTCTTCTTCCTGCTGCATCCATACCTGATTGGCCATGTCGGTGTTGACATGATGCACTTTCCACTCGTTTCCGATCGCGAGGTGATACGGCAGAACCTGACCGTCGACGAAAATAAAGCGATATTTTCGGAAATGGCCGTCGTCGGAGCCGTAGTCGATATATTCGATCAGATAGTGGTCGTGATCGGGGCGCTGTTGCAGAAAGGCCGAGAGTGCTGCGGGATCCTCGATCTTTTCAAAATCGTCGCCACCATGGGTTCCGACCGGCCGCGCCAGCACCGAGGACGAAAACGAAAGCGCAACCTGCAGCGCGGCCACGGACGCATCGGCACCGGCCTGATGGCGCTGCGCTTTCGGAATGCTGCACCCTTGTATGCCCTGCAGTAACACCGCAACCTCGTCGCGTGTCGTGCGCTGGATCTGGCGCGGATGATTGACGGTCGGCAGATTGAGCCGGTCGGCCAGATCGGCTGCCAGCGGCAACAGCGTATCGGCCTGGTCGGCGTCGGAGATCAGATTGACGACCACCTGCACGTTCTGCCGGAACAACTCGGCGTCGTAGTCGCGGGACGCGAACAGCGCCAGCGTATCGGTGTCGTGGACGGCGTCCTTGAAAATATATTCGGTCGGCGTGTTGCCGCCGAACGGCGCGTACAGCGCCAGAACCCGAAAATCCGCCGGGGATTTCGCCGCCGGCCGTTTGATGAGCGGCTGGATCTGCGCCGCCGCGGCGTAGGCGGCCTGCGCGCCTTCGACATCGCCCATGCGCTGCCGGATGCCGCCCATCCAGTTGATGCTGTCGGCATCGCGCGGATTGAGCGCTATCGCCTCCTCAAAATGTTTGATCGCGGCTTCAAGGTCGTTCAGCTCAAAGCAGACCTTGCCGAGCTGATGGCGGAGCTGAGCGTCTTGCGGGCGTTCGCTGGTCAACTCCACCAGCAATGCCCTGGCGATGATGTATTGCTGGGTGGCCATCAACGCGTGAACCAGATTGGTGCGCGCCGGCCAATGGCTCGCGTTCAGCTTGAGGGCCTCAAGGTAGAGCGAGATCGCGTCCTGCGACCGCCCGGTCTTGAGGTGTACGTTGCCGAAGTTGCACCAGCAATCGGCCAGATGCGGCGCCAGCCGCAACGCGGCTTTGTAATTTTCACCGGCCGATTCGAGATCGCCGCGAATCATCCAGGCATTGCCAAGTTTTGCGTGAAGCTCGGAAACGATTTCAACGGGCACCGCATCCGGCGCCTCGTTCCCGACCGAGGCCAGACCAAGCTGAAACGCGGATATCGCTTCCTCGGTTCGGCCGGCGCTGTAATGCTCGGTCCCGATGCGCAACTGGCGCTGGGCGAGTGTAACAGCGGCATCGGCGTCCGGAAGATGGGTGGCGAACGCGGTCGATGGCATGATTTCCGCTCTTTTTTACGGGAAAGGCGGCTTCGACCATGTCTTGTTTATGGTAAACAAAACCTTACCAAGATCAGCGATCCGGAGCCGGCGGGCCTCCGAATTTATTTCCAGATCTTTCGGGAACGGGATCAGGCTGGATCGGCGCGTCGCAATCTTGAAGTGCCAGAAGTTGCCGAGCTCACTAGTTGCCGAGCTTACCAGTTGCCGAGCCCGCTACTTGCGCGGCCGGCCGCGCTTGGCGAACACCAGTCCCCGCTCGTCGGCGGTACACCGAAGTGAGCTTGCCAGTTTGAGGGCTTCGTTGCGTTCGGGGCCGGGAGGCATTTGACGCGCCTGTTCGAGGGCGTCCGCCGCGGCGACGTCCCAGTCGAATCGATCAGAAGAGCGTTGAGTTTCCTTGCTCATCGCTTTATGGAGCCCCTGCTGCTACCTACGCGTTGATCACAAGTTTAATGAGCATGTTAAGAGTGGCGCGATTCGGTGTCAACGCCGTCAGGGGCCGTATAAATACGATCGAAGGCCATGCGGGGGGCGTTTCGCCTTCGCGTCCAGTCGAGCGTGGACCTTTCGTCGCGAAACTCAAAACGCTAGCCCTGCATCCGTCACCCGCGCTGCAACGCAGCGTTACGCCCTATCCCAGCATCTGCGTATCGCCGCAGATCGAAATCGCCTGGCCTGAAATGGTTTTGCCGCGGGGACTGCACATGAACAGGATCTGATCGGCGAGCTGCTCCGGCGTGACGTAGTCCTTGATCGACGTATAGGAGAACGCGGTGCGCTCCATCTCGGCATAGGAGATGCCGCGCTGCTGCGCCTTGGCTTCCAGCACCCGGCGCTGCCGGTCGCCCGCGACAAGGCCGGGCAGGATCGCATTGACCCGGATGTTGTCAGACCCGAGTTCGATCGACAGCGATTTGGTGAAACCGATGACGCCCCATTTTGCCGCCGCATAGGGCGTGCGCATCGCAAAGCCGAGCCGGCCGGCGGCCGAAGAAATATTGACGATCGAGGCATTCTGGCTGTGGCGCAGATGCGGCACCGCCAGCCGCGTGCAGTTGAATTGGCCGGTCAGGCAAATCTCCAGGCAGCGGTCCCAGTCTTCGGGATTCATCTCCTCGACCTTGGACGTCGGCCCGGCGATGCCGGCATTGTTGACGAGCACGTCCAGACCACCGAGCTTTTTTGTCGCATCGTCGAACATCTTCTGCACGGCGGCGCGATCGGACACATCGCATGTCGATTGCGTAATGGCGGGATCGCTGGAGGCCAGCGCGGACAACGCCGCCACGTCGACGTCGCAGGTGTGGATTTTGGCGCCTTCGCGCGCAAACGCCCGCACGATGGCGAGCCCGATGCCGTTGGCGCCGGCCGTCACCAGCACGCGCAGGCCCTTGATGTCGAGATCCATGATTGCTCCCAATGTTTTCTTGAAGAGTTTTCGTTGAAAGGTTCAGCCGGCCAGACCGCCGCGCGAAAGGATGACCTGCGCAGCGCCGCTGATGTCGGCGGCAACGCCGGCCTGCGCCGCGGCGGCGTCCCCGGCCGCAATGGCCTTGCGGACATCGGCATGAAACCGGATCGCGTCGCCTTTCCCGAGCCGTTCCGGATTGGCGCGCAGATCGAGATTGATCACCGGCCCGGCCTTGAGCCACAGCGCGCGGATGATCTCTACCAGAATAGGTGAATGCGCGGCGTCATACACCGCGAAGTGAAACGTCTTGTTGAGTTCGACCGCGCGCGGCAGGTCCGGCACCGGCTGCTCGCTCTCCGCCCGCATCGCGGCTTCGGCCTGCACAATCGATACCAGATCACCGGCCTCACGATTCAGCGCGGCCTGCGCCGCCGCATGGCCCTCGATCGCAATCCGCACTTTTGTCAGGTCACGGAATTGCGCCCCTGACATCAGGGGCACCCGCACGGCGCGGTTCGGCGTCACTTCCAGCGCCCGGTCGGCAACCAGCCGCGACACGGCTTCGCGCACCGGCATGATGGAAACGCCGAGCACATCCGCCGCGGAGCGCAGCGACAACTTTTCGCCCGGCGCGAGGCGGCCGGAAATCAGGAGGTCCGCCAATTGGGCGTAGGCACGCTCCCCCAGCGTCTGACGGTCGAGCGGCTCCACAAGATTGAGGGCGGCAGGCAGATTCAACGGCCGTTCTCCGATGCCGAAGACGAATTCGATACTTTTGTTTTGACGCGTTTTCTACGCAGATAAGTCTACGCAATCTGCGTAAACTGCTATGCGAACCGGTACCCACGGAGCCCGTCATCGGGCGCGCATTCGCGCGACCCGTTGGCTTGAAAACGCTTCATTGGACTCGACAACGTCCCGGTCTTTTGCCACTCTAACTGTGATCACAGATCACGGCAAGCCGCGAAGCGCTTCCCTCAGAAAGAACGCAGCGACTGCCGAAGCGAGGAAAAACAGCCGCGCCAGGCGGCCGTATCAGGGAGATCAAGGCTGATGTCTGACAACAACCACTTCACGCGCCGCGGCCTGTTGAAGACTGCCGCCGGCGCCGCGCTGGTATCGGGCGTTTCCGCACCGGAGATCCTGCGCGCGCAAACTGCCGACGTGATTCGGATCGGTCATCTGACACCGCGCACCGGCTTTCTCGGCCCGCTCGGCGAATATGCCGTGATGGCGATTGATCTCGCGGTGGACGAGATCAATGCGGCCGGCGGCATGATGGGCCGCAAGGTCGAGCTGTTGAAAGAGGATTCGGTCAACCCGCAGACCGCATCCACCAAGGCCGAGCGCATGATCGAGCGCGACAAGGTCGCCTGCATCATCGGCGAGATTTCGTCGGCCTCGTGTCTCACGATCGCGCAGGTCGCCTCGCGCAACAAGACGCTGTTCATCAACACCGGCGGCAATTCGGATGCGCTGCGCGGCAAGGATTGCCAGCGCTACATGTTCCACGTCGAGTCGCAGAACTCGATGTATGTCAAAACCGTCGGCCGGTCGTTCCTGCGCGACGGCCTCGTCAAGGGCAAGAAATGGTACTCGCTGACGGCGGACTACGCCTTCGGCCACGACCTCCTGAAGGTTTCCAAACGCTTCATGGAAGCCAATGGCGGCAATTTCGCCGGCGACGATCTGGTGCCGACCGACGCCACCGATTTCTCCGCCTATCTCTTGAAAATCCGCGAGGCCAAGCCGGATCTGGTCGTGATCAATCTCGCCGGCAACCAGATCACCAACTTCCTCAAGCAATATGCCGAGTTCGGCCTCACCTTCCCGGTCGGCGGTTTCGGTTTCGATACCGCGCTCGCCTGGGCCGCCGGCAAGGGCAATTTCGTCGGCACCTGGCCGGTGGTCTGGCATCATCTGCTGGAAACGCCCGGCTCCAAGGCATTCGTCGCGGCCTTCACCAAAAAATATTCCAAGCCGCCGGAAAACCAGGCCTGGGGCGACTACACCGCCGCCAAGATCGTGGCGCAGACCGTCAACGAGATCAAATCGGCGGAATCCCCCAAGATCATCGAACAGTTCGAGAAGGGCGCGAAGTACGATGTGCTCAAGACGCGGCCGGGCTATTTCCGCGCCTCCGATCATCAATTGATGCACGAGATGTACGCGGTCACCGCGCTGCCGGCCGACAAGGTCAAGAACCAGTGGGACATCTTCACCTCCAGTCCGCCGGTCCCCGGACCCGATGAGGACCTGGAAGTGATCGCGGCGACGAAAGAAGAAAACAGCTGCACGTTCCCGAGTTGAGACGCGAGGCTCTCTCACCCTCCCCTGGAGGGGGAGGGTCGATGACCATCGCGCGAAGCAAGATGCTCATCGGGGTGGGGTGACGGTCCGTCATCCCGAACAGTGCCAACGTTGAGAGACTTTCACCCCACCCCGTCTCGCATTTCGCCGCGCTCCATGCGAGCCGACCGCCCCTCCAGGGGAGGGTAAGGAAGAACACCGTCGCTCGAAGCGCGGTGCCCCTGCTAATAAGGTCCCCCTCCATGTCCGCCATGTTGCTGGCACAGCAAATCCTTAACGGGCTGCTTGACGGCGTGTATTACCTGTTGATCGCGCTCGGCCTGTCGCTGATCTTTTCGCTCGGCGGCATCGTCAACCTGGCGCATGGCGCGTTCTATGCGATCGGCGCTTATCTGACGCTGGTGCTGTCGCCCTATATCGGTTTCGGCGGCGCGTTCGTCGCAGCACCGATCGCGGTTGCGTTATTGGGGATGGCGATCGAACGCACATTGTTTCGCCGTTTCTATCGCTCCGATCCCATCCTCTCGCTGCTGATGACATTCGGCCTTGCGATGGTCGCCGAGCAGATGCTGCGGATGATTTTCGGCGCGCCACCATTATCCTATTCGATACCGCAATGGCTGCGCGGACAGGTCGCGATCGGCAGCTTCATCTATTCGTTCTATCGCGTGGTATTACTTGGCATCGCCGCGACCTGCATCGCCGGGCTGTGGCTATTGCTGCAAAAGACGTCGTTCGGCCGCGTGGTGCGCGCCGGCGTGCAGAACCCCGACATGGTCGGCGCGCTCGGCATTTCGCTGCAGCCTTATATGTCCGCCGTGGCAGCCCTCGGCATCGGGCTTGCGGGCCTCGCCGGCGTGTTGCTGGCGCCGATCTACTCGATCCATCCGGCGATGGGCCAGGAGATCATCACGCCGGCGTTTGTCGTGGTGGTGATCGGCGGCTTGGGATCGTTCTGGGGCGTTGTGGCCGCAGCGCTGCTGGTCGGCCTGGTCAAGGGCCTCATGGTCGGCATCGGCTACTCCGCGGCGTCCACCGCCGCGATCTATCTGTTGATGCTGCTTGTCTTGCTGTTCCGGCCGCGCGGCCTGTTCGGCGAGCGCATCACCCGGTTCGAGTGAGGCGCGCCAAATGATGAAGCGCCTGCCCGTGCCGCTGCTGATTGCCGCCTTTGGGCTATTGATACTGCCGCCGATATTGTTGGCGCTCGGCCTGACCATGACGTCCGCCACCGAAGTCGTGATCTTCGCGACCGCCTGCATGGCGCTCAACATCCTGGTCGGCCACACCGGCCTGGTGTCCTTTGGCCACGGCGCCTGGTTCGGTCTGGCGGCCTATGCCGCGGCGCTGCTCCAGCGCAACTGGATGCACGATTCGTTTTTCGGACCGCTGATTGCGGGAGTCCTGATCGTCGTGGCCGTAGCCGCGGCGTTCGGCTTCCTGATCCTGCGGCGGCGCGGCGTGTATTTCTCACTGCTGACGCTGGCGCTGGCGGCGATGCTTTACGCGGTGTCGTTTCGCTGGACCGATGTGACCGGCGGCGAGAACGGCCTCGGCGGCATCACGCGGCCGGCGCTGTTCGGATTCAATCTGGAATCCTCGACGGATTATTACTGGCTGGTCGCATCCATCGCCTTCCTGGTGCTGATATTGCTCTGGCGCTTCCATCATTCGACCGTCGGCACCGTGCTGGTCGCGATCCGCGAGAACGAGCAACGCGCGCGCTTCCTCGGCTATCCGACCAACCGCTACAAGCTCGCGGCCTTCGTGCTGTCGGCTGGCATCACCGGGCTTGCCGGCATCCTCCTGCTGTTCCAGAACCGCATGACCTCGGCCGATCCGATCTCGGTCGCCTTCTCGGGCGACCTCCTGGCGATGGTCGTGATCGGCGGCATGCGCAGCTTCTTAGGCCCCGCGCTGGGCGCGCTGTTCTTTATCCTGTTCCGTGAATTCCTCGGCATCTATACCGAGAACTGGCTGTTCTGGTTTGGCCTGGTGTTCGTGGCCTTCATCGTGTTTTCGCCGACCGGCCTGATCGGCATCGGCGAGCGGCTGATCGCGCCGTTCCGCAAGAAGACGACTGAAGACGCCGCGATGTCCGCGCGCCGCATCGAAGTGCTGCCGCTGCCGGAATTCCTGCGGCCGACATCGCACATCGCAGGCCCCGTGCTTTCCGCCAGCCACATGGTCAAGAGTTTTGGCGGCATCAAGGCGGTTCAGGGCGTCGACATTTCCATTGCCGACCAGACGCTTCACGCGCTGATCGGACCGAACGGCGCCGGCAAGACCACCGCGTTCAATCTGCTGTCAGGTCTCTACCCAACCGACCAGGGCACGGTATCGCTGATGGGCCAGCCGATATCGGGACATACGCCGGAAGAGATCGCGCGCGCCGGTATCGGCCGCTCGTTCCAGATCACGAATTTGTTTCCGGCGCTCAGCGTCGGCGAAAATATCCGCTTGGCCGTACAGGCGCGTCATCCCGCGCCGCTTCGATCCGCTGACGCCGGCGCTCTCGATCGGCGCGATCAATGCCGAGACCGATGCGACCATTCGCTATCTCGGCCTCGCCGGCATTGAAAATGCCGAAGCCGGCATGCTGTCCTATGGCGGACAGCGGTTGCTCGACATGGGCGTGGCGCTGGCGACCGCACCGCGCGTGCTGTTGCTCGACGAACCGCTCGCCGGTCTCGCCGCGGCCGAACGTGAGCGCATCGGCGCCATCATCAAACGTATCTCGTCCGATCTGCCGGTGCTTCTGGTTGAGCACGATATCGACCGGGTGTTTCAACTCGCCGATCACGTCACCGTCATGAACGAAGGCCGCGTGCTGCTCGATGGCAGCGTGGAAGATGCCCGCGCCAGCCCCAAAGTGCAGGAAGTCTATATCGGCTCCGGCGCCGCGGCGGTCGCCGCACGACCGCGCGAAATGGCGGCCGGCGGCGATGCGCTGCTGGTCGCCGATCATGTCGACACGTTCTACGGCAAGAGCCACATCCTCAACGATGTCGGCTTCACGCTGCACGGCAACGAGATCATCGCGCTGCTCGGCCGCAACGGCGCCGGCAAGTCGACGCTTTTGAAGACGCTGATCGGCATCGCGCCGGCCGCCAACGGATCGATCAAACTGGCCGACAGCGAGTTGATCGGGCTTTCGTCGGCGCAAACCGCCCGTCTCGGCATCGGCTATGTGCCGCAGGGCCGCGGGCTGTTCGCCGGCATGAGCGTCGAGCAAAATCTCGAACTGGGCGGATTGAAGCGCCAGACCGGCAATGGCGTGCACTGGACGCGAGAACGTATCTACGAATATTTTCCGCGTATTCGCGAACGGCTCGACAGCCCGGCGGATTATCTGTCCGGCGGCGAGCAGCAGATGGTCGCGGTGGCGCGGGCGCTGTCGGGCGACGTGCGGGTGCTCTTGCTCGATGAACCCTTCGAGGGCCTTGCGCCGGCGGTGGTCGAGCAATTATTCGAGACGTTTGATCGCCTGCGCAGGGAAATCGCCATCATCATCGTCGATCACCATCTCGATCTGGCGCTGGCGTTGTCCGATACTACCGTAGCGCTGGAGCGTGGCCGGGTGATTCATCAGGGACCGTCCAAGGCACTCCGCGACGATCTCGATCTGCGCCGCAAGGTGCTGTGGCTGTGAGGACGATGTCAGAGACAAAAAATGTGAGTGAAGAAAATGAAAAATGCTGAACGCCACGTCGCCATTGTCGGCGCCGGTCTGATCGGTCGCGCCTGGGCCGCGATCTTTGCGCGCGCCGGCTGGCAGGTGCGGCTGACCGACCCCCACGCTCCGACGCTGGAGGCCGCGCCGGGCCTGATCTTTGATGAGTTGCGCGCGTTAGCGCGCCATGGGTTGGCCGCCGATCCCGACGGCGCGGCCGCGCGCGTGTCGGTCGCGGCAAATCTCGCGGAGGCCGTGACGGGCGTCGAATTCGTGCAGGAGAACGGACCGGAGAAAGTCGAAGAGAAGCGCGTGATTTTCGCCGAGCTCGACCGGCTGGCGCCAAAGGATGCGCTGCTGGTGTCCTCGACTTCGGCGATCACGGCGTCGCGTTTTACCGAGACGCTGCCCGGCCGGGCGCGCTGCCTGGTCGGTCACCCCGTCAATCCGCCCCATCTGGTGCCGCTGGTCGAACTGTGCGGCGCGCCCTGGACCTCGGCTGAGGCGATCGACCGGGCGCGGACAATCTACCGCGAGATCGGACAGGTGCCGGTCACGATCAATCGCGAGATCAACGGCTTTGTGCTGAACCGGCTGCAGGGCGCGCTGCTCGCCGAAGCGTTTCGGCTGGTCGGCGAAGGCTATATCTCGGCGGAAGACCTCGACCACACCGTCAAGGACGGTCTTGGCTTGCGCTGGTCGTTTCTCGGGCCGTTCGAGACCATCGAACTCAATGCGCCCGGCGGTATCCCGGATTACTGCGCGCGTTATACCGGTTTCTACAAGGAACTCGCTGCCACCGCCGCCGGGCCTGAGGTGTATCAAAGCCCGAACGCAGACCGGGTGATCGCGGCGTGGCCGCATCAACCCACGCCGGAACGTATCGCGGCCCTGACGCAACGCCGCAACGAACGCCTCGCCGCGCTGGCCGCGCACAAGGCGAAACAAAACGATAAGCTCTGAATTCAACTCGCAACCAAGAAGGAAAAAAACATGAGCCGCAAAGTTATCATCACCTGCGCCGTGACCGGCGCAATCCACACCCCGTCGATGTCGAAGGCGCTGCCGATCACGCCGCAGCAAATCGCGGATGCTGCGGTCGATGCCGCCGAAGCCGGCGCGGCGATCGTGCATCTGCATGCGCGCAATCCCAAGACCGGCCAGCCCGATCAGACCCCGGAGGCCTTTGCGCCGTTTTTGAAGATCATCAAGCAGCGCTCCAACGCCGTGATCAACCTCACCACCGGCGGCGCGCCGACCATGACGGTGGACGAGCGCGTTCGTCCCGCCGCGGTCTACAAGCCGGAAGTCGCTTCGCTCAACATGGGCTCGATGAATTTCGCGTTTTTCGGCATGCTCAACCGCTTCAAGAAGTTCGAGCATGACTGGGAACTCAAGCACCTGCAAAACAAAGACATCGTGTTCCGCAACACTTTTCAGGACATCGAATATGTTCTGAATACGCTATCGGAGACCGGCACCCGCTTTGAATTTGAATGCTACGACACCGCGCACCTCTACAATCTGAATTACTTCCTCGAGCGCGGCCTGGTGAAGCCGCCGCTGTTCGTCCAAACCGTGTTCGGGCTGCAGGGCGGCACCGGCGCGCATCCGGAAGACGTGCTGCATATGAAGCGCACGGCAGACCGGCTGTTCGGCGACAAGATGGTGTGGTCGGTGCTCGGCGCCGGACGCAACCAATTGCCGATCGCCGCGATGGCCGCCGCGATGGGCGGCAATGTCCGCGTCGGACTTGAAGACTCGCTATGGGCGGCGCCCGGCCGGATGGCGGCCTCCAACGCCGAGCAGGTGACGCTGGCGCGCAAGATCATCGAAGGCCTCGGCCTCGAGATCGCGACCGCCGACGAAGCCCGCGAGATTCTGCAGTTGAAGGGTGGAGATAAACTGGAGGTTTGAGGCCTCGGGCAGCCGCGCGCGCTTTTATTCACCTCTCCCCTTGTGGGAGAGGTCGGATCGCATCGTCAGATGCGATCCGGGTGAGGGGTTACGGACTATCGATAGCCTGCACCCCTCTCCCCAACCCTCTCCCACAAGGGGAGAGGGAGCTCACCGCCGTTGACGCGACAGATCAAACCGCTTTCATCTTGGGCTACCCCAATTTCCCGGTCGCCTTTTCCAGCAGGCTCCAGGCTTCCTCGCCATATTTTCCCTTCCATTCCGCGTAGAAGCCGACCTTCTTCAAGACCTCACGGAACGGCGCGGGGTCGGTGTCGTTGAAGGTGATGCCTTTCTGTTTCAACAGGCCGGCGAGGTCGTCGTTGAGCCTGGTCACGGCGTCACGCTGCTTGATGGCGCTGGCGTTGAAGCGTGCGGCGACCTTCGCTTTGAGTTCGTCGGGCACGCCGTTCCAGGTACGGTTGCTGGTCACGACCCAGGAGCCATCCCAGACGTGGTTGGTCCGGGAACAGAATTTTTGGACCTCATAGAACTTCGAGGTCTCGGCGACGACCAGCGGGTTTTCCTGTCCGTCGACCACGCCGGTTTGCAGCGCGCTGTAGACATCGGAAAGATTGATACTGGTCGGCGAGGCGCCGAGCGCCTTGAACAGGGACACATAGACCTGGCTGACTGGGACACGAATCTTGAAATTCGCGAGATCTGTCGGATCCTTGATCGGCTTCTTGCTCGTGGTGATCTGCCGAAAACCGTTGTTCCAGATTTTTTCGAACGCGTAGAGTCCTGCCTTGTCGAAACCGCGGCGAATCAGCGCGCCAAGCTCGCCATCCATCGCAGGCCACACCGCATCGGCATTCCCAAAAGCAAAGCCGGTTCCATTAATGGCGGCGATCGGTACTAAATTCGCAAAAATCAAGCCGCCGGTGCTGAAGAAGTCGATGGCGCCGGAGCGGACCTGCGACAAGAGATCGCTGTCGCCGCCAAGCTGGCTGTTCGGGAATACGCCGATATCGACCTTGCCGCCGGTGTCCTGCTTGATTTGGGCGGCGGCCTCCACCGCAAATATATTCACCGGATGGGTGGCGGAAAAACCGTGGCCGAATTTCCAGGTGTAGTCGGCAGCCACGGCGCGTCCGATATAAGGCATCGCCAGGCCAGCGCTACCAAGGCCCGCAAGGACCTTCCTGCGAGATACGATCATGATTTCCCCCGCCGCTGCTAGCTCTCTGTATTGACCAGACGGGCCGCCGAAGCTGTCGTCCCCGTCGCGTTCGCGAGCTCTGTCGGCTTCGGCGCCGCCGCGATGCGGCTCAATGCGAACGCGGCGAGGCACGCGCACAATGCCGGCACTGCGGCGGCGACAAACACCGACTCGTTGCTCATTCGCTGCGTCAGCATGATCCCGCCGACCAGGGGCCCGACGATCGATCCGACCCGGCCGATGCCGAGCGCCCAGCCTACGCCGGTCGAACGGATCGCCGTCGGATAGGATGTGGCCGACAGGGCGTTGGACGCGCCTTGCCCGCCGATGATGCAGAAACCCGCGCAGAAGATCGCGATGGTCGTGAGCGGGATCGAATGACCGGAAAAACCGATCGACGCCACCGCGATGGACGCGATGAAATAGGTCAGCGCCAGGGCGCGGAACGAGAAACGATCGATGAACTGCCCGAGCGTGAGGGCGCCGATGACCCCGCCGACTTGCAGCATCGATCCGATGACCGCGGCCGCCGACACGGAAGCGCCGAGGTCATGGAGCACGGTAGGAAGCCAGTTCGACAGCAGATAGAGGTCGAGCAGGCTCATGAAGAACAGCGACCACAAGCCAAGGGTTACCCATACGCGGCCCCCGCGCAACAGATGCACGACCGGAATGCCGGGCAGCTTGATCTCCTGCACCGCGAAGCGCGTGCCGGCCGGATGGCGAACGGATGGGGCGATCCGCGCCAGCAGCGCAGCGACGCCGTCATTGGCCCGGCCGCTCAGCGCGAGAAAGCGAATGGACTCGGGGAGCCGGACCAGCAGGAAGGGAACAAGAAGCAGCGGCACCACGCCGCCGACGACGAAGACCGAGCGCCAGCCGAAGGCGGGGATCAGGGCGGCGGCCAGCAACCCGCCGACGGCCGCGCCGATGGAAAACCCGCAGAACATCGTCATGATCATGGTGGCCCTGCGGCGCTGCGGGCTGAATTCCGATGTGAGGGCAACCGCGTTCGGCATCGCGCCGCCGAGACCGAGGCCGGTGAGAAATCGAATGATCAGAAGGCTGGAGACGTCGCTGGCGAAGATCGTCGCCAGCGTGCCGACGCCGAAAGCGGCGGTGCAGACGATGATGATCCGCCTGCGCCCGATGCGGTCGGCGACCGGGCCCAACACCAGCGCGCCGATCATCAGTCCGAACAGGCCAGCGCCGAACACGGGCCCAAGTGCGCCGCGCGCCAGCTTCCAATCCTGCGCAACGGCCGGCGCGACATAGCCGATCGCCTGGGTGTCGAATCCGTCGACGAACAGCACGGTGGCGCAAATCAGCAGCAGGCCGACCTGGTAACGGCCGACCGGCTGCCGGTCGATGAAGTCAGCGACATCGATCGTATCCGCGGGTGCGTCCCGCAGCTCGGTTGGATTTGGGCTCATCTCGTCTCCCCGGACGCTTTTCTTTTCGTTGGATAGTGTCTATGACTTAAAATCATAAATCTTATATTTTGAGATTTAGTAAGATGTTTTTCGACCCGTCGCAATCGTGTTGTTGCGGCAAGGGCCGGCATCGGACGGCAAATCGTCGTCACGCGCGGCGATGCGCAGCCGCGCCAACAACCGGAGAGGCGCGCATGCGCCGTCCAGAGGATGAAGACGACAAACAGTCTCCAGCGTGTGCTCGCGGTCCTCGACGCCTTTTCCGAAGCGCGCCTCGAATGGACGCCTGAAGAGTTGATGAAGGAGTTCGGCTACAGCCGCCCCACGCTCTATCGCTATCTCAAGACGCTCAGGGATGCCGGACTGTTGATGTCGACGCGCAGCGCCGGCTTCACGCTTGGCCCCAAAGTGGTCGAGATGGATTATCTGATGCGACGATCCGATCTGCTTGTTCTCGACGGGCCGCCCTATCTTCGCAGGCTCACCGAAAAGTACGCATGCACGGCGTTTTTCGTGCGCTGGTACGGCAACAAGATCCTCTGCGTCGCTTCCGAATGCTCGGCGAGCAATCCGGTGAGCAGCTATCCGCGGGGCCGCCCGATGCCGCTCGGACGCGGCGCGATCGCCCGCTCCATCATGGCGTTCCTGCCAAGACCGCACCTGCGGCGCCTGGTTGAGCTCAACTCGAAAGAATTACGCTCGGTGGGCCTCGGCGACACGGTCGAGGCGATTTTGAAGAGCATGAATCGCGTCAAAAAGGCGGGCTATGCGGTCGCTCATGGCGAAGTCACGCCGGGCGCCCTGGGGATCGCCGCGCCGGTCTTCGACGCGGGCAATAGTCCGATCGCGAGCTGTTGCGTCGTCATCGCCGGCGCTTCCGTGACCGGCGCGCAGATCGACGAAATCGGCCGGACCGTGCGTCAGGTCGCGTCGGATGTCGGCGTCGACCTGTTTCATACCCTGCCAAAAATAGGCACATAATCTTATATTATGAGATTTTAGTTGACTTAATTTCCGGCTCCGCCCATTTTCCGGCCAAGAGCCTTCCAGCCAGGAATCTTGCCGGCCAGGTCGTCGCGGCAATCCATCGCGACTGCGATTGAGCCCGGCGCGGCATTTGGTGTGGACCGCGACAAGAACAGCTAGAGGAACCGCAGATGATGAGGATCGACGCCTATACGCATTTTTTCCCGAAGCGGGTCTACGAGAAGCTGCTGGACATCGCCGGCGACTACAAGGATATCGGCAAGCGGGTCCGCTCGGTGCCGGCGCTCTACGATCTCGATATCCGCAAGCGCATCGTCGACGGCCACAAGGACTACGCGCAGATACTCTCCTACTCGCAGCCGGCCGCTGAAACCATCGCGAAGAGCCCGGCAGAGATCGACGAGTTCGTCCGGTTGATCAACGACTCCTTCGCCGAATTATGCGCAAAGGAATCCGATCATTTTCCCGGCTGGGTCGCGCAGATTTCCCTCGACGCAGCGGACGCCGGCGTCGCCGAGGCCGAACGCGCGATCAACCAGCTCGGTGCGCTCGGCGTGCAGATCTACACCAACGTCGCCGGCAAGCCGATCGACCGGCCGGAATACCGGCCATTCTGGAAGAAGATGGAGGAGCTCGGCAAGCCGGTCTGGATTCATCCCGCGCGCGGCGCCGAGATGCCGGACTACCTCTCGGAGAAGAAGTCTCTCTACGAGATATGGTGGACGCTCGGCTGGTCCTATGAGACCGCGGTCGCGATGTCCCGGCTGGTGTTTTCGAAAATTCTCGACGATCATCCCGACCTCAAGATCATCACCCACCATTTCGGCGGCATCGTGCCGATGCTCGAAGGACGCCTCGGGCCGGGTTGGGACGTGCTGGGCGACCGCACGTCGGATGAGGATTACGTGGCGCTCCGCAAGAGCCTCAAGAAGCGCCCGCTCGACTATTTCAAGCAGAATTTCTACGCGGACACCGCCGTGTTCGGAGCCCTTGCGGCGACCAAATGCGGTCTCGATTTCTATCCCCGCGACAAGATCGTGTTCGCCTCCGACTGTCCGTTCGATCCCGAAAAAGGAACGATGTACCCGCGCATGACGCTGGAGATTTTCGAGAAGCTGGACCTTTCGAAGACCGATCGTGAGATGATTTATTACAAGAATCTCGAAGCGGTCACTGGTCGCAAGCTGGTCAAGTGATGCAAGCGACAGGCTGACCGCGTCGCGCCACGCGCGACGGTCACCTGAAGGCGTTCAAGCTTTTTGACAGACTGCGCTTTCTCAAAAATTGATGTTCGCGGCCTTGATGATCGGGCCCCACTTCTCGATCTCGGCCTGCGTAAAGGCCTTCAAATCTTCAGGGCTTCCGCCTGCCGGCTCGGCGCCGAAATTGGCAAGGAATTCCTGCGTCTTCGGCTCCTGCAGCCACGCATTGGTGGTCGCGTTCAATTTGACCACGATCTCGGCGGGAATTTTCGCCGGCAGCAGCAGGGCATACCAGACGCTCGCCTCGAAACCGGGGAGCCCTGATTCCGCGACTGTCGGCACGTCAGGGAGTTTCGACCAGCGTTGCGGCGACGCGATCGCCAGCGCCTTGATCTTGTTGTCCAGGATCGAGGGGACGTAGGCTGCCAGCGAATCCATGCCGATGTCGATATGGCTGCCGATCAGATCGCTCAGGATCGGGGCACTGCCGCGATACTGGGCTTTGCCGAATTCGATCCCGACCGTGCGGCCCAACAGCTCGCCGGTGATGTGACCCAGCGTGCCATTGCCGGGAAACCCGGCTGTGGTCTTGTTGGGATTGGCCTTGGCATAGACGATGAATTCCTTGAGCGATCCATAGGGTGCGTCCGGCCGGGCGGTGACGATCACAGGCGCCTTGGCGACCAGTACGACCGGCGCGAAGTCGCGCTGCGGGTCGAACTCCATGTCCTTGTACATCAACTTGTTGGTCGCGGCCTGCGCGGTGGTCGCAAACAGAATCGTGTACCCGTCGGCCGCGGCGCGCGCGACAGCACCCGCGCCGATATTTCCACCGGCGCCGGCTTTATTTTCCACGATGAAGGGCTGGCCGAGTTTTTCGCTCAGTTCACGAGCAAGACCGCGGGCGATCACATCCGAACTGGTCCCGGCCGCGAACGGCACGATCATCGTCACCGGGCGCGACGGCCAGGTTTCGGCATGACCCGGCGCCGCCTGCGTGAACCACAGAACCGTCCCCAGCAACGCAGATGCCGCCGCCCCCCGATCGATCGGTCGCATTATTACTTCTCCCTGCTGCCCTGCTCGGCATCGGCAATATATTTTTTCCAGTTGTTTTCACGCAAAGGCATATCGGCAAAGGTCTTGCGCTGGTCTGCCGCCACACCGACAAGCTCGGCCGCAGTCACGCCCTTGCGTTGGAGATACGCCTCGAATTCTTCCAGGGCGGATGAGAGGACAGATGTTCCGCGCAGCATCACCGCCGACGACATCTCCACCGCACTGGCGCCGGCGAGCATCATCCTCACGGCATCGAGACCGCTGCGCACGCCATTTGTCGCGATCAGCGGCTTGTGCGCGCCAAGCTGCTGCCGCGACACCGCCAGCCAATGACAGGTGAGCGGCAGGTTCCAGTATCCGCCGACGCCCAGAGAAGTTCCGAGAAACGGCGCCAGGGTCTCGACATCCGGGATGAACCCGAGCAGGCGCCCGGCCATGACCACCGCTTCACCGCCGGCGCGAAACGCCGCCGCGGCCAGGTCCGGAACCCGCTCGCTCTGGCCGGTGATCTTCACCCATAGGGGAATGCCGATCGCCGCCCGCACCGCGGAGACAATCATGGTCACCCGCTCGGGATCGAGTTCGGTGGAGACCACGCCCTTTGCCTGGCTGGCATAAGGGGTGCCGATGTTGAGCTCGAGTATCCGCAAGCCGGCCTGCTCGACTTGTTTCGCCATCGCGACGGTCTGCGCGAGATCGGCCACGATGAGACTGGCGATCGCATAGGCGTCCGATGCCCTGGCCTCGCGATCGAGTTGCGCGGTTTGCTCGAGCCAGGCCTCAAAACTTTGCGGGGTCAGGCCGGAGCGGCACGCGATGAACGCCGTTGCGGGCGCATCCGGCGTCCATGGAATTTCGCGCCACTCCTCATCGAGCAGCATGTATTCCGCCCGCTGCAATTGATCGCGCCCGCGCTCGGATTCGTTGGTCGACTTGACGACCACCGCCCCTACCCCGGCCCGCAACGCGCGGCGAACGCCGCCCGCCTCGATCAAATGTTCGGCCGATCCCGCAATCAGCGGGTTCTTCAGTACCGTCTTGCCGACGCTGATCTCTGACTTGCTCATTCTTCAGTCCTCGCTCAGCATCGTCAGACGCCGCAACTTCGCCTCAAGCGGCGTATTCCGGCCGCTTGGGCGTAAAGACGTCGAGATTCATGACAGGCTCGTCGCCGAGCACCTCGCCCCAATGGGTCACGTTCGGGGGAATAAGAACCAGCCCGCCGGGTCCGACGTCCCGCACTTCGTCGCCGATATGGAAGCGCAGTCGCCCCGACATGATGTAGGCGATCTGCTCGTGCGGGTGGCTGTGCGGCTTTGGCTCATGGCCGGGCATCAGCCGATGCAACGCAACCGTCGCGCCATCGCCGGAGAACGCCTTCTGTTCGACGCCCTGACGAATTACCTTCCACTCCATTTTGCTCCAGTCGATCTCATGGATATTCATGGTTTCCTCACTTGGTTAGTTGACCTGGTTATTTGGCGGGGCCGAGAAGCCCCGTCGGACGGACGAACAGAAACAGCAACAAGATAGAGAGCGCGGCGACGTTCTTGAACGCCGCACCCAGCAACACGATGGCGAGCGCCTGGGCGACGCCAAGCAAAATGCCGCCGGCGAAAGCGCCGAGCGGACGGCCGAAGCCGCCGACGATCGCCGCGATAAAGCCAGAGATCGCAAAGGGCACGCCGACGTTGAACGCAGTATATTGCGTCGGCGTAATCAGAATGCCGGCGAAAGCGCCGAGCGCGGCGCTAAGCGCGAAGGCCAGCGCCAGCATGCGCGATACCGGTATGCCCTGCAATGCGGCCGCGTCGCGGTTGATGGAGCAGGCCCGCATCGCCTTGCCGGTCTTGGTCGACGAGAAGAACAGCCCGAGCAAGATAATCACCATTGCCGAGCAGCCGAGAATCCACAGGAACTGGAAATTAATCGCAAAGCCAAACAGCCGCAGCGGCGGCAGATCGGTGAACACCGGCAGCGTGCGCGGTTGATCGCCGGCCATGATTTGCGTGATGCGCTCCACCACGATCTGCGCGGCCAGGGTCGCGAGAATCATCACGAACATCGTCGATCCGCGATTCCAGAGCGGCCGAACCACGATGCGTTCCAGCATCACACCCAACATCGCGACAATTGCGATGGCGCCGATCGCAGCGATCGGCAATGGCAGGCCGAGCCTGATCATGCCGGCATTGGTCAGCATGCCGCCGAGCATCACGAAGGCGCCCTGGGCAAAGTTGACGATGCCGCTGGCATTGTAGATGACGCAGAAGCCGATACCGATCAGGCCATAGACCGCGCCGATGCCGATGCCGCTGAGAACCGACTGCGCGATGAGGTTAAACATGCGCCGCCTCTTCGGTGCCGAGATAGGCCGCGATCACATCCGGATTGCGCCGGATTTCATCCGGCTTGCCCCTAGCGATCAGGCGGCCAAAGTCGAGCACGGCAATCTCTTGCGCAACATTCATCACCAGATTCATGTCGTGCTCAATCAGCAGGATCGCGGTGCCGGTCTCGACGATACGGCGCAAGAGTGCTGCAAGCGCATCGGTTTCCTGCCGGTTGAGGCCCGCGGCCGGCTCATCGAGCAGCAAGAGTTTCGGATGTGCGGCGAGCGCGCGGGTGATTTCAAGCAACCGTTTCTGGCCGTAAGGAAGTACGGCGGCGAAACTCTGCGCATGCGCGGTGAGCCCGGTTTCGGCCAGAAGCCGCCATGCCTCGGCTTCCACAGCGGCTTCTTCCGCCCGCGCGGCGCGGGTCGGCACCAGTGCAGCCAAGAGGCCGCCGCGCGTATGCAGATGGCAGCCGATCTTGACGTTTTCCAGCACCGTGAGGTCTTCAAACAGCTGCACGAGCTGGAACGTGCGGATCAGGCCACGGCGTGCGATCGTCTCCGGCGGCGCTCCGGTGATGTCGGCGCCATCGAAATGCACGCGGCCCTCGCTCGGCGGCCGAAAGCCGGAGATCATGTTGAACAGCGTGGTCTTGCCGGCGCCGTTGGGGCCGATCACCGCCGAAAGGCCCTGCCCCGGAATTTCCAACGAAACATTGTCAAGCGCAACCAGACCGCCGAAGCGGCGGGTGATGCCGTCGAGGCGAAGGATGCTCATGCGCTCCTCCGACGCCATCTGGTCCACAACTCGGGCACGGATGCCAGCCCGCGCGGCGCATAGATCAGGATCACGATCAGCGCCGCCCCGTAAGCGAGGTCCTGATAATCCTTGAAGGTACGGAAACTCTCCGGGAGTACCGAGATGATGATGGCGCCGAGCGCGGGCCCCGCGATGGTGCCGATGCCGCCGACGTAGAGCATGGTAAAGGACATCACGACCATCGGCAGGCCGAACACTTCCGGGCTGACAAAGCCGACGGCATGGGCGAACAGCGAGCCCGCGATCGATGCGTAGGCCGCCGAGATCATGAAGGCGATCAGCTTGTAGCGCGCGACATCGATGCCGAGTGCACGCGCGGCATCTTCGCTGCCCGCCGCGGCCACGAACGCGCGACCGAGCCGGGAGCGGCGGATGCCGGCCGCCGACAGCAATGCCAGCGCGGCGACGATCAGGAGAAACACCAGCAAGCCGCGATCGGATGTAATCGTAAAACGGCCAATGCCGATCGGCGCGATGCCGGAAATGCCCATATAACCCTGCGTCACCGACTGCCATTGCACGGCGACTTCGTAGACGATCAGTCCGATCGCCAGGGTGGCCATTGCCAGATAATGACCACGCAGTCGCAGCACCGGATAGCCGATGACGAGCGCGCAAATGAGCGCGCCGGCTAGCCCGACCAGGCCGGCCGGCAGCGGCTCCCAGCCATAGGTCGCGGTCAGCACCGCCGAGCTGTAGCCACCGATCGCGGCAAAGGCATTGTGGCCGAACGACACCTGTCCGGTGAATCCCATGAAGATGTTCAGGCCGGTGACGAGGACCGTATAGATCAATGCGAACTGCAACACGGCGATGAGATAGCCGCCGGTCGCGAACGTATAGAAGACGAACGCCGCCGCGAGGCCCCACAGGAGCCACGTTGCCAGATCGCCGCGGCCGTTAGCCCAGATAGTATTGAACGAGTTCATCGTGTGACTTGATTGTGCGCGGGTCTATTTCCGCGGCGATGGCGCCGACCGAGAGCAGATAGGCGCGGTTGGCGAGCTTGAGCACCAGCGGCGCCTTCTGCTCGACGAGAATGATGGACAGGCCCTGGCGGTTGAGTTCGCCGAGCTTCTGCAGGATTTCTTCGATGATGCGCGGAGCGAGGCCCAACGAAGGCTCGTCGAGCAGAAGAATCTTCGGCTCCGACATCAGCGCGCGGCCGACCGCGAGCATCTGCTGCTCGCCGCCGGACAACGAGCCTGCCGTTTGCGCGAGACGTTCCTTCAGACGCGGAAACATCGCCAGCACGCGCGCCGTGCGGCGCGCATATTCGTGCCTGTCGTTGAGCAGATAGGCGCCGAGCTCGAGATTTTCAGCGACCGTCATCGGCGCGAATATGCCTCGGCCTTCCGGTACCAGCACGATGCCAAGCGCCGCGGCCGCGGCGGGCGCGCGGCGCGGCACTTCTCGCCCGCGGAATCTCACCTGGCCCTGCGTCGGCACCAGACCCATGATCGCATTCATCAGCGTGGATTTGCCGGCGCCGTTAGGTCCGAGCACCGCGACCAGTTCGCCTTCATCGACATGCAGATCGACCGGCCGAAGCGCCTCGACGTGCCCGTAGCGCGCCGAAAGCCCTTCGACCTCGAGGATTCGCGTGGTGGTCGCGATACTGTTCACTTCACCACTTTGACCTGGCCGCCGCTGATGGTGGCCAGCAGCAAGGGATTTTCGGTGATACCCTGATGGTTGGTCGCCGACATGTGATAGATGCCGGTGGTGCCCTGGAAGTTATCAGTTGATTCCAGCGCATCACGCACTTTCGGGCCTTCGACGGATTTGGCTTTTCCAGCCGCGGCGGCGATCAGCATCACCGCGTCCCAGCCGCGTCCGGCCCAATTCGGATCGCGGTCTTTATACTTGGCGCGCCAGGGCGTCAGGAATTTGCCGATCTCGGTCTTAAGCGGGCTGTCCGCGAGCCCGTCGTAAACCTGCGAGGGCGAGGCGACGAAGAAGAACTTGTCGCCCAGCACTTCGGCCACCGGGCGAAACACCGCGATGTCCTCGAGGCTGGTCAACATGATCATGTCAAGGTCGAGCTGCTTGATGTTCTTCGCCGCCGTGAGCGTGGTGCCGCCAAGACCGATCTTGATGATCGCGCGCGCGCCGGCCGCGTACATCTTCTGAATCTGTACGCTGAGATCGGCGTCGTCGGTCTTGTATTGTTCGACCCCGACGACCTCGAGGCCATAATCCTTGGCTTCCTTCTCGGCCGCGGCCTTCTGCGCGTTGGCGTAGGGCGACGGATCATGCAGCACGCCGATTTTCTTGATCTGGGTTTTCTTCTGGATGTATTCGAGACGCGTCTCGACCTCGAAGCGCGGCGGCGGAATCGTGGTGAAAGCCCATTTCACCTGATCCGGCTGCTGCGGCAGAATCGAGCACAGCACCATCGGGGTTTCCGCGCGCATCACCAGGGGTGCCGCGGCAAAATTGCCGGCCGACACGCAGCCGCTGGCGAACACCTGGACCTTGTCGGAAGAGAGCATCTTGCGATAGGCGGTCACCGCCTCCTGCGGCTCCGAACGATTGTCCTCGACGACCAGTTCGACCTTGCGGCCATCGATGCCGCCCGCCGCGTTCACGGCCGCGATCGCGACCTCAACCCCGTCGCGCCAGGCGCGATCGACGGTCGCGGCATAGCCGGTCAATCCCGCCGACATTCCGATCTTGTAGACGTCCTGCGCCCGTGCGTCCGAGATGCCGGACAGCGCGACCGCGCCTGCCAGCAGGAGCCCGGATATCAACCGGAACTGAGCCATGTATTTCCTCCGTATTTTTTGTCGTTATCATTGTGAGACTTGCAGAGACTTGCGAGATCGATCAGTCGAAAATGAACTCCCGCAGGTTTGGAATGCCGAGACCTTCATAGGCGGTCGAGTTCAGCCGCAGCGAGATCGCCTTGGTGCAGGCACGAAGCAGCTTGAGCTGTTCAGGATCGACCGGCTCGTGCACATCCTGCGTGGTCCCGACGATTGCGATGGCGCCGACAAGTTCGTTGTCGAAATTGAGGATCGGCGCGGCCACGGCGGAAATGCCGAGCAACGTCTCGTCCATGGAGACATCGAACAGCTCACGCCGGATCTGCGCCAGCCGCTCCCGCATCTTCACTGGGTCGACCATCGTGCGCGGCGTGAAGGCTTGCAGCTTGCGTGCGAGAATGCGCTGTTGCACCGCCGCCGGCGCGAAAGCCAGGTTCAGGCGCCCTTGGGCCGACGCATGCGCCGGCAGGCGATAGCCGAGCCGTACCGAGATCGTCACCAGATTGGGGCTTTCGACGACCGCATTGATGATCGCATCGCCATTCGCCGGCGTGCTCAGCACCACGGTCTGGCGCGTCAGATCGCGCAGCCGCGACATGTAAGGTTCTGCCAGACGCCGCAAATCGAATTGGTCGATGGCGGACTGGCCGATATACACAAGCTTGAGGCCGAGCCGGTAGGTTTCAGTTTTGGCGTCCTGATCGACAAAGCCGAGATGTTTTAGCGTCGACAGATGGCGATGCATCTTCGCCTTGGGCTCGCCGAGCTGGCTGGCGAGCGCAGTGAGCCGCATCGGCTGCCCGGCCGCGGCCAGCGCCTCGATGATCTGCCCGGTGATCACGACGGACTGAATGAGCTCGGAATTGCCCGAGCGCTCCTCGTCCTCGGCACGATCCAGCGCGTCGGCCTTCATGCAAAAGCCTCTCGGCGCGCGCACGAATCCAGCCCGCCAAGAGGGTTGCTTTCGACGATCCTGCGCGCTGGGTATCCGATCACTGCCTCCCCGGCCCTTATCTCGTTATAAGAGACAAGGTTATCAATTTTGGAACAGCCTACATATCCACTTCGCGGAATGTCAACGTAGAATTACAGTTTGACACCCAAATTTGGCGTCCTATAATCAAAATAACGGAACATAGTATCGCTATAAGAAACTATAATGTTCCGCCTGAGGAAACCTGAGGGCGTCTTTCCCATGCCGAACCATGCCTCGAACTATGCCTTGGCCGTCGATATTGGCGGGACCTTCACCGACGTCGTTCTGAGAAGTGCCTCAGGCTACACCTGGGTCGACAAGACACTGACCACCCCCGAAAGCCTCGATATCGGATTCTTCCGCGCCGTCGATTCCGCGCTGGCGAAAGCCGGGATCGAAGCCGCCGCCGTGACCGACGTGGTCGTGCACGCCACCACCGTCGTCACCAACGCGGTGATCGAGCGCAAGGGACCGTTGACCGCGCTGCTGGTCACCGAGGGTTTCCGCGACATCCTCACCATCAAGGACGAACATCGCTACGAAATGTTCGATCCGCAGATCGAATTCCCGGAGCAATTGGTCACCCGCGAGATGACTTTTGGGGTGCCGGAGCGCGTGCTGGCGACCGGCGAAGTGCTGACTCCGTTGGATACCGCCAAGGCAGCCGAGATCGTCAATGATCTCCGGGCGAAAGGCGTGGTTTCCATCGCAATCTCCTTCCTCAACTCCTACCTCAACCCGGCCAACGAACGCGCGATGCGTAAAGTCGTGGAGGCGCGCGCGCCGGGCATGTATGTCTCGATCTCGTCGGATGTCGCGCCGCAGATACGTGAATATCCGCGCACTTCGACCGTAGTGATGAACGCCTATACGACGCCGATCACGGGTCCTTATCTGGACGCGCTGCGCGACGGCCTGCGAAAACGCGGTTTCGTCAACGATCCCTTGATCATGCTGAGCAATGGCGGCGTCATCGGCATCGACATCGCGAAGAAATTCCCGGTGCGCATGGTGGAATCTGGCCCGGCCGCTGGCGCGCTTGCCGCGGCCTATTATGCCGAGGTGCTCGGCCTCGACCGCCTGCTGTCGTTCGACATGGGCGGCACCACGGCGAAAGCCTGCATCATCGAGGATCGTCATCCGCTCATCAGCGGCAATTTCGAAGTCGACCGCATCTATCGCTTCAAGACCGGCAGCGGCCTGCCGATTTTGATTCCCTCGGTCGATATGATCGAGATCGGGGCCGGCGGCGGCAGCATCGCCTCGGTGAGCAATCTCGGCCTGTTGAAGGTCGGACCGCGCAGCGCCGGCTCGACGCCGGGCCCGGTGGCCTATGGCCGCGGCGGCCAAGACGCCACGGTCACCGACGCCGACCTCGTGCTCGGCTATCTCAGCGCCGACAATTTCCTTGGCGGCGACATGAAGCTCGATCTGGCCGGCGCCGAGAAGCAGCTCGCGAAACTCGGCGAGAGCCTGGGCACATCGGTACGCGACGTCGCCGCCGGCATTTATCGCGTCGTCGGCGAATCCATGACCGCTGCTGCGCGCGCTCACGCGGTCGATCGCGGCATCGATTATCGCGGCGTGCCGTTGTTCGCCTTCGGTGGCGCCGGTCCGGTCCATGCCTGTTACGTGGCTGAACTGCTCGACAGTCCGATGGTGATCTATCCGCCGCTGGCGAGCGTGCTGTCGGCCTTCGGCACGCTGGTGACGCCGCCGCGGCTCGATCTTAGCCAGGGTGCGCTGTCGCGCCTCTCCGCGCTGAAATGGGACGATGTCGATCGCATCGTCGCCAAGCTGGTCGCGGATGCCGGTAGCGGGTTGGCGAGCGCCGGCTGCAAGCCATCCGACATTCAGTTCCAGTTCGGGGCCGATTTGCGTTATTTCGGCCAGCAGAACGAAGTGACCGCCTGGTTCGATACCGACCCCCGTCAAAAACACGACCCGGCCTGGGTGCGCGCGATCTTCGAGGATTCCTACGAAAAGCTGTACAGCCTGAGACTGCCCGAAGTGGACGTGGAAATCGTGAGCTGGCGTCTGATCGCGACCGGCCCGGTCGCGTCGCGCGACAGCAAGGTCGAACTTCTGTCGGCCGCCGCCAAGCCTCTGGGCAAACGCAGCGCGCGTTTCGGTGCCAACGATATCGACACGCCGGTCTATGCCCGCAAGGACCTGGCCAGGGGTCAGACCTTTGAGGGACCCGCGATCATCGAAGAACGCGAAACCACGATCATCATCCTGCCGGGCTGGCGCGCCAGAGTGGACGCGACCGGCTGTATCATGGCATCGAAGGAGTAGCTGACATGGACGGCATCGAGCTCGAGATCGTCTGGAGCAATCTCATCAGCATCGTCAGCGAACAGGCCAAGGCGCTGCAACGCATCGCCTTCAGCCCGATCGTGCGCGAGGCCGGCGATCTCGCCAATGCCCTGTTCGACCGGCAGGGCCGCATGGTGGCGCAGGCGGTGACCGGCACGCCGGGCCACATCAATTCGCTGGCCGCGGCCGGCCGGCATTTCGTCGAGGCCTTCCCGACCCAGACGCTTTCGCCGGGTGACGTCCTGATCACCAACGATCCCTGGCTGTCGGCCGGGCATTTTTTCGACATCACCGTGATGTTGCCCGCGTTCCATAAAGGCAAGCTGATCGGCTTTTTCGGCTCGACCATCCACCACACCGACATCGGCGGCTATGGCGTCGGCGCGGGCGCCCGCGACGTGCATGAAGAGGGTCTGTGGATCCCCATGCTCAAGCTTTACGAAGCGGGCGAGCCGAACCAGGTGCTGCACAAGATGATCCGCTCCAATGTGCGCACGCCGGATCACGTGTTCGGCGATCTCGCCGCGCAAGTGTCGAGCGGGCGCCTCGCCTGCAAGCGGCTGTCCTCGCTGCTCGATCGCCAGGGCTATGACGATATCGACGAACTGTCCGAGGAAATCATCTCACGTTCGGAAAAGGCCACCCGCAATTCGATCCGCAAACTGAAAGCCGGCACTTTCCACGGCGAAAGCTCGTTCGACGTGCCCGGCGGCGACATCATTACCCTCAAGACCGCCGTCACCGTCGACACGGATGAAGGCACGATCACGATCGATTTCGACGGGAGTTCCGGCCCGAGCCCTTACGGCATCAACGTGGTGATGAATTACACCCACGCCTATTCCACCTTCGCGATACGCTCGTGCCTCGATCCCGAACTGCCGAACAATTTCGGCAGTCTTGCGCCGATCAAGGTGAAGGCGCCGGAAGGCTGTATCGTCAACTGCAAATATCCCGCGCCGGTCAACGCACGCCATGTCGTCGGCATGTATGTTCCGATGCCGATACTCAAGGCGCTGTATCACATCATGCCCGACCGCGTTCTGGCGGAAGGCTCCGGTGCGGTCTGGACCATACAGATCCAGGGCAAGAACGCGGCCGGTGATCCCTTTATAAGTTCGATGTTCAATTATTCGGGCGGCATGGGCGCACGGATGACCAAGAGCGGCCCGGCTGCGACCTGCTACCCGACCGGCGTCGCGGCGGTGCCGATCGAAGTGCTGGAAGCCTCGATGCCGATTCTTTTCACCAAAAAAGAATTGCGTGAAGGCTCCGGCGGAGCCGGCGCATCGGCCGGCGGCGACGGCCAGGTGATCCAGTGGCGCATGCGAACGGAAAGCGACTGGCTACTCAACGCCGTTGCGAGCCGCATCAGCCTCGCGCCGGAAGGGCTCGGTGGCGGCAAGCCCGGGGCGGCCGGGCGATTTCTTGTCAACGGCAAGAACGCCAGCGAGGCGCGCAAGATGGTGATGAAGCCCGGTGACGAGGTCACGCTGGAAACACCGGGCGGTGGCGGCTACGGGGCGCCTAGAGCCTGACGGATAACATTTACTCGGACTGTCAGGCCGGACTGACGGAGCCGCGCTCGATTCGAAACGCGCGCGACAGCAAATCGGCGACGTGCACTTCGTTGGATTCCGCGATCAGAACGGAAATCCCCTCGGTCTTCAGGTTCGCCAGCACTTCGCCGAGCCGCCGCGCCAGCGCGGGAGCCAGACCCTCGAAGGGTTCGTCGAGCAGCAGCATGCGCGTACCCGCCATCAGCGCACGCGCCAGCGCGACCAGTTTCTGCTGTCCACCCGACAATTCAAGCGAAGGCCGGGCGCGGAATGCGGCCACTTCAGGCATCAACCCAAAAATCCAGGCGAGACGCTGATCGGCGCCCGTCACCTTGAGCGCCAGGGCCGGCAGGCGAATATTTTCCTCGACCGTAAACTCCGGCACCAGCCGGCGATCTTCCGGCATGTAGCCGATGCCATGGGCCGCGCGCAGATGCGGCGGCAGCGTCAGCAGGTCGACCGCACCGAGTTCGGCTAGACCGCTGGCCGGAATGGCGCCCATGATGGCCCGGAACAACGTCGTTTTTCCGGCACCGTTGCGGCCGATCAGCCCGCACATTTCGCCTTCCTCGAGCGCGAATGACGCGCCGCGAATAATCGGGACCGGTCCAATCGAGACGTTGAGGTTGGATACTTTAAACATGGTTGGTCGCGCTGCCAGCGCCCTTCAACCGGGGACCGCTGATCAGTGTCTGAATGCGCTCATCGCCCAGCGTTTCATTTGGCGTCCCGTCGGCAATTACAGTGCCGTCATAAAAAGCCAGCACACGCTCGGCAAAACGCTCCACGATCTCCATATCGTGCTCCACAAAAAGCACGGTGATCTTGCGGTTACGCAAGGCCGACATCACGACCTGCATCAGGCCGAATTTTTCTTCGATCGAAATGCCGCTGGTCGGCTCATCGAGCAGCAACAGGCGCGGCGAGCCCGCCACCGCCATGCCGATATCCAGCAGCTTGCGCACGCCCTGCGGCAAGGTGGCCGCGAGCGTATCGCGGTAACGCGCGATCTCGAACAGTTCCAGCAATGTCTCGGCCTCGGCGACGGATTCCGGCGAACGCAGCGGCGTGTATAAATGACCCAGAAAGTTTTTCGGCGCACGACAGACCGCTGCCGCGGCGCACATGTTCTCGAACACCGTGAGCGAGGGGAATATCTGCGCCACCTGAAACGAGCGCGAGATACCCATACCCGTAATCCGGCGCGATGGCAGGCCGGTGATGTCGCGCTCCTCGAAGTGAATCGTCCCAGCGGTCGGCCGCAGATGGCCGGTGATCATATTGATGAACGTGGTTTTGCCGGCGCCGTTGGAGCCGATCACGCCGACGGTTTGCTGTCCTGGTATGCTGAGCGTGATATCGCGCGCGGCGGTCATCGCGCCAAAACGCTTGCCGAGGTCGCGGACGCTGAGGATCGGCGCGCTCATGGTGCAGCCGCCTTGCGGCGCCAGCGCAGCCGCGTGACCAACGAGCCCAGCCCCTGGGGCAGGAACAGAATGGTGAGCAGCAGCACCGAGCCGAGCAGCATCTGCCAAAGCTGCGGCAGCATGGCGAAAGCAAACGAGCGCAAGGACTCGAACGCCAGCGATCCGACGAATGCCGGGACCACCGATCCGGCGCCGGACAGGATGGTGATAAAAACGAATTCGCCCGATGTGGTCCAATAGGACATGTTCGGATCGACATGGCCGATCGCGAACGCGGCCAGCGCGCCACCCATGCCGGCCAGCAGGCCACTGATGACCAGCTTGGTATGGATCAACCGCGCCACCGACATGCCGAGAAACTCGACGCGGATTTCATTGTCGCGCACCGGCATCGCCAGCGCACCGGACACCGAGCGAAAGTAAGCATCGATCAGGAAGGCCGCGACCGCGCAGACCGCGAGCACCAGCCAGTAGAGCGCGATCAGGAGCTTTTCCTGATGCGGCGCGTAGCCAAAGAAAGTCGGCGAAGCGACGCTGAAGCCGTCGGTCGAACCGAGCGATTCGGCTTTGACCAGCACGCCGTAAAGAATCATGGACAATGCGAGGCTCAGCATCGCGAAAAAGATTTCGCGGTAGCGCGCCAGCAGGAAGCCGACCACGAAGGCGACCAGCCCGGCGCAAGCGCCGCCAATCAGCATCAACAGGAAAGCATCGGTTACACCGGTCGTGCGGCCGACCAGCGCAACCGCATAGGCGCCGATGCAGTAATACAGCGCCTGTCCGAACGAGACGAGACCGGCGCGCCACAACACGATCAGGCCCAACACGACCAGACCGTTGGCAAAGGCGATGGTCGCGAGCGAGATAATCCAGTCCGGCAGCACGAAGGCTGCGGCGGCTGCCAGTAGCAAGGCCGCACTTGCGATGATCCGGCCGTGCCGCGTCATCTCAAATTCGTCTCGGTTGGGCGCGCACGAACAGGCCATACGGCCGGATCATCAGCACCAGCGCCATCACGCCATAGATAACGAACAGTTCAACCTGCGGCACCAGATGCACGGCGGCCGCCCGGCATATCCCGACGATCAAGGCCCCGATCAGCGCGCCTTCGATCGATCCCATGCCGCCAATCGCCACCACGGCGAAGGCCAGCACGATCACTTCGACGCCAATGCCGAGCGTCACCGCGATCTTCGGCGCCATGATCGCCCCGCCGAGCGCGCCGAGCATCGCGCCAATGACAAATGTGATGGTGTAAACGGCCGTGACGTTGATGCCGAAGGCTGCTGCGGTTTCGCGATCGAAAATCACGGCGGTCAGCAATCGTCCGTAACGGGTGAATTTCAGCGCCCACCAGGATATCACGGCGATCAGTGCCGCGGTCGCAATCAGGCCGAGATCGTAATTCGACAATATCAATGCGCCGACGGCTATATTGCCGGCCGCAAGCAGCGGCTGATAGGTCGGATAGGACCCCGCGCCCCAAACCAGAATGACGACATCTTCGAGGATCAGGAACGCCGCGTAGGTCACCAGCACCATCACCACTTCGTCCCGGCCATAGACCAGCCGCATGATGCTGCGCTCGAGAATGAGACCGATGACGAGCCCGAGCACCATCGCGAGAAGCGCCATCAGCAGGAAGCCGCCGGCAGCCGGCAGGCCGCGGTCAAAATAGATGCCGATGGCGGTCGCCGCACCATAGGCGCCGAAGGTATAAAACGAGCCATGCGCGACGTTCAGGATCTTCATCACGCCGAAAATCAGCGTCAGCCCGACCGCGACGATGAACAGGTAGGCCGCATAGACCAACCCGTCGATCAGAATGGCAAAGGCGGTCAGCACCGAAACGTCCTGACTGATGCTGACCGACTATTGCTCAGAGCCTTATCGGTTCTGATTGAATCAGAACCGGGCTCTAGTCTTCTGTTTTGACGCGTTTTCTTCACGCGAACCGGTATCCACTTCGCTCGAAAACGCTCTAGCACTTCGCGCCCTTCATGCCGTCCTTGATCCAGTCATCGGACGTGACGCCTGCCGGCGGGTTCACGCATTCGGCGGGAAAGCGCATGATGTCGACGATCTCAGGCGCGTTCTTTGCTTTGTTGAAGCGGTAGGTACCGTATGCCGTGCCCATGATGCCCTGGTGTCCATCGCCGATCGCGAGCTTGACCAGGCCCGCGGGGCCTTCGAACTCAATGCCTTTGAACGACGCGGCTACGTCGTCGGAAGTTGGCTTCGCGTCGCCCTTCCTGGCTTTTTCGTAGGCCAGTTTCAGGCCGAGCAACGACATCACCATTTGATAGGCGGGATAGGTCGGCGGGGTGCCGTAGCGGTCGGTATAGATCTTCTGGAACCAGCGGTTAAATTCACTGTCGGGCGCCAGCGGACCAAACGGACCACGGGCGCCGATGATGGTGCCGTCGGGCATCTTGTCGCGCAGGCGCCAAATCGCGGCTTCGCCTGTGGTCGCGATGATCGTCATGCGCTTGTCGAGCGCGCGCGCCTGTTCCTGATAGAGAAACGCCTCGAGATCGCCGTCATAGAAGCTCGTATGAAGGACCGGCGAGTTTGAGGTCAGCAGCGTCGAAATCTCCGCGCCATATTCGCCTGCGAACAACTTCGGGAAAAGCGACTTGTCCACGGTCACCTTCGGCGCAAGCACCTGCATCGCGCCGGTAAAGTCCCGCCACGAATCCTGGCCCCAGGCGTAGTTCTGGTTGATGCCGGAATAACTGGTGACATCCGGTTTTTTGGCTAGCAGGTAACGCGCGGCGCCGACATTATCGATGGTCGATAGCGGGCTGACGCGGAATACATAGGCGCGCGGCTTTTCCTCGAAGATGCGCGGCGTTCCGCAATCGTAGAACACCGTGATGGCTTTCAACTCTTCCGCGACCGGCGTGACCGCAAGGCAGTTGCCTGAGGAGATATAGCCGACGACGGCGTCGACCTGATCGCGCTGCACGAGGTTGCGGAATTCGGTGACGACGTTGGCCGCCGAACCCGTCTCGTCGATATATTTCGCTTCGACCGCAGTGCCGCCGAATCCGATCTTGTTGAAGGGCGCCGGCACCTTTCCGGCGTTCATGGCGTCGATCAGGACCTCGGCGCCGTTGCGTCCGGGGATGCCGAACGGCGCCGCCGCGGGTCCGGTCAGGAAGCTGACGATGCCGAGCTTGATCGCCGGAGCATTCTGCGCTTGCGCGGGTATCATCGCCGTGCCCAGCAATGCCGCCAATAGCCAAGACAACTTACAAGACGACTTCAGCGCGCCTGCAAGCGAGCTTTCTCGATTAAACATTCCTACCCCTCCCCATACGATTCAATTTTGGGCGTTTTGCCCATTTTATCGTTTTATAATGATAGCCCTAAGCGGCTGTGCTGTTGGCCATCCTGTCGTCGAGCAGGCCGGAGTCCACCAGCGCCTGTCTTATTCGCGCAATTTCGGCGTTGCCGAGCTTGACCAGCGGCGGCCGCACCACGGCGCGCGGAAGCTTGCCGAGCAGCACCAGCGCTTCCTTCATGCGGTTATGCATGTCGGCCCACGGCTCGGCGTAAAAACAACGCGCCAGCGGTTCGATGCGATCGTTCAGGCGCTTCGCCTCTGCCAGATTATTGCTCTGGACCGCCTGGAATAATTGCGCGTGCAGATCGGGGATGACGCTGCCGCTTCCCGAGAGCAATCCGTTGCAGCCGAGCACCAGCGACGAAAACAGCCAGGCGCTGTGCGTGGTCAATACGTTCACCGGCCGCGACAGGTTCTGCAGCGTGCGGATGTGCCATTCATGGTGCGTCACATTGCCGATCCAGTCCTTGATGGCGCGGATCGACGGCACCTCCTGACACATTCGCAGCAACGTCTCCTTCGGATAGCCCTGGCCAGTCGCGAGCGGATATTGAAACACGATCAGCGGCAGGTCGGTGGCGTCGGCAATGCGCTTGAAATGCGCCAGCGCCATCTCGGGGGATTGGCCAAGCGTGAAGGGCGCCGGAGGAAACACCAGCAGCGCCGACGCGCCACTTTGGGCGGCCATGCGCGCGATGCGCGCCGCTTCCAGACTGCCATCGGCCCAGATGCCGTTAACGATCGGCAGGCGCGCGCCGACTTCGTCCCGCGTAATGTCGAGCACGCGGCGCTGCTCATCGAAAGTGCAGGAAGCGACCTCGGTCGAATGCGCATTGATGGTGATGGCGGAAAGGCCCGGAGTCGCCGCGACATCGCGCAGGTGCTTGCGAAAATTTGCTTCGTCAATGGCGAGGTCGTTGTCGAATGGCAACAAAACCGCCGGAATAACCCCGTGGGGGATATAGGCCGAGGTTTGGGGCATGAGCCCTCCCTTGAACGTTATGGACGTCGTTCCCTCAAGGTAATCCGATCTCGACACTCATTGTCAATTGACGGTACGTCGCGGAAGCCCGTCAGTCCGACCGCCCGCGCAAGGCGGTAAACGGGTCCGCCGGCACAACCTGAGATCAATCTCACAGCATGCGACGTCACGCTCTGCCGATCACCCGGTCGTCGCCGCCAACGCTATGCCGGCGCCCTGACCCATGATAAATAGGGTCAAGCGCAACGACAACAATAAGCGCAAAGGGAGTCCCACGCGGTGCGCGGGAGCAGGTTCGAATTGCAATGAAAATCACGCAGGTATCGGGCGTCGTTTATCGCCAGCAGCTCAAGCCCGGCGGTTCCACGCCAAAATTCGCCGGCGAAGGACGAAATGCGTTCGAGACGCTGCTGGTCAAGGTCGAAACCGACGAGGGAATCGTCGGATGGGGCGAAGCTTTTCCGCATCGGGTCTGGCCGGCCGTCAAATCGCTGCTGGAGAACCTGATCGCGCCGGCCTGCATTGGCGCGGACGCATCAGATATTCCTGCGCTGATGAAGAAGCTGATCTACCACGTGCATGGCGTCGGGCGCGCCGGCCCGGTGATGTATGCGCTGTCGGGTCTGGATATCGCGCTCTGGGATATCATTGGAAAATCGAAGGGCTTGCCGATCTACCAACTGCTCGGCGGCAAGCCCTGCGCGAAGCTGCCGGCCTATGCCAGTCTCCTGAGATACAATGACACTGAAATCGTCGTGCGCACCTGCCGGGAGGCGCTGGATCGCGGTTACAGCGAACTGAAGATCCACGAAACCGGCCGCGCGGAGATATCAGCGGCGGCGCAAGTGTTGCGACAGCACAATGGCGGCTCGTTGATGGTGGACGTCAACGCGCCGTGGACGCCCAGCGAAGCCTTGTCGGCGGTCGCGCCGTTGCGCGAATTGGGTCTGAAATGGATCGAGGAGCCGGTGTGGCCGCCGGAAGATTTCGAAGCCGCACGCCAAGTCAGCTTAGCCGGCATCCCCGTCGCGATCGGCGAAAATGTCCTGACACCATCGGATTTTACGCGGTTGATCGATAGCCGGGCCGTCGACTATGTACAGCCGAGCGTGACCAAGATCGGCGGCATATCGATCGCACGGGACATTATCGCCGCCGCCAACGCGGCAAACGTCGCGGTCGCGCCGCACTCCGCCTATTTCGGTCCGGGCCTGATCGCGACCGCGCATCTCGTTGCGGCGCTCGGGCGCGCGCCGATGGTCGAGCGGCTGTATTGCGATCTCACGGAAAGTCCGTTTGGCGACTGGTACGAGCCGGTCGATGGCCATCTTGCGGTTCCGCAGGGGCCGGGCCTCGGCATCGATCCTGATTTGGCCATTCTCGAAAAACTGCGCGTCGCGTGACCCGGAGAACAAAATGAAAATTCAGGGTATCAAGGTCAATTTCGTTCGCCTGCCGCTGGAGGAGCCGCTGGTCGGCGCGCCCTACATGCTGGGTATGCTGCGCGAATTCTTCACGGTGCAGGTGCAGACCGACCAAGGCATCGAAGGCATCGGCGTTACTGGGTTCGGCGGCAAACTGGTGCGCGCGCTGCGCGCCGCGATCGAGGATTTTGGTGAGCTGATCAAAGGCGACGACCCGCTGCGCACCGAACAGGTCAACGCCAAACTGCGCGCCGCGTCGGCCTCCTGCGGTTCCGGCATTGCGTTGCTGGCGATTTCGGCGATCGACACGGCATTGTGGGATATCCGCGGCAAGGCCTTCGGCCTTCCGCTGGCGCAATTGTTGGGCGGCGCGCGCGACAAGGTGCCGGCCTATGCCAGCGGCGCGCTGTCGCGCACCACGCCGAACGGCAAGATCGAGCGCGCCGCATCGGCACTGGTCGAGAAGGGCTATCGGCAGGTCAAGACCCAGATGGCGGTGGAAGGATTCACGCCCAAACAAGAAATCGAACGCATTCGCATGATCCGCGACGCGGTCGGGCCGGATGTCAATCTGATGGCGGACATCAATCAGCGCTGGAGCGTCGCCGAGGTGATCTCGATCGGCCACCGTATCGAAGACCTCGGCCTCGGATGGCTGGAGGACCCGACGACCTGCGACGACTATCAGGGCCACGCGAAGATCGCCGATGCCTTGGCGACGCCGATCTGCGCCGGCGAATATCTCTGGGGCATCGAGCCGCATCGGCAGGCGATGTCGCACCACTCCGTCGACATCACCATGATCGATCTGCTGCGGGTCGGCGGCATCACGCCATGGATGAAGGTGGCCGGCATGGCGGAGGCCCACAACAAGCCGGTGGCGAGTCATCTGCTGCCTGAAATCCACGTCCACCTGATCGCCGCCATCCCGAACGGACTGGTGGTCGAATATATGCCGTGGACCTGGCGCCTGTTCGACGATCCGCCGATGCCCGCCAACGGCGAAATCGCGGTGCCGACCGGTCCGGGGCTAGGGCTGAAATTCGCGCCGGATTTGTTCGGGAAATATGGGGTTGGGTAGGACGGTTGAGCGCCCGGTCTTAACGGCGATGAGGCGATACACGTGGCGGCCCCGTCGATAATTACGCAATCGGCATGCCGATTGCGTTGCCTTCCCAAACCCAATTCACATTCGGCCGTTCAGCTACTGCAGGCTCATGCTGATCCGTTATTTGGCTCCGAACGTCTGCGCCAGCCGACTTCAATGAGCCACTTCTGATAGTCGCGTTCAAAGCGTTCACGGTCGGCTGGCATGGGCTGCGGTTTTGCACGAGCCAGAATTTCAGCAAGAGGTTCGAGACCCACAGCGCGACGCCGTTCATCCACGCTTTCCGGATCCTCAATCGCGTGGGGCTGCATGTTGCCATGCGCATCGGGCTTGAGCTGCGTGCCGTAGAGCTGCGGCCTACCTTCGAAGGTACGAATTCTGTCCTCCAGCATGGCTGGCTGCCAGAGTGGGATCATGCGCTCGCGCGCGGCCTCGGCAAGAAGCTTAAGACAAGAGCGCTGGAATTCCGGCTGCGAAATGGCGTGCTGAGCGATCAGCCAGGCGGCCTTCGCAGCTCGTTCGCCGACCAGGAACTCTGTCGGCCATCCGATCTGAGCGATAATTGCCTGGAGCCACAAAGCATTGTTCTCGTGAATAGCGGCCATACGGGGATCATAGCCCTCGTATAGAGCGCCCGATGTCGCCAGCTCGTCACAGACCTTAAGGTCAAGTTCCGCCATGTCGATGAGTTCATCAGCAATCCTGCATTCCATCCCGAATTTCCTCGAACAGGCCAGGCGCAGAAGCGCATTGCCAATTGTAGCAACTACCGCTCGAATGAAAGCCGCACAACGAGTCTTTGCCGACCATGCGGACCTGAACAACGCGGTCAAGACCGGCCATCACGTTTCGATCCCCTCGGGATAGGTGACAGCCGGTGTTGATCATGCATCCGCATATCGCATGGAGTTTCTTAAGCCGCTACGCCTGATGTCAACGAGGTGTGAAAGCGGCGAACATGACCGGCGATCACCTCGGCCTGGTCTTCAAGCGCGAAGTGGCCGGTCTCGAGGATATTGAAATCGACACTCTTCAGGTCCCTCCGGTAGGGATGAGCGCCGACTGGCGGAAAGATGATGTCGTGCTTGCCCCAGACGATCAATGCGGGAGGCTGATGACGCCGGAAGTAGTCCTGCCACTGCGGATAAAGCGGGAGGTTGGTCCGATAGTCGTACAGAAGATCCACCATGGCGTCCTTGTTGCCCGGGCGAGCCAGAAGCGCGCGTTGCAGCAACCAACTATCCGGCGAAATCCTCGATTCATCTCCAACGCCGTGGGTGTAATTCCAGACGAGGGCTTCATCCGACATCGCGGCTTCGCGGATTTTCTCAAAGTTGCCCGGCGATGGGTCGCTCCAGAGCGTCTTAACCGGCGCCCAGAAGCTGTCGGGCAGGCCCTCTTCATAGGCGTTGGCGTTCTGCACGATCAGGAACGACACTCTCTCAGGGTGCCGGCTGGCCAGACGGAAACCAACAGGGCCGCCGAAGTCCTGCATATACAGGCCAAACTTCTTTAGCCCCAACGCGGCAACGAACTTGTCGACAATGCCGGCCAGATTGTCGAACGTGTAGGCAAAGGTCTTTCGGTCGGGCGCGTCGCTGTGACCAAAGCCGGGATAGTCCGGAGCGATAAGATGAAAGTCGCGCTGCAGATGCTCCATGAGATCCCGGAACATGAATGACGATGCGGGAAAGCCATGCAACAGGAGCAGCGTCGGCTTGCCGCTTTGACCGGCCTCGCGATAGAAAATGTCGAGTCCGTCGATCTTGATCTTTTTGTAGGTCGTCATAGTCCCTCACATTCGCATTGCGTTCCAAGCAAACCCACGGCGAGGTGGGTTCGACCGCATCCTGTTTCTTTTCACCGTTCACGCCTTGGCGCGTGAACCCGTCTCGGCAACTTCGTCGGCCCGCCAATCCGCGCTCAAACCGCCACGCATTGGATGATACATTTCGTCTCCCGTGTGCTGGGTGAACTCGACGTTGATCTGCTCGATCCGAATGCCAAGGATGTCGACACACGTATCGATCAGCGCCTTTGCGAGTTCTGCCCGCTGCTTCGGCGGTCGACCTTTCCTGATATCGCACATCAGAAGCGCCGCTTCGTAGGGCTCGCCGGAAGTACATCGCCAAAGGCCGCCAGGTGTCAGTTCGCGGATCGCAACCGATATCCGGCTCACATCGGCCTGCATCTTGAGGGCGTAGATTTCACCCAACTGCCTGGCGAGCCGCCGCTTCGCATCGGGCGAATAGGGTTCTGAAACATCGAGCTGGAGATATGGCATGGCTATTTCCTCAGTTCGCCAGAGCCGATTCCAGCGCACGCGCGACGCTGAGCAGCCGCCAATCCTGATCGCGCTCTCCGACCACCATCAGACCCACCGGAGCGTCCCCCGGTGCATGGATCGGAATCGTGATGGCCGGACGATCCAGAAAGTTGAAGAGCGAGGGATTCCGAAGGAGCTTTGAGCGGATACGTCCCTCGTCGCGCTCGCATTCGTCCATCGTCGGCGCGGTAATGGCCACGGTCGGAAGGATGAGCGCATCGTAAGCAAAGGTATCCTTGTCGAAGCGCGCGATCACGTCCTTTCGCCACTCCTGCATCGCGGCGTATTCCCAGGCGGCGATGGTAGCCCCCTTCTCGACGCGTCCACGGACATTGGGGTCATAGTCCTGTCCGCGCCTGTCCAGCAGTTCCTTATGCCAGGCGAGCGCGTCGACATACTCGATCACGCCACAGCCGTTCCTGGCTTCGATTTCAGCGAAGTAACCAAAGTTCACATCGACGAGTTCGGCGCCCGCCCCTAACAGGCGCCCGCTTGCCCGATCGAAGGCCTGCGACACAGCGGGACTCAATTCGTCGAGCACGCGCGTTTGCGGGATGGCGAGCCTGAGCCCCTTGATTCCAAGCAGCTTCAGCTCTCGCCAAGGCTCGCCGGAGATCGTTGCGTAAACCAGCGCGCTATCGTGCACCGTACGGGCCAGTGGACCGATGGTATCCAGCGTTACCGAGAGCGGAATCGTTCCCTGCAAGGGCACGCTGCGCTGCGTGGGCCTGAAGCCGACAATGCCGCAAAGAGCGGCCGGCGCCCTGATCGAACCCACCGTATCCGATCCGATCGCAGCGATCGACATGCCGTCCGCGACGGACACCGCTGCACCCGAAGACGAACCGCCGGGAATTCTTGTCCGGTCCCATGGATTTCCCGGCGTGCCAAAATGCGGGTTGAGGCCAACGATCGAAAACGCGAACTGGGCCATGTTCGTTCGCCCGGTGAGCACCGCCCCGGCGGACTTCAACCTGCGGACCACCGGCGCATCCTCGGTCGCCGGCGGCGCATCATCGAGCGCCCTTGACCCGGCGAGCGTGATTTCGCCGGCCACGTCCAGCATGTCCTTTACGGAGATCGGAATGCCGGCAATGGGCGAAGGCGCATAGCCGATCTTGCGAAGATCATCCTGCGCTTTGGCCGCCGAACGCGCCTCGTCAGTCCATACCTTGATGAAGGTTCGCTTGCCCTCTCCGGCAGGATCCGAGATGCGCGCCAGGCACTCCTCGGTGAGCGAGTAGCTCGACGCCGCACCCGAGACAAAGGAGCGAGCACAATCGACGATCGTCGATCCGGCCCCACCGGCTTCGGACGGACGGATGTTCGCCACCGCGTGCTGCATACTGATTTTTCCTTTCGACAATCCGAAGCAAGTCGCTGCCTGCTTCCGTAAGATGGAGGTCGTTGCGTCCGGTTGCTCGAACGACGACCGGGTGGAAATTCGAAGCGCCCGTCACCGCGCCGCGCCGGTTTCCCTTGCGCGATAGATAGCGTGGTGAGCGGAGGTGGACCGAGAGGGGCGCAAGCCGAACCCTCCCGGTCTGACCATCAGCATCGAGAGCGCGCCGAGCGCCGTCACCGCTCCGGCGGCTACAAACATGGAGTTGTAGCCGTATGAGCTGACCAGATAGCCTGTGAGCGTGGGTGCGATGATCGATGCACTGGCGGCAAACAAATGCATGATCCCGCTGTTGGTACCGGTTCTCGACCGCGGCGATGAATCGATGACCACGATCCAGTACACAGCGTTCGGCAGGGTGTTGAGCGCATTCGCAAGCGTCATCAGCCCGATGACTCCGGCGGCGCTCTCGGCCCATGGAATGGCGATGAAGCAAAGCCCCGCGAGAAGGAAAGACACCGCCGCGAACCAGCTGCGTGCGGCGACAAGACTGCCGGTCATTGACAGAATGCGGTCGGACATCCTCCCGCCGATCACCACGGTGACGCACGATCCGAGCCACGGAATCATTCCGACATACCAAAGCGAGGTCAGGTCGTAGTGGAATTGCTCCTGAAGGTACTTCGGGGTCCATGTCAGGAGCAGGAACGTTACGTAGAGGAAGGCGAAATATCCGACGGTGTTGAAAATGAGCGTCGGGCTGGAAAAGAAGCTGAACCACGAAGGCGTTGCGGATTCTTCCGAGGCGGGAGCCTGTGACAGGCCAGGAACGTCCTCATTGATTTTGGCCAATTCGGCTGAATTGACATGCGGGCTTAGCTCCGGCCGATCGGAGAAGATCACCGCAAACAACAGGATCAGAACGAGGCTGAGCAGCCCCACTCCGATAAACATGAGACGCCAGTCTCCTGTAAACAGCAGAAGGCCGACCGAAATCGGCGCCGTAATCATTGCCCCCACTGGCGTACTCGCGAGCGTCAACGAAGACATTAGCGCGCGCTCGCGCGGCGCTGCCCAGATCGAAACGGATTTGTTGATAGTCGAGAACGCAGGTCCCTCGGCGAAGCCGAACAGGACCCGGATCGCCGCGAAGCCAGCGAGGGCCGAACCGCCGAACCAGGCGATGCCAATCTCGCCGGCATACGCGGTACCGATCTCGAAAACAGACCAGACGGCGCCGGCATAAATCCAGATCCGGCGTGGTCCCCAGCGGTCGCTAAGCGTACCTCCCAGGACGGCGCCGAACATATAGCCGTAGCCGAAGTAGCCCAGGACCGAGCCCCACTGGGATTTCGTGAAGCCGTACTGATTGATCAGTTGCTCTGACGTGTAGGAGAGCGCGCCCCGGTCCACGTAATTCACGACGGCCATCATGAAGAGCATCCCAATGATCACAAATCGAAATCGGGTTGCCCGCTTGTCCGCAGCTCCCGGTTCAAGAGACTTCATGTTTCTTTCCCCATCATTGTTTGTCCCATCAGGTTGATTCCCTGACGGGGCTGCCTGATCGGTCGCCCGGCTCGCTCGGTTTAGGTTCTATTATAGAACCAGTTGCGTTGCCGCCTGTCTAGTCCTATTTTAGAACCAGAGTCAATTTGTTTCCTGAGGCGCCATGAAGAGAACGAGCGTGGGACAGGTGGAATGCCCGGTAGGCCGTGCGCTGGACGCGATCGGCGACTGGTGGTCGCTGCTGATCATCCGCGATGCCTTTGACGGCATGCGGCGGTTCGGCGAATTTCAGAAGAGTCTGGGAATCTCCAAGGGGATTCTCACCGCCCGCCTGAAGCACCTGGTCGCCATCGACGTGCTCGACACCGCGCCGGTCGCCGATGAGGATGGCTATAGGGAATACGTCCTCACGGACAAGGGCCGCGACTTGTTTCTGGTGATCGTCAGCTTACGCCAGTGGGGCGAGGATCACTGCTTTGACAAATCCGAACGCCATTCCGTTCTCGTGGAAAAAGCAACCGGGCAAATTGTGCCAAGGCTCTCGCTGCGTGGGGGCGACAGCAAGGAGCTCAACGAATCCGCGACCTTCGTCCGGAAAGTCACAAGCTCCTCAACATCGCGCAAGCCGCATAGCTCGAAAGCACGGCGTACTGCCAACACTTGATAAGACCGATCAGCGGCTTGGGAAAAATGAATGGTGCGCCATTCACGACGGGCACGGCCGCGGCCGCGCTTACTCAGGCAACGGCGATCTCGGGCGGCCAGGCGATCGACGGATCGGACGGTGGCACGGAAGCCAGTAGCGACCGGGTATAGGGATACTGAGGATTCGCGAAAACCTCTTCGGTAATGCCCTGTTCCACCACGTTTCCACCCTGCATCACCACCACCCGCGAGCACACATAGCGCACCACCGACAGGTTGTGCGAAATCAGCACCAGCGCAATGCCGTGTCGCCGCCCCAACTCGATCAGCAAATTGAGAACCTGCGCCTGCACGGATACGTCGAGGCCGGATACGATTTCGTCGGCCACCACCAGCCTCGGCATCACACACAAGGCCCGGCCGATGTTGACGCGCTGTTTCTGTCCGCCGGACAATTGGCTGGGGAAGCGCATCAGCGCGTCCTGCGGCAACCCGACATCGTTCAAGAGCTCGCGTGCGCACTCCGGCCGTGGACGGCGTTCCAGCTTCGACGCCATGCGGTCGGACTCGTAGGCCTGCGTCAACAACCGGTACACCGAGCGGCGCGGGTTGAGCGCGGAGTGCGGGTCCTGGAAGATCATTTGTATGTGTTCGTGGCCGAGCCGAAATGCGCCGGCCCCAGCACGTTCCTGCCCTTCGATCAGCAGTCTGCCGCTGGTCAGCGACTCCGCCCCCATGATCAGGCGCGCCACTGAACTCTTGCCGCTGCCACTTTCGCCGACGATCCCCACGAACTCGCCAGGCTGGACCTTGAGCGACAACCGATTGACGGCGAAATTGTGCACCTTGCGCTGCCCCAGCACGCCGCGGCGCGCGGTGTAGCGCAGCGTCGCATCCTGCAATTCCACCAGAGAAGGTGCCGCGGCATCCCCGCGCGGGGCGCTCCACCCGCCGGCGGCGGTGACGCTGGCGTCGTCGGCCGCCGTCCTCGTGCCTGCCCCGGCCTCACGCGGATAGATGCAGCGTACCCAATCGCCACCGGCGCGCTCCGCAAGCGCCGGCGGCTGAGCCGTGCACGCCGGCTGGCTTTGCGGACAGCGCGCCGCGAACCGGCACCCGCTGATCCCGCCCAGCGCCGACACGCCGGGCATCTGCCCGGCGAGCGCCGGGAGAAGGCGCCGCGGCCCGTGCACATCCGGCGTGGCGTGATCCAGCGCCCAGGTATAGGGATGACGAGAGCGGCGCAGCACGTCCTTGGCCCGTCCGTATTCCACCTGTTCGCCCGCATACAGCACAGCGATGTCGTCGCACACGTGAGAGGCCAGCCGCAGGTCGTGCGTAATGAGCAACATCGCCGTCTGATGGAGTCGCCTCTGCTCGGCCAGTAGCCTGAGCACGTTCGCCTGGCTGACGACGTCCAGGGCTGTTGTGGGCTCGTCGGCCACGATCAGCGCCGGATTGGCGACAAAGGCCATGGCGATCAGGACCCGCTGGCATTGTCCGCCCGAAAGTTCGTGCGGGTAGCGGTGGACCAGTTCGTTCGGGTTCGGCAAATGCACCGAGTTCGAGCTGCCGCAGCATCAGGGGATGTCGTTCGGCGGCAGGCACCCCAAGATGGGCCAGGTGTTCAGCGAATGTCTGGCCGATGGTCAGCACCGGATTGAGCGCGGTCAACGGCTCCTGCGGAACGAACGCAATCCGTCGTCCCAACAGCCGCCGCCGGGCCTTGCTGTCGAGCGTGAGCAGGTCCGCGCCATCGAAGATGATACGGCCTTTCGTGACTTCGAAGCCCGCCGGAATGTGGCCCGCAACGACCCGGCCGATCATGCTCTTGCCGGCCCCGGACTCGCCCACCAGCCCGAGCACCTTGCCGCGTTCCAGCTTCAGGGAGATGTCGCGCAGCACCTCGATGCTCTGATCACCGAGGCGCGCCGTCAATGTCAGGTTGCTGATCGACAGCATGTTCATTCCCCCCGCAGCCGCAGCCGGGGATCGAGCGCAACGCGGACCCCATCGCCGAACAGGTTGCAGCCCAGCACCGTGATGATGATGCACCCCACCGGCGTCAGCATGAGCCAGGCGGCGCTCTGCATGTCGCTGCGGGCGTCGGCCAGCATCTGGCCCCAGGTCGTGATCTCGGGCGGTACCGACAACCCGATGAAGGATAGCGTGGCCTCTACGATGATGGCGACGCCCATTTCGATGGAGAACAGCGTGATCATCAGTGGCACGACTGCCGGCAGCACTTCGCGCAGCATGGTGCGCAAATGGGTGAAGCCGATCAACCGCGCGGCCAGCACGTAATCACGGCGGCGGATCACCAGCACATCGGCGCGAATGACACGGCAGAATCGCGTCCAGTCCACCAGCACGATGGCCAGGATCACCTTGTCTACGCCGGTGCCCAGCCCGACCAGCAGGATCAGCGACAGCACCACCGGCGGAAACGACATCCAGAGGTCGACCACGTAGCTGATGGCGCGATCCACGCGGCCGCCGAAATAACCGCCCAGCAGGGCGAGTACGCTCCCCAGCAGCATCGAACCAAGCGCCGCATCGATGGCCACGGTCAGCGCCACCCGCGCGCCATAGACGGCGCGCGACAACACGCAGCGTCCGAGGCCATCGGTGCCCAGCGGGAATTCTCCGCTGCCGCCGGCGGCCCACATCGGAGGTGTCAGCATATGCAGCAAGTCCTGTTCCAGCGGATCATGAGGCGCCACCCAGGGCGCGAACACCGCCAGCAGCAGGATCACCAGCAGGATGCCGCCGCCCACCCACACCCGGCGTTGGCGGGCGAGCTGTCGGAATGCGGCGCGGGTTACCGCAAACCGCTCCCCGCGCGGGACTGGCGGGATCGTCAGGTCGGTTGCGGTCATAGGGTTCTCAGTCGCGGGTTCAACACGGCGTAGAGCACATCGACGATGACCGTGATCACCAGCATCAGCACACAAAAAATCAGGGCGATTCCCTGGATCAGGGGCAAGTCGTTACCCTTGACGGCCTGGATCATCAGGTTCCCGACCCCGGGGAAGCCAAAGATCATCTCCACCAGCAGAGCGCCGCCGAACAGGAAGCCGAACTGCACGCCGATCATCGTGATGGTGGGCAGCGCGGCATTCTTGAGCATGTGACGCCACAGAATGCGCGTCTCCGACAAGCCGCGCAGCCGGGCGAACTCAACATAGGGTTCGTTGGCGGCGTCGATCAGGCTGGAGCGCAGCACGCGGATCACCAGCGGGGCAAAGCCCAGCGCCAGTGCCAGCGCAGGCAGGAGCAGGTGGGACACCGCGCTCAGCCAGGCTTCGAACCGGCCCACCAGCAGAAGGTCGACGAGCGCGAACCCGGTGATGCCAAGCAGCGTGACCCCATCCCCGACCCGTCCGCTGAACGGCAACAATGGCCACCACACGCCGAATGCCAGGATGAGCAGCAGGCTCCAGAGAAAGGACGGAATCGACTGCATCAATGCCACAATCAGGTCGGCCGCGGCTTCGCGCCTGCGCTGGTAAAGCACAAAGGCGAGCACGCCGCCGGGTACGCTGATCAGGAGCGCGAGCAGCAAACCCGTCAGCGTAAGTTCCAGCGTCGCGGGAACCGCGGCGAACATCAGCTGGGCGACAGGTTGCCGAAAGTTGATCGAGCTGCCGAGGTTACCGTTCAGCGCCTGCCACAGCCAGATCAGAAACTGCTGGGGAATGGGCTTGTCGAAACCGAGTTGCTGCCGCAGCGCGGCCGCATCGGCTGAAGTCGCCGATGCCGGCAGCAGCATCGCAAGCGGGTCGACGGGCAACATGCGCAACACGACAAACACCACCAGCGACAACAGGAACAGCGTGGGAATCGCCAGCAACAACCGGCGCAGTACGATGGCAAAAATAATCTGGAACATGTCAATGGACCGGGCGTGTCAAGTTGTCATCTCGGCCGCTCATCAGCGGTACTTGTACTCCGCCGGCAGGATGTAGCCGTTGTCGAACAAGATCGGCTCCAGGGTGGACGAATAGGCCACTGTTTCAACCGCCTGCAGCAGAGGGATGGCCCATGACTTCTGCGACGATTCGGCGTTCAATTGCTTGTAGCCGGCCATGCGCTTGGCCTCGTCGACTTCCGTCATGAGCGCATCGATGCGGGGCGACAGCGACATGTCCTTCCACGTCGAGAACCGCAGGCGCGGGTCGAAGATGCGGCCGGCGTAGTTTTCCGGGTCCCCGGTGCTGTTGGCCCAGCTGTAAAGCAGCGGGCCGGTCAGCTTGCCGTTCTGGGCCGCCTCGATGAGCTTCGCCGGCGTGGTCTCTTCAATCGTGGCGTTGATGCCAACCGCCTTCCACATCCCCGCGATCGCACGCGCCACGTCATAGTCGTTGGGAAATACGCCGTTGGTGGATAACAGCGTGAATGACACCGGATTGCCCGGCCCGAAACCGGCGGCATTCAGTTCGGCAATGGCCTTGTTCTTGTCGAACGGATAGTTGAAATCCGCCACATAGGACGGCGTACCTTCGGGTGTCATCACCGACAGCGGCTTGGCGACGCCGGCGTAGAAGGCTTTGGACAGGGCCGCCTTGTCGATGGCCAGGTGCATGGCCGACCGCACATGGTCGTTGTCCATGGGCGTCACATAGCTGGGAATCCGGATCATGTAGACCGCGGAGAACGGATAGACCTTGGTCACGATGCCGGTCTTCTTTGCCAGCCGCTGCACCTCGCGCACGGGCAACTGGGTTGCCAGCCCAACCCGCCCGGACTCGATCAACGCGACCCGCGCCGAAGCTTCGGGGACGATTTGAAACACGACCTGCCGGATCGCAGGCGAGCCACCCCAATATTTGTCGAACGCTTCAAGCACGATGCGCGAGCCGCGCACGTGCTCGACCATATGATAGGGGCCGGCGCCGATCGGCTTGGCGTTGAAGCCCTCCGGACCGACGCGCTCCATGTAAGCCTTGGGCACGATATAGGCGGCCAGGAACGCCAGATAAATGGGAGCGGCCGGCGTCGAGCGGTTGAAGACGATGACGCCCTTGGTCGGCGAAATCACCTCGATATCGCCGACCGTATTGAGCATGCCGCCGACAATCAGCTTCTTGTCGGCCTTGGCGCGATCCGCCAGGCTGAACTTGACGTCGTCCATGGTCAGCCGCGTTCCGTCGTGGAAAACGATGTCGTCGCGAAGCGTAATCTCGAGGCGGGTCGCCTTGTCATCGGCCCACTTCCACTCCGCCACCTGGCGCGGCTGCAACGTCAATTGCGGCGAATAGCGCAAGGGCGAGTCGAAAACCGACTGGTATAGATTCTGGATGGTCGGAATGGACAAGGCATTCGGATCCCAGGTCGGGACGTCCACCGGATAGGCGATCGAAAGCGCGGATGTGTCGAGGACCTGCGCACGAGCCAGCTTCCAGGGCATCAGGGATCCGACACCCGCGGCGAGCGAGCCAAGGATCATACGCCGCCGCGCAGGATCCTTCAGTTGCAGATCGACCTCATGCGCGTCGGCGGGAAAATACAAGGGATCTGTCATCATGCGTCCCACGTGAGCATCGAAGCATATTGACTTCAATGCACCCCAATAAACAATATATTGTTGTCGGTCCGCTTCAACACATCTCCCGATGCCTCAGTCGATGCGGCAGAGGTATTTCCCGACGCGCGCGATCAAATCCGCGCCGGTCCGCGGGGGGCATCCTCTATCCCGGCAAACTGCTCTGAGCCTCCTCTCGTCGTTCGCAAAGGAACTCCTTATGATCGCTACCGGCAAGAAATTCCGCATCTGGGCGCAGGGAGCCACTGACAAGACCGGGCACCAGGCTTACCTGGCGCACCTGCTGCCCTATCTGCAGACCTGCGTCGATCCCGATTTCGAGATCGAATTCCACACCACGACGCCGTCGGTCACGACGCTGCACGCGCTCTCCGAGTTTCGCTTTTCGCGCGAGGTCATCCGCGGGGCGATTCAGGCCGAGCGCGAAGGCTACGACGTGTTCTTCATGAACCATTTCCAGGACGTGGGGCTGTACGAAGCCCGCGCCTCGGTCGAGATTCCCGTGCTCGGACTGGGTGAGAGCACCCTGCTCCATGCCTGCACCCTGGGACGCAAGCTTGGCTTGCTGGCCATCAGCCCGGCCTTCATCCCTCTCCACGCCGACCAGGTCCAGCGCTACGGGCTGCAGCAACGCGTGGCCGGCATCCGCGCCATCGAGGCCAGCATGAGCGACTACATGGAAGCCTTCACGTCACCCGACAAGAAGGCCGATATCGAGGGCGCGTTCATTCGCGAGGCCCGCAAACTGCTCGACGCGGGGGCCGACGTCATCGTACCTACGGGCGGCATCCCGATGATGCTGTTTGGCAATGTACGTGGCGCCAATGTCGATGGCGCGCCGGTCGTCAACGGCGTGACCGTCGTGATCAAGGCCGCCGAGATGGCCGTGAAGCTACGCCGCCTGAACGGGATCGGCGTCAGCCGGATTCCCCATTCCGGCTTTGCCCTGCCGAACGCCAAAACGCTCGACGAGTTTCTCAACCATGGCTGAATCCCGGGATCTCTTCGGTTTCGGCATTCAATGGCTGGCAAGGACTGGATAGATTTCGACGATGTGCAGGACTTGATCGCGGTTGACGATGCCCAGATCCGGATCAGAGGCAGTGGCTAGCCCGAACGGGGCCATCCGGGTTCTCGGATGGTACTAAATGGTGCCCAGGGGCGGGATCGAACCACCGACACTGCGATTTTCAGTCACGTACACCCCCATGCGCGAAGTCTCTGGTTTCTCACAATCTTTGCCGTGTCCGCATTAAAACATTAATTATATCAAGCATTTCAATTGACGCCCCGCGACAGCGGGCGCACATTCGCGGACATTGGGGTGAATTGATAGTGCGGACATAGCGTGGACACGAGCATGAAATCAGTGAGCCTTAGCGAGGAAACGATAAAGCGCCTGCCGGCTCCGGCCAAAGGCAATTCCATCACTTACTTCTCCGGTGCCACGGTCCAGGGCGCGAAAGCTCCGCGCGGCTTCGGGGTTCGGGTCACGGCAACCGGTACCCGCGCTTTCATCCTCAACTATCGCCTGCGCGGACGCGAACACCGCTTCACGATTGGCGCATGGCCGGATTGGTCTGCGTTGAAAGCTGTTCGTGAGGCTCGCAATCTGCGCCAGCGCGTTGACCGGGGCGACGACCCGCTTAAGGACCGAGCACCGATCCCGACGACGAAGTCCGTTTCGAGCGTTATTGATGACTTCATGACCCGATATGTGCGGGGCAAGGAACGGCCGCTTCGGAGCGCGGATCAAATCCAGAGTGCATTTGACCGATTGGTCAAGCCACGTATCGGTAAGATTGGCGTTTACGAGCTTCGCCGCTCTCATGTAGCGGAGATGTTGGACAGGATCGAGGACGAGGCAGGCCCGGTTCAAGCCGACAGAGTTCGAGCCTACCTACGCAAGGCCCTTAGCTGGTATGCAGAGCGGGACGATGAGTTCAACCTCAATGCCGCATTTGTGCGCGTTGGAGCGAGGGCCAATCCGAAGGAGCGTGCGCGAACTCGGGTACTTTCGGACGATGAACTTCGCATTGTATGGCCGTTGCTTAGCGAGGCCGGAACGTTTGGTGCCTTGCTCAAGACGCTGCTCCTTACGGCACAGCGGCGTGATGAAGTCGCCAATATGACTTGGGCGGAAATCGGTCCAGACGGAATTTGGGCAATTCCAGCTGAGCGATACAAGACCAAACGATCGAACCATGTGCCGCTATCTGATGTAGTGCGCAAGGTCATTGAAGCCCAGCCACGGGTAAACGGTTGCGACTGGGTGTTTCCGTCCCGCGTCAAGACGCCGTTCTCCGGCTTCGGCAAGCCAAAGGCGAGGCTGGACAAAGCTGTCCTGTTGCACACGCAGGCCGCCAAGAAGAAGTCTGAGGTCAAGCCCCTACCGAACTGGACACTCCACGATCTGCGGCGCACCGCTAAGACCCTGATGGTGCGCTCCGGTGTGCGGCCGGATATTTCAGAGCGTGTCCTTGGACACGTCATTGCTGGAGTGGAGGGGACTTACGACCGGCATTCCTACGCGGACGAAAAGCGAGATGCACTCGAAAGGCTCGCGGTGATGATCGAGCACATTCTCAATCCACCAACATCGAAGACCGCGACGCTCGGCGAGCACCGTGCCATGGCGCAAGCATGAGCGACGCGGGGAGCAAGAAGATCAAGCCCTGGGACGGCCTCGAAGTGCACGAGTTGGCTCCTAACAGCAGGACGGATGCAGTCAAGGCGGCGATTGAGGTGGGCTTAGCTGCATTCGACCGGCAGCAAGAAACCCTTCTTACGATCCTGCGCAATGAACATGAGCGTGGCCCCCAGGCTGAGCCATTCGATGCAAACAGATCGTGGCGCGGTCTTACCTCTCTTGCCGGGACTTACCTTTGGGAGGGAAGGGCAAAAAAAGAGCTGATGCCCGCTGCTGAGCAGGTGGCACGGCTGCGTGAGCTTGGAAAACTTTTTGGCAAGGCTCGCGTCATGGCCGATAAGGCAATGCAAGACGATGTTGGTGCCGCTCTATGTGCGTCATGGTGGGAAGGTACGAGCGAATACGCCGAGGCAGGAGGGCGGTTCTTAGACTCGCTCTATATTGATCGCGAGTTCGAGAAGGTGGTGGCCAGTCTGGCCGCCTTAGAAACCGCAGCTAGTCGCGCTGCGAGTAATGTGTCCACGGGGCGGGGGCGGCCCAAAGGAACCGCAATTCTGCCTCGGGGCTATATCGAGGCACTGGCGGTTGGGTATCGAGATTGGACCGGCTTGAAGCCCGGAGCAGGCGTCGGGCCATTCGCTAGATTCGTTTGCAAATTTCTGGCCGCACTAGGCCGCAATATCGAAGACGAGAGCGTGATTGATGCAATCAAAGATGCTCGCACTCGTTCGTTGCAGAACCCCAGCGGAGGGGCGCCCTCGCCGTTCGACGAATTGACGTAGGAGGGAAAATCCCTTCCGTTTCACATCAATTGTGTCCCCTTCTTAGATGTCCGCCGATGTGGTCTCCCTATGCGCGTAACAGCGCTTAGGAGGTTGCCATGTCTAATTCGGAACCGATTCTCTCAGAATTTCTAACAGCGGAAGAACTCGCCGCCGAACTGCGGCGGAACCCGCGCACGCTTGACCGATGGCGGCGTCTCGGCGAAGGCCCGCCGGTCACGAAGCTCGGACGAGAGACGATCTATCGGCGCACAAGTGTGCAGGCATGGATACGCGCTCGCGAACAATCGGCATTACGCCCGCTTACCACAGGGAGGCGATGATCATGGACCTAGATCAACATCTGGATCGCGGTCCGAAAACCCAAACGATCTCATCGGACCCTTCTGGTCACAGCCCTTTACCCGACATCTTGCGTAACCAAGCGGCCAAGCATCTCGCCGCGTTCCCCGGCCGCACGCAGTTGACCACATCCGACGGTCGTAACAGCAGCGACCTGAAGGCATTCACCTTCCAGTTCGCCGATATCGAAGCCGAGGACGGTCGCCGCTTAGTGCGCGTACTCCATGGCCCACTCAACCAACACTTCGACACGCTAAGCCAAGCGAAGTCTTCGGAGCATGACCGGGTCGGGCGCTCCGATCTAGCCCTTATCATTTGCTAACGCTCGGGTGGCAAATGGTTTCATCATCCCGAGCATACCCCCGAGGCCGCAAGCCTCGAAAAAAAATGGAGAAATAAAATGTCTGCTACTAAGAAGAATCCGACCCCTACGCTCCAGGTCGATAAGGCCTTTACGGACTTGTTAAACTGGAGCGAGCGGGGCTGCACGGCGACGGGGAGAGAGGCTACTAAGCTTCTCAAGCCACTGACCGATGCTGAGCTTGTCGAGCTTCATAAGAAGTTCGGCGAGCACTACGCAGGGCACGCCAATAGTGTCGAGCCTGAGCTTTATAATGGGCTTGAGGACGGCGAGTTGACCGGCGATGACGATGCATTCGGGGCCATCGAAGAGATGCACGACGCGTTGAGAGCGCGTTCGCTTATCTCTTGCGTCCTCTACAAACGCGCTGAGAAGCCCAAGACCGGGAGCCCTAAGTTCCGCGTCGTCAAGTGAAAACTTCCCCCGGGGCTTTGTCGCCCCGGGGCTATCGTCAAAGTAACGCAGCCTCACCGGCCGCACTAGAACGCGCACAACAATGTGCGAGACAATCCGCGCGCAGCGGAGAAAGAGTAATAAGTCATGAACACTTCAAAGAAACGCCCTCCCAAATTTGAATCGTTCGCTGCCCTCGTCAAATCGCTCGACCTCGATCGCGAACGCCGCGCTGCATTGGAACGCGTCGTTGAGCTTTATGAAGCTGACTCCGGCGCCGGCGGTCACGAAGGTGAAGAACTCATGAAGGCACTCGATGTTCTCGCCATCACCCATATGGCTGCGACTTTCGACTGGGCTAGTGGCTCATTTTCGTGAGCGCTGACTCGAGGCCGCAGCCGCGGGTGGACTGCGGACGAATAACGCTGACCACTTAACGCCCTACGCATCCCTTCGCGTTCGCGGTCACTCACCGTTGCTTCCCCGCTTCCCTGTCGGTCGGCAGCGATTGTCATTGTCATCACGCCGACGCTAACGTTGAGGCGCCTCGCGGCCAGCGCCGTCCTGTTTAAGAAAGACTGGCGAGCCGCCAGCGCTGGGTATTGAAACCGCAAAGAGCAGCCGAAGCGACGCTTTGAAGAGTTGCAGTATTGCGAGCACCGGAATTGTGAAAAAACGGAGTCAGTCTATGACAGCCAACGGACAAGACCTAAATGAGTTTCAAGCCCTCTTCGAAAACGCGTTCGCCGGTCATCGCATCCACGCAAAGCCTGGCAAAGGCGGCACGCGAATATGGGACCCAAAGAGCGACGCAATCGGATGGACCGAATCTGCTCGTTCGTGGATGAACAAATTGAGAGAATGCAATTTTTATTTCTCGCCCGCGCTCGTCAAGCCGGGCCGCTCGACCACGAGGAAAGATGATATGCTCGAGAGCCGGTATCTCTGGGCCGATCTCGATCCACGTAAAGACCGGCCGCTCGATGAAGAGCGAGCAAACATCCTCGCACTGCTGACTGACGATCTCCCCTACGTGCTGTTGCCACCGACGTTCATCGTCGATAGCGGTCGCGGCTTCTGGGCATACTGGCGACTGGCAGAGCCGCATGTCTTTGATGGCGAAAACGGCGACGAGACCCGCGATTTCGAGGCTGTGCTTCGTGGCATCGGCATCGCGTTCGGCGCGTACGGCGACCGCAGCGTCAAGAATGTCAACCGACTTGCGCGGCTGCCCGGCTCTATTAATCTCAAGACCGGCGGTCCCGCGCAGGTCATCGCATATGCTGCCGGAAGCTACAGGCTCGACCAATTCCCGAAGGCTGTGGTCGAGCGCGTCGTCGCTGCTCGCGCTGATACCGATGTCGAACCGATTCCGACTGACTTGTTACAGAAGATGTTAGCAGCCACACCATACGTCGGCGGACCGGAAGGGCTCGACGACCGTCGCAGCGACGCCGGATGGTTGCAGTTTATGATGGCCGTTCATGAGGCTTGCGACGGCGAGGCGGATGGCCTCGCACTCTTCATCGAATGGTCCCAGAACGATGAAGAGTATACGGGTAACAGCTCAGCGGAGTTAATTGAAGCACGATGGAATAGTCTCAACGCCGAGGCAGCCGGCGGCGTGACGCGTGCCACATGGATTAAGCTGCTCGCGTTCTTCGGCAATGACGACCTTGTGTCAGATGCGGTGGGAGCGCCGGACGCAGAGGAAGACTTCGCTGGGGTGCCCATCGAACCATTCAAACCTATGGGCGACCCAAAGAGAATCGCAAAAGAGAAGGCCGATCGCGAGGCCAAGATCGAAGATAGGAAAGCGCAGAATACCTTCCTCGACATGCTGCAAGGCTTTATGCTCTGCACATCGCCGGTTGTCTACATCCGCCGTGAAGACCACGCGCTCGTGAACGAGAAAGCGTTTCGGGCGCTGAACAACCCCTACACGGCGCAGATGCGTATCGCGGCCCGATACAAGGACGACGCCTCGAAATATGCTCAGTCACTGCCTTTCGGCCAGATCGATCGCGTGCGCAAGATGTGCTATCGTCCGGGACAAGAGCAGCTGGTCGATGGCATGGCCAACATGTGGACGAAGCCGCCGATCACTCCGCTCGACGAAGAGCCGATGGTATTTCTAGATCATGTCAGCTACCTGATCCCGGACCCGGTCGAGCGGGAGCTGTTGCTCAACTGGATGGCCCACTGCCTCCAAAAGCCGATGATCAAGCTGATGTTCGCGCTGCTCATCGTCGATGAGAAAGGTCGCACCGGAAAGTCATGGCTGGGATATCTGATGCGCGTGCTGCTCGGTAGGCAGAACGTCGTGATGCTTTCAGAAGATGACCCGGTCACGTCCGATTTCAACGCATGGAGCCTGAATAAGTCTTTCGGCTTCATCCATGAGATTTTGCCGAACGGCAAGAGCGACATTATAATGAAGCTCAAGGGCATGATCACCGAGGATACGCGTTCGATCAACATGAAGGGCATCGAGCGGTACGACGCCGAGAACCGCACCAACTTGATGGGGGCGACCAACCACGCCAAGGCTGTAAAAATCGCGCAGGACGATGGACGCTGGGCTGTCGTGAAGGGTGCGACCGATAAACGGTTCTGCGATGACGATGGCAAGCCAACGGACGCGACCGTCGCATACTACGATGAGCTGTTCGCGAGCATCGGCACTCCCGAAAATCCCGGCGACGAAGCACGTCGCGTTCTTGCGTGGATGCTTTCTCGCGATCTTTCCAAATTCAAGGGGCAAGGGGCCGCACCGCAGACCAATGCAAAGGCATTTGTCGCCGACGTGACGCAAGGGAACTGGGCCGCGATGCTCGCCGAGGCGAAAGCCACAAAACAAGCGCCGTTCACCCGGGAGCTATTCACGGCCCAGGAAGCGCTCGAGGTGCTCGCTCTCAGATACCCTTCTGCCCAACAATCGGATGTGCGTAATCCCGCGCTGAGCGAAGCATTGATCGAATGCGGCTGCCGGAAGATCGAGGGTCAGGTTTACGTTCTCGGCAAGCGGCTGCGGTTGTGGACGTTATCGCCGGGACTGGCAAAGAGGTACGGCGAGATGAAACCCTCGAAGCTTAGTGCGATCTGTGAGGAGATGATGGGTCGGACCGCCCTCCGCGAATTCGACGACGAGCCCGAGCCGACCACAGCCGAGCCAGCTGCCGCTGCCCAGCCAGGAGAAGGCGCGACTACCGCGGTCCCTTTGTTAGACGAAGACATTGAGGCGCTGATGTAGACAAGCCATCTAGTGGAGAACCGGATTTACGTGAGATGTCGCGAAGTGCTTACGCTGCCTAGGATTCTGACCTCTTTTGGCTCATGTCCTCATGCATGGTCTGCCCATGAGATAAGTGATTGACCTCAAATGCCCTTGCGTTGCCGTGACCTTTGGCAATTTTGTCTCATGTCTTATGTATTTGGCTATTTTCCGATTTTATATGTGAGGGTCACTCAACACACGTGCGTATTATGGCGTGATGTCAAAAGAGCATGAGTGATGTGCCGATGAGATAAGCCGACCCCGGCGCATGGTCTAAATTATGGCCCATCGGCACGATCTGCATAATAGGCGGGCGACTTCGGGGCCGCGTTAACTTTTTATGTTGCCCTCTACGCGCGCGAGGATCGCCAGAATTTTTCCTTCGCTAAAACCCTAAATTTATTCTCTGCATCCGCTACCGGTTTCTGATCGGAGTGTGGTTTTTGATCGTGTTCAGTTTTACTGAATTAGACCATCCCGATGGCAGAGTATTTGCCTTCATGCACATACGAGATTTTTCCTCAATTGTCTCAACTGTCGCATTAGACGAGTTGTTCTAGATTCCGACAAATAGAGATCCGAATTACTGGACAACTCTTAGGCTGATGCTTGCTCGAACATTCCCGGAGGCTCGAGCGAGACACCGCAGGTCCTCCGCAATTTGCGGCAGCCAACTTTTAAAGATTGCTCGTTCGGAGAATCGGATTGATCGATCCCTTACCTATCCGTCTTCTTCAAACCCTTGTACTCAAGAGAGCTTTATGCTATGCAACTTCCGCGTACCGAGAGGGGTCGATCCTTTGGATTGATCTCCACCTAAAGTAGCTCCTTTCCAGACCGGAGCTAACTTGGTGGCCAACTAATGGCCAGCCTTACGCGGTCACCGGGAATAGTCTCGGCGGCAAAATAGAAATAGGAAGGATTTAAAATGGCTATGACGTCGACGCGCAAGAAGCCTGCGACCTCGGTGCGGAGCAGGCTGGCGCCAAATGCATATCTGAAGCGGCTCGTTGAGTGCGATCAAGTTATCGATGAGGTCGTGCACCAACGAGAGCTCGTTTACTTCGCCCACGAGCTCTATCACTATATCTCCCAGCTCGGTATTCAAAAAGCCAAGCTCAAGATCGTCGCGACAAGAATCGACGATGCCGAGAGAGAGCTCGACAATGCGCTCGGCAAGTTAGCAGTCGTGCAGACAGTCAAGTCGAAAACTTCGACGAGGACGAACGATCGAGGCCACAAACGCAGTATTCAGTGATACTCGGCGGATTGAACCCGGGTTACCCAGAAGCCGGCTCTTTGAGCCGGTTTCTGTGGGCTGCGGCCTTACCGGGATGCTAAGTGACGAGGCCTTAAAAGGAACTCCAAATGACCGAAGAAGACGAAGACGACAAGGTGATAGGTCGGATTTACGCCCCGCCCGGCTATGGACTTGCTTATGTCGAGATGATGAAAGCCAATTATCGCCAATGGGCGGCGGATGGTGATCCGTTGTATATCGAGATCGTCAAGCAGATGGACGGCGGCGACACTGACGACCAAGACGACCCGAACGCGCACCACGGACACGCTCGGCGATGAACATCGAGGTAGTCGTCCGTGAACAAATTCTAAGCCATTGATCGCGAGTCAGTTTTTGGCTGAGGTGCGGTTTTGAGATTGCAGGATTTTGCGGGCTTGGAGCGCAGAACCTTGCAATTTCGTTTTTGAGATTCCCCTTTTTGGCGAAGCGTGATTCTGTTGCCGTATCAGAGGAGAACGATGCGACCGAAGAAGCCCCAGACCACTGGATCAAGCGATCTTTTCCGAGCGCGGTTAGACCAGATCAGCAGCCTCAAGCATGAACTGGCGCAGCTCGCGGGCCAGATCGACTGGGACTTTATCGACGGCGAGATCGCCCCGCTCTACAGCGACAAGGGCCGGCCTGGGATCCCGACGCGGTTTGCGATCGGGCTGTTATTGCTCAAGCATATTTTCGGACTGTCCGATGAAGCCGTGTGCGAGCGCTGGGTCTATGACCCCTATTTCCAGTTCTTCACCGGCGAGGAGTTTTTCCAGCACGAGTTCCCGCACGAACGCTCCGACCTGAGCCATTGGAGGAAGCGGCTCGGCGACAAACTGGAACTGCTGTTGGCCGAGAGCCTGCGGGTGGCGCACAAGAGCGGCGCGCTGCGGAGCAAGGACCTCAAGCGCGTCACGGTCGATACCACCGTGCAGCCCAAGAACATCAGCTTCCCAACCGACGCCAAACTGCTGCATGCCGCCATCAGGGGCCTAAACCGCCTGGCCAGCAAGCACAGGGTACGGCTGCGGCAATCCTACCTGCGCGTCGCCAAACGCGCGGCGATGATGGCGGGGCGCTACGCCCACGCCAAGCAGTTCAATCGCCATCGTCGGGAACTGCGCATCCTGCGCACCCGTCTGGGCCGGCTGATCCGCGACATCGGCCGCAAGATCGCCGGCCATCAGGACATCGAGGCGACGTTTGCCATGCCGCTGGCGCGCGCCAGTCAGATCAGGAGCCAGCAGCAGCGCCAGCGTGGCTAGAAGCTGTATTCCTTCCATGCCCCCGAGACCGAGTGCATCGGCAAAGGCAACGCCAGCGTGCCTTACGAGTTTGGTGTCAAGGTCTCGATCGTTACCACCAACGCCCGCGCTCCGGGCGGCCAGTTCGTGCTGCACGCCAAGGCGCTACCCGGCAATCCCTATGACGGTCACACCCTGCGCGAGGCCATCGAGGACACCCAAAAACTCACTGGCTGCGAGATCGAGCGCGGCTATGTCGACAAGGGCTACCGCGGCCATAATACCGAGAACCCGCGCCGCGTCTTCATCTCCGGACAAAAGCGCGGTGTCTTCGGCATCATCAAGCGCGAGCTGCGAAGGCGCTCCGCTATCGAGCCTGTGATCGGTCACCTCAAGGCGGAAGGCCATCTCGGCCGCTGCTATCTCAAAGGGCGCGCCGGGGACGCCGCCAACGCCATCCTCTCTGCCGTCGGATACAACTTCCGTCGCATCCTCGCATGGCTGAGGGTTCTTTTGCCCCAGTTCCTGCTCGCGACACTGCGTCTCTTGATTAGTCGATCAGCGCTCAATCCGGCTTCTTAACGGACGACGAGGTAAGCGGCTCGGTATTGTAGTCGCTGGCGCGTGCGCAAAGATCGCTCCCGCCTCAGTCGGCGGTGGGCAGACCCGCGAATGTCCCACCGCTGAAAAATGGCGCCAGCGTTTCCGGTCCGTAGGGAGCTAGGCTGCAGGTTCCCTTGTCGTCATCGGAGCACAGTTGTGCAGGTACTACATATCGACCGATCACGCTCTTATGAATCTTCTCGTTGATCGTCGAAACCGGATTGCCGTTTTCGTCGATGGGCTCGTACAGACTCTCGTTGAGCTTGACGGCGCATTTCTTCATGCCGATCTCGCGCAAGGTCGGATGGTAGCGCTCCACCGCGAACAACCCCGACGAAGAATTGTGCGTCGGCGCGGTGACGTCCAATTTCGTCGGATCGGGTAAGCATGTCCAGTCGAAGCTGAGGCCTACCGCTTCGGCTTGTCTGGCCATCCAGACCAGCGGGATGTCGGCCAAGGCGCGGGTCTTGTAGCCACCACCGACATCGGCGTGAGCGCCCGCAAACCATACCTGTTCGATAGAGACGTTCGGTGGGACGGCGCCAGTCCAGAACGTCGGCGTAAAGTCGCGTCGATGCTCATCGATCGCGAGCGCCTGCACCGCGCGCTTCAGAAGCGGCGATGGACTCGTATCATGAAACGCGAACTTTTCTTTGTTACTTGCCGCAAGCAAGCTCCCCGGGATCCCGAGACTTCCGACGGTATCCCACACCCCCAGGAAGGTAATTGAAGGATCGACGTGGCTCTGTATGCCATATTGCGTCGCGAAGGCTGCCGGCGAGTGCGGCTTTGGGCTCCGGTAATAGATCCATGCGTCAGGCAACGCGCCCAGCGACTGCCGAAACAAAATGCCGCAAGCCGTAATGAGTCCAGCGAGGCTACGCGCAGTAAAAGCACCACGGGAAAACCCAAACAAATATATCTCATCGCCGGGGACATAGTTTTGGGCAATGAATTGATAGGCCGAGCGGATGTTGTCATCCACACCGACCCCGGTGGCGCCCTCAATCAACGTCTCCAGCTTCAACCCTGTCGTGCCAACGCCCCTGACATAAAGCACGATTTGAAGCGTGCCGCCGGTTTGTTGAGAGCCGTGGATGGCGCGGGCCAGGATGGCGACATTGCTGTCGTTGGACTGCAAATCATCCGCGTTCCAGGTGCCGTCGCAGCAAACGATGATTCGCTTCATCAACTTATCCTCAACACCGCGTCACCCGGCCAGGTCGCGCCTCTTCGGGCAATTCCGGACTCAATCGTACAATCTGCCGGTTGAACTGCAACCTTAGACGTTCGATCGGATCCAGCCGTTTTGACACGTTCGCTAGGGCTGTGCCGTATGCGGCCCGGAGTGGACTCACGACGCGCGTGAGTTGGATCGTCCGACTCGTTTATGCGGAGCATTGCGACGCGCGCATAGCGCGTTAATAGCTAAAATTGTCTGCGCGTCTTGTAGCGAAGTAAGCGAGGTGTTTCGCAATGCGATCCCCATGTTCTGAGTCGTCTGCTCTACGCGCCATCAATTTTCTTTCACTAGATGTAGATCGCACGGTTAAGAGTTGTTTGGTACGCTTTTTGGGGGTCGCGAAAAAGATTCCATATTATATTTTTATGCGAATCTAAATCCCATTTTGACTCATGTCTCTCGTGAGATAGCCAAAACTTCGTGCGATCTTGGTAAAGACAGTATCCTGCGATGTTGCTGCCCGCCCAGCGCACAGCGGCGAGGACCTATGGGGTCATCCCGCAGCAGGGGGGCTCTTGGTAAAAAGCGCAATGGGCCCTAGCTCGTGCTTCTCTTTCCGAATTTCGAAGAAACGTTTCCAAAAAAATAAAAAACGTCTGGAGAAAAAATATTCCGGATTAGGACGATGCCAAGGGCGTCCCGATGGGAGTGATGCAGCTCAGTTTCGCCACGCAGACACTCGCATGCATCACGCACATCTACCGCCGAGCAATTTTGCGCACGCATTCGGGTGAATTTTCCCGCAAGGAGGCGAACCCGGCGTTCTTCCTTGCGCAAGCGCGTAGCTACTCGATGTACCGTTCGCGGGAGCACCTGCGTCCCGAACGTAACTAGCAATCGAAAACTTCAATGAAAACAATGTAGGTAACTTGCCGACCCATTGACCATCTTTATCGCCCTCAGGCCACGGGGTTTCGGTGGTCAATCGGTGGTCAATCGCGGGCGAATATCAACGATGGTTCGATCCGTTCGACGATCTTCTTTCATCCCATTTATAACGGCAGCCTATCCGTCTCTACGGCAAGTCGTTGCATTTTGCTCGGGTGTTTTTGCAATTCGCACCCGTTTTGATCCGGCTGTCTCCGGGCGCCTCTGAACCGTTTGGAAAATGGTTACAGTCCAGGCTGACGTTTCGGACCGGCGGTTTTCACGTCCGAGCAGATCAACGGCCCTCAGCGCTTTCCAGCGACGAGCCCCATAGAACCCAGTTAGGGTCGGACGGCGGTAAATTAGCCGCGGTCGACCAGCGCGAATGAACCTGCTCCGATTCCCGTAACACGCGAACGCGAAAATTGATCTTGTCGCTTGTCGGGCGGCCCATCAGCGCTACACTCTCGTCCGACTGAGTGGTCTGAAAGGGCACCAACGAGGATGCGATTGACGGGCGCGCTTAAGATCGCCTTGCAGGGGATTGCTGGGCTTATGCTACTTGCAATCGTGTTGATCGTGCTCAGCAACGTCTTCTGTCGATACTTCCTTCATATCGGGCTGGGCTGGACGGAAGAAGCGGCTCGCTTCCTCCTGATAGCGATGACATTCGTCGCCGCCGCCATCGCAGTAAAGGAGTGGGGCCACTTCCGACTACTTCTGATAGAGAAATGGATCCCCGAAAACCTTAAGCGCCCTGTGCAACTGTTCGCCGTGCTTGTGGTCCTTGCCATGTCGGTGATTTTGCTACGATACGGCATCGCGATCGCCAATGTCAGTTGGTTCCAGACCTCGCCGACCATGGAGTGGAGCATGGGCTATCTCTATTTGGTGGTACCGGCCTCCGGCGCGGTCATGAGCCTCTTTGCGCTGGAGCACTTTGTCGACATCCTGCGCGGCGGGTCGTTGCCCACCCAAAGTTTGCATGAGCCCGCGGTTGGCCGCCCCCCCAATAGTCCCGGCGAACAAAAGGCCGATCAATGGCTGTAGGGATCATGGTTATCAGCTTTGCCGTGATGCTGTTGCTGACGGCACCGGTGGCGTTTTCGATCGGAGTATCCGCAACGATTGGCTTGCTGATCATCGACGCAGCCCCTCTTCTGATCATCCCACAGCGGTTCTTTGCCGGAGCAGATTCGTTCGTGCTGCTGGCGATCCCGCTATTCATCCTAGCTGGCGCGCTGATGGAAACCGGAGGCATTTCGTTCCGTCTGGTCGAGTTGGCGCGCCTTCTGGTCGGCCATATCCGAGGGGGACTCGGTATGGCCGTTGTCGTCGCCGAAATGTTTTTCTCGGGGATTTCGGGGTCCACCGTTGCGGATGTATCAGCCATCGGCGCGCTTATGGTGCCGTCCTTGATCCGCATTGGATTCAAACCAGACCGAGCGGTGGCGATCATTGCCGCTTCATCAGCGATGGGAATCCTGATCCCCCCCTGTCTCATCATGGTTGTTATTGCGCAGATTGCCGGCATTTCGGTCGGCGCCCTGTTTCTGGCCGGCTTCGTACCGGCCACCGTGCTGGCGCTGGCGTTGATGATCCTGATTTACGTTCAAGCGCGTCGCGAAGGCATCGGTGGCACAGCGCGGGCTACCTGGTCCGAAACCGGCAGAGCGTTTCGGCGCGCCATCGTTCCACTTATGATGCCGGTCATTGTTTTCGGAGCAATCCTCGGCGGGATTGCCGATCCGACCGAAGCCGCTGTACTCGCCGTCGCTTACGCCTTCATCGTAGGTGTGTTCGTTTACAAGGAAATCCGCTGGAGCCAACTGCCGAAGATATTCATCGACAGCGCCGTCATCAGCGGGATCGTCATCTTCATGGTTGGCGCAGCGTCGAGCTTTTCATGGATCTTGGCCTATGAGCACGTACCCGAGCGGCTCGCACAACTGATGCTGGCGGTTTCATCTTCGCCGATGGTCTTCTACATTTTGAGCATGACGATCTTCACGCTGCTTGCAGCGGTGCTCGAAGGGCTTCCAGCCATTATCATCTGCCTGCCGATTTTCCTGCCAATTGCGATCAAGTTCGGCATCGATCCGCTGCATTATTCTATCGTTGTCGTCGCCGCCACGGGGTTAGGGCTGTTCCTGCCGCCGGTCGGCATCGGACTTTATATCGCCTGTTCTTTCGCTAATCTCAATGCGGACCAGACTTTCCGCGCCATGCTGCCCTACACTGCCGTGCTCGCAGCCGGCATCGTGATCCTGATGATGTTCCCCTGGCTTACACTTGTCGTTCCGCGTCTGGTTTTTGGCTGATCCTGCAACGGAGATATGGGAATGCATAAAAGTAACACTATTGAGCGACATCGACGTTCTTTCCTGCGCGCATCGGCCTTAGGCGCTGCCTCCTTGCTTTTCAAGCCGTCCAGCCCGGCCGCCGCCCAGAGCCCGGCGATCGTCAAATTGCCGAAGAAGATCACGCTGAAGATGGCAACCATCACGGCGGAGTCATTTCCCTACGTCGACGGCTTTCGGTTCTGGAAGAAGTCGATCGAAGACCGGACCGGCGGCGATGTCGACGTCCAGATCTTTCATACCGCGCAACTTGGCGACGAGCGCACGATCAATGAGGGCATTTTGGCCGGGGCAATCCAGGTTGGTGTCGGCGCAGGTGCGTGGGCCGGCTTCGTGCCGGCCTATAACGCCGTCGAGCTTCCGTTCCTGATCCGCGATATGGCGCACATGTATAGTCTCGCGGATGGGGAGTTGGGCCGAAAAATCGGGGAGCAGGCGGAGACCAGGGGCTTCAAGGTATTGGCCTATTACAGCACGGGCTCCCAGCATTTCCAGACCCGCAAGGCACCGGTTACGAACCTTGCTGAATTCAAGGGACTGAAAATGCGCGTGATCCAGAATCGGGCGTTGATCGATGGCTTCCGCGCGCTTGGCGCAGTTCCGACGCCCCTTCCGTATCCGGACATTTATACCGCTCTCCAACAGGGCACCGTGGACGGTACGGGGAACGACCTCCTGACCGTATCGCTGGGCAAGTTCTATGAAGTCGCGAAATTCTGCACATTCTCAAGCTACGTGGTCGAGCCGCGGCCGGTCATCATGGCGAAGGCCTACTATGAAAGCCTGCCCGCCGATTTCCAGAAACTGCTGTCGGAAACTGCAAAGGAGTCAGCCGTGTTCGAGCGAAAGATGTTCGAAGACAGGACAGCCGGAGCACAGGAAGACGCCAAAAAGAACGGCATGACCTTCCACGAGCTCTCCGACCGAGACAAATGGGTCGATTTGATGCGGCCGGCCTGGGAAGAGTTCGGCAAGGCTACGCCCGGCGCAGCCGAACTTATCAAGATTATCCAAACTTCTTGAGCTTCTCGATTTCCGCGCATTTCCCCTCCCTCAACGATCATTCGGACACCATGACAGACCTAGCTTCATTCCGAGCCGGTAACTATCAGTTCATTCCGGGCGTTTTCCAATATTCGGCGGGCGTACGAGGCGACGACGGCTTTGATATCGTTCGAGCGCGCTTCCGGAATCTGTTGCCGTTGTCGGAGGCGTTTGCCGCTATCGAGGCTCATCTTCGCGATCGCAACCGCCCGTTGGAATCGTTTTGTGCCTGCGAACTCCGATCGCCTGCGCCTTTTTCCGAAGAAGGCTTCAGGACATTCAACAAGGAATATGTTGGCTGGCTGGACCGCTGGAAGCTGATCAAGGACGGCGTCAATCCGGTTGCACGAACCAATGTATGTCCGCAGGTCGCGCCGCCAAAGACAGTCGGCGTATATGCGTTTTCGTACACGATCCCCCGGACATCGTTCGCCGCGCCCGGCGCTTTCGTGGTTGCCGGCAGCGGCGAAGCGCCCGAAGGCAAGAGCAACTATCGCGACCATGCCATCCGGCTCGGCGATAGGTCTCCGGACGGTCTTGCCGAAAAAGCGCGCTGGGTGCTTGGTGAAATGGAACGGCGGATGCGGGCGCTGGGGGCAGACTGGAATGCATCCACAGGTACGCATCTCTACACCATCTACGATATCCATCCCCTGCTTGAGCGCGAGATCGTCGCGCGCGGTGCATCGAGGAACGGCTTGAGCTGGCACTACTCGCGGCCGCCGGTTGAGGATCTCGACTACGAAATGGACGTTCGCGGCGTCTCGACCGAAATCGTGATCTGAGCGTCGCTGAAAATGCCAAAGCAGATAATCCATACCCACAGGCTTATGCGCCCGATCGCGCACTTCTCCCATGCCGCGCGTGTCGGCAGCGTCGTGCATGTGGGCGCAACCGCGGGCGTACATCCCGATCTCAGCTTGGCAGGCGAAAGCCCGGGGCGAATCGACACCGCCGCGCAGGTTCGCAAGATGTTCGAGAATCTCGAGACGGCGCTAGGTCTGATCGGAGCCGCGATCTCAGACGTCGTGCGCATCAAGACCTATCTGGCCTTTCCACGAGACGTTGCGATCTATCGCTCCATCTTCGAACAGCGATTTTCCAAACTAAAGCTATCACACACCGTGATCGGCTCCTGGGATTTTCCGTTGCCTCAAGCCGCGGTCGAGCTCGATGCCATTGCGGTCAGCGGCGGCGGCAAGACAGACGGCGTGGGCGGCATGACCGCGGACGGATTCCACTACGCGACGGCTCTACCGGTCGGCCTTCAGGGGCAGACAGTCGGAGCGGGAAATATCCGAGAGCAGACCTCGGTCGCGCTGGACAATCTTCGGGCCATGGTGGACGCGGTGGGACTTCGCCCGCGTGATATCGGCTACATTCACCTGACTTTGCGTGACATTCGCGAGCACACTGAAGTCGGATCACAGCTGGCAGAATTCTTCAACGGCAGAATTCCCGCATGCACGGTCGTCGGCGCTCCACTGGAAATGCCGGATTTCTCTATTTCAATCGAGTCGTTTGCGACCAAGGGCGGTGGCGAAATCGTTGAGAGCCGCGCCGTGAGCCTGCAACAGGGCAGCCCGGCTCCGGCGATTTTGTGCGGCGACGTATTGTTTCTGAGCGGCCAGACCGGGCTCAAGCAAGATGTCCATCGTCTTTTCGATGTCAGGGAACAAACCGATCTGGCCTGGGAACGGCTGCATAGTTTGATCGCAGCCGCAGGATTCGGCGCCGACACGATACTCCGCACCAACAACGTGTTGACGGACTGGCGCGACTACGCCGGGTTCAACGCCGGATATGGCAAGAATGTCAGCGAGCCCTATGCGCCGCGCGCTACCGTTCTCGGTTGTCTCGGCTCGCCCGGCGCGCGGGTACAGATCGAGGGAATCGCACACCGCCATGGCTGCGACGCCACCATTCTACAGGTGCCGCCGCCCCCCGCGGATTAAAGACTGCCCGCAATTCCGGACAACGACATCGACGCTGGAAAACATCATGAAACGACTGCAGGACAAGGTGGCTTTGGTCACCGGAGGATCTCGCGGCATCGGCGCCGGCATCGTGCAAGCGTTTCTCCGGGAAGGCGCGACTGTTGCCTTTTCCGGCACCAGCAGCGCCACGCTTGCGCTGGCTTCGCAGACATTTGGGGCGAAACCGCAACACGGTTTCTTGTCGGACCTGTCCAAGCCCGAGGCCGCAGCGCGACTCGTCGACGCCGTGCTTGAATATTTCGGCCGGATCGACATTCTCGTCAACAATGCTGGCGTGGTCAGCCGGACCGATGAATGGACCTTGTCGCCGGAAGAGTGGGATCGCGTCCATGACGTCAATCTGCGGGCGACATTTTTCGTGGCGCGCGACTGCGCGAGTGCCATGAAAAGTAGCGGTGGCGGCTCAATTCTGAATATTTCGTCGATCGCTGGCCAGCATGGAGGAATTGCCGGCAGCCCGGCGTATGCTTCTTCAAAAGCCGCTGTGATCGGACTGACAAAGTCATTGTCGCGGCGTTTGGCTCCCCATGCCATCCGCGTGAATTGCCTGGCGCCCGCCGACATCGAGACTGACATGACCGCGAACTGGCCGCAGGAATTGCGCGACCGGCTGAACTCCCTGACGCCGCTCAAGAGATTCGGTTCGGTCGATGAAGTGGCGGGGGCGGCGGTGTTCCTCGCCTCCGAAGAAGCAAGCTACATCACCGGGCAGACGCTCTCAATCAACGGCGGCGCTTTCATGAGCTAGTCGCGGCGTTCGGCGGCAACCTCACCGCGCGGCCCGATCGAAAACGACGGTATCATAAGGCCATTAGGGTCCTTGCCGAGCTATGCCACGTGAGGCCGAACCACGTCGCGCTGCATTTAACGCCGCAGTCATAAGATTGATCTTGCGAATGCGTCCCTTCAAATCGCAAGCTATCATTGCCGGTACAACAGAGAGGTCACCATGAAGCGGTTTCGGACGATCGCCGGTTTGGTCTGCACGGCGCTCCCATTGGTGCTTGGCATTGCGCTGATCGGGACCAGCACGCCGGCGCGCACTCAGGATATGGTCCGGATTGGCGCACTGTATCCCTTATCGGGTCCTGCCGCAAAATCCGGCGAAGACACGCTCAATGCGATCCGCCTTGCGGTCGAGGTGATCAACGGCAAATATCCCGACTCCAACCTGCCGTTCGCCAAACCGGGCGGTCTCGGCGGCTTGAAGGGCGCCAAAATCGAATTGATCGCGGCGGACCATCAAGGCTCACCGGAAATCGGCGCGGCCGAAGCGGAGCGAATGATCACGCAGCAGAAGGCGGTCTCATTGATCGGAGCCTTCCACAGTTCGGTGGCCTCTACCGTCAGCCAGGTTGCGGAGCGAAACGAAATCCCCTTCATCACCGGAGAATCCGAAGCCACTCCTTTGACCGAGCGCGGGTACAAATGGATTTTCCGCACCACGCCGACTTCCCTCAATCAAGCGCGCGATTTTTTCGTCTTCCTGCGCGACCTGAACAGCAAGCGCGACCCGAAGATCAAGACCGTTGCCATCGTCCATGAAAACACGCTGTGGGGACAGGAGTTCGGCACGTCGATGGAATCTTACGCCAAGGAATTCCCCGAATTCACCGTCCTCGCCAATATAAGTTATCAGCAAGGCACGACCGACGTGACGAGCGAAGTGCAACGCCTGATCAGCATCAAACCCGATGTGGTCGCGCACGCGTCTTACGACGCCGAGGCCATTCTGTTTGCAAAGACCTACAAGCAGTACAACTTCGCGCCACAGGGCATCCTTGCTATCGGTGCCGCGTTCTCGTCTTCCGCGTTTCGCAACGCGCTAAAGGACGATTCGAATTTCTTTCTGATACGCGAACATTTTGCGCTCGATCTGGCGGGCAAGAATCCACTGATCGCCGAGGTGGCAAAACTGTATCAGGACAAATACAACAAGGCGCTGGACGGCACGCCGGCGCGCGCCTTCCAGGCGATGATGACGCTGGCGGACGCGATCAACCGCGCAGGCTCGACCGAGCCTGAAGCGATTCAGAAAGCCCTGCAGCAAACCGATCTCCCCGCTTCCGCTCTCATCATGCCGTGGGAAGGCGTCAAATTTGACGCCAAGGGCCAGAACACCAGGAGCCGCGGCATCTTTGTCCAGACCGCCAACGGCAAGACAGCCACGGTCTGGCCGTTCGAACTGGCCCAGTCGTCACTGGTCTGGCCGAAGCCCGCGATGTAGCGGCGAGAACGCCCTGGGATCGCGGACATGACCCTTGAATTACTGGTCCAGCTTCTCGTCAGTGGGCTTGGCATGGGATTCATCTTCGCACTGATCGCCATCGGCCTCGCGCTGATTTACGGCGTCGTAGGCGTCGTGAATTTCGCCCACGGCGAATTCCTGATGGTCAGTATGTATGCCAGCTATCTCGGGTTCTCGCTTGGAGGATTAGATCCACTGGTGACGCTGCCACTCGTCGCGCTCGGCATGTTCGGCTTTGGCGTCGCCGTTTATTACCTGCTGATGCGGCGTGTTCTGGGCGCAGCGTTGCATGCACAAATCTTCGCGACCTTCGGACTGATGGTCTTCATGCAGGCTGCCGCTCAATTCATCTTTGGCGCCGACTATTTCTCGATCGACCACAGTCTGCTGAGTGGCGCCCTGCATCTCGGCTCGATCACTCTGCCGTTGCCGCAGATGGCGGCCGGGGCCGGCGCATTTATCTGTTCGGCGGCGCTTTATTTCTTTGTTTTCCGCACCGGGCCGGGCCGTTCCCTGCGCGCGGTGTCGCAGGATCGCATCGCCGCAATGACGATGGGTATCGATGCCGACCGGATGAACGCCCTCGCCTGGGGCCTCGCCTCGGCCTGCGTCGGAGTGGCCGGCTCACTGCTCTCCAATTTCTACTACGTGTTCCCCCGCGTCGGTGCCGTGTTCGTGCTGGTCGCCTACGTGACGGTCGCGCTCGGCGGCTTTGGGTCGATCAGCGGCGCCCTTTTTGCCGGAGTGATTATGGGCGTCCTGCAGGTTCTTTCCGGTTTCTTTCTGGATTCGACGCTGAAGTTCGTACCGGTCTACCTGCTCTACCTGGCAGTTGTGCTGCTCCGGCCGAAAGGGCTTATGGGCCGGCAATGAGCGAAGCAAATCACTCAGTCCCTGCCGGCGTGATGCGGCTCCTGCCGTGGTGTGGGTTGGTCGCTCTATTGGCTTACCTTCCGCAACTGCTGACAGGACGCCCATTCGAACTGCGTCTGCTGACGATTATCTGCCTCTACGCCACTATGGGCCAGGCCTGGAACATCCTCGGCGGTTACGCCGGGCAGATCTCGATCGGTCATGGCCTGTTCTTTGGATTGGGCGCCTACACCTCGACGATAGCGGTGTTATCGCTCGGCCTGAACCCCTGGATCGGCGGGTTGCTCGCCGTCCTGGTCGCGGCACTGTCGGGCGTGCTGATCGGACTGCCATGCTTTCGGCTCAGAAGCCATTACTTCGTGATTGCGACGCTGGTGATCGCGGAGTCCGCACTCCTGATCTTCTCGCAATGGTCATTCGTCGGCGGCGCCATCGGCCTCGATCTTCCGATCCGGCCGTCGGGCTGGATGAATTTCGAATTTCACCGCAGCAAGGCGCCTTATTTTTATATCGCCTTGACGATGATGGTCAGCGTCACACTTCTTGTCGTCTGGTTGGAGCGGTCCAAGATCGGCTATGTGCTGAAAGCCGTTCGCGACGATGAGGACGCCGTGCGCAGCCTCGGCCTCTCGCCATTGCGCTACAAGTTGATCGCGATGGCGCTAAGCGCGGGCATTCTCGGATTTTGCGGCACGTTCTACGCCCAGTATGTATTGCTGGTCGATCCTCCGAGCGTACTTGCCGGTTCGATCTCGATCATCGTTGCCCTCGTGACCATTTTTGGCGGCATCGGCACCGTTACCGGCCCCATTATCGGAAGTTTCGTACTGATTTCGCTGTCTGAATATTCGCGTGTTTATTTCTCCGGCAGTGGACGCAATATCGACCTTCTCATTTACGGCGCGCTGATTATGATCATCGCGGCCTATTGCCCCGGTGGCGTCAACAGCCTCGTCTGGAAAGTCGGGCGCCGGTCCGAAAAGCCTCCAGCCGGCGATCGCCTGACCGCAAGGTCGATCTGAGATGGAGCCGGTTCTTCAGGTATCCAACATTTCCGTAGCGTTCGGTGGACTGACTGCGCTGAACAACGTCTCGTTTTCGGTCGCGGGTAACGAAATCCTCGGTATTATCGGACCGAATGGGGCCGGCAAATCAACCCTTTTCGGCGCGATTTGCGGTGATGTCGCCACACGCGCCGGTGAAATACGCCTGAATGGGCGCGCGCTGACCGGAAAGTCCTCGTACGACATTGCGCGGCTTGGATTGGTTCGGACCTTTCAAACGCCGCGCCCTTTTTCCAGCATGACATTCCTGGAAAACGTAAGCGTTGCCGCACTGTCCCACACCGGTAATATCAAGATCGCCCGGCAACGGGGCGAAGTTGCGCTGGCACGCGTCGGACTGGCCGACTGCCGCGACCGACCATCCTCAGGCGCCAGCACGGGACAACGCAAGCGACTTGATATCGCGCGAACGCTGGCAACCGAACCGCATGTGCTGCTGCTTGACGAACCGCTCGGCGGAGTCGATCCCGGCAGCATCGAAGAGATGATCGGGCTGCTGTGTCAGATCCGTGACGAGGGCGTTACGCTAGTCCTGGTCGAACACAATCTCGAAGCCGTGACCGGGATCGCGAACCGCCTGATTGCCATGACGCTTGGCCAGAAGATCGCCGATGGTTTGCCTGCCGACGTGATGCGGGACGACAGACTGGTCCGCGCCTACCTCGGAGACGACGATGCCAATGCTTGACGTCCGCTCGGTCGGCGCTGCCTTTGGCGACGTTCAAGTGCTTTGGGACGCATCCATTACCGTGGATGCCGGCGAGATCGTATGCGTTCTCGGTCCCAATGGCTCAGGGAAAAGCACGCTGATGAATGCCATTTCAAGACTCAATCGGCTGGTCTCCGGCGAAATATGGTTCGACGGGAATGCGTTGCACCGTCTGCCGCCCCACAAGATAAATCGCCTCGGTGTGAGCCATGTACTGGAGCGGCACCGCCTGTTTCCCTATATGACCGTTCTCGAAAACTTGCTGCTCGGTGCCGGCCCCAATCCCGATCCTGCTATCCTCGAAAGCCGGTTTGCCCGGGTTTACGAGTTGTTTCCCCGCCTAAGGGAGCGCGAACGGCAACTGGCCCATTCGATGTCCGGCGGCGAACAGCAGATGTGCGCGATCGGCCGCGGCCTGATGGCAAGCCCGAAACTCCTGATGGTCGATGAGCCGTTTATTGGACTATCCCCCCGATTTCGGGATGAGGTCACGGCGGCGCTGTTGCACCTCAACCGTGAAGGCCTGGCCATTTTGATCATCGAACAAAATGTGCGGCAGGCGCTGGCGTTCAGCCACCGCGCCTATGTGTTAAAGGCAGGCCAGATCGCGGCATCGGGACCGAGCCGAGAACTCGCGGACAGCCCGCAGCTTCAGGAGATTTTCTTTGGCCGGCAGCGGGCTGAGCGCCCACCATCCGGCAATTCGAAATCCACTTCAGTTCATAGCTAACCCAATAATCACTGATCAACGGAGACAATAGTGGCAAAGATCAAATTCAGCTTCGCGCGCGGGGGGCACTTCACCGCCAAAATCATGGCCGATAAGGCGCCAAGGACCTGGGAAGCTATCCGCAAACAATTGCCGCTCACCATCAAAGCCTACAACGCGCGCTGGACCGGCCGCGAGACCCATACCAAGCTTGATTTACCCAACAAGCCCCCGCGTGAAAACCAGATACTTAACGCCGGGCTTGGCGACGTGATCTATGCCTGCGAGTGGTCGGACCGCGATGTCACCGGCTTCGAAGCCATCGGCTGGTTCTACGGCACGGAAACGGTACGTGACTGGCGAGGTGAATCCCGGGTCAATCTGTTTGCGCGCGTCGATCAGGCCGAGTGGCCTTTTCTGGAGGAAGTCGGGCTTAGGACATGGCGGGAAGGTGGTGAAGATTGCACCATCAGCGTTCTGGAAGATTAGGCGTACAATATCATCAGAACACCGTTTGGTGCGGGCGGCCTCACCTCACCTTGCCTTGCTCCTAAACGGCCAAGACGAAAGCGCCGGGATATGCTTCCGGCGCTGGTCGCGCGTCTACCCGGATCCGACCTACTTGATATCATCCAACCGAACGAACTTATCCTTGATATCAAAATGAACTGGTATGACCTTCTCTTTGTAGAGCATGTCGATCACGTTTTGCTCCGAGCGCAAGTCTGTTTCATTGACGTCGCGCTCGTTGCGGAAGATCAGCTTTTTGACGACCGGCAGAGAGGCTTCCGGAACACCCACATATTTAGCGAGCAGCGGGCGATACTGATCGAAGTTGGCCTGGATCTTGTCGGTTATCTCGCGCAGCACGAGCATCACTTTCCTGGCTGTTTCCGGCCTTTCTTTGATGAATTTCGTGGTCATTACCGCGCCGCCGCCAAACCAGGGACTGGTGATATATTTTGCGCCGACATTCGACACGACGGCGCGAACGTCGCCGGAAGCAATGCCCATCGATCCCATAGGCTCGATGGTGATCAGAGCATCCACGGCACCGGATATGACGGCAGGCAATTGAACGTTGAGCGCGAGTTCGGCAAGAACAACATCCTTGTCCGGATCGATGCCTGCATTGCGCAGGATGTACTTGGTATTGGTGCGCCATTGAATTCCGGGCATATGCCCGATCTTCTTTCCCTTCAGATCGGCAATTGTCTTGATCGGGCTGTCCGGCTTCACCAGCAATGAGCTGTTGATATAGTCGGTGTCCACAACGCCGCCCGAGAAACCAAAAAGCTTCAGTGTGCCTGGATTTTGCGCCTCGGCCGCCAACGCGATGCCGGGAGCCGTCCCGTACGGACCGACCTCAACCTGATTACTCAGGAATCCGTCGACGAGAGTCGTCGGCGACGTGAACTTCCGGTCAACCACTTCGATGCCGACCTTTTCGAAGGCTTTCTCCTCCAGGGCCACGAAATACGGCAGCGCATCGGTTGCCGGCAACCAGCCCATCACGACCTTCTCGGCCGCCATCGCAGGCACCCCCCAGGCCGCCTGCCCAAGAATGCAAAGAGCGAATGCCAGACGGCCTCCGCGGTGCAGCGAAAATACGTTAAGACGCCCGCGCATTGTATCCTCCTATAGAAGACGTTCCAGCATTCCAGGGTGATAGAGCCGAAGAGACGGTCCCGACGGCTTGACGAGAATTATGGGGTTGCCTAGGCAGCGTTGGTCAGTAAAGGTCGATGCATGAAGTTGCAAAAAACGAAGTCTCTCAAAACCAAACCCATTCCAATGGGCGAGCCGCAAGGCGCGCTTGGCAACGCCATTCGCACCCATCGCAAGCAAAAGAACATGACGCTGCTCGACCTTGCGAAGCGGGCAGGATTTTCGATCAGCTATCTCAGCCAGATCGAACGAAATCTGTTGACGCCGTCGATCGGTACGCTTCGCCGCCTGGCGGAATCGCTTGGTATTCCGGCGGGACAACTGATGCTGAAAGACGCGCGTCAGCCGAATTCGCCGGTGGCCGTCGTACGTCGATCGGAACGAAAGCAACTCGCGTTTCCAGGATCCAACATCCATTATGAATTGTTGACCCCCGACATGCGCCGTCGCGCTTCGCTCTTGTGGGTTGAAGCTCCGCCCGGCTCGGAGAGCGGCCCACTGTTTTCCCATGAGGGGGAAGATGGCGTTGTTGTCCTTAAGGGAGCCATCGAGGTTGAGGTTGGTGGCGTGTGGCACCGTCTCGACGCCGGCGACAGCATCTACTTCAACGCCGGCATCCCTCACCGTTGGCGAAACAGCGGCGCTGTGATCGCTGAAGCCGTCTGGCTGAGCACTCCGCCCTCGTTCTAAAGTCTTGCCCGGACGACTTGAACGCAAAGCGAATGTCTGTGCCGGCCAATTCGATTTCGGCTTGGAGCAACGCGCCATCAGCCCCTCCCCAATGTGGCGCCAGCATCACCTATAGCGACTTCGCGGCTGAATACTTCGAGACAATGGCTCTTGATGGCAACAAATTCCGGACTGGTTAGCGACTTGGCATCGCGCGGCCAGGGAACGTCAACCATCACAGTCTCGGCGACGCGTGTCGGGCGGCGTGTCAGCATGAGCACGCGGTTCGCCAGCTGGACCGCCTCTTCGAGGTCGTGCGACACAAGAATCATTGTATTCCGGCGTTTCAGGAAGACGTGCTGCAGTCGTTCACGCATGAACAGTGTCATCTCGTAGTCGAGCGCCGAAAACGGCTCGTCAAGGAACAGCACTTCGGGATCGGTGATGAGCGCCCGCAGGATGGAAACCATCTGCTGTTGCCCGCCGGATAGTTCATACGGGTAGCGGTTCAGGTCGATCTTTATATTAAATTCCGCAAGCAACGCCTCAACGCGCAGTGACTGCGTCTTCTTGTCGAGACCGAGGATTTTGAGCGGATACTGAATATTTCTGATCGCGCTCATCCACGGAAATAACGCCTCCCGGTAGTTCTGAAAGACGTATGAGAGGCGGGTTTGCGCTATTGTCTTGCCATCGTAAAGCACGGTGCCGAAGTCGATCGGGATGATGCCAGAGATCAGATTGATGAAGGTACTCTTGCCGCAACCGTTCGGTCCGAAGATGGAAACGAATTCACCTTCCTGCAAATCAAGATTGAAACCGCGATAGACATCGGAATCGCCGAACTGCTTGGTCAGGCCGCGAATTTCGATCCTCCCGCGACGAGGCAACTGCTGATTCAATATCGGTGTACTCAGATCAGGCATTTCAACGTCCCGCCCAGTGCACGAAATATCTTTCGATCAGCAGGAACGCGTAGTTCAGGCAATAGCCGAGCGCCCCGGACAGTATCAGTGAGCCGTACATGTCTTTCAAGTTATACGACATCTGATCATCCATGATCCGGTGCCCCATGCCGTCCATGCCGCCGATAAACATTTCGGCGACAACAATGACGACCAGAGATAATGAAACCCCGGCACGCAGGCCTACAAAGGTTTGCGGCAGCGTCTCAAGGAAGATCACTTCCACAAAAATGCGAAATCGACCGGCGCCCATCGAACGAGCGGCGAGAATACGCGTCTTGCGAGCGTTGAGTACGCCGTAGGCCACGTTGAAGACAATGATCAGAAGGGCGGAGAACGCCGCCAGGGCCACCTTGCCCTCGTCGCCAAGACCGAAAACCAGCATGAACAATGGAAACATCGCTGTCGCGGGAGTCGATCGGCAAAAATCGATCAGGAATTCCGCGCCGCGATAAATCCGCTCGTTGGCACCGATTACGATTCCGATTGGCACGCCGAGCCCGGCTGCGATCGCGAAAGACCACAGGACACGGCCAAGCGTCTGGGTCAGATCGTAAATCATCGTCCCCTGTGTCAGCGCAATCCAGGTTGTGGCAAAGGTCGCACCGGGCGGCGGGATCAGGCGGGTGTTGAGCAAACCCAGCGCGCCCGCCGCATACCAGATGAACAGCACAAGAGCCGGACCGACTGCCACCTCCAGAAATCGGCTAAAGGGCGGGCGCTTGAACCACCGCAACACCGCCTTGGCCGGCGAGATGGCGATGCGCTCACGCAAGATCGGCGGCGCTTGGTCGCCGGAGCCGGTCGTCTGCGTGGGAGACAGCCGCGTCATTGCGTTCGAGTTATCCCTTTATGCATTGACGACCGCGTTTTCGAGAGCACCGACTCCCTCGAGTTCGACCCGAACCACGTCTCCGGCCTTCAAGAAAATTTCACGAAACCCTCCGACACCAAATGGCGTGCCGGTCGCGATGACGTCACCGGCACGCAACGTCGCATGCGCAGAGATGAATTCGATCAATTGCCAGGTATCGAAGACCATCAGTCCGGTATTCGCGTCCTGCATGACACTGTCATTAAGCGTCGTCTTGATTTGCAGATTGTGTACGTCACGAATTGCTCGCATGCTGGTCAAGTTTGGCCCAATCGGTGAAGACTGGTCGAGCGCCTTTGAGCAAAACCAATCAACGATGCGGTTTTTACCCAGATCAACCCACTGCAAGTCCCGTGCCGTGGTATCGTTGACGATCGTCACTGCGGCAACGTGCGCCGGGGCGTCGGCACGCGATATGTTGCGCGCATCCTTTCCAATCATCACCGCCATCTCGCCCTCGTAGTCGAGCTTCGATGATACGGCCGGCATGACAATGGGCTGATCCGGGCCGACCAGCGCCGGATAGGGTTTAAAGAAAATAACCGGGGTCTTGGGAACGCCAAGTCCCGCTTCTTCCGCGTGTTGCCGATAGTTCGCGCCGACCGCAAAAATCATTCGTCCCGTATCGATTGGCGGACCGAACGATACGTCGCTGCGGTGCAGGATTTTCGCGACCGGCAATTGCATGCCAGGATCCCAACCGCCGGCATTGTCCTGCAGGAAAGCGGCGATGGTCGGATAACGATCGCTGATATCGGCGACGGCGTCGCCGTTGGCCAAGCCAGGTCGAAATTCCTCTCGACTGCCTTTTTCCCTGAACCGGACAAGTACCGTGTTCATTACCGCTCCCGTCAGGTCAGTGTTGGAATTGCAAAGCTGTAAGGCGCACCGTCCAATCCGACCTGGACATCTGTAAGGCCACCGCAGTTCTGGCAAATCAAGTGGCGCAGCTTGAAGCGTCCTCGATCGTAGGCTTCGCCACGTACCGGTCCCGCGGAGGAAGGATGCGTTTCGACGAGCCCGAGGTGATCCAAGAGGTTCTCGTCGGTGCTACAATGACGGTGACCACAATTTCCGCAGCTTACCGACTTTTTGCCGGCATCGATAACTAGGGCGTCGGCGATTTCGGTACGCGCAGTACCCCCATAGGACCACTTCAGCTCGCCTGCCGCGGGTTTCCTGGCAGACGATTTGCGGCTGGCCCTGATCTGCTCGCGCTTGATCTTGGTCCCACCATGATCAGCCTTGCCGTCGGACGCCAGCGCCACGCCGTAAACATTTGCGCATACGGCATGCGAGACCGCGCCCCGCGCCACGTCCGTGGCTACCCTTTCCGGGTCACGCAGCAGAGGATCGCCATAGCCGCCCCCGCCCTGCCAACTGTGATACCAGACATCGCCGGCCAGAATTGGGCTTCGAACGTGCTTGCAAATCAGCCACTCCAGTTCGCCGTCGACGGTCTTGAGACAGTCGGGCAACGCCCTGCCGCCGTCAATGCGCTCCTTGATGTCGGTCTTCACGACCCGCGCAATCGAGATTGCCGAACCAGGAAGGCCGCCGGCGATGCCGATTGCGTTTGGCATTTCAGCGCCGGTTCCGGCGAACAGACCCTCGAGTTGGCCCGTCGGCGCGTCATAGATCGTATAGGCCAGCTCACCCGAACGACCGCCACGAAACTTGCCCGGCCCACCGGAATCCTGAAGATGACGACGGAACAGGTAAAGCACGGGGTATTCGGCTTCCTGATCTTCGATGTTCGGCATGTTTGGTGTCGTGTTGAATACGATTCCCGCAGTATCTACTCCGTCATGCTCGGAACAGGCACCGCCGCCACCGCCGAAGTGGCTCATCTCGGTAGCGGCAAACTGGAAGCCATGCTGGCTTGTACCAGCAAAGATCGGCGCCATCGAAGTTCCCGACCAGACGGCCATCGCCTCGCGCTTGTAATCCTTGCTGGCGAGAAGCATCTGCGATAGGCAGCGCCATGTCGCATCGACGGTCACGATCACCGCGGAGATCGTCGCCATCGCGCAGGGCGCCGGATACGCACAATTATTGACCGTGCCGACGTCGCTGATGATGTCCATGCAGTCGCGGACACCGCGATTCCAGGGAATATCCCAGCAAAGATTGATGTAGGTCGCCGTCAGGCAGGCCGCTTGCAATCCCGCATAGGTGCAATTGATCAGCCCGCGTGCATTGGGGCTTGTACCGGCGAAATTGAATTCGAGCCGGCTACCCTTCTTCTTCATCGTACAGATGATTTTGTAGATCTCCGGGTTGTGGCCGTCGTGATCGATATATTGCACCTCCCGCCACTGCCCGTCCGGCAACTCCGCCAAACGCGCTTCGAGCTTTTCGCGCGAATGCGTGATGCACTGCTGCATTGCAGCCTGCACCGTGTCCTCGCCCCAGCGCTCAAACAATTCGAGCACACGGCGACGGCCGCTATTGAGCGAAGCGATTTGTCCCTTGACGTCAAGAGCGACCAGGGGGTCGCGGACCTGATTGCGAATCCACCGCAGAACGTCTTCGCGAACGACGCCGCGCGAAGCGATCTTGACGGGCGGCATCCGCAAACCCTCCTGATGGGTATCGACGGCCTTGATCGAGAAGCCGCCGGGATCCATGCCGCCATTGTCGAGCTGATGCCCTGAGGCGCCGACCCATGCAACCAATGTACCCTTCCAGAAGATCGGAGCGACGGTCGCAATGTCGGGATGATGGATGGCGCCCAGATACGGATCGTTGCAGATGAAGATATCGCCATCTTCGATGACCTCGCCGGGACCGAGCGACTTCATCGTGCTGTCGACGATGAGCGGCAGCACATTGCCCTGGGTGACGATGTAAGGCCCGACCGAGACCAGCGATCCGTCCGCAAGCATCACCGCAGCCGCGGCGTCGTTACCCGTAATCAGGACGTTGGATCCGGAGCACCGCATATACTGGATGCCCATCTCCTCGCTGATGGTCATCAAGCGGTGATTGAGAACTTCGAACGTAACTGGATCGATGGAGCGGGCCGGGACTGGGTTCAGCACGTTGCGAGACCTTTCAATGACCTGACACGATGCGTGTATTGCCGAATTCGTCAATGCGGGCCTTGTGCCCGGTGTGCAGAACGATGGTCGTGCCGGGATGCTCGATCATGGCGGGGCCGGAAACCGTCGCGCCAGCCGGCAGAAGGGCGCCGTCATAAATCGGGGTGTCGACCATCGCATTGACGACCGAGCAATAAGCCTGACGCCGCAGCCGTGGCGTCGTGGAGCTTCCGCCGGTCTGCCTGGCCGCCGATGGTTTCTGGACGATGCCGATCGCATCGACGCCGTAATCGACCATTTCAATGCCGGCATCCTTAAGTGCCGATCCCGGCCCGAACAGGCGCTCATATTCCGCCTCAAACGCCACGGCGATTTCATCTACGTGCACGACCGAATCCAGCCTGCCCGGAACGCGCACCCTGACGGTGTGTACCTGGCGGCGATAACGTGCTTCCACCCAGCGCTCAAAACGGCGGTCGGCTGGCGCAACATCGGCATCGAGGAGCAGCTTGTCGCCGCTCGTTTCCATCGGAGTGTAGAGGCTCTCGAGCTTGGCCGGTTCGACCGGGAGCGTCAACGGGTCCGAGTAGCGCAGACTGAAACGAACATCCGATTGCGCGCTGCCAAAGGCCGAATGCACGGAAGCGTTGAACGGAATGATGATTTCCGACATTCCGAGATCGGCGCCATAGGACGCGGCATGAACCGGTCCGGAGCCGCCATAGGCCATCAGGGCGAACGCACGCGGATCATGGCCCCGCTGCAATGTTGTCTTGCGGATAAGATCGGCCATCTGTGAATCAACCACCCGGCGGATACCGGCCGCCGCGGCGAAGACATCGCCGTTAAACAGCGGCACTGCGATATGCTTTTGGATCGCCGCCGAAGCCGCGTCGACGTCCAGCCTCATCCGGCCGCCCAGGAATTTGTCCGCCGACAGATGGCCAAGGACGAGATCGGCGTCCGTCACTGTGGGCCGGTCGCTGCCGAAGCCATAACAGGCCGGACCGGGATCCGACGAAGCGCTCATCGGGCCAATCCGCAGGCGGCCATTGTCCACCCAGGCGATCGAACCGCCGCCGGCGCCGATCGACACCACATCGATCATCGGCAGACGGAGCTGATACTGATTCAAAATGGTTTCCTTCGAATAGGTCCACTTGCCACCTTCGATGATCGCCACCTTGAATGTCGTTCCGCCGACGTCGGTCGCGATGACGTTGGGTACGCCGAGTTGATCGGCAAGATACGCGCTGCCGACCACGCCTGCCGCCGGACCGGATTCCACCGTGAAGATCGGGATGGTTTGCGCCGGCGTCGCCAGGCCGCCGTTCGCCTGAGCGATCAGCGGTTTGCACTTCAGGCCGCTCTGGCCGAGCGTGGAAACCATTCCCTCCAGATAGCTTTCGATCACCGGCCCGACATAGGCGTTGAACAAGGTCGTGGCACTACGTTCATACTCGCCGAGCACCGGCGCCACTTCGCTCGAAATCGTTACGTAGACGCCGGGCATTTCCTCTTTGAGGATTTCCCGCGCGCGCTTTTCATGCGCAGCGCTCTTGTGCGAAAACAGGAAGGCGACGGCGACGGCCTGATAGCCTTGTGCCTTGATCTTCCCGGCGATGTCGCGCATTTCCTTTTCGTCGAGCTTGGTGATGCCGCGGCCCGCATAGTCCATGCGCTCGGTGACTTCGAAAATGTCCCGCTCGTCGGCGAGCATTCTCGGCTTTTCGGTTGCGCGATAATGATAGCGTTCAAATACGCTCAGGCCGGCGACGCGACCCGTTGCACGCATGATCGTAAGTGTATCGCCGAAGCCGCGTGTGGTAACGACCGCGGTCTTAGCGCCGGCAAAGGCGAAGATCGCGTTGCTCGACTGCGTGGTGGCATGAACGAAGCGATGCGCCCCACCGAGTAATTTTTGGAGCGGCATGTCCATGTCGCCAGCTGCCTGCTCAAGGCCGGTCATAACGCCCTTGCGCAAATCGCCCGGAGTTGTGAGCGCCTTGCCTACGACCGTTCGCCCCTTTGCTTCGTCAAACACCACGACGTCGGTAAAAGTGCCGCCGATATCGACCGAGAGCGTGTACATGGCGCGACCTCATTATTTCAGTGAAATTACTGAAATACATAGTTGTGTTCAGGTCAAGCGATTTGTCCGGGCGTAGGCGCGATCCCCACACGGCTTTGCCAACGCCTTCGCATCAAAGCGGAAATCAGAATCTTGCCTATCTTTTTAGGCTAAGTGCACTCCCTGTATTCTTCCTGTCGACGCTTTGGCGAGCGCGCAGGATTTGACAGGGCGCACACGCTCTTCTAGATTTTTACTGAAATGACTGAAACATCTCCCAAATCCTCCGCCCTGATACCCATCAATCTGATGGTATTTGCCGGCGCTTTCAATTGGCCGGTCTGGGTGGCGCAAGACCGCGGCCTGTTTGCCCGAAATGGTCTGACAATCAATGTGACCGAGACGCCCGGTTCCGTCGTTCAGTGGACCAGCCTCGCTGAAGGAAGTTCCGATATTGTCATCACCTTGATGGACAACGTGATTGCCTATCGGGAGGGTCAGGGTGAGGCACCGGTCACGGTTTCCGACGCGATCGCAGTCATGGCTTCGGATGCATTGCTGATGCCTGCGCTGGTGACGCAGCCTGACGTCAAATCCTACGAGGATCTTCGAGGAAAGGCGCTGTCCGTTGACGCGGCGATTACCGGGCTCGCGCTTATCTTATACGCCCTTCTCGAAAATGGCGGCTTGAAATCAGGCGACTACCAACTCGTCCGAACCGGGGGCGTGCTTGCGCGCTTCGAGGGACTGAAGCGACAGGAATTTGCCGGCGCCCTGTTCAACACCCCGTTCTCAAACCAATTGGAGGAACTTGGGTATCGCTCTTTGGATACAGCCGCGAACGTGATGCAACGATATCAAGGCCACGTCGTCGCAACCCGTGCAGGCTGGGCAAAGGAAAATAGTCGACCATTGCAGGGCTTCCTCCGCGCCCTGTCGGATGGGATCGATTGGCTTTACGACCCGGTCAATCGCGCCGACGCGTTTGCGATTTTCCGCGACCATATGCCGGCAACCGGCGACAAGGCCACCGGTATCGCCTATTCCGTTCTATTCGACCCGAAGGCCGGCTTTGCCAGGAGGGGCGCGATGGACATCGACGGCATTACAAAAGTGCTGGAATTGCGCTCGAAGTTCGGACAGCCGCCGAAGCCGCTTGGCGAGCCCAGCCGCTATTTCGATCTGAGTTATCTCGAAGCCGCACTTAGGGACCACCGGTGAACAGGCGTCGGCTGGTTGATCCGATCGAACAGTGAGGGTGTTTCATGAACCAAAACTTCAAGCCAATTCGACTCGCCGCTGTTCAATATTCGCCCGCGTTTCTCGATCTTAAGGGCTCCATCGAAAAAGCCGCCGCGCTCATCGCCGAAGCCGGCCAAAACGGTGCAGACCTCGTGGCCTTTCCTGAAGGCTTCATCCCGACGCACCCGCTCTGGTATCACTTTCACCCGGCGAGCAGCCCCGAAGCCCAAGCTTTCTCCAAGCGTCTCGCGCAAAACAGCCTTGTTATACCCAGCCCTGAATTTGACGCTCTCTGCAAGGCTGTCAGGGAAGCCGGCGTATTCGCCGTCATGGGGTGTTGCGAACTTGAACCCGGTCGGCTTGGAACGCTCTACAACACGCTGCTGTTCATCGACGCTAATGGTGTACTGGTCGGCCGCCATCGAAAACTTGTGCCGACATTGGGCGAACGGCTGGTGCACGCACCTGGCGACGCCGAGGGCTTGCGCGCATATCCAACGCATGCGGGGTTCAAGGTTTCCGGGTTGATGTGCGGCGAGAATTCCAACGCCCTCGCTACCTATGCTCTCGATGCCCAAGGCACCAACGTGCATGTGGCTTCCTGGCCGTCCCATTTCCAACTCGGCGCAAATCTTTCGGACATCGTCCAGATGGTGAGCCGGGCGCTTGCCTACCAAATGAAGGCATTCGTTATCAATGCAGTGAGCACCATCAACGAAGAAATGCTCAGACAGCTTCCGGTGACCGAGTTGCATCGCTCCTATATGGCAAAGCAGGGGCGCGGCTCGTCGATCATCGGGCCGTCTGGCGATTTTCTGGCCGAACCAATGGGCAGCGAAGAAGGTATCCTTTACGCCAGTGTGTCACTCGGGGATCTGGTATCTCCGAAAATCGTTCAAGACTTTGCCGGACACTATAATCGGTTTGACCTTCTCAGTCTGTCCTTGAAGCGCAACGTGGCGCGTTCCATCAAGATTGCGGAACAACATCCCGATCCCTCGGGGCAGGGCGCCGTCACACAGCAGCAAGTTAAAACCTCACCTGAAATTAAACCAGGCGCAGGAATTGATCGCACCCACGCCGGAGGATGATCGGAACTCCACGCAACAATACCTTATCAGCCCGCTGAATGACGCCTTTTTGCTATTTACTCGGAGCCATAAGGCCCTTCGGAAGTGCCCTTGTCATAGCCTATAGAGGCGCGTCGCCGTGTCGTTCAATACCTTTTGCTGGTCGATTTCGGACAGCAGTTCGATGGCCCGCCTAAACGTTCGGTATAGCGAGGAGTAATCCGTCCAAAGCTTTTCAACGGGAAAGTTGCTGCCGTAAAGACAGCGGTCGGCGCCGAACATGGCTACGGTATCCGCGATAATCGGTGCAACTAACTCCAGTCGATAAGCGTGGTCAAATGTTCCGAGGCCCGACAGCTTGACGTGGACATTGCTGCAACCAGCCAACGCGCGCATGCCCGCTCGCCACCGTTCCAAGCCATCGGCCGACCTGTCTTCCAGCATCCCGGCATGTTCGAGCACAAAGGTTATATTGGGAAAGTCGCGCGCCAGCTTGGCACCATCTTGCATCTGGCTCGTGAATATCTGCAATTCGAACAGCAAGCCGTGCGGCTCCAGCCGCGAAAGACCGCTCCGCCATTGCGGATCGGTCATCAGGTCCGGACGCCCCGCAAAACTGTATTGCGGGTTCGCGTGCCAATGGATCTGTTGCCGGATGCCACGCGTCAAAGGCAACTCGACCAGTCTCGCAAGCAGAGTTTCGACATCCGCATCCGCCAGATCCGCATGAGCAACGTTGGCATGTGGCCAGCCGGTGGCGTCAGCTACGGACTGCACCCATTTCGCTTCGTCGAGACTCTGCCCCGCAGGCCAGTTGGTCTGAACGTAAATGGAACGGACGACGTCGCTGCTTGATATGTCCGACCTGAATTCGTCGATCGTGTAATCGCGACGAATTGCCTCATAAGGACCGAAGATCCGCGGCACAGGCGGCCCGGACAGCCAAGTGAGATCACGTAACCGCCATATGTGGTGATGCCCGTCGACTGTAGGGATCGCCTTCATTATACCCTCCAGCTTTCAGCTCGTTGTCCGGCCGCGATGCTTGTTCGACCAGAACGCTGGTAGTTCCGTGCAATCTCTGCCGCCCCACCCGTCTTTGCTAGCCTCGTCAAAGACACCGAGGGTCTGCTGCGCCAGCGGCAGCGCAAAGCCAAGATTCTGCCCCTCGGCGACCATTGTGCGCAGGTCCTTGCGGATCGAGTCGCAGTCGAATGTTGCCGAACCGGAATCTTCCAATTGCAATGCTTTGGCTACCGCCGCACCGCGGGCTCTTAGCACATTTGGACCGCCCGACGACTCCGTAAACATCTCGACGACAAGGGAAGTGTTGAGGCCAAGATGCTGCACCAGCGCAAAGGCTTCGCCAAAACTCTGCCAGAACACGGCCAGCGGCAGATTGATGGCAAGTTTCATGCTGGATCCTGCGCCAACCGGGCCGATATAGTCGAGACGGCGGCAAAGCTGATCGAGCACCGGCTTTGCACGATCAAAGTCTTCTTTGGCGCCACCGGCAAATCCGAGCAGCTTTCCGTTCAAAGCCGGGCCTACGGTGCCTCCCACAGGACATTCGAGCAGTGACGCTTTCCTTCCCTGAACCTGCTTGGCGAGCACCCGCTCCGTCTCGGGCTGCACCGTGCTCATTTCGATAAAGAGCTTGCCGGCGACATCGGCCGCCAGCAGCCCGTCAGGACCATTGTAAACACTCTCGATGGCAGCGGCATCGGTCAAAATCGTGATCACGAGGTCGACACGTTCGGCGAGTTCCTTTGGCGAGGCGGCGACGACGGCGCCCTGATCGCCGAGCGGCTTCGATTTCGGAGCCCCACGATTCCACACGACAACATCGTGTCCGACGTCGATCAACCTTTTAGCGATCGCACCGCCCATGCGACCCAGTCCTGCCACTCCGATTTTCACGCTGCGTCCTTTTCTTCTTTGGCGCAACGACGCCGCACGACACGTCCTAGACCAGATGGTCCAGGATCTCTGGGTCGTTTAAAAGATCGGCTGCACGATTGTGATGCCGCACCTTGCCCGCTGCCAGAATGTAAATCCGATCCGCAATGCTGCAAGTCAGCTTTGCATTCTGTTCAAACAACGCAACCGTCAATCCCTGTTTGCGAAGTTCACCCAACGCCCGGCCGATCTCCCCGATGACGATCGGAGCCAGGCCAAGCGATGGTTCGTCGAGTACCAGCAGCCGCGGATCGGACATCAACCCCATCGCTACGGCGACCATTTGCTGCTGGCCGCCCGACAGCGTGCCCGCGGGTTGCCATCGCCTTTCCCTGAGGATCGGGAACATCTCATAGCAACGCTCGATGTTACGGGCACATTTGGCCTTGTCGTTGAGCGGATCGCCCGCGATCACGAGATTTTCGTCCACCGACATTCGCGAGAACAAGCCGCGCCCTTCAGGGACGATCGAAATACCGAGATTCACACGCTTGTGAGGCGGAACCGACCCCAGATCGCGGCCATCGAAAAGAAGCCGTCCCGATTTCGGCTGCACCAGACCGCCGATCGCCTTGACCGTCGAGGATTTTCCGGCGCCGTTCGGCCCGACTACGCCGACGATTTCGCCGGCGCCGACGCTGATCGCGAGATGGTCCACTGCCAAAAACGGCCCGTATCGGATCGTGAGGTCTGCGATTTCAAGCATCGGCTGTTCCAAGATAGCGGTCGATCACCCGCTGGTCAGCGAGGATATCGGTCGGCGATCCCTCGGCCAGCTTCTCGCCGGCCATCAGCACGACGACCTTGTCGGCGAGTTCGCGGATCACCTTCATGGTGTGCTCGATCACAAAAACCGTGCAGCGCGACTTGAGCTCGGACAGCAGTCCTATCATGGTCCGCACCTCGCTCGACGACAGGCCACCGACCGGTTCATCGAGCATCATTAGTTTGGGTTGTTGGACCAGGCGCATCAGCAGCTCAAGCTGCCGCTGTTCCATCAAGGTCAAGCCGCCGGCGCGGGCGTCGTAACGATGCGAAATGCGCAGCCAGTCGGCGAGCTCATCAACGGCTTCGATGGTCAAGGGCGTACGCGCATCAACCAGGGCCGTAGCTACATTTTCCCGGACCGTGAGTTCGCCGAATACCCGCACCGCCTGATAGGTTCGGGTGAGGCCTGCCTTGGCGACCTGGGATGGGTTTTTGCCGGCGAGCGAGACATGGTCGAATGCGATTGAGCCGGCACTAAGCCGGGTATGGCCCGAAATCAAATTTACGAAAGTGGTCTTTCCCGATCCGTTAGGTCCGATCATGCCCAAAGTTTCGCCCCGATGCTGAACGAGATCGATGTTCTTCAAGGCGACGACACCACCGAAGCGTTTCGAGACAGCCCTGGCTTCAAGAAGGACCTCGGTCATTGCGGACTCCGTCGCGGAACAGGCGCGTCGATTTCTGCCGCCGGTAGCCGCGGCGTCCGCCCAAGGCTACCTAACAGACCGGCAGGCATCAGCACGATGACGGCAATAATCAATCCGCCATAAAGCACATCTTTGACCGTGTAATATTCCTGCAAAAAGAACGATAGCGGCGCGAGCAGCACGGCGCCGAGCACCGGACCCCAGATCGTCCCGCGACCGCCGAATGCAACCATCAGCCAGATATTCATGCTGATCAGCACATCGAACGAACGTGGCGAAATGAACCCGATGTAGGGCGCGTACAGCGCCCCGCCTACGCCCGCAAAAATCGACCCGACAAAGAAGGCGATCATCTTGTAGCCGGTGACATTGATGCCGAGCATCGCCGCAAGCTCATCATCCTCGCGGATCGCGATCAGCCGGCGGCCGAGGCTCGAACGCATGATTGCGATTAAAACGATTACGCCGAGCACCGCAGCCGCGGAAAGTACAAGATCGTAACTGAGGCTGGACAATGGTTTGCCATGTACCGACGGCAAAGGAATCTGCGAAAAGCCGGTGTCGCCGTTGGTAAGGCCTGAGAAATAGATAAAACCAAGGGTCATCACGGTCTGGATGACGAGCGAGCAGAGGGTGAAATAGAATCCCTTGAGCCGCAGCGAAGGCAACCCCAAGACGGTGCCCGCCATCGAGGCTACCAGCGCGCCCGCAGGCAGCGCGAGCCAAAACGACCACCCACCGGCGGTAAGATTGACGACCGTATAGGCACTAATGCCCGCAATGCCCGCGAACATCAGCGGCATGAGGCCGGTGTAGCCGTAAAGCAGGTTCATGCCACAGGCCCACAAGATATGAATCATCGTGACGCCGGCCACGAAGGCGAAATAGCGGTTCCCGGACAGTACGACCGGCAACACAAACGCAACGATTACGAAACCCGTCAGCAGCAGGAGATTTGCGGACTGACCATGAGCACGACCGTCGATCTTGAAGCTTTGCGTCATCGCGCGAACAATCCGGACGGCTTGAAAAGCAAAATCAAGAGCATCGCGCCAAGATAGGAGAACGCGGCAATCGTCGGACTTGCGACTGTGCTGACCGCGGCCTGCGTGAAGCCGAAAACCATGCCAACGATGAATGCGCCCAGCACGGAACCGGGACCGCCAATGATCATGATCGCGAAAGCGGTGATCGACATCGTCCAGGCGATGGTGATGTCAAAACTGTAAGCCAGCGCAAACAGAATTCCACCGGCGAAGATCACCGCGTTGCCAAGCGCAAAGGAAAGACTGTAGCTCGCTTTCACATTGACGCCACGCAACGCGGCAGCATCGCGGTTCTGGAACACGGCCCGGATCGCCCTCCCGTAACGATGATAGCGCAGCAACGCGAACAAAGCCGCGAGAATCGCCAGCGCGAGCACCAGCACCAGCAGTCGGTTGTTGGCGACTGGCAGCGGCCCAATGAAAGTGATGCCTCCAACCAATGGCGGCAACTGAAATTGGTCACTCCATTGCCCGTAAGTGAAGGCGAAGATTCCGGAGAGAATCTGCGTGATGCCGAGACTCAGAACAAAATAGGAAATATTTCGATTGGGAACATCATAGAAACGGCGGATCAGAATAAATTCCAGGCCGTATGACAGCGGGACGCTTAGCCCGATGACAAGCACCGCCGCGATCGCCGGATGCAACCCCCAACTCACGGTCATAGTCCATCCGAACAATGCCGCCAGCAGGAAGAATTGCCCGTTGGCGGCGTTCGGCATCCAGATACTGCCGTAGACGATCGTCACGCCCACCGCGACCAGCGAGAAAATCGCGCCGAGGATCAGGCCGGTGGAGATGGTGGACAGCAGGATGATGAGATTCGCGTTCGACAAGCAGCTCTCCCGGAAACAGGAAACCCGCCACGACTATTCGCAGCGGGCTTCGGCGCTCACTTAACCAGCGTGTAGACTGGAATCACTTCGGGGTCCCATTCGGTATAGAACGTCTGCTTGGCTTTGTACGCCTTTCCGACAATGTCGGTGATCTGCATGATGTAGATGTACTCCTTGCGCGCACCGTTTTTGTCAAATTCGATCGGAATGTTCGACGTTGTCTCCCTGGTTTTCAAGGCTGACATCGCGTCGCGGAATTTTTCACGGTCGTCGGCAGCCTCCGGATTCTTGTCGAGCACTTCCCGAATGACATGCGCCGTAACGTAGCAGAAGTTCTCTCCATAAGATGGCGGCCGTTCATATTGCGCAATAAATTGCTCGACGAACGATTTACCTTCATCGGTCAGCGCATCGAGATTGGAATCGAAGAACGTCCCGTAATATGAGCCAATGCTGCGCTTGCCCCAATTCATCACCTGAGTTGTAAGCCCAAACGGATGGATGATCTGGTTGGGCTTGATGCCAAGATCAAGCAGCTGATTGTTGATCGTATTGTCGAACCCGCCGGCGCCGATCACGACGACATAATCGGGTGCAGCCGCGAGAACCTGTGCTGCCTGTACGGTGGCGTCGTTCGAGCCCTGCGGAAAAGCGATATCCGCCACGATCTTGAGGCCGGATAGCGGCGCCTGGTATTTGAGTCCGGCGGTAATCGCCCGCATCAGCGCATAATCCGAGTAGATCAGCGCGATGGTTCCGCCAGGCTTCTGCTTCTCGACAAATTTGGAGATCGCATAGCCCCAACCGACGGCGTCGGGCTCGAGGCGAAACGTGTAGCGGCTGCCGGGCTTGGTCAGTTGCGGAAACGCGGCAACCGGCACCACGAACGGCACCTTGTTCTGTTCAGCGTAGCCATACACGGCAAGGCCCGTGTCCGAGCTGGTCGGGCCGCTCAGGGCCAGCACTTTGTCCTGCACATCGAGGCTTCGGGCAGCGGCGACTGATTGAGCGGGGCTGGTTTGGTTGTCGGCGATAACGAACTCGATCTTGCGCTTGCCCGGAGGATTGATCTGCTTCTCCGCAAATTTCAGACCCGCGACACAACTGGTGCCGAAGAACGTCCACGCACCGGTCAATTCGGTCACGAAACCAATCTTGACCGGCGGCTTTTCCTGCGCATTACCAATCCCCGTAGACAAAAATACAGCCACCGACGTCATGGCGGCATGAACTAAAGACCTCGTCATTGTAGCGTCCTCTCCCGATTTTATTGTGATTCAGGTTTGCGGGTCATTTCGCCCACTTAAACCCCGAGCATAGCTTTGTATCAGGCCGCCTCGCGCCTTTTTCCGGATGCATCGAGCAATCCTGCCGCCACGAGTGCTTCGCGAATACGCGCGATCTCGGGCTCCCTGATCTTGACCAGCGGCGGCCGGACCACGGCGCGCGGCAGGCGGCCGAGGAGAACAAGCGCTTCCTTCATGCGGTTATGCATGTCGACAAACGGATCGGCATAGAACACGCCCGCCATTGGATAAATTCGATCGTTCAGCCGGCGCGCCTCGGCCAGGTCGTTGGCGCTGACCGCCCGAAACAAGCGGGCCTGCAAATCGGCGATCACGCTGCCGCTTCCCGACAGCAATCCGTCGCAACCGAGCACAAGGGAACTCAGCAGCCACGCGCTATTTGTCGTCAACACATTGACCGGACGGCTGCGCGACCGCAGCGAGCGCATCTGCGCTTCATGCCGCGGCACGTTTGGCGTCCAGTCCTTGATGGCGCGGATGGTCGGGACTTCGTTCAGCAAACGTTCCAGCGTTGCCTGAGGGTAACCCTGCCCGGTCGCGAGCGGATACTGGAACACGATCAGGGGCAAATCGGACGCCGATGCGATCGTCTTGAAGTGCGCTAGCGCCATCTCCGCGCTTTGCCCAAGCGTAAAAGGCGCGGGGGGAAACACCAGCAGCGCGGATGCGCCGCCTGCCTGTGCCCGCCTGGCGATCCGCGCCGCCTCAAGACTGCCATCGGCCCAAATTCCGTGGATCAAGGGGAGGCGGTCGCCAACTTCATCGGCGGCAATTTCCATAACCCGGCTCTGTTCCTCGGCGGAGCATGAGGCAACTTCGGTGGAGTGCGCATTGACGGTGATCGCCGACAGGCCTTCGACTGCAGCGACGTCCCGCAAATGGCTACGAAAATTCGGCTCGTCGATCGACAGATCATCATGAAACGGCAACAGCACTGCAGGGATCACACCCTGAGGGACAAATTGATTAAAGCGAACCATGGCTTTCTCCCGTTATATTCGTCACCGATCAAGCTGGTCTTTGCAATCTCACGGGCGCGCGCTCGTCAAGCGGCCACATCAGAGCAAGGCGGTTGGCAACTTCGGCGGCGAGCGGTCCACAAGTCTCGATCTCCGCGCGGGTCATGCGATTGGTGGGCGCTGCGACAGAGATAACGCCGACACATTCCGTGCCTCCCGATAAACGCGGCGCCATGATCGGTGCTGCGACCGCACCGACCCCAATCTCGTTTTCTTCGTAAGTCGTCGCGAAACCGCGGCGGCTCGCGGCGTCGAGTTCCTTGCGCAACACCTTCATATCGACATTCGTGTGCCGCGTCAGCGCGGTCATCCCGTCGCGCTTCAATAATTTCGCAATCCGCTCGGGCTTCAGCGTCATCAGCCACGCCTTCCCGGTTGCATGGCTATGGATGCTGACCTCGAAATTGAAGTTTGGATCGATCCGCAGGGTACGACGGGTACCGACCACCGCGTAGATCCAGGTGATCTTTTCACCGCGCTCGACCACGGAAAGGCGGACAAGTTCACCGGTCCGCTCCGCGAGGTCTTCCAGCAGACTTGTGCATTGTCCAAGCAAACCGGACTGCTGCAACTGGCGCAGCCCTAGATTACTGACCCTGTAAGTCAGGTGATAGCGTTGCGCGGTGTCGTCGCGCCATACGTAACCGGCATGCTCAAGCGTTTCCAGGAGACGCGAAGCAATGGCCTTGTTAATGATGAGTTCGCGGGATATTTCCGCAAGGCTGAGGCCATCGGCCGCACCGGACAGCATTTCAATCGCTTGAAGGGCTCGCTCGACCGCCAGCACAGTGGTTTCCACCGGCTTTGCAGCACGTCGGGGTCCACTGCGCGTCTCAATCATCGCAACGATCTCCGCTTCAACAACATCGCCAGGCACCAGCGCCGCTGGCCGCAGCCTCGATAGCCATCGCCCGTCCCTCCGGATGCGGTTGCAACAGCTTGGTGCAATATGGACATCCGCCCCAACCGGAATGATCCTCAGTCGAAAATGGCCGATCCTTTGGCAGGCCGCGCCGGCGCATATCAGCCCGTCGAAGCGCCGTTGCCTGCCTATCGATGCGACCCTGCCCGTCAAACGCTACGCCATAGAATTCCTGCGCGGCGGCCTTCGATACATATCCCTGCCGCAGGTCGTTCTCGATATCATCCAGCTTGCGGTCAAGAGGGCTACCGTAGCCGCCCCCGCCGCCCGAACAAACGGTATAGGCATCCCCCGCATCGATTTTCTGGGACAGGACCTTGCCGGTCGGGAAGCGCTCCAGTTCGCCCCCTCGCTCCAACCGGACCTCGTTGCCGAGCGCGCTCAGCCCCCCGAAAAGGCCCCAGGGACGACAATCGACCCGCTCGATTTGAGCATTGAACATGATGGGATGCCGCGCCCGCACCACCTGCTCTGTGCCGAGGCCGCCGCGAAATTTGCCGGCACCGCCGGAATCCTCGCGCAATGCGTAGCGTTCGACAATCAACGGGAATTTGGCTTCCACCTGCTCGCTCGGACCATTGTGGGTATCGCCATCATTGATCGCAACCGTTGCGCTCATGCCGTCCTCGCCGTGCTTGGCGCCCCAGCCGCCACCGATCAGCCCTCCAAGGTAAAGGTAGAGCTTGTTGTCACGCGGCTGGCGGCCGTTGATCGACGCAATCACCAGGTCCGCATGGTGGGCTGCAGCTACCCTGGTCGGCACGGCCGACGCCAGCGCCTTGAAAATCGTGTCCACGATCGTCATGGGATAGGTCATCCACCACCGCATTGGCGCCGGGCGCTCGGCGCTCACCACCGTGCCGGACGGCAGCACGATTTTCAGATTGCGAAACGCGCCGTCGTTGACTGGCAGCTCAAGCCCGGCCGTCAGGCACTTGAACGCAACCTGCGCCGCGGAAAGTCCTGCGGTCTCACCCGAATTATAGAAGCCTTTGACCTGAGCGCTGACCTCTGTGAGATCGATCGTCATTTGATCGCCAGCGACCACGATTTTTACACGAATCGGAATTCGCCGGCCGATATCGATTCCGTCATCGTCCATGAACGATTCCGCCTCGTACGTCCCATCCGGAATTTGCGCAACGCTGTCGCGCGAGACCGCCTCGGCATGATCGAAAATCGCTTCTATCGCGGCCTCTACCGCGGGCCGGCCATATTTGCGAACCAGTTCGAGAAACCTTTTCTCACCGGTCCGGACCGCGGCGACTTGCGCCTTCAGGTCACCCATCGCGCGCTCGGGCAATCGAACGTTCATGCGAATGACCGAGAGAATATCCTCGTTTGGAACACCGGCCCGCCAGGCCTTGACGATCGGCAGTTGCAGACCTTCGGAGAAGATATCCGTGGTCATGCCGTCCAGGGTACCACCGATGTCTTGCCAATGCGCCATGCACGCGGAGAAACCGATCAAATCAGCGCCGTCGAAGATCGGCACTGAAAAGGTCATGTGGTTAAGATGACTGCCGGTTGTGTAAGCATCATTGGTGAGCAGCACGTCGCCGGGATGGATGCCATTCGGGCCAAAGTGCCGAAGCTTCGCCTTGATCGTCTCGCTCATACCGCGGATGAACATCGGCAGCCCAAGCCCGATCGATATGGTGTTGCCATGCCGATCGAATAAACCGACCGTGAAATCGAGGGCCTCGTAGATGATCATGTTATACGCGGTCCGCATCAGGTTGGTCTTCATCTCCTCAGTAGCGGCGATGAATCCATTGCGGATAATTTCCGTGGTGACGGGATCTTGCGAAGGACGGGCTTGGGTCATGGATGGACCTCTATCTTGATATCCAAATTACCCATCTGATCGACCACCAGGACATCGCCAGGCAACAAGACAGTGGTGGATGCGTATTCCTGGATCAGCGCGGGACCCGTCACGCGATGGCCGCGAAGCAGCCGGGCGCGATCGTAAAGCGGCGTTTCCAGCCGCCCGCCCATGACGCCAAACTCGACGGGACGAACCCCGATCAGCGCCTCATCCGCCGACGTGCTTGCCGCCGCGTCGAGCGGCGCGAGTTGCGGCTTGGCAATGACGCCGATGACGGACAGCCGGAGATTCACGATCTCGGCCGATTCGTCACTTGATGCGTAACCGTAGCGCTGGTTATGGACGGCATCGAACGCAGTCTTGATCGCGTCGATGTCCCGCGCATCGAAGGCCCCGCGGTCAACCTCGACGGTGACGGCATGTTCCTGGCCGACGTAACGCATGTCGACGGCATGTTTCACGATAATCTCGAGACGTTCGGTCGCCGCCTCGTCGATATCATCACGGCCCCGTTGCTCCAGCTCGCGGAAGATGGCGTTGAAGCTGTCAAACGGAGCGTCGGCCAGCCGCGCAAACAGCGTGCGCACATAGTCGCGCCTGAGATCGCTGACCAGCATGCCATAAGCCGAGAAATGGCCGGGCGCATTCGGGATGATAACCCGCGGGATCTGCAATTCTCTCGCCACCAGAACGGCGTGCAACGGCCCCGCGCCCCCATAGGCGACCATGGCGAAATCGCGGGCGTCGAGGCCGCGCGCCGTGGTCACCCGCTTTACCACGTTGGCCATTTGGGTAACTGCGATGCGGATAATCCCGTCGGCGGCCTCGGCGACCGACAGTCCTAGCGGCGCGCTTATTTGATTGGTCATTGCGCGGGTTGCGCCGTCAACGTCGAGTTTCATCTCTCCGCCGAGGAACAGGTCGGGCGCGAGCCGGCCGAGCAGGAGATTGGCATCGGTCACGGTCGGCTCGGTGCCGCCGTTGCCGTAACACACCGGGCCGGGCGCGGCGCCCGCACTCTCCGGCCCTACACGCAGCGACTTGCCATGCGCGAGACGTGCGATAGAGCCACCGCCGGTTCCGACTTCCTCGATGTCGATCATCGGAATCTGGATGGGCAGACCTTCGGCGTAGCCACCGACCATGACCTGGTTTGCGGTCAACTCGACGCCATCCAGGATGACGCCGGCTTTCGCCGTCGTGCCACCCATGTCAAAGGCGATCGCATTGCGCAAGCCGATCACCGCGCAGAGTTCGCGCGTTCCGATCACGCCGGCAGCCGGTCCGGACTCCAGCATTCGAATGCATTCGCGGCGAGCTTGTGCGGCATCATAGAGGCCGCCGGTTGACTGCACGATCAGGAATTTTCCGTGGAACCTGACACCGCTGAGCACGCGATCGGCTTCGGAGAGGTACCGGGTGACATGCGGCCCAATATAGGCGTTCGCCGCGACCGTGGAGGAGCGCTCGAACTCGCGATACTCCTGACTGAGTTCATGCGAGGCCGTTACGAACGCGTCCGGCATCATCCTGCTAATGATGTTCCGGGCGCGAACTTCATGATCCGGATTGCGATAGGAATGCAGGAAGAGAATGGCGACGGCCTCGACACCCTCTTCCTGAAGGCGGCGCGCGATGGCTTCCACTTCCGTGTCGATCAGCGGGCGCAAGACCTCCCCTGCAGCATCCATGCGCTCATCGACCTCGACACGGAGCGCGCGCTCGACCAGCGGCTGATGCTTGCGAAAGAAGAGATTGTAGGCTTCCGGCCGATTGATACGGCCGATCTCGTAGATATCGCGAAAGCCCTTGGTCGTGACCAGGGCCGTCCTGGCGCCCTTACGCTCGAGTAACGCATTGATCGCGACGGTCGTGCCGTGCAGGAACAGCCGGGCGTTGGCCAAATCCGCACCGGCCTTACCGACCCCGTGATTCATGCCTTCAATCAAGCTGCTCGGCGTCGTTAAGGTCTTGCCCAGCCGGATTCCGCCGGAGTTTTCGTCAAAGACGGCGACATCGGTGAACGTGCCGCCCACGTCGGCGGCAATGCGCAATCCGAGGGACGACGGACTCACGGCAGGCGCTCGTCGACGATCCGGTTGGTCAACAGGCCTATGCTTTCGACCTCCACCTCGCAAACGTCGCCATCCTTCATGAATAGCGGCGGCTTGCGCGCGAAACCGACGCCGGCCGGCGTGCCTGTCACCAGCACATCGCCGGGACGCAGCGTCATCGCTTCGGACACACGCGCAATCAATTCAGGGATCTGAAATATCAGATCGTTGGTGTTGGCATCCTGAACCACCTGGCCATTCAGACGCGTCGTGATCCGCAAGCCAAGACCGCCCGCAGGCACTTCATCGGCAGAAACCAGAAACGGTCCGAAAGGCCCCGTGTTGTCGAAATTCTTGCCCAGCGTCCATTGCGGGCCTTTGAATTGCCAGTCCCGGATCGATCCGTCATTGAATACGGAATAGGCGACAACGTGATCGAGCGCATGGTCCATCGAAATGCGCCGGCCAGCCTTCCCGATCACGGCCGCCATTTCGCCTTCGAAGTCGAGGTGTTCGGAAATCTGCGGCCGAACGATCGGCGCGCCATGACCGATCACGCCTTCTTCGGCGCGAAGAAAATACACCGGAAATTTTGGCTTTTCGTAAGGGCTCTCAGCGGCGTGGTCGGCATAATTGAGACCGACGCAAATGATCTTTCCGATTGTCGCCATCGGCGGCAGAAATTTCAGCGTCGCCGCATCGAGCGCGTTCGCCTTTGCGATGGCATCTTTGGCCTTATTACTCAAGGCCGGATCAAGCAAAATGGCCAGGGGATCGTTCGGCAGCGATGTGCCCTCTAGCGACACCACTTCCTGTTTGCGTTGCGCAATCAGAATCCGGCGGCCCGCAGATTCAGCCAACCCAAGTCGCATGAACATCTCCCTTTTTTATTGTTACGTTCTTGGCGTAACGTCGTTACCTAATGGTATTGCCGATTGGGAAAGGCTGTCAAGCGCAACGGCGCGATGAATCTCAGAGGCAACACCATGATCGCAAGCGGCGCAGGGAATCTATTAATTCACGCTCGACCGGTAAGTATCCAGCGTCGCCTGGAAATGCTTCTTGATGAGCGCGCAGGCTTCTTCGGTATTCCGGGCAAGAACTGCTGTGCGCAGCAATTGATGCTCGAGCGAACTGTCATGTCTCAAAGCCCCTGTCGACAGGCTATAGCTGCGATACCGCGTGGAGTGATCGTAAAGCAGCGCCCGGAGCCGCATCAGCCATTGTGAATCGCACGCGCCAACCAGCGCGTCGTGAAAATCGCGATTTCTAGTTTCCCAGTCGAGAGCAGCTTCGGGTTCCTGCTTTACAACTCTCTTTTCGGCAAGCTCGAGACGGTAGTAAGCGGAGACGATTTCCGCTTCCCAATCTTCCCCACCCAACATGATCGCGCCGCGGATGGCTTCCATTTCAAGCATGATGCGCAAATCGGTAATTTCCTGGAACTCGCGTACGGACATCGGGGCCGCGCGAAACCCCTTCTGCACCTCCAGTGTGACAAGGCTCTCGGAAACGAGCCGCGAAAGTGCTTCACGGACCGCGCTGGCGCTGGTGCCGTGACGCTGGCTGAGATCGATGATCTGCATCTTGTTTTCGGGCTGAATGGATCCGGACAGGATATCGCTTCGAATTAGCCGATATGTCGACTCCGTCAGGCTCCGGGTCTCATCCAGTTGTGCTGCTTTGATCATCGACGCGGTTTCCGTGAGGTCAGCAATTCCATCATCCTTATTGTACCTCAAACTTTCGAACGACTTCGCGGTCAATGTCCACGCCAAGTCCTGGCGCTTCAGGAATGCTGGCGACGCCGTCCACCGGCCGGAGCGCATCGGTAAGGAGTGCGTCACGAATGCCATGTTCGGTGCAATCCCATTCCAGCAATGGCGGGACCGGGTATAACGCAGATGTCGTGTTGGGAAGCAGCGCCAATAGATGCAGCGACGCGGATATGGCAATCGCGGTTCCCCACGTATGCGGGCTGCACCGGACGCCGAAGGCGTGAGCCATGTCCACGATCTTCTTGCACTCAGAGAAGCCGCCTGCAGCGCAGATGTCGGGCTGAATGATATCCATCGCGCGCCGTGCGAGAATGTCGCGAAAGCCGAAGCGCGTGAATTCGGCCTCGCCGCCGGCGACCGGAATCGGCTGCCTTGCCTTGACCTCAAGATAACCCTCGATGTCTTCAGGCGGAACCGGCTCTTCAAACCACGCGACATCGCAATCGTCGATGCGATGCGCGAGGCGGATGGCATTGACCGCGTCGTAGGCGCCGTTGGCATCGATCATCAGTGAAACGTCAGGGCCGATGGTCTTGCGTACTGCCTTGACGGCCCTCGCGTCCGCGTCGACGCCGAATCCCACCTTCATTTTCATCGCGCTAAACCCGCGCGCCAGATGCCGCTCCGCCTCCTTGACGAGATTGGTTTCAATGTCGCCGTCGCGATAACGAAACAACCCGCTCGCGTAAGCCGGCACACTCGTTCGCAAAGGCCCTCCCATCAGCCGGTGAACGGGCAGTTCGAAGTGCTTGCCCTTGATGTCCCACAACGCGATGTCGATTGCACTCAACGCATCGATCAGCGGCCCTTTCGAACCATGATCGCGAAACCGGCCGTATAGATCGTCCCATATTTTTTCAATCGCGAGCGGATCGGCTCCGATTAGAAGCGGACGCACCAGTTTCAATGCGCCAATGGCCATGCGACCCGGACCGAACGCTTCACCCCAACCGGTCAGATCGCCGTCCGTCGATATTTCGACGAGTACCGCACTTCGCCGATCAACCCACCCTCTTGAGTAGGCGAAAGGACGCTGAAGCGGACTCTCAAGCAGATACATCCTGACATCGGTGATCTTCATCGCACAGCCTCTAGGACACTACCCGCAGATCGACATAATTGACATTTAGCAGTAAAATCGACAATCCTACAAAAAATAAATATTATGGGAGGAAAATCATGGAGCGGCGGACACTCCTCAAATCTTCGGTCGTTGGGGCGGCCTCCGTACTTTTGGCCGCGCCGGCCGTGGCTCAGTCCAGGCCCGTCGTAAAATGGCGGATGGCCGCCAGTTTTCCCAAGAACCTCGACATCCTGTACGGCGCGACGGTCCGGATTGCGGAAAGGGTCGCCGCGCTCACCGACAATAACTTCCAGATCATGCCATTCGCAGCCGGAGAGCTCGTCCCTGCCCTCCAGGTGCTGGATGCCGTCCAGAACGCGACCGTTGAATGCGGTTACACGCCGAGCTTCTTCTATGTCGGCAAGGATCCGACATTTGCCTTCGACACGGCGATGCCGTTTGGGCTGAACGCGAGGCAACAGGCCGCCTGGGTCAACGATGGCGGCGGCTTCGACTTGATGCGCAAGTTCTACAAGAAATACGGTGTGCTGCACTTTCCGGCCGGCAATACCGGCGCCCAGATGGGCGGGTGGTTTCGTAAAGAGATTAACACCGTCGACGACCTGCGCGGCCTGAAGATGCGGGTCGGAGGCCTCGGAGCGCAAATTCTCGCCAAGCTGCGCGTCGTGCCGCAACAAATCGGCCCGGGCGACCTTTATCCGTCGCTCGAACGCGGCGTGATCGATGCCGCCGAATGGATCGGCCCTTATGACGACGAGCGTTTGGGCTTCGTGCGGGTCGCCAAGTATTACTACTATCCGGGCTGGTGGGATCCCTGTGCACAGACAAATGTTTTCATCAATCAACAACACTGGGACAATCTGCCCCGGGCCTATCAGGTCGCGCTGGAAACCGCATGCGCCGAAGCCAACAACTGGATGGTGTCCGCCTACGATGCGCGCAATCCGCTCGCCCTCAAACGTCTTGTGGCGGCCGGTGCAATTCTTAAACCCTTTCCGCAAGAGATCCTCAATATCTGCGAAAAGACAACGTTCGAACATTACGAAGAGATCGCCAAAACAAATGAATCTTTCCGTGTTGTCTACGAGCCATGGAAGAAGTTCCGGTCGGATATTTTACTCTGGTTCAATGTCGCGGAATTTTCGCTCGACAGCATGATCCTCAGAAGCGAGCAGAAACGGCGTCAGGGTTAGCCATTTGGGCGTCAAATCTTTCGCAGATACAAATAGGCAAATCGGAGCAAGATAATGAAGATTGCGGTGATGGGAGCCGGAGCCATCGGCTCCTATTTTGGCGGACGTTTGGTCGCCGCGGGCGAAGAAGTGCACTTCATCGGGCGAGGAAGCCCTCACCTTCAGGCGATGGGCGAGAAGGGCCTGAAGATCATCAGCCATCATGGCCACGCCTTTATTGAAAAGATTCATACCGCTACTGACCCGAAAGCGGTCGGCCCGGTCGATATGATCCTGTTCTGTGTCAAGCTTTGGGATCTCGATAAAGCTGCCGAACAGATCAAGCCGATGCTGAAGACCGATACCGCTGTCTATTCTTTTCAAAACGGAATCTATGCCGAAGGACGCCTGGCCGAATTGCTCGGTCCGCAGCATGTCATCGGCGGATATGCGGCCACGCCGGTCACCGTCGTCGAGCCGGGCGTGATCCGGCAGTTCGGCGAATGGTGTACGCTCGGATTCGGTGAACTCGATAACCGGCGCACACCCCGCATTGAGAATTTCCTCGCAGTCTGTCAGCGCGCGAAAATCGACAGCCTGATCGAAAAAGATGTAATCGCGGCGCTATGGATGAAGTTCATTTTCATAACGACCCACAGCGGAGCAACATCCTTCTGCCGTTCGACCGAGGGGCCGATCCGCAGCGATACCTGGGGACGTCGGATGCTGGTCGGACTGGCCAGCGAGGGCACGGCGGTCGCGCGCGCCAAGGGTATCAACATCGCAGCCAGCAATGCCGAGCACGTGCTGGAGCAGATCGACGAATTACCCGTGGATGCGCAAGGATCGATGTATACCGACTTGCAGCGCGGAAATCGGCTGGAACTCGAATGGCTCAACGGTCTTATGGTCAAGCTCGGCGAAGAGACCGGCGTCCCGACACCGTGCCATCGCGCGGTGATGATGGCGCTTAACCTGCATGCCATGGGCAATGGTCGCTGAACGCCAACCAGGTAACGCAGCATGAGGGATGACCGCAAACAAATCGCGGTCCTTTGCACGCTTGACACCAAGAGCGAACACGCGGCTTGCGTCAAGGCGCTGATCGAGAGCCGCGGGCATCGGGTCGTTATGATCGATATCGGCGTGCTGGGAGAACCTGGTCTGCTGGCCGACAAGACACGTGCCGAGCTTGCCCGAGCAGCCGGTGCAAGTATTGGCGAAATGGCGCTGGCTGGAGATCGCGGCAAGGCGCTGGCGATCATGTCGGCCGGCGCGGAAACCGTCGTTATCCAGATGTATCGCGCCGGTGAGCTCGACGGCGTTCTCGGTCTCGGCGGCGGATCGGGAACCGCTGTGGCAACTGCGGCGATGCGAGTCCTTCCGGTAGGCCTGCCCAAGGTCATGATTTCGACGATGGCCGCGACGCCAAAGGCCGCGAGCTATGTCGGCACCCGTGACATCACGATGGTCAACACGATCACCGACCTGATCGGGATGAATCCGATTATCCGCGGGGTTCTTGCCAACGCCGCAGGAGCCATTTGTGGAATGGTGGAAATCGGCGCCAGCCAGGAACATCGACGGAACGACGAGAGCCGTCCCACGGTGGCCATTACCGCGTTCGGCGTCACGACCGAGGCGGCGATGCGCTGCCACAGCCTGCTGACACAGCGTGGCTGTGAGACCATGATTTTCCACGCTAATGGCACCGGCGGCCGCGCGATGGAGGAATTGATCGCGCAGGGCGCCATCGACGCAGTACTGGACCTGACCATTACCGAACTGGCCGACGAACTCTGCGGCGGCTTTCTCAGTGCCGGCTCCGCAAGGCTTGAAACGGCCGGCAAGTTCGGCATTCCCCAAGTGGTACTGCCGGGCGCCATCGACATGGTGAATTTCACGACGCCCGACACCGTGCCGGAGCGATATCGTCATCGCCGGCTTCATGCCCATAGCCCAAATACGACACTGATGCGGACCACCGCCGAAGAAAATGCCACGCTTGGCTGCTGGGTCGGCGAAAAACTGTCCCGTGCAAAACGCCGAGCCGTGCTTATCCTGCCGTTGCTGGGATTCTCCGAATACGATCGAAAAGGCGGCGTATTTTATGCACCCGAAAGCGACCGCGCATTCATCGACGCCGCAGTGACGACGTTGAACGACCGCGCGGACATTCTGCGCATAGATGCCAATATCAACGACCCGATTTGTGCCGAGACTGCTGTCGCGCATCTGCTGACGTTACTGCAAGATCGCGGATCTGAAACGCGTGCCTCCAGCCAACCGTCTAACCAAGCCTGAAACAACTACAGGATATGGCGCAGCCCATGGGAAATCAGTTTACGAGAGAACAAGTAGAAGAAAGGCTGCGCGCGTCATTGTCCAGGGGGAGCCCTATCATTGCTGCCGGAGCCGGCAATGGCCTGTCGGCCAAATGTGCCGAGTTGGGAGGTATCGATCTCATCATCATTTACAATAGCGGAAAATTTCGCATGGACGGATTACCGTCCATCAGCGGGCTAATGCCTTATGGAAACGCCAACGACATCGTTCTCGAACTGGGCGAAAGGCACGTCCTGCCAGCGGTGGCAAACACGCCAGTGATAGCCGGTGTCTGCGGCACGGACCCAACGCGCGACATGCGCAGGTTTCTCGCGCAAATCAGGAATGTCGGGTTTTCCGGAGTGATCAACTACCCAACGGTTTCGCGGTTCGACGGGACTATCCGTCGCGATTTCGAAGCCGTCGGCCTGGGGTTTGCGCGCGAAGTCGAAATGATCGAAATGGCGCGCGAGGCTGGCCTGTACACCTGCTGTTACGTGCGCTCAGTCGACGAGAGCCGGGACATGGCATCTGCCGGTGTCGATGTCGTCGTACCCCATGTGGGTCTCACCAGCGGTGGAACGATCGGCGCAGAAGCCGCTATGTCGCTGGACGACGCCGCCCGGACGACTCAGGAGTTAATTGACGCAGCACGGTCCGTGAACCCGTCCGTAATCGCACTTGCCCATGGCGGACCGATGGAAAACCCAGAAGACGTCAATTACGTAATCGAGCGCACGTCGGCGCAGGGTTTTGTGGGGGCATCAAGCATCGAACGACTCCCAGTCGAAACAGCTATCGCCGGCACCGTTCGCGCGTTTAAGGCGATATCATTCCGAGATAAATAAACGCACTAAGACGGCCCTGCTCGAATGCTGACTGACCTTTGATTCTTGGCTAAACTTCACGCTATCACGCTAGGTGGCGTGAGTTGCAGCGATCAAGCGAGTCGGGACATTTCTTGAGTAATAGGCAAATTCAATTGCTGCTAACTGATAAGGTCATGCATATTTCCTTATCAGTCCAACGACTGACTCCTATTTTGCTCTTTCCTTATCAGTCCGCAGACTCGGTTATTTTTGCATATGCGATCATCTGCTTCAAACGGGTGGGGACGTCGAGCAATAGTCTGCGGCTTGGCTCTCTATATGCCGTCGCGCTGCTGATTGGCATAAAGCCGGAGACGCATCGCGAAAGCCTGCCGAACATGATGCCGAGCACTTGCTTCGGCTCGATCCGCATCGCGGGCCAGAATGGCATCAATAATGGCCTGATGTTCTTCCAGAAGCGCGGACGGACGCGCCTTCACGGCAAGCGTCGTTCCCGTCATCAAGATCTGCGATATACGCATGTTGTCGAGAATATCGTTCAGAAAATGATTGCGTGCCGTCAACTGGATTTGTTTGTGAAACAGACGATCGCGCGCCACAAGTTTTTCGGGACGGTCTACGTATTTCCAGTCGTCTTCCATCGTTATACGCAAAATATCGAGCTCTTCCTGCGTGGCCGAGGTAGCCGCCAAACGGGCCGCCACGCCCTCGAGCACTTCCCGGACGATGTAAAGCTCGACAGTACGCGCATGGTCGAGCTTGGTGATCACCGCACCCTGATTGGGTTCATGGCTCACAAGCCCCTGCGTCTCCAAACGCTTGATGGCCTCTCTGACCGGCGTTCGGCTGATGCCCAGTCGTCCGGCCAACTCCACTTCCAGCAGCCGGCTGCCCGGCGGCAGCCGGCCGCTCTCGATTTCCGCGATAAGCAAGGCATAAGCCGCCTGGGCGCTGGAGAGCCCCTGCTCTTTAGCCGGCTGCTTTTCGATCTTTTTCCGCATGGACCTCAGCTGTTGGCGTGACGTGGACGACGCGCGACCATGCTTAGCAAGCGCGAGAGCGGCTTACCACCGGAACAGCTCAAGCGGCCTAGTTCACGACCTGCCTTGCGGTCAACACCGGAATAATCTCGGCCAAACTCTCAATCGTATCGAATTCCTTCAAGCGCTCGAAAAGCTGCTTGCTCTTACCCGGAATCACCGGCTCGACGAGGGATGTAAATTTGCGCTCCATGTCCGCCCAACTCATCGGACGCCCCGGATTGCCGCGAGCAAGCGGGACGTGACAGCTTTCCCGGGATCCGTCCGCGAGCAGGATATCGACCGTCGCTGCGGTCTTTTCCATTTTGGCGGTTGGTACAAGTTCGACGACATCGACCAGGTGCCGAATGGCCCGATCGCCAAGCGTCCTTGACGTGAATTCGGTCTGTGACGGAATGATACCTTCGAGGCCCAGCGCCGCGCAAAACGCGACACTGAACTTGCCTTCATAAGGCGTCTGCGGATTCGAAATACCCGCAAGCTGAATGCACATTGGATCGACGCGAATCTCGACCTTTTGTATCCCGCGGTTACCCCTGCGCTCATGCAGCTCGCGCGCGGCATCGATGACCGGATGCGTCAGCAAGCAGGAAGCATAGAGTTTAAAAGTATTGCGCGTGATTTCCCAGCCTTCGGCGAAATCGAGCGGAGACACCTTGACTGCCCGATCCTGGACCAGTGCGGCCGCAAGCCCGCCATCAATCTCGACGAGCCCCGTTGCGGCGTTGTAACCTTCACGAGCCATCTCGGCGGCGAGGACACCATTGAACGCGGCTTTTCCGGCATGAAACGGCTTGGCCGTCGTTCCGAACGATCCCGTCAAACCCGCCGCTTGCGTCGCCGCCAGTCCGATCGCGCGCTTCAACTGGTCCGCATCAAGACCATAAAGCACCGAGGCTGCGACGGCCGCACCGACACATCCGAACACGCCCGTCGAATGGATGTTCCTTTCGTTGATCGCAACGCCGAACCCGCTGGACCCAAGTCGGCCACCGACTTCGAAACCCGATACAAAGGCAGCAACAATATCGCGGGTCGATGCTCCGGTGTGCGCTCCCACCGCAAATGCAGACGCCCAGATCGGACCGGTCAAATGCGCAATTGAGCCGACATGCGTGTCGTCGAAATCCAGGCAATGCGCCATCGTGCCGTTAATAAGCGCCGCCGCCGCCGGCGTACTCTCGCCCTCGAGCAGGATTGGCGCCTTTCCTACGGCATTCCAACCCTTGACGACCCGCTTGATGGCTTTGATCGCCTCTTCATTGGTCGATCCGATGGCCACGCCGAACCAGTCCACCAGGCAAAACCGGGCCGCCTCGAGTACTTCCGTGGGGAGCCTTTCAAACGTCGCATCCGCGACAAAATTAGCGATGGCATCAGCATTGCTAACGTTCTGAAGCGCAGTCATGGCGATTCTCCGGGCTTAAATGATTTCACTGGCGGGCTTGAGGACGGCCGCAGTCATGCGACGATTTCCTGATGCTGGCCCAAGGTCGGCGCGGGCTTCCGGCCTTGCTGCGTCAACCCGGACGCATTGAGCGGGTTCGCGATGACGGGTATCTTTCCTTCGCTCGGATGCGTAATCCATTCGACTAGGCCCCTCGCCGCGACATGTTCACTGTTGACGGCTTCGTCCGAGGTATACACAGGGAGAATGGGAACATTCCGCTCCGCCATCCAGCGCACCAATTCGTCTCGATCTTTCGACAGGCAGAACTGGCCGATCGCTTCGCGATAGAGTTGGGCCCGGGCACCATGCGCAGTGTGGCGATGCTCGGGTCCTTCGTCCGCGTGGATGAGGTCTGGACGATCGATCAGTTTGCAGAACGAATTCCAGATTCGCGCCTCGAGCAGTGAAACCGCCACTGCTTTTCCATCCCTCGTCGGGTACGTCGCATAACGCGGATTGGCCCCGTACAACTCCATGGTAGTCGTGACCGGAAATCCTCCCGTCCGTGCGAGTGCGGGACCGGCAATGACGTTCGTCATACTAAAAAGACAGTCGAACATCGAGATGTCCAGATAGCAGCCCTCGCCGGTGTCGCGCCGGCGATACAGCGCCGCCAGAATGGCCATGATGGCATAGGCAGAACCAGCGTAATCCGCGGCCTGAAAGCCGGGCACGACCGGCAAAGACCCCTGCGGTCCTGTCCCCATCACACCTGATACCGATTGGACGACGAGATCATGACCGGGGATATCAGCCCACGGCCCGGTCTGACCGAATCCGGTAATCGAACAGTAGATAACCCCGGGGTTGATTTCGCGCGCCGCGTCATAATCGATTTTCAGCCGCTTGGTGACACCGCGCCGATAAGATTCGACGACGATATCGGCTTCAGTGATCAGCTCATGGGCTTTCCGACGATCTGCCTCGAGGGTCAGATCGAGCACTACCCCTCGTTTGTTGCCGTTGACGGTATGGAAGTAGACGCTGTCTGTTTTGAAGTTAGGCGGGTTGTGCCGCCCGAGATCACCGACGCCGGGCTGCTCCACTTTGATCACGTCTGCACCGAGATCTCCCAGCATTTGCGTACACCAGGGTCCTGGCAGCATCCGACTGAAATCGACAACCTTGGTGCCGGCGAGAGCGCCCTGCGCCGGCCGGTCTTTATTTTCCCATTTCATTCGATGTCCCTTGCGGCCTACCGCCCCTTGAACTTCGCGTCTCGCTTCTCGAGAAACGCGGCAATGCCTTCATGCTTGTCTTCTGTTCCGTAGATCGTGTTGACCATGAAGAACTCAAGATCGATCGCCGAAGCCTGGTCCATCTGCATACCACGCCGAACCGCGCGCTTTGCAAACGCAAGACTGAGCGGACCGCGCTTTTCGTAAATCGAAACCAGCCGCTTAGCTTCCTTTAACGCCTCGCCCTTCTCAGTCAGCCGGTTGATCAGGCCCATACGGTAGGCTTCCTGGGCGTCGATCGGATCAGCAAGGAAAAGTATGTCGAGGGCGTTCGACATACCAACGATACGCGGCAGCCGTTGTGTTCCGCCAAAGCCTGCGACGGTTCCGATACGCGCACTGGTGATCGCGTAAGACGAACCCTTGGCACCGATCCGGAGGTCACAGGCCAGCGCGAGTTCGCAGCCGCCTGTCATGCAAAAGCCCTCGATTGCGGCCAGCACCGGTTTGTCCAGAGTTTCCAGCAACTCGAGAAGGCGGTTGGCGCGTCCGAAGAAGGCTTCTCCGTCAGTCACCGATTTCACCTGAAGCGCTTCGTTAAGATCAGCACCCGCGGAGAATACTTTGTCACCACCCGTGAAGATGATCGCCCGTACGCCGGGCAAAGCCGCGGCTTTCTTCACAGCGTCTGACACGTCATCGATGGTCTGAAGGCTCAAGGCATTTCGCTTGTCTGGACGATTGAAGGTGATCACGAACGCCGCACCGTCTTGTTCGGTCAGGATCGTCTGATAATCCATGGTCTTCTCCACGATTTGAATGGTGTGATGATGCCGGCGAAGTGCCGCCGCGAAATTTTCGGTCAGCGATAGGCCGGCAGGCCGGTCAGCTCCCGCCCTTCGATCAATGTCAGAATTTGCGTCGTGCCGTCCGGCACAGTCAACATCCTCGCGTCACGATAGAGCTGCTCGATTCCCATCTCGCGGCTTAACCCTATGGCGCCATGCACCTCCATCGCGAGTGAGATCGCGCGTTGGCAATTCGAAACCGCATGACGTTTCGCCATGGCCGACACATGATTGGCGCGCTCGCCGCTATCGATGCATGAGAGAGCATAGTAGCAAAGCAACCGGCTGGTAGTGATCGTGGTCGCGATGTCGGCGAGCAACTCCTGGACAAGCTGGAAGCTGGCGATCCTCCTGTTGAATGCCGTTCGTTCACTCGCGAAGTTAAGCGCCATATCCAGCGCCTTCTGCGCGAGGCCCACGGCCCACAGACCGAAGATCGGGCGATTGGCAAGCCATGTCAGCGTCAGCACCCGCGACGTATCGCCGGGCTCGCCGAGGGCATTTTGCTTCGGCACCCGGCAGCCTTCGAACAGCACTTCACTGAGGTGCCCCTGACGGAGACCCATCATATCGATTTCAGTGGCAACGAACGGCGAGTGCTCCCGCTCGACCACCATGCGCATCGCCTTGCTCAGGCCCTTGTCGTCTTTTCCCATCGCGCACGTGACATTGATCAGGTCGCAGATGCTGGCATTGGTGATCCACATCTTGCGGCCGGTTATCACGTATTCGTCTTTGTCTTCCACCGCGCGTGTCTTGATGCTTCGTGGATCGGACCCGACGTCAGGTTCGGTATTGCCGGTACAGGCAATCTTGTTGGCAGCGATGATGTCGGGCAGAAACCGCTCCTGCTGTTCCGGCGTGCTGGACAGACAGAGCCTGGCTCCAGTTCCCTCATGAGCGATGAGTGCCAGCGCAATCGCCGGCGGCAACTGTTCATGCATCAGGCCGAGATTGAGCGCTGATAGCCCGGCTCCTCCGACTTCTTCCGGCACCCTCGCCGAGGTCAGTCCCTGTTCGGCGCAAATCTTGAAGATTTTGATTACCGCCTCTTTGGGCAAAGGTCTTTCCGCGTCATGCGCCTTCATGATGGGCAGGATCTTCCGGTCGACCATCTGTTTAGTCGAACTCCTGGATCAAGCGTTGTTCGCTATCGAGCTGGAAATCCATGACTCTCCTCACCTCGAGTTTCGGCAGCTCCCGATGGAAGCCGCCGCTTCTGATTTTTGCCAGCGATAGCATTGAATGCGCTTGCCGTCATCCATAATATGCTATTGGATACACGTGCATACAGAGCCGAAAAAAGAAAATTCGATGGGAGTTTCACGGGATGAAACGTCCGCTTCCGCGCTTCGCCGACCAGAACTTGGCCATGTTGGTGGCTGGAAAGCCAACCCGCGCCCGATCAGGTCGGACGTTGGATGTCGAAAACCCGGCTACGGGTTCGGTATTTGCGCAAGTGCCGGCGGCTGACGCGGCCGACGTTGACGCTGCCGTCCAGGTCGCACGGGAATCCTTTGAACGTGGCACGTGGCGGCGAATGACTGCGGTCGATCGCGAACGTGTAATTTGGAAACTCTCTGACCTAATCGAGGCCCATCTCGACGAATTTGTGGAGCTTGAAGTTTGGGACAATGGCATGCCGAATGGCATGGCCCGTCGCGCCATCGAGCGCGCGATCGACGGATTCAGATTCTATGCGGGTATCTGCTCGAAAATTTACGGCCACACATCTGATATTTCCGGCCAACGCGCGGAATTTCACGCGTTCTCTCTAAAGGAGCCGGTTGGCGTTGCCGGCCTTATCATTCCCTGGAATTCCCCGCTATCTGCTGCACTCAACAAGGTAGGTCCTTGCCTCGCCGCCGGATGCAGCGCGATCCTCAAGCCTGCCGAACAAACGCCGCTCACCGCATTGCGGCTGGGCGAATTGGCACTGGAAGCGGGCGTGCCCGCGGGCGTATTGAACATCGTAACCGGCACCGGCGGGGAGGCCGGTGCGGCGATCGCGGGCCATCCCGACATCGATAAGATATCTTTCACCGGCTCAACCGAAGTCGGGAAACTCCTGGTTCGCGCGGCGGCCCACAATCTCAAGAGGCTAAGTCTCGAACTCGGCGGCAAGTCGCCCGTGTTCATCTTTGCTGACGCTGATCTAAAAACCGCGATCCCGCGGGCGGCGGCCGCGATCTTCTCGAATAGCGGTCAGATTTGCTACGCTGGCTCGCTGCTTTACGTGCAGAAAACCGTTTTCGAAAAGGTAGTTGCCGGCATTGCCGAGATTGCGAAAAAGATGCCGGTCGGTGATGGCTTAGACGCCTCCACCGAACTTGGCCCCCTGATTTCGGGCGAGCAGCACTCGCGCGTGCTGCGCTACATTGCAGACGGTATCGATACCGGCGCTGAGCTTGTCACCGGCGGCAAGCCGGTCGATCGCGCCGGATATTTCGTTGAGCCAACGGTCTTCGTCAAAACAAAACCCGAGCAGAAAATCGTCCGTGAGGAGATTTTTGGCCCGGTGCTGGCGGCCATGCCGTTCGACGAACTTTCCGATTTGCCAAAGCTCGCCAACGCCACCTCCTACGGCCTGGGCGCGGGCGTGTTCACCTCGAACCTGAGCACCGCGCACAAGGCGGCACGCGCTATCCGGGCTGGCAACATCTGGGTCAATTTCTACGGCGGCAGCGACAAATCGCTGCCCTTTGGCGGTTACAAGGAATCCGGCTGGGGACGCGAGGGCGGCTATTCCGGCCTCGATGCCTTCCTTGAGCAAAAGGCCGTCTACATGCGTCTCTAGACCAAATAAAAAAGTGATCGGGAGGAAAAAATGAGAGCCTTGAAGGCCGCTTTATCTATCGCGTTGGTTTTCGGAAGTATTTGGCCAGCAATCGCACAGATATCCGACAATAAAGTCAAGATCGGGATCCTTACTGAAAGCAGCGGCGTCTACGCGGATCTGGCCGGAAACGGATCCATCGTTGCCGCGAAGTTGGCGGTCGAGGATTTCGGCGGCAAAGTCAACGGAATGCCGATCGAAATCGTTTCCGCCAACCATCAAAACAAGCCCGATATTGCCTCCAGCATCGCCAAGGAATGGTATGACGTTGGTGGCGTGGATGTTATTGCGGATCTTCCAAACTCCGCTGTCGCGCTCGCGGTCAGCGAGATCGCCAAGGTCAAAAAGAAGCCGGCCTTGATCGTCAACCCCGGATCGTCCGAGATCACCGGGTCGAAGTGCTCGCCCTATAGCGTTCACTGGACTTATGATACCTGGGCCCTGGCGCATGGAACCGCGAACGCCATCACCAAGGCCGGCGGCAAATCCTGGTTCTTCATCACGGCCGACTATGCGTTCGGCAGGGCTATGGAAGCCGACGCGACCAAATTTATCAAAAGCGAGGGCGGAACGGTGCTCGGCTCAGTGCGGCATCCGCTGGATACACCGGACATGTCGTCATTTTTGCTGCAGGCACAGAATTCGAAAGCGAAGATCATCGGCCTTGCCAACGCCGGAACCGACTTTATCGACACGGTCAAGCAAGCCCGGGAATTCCGCGTCGCCCAGGACGGCGAGCAGCGGCTGGTAGGTCTTCTTGTCTTCCTGAGTGACGTCAACGCGCTCGGCCTCGAAGACGCGCAGGGCATCGAATTGACGACTGCGTTCTATTGGGATCGTACCGAAGCAACCAGGGCCTGGACCAAGCGTTACGCCGCACTCAATGGCGGTAAATATCCAAACATGACCCATGCCGGAGTCTATTCTGCGGTCTTGCATTACTTAAAATCCGTCGCTGCAGCCGGAACGGACGATGGCACCGCCGTCATGACGAAAATGAAAGAACTGCCGACCAACGATCCGCTGTTCGGCGAAGGCAAGATCCGGGAGGACGGACGCAAGATTCATCCGATGTATATTTATCAGGTCAAGAGTCCGCAGGAATCCAAATATCCTTACGATTACTACAAGCCGATCGCGACAATTCCGGAAGAAGACGCATTCCGACCCCTGCAAGAGGGCAAGTGCCCGTTCGTAAAACAGACCAGTGACTGACGACGCAATGACCGACGTTTCAAGCCTGTCTCCATTGACCGGAAAATTGCCTTTCGAAGGGCTCGTTGTCGTTGAGCTTGGCGCGAGAATCGGCACCGCGGCATGCGGCTCGCTTCTGGCGATGGCCGGCGCCACTGTCATAGCGATCGAGCCGGATCGACCGGCACCGGTTGGAAAATACAAAACACGATCAATTTCCCTAGCGGGAAAACGAAGTATTGTCATTCGCAAGGGCAACAAGACCGATGAAGCATTGCTTCGTCATGCGCTTGATGCGGCGGACGTCGTCCTGCTGTCGAGCGATCTGCCAAGCGATCTGCCAGCTGACTGGAAAGCCGGCCCCGATTGCATCCTGTGCGACATCACCGCGCTTGCCGAACGTCAACCGCATGATGAATTGCTGTGCGACAAGCTTGTTCAGGCGCTGACCGGAATTGCAGTCGTCACCGGAACGGCCGAGAGCACCTCGACGCTTTCCGATGCCGCCATCCTGGACCTCGGATCGGGCATCTATGCGGCTGCGGCGGTTGCCGCAGCGCTTCGCGTCCGTCGCATGCATGGCGGCGGCCAACGCATCGAATGCAGCATGTACGGCACCGGCATCAACGGCCTGGTGACATTTTTGCCATTTCATTTCGAGGGAAAAGTGCCGCCGCGGGGCGGCAACCGGCATCCGATGTGCGCGCCATGGAACGCTTACGAGGCGTCCGATGGCTGGCTGTTGCTGTGCTCGGCGAACGACGATCAATGGAAACGCCTGTGCGGCGCGATGGGGCGGCCCGAACTCGGGGTCGAAGGCCCGCTAGTCAAACTGGCTGACCGCGTCAAAAAGGTCGATGAAGTCGATGCGATCGTGCAGGCCTGGGTTGCCTCCAGGACCGTCGACGATGTTGTCACGACACTAGGCAGCGTCGATATCGCTTCCGGTCCCATCGCCGTCGTCGCCGAGTTGCCGCTCGATCCTAATGTCAGGCACCGCAACATGGTGCGCCAACCGGATGGCGGTGCTGACGGCGATAGCGTCCAAATCCCAGGGCCGCCGCTGGCCTTTGGCAAAGCCGCGATGGACATCCCAAAACCGGATGCCGATCGGGAGTTCGTGCTTGGCCTGCCGTTGAAGAAAACACAAGAAAGGTCAAACACCGCACAGGTGATGCCGCTTGCGGGACTAAGAGTGCTCGAGATCGGCCAGTACACTACTGCACCGCTTGCCGCCAAGCATATGGCTTCTCTCGGCGCGGAGGTGATCAAGATCGAACCGATCACGGGCGAAGCGTCCCGTGCATGGCCGCCGCATCTGGACGGCGAAAGTTATTTTTTCACCATGAACAATACCAACAAGCGCAGCCTTGCGCTGGACCTGCGCGCCGCGGCCGATCGCGCTGTGTTCACCGACCTCATCAAGAGTTCGGATATCCTGGTGGAGAACCTCAAGCCCGGCTCGTTGGCGCGGCTCGGTTTCTCTGACAAGGAACTGCGCACAATAAACCCAAGATTGATCTATTGCGCGATCTCCGGCTATGGCATGGACTCCATTTATCCAGGCCGTCCCGCATTCGACACTGTGATCCAGGCGATGTACGGGCTCATGGATCTCACGCGAACCGATGGTGTGCCCACGAAAATCGGCGTTTCGATCGCCGATACGACCGGCGGCATGATGGGACTGTTCTGCATCCTGGCGATGCTCGAACAGCGAGAACTCTCGGGGAAGGGCAGCTATATCGACCTCGCCATGCAGGACGTCGTGGTGTGGCTCACGCATACCGCATGGCAGGCGAGCGCCCGTTCGCCCCACGTCGTGTTGACCTGCCGCGACGGCGAGGTCGCCGTGATCTGCGATCAAAACACCATCGACACCTGTCTGGCCGCGGCAACGATTGAAACGAAATCATCGACACGGGAAGAAATCGTCAAGACACTGCTGGCAGCCAACATCCCGGCCGCATCGGTTCGGAGCGTCGATGAGGTTGGCGCATCGGAGCGCGGCAGGTTCATTCGTATGGTCAAGTCGGGCAGCAACCTGCGGCCCCTGCTCGAATTGCCATTCAAGCTCTCGCGGATGCAGACATATGAGCTGCGCCCGATCGAGGCGCTGGGCGGGGCAAACAAGGATTTCGTACCCCAAACGGCCTCGTGAGGGTGCGGTCGTGGCCGCCTACGGCATCACAAAGCCACCATTGACGCTGAAGACCTGGCCGGTGATCCACGAAGCCTGATCGCTCAAAAGAAAACAGATCATTGCCGCGGCGTCCTCGGGTTCGCCGATACGGCCGGTCGGATACATCTTCAGGACCGACTTGACACGCCGCTCATACTTTTCCGGCCCCATCTGCTTGAGCATCGACGCCTCGCGTTCCTGGCGCAGTTCGGTGTTGGTGGCGCCCGGCGAAACGACGTTTAAGGTGATGCCGGACCTGCCGACTTCCTGCGCGACAGATTTCACCAGCGCAATGACGCCACCTTTGGCAGCGGCATAGTAAGACAACCGCGCCTGGCCCACGCGGGCCGAGTCCGATGCCATGCAGACGACGCGGCCATATCCGCGCTCCACCATGCCGGGAAGCAGCGCCCGCAAGCAAAGCATCGGGCCGGTCAGGCAGACCTTGAACATGCGATCCCAATCGGCCGGCGTCGATTCCATAAAAAGGTTGTCGGCGAGGATCGCCGCACTGTTCAGAAAGATATCGACCTTGCCGAAAGCCTGGTTCGCTTCCGCTGCCATGCGCGCCACATCGCTTTCTGCGGATATATCGGCCTGAATGCCGACCGCCGGGGTTCCGGTCTCACCGGTGATCCTGCTGGCGGCATCCTTGATGCGGTCCCCGTTGATATCGACCAAAGCAACCTTGACGCCCTGGTGCGCCAGATTGAGCGCGCAGGCAAAACCGATGCCGCGAGCCGCCCCGGTAATCAGCGCGACGCGATCCTTCGCGAATGGTTCCATGGTTCATTTCCTTCCTTTGCGGACCGGTCACTTGCGCCCCTCTCATCAGAGGCAATCGCCGCCCCACCTACCGTCAGGATTTTTGATTTCGCTAGACGGACCCAGTTTCATTTCATAGAATATTCCCTTCCCCATGCGGCCGTCAATTGCGGGCCGCGCATCTGGGTCGGGCGGGAACTCCATGACGATAAAAACAGCCGACGCGAATGTCGGCACGACGCTGGCAAAAGCGCTATTCGCACCTGACAGTATTGCGCTGATCGGTGCATCGGGCGACGTGGGCAAACATACCTCGCTGCCCCAGCGTTATCTGCGAAAGCACGGTTTTACGGGAAAGATATTTCCGGTAAATCCGACCCACCGGGAGATCTTCGGCGAAAAGACCTACCCGTCCGCGGACCTCCTTCCCCAACAGGTCGACCACGCCTTCATCATGCTGCCGGCAAGACTGGTTGCGGAAGCGGTGTCGCAATGCGCCGCCAACGGCATTCGCGTTGCAACCATTCTCAGCGCTGGTTTCGCCGAAACGGGCGCGGCCGGACAACGACTGCAGCAGGAAGTCCTTGAGCTGGCGCAAGCAAAGGGCATGCGCATCCTGGGGCCGAACTGCCTCGGCGTGATCAACACCAATCAGGGCGTTGCCATATCGGCAAACGAATCCCTGGAAACGCCACAGCTCCTCAAAGGACACATCTCGTTGCTGTCGCAAAGCGGCAGTCTGCTTGGCTCGCTACTGTCGCGCGGACAAGCGCGGGGGCTTGGTTTTGCCAAGATGGTCTCGGTCGGCAATGAAGCCGATCTCGGGGTCGGCGAATTGGGCGATCTCCTGGTCGACGACCCCGATACCAAGGCAATCCTGCTGTTCCTTGAAACGATCCGCGACCCGCAGCGATTTTCCGCGATGGCACGGCGGGCTTACAACGCCGGCAAGCCGATTATCGCTTTTCTGCTCGGCCGAAGCCCGATCGGAAACCAGCTGGCCGCCTCGCATACCGGCGCGATCGCCGGCAGTACCGCGGCGATCGAAGCGTTCCTGCAGGAAAACGGCGTCATCCGGGTCGACCTTCTGGAGACCTTGATTGAAATGGCGCCTTTCGTTGTCGGGCGAAAACCAGGCGGAGCCGGCAACGTCGCGGTGATGGGCACGACGGGTGGCGGGGGAGCCTTGATGGTGGACAATCTCGGCATGCGCGGGATTTTCGTGACGGGCCCAAGCCCGCAAGCGATCGCCCAGCTCGCAAGTCAGAACATACACCTTTCGGATTCGCCGCTGATCGACCTGACCTTGGCCGGTACCAATCCCCGCATATTCGGCGCGGTCATGGACGCGATGATGACCTCTCCCGATAACGAGGCGGTCATCACAGTCGTCGGCTCCTCGTCGCAATTCCGGCCCGACCGTGCGGTCGTTCCGATCATCGAACGCGCGAAAAACGCGCAAAAGCCCGTCGCGGTTTTTCTAACCCCCGATGCACCGGAATCGTCCAGATTATTATCGGACGCCTCGATCGCCGTGTTCCGTACGCCGGAAGCATGTGCGGATGCGGTGCGCGCTTATTTCGGCTGGCAGGCGCCGGCAAATCAGGCGATGCCTGCGCTTCCCGGCAGCCAAGCGCTCGCCACGTTGGCGCAGCAAGCCGTCAAGAGTGGCGACGCCACCAAACTGCTGGCCGCCCTGGAAATTCAGCAGGCGCGAACCTTCACCATCCCGATTGATGCGAACGAAGCGGATGTCGAGGCAGCCATCTCCGGAGTGGCGTTTCCGGTCGCGGTGAAGATCGCGTCGGCCGATATTCCGCACAAGACCGAAGCCGGCGGGGTGCTGTTGAACGTGGCCGATGTGGCCGCCTTGCACAAGGGGCTGACGCACATGCGCGCGACCGTCCGGGAACGCCGGCCCGATGCAAGGCTTGAGGGTTTCGTGATCCAGGAAATGCGCTCGGGTCTTGCCGAGGTTCTGGTCGGCTATCGTGTCGACCCGCGGATCGGCCCCACGATCGTGGTCGGCGTGGGCGGCGTTCTGGCGGAAATTTATCGCGATGCTGTCGTGGCGCTGGCGCCTGTCAGCCTGGATCGCGCGCACGCGATGATTGCCCAGCTTCGCGGGCTGGCGCCGCTGCGGGGCTACCGCAATCTGCCGGAAGGCGATCTGCCGGCACTAGCCAAAGCGATCAGCGCCTGGTCGCGGCTCGCGCAGCTTCCGGATAGCGGCATTGCGGAAGCCGAGTTGAACCCCCTGATCGTCGGCAAGAAAGGTCAGGGCGCCGTCGCTGTCGACGCCCTGCTCGTTCCCCTCTAGCAACGCGCGATCAAGTCTCGGCGCGCGGCTTGAGGAAATCGCCGGCGCGCATCTGCGGGTGCGACCGCTCATATTGCGGCGGGTAATAAACGCGCTGCCCCAATTCCATTGCCGCGTGCCACGGCCAGCGGGGATTGAACAGCATGCCGCGCCCCAGCGCGACCATGTCAGCGTCTCCGCTGGAAATAATCTGCTCAGCTTGCTTGGCCTCCGTGATGAGACCGACAGCCATCGTCGCGATGCCACTCTCGCGCCGGATGCGTTCCGCGAAGGGCACTTGATAGCCCGGCCCCACCTTCAACTGCTGTTCGGGGACCGAACCGCCGCTGGACGCGGTGATATAATCGCATCCGCGTTGCTTCAATTCCTTCGCAAGCACCACGCTGTCGTCGAGAGTCCAGCCGCCTTCGACCCAGTCGGTGGCGGAAATACGCATGCCGAGCGGCTTGTGGTCCGGCCAAACCTTGCGAATAGCTTCGTAGATTTCGATCGCGAAACGCATGCGGCCCTGCAAGGACCCACCATATCCGTCGGCGCGTTTATTGGCGAAAGGCGACAGGAAATTGTGGATCAGATAGCCATGGGCGCCGTGAATCTCGATCATATCGAAGCCGATCCGGTTGGCGCGCTCGGCCGCCGAAGCAAAAGCAGCGATCTCGCGCTTAATGCCGGCTTCGTCGAGCGCCCTGGGATCGTTGCGGCCCGGATAGGGAACGTCGGAGGCGCTATGCGGCGTCCACCCGCCCTTGTCGAGCGCGACGGCTTTCTGTCCTTCCCACGCTGTCGAAATCGAACTCTTGCGACCGCCGTGGTATAGCTGGACGCCTAATTTCGCCCCGCCATTTTGGCGGCAGAAAGCAATCACGCGGCCGAGCGCGGCTTCATTCGCATCGGAATACAGACCAAGATCGGTCTTGCTGAGACGGCCCTCAGGGTTCACGGCCGTGGCTTCGGTGATCAAAAGCCCCGCGCCGGACACCGCCAGATGGCCAAGATGCATCATGTGCCAGTCGGTCGCGCTGCCATTGTCGCCGGAATATTGACCCATCGGCGAAACGACGATCCGGTTGTTCAATTCCAGATCGCGCATCTTGAACTTGGAGAAGAGTGCAGACATCACGAAACCTCGTTGCGAAAAACTGTCAGGAACGGAGCATCTCGATCGGTTGACCGAGGTAGGATTCAATTACATCCGGATGAGCGATTACCTCTTCGGGTATTCCCTGAAAGAGTTCGCGTCCGAAATTCAGAACAAGGACGCGATCCGCCAATGCGAGAATGACGCCGACCAGATGTTCGATCATCAGTAGGGTGACGCCGGAGTCTGCGACGCGTTCGATCGCATCCATGATGCCGTCGATCTCAGCCCCGGTCAGGCCCGACATCACCTCGTCAAGCAACAACAGTTTCGATTGCGTGGCGAGCGCCCGCGCCAATTCAAGCTTTTTCTTCTCGCCTATGGTCAGGTCGCCCCCAAGAACATTTCTTTTGTGCAACAGGCCGACCATATCGAGCGCCTGCTCGGCGCGGATGGTCGCTGTCTGTGCCGATATCCATTTATCCGACGCGAAGAGCGCACCGGTCATGACATTGTCGTTGACGGTCATTTCAGCAAACGGCCTGACGACCTGAAACGTCCGGCCAACCCCCAGCCGGCATATCTCGAACGGCGCCAAGCCGCGAAGCTCCTTGCCTTCCAGCAAAATCGAACCTTCGTTGGGTACGCTATATCCGGTGATCAGGTTCAAGAGCGTGGTCTTGCCCGCGCCGTTGGGACCGATGACCCCCAATATCTCGCCGCGCGCCAGTTCGAACGACAAGCCCGAAATAGCCGCAACGCCGCCGTAACGCTTTGATAGCCCGCTGACCTTAAGCACCGGTATCTCCCTGGCGGGCTTCAGCCGCTCGCCGCTCGCGGCGGCTCTGGCGAACGCGGTGCGCGCTGAAGGCCGCACCCACAAAGGCTTTCTGGATCGTTTCGGATCCTGCAAGTTCGGCAGCCGATCCCTCATGCACCACGCGGCCGGCCGACAGCACATAGCCGCGCTTGGCGATAGCCAGCGCCGCGCGCGTATTCTGCTCCACCAGCAGGATCGTGATGCCGCTTCGAGCGACGGTCTGAACCGCTTCAAAAACCGTGCTGACCATCTTGGGTGACAGACCAAGAGATGGCTCGTCGAGCGCCAGCAACTTTGGTTGCCCCATCAATGCGCGGCCAATCGCCAACATCTGCTGTTCGCCGCCCGACATCAGGCCGGCTGCCTGCTCCCTGCGCTCGTGCAACTTTGGAAACAGAGTGAATACCTGCTCGAGACTTTGCTTGCGAGCCGGCCGCGCACGGCGATTGAATGAGCCAAGCGACAGATTTTCCATCACGGTCAGATCGGGAAATACCTGCCGTCCTTCCGGAGACAGGCAAATGCCGGCGGTCACCCGCTCGTGCGGGGGCATCTGCGAAATATCTTCGCCGTTGTAGATGATCTTTCCGGCCCGTAGTGGAATGAGACCGGTGACGACACGCATGGTGGTGGTTTTACCGGCACCATTGGCGCCAAGCAGGCAAACGACCTCGCCCTGCTCCACGACCAGGCTGAGACCATCGACGACGATGCTATCGTCATAGCCGGCGCGGATGTCCTGGAGAGAAAGAATAAGCGGGCTCATTTCGTCCCCACCGGCAAAGAACCGCTTTGGTTCGAGCGTTTAGTCCATTGCTTGCGCAATCCGACGAGTCCTCGTGGCATCGCCAACACGCCGAACACCAGCATGCAGCCATAGACCAGAAGACCAATGCCACCGGAATAGTTGAAGTAAAGCCGGGTAAACTCCGAAAGCGCCAGCACCGCAATCGATCCGATCACCGGGCCAATGATCGTATAGAGGCCGCCGAACAGCGGGGCGATCTGCGCAGAAATTGTCACCTTCAAATCGAACGCGGAGCCGGGGTCGAGATAACCGGTATACCAAACGCTGACAACACCCGCGCAGGATGCCATCGCGCCGGACAGCGCTGTCACGCCGATCCGAAAGCGCGCAGGATTGACGCCCAGCATTTGCACAGCGCTCTCACTGTCGCGCATTGCGCGCAGGGCGTACTGGTATCTGGACTTCAACAAGAGATATGAGACAGCCACGGCAATGGCCGTCAAACAAAGTGAGAAGGTCGTCATCGTGATGCGGTCGGGCCGCAACTGATCGAAGACGAAAACGCCTTCAGCACCCCCGGTTAGCTTTGGCACCATCAGCGCAACAACCCGCAGCGCTTCGGACGTGGCAAGCGTCGCGATTGCGAAGAACAATCCTCGTAAACGGCCCGTGATATAGGCGAGGAATGCGCCGAAGATTCCGCCTAGCAGAATAGCAGGAGCGATCGACAGCCAGAACGGGATATGCAGAGCGTTTGCCAGCAACGCTGCCGAATAGGCGCCAAGACCCCAGAAGCCGGAATGGCCGAGCGAAATCAGCCCCGCATTGGCCATCATGTTCCAGCTTACCGCCACCAGGATAAGCGTCGCCAATCGCGTCGCCCAGTCACTGAGGCCTGGCGGCAGGAAATGCGGAACAATGAACGCTGCAAGCAATCCTATCGTCAGAATGAGCGCGGTCCGTTTCCAAATCATGCGTCGCGCCCAACCGTCCCGAGGATTCCAGTTGGCCGCGCGATCAGAACCAGCACTAGCAGGAAGAAGGCAACGCCCTCGGCCCAGCCGATGCCCTGTGGCACCAGATAGCCGACGGTGGTCTCGGCTGTCGCGAGGAAAAATGCGCCGATCACGGTGCCGATCACGCTATCAAGTCCTCCCAGAATGATGATTGCAAATGCCTTGACCAGAATTGGAAACCCCATGAACGGCGTAATTGGCAACAGGAAACTCATGATGGCTCCAGTCGCCGTGCCGAGGGCTGAACTCAGTCCGAAGGACAGCGCGTACATCGCGCGGACGTCGATGCCCATAAGGGACGCGGCCGCGCGGTTTTGGGAAACGGCGCGGGTCGCGCGTCCATGTTCACTCCACCGCAACCAGCCGAGCAAGAGCCCGATGAAAGCGGCAGCGAGAACGAACGCGATGAGCCGGCCCTTGGCCACAATGACGTCGTCGGTCAAGAACCAGGAATCAAATGCATAGGATGGCGTTGTCGAGCGCTCGTCGCCAGTCCACAGGATCACCGCCACGTTCTGCAACACGAGCCCGATCCCGAAAGTGAGAAGCACTTGATTAATGCCGGCGCTGTTAAGAATTCGGTTCAGGGTCAGCTTAAACAGCAGGTAACCTCCGATCGCGCCCAGCACCGCGACCAGCAGCAAGCTCACCAGCGGATCGACGTTCAATCCAATAAAGGCAAAGAATGCGGCGTAAGCGCCATACATAACAATGTCGCCATGCGCGAAATTGATAATGCGGGTGACGCCGAACGCCAGCGAAAGCCCCACCGCCATCAAAGTGTAGACGCCCCCGAGCAGGAGGGAATCGACCAGGATTTGAAGTGTCAGGCTAGCCATTCTTTGCAATCACCTCGTCCCGCCGACGGCCGGTAGAAGCCACCCGCGACGGGTTTCCGTCCAATGACATCCGCCTAATTATTTGGCGTAAGTCGCCTGCTCGACCTTGTCGGTGGTCTCGAATTCCTTGGGATACAAGATGGCATCCGTGCCTTTGACGCGCTGGTGGACAACGACGTCAGCAAAAGCCTGATTGAGGGTGCCGCCGAGGCTCGGCTCAAAGTGCCCTCTTCCGATCATCGTGTGGACGTCGAGTTTCTTTAACTCCTCGGCTACCTTTTCCTTGTCGTCGACGCCGCCCGCGTTCTCGATCGCGATCAAGAGCATGCACATCGAAACATAGGCGCCGACATCGATAAACTCCGGAACCCGATTGTACCGCTTGGTGAACTCCGCGACCCAGGCGTCCGAATCCATGAACAGTTTGGGATATGTGGGATCCGCCTTGGCCTTCATGCCATTAATGTAGGTCGTGACCCCAACCCAGCCTTCCTGGGCCTCGGCCGTCGCGTCCTGCCACTGCTTTAATTGCGGATAGGCTGTACCGACAAGATAGGGAACGTTGAGCCGCTGAACGTAAACCTGCTTTGTCAGGAGGATGCCGTCGGTGGTCTGCACCAGACCAAGAAGAACGTCGGGCTTAACCCGGCGAATCTTGGCCAGCACTGGATTGAGATCGGTCGCACCCGCGCGGACCAATTCCTCCGCGACGATCTTGAATCCCTCTTCGGTAAAGTATTTCTGCGCATAGGGCAGATGTTCACGGCCATAGGCATCGTCGGAATAGATGATGGCGATGGTCTTGCCCGGTCCGAGCTTCTCGCGCAGGCTCCGCGCGAGCGAACGATGATAGTAGTAGGCATAGGGGAAAGTGTGAAAAAGCATCGGCTCCTTGCCGGCTTCTTCTTCCAGCAAAGGCGTCGTTGCACCAGGCACGACCCATAGCGCTTTGGTGCGGCGCCACGCCGGAAGCCCGGCCATCGTCATCGGTGTCGCGATCGGCCCGATCAGGAAATTGACCTTTTCCTCCGCCAGCAACTGCGTGAACGAATTCACGGTGACTTGCGGATCCGACTGCAAATCGCGAAACAGAACTTCAATTTTCTTGCCGGCAACTTTTCCGCCGTAGATATCGACAGCCATCTCGATGCCGCGTTTGGCCGCGGCGCCATAGGAAACGAATTTCCCCGAGACTTCGACCGGCGCACCGATCTTAATCGTGTCTTCTGCGTACGCCCCGTCATTTGGGAAGGCTGCCCCAGCCAGAAGCGCCGAGGCAATCAAGTACGAGCGAAACAGCTTCATTCCATTTCCTCCCAACGGGCTCTTATTCGGCCTCAAAATTTGACTTAAGCTAAAACATGAAACCGGTTTCGTCCAGCAAAATCGCTAATCGCGCGATGGACTGCAGCGAGCGCTGAAGTCGCGAATATACGGCCACGCAACTCAAGTTCGTGGTGGCTACAAATGCTCGACTATTACGTCTCGCAACCGGCCTTGGCGCTGGCTCAGGCGACGGCTCGTTTGCGGCGCACTTGTTTCGATTCGTTCCTGGGAGCAATGACATCGATCTCGTCAGCGCGCGCGCCCATCTGGCTTGATACGACCTTGCTGGCTTCGGCCAGCAATCCAATGAAGGCTTTGGCGTTCGGATCCATGCGGATCGCGGGGCCCGTAATGCTGAGGCAATAGCGAACCTGCCCGTTGATGTCGCGCAGTGGAACGGAAATGGCCGTCACGCCGGCAACACGCTCGCTGCTCGTCAGCGCATAACCCTGCTGGCGAAATCGCGCCAATTGCTTTTCCAGTTCGGCGCGATTGGGACGTTCTTTGGGGGTGGTCTCACGGAAAATCCGATCGACATCCGAACTGCTCAAATAAGCCAGCAGGTTCCGGCCCGTCGCGCCGTACAGCAACGTTGTCTGTTCTCCTGCACGCACAATGCTCATCAAGGGAGCGGGCGTATCGAACACTTCGATGCAAAGCCGCTGACCGTTGGCAACAGTATTCAGCGTGACCGTTTCGCCAGTTTTTTGCACCAGGTTGAGCATAGTTGGTCGCGCGATCTCGCGGATACCGACCGTGCTGCGAACCATTCCGCTCAGACGGGTCAACTTCAATGAAAGGCAGTATCGGTTGTCATCGAGCCTGACGAGATAACCGAGGTCGTAAAGACAGTTCACTAGCCGATAGGTAGTGGCCTTCGAAAGGCCAATGCGCTGGCCGATTTCCTGAAGGGTCAGCATCGTATGCCCGGGATCAAAGGCATCGAATATAGCGAGGGCTCGCTCCACCGCTCTAATCATCTTGCGTCCTGTCTTTCAAAAAGCTCGGCCTCGTTACAACATCCATGACAAACCGATAAAGCCTTAGGGTCAATGAGAACAGGTTTTCAACCTGCTGCTGCTTTCCCTAGACGGCGTGGAAGTCCATCAATTGCTGATTGACGGTTTTCGCGTGCTCGTACTGAATCCAGTGCCCGCCACTGGGCACGAAAGAGATTTTGACGTCATCTCGCACCGCGCGGCAGGCATCAGCCCGAGACTGGACGGACGGGTGAGCCAGTTTGTCTTCGGTTCCCCAGATCATCTGAACCGGCGCTGTAATGCGTGCCAGATCGTCAAGCAGCGTAGCCCTGAGGCTGATGCGGCGGCTGTCGAAACGGGTTCGGTCGATATTTGAAAGCTGCATATCCACGATCGGATCGTCGGAACCCGGCGCGCTCGAGAGCATCCACTGGCCGAGATTGGCAGCGGCCGCTACCCGCCGCTCCACGACCTCCGCTTGCCGCCCCGGCACATGAACGGTCGGGATGTTCCTTCCGACAGGAAAGCCGAATCCTCCCGAGCCCAACAAGGATAATTTGATGATGGACCTCCCGAGTTGGGCAGCCACGCGGCCCGCAAGCGCGCCGCCGAAACTGAAACCGACCAGATGGCAGCCGTCCGCTCCCGTGGCCAGGATCTCGTGAGACACCCAATCGACATACTCATCCGGCGTCATCGCGCTCGGTACGTTCGGTGAGTTGCCATATCCGGGGAGATCGAACGCAGTGACATGGAAACGCTCGGCCAATACAGGAAGATTGCGCAGCCAGTGCGAAGACGATCCGACACCGCCATGCAACAAGACCATTGATGGCCCGCTGCCCGCTCTACTTGCAGCCAATGACGGAAAACCGTGACCCGGTGCATCGCCGGTGACGGCCATCGAAGCGATCATAGCGTTACGACTCACAAGTCATTAGGCGAAGGCCATCGGAACAAACGCCCTGTCAATTTTGGGCATTGCGGTCAAACAGGAATTTATCTTAGTCTCGGGCGAGTGGTTCGCCTAGTGGATTTTTATCCACTGTACGAAACCAGCCGCAAATTCAAAAAGCGCCCGGGAGGGCATCCAACATGTTCGAAGACGTGCTTTACGAAACCCAAGATGGCGTTGCCACTGTCACCATCAATCGCCCGAAAGTGCGCAACGCGGTTCGCCCGAAGACCTATGAGGAACTCACGGAAGCGATGAAGATGGCCGCAGACGACCCCGAAATCGGGGTTGTAGTCCTGACCGGCGCCGGCGACAAAGCCTTCTCTTCCGGCGGCGACGTCAGTGATCAATCGACGCGGAAACCCTATATCGGGCGCGCCCATATGCGCCGCTTGTTCGCCCTATCGTCAGCGATGCGGATAATGGACAAACCGATCATCGCCAAGGTCCGCGGCTTCTGCGTTGGTGGCGGCAACGAGATCAATCTGTTCTGTGACCTGACCGTCGCAAGCGAGGATGCGAAATTCGGACAGGTCGGCCCACGCGTCGGCAGCATACCGATCTGGGGCGCTTGCCAGTTGCTGGCGCGGTATGTGGGCGAGCGGAAGGCGCGCGAAATGGTTTATACGTGCCGGCTCTATACCGCTCAGCAGGCCCTCGATATGGGGCTGATCAATCAAGTGTGCCCGGCGGACAAACTCGACGAAGAGGTGACAAAACTCTGCAACGAAATCCTGGACAAGAGCCCGCAAAGCATCCGGATCGCCAAGATCGCGCTTAATGCGGGATCGGATCAGGAGTTTTACGCGTCGTACTTCCCGACCTCGGAATTGCTCGCGTCGATCTATGGCAATGAGGAAAACATGGAAGGAATCACGGCTTTCCTGGAAAAACGTCCCTCCAATTTCCGCAAGTTCCGCAAACGCTGAGCCAAGTCAGCCGGCTCCCAACCATCGCGTGGTGACGGCCCGCCACCACGCCGCTAGCCGGGCATTGTCGAATCCAGAAGCCCGCGAACATCGCTCAACGATTCGACACGCCACAATTCGTCAAGCAGCGAATCGGCCCGGTTCTTTCCCAACACCGGATCGACCAGATCGTGAAACTTGTCGGCCAGCCCGCGATCGTCGAGCGGCACCTCGCGCGCCCCCAGTGCCTCCATCGCCTGCTTTTCGAAGGTACCACGGTCTGTCGTGATCCGGACGCGCGCAGGACGGTTCTGCGGATAGAGCCGATCCATCTCGGAGGTGGCATTGACGTGAACCAGACTACCTAGCGTGGCCATCTCGGGATCAAGACGCGTTTTGTCTTCAAAATGCTCGACCTTAATCCAGCGGTGTTTCATGCCAAGCGCCATGATGTAGGGAAAACTCAATTGCGCGCTGGCGTAATCCTGCCATCCTGTATGCGCGTGTTCTGCTGCGATACTATAGGTGTCCACATCGACAACGCGAACCTCGCTGGCCGAAAGCTTATTCTCATTCATGAGTTCGATCAGCGCCTCGACCGCCGGCTGGATATGCCGGCAACAAGCGTAGGGCTTGATGTAGCAATCGGCGATGCTGAGAGGTGTCGCGGGAAACAACCGGACCGGGCGCGTTTGACCATTCCGGCCGAAGGCAAAAGCCTGCATGAAGCCGTCACGCACTTCCATCACATTCGCGGGCCCCTCGATGCCGCCCTTCGCCTGAAGCGCCGCCTGCAGGCCTTCGCGGGAGGCATGACCCGCATGCAGGCGCTTGATGTCGGCGCCGCCATTGATAAACGCAAAGATCCCAGCTGCGCCGCTGGCGGCGATACCGAGCGCGTGGGAGATTTGTCCGGCCGGCAGCGCCAGCAGTCGCGCCGACGACGCTGCTGCACCGAAGACGCCGACCGCACCAGTGGGATGGAAGCCGCGTTGGCGCAGATCGGGATGGCAAGCGCGTGCGATCGCAGCCACGGTCTCGTAGCCAATGACGACTGCTTCAAGCAAGGCGCGTCCGGTAATGCCCCTTTCGTATCCCAGCGAAATGATCGCCGGCACTGTGACGACGCCGGGATGCACCGAGCCCTGCCTGTAACCGTCGTCCAGTTCGATGCCGTGACCGGCCGTTCCCGAAATGTAGGCAGCATCGAGCAAATCAGCCCGACGACGACGTCCAGGCACCGGAATCGATCCAGCGGCCCGAACATTGGAGAGGACAGCCTCGGCGCGGCCAGCGAGATCGCCGCTTGAGCCTGCAATGATGACGCCGACCGTATCGAGGAAATGCCGCTTTGCCGCGTGCTTCACATCGGCGTCAAGCGCATCCCATTTTAAATCGCGCACCAGCGCGATGATCGCACTTGTCCCGAATCCTGGAGATTTTTGCTTCGCGGCTGTATCGACTGTCTGCAACATCGTCAATTCCTAACCGGTTTATCACTCGACCTCGGCGCCCGCTGATCGAAGCGGCGGTCGAAGATGCTTTCTGCGACCCGATTTTTCATCATTTCGATCGAGCCGCCGGCAATCATCCACCCTCGGGTCCTGCGCATACAATACTCCGCCAGCGACTCTTCGCTATAGCCAAGTCCACCCAGGATTTGCACGGCTTCGTTTGCTACTTCGAAACCGGCCTGGTTGCAGGCCAGTTTTGCGACCGTGGTTTCGTAAGCCGAGGGCAACCGCCCCTCGGCATTGGTTGCGGCGCGGTAGAGCAGAAGCTGGGCCGCCTCAAGCTTCAGCGCCATATCCGCAAACTTCCACTGCAGGCCCTGGAACTCGCACAGCGGCCTTCCGAATTGTTTCCGTACAGTCGCATATTCCCGCGCCAGGTTGAACGCGTGACGGCCAAGCGCCAGCGAACGCGCGGAATTGCCGATGCGCTCGACGTTAAAGCCGGCGATCTGCCGTTTGAAGCCTCCCTCCCCGAGCAACACATTGGCTTTTGGAATGCGGCAATTTTCGAAATACAATTGACACCACTGTTCGCCCCCCATGAAGCCGGATGGCTGACCGACGTTGAATCCAGGGGCGTTGCGTTCCACTAATACCGAGCCGATGCCGTCGAGCCCCGGCGCAAAACGCGCATAAATCAAAAAAAGCGATGCATCAGGACTGTGGGTAGAGAAGATTTTCGTTCCGTTGAGAATGACGTCTTCCCCCGACAACGTTGCCGTGGTGCGCAATTCGGTGACGGCTGATCCAGCTTCAGGCTCAGTCATGCCAAGGCTGATAGCGGCTTTTCCTTGCAAGAGATCGTCCATGAACCGGGCCTTTTGATCCGGGGACGCATACTCGGCGAAGGTCCGGATCGGCCCAAAGTTGCCTGCCTGCACGACATCGGCGCTGCGCGGACAAATCGACGCGACCTGTTCGATCGCGATGACGGCATCCATCAGCGACCCACCCTGGCCGCCATCTTCCACCGGCATGGTGATGCCCAGAAGTCCCTGTTCGGCCATCATGCGAGCGATATCGAAGGGAAATCCCGGCGTATGCGCGCGCTTGAGCGCATCTTTCGCCAGATGCGCCTTGGCAAAGCGCAGAACCGACTCCGCAAAACGAGTTTGCTCCTCGGTGAATTCAAAATGCATCAGACATCCCCGGTTCAGCGCGCAACCAACCTCGCCAAGCAAGCGGATTGTTTGCAACTAGCTGCCGATCGCCGGCTTGCTTGGCAACTTACCAGAGTTTATGCTGTCATGACTTTTCCTCATACCTGAACAGTTTGTGCAAGCTATTCCTCCCCTTAATCCGTTGCGGGTCTTTGAAGTCGCTGCAAGGCTTGAAAGTTTCACCGCTGCAGCAACGGAACTGCGCGTGACCCAATCGGCGGTCAGCCGGCAGATCGCGACCCTCGAAGCCGCGCTGAACACGCAGCTATTCGCGCGGGGAAAACATGGGGTGACATTGACGAAGGAAGGCAGAACCTATCGCGACAGTATCGGTCCGGCCTTCGCGATGATCCGGACAGCGAGCGCGGCGCTGAAAAATCCGCAAGGAGAGCCGTTGCGTCTTCGCATCTATACGACTTTTGCCGCCAAATGGTTGATCAAGCGACTGCCAAAATTCCAGGGGCAGTATCCAAAGATCCGCGTAAGGCTCGACGCGTCGGTCGAGAACGTCAATTTTGCTCGCGATGATATAGATCTTGCGATTCAGTTCGGCCGGGGAGACTGGCGCGGTGTCGAAAAAACACTCCTGATCCGCGACGTCATTCAGCCCGTCTGCAGCCCGAAATTCCTGCGCCGGCATCCTGAATTGCGCTCGGTGGACGGTCTGCACCATCGGCACTTGCTGCACTCGCACTACCGCCGCAAGGACTGGGCCGACTGGCTATCGTCGATAGATCGGCCCGACTTGCTTACGGAAGGGACTCTTTATCCAAATTCAATGCTGGCCTATGAGGCCGCCATCGAAGGTATCGGAGTTGCCATGGGCCAAACTTTTCTGCTCACGGACGAGATCGCGGCTGGTACGCTCGTGCCTTTGTTCGACCACTCCTTGACCCGCCCGCTCGCCTATTTTGCCATTTGGCGAAAAAGCGCCGTTCAGAATCGCAAGGTCGCGAGCTTCCTTAAATGGCTAACACAAGAACTCGGCCTTTAGTTAGTGGCAATGGAGCGCCACTCACCAAATGAATAATTAGATTTGTTCGGTTACACCGATCAGCGTTTCTGCCATTTTCATCAAAGCTCATTTTTTGCAACTGATAAGGTTTTTACTCTTTCCTTATCAGCCGTGAACTGACTCCATTTGATGAAATATCTTATCAGTTTGCAGGTTGACTCCATTTTCGCCGTTTCCTTCTCAGGCGGCGAACTGCCCCCGTGCATTCGCAGCGGCCTAAACTTGGATAACGAAGGGACGGTCAGTTGACAATTTGTCAGACAATAGTTGCGGCGACCCCTCTCTTACTAGAACGAGGTCCTGAAGGTGCCAGTGTAGACGCTGCGGCTCGACCGCCAGAATCATTCCCGATTCCAGGACAATTGCGCTGTCCTTCCGTAATATCGGCTCCTGCTGGTGGAACCATGGTCCCATGCCATGCCCAACCAACGAAGCTGTGTAGTCGATTCCCTTCTTCTTGAATTCTGCGACTGCAAATTCATAGATTTCGCCCGCAGTGACTCCAGCGCGGCAGCGCTCGATCGTTTTGCGGTGAACCTCCCGAGTCATATCGTAGTCGCGCAACTGTTGTGTGCTCGGCGGCCCCAGAATGGCGAGGCGCGATTGATGACCGGGGCAGCCGTTGAAATATGCCACGTAGTCGTTGCGGACGAAATCGCCCTTGCGAAAGGCGATCGAGCTCTCACCACCATACATTACATCGTTCGAGCTCGAGTTGAGGATGCCGTGCACGAAGGCGGCTCCCCGTTTCATGCAAGCCGAGATCATGCGGGCATGGACCTCGCGTTCGGTCTCGCCATCCCGGATCGTTGGAAACACCTCGGCCAGTGCATCATCGAGCAGGTCCGCCGCCTGTTTGTGCTGCGCCACTTCCTGACGAGTCTTGATCCAACGCACCTGGTCCATCAGCGGCGAACAGTTCACCAGTTCTAGGCTTGGCAACAGGTTCTGGATCTGCCCCCAATGAGCTGTACTCAATCCATCCTGCTCGAAACCGATTCGGGCCTTGGCAAGACCGGCTTCCTCGATCAATTCAGCGACCCGCACATAGAGCGATCCGACGTAGGCTTGATACACCTCAACTCGCTCGATCCATGACTCGCGCCGAGCCAGTTTCTCGGCAAACGCGTCGAGTACGATGATCGGCTCTTGGTGCCGGAACCACAGCACCATGAACCCGCGCACAGTCGTGGCGATGTCGAGGTGCCGGGCGAGAGTGCCTGGCATCGCCATCCCTGACAGGTAAGTGAAATTGACACCACTGCGCACCGCAACAGCTGCGAGCCCTTCTTTATCCATATAGGCGTTGAGCCGGTCGATATTGGCTATCACGTTGTATCCGGGTTTCGCCATGTCGATATCCCTAATTAAGCTGAACTATCGCGCGTACCTGACTTCGAAGGTCACTACGCCTTCCTCGGTACGGTATGGCCCATGCTTCATTCCGGGTGGGCGGCAGGCATACATGCCTTTCTTGAAGAACTGATCGCCGTCCCATTGGCTGCCCTCCAGAATATAGACCTCCTCCCAGAAATCATGAACGAAGGTTTCGGTGCTCGCGCAGCCGGGATCGACCTTGAGCATCCTGGTGACGAACATCTTTTCAGGATCCTCGGTGAGAATCTTCTGATAGTGGCCGGGGGGCGCTCCTTCGACGGGAACCCACGGTATGTCGTCGCTCGGGAAGAACTCCAGCTCAGGTTTCGCCATTTTAGTCTCCTTTGGTTTGCCGAAGTGACGATGGAAACGCCGCAAATTTGGTATTATGAATTTTCATAGGTAGGAGGCCTGAACGATCGGCGACCGTCTCAGGGTTTCCGCGCTTCCCTCCATAGTTATTTCGCCGAGATCCAGCACAAAGCCATATTGGGCAAGGTCGAGCGCAAGCGCGGCGTTCTGTTCGACCAAGAGAACGGCGGTGCCGTCGGCGCTGATCTGTCCGATGATCGCGAAGATCTCCTCGACAATCTTCGGAGCCAGCCCCAGTGATGGTTCGTCCAACAGCAAAACCGAAGGGCGCCCCATCAACGCCCGCGCGATGGCAAGCATCTGCTGTTCGCCGCCTGAAAGAGTGCGCGCGAGCTGCGAGGTACGCTCGCGCAGGATCGGGAATACGTTGAGAAGCCGTTCGCAATCATTGGCGATTTCCGCACCATCCCGACGCAGGAAGGCGCCGAGCAGCAAATTATCAAGGACACTCATTTCTTTGAACAGCTCCCGCTGCTCAGGGACCAGCGCCACGCCCGCCTTCAATGCCTGATCGGGCGTCGCGTTCGGCAGCGGTACGGCGTCGATCTCAACCGCACCTGCTGTCAGCGGCAAAAGTCCGACAATGGCTTTGAGCAAGGTCGATTTGCCGGCCCCGTTGGAACCCAGCAATGTCGTGATGGCGCCGCGCGGCACCGTCAGATTAACGCCGTGCAGAACGGTCTTGCCGCCATAACCGGCATGTAAGTCACGCACCGAGAGCATGCGCCGCCTTCTCTCCCAAATAGGCCCGGATGACTTCGGGCGATTTGCGCACCGTTTCCGGATCGCCCTCAGCGATTTTCCGGCCGAAATTCAACACGGTGATTCGGTCGGAGATCGACATCACGAGTGCCATTACGTGATCGATCAGCAAGATCGTCAGACCTTGCGCTCGAAGCTCCAGCAATATCGATTTGAGGGATTCCACCTCGGCGGCCCGTAATCCCGCCGCCGGCTCGTCAAGCAGAAGAAGCTTCGGACGCGTGGCAAGCGCGCGGGCGATTTCAAGCCGCCTCTGCTTGCCAAACGGCAAAGCGGCAGCCGCGACCGAGGCGTCGTCGGCCAGACCGACCAGCGATAGTAATTCCTGCGCATGGTGTCGCGCCGCCATTTCCGATTGCTGGTAATGGCGACCGTGGCGCATGCCGGTCACCACACCATACGGCAAATAGCGATCAAGGCCCACCATGACATTTTCGAGCGCGCTCATTTCGCCGAACAGTTCGGTGTTCTGAAAGGTTCGCGCGATTCCCATCTGCGCGATCACGTGCGGCGGACTTCCGCTGATTTTCCGGCCCTCGAAGCTGAGCGCTCCACGGTCGACCTTGTAGATACCGGTGATTACGTTGAGCATTGTGCTCTTGCCGGCTCCATTGGGCCCGATCACCGCCTGAATCGAATTTCTTTCAACATCAAGCGAGATTCCATCGAGCGCGACAATGCCGCCGAAACGGACGCCGATATCGTCGATGCGCAGCAAAGCCTCGCTCATCGAAGCCCCACATGCTTGCGAAGCGCCACGAAATCCGCCACGCGCGTCCCGATCGCAGCCAGGCCGTCCGGCCGCAGGACGATGAAACTGAGCAACAATAGCCCGAACACCAGACCCAGGTAGGATTGAAACGATTGCAACGCTTCAGGCAACAGGATGAACACGGCACTGCCGATGATCGCACCCAGCGGGGACGACATTCCGCCGACAACCGCAATCGCCAGAAAGTAAACCGACTGCGTTATGCCGAACTGGCCTGGATCGAGGTAGGTCGAAAGCAGCGCCAGCAGGCCGCCGCCGACGGCACCGAGGAAGCCGCTCGAGGCAAATGCCAGGGCTTTGTAACGCAGGGTGTTGAGCCCCATCGCTTCTGCCGCGGTCTCGCTTTGCCTGATCGCTTTCAATGCGCGGCCAAAACGTGATTGCAGGATATTTTGTACCAGAACGAACAACAGCGCTGTCGCCGGCAGGATGGCGTAATAGAGTTCCGCACCGTTGCTGAGGGTAAGACTAAAGACACGAAGTGGCGGCACCGGCATGCCCGCAGCGCCCCCGGTGAGCGGGTCCGAGTGAATAAAGAACAACTGAACGATGGCCGTGAAAGCCATGGTTGCCAACGCCAGATAATGGCCGGAAATACGAAGGGTCATTTGACCGAGCACAAAGCCGCCCGCCGCCACGATCAACGCCGTGATCGGAATGCTCACCCATATCGGCACGCCCCAAGACGTGGCCAGGATTGCGGCGCCATATCCGCCGAGCCCGGCAAAGGCGGATTGCGCGAGCGATATTTGCCCGGCGAGCCCTGTCACCACCACCAATCCCAGCACGACGAGCGCTGTCGCCGAGATCAGGCAGAACTGGAACAGATGATATTCAGCGAACAGATGGGGTACCGCAAAGAAGACGACCGTTGCGGCCAGATACATCGCAAAGCGCATGATCATGACGCTACACCTTCCGGATCATGAGTGCGCCCATCAATCCTTGAGGCCGGATCAGGATGACGGCGATCAGGATGCTGTAGCTGATCATGTCTTTCAAGGCGCTCGAAATATAGGTGCCCGCCAGCGCCTCGAGAATGCCAAGCGTGATGCCGCCCAGCACCGCCCCGGGCAGGCTGTTGAACCCCCCAAGAATGGCCGCCGTAAAACCCTTGATGCCGATCAGTCCCATATCAGGAGAAAGCGTAAGAAGCGGGGCAACCAGTATGCCCGCCACTGTCGCGAGCACCGAAGCCAGGATCCAGATCGCAAGAAAAACGTGGGAGACCCTGACGCCAACAATGCTAGCGCCAACCGGATTATCGCAGGCCGCGATGATTGCCTTGCCGTAAACAGTCTTTTCAAACAGCAGAAACAGCATGCCCAGCACGCCGAACGAGACGCCAATGATGGCGAGATTGGCCGGCACCACCAGAACGCCTGCGACCGGAACTGCTGTCGGCGACAGCAGAAACGGAAACGGCCACGCGTTCGGTCCCATATAGGCGCGAACGAATTCGCGCAGCACCGTACCGAGCGCCAGGCTCGCAATGATACGTCCCAGCAACGAGGCGTTTCGCAATGGCCACATGAACCCACCGTAGATCAGGGCGCCCAGCAAAGCCGACGCCACCAACGCGCAGGCCGATGCCGGCCAGAATTCAAGTCCGAGAACGACCCGGCCGATCAGCACCAGATAGGCGCCGAACATGACCTGATCACCATAACCGAAATGGACGATGCCAGTACCCTTGTGGATCAGCACGAAGCCGAGCGCGATCAGCGCGTAAACGGCTCCGTTGGTCGCGGAACTAACGAGAACCTGCGCCAGCATCACTTTTTCACAGCGCTGCAATTCCCTTGATTTCGATCAACGCACCTTCCCGGATCAGGCCGCTGACGACCACGCCGGTCGCCGCCGGCCAGGGCGGCCCCTTGAAGAGTTCACGGCGAAGCACAGCCGTCTTCTGGTATTCATCGAGCGAGAGCACGTAATCCGTGGTTTCAACGATGTTGCTGAGGGTGCCACCGGCGCTTTCGAGGATGGCCGCGAACTTTTCGAAGATGCGGCGGGTCTGTGCCACGATGTCGCCGGGGCCGACGATGATGCCGTTATCATCGGTTCCGGTCGTACCTGAAAGAAAGACCAGATTGCCGGCGCGCGTGGCCGGCGAGAATGTATAACGCGCCGGCCATTTATCGTTGGGAAAAATCGGCTGATACGTCGGCATTGTTCTGGACTCCCTCCTTCAGGCACGCTCGCGCAGAGCGAAGCGCTGGATTTTTCCGGTTTCGGTCTTCGGCAGATGATCCACGAATTCGAGCGCCCGTGGTGCCTGGTGACCACCGACGGCCTGTTTGACGAAGTTCGTGAGTTCCTGCGCCAGCTCATCCGTACCGGTGATGCCGGGCCGCAACACGACGAAGCCCTTGACGATTTCCCCGCGCAGGGCGTCCGGCTTGCCGACGACCGCGGCTTCCGCCACTGACGGATGTTTCAGCAAGGCGCTCTCTATTTCAAACGGACCAATTCGATAACCAGCGCTCTTGATCATGTCGCCGGCACGGCCCTCGAACCAAAAATAGCCATCCTGATCGCGGCGTCCGAGATCGCCGGTCACGATCCAGCCATTGCGCACAAGCTCGCGGCTTGCCACGGGATTCTGCCAGTAGCGGGTCCAGTAAAGACAATCCGCGTCGAGCCTTTTACCGATAAACCCGATTTCGCCGGCAGGGCACTCGTTGCCCTCCTCGTCCACGATCGCCATGCTGAAACCCGGGAATGGCAAACCCATCGAACCTGGCTTTACATTCATGGGAATGGCATTGAAATTCCCGATCGGAATGGCGAATTCGGTGGCGCCAAAATGATCCATCGGCGTGACGTTCCAGAGCCGCTGAAAGGATTCGACCACCTTGGCATTGAGCGGTTCGCCACAACTCGACAACGCACGAAGCTTGACGTCGGCGGTGTGCAGCACCGCATCGTCAAGTACCAGCAGACTGCGCAATAGCGTCGGTGTCGTTGCCAGACTGGTGACGTTATAGCGTCGCAGAATGGAAAGGCAGAGTTCGGCGGTCGGGTTTTGCTGCACCGAGATCACGGTCGCCCCGGCGGCCAATGCGGTGAGATAGCAGACAAAGCCATAACCCCAGCCGGGGTCGCCGGTGGGCCAGAACATGTCATCGCACCGCATATCGAGGCCGTACACCACATAGGGCCATATCGAGGCGAGAAAGTTGACCGCGATCGCGCCACCCTTGGGCTGCCCCGTCGATCCCGACGTGTAGATGAGGGTCGCGATATCGTCCCGCGCGCGCAATACGCAGCCGAATTCAGCGGCCTGTTGACGAAGTTCGCGCGCGAAGTCGTGATAGCCGTTGGGCAACGCAACATCCGACTGCGAAACACAGATGGTCTTGATACTAAGACCGGGCGGCAGTTGTTTCCTGACGTCCTGATGCGTGACCAGAATGCTGGCTTGACAATGCTCCAGCCGAAAGCGGATCGAGTTCGGGGCCAAAACCCGTGAAGATCGGCACATAGATCGCGCCCAATTTCAGCGTTCCGATGATGGCGATGATCACCTCCGGTCCCCGCGGCATCAGGCCCGCAACGCGATCGCCCGGTTCCGCCCCGAGATACCGAAGCAGATTTGCGAAGCGATTACTTTCCTGCGACAATTCGCGGTAGCTCAGGCGGCGCTCACCTCCATCCCTGTCAACGCAGATCAGGGCGATGCGGTCGCTGGCAGCGTGGCGATCGATGATACTTGTCCCGAGCGAGACTTTCTCACCGGGTGTCCATCCCAGCGCCTCCTGCACCGCCAGCCAGTCAAAGGCTCGAACGACGTCGCTGTATTTTTCAGACAGCATCCGCTTGACCCAACAAAGATGAAGGTGACCGGGTGTGAATTAGATACCAGTGGTGCCCCTCGAGCACGATCTCGCTGCGGTCATTTGTCAGACTGACATTGAATCGCACCAGCGCCATCCCACGTCCAGGCTTCGGGGTGACTTCCGCTACCTCGAACCGGCTCGTCAGCGTGTCACCAACAAATACTGGCTTAAGAAATCGCGCGCCCTGCTCCACGAACGCGATCATGGCGTCTTCGATCTGCCCCGACATCGCCGTTGCACCAAGGGCGGTCATGGACATCACCAGGAGGCCATGCGCCAGCCGCTTGCCGTATCGGGTCTTGGCCGCATAGGCATCGTCATAGTGGATGGGGTGATCATCGCCCGTAATCGCTGCGAAGGAATTAAACTCATCATCGCCAACGCTGCGGGATACGCCGACAAAGACTTGCCCGATAGTCAAATCGTCGGCAAAGATCTGGACCGAAGCGCGGTCGATCACTTTGCCTTCTCGTCCTTGGCCTGCACCACCACCGGAAGCAATTTGCGGGTCAGGTCGGGTTGAATCTCCACAATTTTTGCCGACTGGTTTCCTTCACGAACGGTGGGACTGAATGTCGTCGGAAGAATCAGACCAGTGTCAAAGCCCTTCAGCGACTCCAGCGCCTTGACGAGCCCGGCCTGGGTCAGTTGCGGTCCTGCCCGCTTCAAGCCCTCAATGAAGACCAGCGCGCCGCCATAGCCGAGGACGTCTCCGATGTCTGGCCTGCCCTGCCGGGCAAGGTCCGGGAAACGCTTTTCAAAACTGATGCGGAATTTCACGGCTGCCGGGTCATCGCCTTCGGGCAAGACCTTCAGCGCCAGCACGTTCTGGGTCCCCGCCGCAGCCTCGCCAACGATTTCAGGATATTTTCGGCTGCCGGCGGAATTGGCGCCCATGATCTTGGCTTTGAGGCCGAGCTGCTTGGCCTGCCGCGTGATAATGGCAGAGGGATTGGGGTAGCCATATACGATCAACACGTCCGGAGTCGTCGCAATTGCGCGCGAAATCTGCGCGGTGAAATCGGTGTCAGAAATATTGAAAAACTCGTTGCTGACCAGGTCAATCTTACGTTCCGCCAGCCGCGCGACAACGGCCTCTCCACCGCGCTTGCCGTACTCATCGGACTGGCTCACCAGCGCGATCTTTTTAGCTCCGAGGCTGTCGACAACGTAGTCGGCGATGGCCGAGCCCTGCTGACGATCATTCATCACGCCGCTGCGGAAGAACATCGGGATTGGCGGTTCCGTAACAGCCGGTGTAGAGAAAATAGAAGCAAAGGTCGGCGTGGTGGAGCCCTTCAATGTCGGCACCAGCGCCTGGCCGACGGCACTGGCGGCCGGACCGAAGATCGCGAATACCTTCTCCTGGTCCGCAAGGCGTTTGTAGGCTGCAATAGCCTTCGGCGGAGATGACTCATCGTCAAGCGGTATCGATTCAAGCTTGCGGCCATTGATACCACCGGCGGCATTAACTTCCTCAAAAGCGATCGTGGCACCTGCGAGATTGCCGGTGCCGAAGATCGCTGCCGGGCCAGTGAGGCTGCCTAAAATGCCGATCTTGATTTCGCTGTCGGTAACACCGGGCTCCGCGGCTCGAACCGGCGACGGCGCTGCGACGGCGAGGATAGCCGCGGCCAAAATAGCAAGCGCCCGAGTATTCGAGCTTAATTTTAGAAATCGCCGATCAAGGTGCACCATTGCCATGCTTCCATCTTCTCGATAATCGGAAAGAACTCTTGATTATTGAAAAGGCTAGATTTAGGTAGTTGAGTTGTCAAGAACGCCTTTGAGGCGTCTGCATGGGAGGCCTGTTTGATCCGCAACAACGATACACCTCTGGAACGCTATTTCAGTGCGCTTGAAAGTATCGCGGCAGCCGGGGATGGAAGAAGCGTTTCGGACATTGCGCTGAGCTGCGACCTGCCGATCGCCACAGCGCACCGCTTGCTGCAGAACCTTCAACAGGCGGGCTTGGTCGCGAGCACCGGCACGAAACGCCGGGATTACCGGCTTGGAAAACGTCTTCTTCGGCTTTTGCATGCAGGATCCGACACCGCGTGGCTGGCCATTTCAGCACAACCCATTCTCGACAAACTGGCCAACGAACTGGCCGATACTTGCTATCTCGCCCGGCTTGTTGGCCATGAAGTCGTTTCGATAGCCTGGGCGGCGCCCAGCGAAGGGCTCCGCGGCTATGTCGTCCCTGGTCACACCTGTTCCCCGCATATCGCCGCTTCGGCGAAGGCAATCCTCGCGTTTCAATCACGAGAGCTGGTCGACCGGGCCCTAGCGGGCGCGCTTCCCAAACTCACCTCAAAAACCAAAACGCGGCGAAAAGATATCGATAAAGATTACCAGTCCGTCCGCAACAATGGATACGCGACGTGCTGGGACGAAATGGAAATTGGAATGGGCGCGATCGCCGTTCCTATCTCGTTACCGGAAATCGGAACGATCTACAGCCTCGCCGCTGCGGGGCTCATTGATCGATTGACGCGAAGACCGGTTGCAAAAACGGTCGGTCTGCTTCGGGCGACTCTTGAACCAATGATCAGAGCGTTGCGAAATCTCCAACCGGATGTGGAGTTGGCTTCGCAAGCAAACGAGCCGTTCGAGTTGCGGGCATCGGATTTTGGCCGCGTTGGAATGCCCTTGCCAAGTAAAATAGTAACGACTGGCCGTTGAGTGTGGTGCGTCATTCCATTGATTGCAGTCGGGCCAGACTGACAAGGAAAGATCAAAAAACTTATCAGTTGACCGACAGACTCCGCGAACTGACTCTCCTTCGACCTCAGATGGGACGGTCCCAGACAGCTGTCGCGCGAACGGCTTGATTTAATCTTGGGGGTGCTTTTTTTTCAAATTCTCGCAGGTTGCCTGAAAATCATCGGAGCTCGTGCCAGTTTTGCAGAATCAAACGGCAGACGGCATCTCGGACTATTTCCGTCTGTCGTCACTTTGGGCGGTCAGCAAGGCGCTAACTGGGACACTGCGATTTATGATCGACCTATCGACAGATGCCTCCAGCGAAAAACGCTCATCAATTCAAGCTACCACTGGATTAAGCGCGAGAATATCTGGATCTTGGGTACCGAAGTAGGCACCGAAGTGCGCCATACCGCGCTTTAAGTCCGGTTTAGAGCCGACCGTCTCGCCGGCCGCAGCTAACTTTCGGCAGCGAGAACCCAGCCGGCCGTGGCGAAAAGTTTTGCGTCGTGGTGCTGCCCACCGATAAGTTGCAGACCTAGCGGCATGTCCTCATCGGAAAAAACCGGTAATGTCAACGCAGGCGTGCCCAACACCGAAGCTGGCACGTTAAACGATGCGTCGCCGGTGTAGGTAATTCCCTTTGGCGCGGCGCCAAGGGCGTCGAGAGTTATGAAGGCATCCACCGTCGACGCTAGTTGCTCGAACTCCGCACGTAGCTCAGCACGACGTTTCAACAAGTCGCGATAGCCCTCCAGCCCGAGCGCATCGGATTTCACGATTTGATCAAGCACACCCAGGCTTAAGCCCAACCGATCGCGATAGGCGACACTCTTGAGTGGCCAGCGCGATTCGTATCCGATGATATCGTAACCGAACTGCAGGATGCCAACCAATGACTTCTCCAGCGCCTCGACTGGTTTGCTGTTTTGGCGCGAAATAATCTCCACGCCGGCGCCACTCAGCGCGGAGAGCTTGGCCTCAAGTTGCTGGCGGGCCTCGGCAGTCGCCATCTCCCAGCCGGGGGTCTCGAGTTGAATCAGGCGCATTGGCTTGACCGGGATTGCTAACGCCTGCGCGCCGAACAGCCCTGGCTCGCCCGGATCGCCGCCGCAACGTTGCACCATTTCGTGAGCAGTACACCAAATGTCGGCGAGGCTCGCACCGATCACACCGATGCAGCTATGGCTATGAAAGTCGTGGCTACCGCCTCGATTGATGGCGCCGAACGTCGGCTTGTAACCAAATGCCCCGCAGAACCCGGCTGGACGCAGCACCGAGCCGATCACCTGAGTGCCGAGCGCGATGGGCAAAATTCCAGCCCCGACAGCGCTGGCGGACCCGGCGCTGGAGCCTCCCGCCGTGCGCTCCGTGTCGTGTGGATTGCGGGTGTCAGTCGCGTAACCACCGGCAAACTCCGTTGTCTTGGTCTTGCCGAGAACCGCCGCGCCGGCATCGCGCAGCGCAAAAACCGTCGCGGCATCGCGCAGCGACTGATTGCCGTCATGAGTCGGAGACCCCATACCCGTTGGCATATCGAATGTTTCGATGATGTCTTTGACGCCCACCGGCATTCCGTCGATGCGTGACAGCGGGCGTCCGTCACGCCAGCGCGCCGTCGCCGCGTCAGCGGCAATGCGTGCACGCGCCAGCGACAGGGCAGCGAAAGCATGCAGCCTCGGCTCTAGCGCGGCGAGACGTTCGATCGACCTTTCGAGAAAGGCGCGCGGTGTATCCTGCCCTGTGCGGAACGCTTCGGTGGCTGCCTGATAGGAAATGAGGGACGGCGACAGAGGATTGCTCATTTTGAATTCATCCGGCAAAAGCAGTTAAGGCAGCGGCGGCGGAAGCGAGCGTACTTCGTGCTATCCTTCATGCCAACTCAGCAAGCGCCGCCGCAGCATCAACAACGCATGATCGATGAGCCACCCCGATGCCAGCATCACTAGCAAGATCGTAAAGACGGTCGTCGTCTCAAAAAACCGCTGGGCGTAGACGAGATTCCCGCCCAGACCGCCCCCGCCCGCAATCATTTCCGCGGTAAAAGCGCTAATCAACGCGTAAGGCACCGCAACCCGAATACCACTCATCAGCGACGGAATCGCGGCGGGCAGGATAATGCGGCCGATAGTGCCGAGACGGCTCTCGCCCATGGCCCTCGCCGCCCACAATTGCACACGTGATACGGTCGCCGCGCCAGATTGGGCTACAATAATGAACGGGAAAATACTAGTGAACGCCACAAGCGCGATCTTCGATAAGTGATCGATCCCGAACCAAAGAATAAAGATCGGCAGGAACGCGACCTTTGGTGCGGGAAAACCCAGAATTACGATCGGATTCATGAGCCAGCGGAACCAACTAATTTGCGACATCAGAAAGCCGATCAGGATTCCTCCCACCATCGCGATCAGCAAGCCGACAAAGGCACGGTAGAGGCTTACGAATAATGGCTCGAATATCTCGCCGCTAGCGATCTGCTTGAGCAAGCTGGCCAACACGTGCGAAAGCGGTGGCAGAAAGATTGGCGGGACGAGGTCCAGCCTAGTCACGATTTCCCAAACAACGGCGACCAGGATGATTGGGTACATCTTCAGGCCCGCCGAGAAAACCGCTTTCACACGTGAAATGGCATTCATCTGATCAGCTCTACCGGTTCGTATCTTGCCACCGCAGCAGGTAGTTTGTTAATGCCACGAGCAGGGCGTCGGAGGCACAAGCCGCGACGACTATCGCCATCACAGCCGCGAACATGTAGTCATAGGATCCGTTCTCTCCGAACATGAAGATCAGTTTGCCGATGCCGAGCTTCGCCGCGATCATCTCCGCCGCGACGGCGATCACGAAGGAGAATCCCAGGGCAATCCGTGCGCCAGTGAGAATGCCATGCAGCGAAGCCGGCAGCCGCACAAGCCACATCAGATCATGGTGGGGCGTTCCCATGCCGCGCGCGCTCCAGAGAAGAATGCGTGGTGTATCCTGCACCGCATGATAGGTGTAGATCACCATCGGCAGCACAGTCGAGAGCATGACTGCAAGAATACTGGTAGTATTGCCAATGCCGAACCACAGCATCAGGAGCGGCACTAGCGCCGTCTTCGGCAGCGAATATGTGCTCCTGATGATCGGATTGAAGAAGCCTTCGGCATAGCGCGACACCGCCATCCAGGCGCCCAGTGGCACGCCGACCAGAATTCCCAGCGCTAACCCCGCCAAACTGCGGAATAACGTCACGCCGAGATCTTGATAGAACGCAGTCTGGACGCCGAGTTTCAACAAAGCCGCCGTCACTGCCAACGGCGTCGGCAGAAATGTGGGGTCAATCAGGTTGAGATACGGGAGGATCGCCCATATCGCCAGCCAGACGACCAATGGCACGCCGAACGAAGCAACCTTTCTAATCAGCGCAGTCGTCGTCATTCCGAACTGACCTTGGTAACCTGCCGTCGAACGCTAACCCACACCTCGTTGCGAATGGTACGATAATTGTCGGACAGTACGACCTCCTCGCGGGTCGCGCTGCGATCAAGATCAATCTTGAATTCCTGCACAAACCGGCCAGGCCGCTTCGACATCACGCAGACGCGATCTGACAGATAGACTGCCTCATCGACGTCGTGCGTAACCATGACGACAGTCTTCCGGTTGTTGCGCCACAGCCGAAGAAGTTCGTCCTGCATCACTTCTCGGGTCTGCGCATCAAGCGCACCAAATGGCTCATCAAGCAGCAAAATGCCGGGCTCATAGGCGAAGGTTCGAGCGAGCGCCACGCGCTGCTTCATGCCGCCGCTCAATTCGCGCGGATACGAGGACTCGAAGCCGCCTAGGCCCATGATATCGATGTAACGGGCGACAATCTCGTCGCATTGCTTGGCCGATACGGCCCCGCGCTTCAGACCGTAAGCGATGTTGTCTCGTACGCTGAGCCAAGGAAACAGCGCGTATTCTTGGAATACGACGCCGCGATCCACACCCGGCTCCGTGATCAGCTTTCCGTTCGCTAGCAACGACCCACTACTTGGACTTTCGAATCCGCCGAGCATGTAGAGCAGCGTACTCTTGCCGCAGCCTGACGGGCCGACGATAGACAGAAATTCGCCGTCCGCGACCGAAAGGTCAAGGCGATCCAGCGCGTGGACTGATTTACCGCTGCGCTCGAACGTCTTCGAGACTTCGCGAACCAGAATTTTTGCGGCATCAATCATGTTGAGCTGCTTGTCGCTGAGTGGGCAGCGATGCCTGTATCGACCGCGTGGTGCCGAAACGACAAGCTTGCAAACCTCATGTTATTACATCTAGATTATCGGGCAATGCTGTCAAGCGAGCCGCCTAGCCGCCATCTCCGGACCCCTGGTTGTTTGCTGATAATATCGCGCAGACGCTCCTATTCCGGATCTTGGAGGCGACCAGCATGAGCAAGGCGATAAAAGACGGATTTGCGCAGCAAAGCAGCATATCTCGCCGAAATATATTGCGATCTGCAATCGCGGTAGGCGCGACATTGGCAGCACCCGGAATTGTGCGCGCGGCGGCACCTGTGATCCGATACTCGACTGCAGGCGGCCTCGGACCGAATGAGACCGAGACGATCATGTTCACTGAGTACATGCGTAAGAATGTGCTCAAGCGCATCGACAAGGACTACACGCTCGACATTACATATGCTCGAGCCACTCCGGAAGCGGCCTCAATGCTCGCCGCCGGCCAGATGGACATGGCGATCCTGACGCCGCCATTGTTTGCCAGCACTGTCGTCAAGAACGCCGTGCCCGGAGGAATGAAGATTGTTGCCGATTGCTTCCAGGATGGTCATAAGGGGTATGCGTCTCAGGCCTTCTTCGTGCTCGGAGACAGCGACATCAAGACTGTCAGCGACCTGAAGGGAAAGACTGTTGCTGTCAATGCATATGGCAGCACGCCGGACGTCGTATTGGGCGTCATGCTCAAGAAATTCAATCTGGCCGCACGCAAGGATCTGAAGGTCGTCGAAGTCGCATTCCCGAATATTGGCGCGGCATTGCGGGCCAAGCGCGTCGATTGCGGCGTCTTGCCGTTGCCGTTCGGCGCTACCGAAGCGGCGAAGGGCGGCATCCGTTCGCTATTCTCCGGCGTCGATGTCCTGCCGCCTTATTCGGTGACATTTCAGGTCGCGACCAACGAAATTCTCAAGCGAAGCCCCGATGCCGTGAAGGCCTACCTCGCCGACTATGTCGAGGCATTGCACTGGCTCTATGCTCCGGAAAATCGCAAGAAGGCGATCGAGGTCACCGCCGACTTGTCAAAATCGCCTTATGAAGTAGTGGACTCTTATTTCATGACCGAGCGCGACTATTTCCGTGATCCTAACTCCTGCGTAAGCGCGAATTTAGTGCAGACGCTCGCGGATGCCATGTTCAATGACGGCCTTTTGCCGCAAACCGTTGATATGTCGCAGTTTGTCGACACATCCTATCTGCCGTTCCCCTGCAAGTAGGGCGCGCCCTCGGATGCCCGCTCACGCAATTATATCCTGCACGTTTCGCCGCATATCCTCAGCGCTTGAGAGCCCGGTGTGAAATCTCGTTGGCGTAGAGCGATATACCAAGTCCCGGGGCCTGCGAGGGCGCCATACTCTCAGTGCGTGCGAGAAAGTCTTTGACCAGTGCAATCGATCGGCGATCATAGCTCGCCACCTGCGTAGCCATCCTTAGGGCCAGCGTGTCCAGGTCCGGTTCAGCCACAGCGCGCGCTGCCAATCCCGCTTGCACTGCCTCGGCCCCGTTCAATTCACGCCCGGTATAGATCAGGTCACCCAGCAGATTCCGTGGCAGCACGTATCGATAGTAGCTGAGAACGATCGTTGGCGGAATGCCATGGGGAATTTCCGGAAAGCTTACCTTTGCGTCGTCTGCGATCAGGACGATGTCGCAGCGGCCGGCGAGTGACAGACCCGCTCCCTCCGCACGGCCGCGAATAGCGGCAATAGTCACGGCTCGACACTGCTGAATGGCCTCGTTCAACGTCTGGATCGCCTCAAACTCGCGCGTGATATCCAACGGATCGGCGGACTGCTCGGCGGGACGCTGCCGCCCCAGAGAAAAATCGGGACCTATTGCACCGAGCACAATTACGGCTGGGCCGGTGGTCAGCGGATCGGATCCACTAAATTGCTCGGTCAATTGAGCGATACTTGCTGGATCAATCCGATTTCCAGCTTCGGGACGATTTAGCGACAAAAACAGAATGTCTCCGTCGCGTTTAATGATGATGCTCATGGACTACACCTTGGCTAGATGATGGGCGTGCTCAGAATACGGTCGCTAACACCAATACGGTTCGACGCGTTCAGCGCCATCTCCTGACGAGCTTGCTCCATCTGCGCTGGCGTTTTGATCGACTGTTCCTGATCGAGCCAGTCACGGGCAAAGGAATAGACGAAAGCGCAGCGCGCATATCGCTTCTGCGAATAGCGCATCAGACGGCCCGCAAACGGTAGGTCGCTTTGGACCATTTCATGGGCGAGAAGAAGTCCATCCTCAACCGCCATCGCAGCACCTTGGGTCAAATGAGGCGGAAACACGTGTGCGGCATCGCCACCGATTACAACTCGGCCGCGATACCACGGCCACGGCACCAGCATCGGCTCCAGCGAGCCATAAACAATATCAGAGTCTTGATTTAGCATGGTGCTGATCTCCGCGACGTAGCCGCCAAATTGCGCGAGCCGCTCCTGCAGCATTCCAGCAAAATTCTTGCGATCGTATATAGCACCTATAGGCTCTGGACGGATATTGAACAGATACATCAGGTCAGCAGCTATTGGCATTGCTCCGGTCTTGCACCCTAAGCCCTGCATGAATTCCATCCCGGTAACGCTCGTTGGCCGAGGTACCTGGATCCGCCACGCCCCGATGCCGCAATGCCGCGGCTCAAACATAGTGCCGACCACGTGCTGTCGGGTCGTCGAACGAATTCCGTCAAAACCGGCAACCAGGTCGTAATTGCTGCTCGTCCCGTCCGAAAATACTACGGAAATGAAATCACGATCATCTTCGAAGCTTGCCACATGAAGACCGAGACGAACGCTGACGCCGTTGCTTTTCGCGGCGCTTAGCAGAATGTTGTGCAGGTCGGATCGACGGAGCGCACAGACTGGTGGAATGCGATCATCGCCAAGCAAGAACTTATGATTAGCAATGAAACGATGGTCCGCGTCGTATATCGTCATGTGGTCATAGACAAAACCTACTTCCAAGACCTCGTCTAGTACGCCGAGCATATCGTAGACGCGTAAGGCGTTGGAAGGCTGACCAAGCCCAACGCCCGGAACATCGAAGTCAGGCCGACGCTCAATCAACGTCACTTCGACGTCGCGCTGCGCGAATGCTAATGCGGCCGATAGTCCTCCGACTCCACCACCAACCACAAGAACGCGCTTAATTTTGCTCATTATCGCCTCGGTCTCGTCGACAAAACAACGGCTTCGCCATCTCCTTGCTAAACGACGGCTTTGACAATCCTTATCACTCCAGTTGCCGTTTTTGAAAGTGGCACGTTTGAGCCGATCCGGCGGATGCGCAATTGGCAAGTCATAAGGAATGGCGTTCGCTAGCCAGCGACCGATAAGGGCAACAACGTGTGGATCTCACGGCCGTCCCGAAACCGAGTTCGCCAGGAACGGGCAAGAAGCCACGCAAGGGCAACTGCCGGTCGCGCATCGAAAGTGCCAGCCAATCGAGCGCCTGAAGGGACACTGCGATTAATGATCGGCCTTTCTGGCATCGCTCCTTCGTCGCTTGTGGTGAAATGAGCGCATGGAAAATGCTCCGCTTGATAGCGATGCGGAAGCTTATGTGGACGTCGTTCTCAAACAGAGGTCGAAGCGTGTTAGCGCAACGGAACCGATCCATGTCGATTCCGCCTACCATAAAGATTTGGAGATGCTTGTTAGCGAGTGGAAAGACGGCACGGTAGAAATCGCATACAACCATCCACGGCTGGGATTGGCCGTCGCTCAAGGCACGATCCTGTTTCGTAGGTTCAGAGACGGGGTTCGCTATTCCGGCACGGCCTATACATTCAAAGGTGGATGCGTGACGGTGACAGGGTGTCACCTTTCCATCGGTCGCTTGAAAATTGACATGGCGAGCGCCCAGCATGCTCAGAGTTTCTAAACTTTCACTGTGCGACCGGCGGCTTAGCGCCGATACTGTTGAAAAAGTCGAAAATTGTTGCGACTCCAAAAATCTCGCAAATGTTGATCTTTGGACAACTCCGCCTCGGGGATGCTTCATAGCGCCAATGCGAAGATCCGTGGTCGTTTTTCTGAGACGCGACGTGGTCCCTCACATCGCTGCGCACGAAACGCATAGGCAGCTCTAGAAAAATCCGTTCGCCACCCCCAAAAGACTTTTTCAACAGTATCCGCCACAAACGGCCGATCACGAGTGCTCGCTCAATTCGTGCGTCGGTGACCGAGACGGGTGCACAACAAAAACCGCAGCTTGCGAGCTTCCGTTGTTCGCTATATGTTCACGTTGAGCCGCCAGAATCATTCTCCTATCGAGCCCGACGTGACTGAACAGATCGTCATCACGGAGAAGACCAGCCAGGCAAAAGACGTCCGCAGCGCCGTCGGTTTTCGTTACGGAGACATTCTACCGGCCGAGGGCCATTTATTGGACCTGCTCGAACCCGAGGATGTTGTTCCGGACTGGAAACGTTGGTCGCCGATCCTTCTGCGGCCCGAAGGTCTTTACGGCACTCGCCCAGCAGAGGGCGGCAACAAAGCCGCGAAGCTCAAAGCCATTCGCGAGGCCCTTCGCACCGCGAAGCGGGTTTGGCTCGCCACTGATTGCGATCGCGAAGGCCAGCTAATCGGCCAGGAAATTCTCGAGCATTACGAGTACCGCGGCGAGGTCATGCGGGTGCTGTTCACTGCGCAAGACTCGCAGACCATCCGTGACGCATTCGGTCGAGCAAAGCCAAATGCCGAATACGCACGCCTTTATGCCGCCGCCGTCGCGCGCCGGCAGGCCGACCAGATCTACAATTTGTCCCTTACTCGCACTGCGACCGTCATCCTGGGTCGCGGCACGCGCAGAGTGATCGGCGTCGGCCGGGTGAAGACGCCGACCTTAGCCATCGTGTGCAAGCGGGAGTTGGAAATCCAAGATTTCATGCCCCTCGCTTATTTTGAAGTTGTTGCCACCGCGAAGGTTGCGGGAGGCCAATTCCAGATGCGGCACGCGCCGCAGGACCGAATGGTTCAACGCAAAATTGCCGAGGACGTCGTCAAAGCAGCCGAAGGATTCGAGGGCGCGCTCGCCGTGCGCGTCGAAGAGAAGCGGCAAGGACCGCCCAAACTGCATGATTTGCCGTCGCTACAGAAACTCTGCGGCTCACGCTTCGGCTGGTCCGCCAGCAAGACGCTTGAGGTGGCGCAGGAGCTTTATGACGGTCAGGGCAAGAAGATCATCACTTACCCGCGCGCCGAGGTGCGCTATCTGCCGGCGAGCTTGATTTCAGACGTGCCGCGGATCGTGGCCGGCCTGCGGGTGGGCCAATCTTTCAGCACGATCCCTCTGCCCGACCCACTGGTCATCCGTAGAGGCGCGAGCGGCACCTTCTACGACAAGGGGCTGGAGGGCGCGAGCCATCACGCCGTTATTCCCAATGTCAACACGATCGACAAACTGCTGGAGGTCTGGCCTCGTCTGTCGTCGGACGAGAAGAAACTGTTCGATGTCATCGCGCGGGCATATTTGGCCGCTCTGATGCCGGACTTTCGCTACCGGCAGACAACCGCAACGCTGGATGTCCGCGGCTTCGAATTCCGGGCTGCGGGTCGCCAACCCATCGATCTCGGCTGGCGAGCAGCATTCCCAGGTTGGCAACCCGCCGACGAAAAGGGCGATGAGGCCCAATTGCTGCCGCCGCTGCGCAACGGCGAGACCGCGCAACTATGGGACCCCAAAATAGAGGCCAAGGAGACCCGACCGCCGCCGCGTTACAACGAAGGCACGCTGATCGAGGCGATGCAAAACGCCTGGCGTTTTGTCGACGATGAAGTTCTGCGGGAGCGTCTGAAGGAAGCCAAGGGCATCGGCACGCCGGCGACCCGGGCCGAGATTATCGGCGGGCTGAAGAGGCAGGATTTTCTAATTGCCCAGGGAAAGAATATCGTGCCAACCGAGACCGGCCTGTCGCTGTTCGGCATCCTCATACAGGCAGATCCGGCGCTGGTCGATCCGGGCGTGACGGCGCAACTTGAATGCCTGCTCGACGATGTCGTAGTCGGCAAGCAGGAGATGATCGGCGCAATCGACGCCGTGTGTGATGTTGCCCAGCGCATCATCGGCAAGCTCATGGAAGGCGCCGCTACCGGAGGGCCTCCCTTGCTTGGTGCCGCAGTCGCCAAGGGCGCTGCAGCATATCCACCCACGCCTGCGATGAAGCGCTTTGCTGACAGCCTCGTTCGGCAAAAGGGCGTTAAGCCGCCGCCGGGCTACAAAACGTCGATATCGATCTGCAGCGCGTTTCTCAAACAGCACGCGCCCAAAAAAGCCGACGGTGAAGCAGTTGGGAAGGCAGAACCGAAATCGGTCAGTCCGGCGCAGTTGTTGTACGCCACGAAAATAGCGCTCGGGAAGGGTGTCGTCATTCCCGACGAGGCCAAGGCTAACTCGGCTGCAATGGCCGCGTGGATTGACTCAAACAAAGGCTCGAAGCGACGCATGAGTGGTCGCAAGACTGCATTCCGGCCGGCGAAATCAATTGCGGCTCAATCGACGGCACCAAGGAAGATAGCCCGAAAACGAAAGGCTGCTGCTGCCACCGGTGCTTCAATGCCCGCCCAACCAAATCCGGTAGGAGGGACGCCGCTGCGGATTCCTTATGGCAACAAGGATCTCGCCCAGAAGCTTGGCGCCCGCTATGGCGCGACAGGGTGGTATGCCCCGCCTGGAGTTGATCTCTCGGCATTTGGCGAGCGGGGCTGGCTGTAACGTGTCAATCGGCGTTCAAATTTGACCCCGTATCGGCGTCCAATTTTGACCCCTTTGAGCGGCGGGTTTTGGCGGTAGCGCTCGCCTCGTCGGAGCTGGCCGGGGTTGCGGAGACGGGGCGAGCGCGAGTTGCGTGATCGTCGTCGCGGCTTTTGAATCGCCAACTGTCGTTGCCGGTTTCCACTATGTCGCAATGGTGAGTCAGGCGGTCGAGCAGCGCGGTCGTCATCTTGGCGTCGCCAAACACGCTGGGCCATTCGCCGAACGCAAGGTTGGTGGTGACGACGATCGACGTGCGCTCGTAGAGCCGGCTGACGAGATGGAACAGGAGCTGGCCGCCGGATTGAGCGAACGGCAAGTAGCCGAGCTCGTCGAGGACGATGAAGTCCATCCGGGTCAGATGCTCGGCGATGCGACCCTGCCGTCCATTGCGGGTCTCGATCTCCAGGCGGTTGACGAGGTCGACCACGTTGTAGAAGCGGCCGCGGGCGCCGGATCGGATGCAGCTTCTGGCGATTGCGATGGCCATATGTGTTTTGCCGGTGCCCGTCCCGCCGACCAAAACGGCGTTACGTTGCTGGGTGATGAAGCCGCCGCCGGCGAGATCATTGACCAGCGTCTGGTTGATGGGTGTGCCTTCGAACTGGAAGTCCTCGAGATCCTTGGCAAGCGGCAGTTTGGCGATGGTGAGCTGGTACTTGATCGAGCGTGCCTGCTTCTCGTTGATCTCGGCGTTGAGGAGATCGCCGACAATGCGTTGAGGTTCGTGCTGGCGTTTGACAGCGGTCGCCATGATCTCGTCGAAGGCGGCCTTCATGCCGTAGAGCTTGAGCTCGCCCATGAGGTCGAACAGTTGAGTACGTTCCATCAGATGGTTCTCCTGAGGTTGTCGTAACGGGCACAGTCGGCGATCGGGGCATGGCGCAATGTCAGCGCAGCGGGAGTGAGGATGTTGGCCGGCGGCGCAGGATCACGCTGGCGGGCCAGGATGTTGAGCACGACATCGGCGGAATGAACGCCGTGGGCAATTGCCTCTGCGCAGGCCGCCTCGACGGCCGGCAAACCGTCGGTCAGAACCGCGTTGAGGATGTCGACCATCTGACGATTGCCATCGTCGGCACTGGTGAGCTTGCGCCGTACACGTTCGATCGCTGCCGGCAGTACCCAATCTTTGAAGGGAGCGCCGTTACGCAAGGCGCCGGGCTTGCGAGCCAGCACCGGCACGTAATGCCAGGGATCGTAGACGGTATCGCCGCGGCCGAACGAGCGAGCATGCTCGGCAACGATGCGTCCGTCCTGGCGGATCACAATGCGGTCGGCGTAGGCATGAACCTCGACAGGTCGCCCGACAGCACTGGCCGTGACCGAGTATTTATTGTTGTCGAACCGCACCAGACAGGTCTTCGAGACCGATGCGGGCACCGCGTGGAATCCGTCGAACCGGCCAGCATAGGGAACGAGCTTCGGTCGCTCGGATTCGAACATCTCCCAGACCGTCTGTTCGGGCAGTTCCGGATGCCGGTGCGCCTTGGCGTAGGCGATGCACTTGTCCAACAGCCAGGCGTTCAACTCGTCGAGGGTTTTGAACCGCAGCCGCGGCGTGAAGAAGCGTTCACGGACAAGTCCAACCTGGTTCTCGACCTGGCCCTTCTCCCAGCCCGACGCTGGTGTGCAGGCAACCGGATCGACCAGGTAGTGGCTGCACATCTGCATGAAGCGGCGATTGTAGAGACGCCCTTTGCCGACGAAGATCGTCTCCACGGCGGTCTTCATGTTGTCGTAGATGCCGCGCACGCAGGTGCCCTTGAACAGAGCGAACGCCCGGTCGTGGGCGTCGAACACCATCTCCTGTGTCTCGCGCGGATAGCACCGCACAAACAGCATCCGGCTGTGGCAGAGCCGGACATGGGCGGCCTTCACCATCACCGTTACACCATTGAGCAGAACGACTTCATGGCTCCAATCGAACTGGTAGGCTTCTCCCGCCGCAAAGCTCAGCGGGACGTAAGCCGCAGCCGTGGATTCCCCGCGCTCCTTGCTCCATCGCCTGGCGTAACGGCGCACGGCGTCGTAACCGCCGTCATAGCCGCGCCCGCGGAGCTCCTCGAAGATCCGGATCAATGTCAGTTGCTCGCGAGCGGACTTGGCCGCGTTCCCTGCCAGCAATCCGTCGAGCTCTGCTGCCCATCGTCCCAGCTTCGGCCGCGGTTGGACAACACGCTCGTACTCGAATGAGGTCTCGCCTGACCTCAGCACCTTCCGGACCGTGTTCCGCGACACCTTCAGGTCACGGGCAATCTCCTTGATCGTCTTGCCCTTGATGAAGTGCTCGCGTCGTATCCGGGCAATTGTCTCCACGATCAGCATCCCCGACCACCTGCTTCATGACAAAGCAGGCAGCGCAACAGACCAACCTGTAGGGGGTCAATTTTGGACGCCGATCCCCCGGCTTAGGGGGTCAATATTGCAGGCCGAATGACACTTCCCCCAATGCCCACGGCGTGAGCCGCTCTTCGACATCCACCCGAGCACCGGCGTCAGCATCGAAGTTTTCTATGCGGACCGCACGCTGGAGACTTACGGCAGAGGCGGCGCCGGGTGGTTCTGGTGGCCTCGCCGGCGTGGCTTTGCGCCGGACGGTCCGGCCGCTGGTCCGTTTGCTACGAGCTACGCAGCGTTTCGGCACGCGATGACCCCGGCGCCGATCTCTGCCGCGATAGGGGACCGGCTGACCCACAAGGTTAACGCGGACACAGTGCGGACACAGCGATTTTGAGACCGGGAGAGAAGTTGTCTAAGCCATTGATTTAAATGGTGCCCAGGGGCGGGATCGAACCACCGACACTGCGATTTTCAGTCGCATGCTCTACCAACTGAGCTACCTGGGCACTTCGCGAGCCGGGGCCCAACGAGCGCCGGTTTATAGTCAGGCAAGGCAGCCGTGTCCAGCTTGGTGCTAAAACCATGAAAACGCTCGAATATCGCTACTCGGCGTCCTCATCTTCATTATCGCGGCCCGGAATGGCGTAGGAATTCGACAGCCAGCGGTTCAGGTCGACATCGCGGCAGCGTTCTGAACAAAATGGCTTTGAGGCCTCGACGGCTGGCTTGCCGCAGATCGGGCAAGATTTTGTACCCGGCGCTTTGGTGCCCGATTTGCCCGGAGCGGCGTCTTCTGGTGGCTTAGCTGGCATTCAGCCAGCCGAAGCGGATCGGGAACCCCTCGCCGCCGAGCAGCGTGATCGATTCGTAAAGCGGTAAGCCTACGATATTGGTGTAGGAGCCGACCATCTTGACCACGAAAGATCCGGCGATGCCCTGCACGGCATAGCCGCCGGCTTTGCCGCGCCATTCGCCGGAGCCGATATAGGCCTGGATGTCGTCTTCGCTGAGCCGCTTGAAGCGCACGCGGGTCTCGATCAGGCGCTGGCGGAAGGCTTCCTTCGGCGTCACCAGACACACCGCGGTGTAGACGCGATGGTTGCGTCCCGACAGCAGCCGCAGGCATTGCGAGGCTTCGTCGACCAGGTTTGCCTTCGGCAAAATACGGCGGCCGACCGCGACCACGGTGTCGGCGGCCAGAATGAAGGCGCCGCGCAATTCGTCGTCGAGCTGCACCGATTTGAGCGCGGCGTCGGCCTTGGCGCGGGCCAGCCGGTTGGCGCAGGCCCGCGGCAACTCGCCCCGCTTCGGGGTCTCGTCGACATCGGCGGGGCGCAACGCGTCGGGCTCGATGCCGGCTTGGTTGAGCAGGCTGAGCCGTCGCGGCGAGCCGGAAGCGAGAACGAATTTGGGGCGGCCTAGCATGCGAATTTTATCGGCGGGAGGATTCGGGCGGGATGCGCGCGGAACCTATCGGAAGGGGTTGGCCGAGACAACCGGCTAACCCCTTCGAAAACCTGGAACCTGCGGCCTCTGGCGGCGGCGATTGAAAGAAAACTGTCATGGCCAAAGTCTCGAATCACACCACCTCGCGAGACCAAGCCACTCGCTACCCGCTCGCCGCACCGACCTTCGAAAACCGCTTGCGGATGCGCAGCAGCAGGCTGTCGCAGACCTCGCGATAGGCTTCCAGCTTCTGCTCGCGATTGCCTTCGGCGCCGGTCGGATCGTGCGTCGGCCAATATTCCACGTCGGCCGCGATGGTGTGCGTCAGTTCCAGCGCCTTGTGATGCGCCTCCGGCGACAGCGTGATGATGAGGTCGAAATTGAGCCCTTCCCAGTCGTCCAGTTCCTCGAAGGTCATCGGCCTGTGGCCGGAAATGTCCTGGCCGAGCTCGGCCATCACGGCGACCGCGAACGGATCAAGTTCGCCCTTCTTGACGCCTGCGGATTTGACATAGAGCGCGTGGGGAAACATCTGCTGCAGCAGGCTCTCGGCCATCGGCGAACGCACGCTGTTGAAGCCGCATGCGAACAGCACGGCTTGCGGCGTGCGCACGCGCGGCGGCCCCACCATGTGCTAGCCTTTCCAGTGCAGCACGCAGATCAGCGTGAACAGCCGGCGGGAGGTTTCGAAATCGATCCGCACCTTGCCCTTCAACCGCTCCTGCAAGGTGCGCGAGCCTTCGTCGTGAATGCCGCGGCGGCCCATGTCGATGGCCTCGATCTTGTCCGGGGTCGCGGTGCGGATCGCCTGATAATAACTGTCGCAGATCATGAAATAATCTTTCACGATTCGCCGGAACGGCGTCAGCGACAACAGATGCGCCACTACGGGCGCGCCGTCTTCGCGGCGAATGTCGAACATCAGCCGGTTGCCGGTGATTCCGATATGCAGCGTGAACGGCCCGCGCTCAGTACCCTCGGGCGCAAACAGATTCTGTTCGACCAGATCGTAGATCGCGATCGCGCGTTCATGTTCGATGTCGGGACCGGAGCGCCCGATCGATTCCTCATCGAGCGTCACCGCGACGATGCGGTTGTGCGAATCATCGTCGGCGGGCGAATTGGTCATGACAGATTAAGACGCAGCCCGACCGACCGCGCATGCGCGTCGAGGCCTTCGGCCTTGCCCAGCGTCATCGCCGCCGGCCCCAGCGCCCGCAACTGCTCCGGTCCGCATTTCAGGATCGAGGTTCGCTTCATGAAATCGAGCACGCCGAGCCCGGACGAAAACCGCGCCGAACGCGCCGTCGGCAGCACATGGTTGGAGCCGCCGACATAGTCGCCGATCGCCTCGGGCGTATGCGGCCCGAGGAAGATCGCGCCGGCATTGCGGACTTGCGCCGACAGTGCCTCGGGGTCCGCCGTCATGATTTCCAGATGCTCGGCGGCAATCGCATTCGCAAGTGCTACGGACTGAACCAGGTTCTTGACCAGGATGATGGCGCCGAATTCGTTCCACGAGGCCCGCGCGATTTCCGCGCGCGGCAGTGTCGCCAGTTGCGCTTCGACCGCGCGTTCGACGTCGTCGGCCAGCGCAACATCGTCGGTAATCAGGATCGACTGCGCGTTGACGTCGTGCTCGGCCTGCGCCAGCAGATCGGCCGCGATCCAGCCGGCATTGCCGGTCGCGTCGGCGATCACAAGCACTTCGGAGGGACCCGCGATCATGTCGATGCCGACCTTGCCGAACACCAGCCGCTTGGCGGCGGCGACATAGGCATTGCCGGGGCCGACGATCTTCGCCACCGGCGCGATGGTCGCGGTGCCCCAGGCCAGCGCCGCGACGGCCTGCGCGCCGCCGACCCGATAGATCTCGGATACGCCGCCAAGATGCGCGGCCGCCAGCACCAGCGGATTGAGCTTGCCGTCGGGCGACGGCACCACCATCGCCACGCGTCCGACGCCGGCGACTTTGGCGGGCACCGCATTCATCAGCACCGAGGACGGATAGGCGGCGGTGCCGCCGGGCACATAAAGACCGACCGATTCGATCGCGCTCCAGCGCCAGCCGAGCTCGACGCCGAGCGCATCGGTGAAGCGCCGGTCTTTCGGTAATTGCTGGCGGTGGAAAACCTCGATCCGGTCGCGGGCGAATTCAAGCGCTTCGAGCGTTTTGGCGTCGCAGGCCCTCACCGCGGCATCGATTTGCGCCTGCGTGACGCGCAGGCCGCCGGCATCAAGATCAAGCCGGTCGAATTTACGGGTCGCATCGAGCAGCGCCGCATCGCCTCGCTCCGCAACATCGTTGACGATCGCCCGGGTAGCGGCCTCGATATCGGCCGCTACCTCACGCTTCATCGCGAGAAAACTCGCAAATCTCGCGGAGAAATCGGCGCTGCTGTGATCGAGGCGAACGGGCATGGTGGCTTTCCGGGCGGGGGTTCCCCCCGCTCAATGGCGCGGCGGCAAATCGCCGTCAACCCTTTGATTAGCAGCTGTCAGGCGTCCAGTCCTGAGGGTTCCGCGCCTTCGCCGAGGTCGCTGGTGCCGAGTTCATCCACGCCAAGATCGGCCAGTTCGCATTCCAGGCATTCAACGTCCAGCCGGAGCGCGCCGCCGTGGCTGAACATCAGCACCGCGCTGCCGCCGGGCGCCTCGCCGGGGTGAAATTCGATCCCGACCAGCTCCAAAGCGGCTTCCGGCGCTTCCAGGTCGATATTGCGCGACTTGCACGCCAGCACGCGGTCGAAGCGCAGCGCGGCGATCAGCCGGCGCGGCTCGGCTTCACCGGCCATGGTTTGCTCCCAATCCAGCCGGTTCATCCCGACCACCAGCCGCTTCTCGCTCTGCCGCCAGATGATATCAGAGGTCTGAACGCGGGCGTCCTGCACATGCGCGGAAATCACCGCGAGGTCGTCGGGATCAAGCGCGATCAATTTGAGCTGGGTCGTCACCGCATGACCTGTAATTTGTGTCTTCAATCGCTGATGCGCTCGATAGAGGCGCCGCATGCCGACAATTTCTCCTCGAGCCGCTCGAAGCCGCGGTCGAGATGATAGACGCGGTTGACCATGGTCTCGCCTTCGGCGACGAGGCCCGCGATCACCAGCGACACCGACGCGCGCAGATCGGTTGCCATCACAGGCGCGCCGCGCAGTTTCGCGATGCCGTCGATGGTCGCGGTTTCACCGTTGAGATGAATCCGCGCGCCGAACCGCGCCAGTTCCTGCACATGCATGAAGCGGTTCTCGAAAATCGTCTCGGTGATGTGCGAGGAGCCCTTGGCGCACGCCATCAGCGCCATCAACTGTGCCTGCAGATCGGTCGGGAAACCCGGAAACGGCGCGGTCGAAACCGTCACCGGCTGGATCCCGGCGCCATTGCGAGTAATGCGAATGCCTTCATTGTTTGACGTGATGACGGCGCCGGCCTGCGTCAGCACATCGAGCGCCGATTGCAGCAGTTCCGGCCGCGCCCCGGCTAACATTACATCGCCCCCGGTCATCGCGACCGCCATCGCATAGGTCCCGGTTTCGATCCGGTCCGGCAACACGGTGTGCCGCGCGCCGTGCAGCTTGGTCACACCTTCAATGACAATGCGGGGCGTGCCGGCGCCGGTGACGCGCGCGCCCATCTTGTTGAGGCAATCGGCGACATCGAGAATTTCCGGCTCGCAGGCGGCATTGGTGATGACGGTGGTGCCCTTGGCCAGCGTCGCCGCCATCAGCGCAACATGGGTGCCGCTGACCGTGACCTTGGGAAAATCGATCGCCGCACCCTTGAGGCCACCGGGCGCCTTTGCGATCACATAGCCACCGTCAATGGCGATCTCGGCGCCGAGCTTCTCCAGCGCCATAATCAGCAAATCCACCGGCCGGGTGCCGATGGCGCAGCCGCCCGGCAGCGAGACCTTGGCCTCATGCATCCGCGCCAGCAGCGGCGCAATCACCCAGAAGCTGGCGCGCATCCGCGACACCAGTTCATAGGGCGCGGTGGTATCGATGATGTCAGCCGCCGAGATATGCAGCGTCTGGCCCTGATATTCCTGAGCGCCGGGGCGTTTGCCCGCCGACATGATATCGACGCCGTGATTGCCGAGAATGCGCTGCAATTGGGCGACGTCGGCGAGCCGCGGCACGTTGTCGAGGATCAGCGTCTCTTCGGACAGCAGGCCCGCGATCATCAAGGGCAGCGCCGCATTCTTTGCGCCCGAGATCGGAATGGTGCCGTTGAGTTTGCTGCCGCCGACGATGCGAATGCGATCCATGCCAAAACCTGCTTTTTGCTATGCACAAAGTATATAGGGCAAACCGCCCGATGCCAAAAGCTTGGAAATTTGCGGCTATTTGATGGGTTTGCCGTCATTCCGGGGCGGCCAGCAAGGCTTAACCCAGAATCCGAGCTAAACGCGATTGATATCCTCGCTCTCGAGGATCGGCTTCGGATAGCCATCCCGCGCAACCCCGATCATGGCACGGCCGACCTGCTCTGATGTCGTCATGTAGGCCGGCGCGACGTGTGTGAGCAGCGACAGCAATGGCGCCGCCCCGACATAGATAGCCTGAACCCAACCGGTCTTGGATTTGACGCCGTGCAGCGGCTGGATCCCCGCCGGGCGAAACATATAGGCCGCCTTGAACGGCAGCTTGAGCAGATCGTTTTCGGTCTTGCCCTTGACGCGCGCCCACATCAGCGGGCCTTTTTCCGTGGAGTCCGTGCCCCGGCCGGTGACATAGACGAACACCATGCCGGGGTTGAGTTTGGCGAGTGTCGTCGCCGCCGCCATCGTGATGTCGTAGGTCAAATGCCGGTAGCGCTCCTCATCCATGCCGAGCGACGAGACGCCGAGGCAGAAGAAGCAGGCGTCGAAGCCGGTCAGTTGAGATTCGATCGCGGAGAAATCCAGAAAATTCGCGTGCACGATTTCGCGCAGTTTGGGATTAGCCTGCCCGGTCGCGCTGCGCCCGACTGCAAGCACGCTTTCGACATCCGCATCGAGCAGGCATTCGCGCAGCACGCCCTGCCCGACCATTCCCGTTGCGCCGAACAGAATGACTTTCATGCGACCCCCCCGTCACGTCTTGCGCTAATTATTCAGGCGGCAGCCGCGACCGGAGCGAACGATACCCCGGTCAACGCGGCGGAGACATCCCACAGCCGCGCTGCCGCGCCTGCGTCTTTCGCCTGCGGCATGATCTTCGCCGGGGCCGGTGGCCCCTTCATTTCATAGAACCCGTTCGGCCCGTAATAGCCAGCCGGCTTCGCGTCCGAGGAGGTCGCGGCAAACAGCGTGGGTAGCGCGCCTTCGGCGGCTGATTGACTGATGAGGGGCTGCACGAACCGGCCGAGCTGCGACATCAAGCTGTTGGCGCCCGGACCATTGGCGATCAGGTCGGTTCGCGCAAAACCGGGATGCGCGGCATTGCTCATCAAGCCCCAGCCGCCGGCATCGCTGCGGCGTTGCAGATCCAGCGCAAACATCAGCATCGCGAGCTTCGACTGGCAATACGCCTTCCAAGAACTGTAGGATTTCGCGCTTTGCAGGTCGCCGAAATTGATCGCGCCGCTGCGATGCGCAAGGCTGGAGAGATTGACCACGCGGGGATGATCGCCCTGGCGAAGCAAGGGAAGCAAATGCGCGGTCAGCGCATAATGGCCGAGATAATTGGTGCCAAGCTGCATCTCGAAACCATCCGATGTCACCTGCCGCTGCGGCAATGCCATCACGCCCGCATTATTGACCAGCAGATCGAGCGAGGCATGGGCGGCGGCATAGCGGCTGGCAAATTCCGCCACCGACGCCAGATTCGCCAGATCGATTGTATCGTAAGCAATCTCGGCATTCGGGAATTGACGGCGAATGGCCTGCAGCGCGTCGCGGCCCTTCGCTTCATTACGGCCGGTCAGCACTACCTTGGCGCCAGCGCCGGCCAACGCCAGCGCGGTTTCATAGCCGAGGCCGCCGGTGGCGCCGGTGATGACGGCGGTCCTGCCGTTGAGGGGCGGAATGTCTGCAGTGCTCCAGTCGGTCATGCTTATATCTCCTGGCTCAATTCGTTGCGGAGTTCAGCCGCCCGCTCTAACTGTGCACTTAGTGCAAATTTGCAAGAGGTGAAGATTTGGCATCAGTTGCGAAAGTGCGTAAAAAGAACAAGCCACTGACACCAAAGCCAAAACCGGCTGCGCGCGCGCCGGGACTGCGGGCGCGCAAGCGGCAGCAGACCCGCGAGCGGCTGACCCGGACGGCGATGGCGCTGTTTCTTGAGCGCGGCTTCGAGGCAACCACGCTTGATGATATCGCCGCCGCCGCCGATATCTCGCGGCGCAGTTTCTTCCATTATTTTGAGTCAAAGGAAGACGTCGTCTTTGCCTGGCAGGAGGAGAGCACGGCGGCGTTGATTGCCGCGGTCGCCGCCCGGCCGGCCGGTGAATCCATGCTCTCAGCCGCGGAGAATGCGATCTCCTCGATGGTCCGGCAACTCGAGCCCAATGAAGCGATGGCGATGGCGCAGCTCAAGCGCGACAATCCGGCGCTGCAGGCCCGCGATCAGGTCAAATACGAAAAACTGGAACGCGCGCTGGCGGAGGCGCTCGGCAAGCGCGCGGGTCACAAGACTGAGAAGCTTCAAGCCCGGCTGGTCGCGATGATCGCGACCGGCGCGATGCGGATCGGCGGCGAATTATGGGCCGCCGAAGGCGCACGCGAAAAGCCGGAAGTATCCGTGAAGCGGATATTCGCCGCGATACGGGCGATCTTTCATTGATCCCCGTATCCGACAATCAGGTTCCGGCTATCAGGCGTAGGTCGCGAGCGGCCGGAACCTTCGCACCGAACCGATGATGACGACGACAAAGAACACCAGCACGACGCCCTGGGCCACCGCGAACACCGGTCCGGCCGGAGGATTACCCGGCGCCAGCGCCGTCAATGCCGGAATCTTGAGGAAGCTCTGGATCACCAGCACGAAGACGTTGAAGTAAAGCGACAGCAGCGCGGTCACCACATAGATCCAGCGCCACGCGCCGGACAGCTTCATGCCGTAAAGCGCGATACAGGCAATCGCCAGCAGCACCAGCGAGAGCAAAGCGATGATGTGCGACGGCAGCAATTTCTCAAACGGAAACAGAAAACCCGTGGCATTGGTCAGGATCGTCGTAAGCAAAAACATCGCGGTCATGCCCGCCATCCGGTTGGAGCCAAGCAATCCGGACAGGACCACAAATCCCGCAGCGATAGCGATCAGGCTGATGATGACGTGAACCAGCGTGAACGTAGCTAAGCTCATACCCAGGACCATGACGCGCTCCCCCTGTTGAAACCGGGCAAATGCTACGACTCCTCCGGCCAAATTGCCATGGGTCCGCCGCCTGCCGGCGATCAGGCCGGGTGATCGGCGAAGCCGAGGCTTTGCCTGACGCCTTCGTAGCGCTGTCACAAACAGCGGCTCGACGGCTTTGACCCGGTCAATTTGCCCTGCGCGTCAGCGTTGAAGGGCGCCCTTCAATAATAACGCGGGATCGGCCCGTTATGCGGCGTCTTCCGTTTCGACAGATCGAACAGGACTTCGTGCACATAGCACCAGCCCCATCCTTCCGGCGGATCGTAGCCTTCGATGATCGGATGTCCGGTGGCGTGGAAATGCTTGGTGGCATGCGTGTTGGGTGAATCGTCACAGCAGCCGACATGGCCGCAGGTGCGGCAGATCCGCAAATGCAGCCACTCGCTGCCGCTCTTGAGGCATTCCTCACAACCGAGCGCGCTCGGCGTGACATCGCGGATGCCGGCGATGTCGGTGCAGCCTTTTGACATCTTCAATCCCCTTTCGCTCGACCCGTCCCAACGGAATTGAACCACACTGGATTATTATTCTTGATTATCATTCTTGCGCATTCTTCGATCATTCTTGCGCTAAAGCGCCGGCTTGGCGGCATCGCCGAGAAACCCGTGCAGCGCCGCCACCACCCGCGCGCCCTCGCCGATCGCGCCGCCGACCCGCTTGACCGATCCCGAACGCACATCGCCGACCGCGAACACGCCGGGCACCGAGGTCTCCAGCGGCGACGCCACCGCGTTGCTCTTTTTGCAGTGCTCGCCGGTGACCACGAATCCTCCGCGATCGACCATCACGCCGCAGCCGTCGAGCCAGCCGGTGGCGGGATCGGCGCCGACGAACAGGAACAGATTGCGGATGTCCATGGTGCTGCATTCGCCCGACAACCGGCTGCGCCAGCGCACGCGCTCCAGCGCCACATCCTTGGTGCCTTCCAGTCCCACCACCTCGGTGTTGAACACGAGCTCGATATTCGACGCGGCCTCGATGCGCTCGATCAGATAGCGCGACATGCTGGAGCCGAGACCGCCGCCGCGGATCATCATGTGAACCCGGCGGGCATGGCTCGCCAGGAACACCGCCGCCTGACCGGCGGAGTTGCCACCGCCGACCAGCACGACTTCCTGCGCGGCGCAGAGCCGCGCCTCGATCGGCGAGGCCCAGTACCAGACGCCGCGGCCTTCGAAGTCGGCGAGGTTTTCGATCTCGGGCCGGCGGTAGCGCGCGCCGCTCGCGACCACGATCGAGCGCGCGCGCAACACTTCACCGTCGTCGAGCGTGAGACCGAAAGCGCCGTCATTGCGCGAGCAATCGAGCGACTTGGCCTCGACCGGGATCATGATGTCGGCGCCGAATTTCTGCGCCTGGTTGAAGGCCCGGGCGGTCAGCGCATGTCCGGAAATGCCGGTCGGAAAACCGAGATAGTTCTCGATGCGAGCGCTGGCGCCGGCCTGGCCGCCGAACGCCCTGGTATCGCACACCGCGACCGCCAATCCCTCGGACGCCGCATAGACCGCGGTCGATAGTCCGGCGGGACCGCTGCCGACGACGGCGACGTCGTACACTTTGTCCTTGGCAAGGGCGCGCAGCATGCCCATCGCGCGCGCCAGTTCGGATTCGCTTGGGTTACGCAGCACCGTGCCGTCGGGCACCACGACCAGCGGCCAATCCGCCGGCGAGGGCGAATAACGCGCGATCAGTTCCGCCGCATCGGTATCGGCGATCGGACAGAGCAGATGATGCGGGTAGCCGTTGCGGGTGAGAAATCCCTGCAGGCGCACCACGCCGCTGGAATGCGATGGCCCGATCAGCACCGGCCCTCCAACGCCGCCCTGGATCAAATTGACCCGGCGCAAGATCAGCGCGCGCATGATGCGCTCGCCGAGATCGGCTTCGGCCACCAGCAGCGCGCGCAGGCGCTCCGGCGGGATCAACAGCGTTTCGACATCGCCCTCGGCCTGGCCATCGATCAGCGCGACGCGGCCCGAGAGCTGGCCGATTTCGGCGATAAACTGCCCCGGCCCCTGATCGATCACGGGCGTGATGTGGCCGAGGCCGTCGCGCTGCGTGATCGCGACATGGCCGGATAACAGCACGAACATGCCGGGTCCGGGTTTGCCGGTCTCGAACAGTTTTTCGCCGTCTTTGTAATGACGCTCCTCGCCGAACCGGCGCATGCGGGCGATTTCCTGCGGCGTCAGCGCCGGAAATGTCTGCTCATGACGCGGAAACGCAGTTGCGGCCGCAACACCGTCATCCACCTTGTCGCCTGCCGTAATGTCTGCAGCCATTCCGTCTCGCCCCACTCGAAATACAGAGATCAACAATTCCCGTGTGTCACGATCCTATTCGCCAAGACCTACTCGCCAAGCGTCTTCTCACCGCCCTCATGTGGGGTGGCCTCATCGGCGTTGGAAGCCGCGCCCGCGGAATCGTCTCGCCCTCTGGCCTGCGATTTCCGCCGCTTGAGATTTTCGCGCAATGCCAGCTTCAGCCGGTCCCCTCGCAGATCCTTGCGCGGATTCTTGCGCGGATTTTTTTCGGACTTCCCGGATGGTCCGTCGCGGTTGTCCTTGTCATTCTTCATCGTCGGCCTGTTCGAACGCATCTGCCTAAATAATGTCAGGGGAAATGGCCTGCTGACCTCCCTGCTGCCGGAACATAGTGTGTTTCGCTCGCCCGTGGGGCAATCGCCGATTCCGGGGGGCCGGCGACCCTGCCGATGCTGACGACTTTGGCGCAGATTTTCGGGAATTGCCGGAAATGGAACCGGATCGGCCCGCAACAGGCGCAATTGATGGCCGCCACGGGCGCCCCGCGCCGATTATGACCGTTTTGACGCCCTCGCAGGCCGTTTCCCGCGCTTGCGTGACCCCGGACCTTGTGGCAAGGATCGGCGCGCCTTGTTGAGGCCTTTTGGCCGATTCTCGTATCCGGGGCACGCTGCCGTAGCTCAGTGGTAGAGCACTCCATTGGTAATGGAGAGGTCGACAGTTCAATCCTGTCTGGCAGCACCAGTTCTCTTAATAAAATCAGAGACTTTTTGGTTCAGGACAATCCGGCAATCGCCGCCGACGGGCACCTGTGCATTGGCGCGCAAAGGCGCTGTCAGGCCGCTCGAACCGAGTTCAGGAACTTGCTGACTTCCGTTCTGAGCCGGTTGCTATCCCCGGACAGCAGCCGCGCGGCCGAGAGCACCACCGATGAGGCCGAGCCTGTTTCGCTGGCGCCACGCTGGACGTCGGTGATGTTGGATGAAACCTGCTGGGCGGCCTGTGCAACGTGCTGCACATTGCGGGATATTTCATTGGTCGCGGAGCCCTGCTCTTCCACCGCGGATGCGATTGACGAGGCAATCTCCGACATCCGCTCGATGGTGCCGCCGATCTCCTTGATCGCAGCAACCGAATCCTGCGTTGCCGTCTGAATCCCGGTGACCTGCTGACCGATCTCGTTGGTTGCCTTCGCGGTCTGTTCAGCCAATGCCTTGACCTCGGCCGCCACGACAGCAAAACCACGACCCGCCTCGCCGGCACGCGCCGCCTCGATGGTGGCATTCAAGGCCAACAGATTGGTCTGCCCTGCAATCATGTTGATGAGTTCGACCACGTCACCGATCCGGGCTGCGGCCTTGGCCAGTTCGCCGACCCGATCATTTGTCGCCTGCGCCTGCTCTACAGCCTGCGTGGCAATACCTGCCGACGCCTGGACCTGACGCCCGATCTCGCTGACCGACGAGGCCATTTCCTCGGTGGCCGAGGCGACCGACTGCACATTGGTGGAGGTTTGTCCCGACGCCGCCGCCACGATCGTCGTCAGTTCAAGCGAACGCTCCGCGGTTGCCGACAGGTTGACCGCAGACGCTTCCAGCCCGGCCGAGGCGGACGAAACCGTATTGACGATCTCACCCACGGCATTTTCGAAATCATCGGCAAGCCGATTCATGTCAGCCTTGCGCTGCAAGAGTTGCCGCTGCTCCGCGCCGGATTGCTCTTCGCGTAGACGCTCGGCGTCGACCAGCGCATCCTTGAAAACACCCAGACTGCGCGAAATGCGGCCAATCTCGTTGCGCCGATCACGATACGGAACCTCGGTCGCGAGATCGCCCGCCGCAAGCCCATCCATCACGCTGCAGATCTTGTCGAGCGGGCGGACGAGGCCGCGACCGAGAAAGAGCGCCGTCAAGGCCGCGACCAGCAGGCCGGCCAATCCGCCTGCCGCAATCCATACCGCACGACTGAATATGACCTCATCGATATCGTCGACGTACACCCCCGCCTGGATCGCCACGGACTTTTCTCCGGCGCCATAGCCGCTGACATAAGAGAGCTTGACGGCTTCCTTGCCCCCGGCCACCCGCGGAACGAGATACTCGACAAAACCACCGCCGGCCCGCGCTTTTTCAACGAGATCCCCGATCAGCAGACGCCCCTGGCTATCCCTGAAGTCCCAGCGATTGACGTTGATGTATTTGGGATTGCCGTGGACATAGGTAACGCCCGCGTTGTTTTGGCCGGCGCCGTAGATGCCGATGTAGTCCCCGAATTGGCCCCAGCGCATCGCCCCGATCGCATCGAAGGCAAGTTGGCGCGCATCGGCCGGTTGAAGGGTCCCGGCCTTGGCCTTTTCATCGTAATACGACAGGATCTTCTTGGCGGTCTCGACCATGTCGAGCACCTTTACCTGTCGTTCCTCGAAGACCGTGTTGCGAACGACCCAGATCTGGTAGGCCATTACGCCGACAAAGACTGCGGAAAGAACTGAAACGATCACGATGAAGCGTGCGTATACGGTGAGGTGGCGCATGAGGAGGCTCCCTTATTATCTAAAAGAGAGTCTTTGAATTAAAAGAGAATTAACTTTCTGATTCAGTGCCTTGGCATTTTGCCCAGTAGCCGTGGCTGCGGAAAATCCGTGCCTGTAATTCCCGCTCAGATATCGGCGTGAGACCGCACCTGGACTTCTGTAGTCCGAGCACTCCATTGGTAATGGAGAGGTCGACAGTTCAATCCTGTCTCGCACCTATAGGTAGAACAAAGCACGGGAAAGCCTGCGGTTGGTGCAAGATCCGTGCAGCAGGCTCGCGCGAATCGCAGTAAGAATAATAAGAATTGAGTCCCTCGTGATTACGGGTGGCCAAATGAATGTCCGGCTTTTTTCTTTTGTTTGGGGCAGCGCTTTAATCGTCGCAACGAGCGGTGCTGTCCTTGCCGCGGATATAGCCGTCAAAGCTCCGCCGCCGCCTGCTGTTTGGGATACGACCGGTTTCTATGTCGGTGGGGGCGGAAGCTCCAACTGGACCCATTTCGACCAGTCACTTCAGGGCGTATCCGGCACTGTAAATGTATTCAATGGGCCGCTGCTGGTTGCCCAAGGGCAAGAGGGTGGCCCGTTTTTCGACTTCAACCGAAACAAATCCGGTTTCTCCCCCGATGTTCAGTTCGGCTATACGGTTCCGGTTGCCAGCGGCGGCTGGCTGGCCGGGTTTAAATTCGCGTACAAATACGCAAACACAAACTCGAAGCAGACCGTGATCATTCCGCAGAATGGCACCGGCTCCATACTAACCGGACCGGGGGCCGTAACCGGCGCACCTATCACCGGGTTCGTGCAGGGCAACCCGGCTGAAATCAATCTGCAACATCAGCTTTCGCTGATAGGCACCGTCGGCCACGCGTTCGGCAACGTCACCTTATATGCTGGCGGCGGTCCGGCTCTGTTCGGCGTCGAGACGAATTTTATCAATACGGTCCCTTTCGCCACGACGTCGTTGCACGGGACGTTCCCGGCCGGCGCACCGATTACCGTATTTAATAACAATTGGGTGTGGGGCGGCGCGGCGCAAGTTGGCGCCACATATGCTTTCACGCGCGGTTGGTTTCTGGATTTTGCCTACACCTATGCGCGGTCCGCGAACTTCAACATCGAAAATTCGGTCTTCGTGCAGAACCAGGCCGGCGCGGTGACGATCTCCGGTCCTGCGGTCCTCAACACCCAAGAGCGGGTCACCAATCAATCCGTGACACTGACGCTCAATTACAGATTTCACTGATCTGATTCCGATAACTTTCGCTTCTGAACGACCGGAAGCCCCTGGTGTCAGTCCCTGATCGGCTGCTCGCTCACATGCGGCGCTGGGCGCCCATGCCATCTCAATTATGCTCGCTCGGCCCCATGATCGTGATGCCTTCGGTGGCCTCGACGTGGCGCACGAAGATGTATTTGTCCTCGCGGCCGTCGCTGTGTTTGCGCCGGATACCCGGCCGCACGCTGGCCTCGACCTTCGCGACCACGAAATAGGGCACATCGGCGCCGAGGCCCGTTCGGCAATGCGCTTCGAACGCGTCGAGATCGCGCACCGTGTAGGCCTGCTCGATGCCGGCGCCCTGCGCGATCTTCGCGATGTCCACCCGTCCCTTCGCGGTGTGGGTCGGCGGACCACCGATCGACTGATAGCACTCATTGTCCCAGACCACGACCAACAGATTGCGCGGCTGCTCGTTGGCCAGCGTCCCCAGAATGCCGAGGTTGAACATCATGCCGCCGTCGGTATCCAGCGACACGACGCGCCGGTGCGGCAGGCCGACCGCGAGGCCAAAGGCTTGCGGCGTGACGCAGCCGAGCTGTTGCTGGAACAGGCTCGCATCGCGCATGTGGGGCGCGGCATTGTACCATTCGTCGACGCTGGCGCCGAGCGAGAGAATGACCAACTCGTCCTTCAGCAAGGAGCCGAGGCGCTCCATGCAATCATATCGCTTCATCGCACCAGCGCTCCGGTCAGCGCGATCGCCGAATGGTAGTAGGCCGCATAAGACCAGTGAAACGCGTCCTGGATCGAGCGCTCGATCTCGTCCTCGCGGTCAACGACGCGGTAGGGAATCCGCATCGCTTCGAGCAGCGGCTCCATCGTCATGCCGTGCGGGATCGCCCACCAATTATTCTCGCCGAGATCGCCGCGATAGCTCATCAGCATCACCACCGGGATTCCCGCGCCCAGGCCCATGCGCGCAAGCGGTTCGATCGAGGCCCGCAAGCCCGAGTTTTCCATGATCAGCGCCGCACGCTTGCCCGACAGGAACAGGCCGCCGCAAATCGCAGCCCCCTCGCCCTCATTGGTGACCGGGATGGTTCGGATATCGGGATCCTGGTCGAGTGCCGGATAGAGCTCCTTGAACAGCGAATCCGGCAGATAGCAGACGACACTGACCCCCGCCGCCTTCAGCCCGGCAATGACCCGCGCCACAATGTTCTGTTGCATATGTGCAATCCGGATTGTCAGCGGGTCAATTCGACCGCGGAGGTGGCGTACAATGCGATGCATTCGGCGGATCGCACGCCCTCGATCACTTTCAGATCCCACCCGGTCATCTCGGCAAAACGCTCGACCGTGTAATCCTTGAAATTGAAGGCGACCTTGGCGAGCTGCTTGATGTCCCGGTTGCGCGCGCCGATCACCAGCGTTTTGATGCCGCCATTGAGGATGGCGCCAAGACACATCGGGCAGGGTTCACATGTTGCGTAAAATGTGCAGTCCGGCAGTTCGCGCCGCCCGAGCTTCTGGGTCGCATATTTGATCGCAAGGGTTTCGGAATGGGCTGTCGTGTCGGACGTCGAGACCTTCAGGCTGCGGCTTCGGACCACCACTTCGCCATCGCGCACCACCACGGCTCCAAAAGGCTGCTCGCCCTGCGCCGCTCCGGCCTTGGCTTCCTCGATGGCGATCGCCATGAAACGATTATGATCCGCTTCCAATTTCATCCTCCGTCATTTTGCTTCTGTGTGACGCGTTCGGGTGACCGCTTCGATCAGTGCGCCGGCGGCAATGCGCGATCAGCCTTGGGCGGCAGGAACGCGCGGCTGAAGACCTCATCGAGCGCAGGCGTGCGCGGCAGGGCGTAAGCCTCCACGACCGTCTTGATCGCGGCCTGCAGCCTGGTGTCGTCGAGGTCCCCGAGCCCGAGCCGGGCGACTTCATCGGTCCGCAATTGATGATCTACCGTATAGACCAGCCGCTGCTTTTCCAGATCGACATTGGTCAGCGGCTCTATCTTCTTGAGCGTCGTAATCCCTTCATCGGGATTGGCCGCGACCTCGATGATGGCGCGGTTCAACGCCTTGACGAGACCGCGCACGGCATCGGGATTGTCCTTCAGCAGCTTCTGGGAAACCAGAATGCCGTTGGAATACAGATCCAGGCCATTTTCGCTGTAGAAGAACCACCGGAAATCCGTCTCCGGCGATTTCCTCATCGCCAGAAAATTCATGTAGCTGGTCGGCGAGAATTGCGCGATGCCATCGGCCTGCCCATTGACCAGCAATTGCTCGATCAGGTTGGGCGCGGCGTTGAGCACCTTTACCTTCGAGGCGTCGACGCCATTCTTGAGCGCGAGCGGCTTGAACATGCGCTCGGTCGCCGACCCCGCCGGCGCGGCCAGCGTGTGGCCCTCCATATCCTTGAGCGTCTTGATCGGACCGTCTGCCTTGACGATCAGCGCGTAAGGCGCGCGATTGTAGAGCATGTAGACCAGCACCGGCTGTTCGCCGGGACGCTGGGCGGCGTTCTGGATCACGGCGTTGATGTCACCGAACCCGGCCTCATAGGCGCCGGTCATGATGTGACTGACCGCGGCGGCGGATCCGTCGCCTTGGTCGATGGTGACGTCGAGTCCTTCGGCCTGGAAATAACCCTTGTCGCGCGCGACGTAGTACCAGGCGCCCGGCCCCTGCGCCTTCCAGTCCAGGATAAAGCGGATTTTTGTCGGTTCGGCATGAGCAGTTCCGACCAACGCGGCCACGGCCACGCAAGCCAGAGCCCAAACGGACAAGCGTTTCATGCTGACAACTCCATGCAGGTTCGAAAATGAAGATGATCTGAGGTCATGCGGCCAACGTACTCTGGCGTGTGGCCCAGCCGGTGAGGCGCGCCTCGGCGAATGAAAACAAACCATAAAGCGCGATGCCGGTAATGGAGATCAGTGCGAGGCCCGCAAACAGCAGCGCCACGTCGAAATTGGCAGACGCCACCATCATCACGGTGCCGATTCCGTAATTCGAAGCGATGGTCTCCGACGTGATCGAGCCGATGAAGGCCACGGTGATGGCGACCTTCAGCGAGGCAAACAGATAGGGAAGCGTGCGCGGCAGCGCCACGTTCCACAGAATGTCGCCCCGGCTCGCGCCGAGCGCCCGCAGCACATCTTCGAGTTCGGGTTCACTGGTCGAGATTCCCGTCGCGACGTTGACGACGACAGGGAATATCGCAAGCGAAAGCGCGGTCAGCACCGCGGGGAACGTGCCGGCGCCGAACCAGATCACGAAGATTGGAATGATCGCCACTTTCGGCACCGACGAGAAGCCGATCAGCAGCGGATACAGCGTGTCATAGGCCAACCGCGAACTCCCGATCATGACGCCGGCCACCACGCCTGCGACCACGCCGAGCACGAAGCCGGTCAATGTGCTGGTGATGGTCTGGGCTAGATGAGGCCACAGATCGGGAAATCGCGTGACTAACGTGACCAGCACCTGGCTCGGCAACGGCAGCACCAGATCGCTGACGTGAAGCAGGCGGCAGAGCAATTCCCAGACCCCGAAGAAGCCGAGGATCACTGCTGTCGCGGACAAAATCCGGGTGAAGCGCGCCATGATCTAAACCCCCGCGCCGGCAGGCTGCAGCGGCGCGATCAACTCGCGCAGGCGTCTGCCGAGCGCGACAAAGTCAGGCTCGTAAGTCATCGCAAGCGTTCTGGGATACGAAAACGGAACCGGCGTGTCGTCGATGATCCGCCCGGGACGCGAGCTCATGACGCAGATCCGTGATCCCAGATAAGCGGCCTCGCGCAGATCGTGCGTCACCAAGAGAACGGTTGGACGCCTGTCGAGCCACAGCGCCTGCAAGGTTCCCCAGAGTTCTTCCCGGGTGAACTGATCCAGCGCGCCGAAGGGTTCGTCGAGCAGCAGCAATTGCGGGTCGTGCACCAGCGCCCGGCAGAGATTGGCCCGCTGCAGCATTCCGCCCGACAATTGCCACGGAAAATGATTGGCGAAGCCGTCGAGGCCGACTTGCGCCAGCAGGGCGCGGGCGCGATCGCGAAACTCGCTTTTTCGCTTGCGGCGGTATTCCGAACGAAACGGCTGCACGATCTTGAGCGGCAGCATCACGTTTCGCTCCACCGTGAGCCACGGCATCATGCTGGCATTCTGAAACGCCATCCCGACTCGCAGCGTCTTGGCGGCGACCTCGCGGCCACCAACCACGACAACGCCCGTGGTCGGGCGAACCAGACCGCTGACCAGCCGCAGGATTGTCGATTTGCCGCAGCCCGACGGCCCCACAAAGGAAATGAACTCACCCTGGCGAACGTCGAGTGTGGTTTCGCCTAGCGCCGTGGTGGCGCTGCGGCCCAATCCATAGCGAACCGAGACGCCTTCGAGTTCGATCACTTTGCCGGGTTGTTCGGAAGAGACTGGAACCTGGCCGGCCTCGTCGACAAGTTTCAGCGCCGATCGGGCCGCGTTGTTCATTGCATGTCCTCGCTGGTCGAGGCTTTCACAAGCAATGGACGGGCCAGCCGTAATCGCGAGGTCAGTATTTGAGAGGCCAGCCGCGGAACGCGTCCCCGCGCGAATGCCGGGGCGATGTTGCTGAAATTGTGCGGCTTCTCGAGAACGCATCGATGGATCCTCTAGGGAGAAAACCTAGAGGCCTGTGCACGTTCCAGATAGCTGCTAAATGATGATCGCGATGTTCTCAAGAAGGCAACAACTTACATCCCGTCGAGTTGACCAATCGCCGTACTCAGGAGTTTCGACAAAAGCGCCGGCGGCTCGGTCGGGAAGGTTTTCGCCCGCGATGCCAATAGAAGGCGCCGCGGGCGCATCGCGGGGTCGCGAAGCGGCACAAACAGCAACTCGCCCCGCAGCAACTCGCTTTCGACCCCGACCCGGGTCTGAAACGCGACGCCCAGTTTCGCGGTCACGCATTTAGCCATTAGATCGATCGAATTGGTGACCGCTCTGGGATCGAACTCGATGCGGCTATCCAATAGCGCGCCTTCGATCGACGATCGCAGCGCCAATGTGGCGTCCGATAAAAACACCCGCTCGCCGGCAAAGTCGTTCAACCGGACTTCCTTGCGCGCGGCCAATGGATGGCCCGGCCACAACAGCGCGCCGAGCGACAGGCTTGCGCCGGCCAGCCGCTGCGTGCCCTTGGGGATACGGGCATCGAAGGCGATGCCGAGTTCGGTTTCGCCCTCGGCCACCAGCCGCAGGGCTTCGCTGGAACCGACGGTCCGAACTTCGACCGCGACATTGGGAAGCCGCTGCCAGAACTCGGCCAAAATCCGCGGCAGCAATCCCCGCGTCACGCTCTCGACGGCGGAAACACCGATCTTGCCGCGCCGCAGGCCGGTGAGATCGTTGATGATCGAACAGGCCTGGTTGAGCTCGGAGGCGCTCGCCCGCGCGTGATAGACTAGGATCTCTCCGGCGCTGGTCAGTTTGAGACGCTGGCGAACCCGCTCGAACAGCGGCAGCCCCAACACCTCCTCAAGCGCCTGGATGGTCCGGCTGATCGCCGAAGGCGCGACATTGAGCGCCTTGGCCGCGCCTCTGATCGAGCCGAGTTGCGCGACGGTCTGGAAATAATGCAGCCGCGCCGAAACCAGACCGAGCCTGTTCGCATCCATCGACGCTCTCCGGTGGAAACTGCCGCGCCGGCGGATTCAGCTTCTTCGGAGACTGTAACAGTACGCGCTCCGAGTTGTTGCCCGAATCTCAACGATGGGATCTAAAACGGATCGATATGGGGACAACTTTGCGAGCGCGTGATCGCGGCCCACAAGTACCTCAACCAACCGGCTGCTTGGTCAGGATCGGCATCGGGGTCTCCAGGCCGCGCAGCCGATGCTCGCCGAGAGGCCGCCAGGATCCTGTGGCAGCGTCGGCGAAGGTCGCAGTGGCCAATAGCGGACAGCCAAGCTGCTTGGTCAGGTCCTGCACCCGGACCACTTCATTGACCGCGGCGCCGACCACCGTGAACTGCAGACGCTCGGGCACGCCGACATTGCCGTAGATTACCTGGCCCAGATGCAGCGAGATGCCGAAGTCGAGCTCCGGCCCTGACGTCGCCGGTTGTGAGACGCCTGACTGCAGGTGGGCTTCAAGCCGCCGGCGGGCTTCCTGGGCGGCGGCGAGCGCACGCGCGCAGGCTTCCTGCGGTGAACCCTCGACGCGAAACAGGCCGAGCACCGCGTCGCCGATCAGCGACACGACCTCGCCGCCATGATCGAGCACGGCGGCGGCCGTCATTTCGAAATAGCGCCCCAATAGCTCCAGAAAATCTTCGGTCGAGAGCCGGTCGGCCAGTTCGGTGGAGCGGCGAAGATCGCTGTACCACAACGCGGCCGTGATCTTTTCGCCGTCACCGCGCCGGATCGAGCCGTTCAGTACAGCCTGCCCGGCGCGCCGGCCGAGATAGGCGTTGGCGATATTTTCCGCGACGCTGCGCTCGAGCCTGGACTTCAAGGCAATGCCGAGTTCGCGGGTCACGCGCTGGAGCTGGGCGATCTCGTCATCGGTGAACCCGGCGGCCCGGTCGCCGAGCCAGGAGCAGATCACGCCGTTCTGTCCGGACGGATCGAACCTGATCAGGAAGATGAGATAGTCGGTGCCGCCGAGCCCACGAAAATCCTCAAGGACCTCGAAATCGAGCAGCGCCGTCGGACCGGTCAGCCGGCGCCGAAACACCGGCAGGCGATGGGTCAGGGCATAGCCGACCGGACTGCGGAGAAACTGCTCCTGACCGCTCTGCTCGGGACGAAAGTTCTCGACAAGGACATCCTGCGTCGCAGACCAGGTCAATGCACTGGCGTCGTAGAGCGGATGAAGCACCCGAAAGGCCACCTGCCCCCGCATCACCGGTATGCCGACGGCGCGCAACCGCATACACAGCTCGCCGTACAGCGTTGCAGGCTCGGATTGATGCAGTGCCTCGTCGGCCAGCCACTCGATGATGGCGCTGCTCAACACACTCGACGCTGTCTGCATATTGTCCATGCGGCGCGACCTTATCCGAAATTACGCCCACCACCAGCGACAGGGGTTTCGACGCAGGGCATGCGTCACTTCAGATGTGTCACGTCAGATGTAACGCCTCGATATGTGTTCTTTGGCGGATCGCAGACGCCGTGATCTGCAGACCGAATCGAGAAGGCGGTGAAAACTTTCACGCCAAGCAGCCTTTTAAAGGCTGCCATTTCAATTCCCGCTGCCGCCTTGGAACAATGCTTCGCAGTTCGAAATTAAGGCTTCTTTTAGGTTTGATTAAGGCTCCATTAAGCACGAAAAAGTGTTGTTCCCCAATAGGTTGGGTTCCCGTCGGGTTCTCGTTTGGTGTGGCTGATAAGTGACAGCTTTTTAGTCAAAAGCTGTCTAAGTGCGCGCCTCGCCGTTCACTCGGCCAACTTGAAAAACTCGAAAATTCAATATCGTTCTGGAGAACAAACTAATGAAGAAGTTCCTGCTCACCACTGTGGCCTTCGTCGCCCTCGGCGCGACCGGGTCAGCACTTGCCGCCGATCTCTCGGCCCGCGCCCCCTACACCAAGGCTCCGGTCTATGCCGCCCCGCTCTATAACTGGACCGGCTTCTACATCGGCGGTCACCTCGGCGGCGCCTTCAGCGGCAACAACAATTTCGGTGGTCTCACCACCGGCAACAACGGCGACGGCCGCTTCCTCGGCGGTTTGCAGGTTGGCGCTGACTACCAGTTCGCCCCCAATTGGGTGATCGGTGCGGAAGGCCAGTACAGCTGGCTCGCCAACAACAATGGCGGCATCATCTTTCCGGGCAACCTGACCTACACCAACAACCAGCGCGCGCTGGGTTCGGTGACCGGCCGCATCGGCTACACCTGGGGTCCGGCCCTGCTCTACGTGAAGGGCGGTTATGCCTACTCCGACAACAACGAATCGTTGGTGGGAGCGGCTGGCCCGGTCGCTTTCGGCTTCAGCGGTGGCCATCGTGATGGCTACACCGTCGGTGCCGGCCTCGAATACATGTTCGCCCAGAACTGGTCGGCCAAAATCGAGTATCAGTACTATGATTTCGGTACCAGCTCGTTCGTGGCTCCGGCCGCTCTCGTGCCGTTCGGCAACTTCCGTACCGACGACCACGTCATCAAGGCGGGCCTGAACTACCGCTTCAACTTTGGTGGCCCGGTCGTCGCCAAGTATTGAGTAGCCAAGTACTGATCGGACTGCCCTGCAGTCTGACTAAAGTACTGATCTGAACTCTGAAAAGGCCGGCCTCGCGCCGGCCTTTTTGCGTTGCATCGCGCTTGTGCTTTGCCGAAATCACAATTGTTTTCGGCTGGCGCCGCGCGGATAGTGCGGCTAAGCCGGATTATCGGCAATTGCGGCACATCACGATGAATTCAAAACCAGAAGCCATTTCAAAATTAGAAGCCATGCAGTCCTCGGCCGAAGCCCTGCGATACCCCTGGGAAAACCATCCCGGCCCGGATCAGGTCGTCGAGGTCATGCCCGGCGTGTTATGGGTGCGGCTGAAGCTGCCGTTCCGTCTCAATCACGTGAACATCTATCTGCTTGCCGACGGTGATGGCTGGGCGATGGTGGATTCGGGATTCGGCAACGAGGAATCGATCGCGGCCTGGACCGCGTTGTTCGAGGGCCCGCTCGCCCATGTGAAGATCTCACGGCTGATCGTAACCCATTCGCATCCCGACCATGTCGGCCTTGCCGGATGGGTGGTCGAGCGCTTCAATTGTCCGCTCGACATGTCGCAGGTCGAGTATCTGCAGTCGGTCTATCACCAGAACCGCGGCACCGACGAACGCAAACTGGCGCAGCGGCTGTTCTTCCGGCGCCACGGCATGGACGAGAGCCTGACCGATCAACTGCTCGGCCGCGGTCAGGATTACCTGAAGCGGGTTTCAGTGCTGCCGCCCTCCTATCGCCGCATCTCGCATGGCGACGAGATTTCGATCGGCACCCGCCGCTTCAAGGTCATTACCGGCGGCGGCCATGCGCTCGACCAGGTCACGCTCTATTGCGCCGCCGACAAGCTGTTTTTGTCGGCCGATCAGGTGCTGAGCAAGATTTCACCCAATGTCAGCGTCTGGGCGGTCGAGCCCGACCAGAATTCGCTTGGCGAATATCTGGCCTCGCTGGCGAGCCTCACCACCACGCTGCCTTACGACCTGCTGGTGCTGCCCGGCCACGGCGTGCCGTTCTACGGATTGAAGACGCGCATCAAGCAACTGGCCGATCATCACGAAGACCGCTGCCGGCTGATCGCCGATGCCTGCCGGGAAACGCCGAAGACCTCCAAGGAACTGGTGCCGGTGGTATTCCACAAGCACGTGCTCGACGTGCACCAGATGGGTTTCGCGGCCGGCGAATTGATCGCCCATGTCAACTACATGCTGGTCGAAGGACGCCTGACGGCGAAAGAGACTGACGGCGTGCTCTACTTCCGGACGACGTGAGTCCCCTATTTGGCGCCCTTGATGCGCACCAGATACGCGACAATCGCCGGGACGTCCTTCTCGTCGATCGGAGCTTTGTATACGTGGAGCATCTTTTCGGCTTCGGCCTGCCAGGCCGCCGCCGGCAAAGCCGGTTGATTGAGCACCATGCCGGCCGAGTGACAGGCCAGGCAGTTGTTGTTGACGACGTCTGACCCCGGACCGGAAAACATGGTGCCGCGATCCGGCAGGTCGATCGAGACCGACTTGAGCGTGAGCGGCGACTGGGCATCGACCGCGACCGGCGTTGTGGCGGCACTCAACAGCGCGAGGGTAAATATCATACGCGACATCGGCGATCTCCTCAGGCCACGACGATGGGCGTTGCTTCGATGACATTGCGCATGAATCCCGACGGATTCCAGTTCGCCTCGTCGGGTTGCGCCACGCCGCCGCTGTTGGTGCAGCGAACCATCAGCGTGTGATTGCCGGCCGCCGGCAACGCGACCAGGGCCTGCCACTGGCGAAAGCTGAATTTGCCCTCGTCCTTGCCAAGCGCAGTCGCCTGCCAGCTCTTGCCGCCATCGACCGACAGATCGACACTGGCCACGCCGGTATCGCCACCGAATGCGATACCCCGGATGAGCGTTGAAGCGTTGGCCTGCAAGGTCGCACCGGACTTGATGTTGGTGATGAAAGAGCGCGGCACCATCTTGTTGATCGGCACCATTTTGACGCCGGTCTGGCCAGGCTTCACGTCAGCATGCGGCGTGTCGGGGATCAAATAGGCGGACTTGGTCCAGAAATTGTCGTCGGGCTGGTCGAGAACCTCGATATCGTTGACGGCCTTCACCCAATAGGTGGCATACCAGCCGGGCACGACCAGCCGCAGCGGAAACCCGTTGAGAAGCGGCAACTGTTCCCCGTTCATGGCATAGGCGATCATGACCTCGCCGTCGCGTGCATGATCGATGTCCAGTGATTTCTTGAAGTCAGGCCCGTCAGACACCACCGGCTCATCCATTCCGTTCAGCCGCACTTGAACAGCGCCGGCCTTTACGCCCGCACGATCAAGCACGTCCCTGAGACGCACACCCATCCAGCGGGCATTTCCCATCGCGCCGTTAGCCCATTCGCCGCCGGCGACACGCGGTTGAAAGAAACCGCGCGAATTGCCCGAACATTGGTTGACCGCAGCGATCTCGAAGCGAGGGAGGGAGAGGGTGTCGCTCAACGACAGGGACAGTTCCCGGTTCACGTGACCGCGTATAGCCAGACGGAATTTGTCGACGTCGATTTCCGTGGGAATGACCGCCCAATGCCAGCGAACATAGAACTGGTCGTTCGGCGTGAAAACGCCCTTGTCGAAGACCTCGAACGGGGTCTCCAGCAGAGGCGGACGCGAGCGCTGCAAGATCATCGCGCCCTTCTGGGGAAAGGCCGTTGTCAGGGGGCGTTCCTTGGGATCACTCAGAAACGGCAGCTGGACCAGCGGCTCCGCCCAGGCCGGCGCGGTCGCCAGCAGCGCACCGGCCATGCCTGCCCGGCTGAGCAGATGTCGGCGGGTGAATGCGTGACGCGTATGAGCCACCTTCATTTGTTTACTCCCGGTCTCAGCCTCGGCCTCTCGCTCATTGAACATTACAGGCATTCGATGCATCGATCCAACTCATAGAATTGTACGTTCCAACCGATCAGGTGGATCGATTCATGTTGCGCGCCCTAACGAGCCGATATGCAACGTCGGCCGACGGTCAATGGTGAGGAATCTTGGCCAGGAACGCTTCGCGCGTTCGGACTGCGGATCTTTGAAGAACTTCGCAGCATCGGCGGTTTCGACGATCTCGCGGCCGTCCATGAAAGGCGCCTTGACTTGGGCGATGGCGACGTTGCTCAGGATCGAGCGACCTGACGTGCCGGGCTTTGGTAAAGGCGATAATTAAATCGTCAGAAACTTTCAGTCCTCAGCCCTTGTGGGTATGCCCCCAGGTCTCGTCCCAATCCTGGCCCGCCGCATCGACGATGCGGCCGTCGGCTTCAAAGAACTTGTTGGGAACCTGGAAGATCGCCAGCATCAATCCGCCTTCGGGACACCACGCCACGTGGCGGCTGCCCTGTTCGCGCCAGATGAATTCGCCGGCACTGGCCGCGATGCCTGTCGCGGGACCTTCCTTGTCGACCAGGCTGCCTTCGAGAACGAAGGTCTGTTCGATATGGACATGTTCGTGATCGGGCAGCACGGCGCCCGGCGCGAACCGCATCAGCGCGGTCATCAATCCGGTCGAACGATCGAACAATAAGGTCTTGGCCTCGCAGCCCGGGAAGCGGGTCTTCTGCCACTCCATATCGTGCGGACGAACGAGGTGGGAATGCGTGTCGGCGGCCTGAGAAATTTTCGGCGTCACGGCGTCCATGGCGATGCTCCGTTGCTAGGTCCGGACTTGCTCGGGAATATTCCGTTGCTGGCTCTTTTGAGACCCGGACAGGATGGCGCCGGGCGCGCCGAGTTCGATCGATAATTCATCGACCGCCGCGATCAGCTGCTCTTTGACTCGATCGAGATATTCGGCGGAGGCACGAAACAACGGCATGGCCACACCGATAGATCCGACCACCGCGCCGGCATGATCTCTTATCGCCGCACCGATACAGACGACGCCGGGATGAAACTCCTCTTGATCGATCGCGAAGCCTCTTCGTCGCGTCAACCGAAGCTCCTCGGTCAACTTGTCGAAGTTCGTGATCGTATTTGGCGTAAAACCCGTCAGTCCCTGGTGCGCAATGATGCGGGAACATTCGATCGGCGGCAGCCAGGCAAGGATTGCCTTTCCAGTCGCGGTCGCGTGTGCGGCGTGTAATTTTCCGCCGAGACCGCCATCGACGCGCACCGCCTGCCGGGCCTCGCGGCGCAGGACATTCACCAGGCTGGTGTCCTGCATGATTGAAAGCTGGATGGTCTCCCGCGTCTGTTCATTCAGCCGGTCGACATAATGCTGAGCGCGCCTGGGAAGATCGACCTGACGCAGGCACGCCGCGCTGAGATGCAGGATTCGGGGACCGAGCACGTAGGTCTTGCTGTCGATGCCCCGCGCGACGTAACCCCAATTACACAGCGTCGAGATCAGGTGATGACAGGTCGAGACATTCAAGCCGGCTGTCGTGCTGATCTCGGTAAGCTTCGCTTCGCCGCCGGCATCCGCAATAATATCCAAAATAAGAAAGGCACGATCGAGCGCCTGTATTCCGCCACCGTTTTCGCGCCCCATCGGTGGGCGCGCAGGCATTATGCTGTGAAGCTCATCCGCGCCCTTGGGCAACATCAGGGATCTCCACCCATTTCTTGCGTCTTATGAAATCCATAAGAAGCTTATCTGGCGCGCCAATCAAATTAATTTTCATACAGACCGCTTCATTTTCATTAGATGAAAAATCTTCATACCTTTGCGCCATTCAATTCTTCGTTGGATTTCAATACGTGAAAACAGGCATGCCTTGCCAAAGTTAGTCTCTCGCCATGCAACCGCGGGCATCCATCGCGGACCACCAGTGGGAGAAAAACAGTGAGCAACCAACTAACACCCGAGGAACTCGCCGAACTGATGCCGTCCGAAATGCTTCTGCATCGGACCCCGATTCCGACCCAGGTCGTCTCCAGCGACGAATTCTATCCCGACCCACAGAATGAGCGGCAGCGTGAAGTCGAGGCGCGGATGCTGGCGATGGCCGACGATCTCGGCGGCAAGCAGGGTCTGGATCGCCGGCGGTTCTTCCAGTCCGCGGCCGGCATGGCGGCAGCCTTTGTCGCGATGAACGAGGTCTATGGTCCGATCTTCGACGTGACCAAGGCCGAAGCCGCGACGCCGGCGATGGCCCAGGAACGGGCGAATTCGCTCAAGGACCAGTTCATCATGGACATGCATACGCACTTCCTGCGCGACGATACCCGCATCATGGGTTTTGTGGAAATGCGCAAGGCCGTGGGCAAGGCCGGCTGGAACAAGCAGCTCCAGGACCACGAGCAGACCATCGAGGATCTTAAATTCAACAACTACAAAAAAGAGATGTTCCTCGACAGCGATACCAAGATCGCGCTGATTTCGTCGGCGCCTTCGGACATCGAGCAGGACTGGTTCCTGACCAATCAGCAGATGGCGGACGCCCGAAAGAAGGTCAACGAGGAGGCCGGCTCGCGCCGGCTGTTCGCGCACTGCATCTTCGCGCCGGGACAACCGAACTGGCTTGAAAATCTCGATGCCGGCCTCGAATTGAAGCCGGAATCCTGCAAGGGCTACACCATCGGCGACAACACGCATAAGGAAACCAGCCGCTATCCGTGGCGGATGGACGACGAGAAGGTCACCTACAAAGGCTATGAGAAGATGGTGAAGGCAGGCATCAAGAATGTCTGCGTTCACAAGGGACTTTTCGCGCCAAGCGTCGAAAAACAGTTTCCCAACCTGCGCGGCTTCGTCGACGTCTCCGATGTCGGCCAGGCCGCGAAGGACTGGCCGCAGCTCAACTTCATCATCTATCATGGCGGCTATCGCCACGTCGGCGGCGACCCCAAAGTGGCGCTGGCGGAGTTTGAGCGCACCGGCCGGATCCAGTGGACCAGCGATCTCGCCGACATCCCGGCCCAGTACGGCGTCAACAATGTCTATGGCGACGTCGGCCAGTTGTTCGCGACCACGCTGGTGGCCGAGCCAAATGTCTGTGCGGCGCTGATGGGCATCATGATCAAGGGACTGGGCGTCGATCGTGTCTGTTGGGGTACCGATGCACTGTGGACCGGTGGGCCGCAGTGGCAGATCGAAGGTCTGCGGCGGCTCGAAATCCCCGAAGCGATGCAGAAGAAATACGGCTTCGCACCGCTGGGGGACGCGCGAGGTCACGTCAAGACGGCCATCTTCGCCGATAATAACGCGCGACTTTACAATATCGACCCAAAGAAGGCGATGCTAGAACTCAAGGGCGATCGCTTTGCGATGATGAAGGCGGAATACGAGAAGGCCGGACCTGAACCGTCCCACACCCGTTACGGCTATGTGGTGCCGGACGGGTCGATCGATCACTCCGTATTCGTTTAAAGAACTCCCGCGAGGCCGCCGGCATTCCCAAGGGATGCCGGCGGCTTTTTTATGGGTCGTTAAGTTTAGTCCACCAGCGCAAAGGCCTTGCACCAGCTGTCTTCGCTGACATCACCGTCGACCACCTTGCAGGCTTTCGGGCGTTCGAACAGCGAACAATTGGCACAACTATAAATGCCGTTTGGCGTGTCCTGATATTGCGCCTGTTGCCGCGTCATCTTGTCGGACGCCAGCGCTTGGGAAAGCCCCGGCAAAAGCCCCGCAGCGAGCCCCTGCACCATCGTGCCTATGACCGATCGCCGTGACCTATCCACGCATTTTTCGACCATCACGGCTCCTCACCGGTCATCGTCTGGCTCTCGTCCATATTGATCAAAACGAGCACGGATTGGCGATCCTTGCCGCAAACAACCCAGCTCCCCGCTGGCCGGGCGGCCGGACACTCAATTCCGGCTCGACATTAAAGCTGGAAAAGCTCTAAAAAGGCGCCGCCACCCCGGCTTCAGGTTCCGTTTCGGGTTTTTTGCGATGGATTACAGCAAGTTCTTCAGTGCCGCTCTCGACCGCCTGCATGACGAGCGGCGTTACCGGGTTTTCGCCGATCTCGAGCGTATCGCCGGGCGGTTCCCGCACGCGGTATGGCATTCCCCGAAGGGCGCCCGCAACGTCGTGATCTGGTGCTCCAACGACTATCTCGGCATGGGCCAGCACCCCAAAGTGGTCGGTGCCATGGTCGAGACCGCGACCCGGGTCGGCACCGGCGCCGGCGGCACCCGCAACATCGCAGGCACCCATCACCCCCTGGTGCAGCTTGAACATGAACTGGCCGACCTGCACGGCAAGGCCGCCGCACTGCTGTTCACCTCGGGCTATGTCTCGAACCAGACCGGTATCGCGACCATCGCGAAACTCATTCCGAACTGCCTGATCCTGTCGGACGCGCTGAATCATAACTCGATGATCGAAGGCATCCGCCAGGGCGGTTGCGAGCGCCAAGTGTTCCGTCACAGCGACATGGCGCATCTGGAAGAATTGCTGCGCGCCGCAGGACCGGACCGGCCGAAGCTGATCGCCTGCGAGAGCCTGTATTCGATGGACGGCGATATCGCGCCGCTGGCCAAGATCTGCGACCTTGCCGAAAAATACGGCGCGATGACCTATGTCGACGAAGTTCATGCGGTCGGCATGTACGGTCCGCGCGGCGGCGGTATTGCCGAGCGCGACGGCGTCATGCATCGCATCGATATTCTGGAAGGCACGCTGGCCAAGGCGTTCGGCTGTCTCGGCGGCTATATCGCAGGATCCGCCGACATTATCGACGCCGTGCGGTCCTATGCACCGGGTTTCATCTTCACCACCGCGCTGCCGCCCGCGATCTGCTCGGCCGCGACGGCCGCGATCAAACATCTCAAGACTTCGAGCTGGGAACGCGAGCGCCATCAGGACCGCGCCGCCCGCGTCAAGGCGATCCTGACCGCCGCCGGGCTGCCGGTGATGTCGAGCGACACCCATATCGTGCCGCTGTTCGTCGGCGATCCCGAACACTGCAAGCGGGCCTGCGACATCCTGCTCGAAGAGCACAACATCTATATCCAGCCGATCAACTATCCGACCGTCGCCAAGGGCACCGAGCGGCTGCGGATCACGCCCTCGCCCTATCACGATGACGGCCTGATCGATCAGCTTGCCGACGCGCTGGTGCAGGTGTGGGAGCGCCTCGGCCTGCCGCTGCGCAACAAGTCGCTGGCGGCCGAATAGCCGGTTAATGAGCCCATGGAAATTATCTGGAAGGGTGTCGTCGGCGGCCTTGTAACCGCGGCGATTGTCTTCCTGTCCAGGCGGGGCAACACGCTTCCCGGTATTCTGCCGCTTTTTCCGACGTTTGCCGTGATCGCGCTGCTGGTTGTCGGCGCCAAAGGCGACAATGCCGGCTTCCGCGAAGCCTGCATGGCGGGCGCCAAGACCATCCCGGCCTATCTCGCCTTCCTGGCCGTCTGCTATTTCGCGGCCGATCAGGTCGATTACCGCATCGCGGTGGCTGGTGGACTGGTTGCATGGCTTATCGTCGCGTTGGGCATTTTCCTTCTCCCCCGCTGGACTTAACGACAATTCCGGTTTTGCGAATTTGACCGGAAAATCGCTGTCGCTTGCGTTAGCGCAAAGCGCTAGATTTTGGCCTTAGGGCTTGCGCGGGCCCGCAGGGAGCAAACGGCGATGTTGCACGACTGGGCCGTGATCGCTGCCGCCTTCGGCTACATCGGGTTCCTGTTTTTCGTGGCCAGCTACGGCGACCGGCTGTCCCCGACGCAGCGCGGACGCGCCAGCACGCTGATCTATCCGCTGTCGCTGGCGATCTATTGCACCTCCTGGACGTTCTTCGGCTCGGTCGGATTCGCGGCCCGCACCAGCGTCGACTTTCTCGCGATCTATGTCGGGCCGATCCTGATGATCGCGTTCGGCACGCCGCTGCTCCGCCGCGTGATCCGGCTGGCGAAATCGCAGAACATCACCTCGATCGCCGATTTCATCGCCGCGCGCTATGGCAAGAGCCAGGCCGTCGCCACCACCGTCGTCTTGATCGCAATCATCGGATCGGTTCCCTATATCGCGCTGCAACTCAAGGCCGTCGCGTCATCGCTCGAAACCATCCTCAGCGAGGATCAGGCCTTCTCGTCCATACCGATCATCGGCGATATCGCCTTGGTGGCGACGCTGGCGATGGCGGCGTTCGCGGTGCTGTTCGGAACCCGCCAGACCGACGCGACCGAACACCAGCACGGCCTGATGCTCGCGGTCGCGACCGAATCCATCATCAAGCTGGTAGCTTTTATTGCGGCGGGCGCCTTCGTCACCTTCTGGATGTTCAGCCCCGTCGAACTGATCGAGCGCGCGATGAAGACGCCGGAAGCGCTACGCAGCATCGAATATTCGCCGTCGATCGGCAATTTCCTGACCATGACGCTGTTGTCGTTCTGCGCCATCATGCTGCTGCCGCGCCAGTTTCACGTCAGCGTGGTCGAGAGTTCCAGCGACGCCGAAGTCGGGCGGGCGCGCTGGCTGTTTCCGCTGTATCTGGTTGCGATCAACCTGTTCGTGATTCCGATCGCGCTGGCGGGATTGGTGACCTTCCCGTTCGGCGCTGTCGACAGCGACATGTATGTGCTGGCGCTGCCGATGGAGGCCAACGAGGCCTTTCTGAGCGTCGGTGTCTTTATCGGCGGCCTATCGGCTGCAACCGCGATGGTGATCGTGGAATGCGTCGCGCTGTCGATCATGGTCTCGAACGATATTGTGATGCCGCTGGTGTTGCAGCGCGGCCGTGAATCGCGCGCCGGCCAGAAGGATTTCGGCAACTTCCTGCTGAGAGTGAGGCGTCTGGCGATTTTCGCCATCATGGCGATGGCCTATTTCTACTACCGCGCGCTGGGCAACACCCAATTGGCTGCAATCGGCCTGTTGTCATTCGCGGCGATCGCGCAACTGGCGCCGGCCTTCTTCGGCGGACTTTTCTGGCAACGCGCGACCGCGCGCGGCGCGATCGGCGGCATGCTGGTCGGCTTTGCCGTATGGCTCTACACGCTGTTCCTGCCGAGCTTCCTCGACGGCAATATCGCGGGCCTGCAATTGCTGCAGCATGGCCCCCTGGGCATCGAGATGCTGCGGCCGCAAGCGCTGTTCGGGGCTGATCTGCCACCACTGCTGCATGGCGCGCTGTGGTCGCTCGCGCTCAACATCTTGACCTATGTCATGCTGTCGCTGACGCGACGTCCCTCCTCGATCGAGCGATTGCAGGCCGACCTGTTCGTGCCGCAAGCGCTGGCGCCGATGACGCCGACATTCCGGCGCTGGCGCACAACAGTGACGGTGCAGGACATCCAAAGCACGGTGGCGCAATATCTCGGCCCCGAGCGCGCGCTGCATTCGTTCGAAGCCTTCGCGATCACCCACCATGCCCGCCTGGACCCCGCGGCGCCGGCTGATTTCGAGCTACTGCAACATGCCGAGCATCTGATCGCTTCCTCGATTGGCGCGGCGTCGTCGCGTCTGGTGATGTCGCTGTTGCTGCGCAAGCGGACGGTGTCCGCCAAGGCCGCTTTAAAGCTGCTCGACGATTCCCATGCCGCGCTTCATTTCAACCGCGAGATCTTGCAGACCGCGCTCAATCACGTACGGCAGGGCATCGCGGTATTCGATGCGGATTTGCAGCTGATCTGTTCCAACCGGCAATTCAGCGAAATTCTGGCACTGCCGCCGCACCTGATCCAGATCGGGATTCCCTTGCAGGAAATCCTGGAATTCATGGCCTCCGTCAGCCCCTCGGGTTTTGGCGACAGCGCGTCGCTGATGGCGATGCGGCTCGCCGCCTATACCACCGAAGGCGAACCCTATCTGGAACGCCTGCCCGATCGTCACATGGTGATCGAGGTGCGCGCCAACCGGATGCCGGGCGGTGGGCTGGTCATCACCTTCTCCGACGTCACCCCGTCTTTCGAAGCCGCCGAAGCACTGGAACGCTCCAACGCCACGCTGGAAAAGCGCGTGCGGGATCGCACCGAAGAACTGACCCGGCTGAATTCCGAACTGGCGCTGGCCAAGAGCACCGCCGAGGACGCCAACATCTCCAAGACGCGTTTTCTCGCGGCCGCGAGCCACGACATTCTGCAGCCGCTGAACGCGGCGCGGCTCTATGTCACAAGCCTGGTCGAGCGCCAGACCGGCGGCGAAGATTCCCGGCTGGTCGAAAACATCGACGATTCCCTGGAAGCGATCGAAGAAATTCTCGGCGCGCTTCTGGACATTTCGCGGCTCGATGCCGGCGCCATGGCGACATCGGTGACCAGTTTTAAAATGGCTGACCTGATGCGCTCGCTGGAAATCGAATTTGCGCCGATCGCACGCGCCAAGGGGCTGAAGCTGACTTTCGTGCCGTCGTCACTGCCGGTGGAATCCGACCGGCTGCTGCTGCGCCGGCTGTTGCAAAACCTGATCTCCAACGCGATCAAATATACCCCTCGCGGCCGCGTGCTGATCGGCTGCCGGCGCCATGGCCAGTCGCTGCAAATCGGCGTCTACGACACGGGTGTGGGCATTCCCATTCTCAAGCGCGGCGAGATCTTCAAGGAATTTCATCGGCTGGAGCAAGGCGCGCGAATCGCGCGCGGCCTCGGACTGGGGCTCTCGATCGTCGAGCGTCTGGCGCGCGTGCTCAACCACGGCATCGCGCTCAACTCCAATGTCAGCGGCGGCTCGGTTTTCTCGGTCACGGTGCCAATCGCCAAGGCGATCAACCACACCGCCGCGGTGACCAGCGCGACGCCGCTGTCGCGAACGCCGATGAGCGGCTCGCTGATTGTGTGCATCGAGAACGATGCGGCAATTCTCGATGGCATGAAAACGCTGCTGACCGCCTGGGATGCCGAGGTCATCGCAGTGGCCGACCCCGACGCCGCCATCGAGGCGATCGAGGCCGCGGGCAAACGGGTGACGGGTTTGCTGGTCGACTATCACCTCGACCGCGGCAACGGCGTCGCCGCGATCCGGGAGATTCGACGCCGCTTCGGCGACAACATTCCAGCGATCCTGATCACTGCCGATCGCAGCCCGCATGTGCGGGCGGCGGCGCGCGAGGAACAAATTGCGGTGCTCAACAAGCCGGTCAAACCGGCATCGCTGCGGGCGCTGCTCGGTCAGTGGCGCACCCAGCAGATGGTCGCGGCGGAATAGGTTAGAATCTCTCGTTTTGACGCGTTTTCTTGACGCGAACCGGTTCCCACTTCGCTCGAAAACGCTCTGGCTCTTAAGCCGTCGGCGTGCCCTGCCGCCACTGGCCGCCGGCGATTTTGGCGGCCGCGATCACCGCCTGGGTGCGGCTCTCGACGCCGAGCTTCTGCAGGATCGCCGAGACATGCGCCTTGATGGTGGCTTCCGACACGCCAAGCTCATAGGCGATCTGCTTGTTGAGCAGCCCCTCCGACAGCATCATCAGCACCCGCACCTGCTGTGGGGTCAGCGTCACCAGCCGGTCGCGCAGGCGCGTCATATCCGGATCGGCAACGGCGGTGAGGTCGGTGTCCGGCGGTACCCAGACATCGCCGTCCATCACCTTCATGATCGCATCGCGCAGCGTCTCGACGCCAAAGCGCTTGGGGATGAACCCGGAGGCGCCGAAATCCAGCGACCGCCGGATCGTGCCGGCATCGTCGCTGGCGGAAACGATCACCACGGGAATCGCGGGATATTGCGCCCGCAGGTAAATCAGGCCGGAAAAGCCTGATATCCCCGGCATGGTCAGGTCGAGCAGGACCAGGTCGACGTCGGAATCCTGCTCCAGCAAAGCGGTCAGTTCCTCGAACGATCCGGCCTCGTCGATCCCGGCCGAGGCCACGACGCTGGCCACCGCCTGCCGCAGGGCATCGCGGAACAGCGGATGGTCGTCGGCAATAATGAGGCGTGTGCTGGCGGCGGCGGTCATCGATGTCTTGCAAGAGGGTTGCGGCAAGGCCGCGGGTTCCCGCGGAAGCGCGAACCTAGTTTTTCTATTTGGAATTGTCCTCTGACGGATGGTCGCATGCAAGCGCACAATATCGCCATGCGGTAAACCGGTTAACCCGGCAATTTGTGCATCGCAATAAATCGATGCGGGAAGATCACCTACCGGCAGGACATTCGTCGTTCCCTGCTCAATAAGCGGAGGGCCAAAAGTCTTATTGGGTGAGGTTTCACGGCGATGTTACCGTAAAGCGAACCCTGTGGCTTAATCCGGCCGAGTCCGGCGCATGGGGACGGGCTTTCATCAGGAATTTCGGGGAGCAAACAATGACAATGGCTGCAACAGCAGGCCGCGATGTGCGGACCGGGGGAATGACGGCTGAAGAGCGAAAGGTCATTTTCGCCTCGTCGCTGGGTACCGTTTTCGAATGGTATGACTTCTACATTTACGGAACGCTTGGCGCATTCCTCGCCAAATATTTTTTCTCCAACGTGCCGCCGAATGTCGGCTTCATCTTCGCCCTGCTCGCCTTTGCCGCTGGCTTCGCCGTTCGACCGTTCGGCGCGCTGATTTTCGGCCGCCTCGGCGATCTCGTCGGGCGCAAATATACCTTCTTGATCACCATGGGCTTGATGGGCATTGGCACGTTCTTCATCGGCCTGCTGCCGGGCTATGCGACCTGGGGCATTGCGGCACCGATCGTCCTGATTTTGCTGCGGCTGATCCAGGGCCTCGCGCTCGGTGGCGAGTATGGCGGTGCCGCGATCTATGTCGCCGAGCATGCACCACCCAACAAGCGCGGCTACTATACTTCGTGGATTCAGACCACCGCGACACTCGGTCTGTTCATGGCGCTGCTTCTCATTCTGGGTGTCCGCAGCTGGATGGGCGAAGCAGCCTTCGGCGAATGGGGCTGGCGCATTCCGTTCCTGCTGTCGGGCGTCCTGCTCGCGGTTTCGATCTGGATTCGCTTGAGCCTCAGCGAATCCCCGATCTTCGCGAAAATGAAGGAAGAGGGAACTACGTCGAAAAAGCCCTTGACCGAAGCTTTCGGTCAATGGTCGAACGCCAAGATTGCCATTCTTGCGTTGTTCGGTGCGACAGCAGGTGAGGCTGTTGTGTGGTACGGGGGGCAGTTCTATGCGCTGTTCTTCCTGACCCAGACGCTCAAAGTACCTGGCATTACCGCCCAGATCATGATCGTGATCGCGCTGGCGCTCGGTACACCTGGCTTCATCATCTTCGGCTGGCTGTCTGACAAGATCGGACGCAAGCCGATCATTCTGGCCGGCTTCCTGCTCGCGGCGCTGACTTATTTCCCGATCTTCAAGGCGATTACGCATTACGCCAACCCGAAGCTCGAGACGGCGCTTGCATCATCTCCCGTGACGGTGATCGCGGATCCCAACGAATGTTCGTTCCAGTTCAAGGCGACCGGCACTGAAAAGTTCACCACCAGTTGTGACGTCGCCAAATCGGGGCTCGTCAACCTATCGGTGAACTACAACAACGAGGCCGCACCGGCCGGGAGCAAAGCCAAGGTAAAAATCGGTGATCAGACCTTGGCCGCCGACAGTCCCGACTTCGCCAAGCAGTTGCCGGCAGCGATCAAGGCCCACGGCTACCCGGCTTCCGCCGACCCGGCCGAGATTAACCACGTCATGACGGTTGTCATGCTCTGGTTCCTGGTGATCTATGTGACGCTGGTCTATGCCCCGATCGCGGCATGGCTGGTTGAACTGTTCCCGAGCCGCATCCGGTACAGCGGGCTTTCATTGCCCTATCATATCGGCAACGGCTGGTTCGGTGGCTTCCTGCCCGCGACGGTGTTTGCGATCGCGGCCGCCACCGGAAACATCTATGCCGGTTTGTGGTATCCGATCGTCATCGCCGTCATGAGCCTGATCGTCGGCTTCCTGTTCTTGCCGGAAACCAAGGACGTCGATATCACCAAGACCTGAGACGCTGCGGTCGCTTGCGCTGCGTGACATTTACGAGCAACAAAACGGCCGCGGAACGCTCCGCGGCCGTGCGGCGTTTAAGCCGACCAAATTCGGAGCATTTGGGGACCGATCTTGATCAATGATTTCGGGGAGCGTTTCAGATGTCCGCAATGGCTGTAACGCCAACGCGAGCCGGAGGCATGACGAGCGACGAGCGTTTCGTCATCCTCGCTTCATCGCTCGGTACCGTTTTCGAGTGGTATGATTTCTATCTGTACGGGGCGCTCGCCGGCATTATCGGCGCGCAATTCTTCTCGGCCTATCCGCCGGCGACGCGCGACATCTTCGCGCTGTTGGCCTTCGCCGCCGGCTTCCTGGTGCGCCCCTTCGGTGCCATCGTGTTCGGCCGCATCGGCGATATCGTCGGGCGCAAATATACGTTCCTTATCACCATCCTGATCATGGGCCTGTCGACCTTCATCGTCGGCCTGTTGCCGAACGCCGCGACGATCGGCTTCGCCGCCCCGGTGATCCTGATCGCCTTGCGTCTGGCGCAGGGCCTCGCGCTCGGCGGCGAGTATGGCGGTGCCGCCACCTATGTCGCCGAACACGCCCCGCAGGGCAAACGCGGTTACTATACCTCGTTCATTCAGACCACCGCCACGCTCGGTCTGTTCATGTCGCTGATGGTAATTCTGTTGACGCGCACCATCATCGGCGAGGCCAATTTCGTACTCTGGGGCTGGCGCATTCCGTTCCTGGTATCGGTGTTGCTGCTCGCCATTTCCGTCTGGATCCGGCTACGCCTCAATGAATCCCCTATCTTCCGGAAGATGAAGGACGAGGGCAGGAGTTCCAAGGCCCCACTGACCGAAGCCTTCGGCACTTGGAGCAATGCAAAGATCGTCATCCTGGCATTGATCGGCGGCACCATGGGCCAGGGCGTGGTCTGGTACACCGGCCAGTTCTACGCACTGTTCTTCCTGCAATCGATCCTGAATGTCGATGGCTACACCGCGAACCTCCTGATCGCATGGTCGCTGTTGTTCGGCACCGGCTTCTTCATCGTGTTCGGCGCGCTGTCGGACAAGATCGGCCGCAAGCCGATCATCCTGGCCGGCTGCCTGATCGCGGCGCTGACCTTCTTCCCGATCTTCAAGATGATCTCGACCAACGCCAACCCGGCGCTGGAAAAGGCGATTGAAGCAACCAAGGTCGAAGTCGTTGCCGATCCCGCAGGCTGCGGCGATCTCTTCAACCCCGTCGGCACCCGCGTGTTTTCGGCACCTTGCGACACCGCGCGCGCCTTCCTGGCCCAGTCCTCGGTCAAGTATTCGACCGCTCCCGGGGCAGCCGGCTCGGGCGTGAAGGTCGTCATTAATGGCAAGGACGTTCCCTACACCGACGCCAAGACCTCGAACCCGGCGGTAACAGCGGCTGTGGCCGCGGCGGGTTATCCCAAGGCCGGCGACGCCGGCATCGTGAAAATGTCTAACCCGTTCGACATCTTCCGTCCGCAGGTCGCCGCGATCATCGGGCTATTGTTCATCCTGGTGATCTTCGTCACCATGGTGTACGGGCCGATCGCCGCGATGCTGGTCGAACTGTTTCCGACCAAGATTCGCTACACCTCGATGTCGCTGCCCTATCACATCGGCAACGGCTGGTTCGGCGGATTGTTGCCCGCGACCTCGTTCGCGATCGTGGCCTCGACCGGCGATATCTACGCGGGTCTCTGGTATCCGATCATCTTCGCATCGATCACCGCGGTCGTCGGCTTCTTCTTCCTGCCGGAAACCAAGGACGTCGATATCAAGACGAACTGATTGTCTCGCGCGGCGATTGCCGCGCGCACGACACAGACACAACAAACCGGCCGCGGAGCGATCCGCGGCCGGTTTTGCTTTTAGCGTTAGCCAACCTTGCTGACCGGTCTTTTTGCTAACCGGTCCTGCCCGCGAATTGCAGCACGATTTCCCGCCGATGCGGACGGGCGCGGTGCTCGATCAGGTAAATCCCCTGCCACGTTCCCAGCGCCAGATCGCCATCAAGGACGGGGATCTGCAGCGAGGTCGCCGTCAGCATGGTCTTGATGTGCGCCGGCATATCATCGGAACCTTCAGTGTCGTGGCGCCATCCGGCATGCTCGGGCGCCAGCCGGTCGAGTGCGGTCGTCAAATCCATCAGCACCGTCGGATCGGCATTTTCCTGTATCGTCAGGGACGCCGAGGTGTGGCGGATGAACAGCGTCACCACGCCCTCGATCGCGCCGGCGTCCCGCACAAAGCCCACGACCTCAGGGGTGAGATCGAGAAAGCTTCGTCCCGGTGTCTGAACCGTGAGGCGCGACGACACGATCGTGGCGGTGGTGACGATCGATGGCGGCGTGCGGGATGCTGATTTGGGTGGGGGCATAAATGGTTTCTCTACAAGTCGCGCGGTAACGCCGCTTCTTCGTAGGGTGGGCAAAGGCGCGTTTGCGCCGTGCCCACCATTTCACGAGTTGAATATTTTGGTGGGCACGCTGCGCTTTGCCCACCCCACGAAGCAACGATGAGAGCCAGGTCCGTTCTAAATCTTCCCGGAGACATCCTTCTGCATCCGGTTGGCCATCTCGACCAACCGCCGCCACGCCTGTTCCAGAAACGACATCATGCGATCCATATCGCGGTCGCTCGGCAGCGGGATTTCGATCCGGCGCTCGCGCTCGGCCACCTTTGGCTCCGGCTTTTTGAGCTGGTCGGTCTTTGGGAAGGCTTCCTTGGGCAACGCTTCGTCGATCTTGCCGGTGAGGGCAGGTTCACGCGCCGCCAGTTCCACCTTGAGTTTTTCCAGCTCTATCTTTGATTTTTCCAACTCTGTTCTGGATTTCTCCAGTTCGGTTCTGGATTTTTCCAGTTCGGTTCTGGATTTTTCCAGCTCAGTTTTGGATTTTTCGCTATCCGCCTGCAGCCGGCCGATTTCTGCATCGAGGGCGGCACGTTCGTCGGGTACGCTGTAGCAGGCCCAGCCCGCGCCGGCATTGCTGCAGGTCGATACCGCGCCAGTGCGGGTGTCGAGCCGGACCACGCCATCGGCGACCGGCGACAGCGAATAGCGGCCGTTCTCGGTGTCGAGCATCGATTGCGCCGCGGCACTGCCGATGCCCAGCCCGGAAATTAGAGTGACGGCTGCGATAAAGGTGAAGGACTTCGAAGGCGATGTCGCAATGCTCATGGGTTGCTCCGCCTCAAAACCGATCGGGCTATTCCTTGTCTTCTTGCTATCTTGCACTCGAGCCTAGACTTGCGAACGATATGGTCCACGACCGGATTTCAACGCATCCGCGAGCAATTCGATCCGGTCCTGCCCCCAAAACACCTCGCCGTCGAGCACATAGGCCGGCGAACCGAACACGTCGGCCGCCAACGCGTCCTGACGGTTCTGCTCGTAAATCGTACTGATCGCGTCGGCTCCCGAGCGCTCCACCAATTGCTTGCCCGGCAAGCCCGAATCGTCGGCCAGTCTTATCAGGGTCGCAGGATCGGCCAGACTCAATTGATCTTCCCAGACCGCCGCGAACGCCTTGCGCAGAAAGGGATCCGGATCGTGACCGGCCTCGATCGCCGCGATTACCAGACCATCGGGCAGCCGCCCATTGAACGGCCAGTTGGCCGGATGCAGATGAAAATTCAGGCCGCGTTTGTCGCGCCAGCGCTGCAGTTCGACGAGACGATACCGCTGCCGCGCCGGATGCCGCTTCATCAGCGGCAAGCCGCCGGTTTCCGCAAACAGATCGACCAGCACCACCGGCTTGTGATTCACCTTGAGGCCGTGGGCGCCGGCGGCATCCATGAACGGCTTATGCCCGATATAGGCCCAGGGGGATTGCAGCGAATAATAGTAATCGATCTGACGCGACATACGGTCTCCGGGCAGCGACAAGAATACTGTCGCCCATCCCAACAGACCCGCCAGCCCGACGCAAGATCGCCGGTCTCCGGGACGGGTGTTTGCACCGCGACGCGCCGCAAAATCGCGGCCAAATTTGCCAATCGCCGGTGAAGCTGTTGCAGTGCGGCGACCGGGCCATGACCTACCCGCGACGCCAGCGATAAACGCATCAAAATCAACTACTTATATGGTTGTGACGCAATCTTGACTTGATTAGACGCGGTCAGTATGGTCCGCGCGGCTTTTGAGGGTGACGGGCGCAATTTCCATCCACCGCAGCATTGGTTCGGGTCTCCACAGCATGGCTGAAGGCACGAATGACAGCGGAAATGGCAGTGGCGATCAATCGTCGTCCGACGAGGCTGCGCTTTCCGCAAGGCTCGGAAGTCTGGATCAGCGGTTGTCCAAAATTCGGGACAGCCGGAAAATCGGGACTGACCAACCCGGAGGTGGAGACGGTGCGGCCAGAGCCTCGGCGATGGCGATCGGTTTCCGGCTTTCTTCGGAGTTGATCGCCGGCGTTATTGTTGGAGCGCTGCTTGGCTGGGGTTTCGACCGGTTTTTGTCGACGTCACCTTTCGGGCTCATCGCGTTCGTCCTGCTTGGCTTCATCGCCGGCGTGGTGAACGTGGTCAGATCCGCAGGTGTTGCTCAGGGCAAGACCGGCCGCTAAGAAGCCGGAAGATTTGATTGCAGAACGCCGGCGTGGCTGGCAGTAGCCTAGAGATACCTCGCGGATGATCGATCCGATCGAACAGTTCCACATCGAGAAGCTCTTCACGATTGGCCATATCGGCAATCAAGAGATCGCCTTCACCAATTCGTCGGCCTACATGTTCGGCTCGGTGGCGCTGATTTCGCTGCTGATGATCGGCGCCGGAAAGCAACTGGTGCCCGGACGCATCCAGTCGATCGCGGAAATCTGTTACGAATTCGTCGCCAGCACCGTTCGGGGAAATGCCGGCAAGGAAGGGATGAAGTTCTTTCCGCTGGTATTCACGCTGTTCATGTTCATCGCCGTATCGAACATCATCGGCGTCATTCCCTACAATTTTACGGTCGCCAGCCATATCATCGTGACGTTCGTGCTCGCGATGATCGTGTTCCTGACGGTGCTGATCTACGGTTTCTACAAGAACGGCCTGAAATTCTTCAAACTGTTCGTGCCGTCGGGCATTCCGATCTTCATCCTGCCGCTGGTCGTGTTCATCGAGATTTTCTCGTTCTTCCTGCGGCCGATCTCGCACTCCGTGCGTCTGTTCGCGAACATGCTCGCGGGCCATATCGCGCTGGCGGTGTTCGCAAGCTTCATTCCGCTGCTGGCGGGCCTCGGCATTGCCGGTTACTTCGGCGCCGTGTTGCCGCTCGGCATGGTGATCGCACTGACCGCGCTTGAATTGCTGGTCGCGTTTCTCCAGGCCTACGTCTTCACCATCCTCACCGTCATCTACATCAACGACGCTATCCATCCGGGCCATTAATCTGGCCTCTCACGCAAATCCGCCTCTCTAACAAACCTCAACAAGGAGTTCGTCTCATGGATCCGATTGCCGCGAAGTACATTGGTGCTGGTATTGCCTGCATTGGCATGGGTGGCGCTGGCGCCGGCGTGGGCATCATCTTCGGCAACTATCTCGCCGCTGCGGTGCGCAATCCCTCGGCCGCTCAGGGCCAGTTCGGCAACCTGATTTTCGGTTTCGCCGTGACCGAAGCGCTCGGCATCTTCTCGCTGCTGATCGCGCTGCTGCTGCTGTTCGCGCTCTGATCCATCACCGCTCTGGCCGATGAGATTCCGGTTTTCGGATCTCGATGAGCCAAACAGGAGAAACCCGTGGCTGAAGGTCATGGCGAAGCCAAGGGCGCGGTAGCCCACACCGAGGCGGAAGGCGGCCACAAGGCTCCCTTCCCGCCGTTCGAGAAGAACACGTTCGCTTCTCAGCTGGTGTCTATCGTGATCGCGTTCGTCGCGCTCTACCTGATCGTCTCGCGAATTGCGTTGCCGCGCGTCGGCAGCGTGATCGACGCGCGTCAGAACGCGATCGACGGCGATCTGGCCGCCGCACAAAAGCTGAAGGACGAGTCCGACAGCGCGCTGAAATCCTATGAAAGCGAGCTCGCGGCAGCGCGCGCCCGCGCCCAGGCGATCAGCACCGAGACCCGCGACAAACTGAACGCGGCGTCCGAAGCCGAACGCAAGACGCTGGAAGAGCAGTTGTCGCTCAAGCTGGCGGACGCCGAAAAAACCATCGCATCGACGCGTGAGAGCGCGATGAGCAATGTCCGGGGCATCGCCGCGGATGCGGCCGCCGCCATCGTGCAACGGCTCACCGGCGTATCGCCCGACGGCGCGTCCGTGAACAGCGCCGTCGACGCGTCCTTGAAGGGATAGATTTGATGTTCGCCGAACCGGAATTCTGGGTCGCCGTTGGCTTTGTCATCCTGCTTGGCGTGTTCGTCTATGTCGGCGTTCACCGCACGGTGCTCACCACGCTGGATCACCGCCGCGACCGCATCAAGGCCGAACTCGACGACGCGCGCCGCCTCAAGGACGAGGCCGCCAAATTGCTCGCGGAATATAAAGCGCGTCACGCTACCGCCGAACGCGAGGCCCAGGACATCATCGCATCAGCCAAAGCCGAAGCCGAACGCATCGCGTCCGAAGCCAAGGCCAAGATGGAAGATTTTGTCGCCCGCCGCACCAAGACCGCCGAGGGCAAGATCGCGCTGGCGGAAGCGCAGGCGCTCGCCGACGTCCGTTCGGCCGCGGCCAACGCCGCCGTGACCGCGGCGACGACGATCCTGTCACAATCGGTCAAGGGGTCGGTTGCCGATGACCTGCTGGCCAAGGGCATTGCGGAAGTTCGCCAGAAGCTGAACTGAGAAAAGTTTCGAGCCAAAACAAAAAGCCGGCGCGACTTTCGCGCCGGCTTTTTTGTTGATGTCATCGCGCGCGATGGCGGATGATCCAGCCTCTACTTCTTTCTGGCTGGCTTCCTTGCGGGCGCCTCCGGCGTCAGCGCCTGCGGGTCGAAACCGATGTAAAAGATATAGGCGTCGCTGCTTCTTCCCGGCGGCGATTCATAGACCAGATCGTCGCCCACCAGGCTGTACGGCACATTGCCCTCGGACATCGACACCGTGGTCCGGAACACTTTTGTCGCAATCGTCCGTTCCTGGACGCCGGCCTGCACCACCGCGACGCGAAGTGGAATTTCGACGGTCTGCGGAGCGCCAGCCGGGCCGGAGATGACGCGGCCTTCGATACCGATCCGCGCGGTGATCTGGCCGCCGCTTCGCGTACAGTCGCGCGCGGTACGGGTGATGGTCGCCTGGTAGCGCAGATCGCTGCCGGCCGCCGGTTTGCCGGGCACGCCCACTGCAAAGGTGGAAGCGCCCGCGCGGATTTTCACGACCGGGCAATCGATTTCGACACCGTCTACCGGCTGCGCCACACCGGCCGCACCGGTAGATGGCGATGGCGATGGCGATCGGCCCATGAGCTGATTGAACCGGTCGGTGATCGTTGGGGTGTCCTCGAGCACAGGCGCCGGCGCGGGCGGGCTGCTGCCGCCAAACAGGCTGCCGCCGCCGCAACCGGACAGCAGGACACTCACAACGGCGAGTGCACCTGCGTAACGCAGATGGCCTGCCCGACCGGCGCCTGCCGTCTGCCTGATCAACCTGTTACGCATTATCCAGATGTCCCCGATAGCCATGCACCCGGCAGACCACCGGGAGCGAGCTTTGGCGCCTTATAGCAGCGCAATGGCGGCAAACCCAAGGCATGTGTCACATTCATGAATCCGAGGGTTAACCCCGGAAATCCTCATGCAGCAGGCCAAACAGCAGGTGATCCTGCCAGACGCCGTTGATGCAGAGGTAGCGCCGCGCCAGACCCTCCCGGCTGAAGCCGCATTTCTCCAATACGCGGATCGACGGTGCGTTGGTGGGAATGCAGGCGGCCTCGATCCGGTGCAGATTGAGTTCGCCGAACAAAGAGGGCAACAGCACCCGCAGCGCGGTGGTCATATAACCGCGATGCGCGTGGGGCTGGCCGACCCAATAACCGATCGTGCCGGCCTGGACGATACCGCGGCGCACATTCGCCAGCGTGACGCCGCCGATCATGGCGCCGTCGGCTTCCCGGAACACGATGAACGGATACGACCTGTCGGCCGCAACGTCTTCCGCATAGCGGCGCAGGCGCCGCCGGAAGCCCGAGCGGGTCAGGTCGTCGGACGGCCAGATCGGCTCCCACGGCGTCAAATAGTCGCGGCTTAATTCACGTAAATGCGCCCATTGCAGAAAATCGGACATCTGCGGTGCGCGCAGCAACAGTCCGTAGCCGCGCGGGGCAAGCGCAGCCGGTCCGCTGGATGGCAAACGAAACAGGGCCATGCGTCCTACTCTTCCCTATCCCCGAACCTACCGCATGATCCGAAAAAGCGGAAACCGGTTTCCCTCGCGACAAACGCAGAGCCGTTTGCGTGCAGATCATGCTCGAACAAAACCAGATCCGGCCTTTAATGAAGGCGGGCTTTGACTTTCGATTTGGTCAAACCTTCCGCAAAAGATACCGCCGTGTCCAATCCCCTGCCGCTGCCAAGGGCCACGACCGCCGGGCGGCTGCGCGACAGCAGGCCCCGCGCGGCGTTCCGCGTTGATTCCACGCTCACGGCATCGATCCTGGCAACCAGTTCTTCCACCGTCAAAGGGCGTCCATAGGCCAGCACGTGTCGCGCCAGCTGCTCGGCGCGGGAGCTGCAGCTCTCCAGCGCCATCAGCAGTCCGGCCTTCATCTGCGCCTTGGCGCGCGCGATCTCGGCCTCGGTCAATGTCTCGACCGCATCGTTGATGACGTCGACGATCACTTCCATCATTTCCGGCGCATCGCCGGGATCGGTGCCGGTGTAGAGTCCGAAAAAGCCGGTGTCGGCATAGGGCGCATGGAAGGTGTAGATCGAGTAGCACAGCCCGCGCTTCTCACGCACTTCCTGGAACAGCCGCGACGACATCCCGCCGCCGAGCGTGTTGGTGAAAACCTGCAGCGAGAACAGCGACAGATCGGTTTGCGGCACACCCTCCAGCGCCAGCGTCAGATGGGCCTGTTCGAGTTCGCGATGCACCACACGGGAGCCGCCCTTGCCGAACATCGCCGGCTGCGGCTTCGGCGCGGCCGCGCCCTCGAAGCTGGAGAAGCGCCGCGTCACTTCCTCGACCACCTGCTTGTGATCGACGGCGCCGGCGGCGGCCACCACCATGTCCGGGCCGCGATAATGCGTCGAAAGGTAATCCCGCAACGTATCGCGGTTGAAGCCTTTCAAGGTTTTCGCTGTCCCCAGCAACGAACGCCCCATCGGCTGGTCCGGATAACACAGCTCGTTGAGATGTTCGAACACGACGTCGTCGGGCGTGTCCTGCGCAGCACCAATCTCCTGCACGATCACGCTCTTTTCACGCTCCAACTCGTCCGGCACGAACGACGGATTGGCGAGAATGTCCGAAAGCACGTCGAGCGCCAGCGGCACATCCGCCTTCAGGACCCGCGCATAATAGGCGGTAGTTTCCGTCGAGGTGCCGGCGTTGAGATCGCCGCCGACCGCCTCGATTTCCTCGACGATCTCGCGCGACGAGCGCCGCGCGGTGCCCTTGAACGCCATATGTTCGAGCAGATGCGAAATGCCATGCTCGTTGGGCTTTTCGTCGCGGCCGCCGACACCGGCCCAGACACCGAGCGCCGCGGTCTCGAGATGCGGCATGGTATCGGTGATGACGGTCAGGCCGGAGGGAAGCTTGGTGACATCGACGCTCATCCGGCAACTCCTTGCTTCGCGGCGCGGCTCACCGACAACACGAATTGTTCTATTTCAACCTGGTCGTTCTTCATGACTTTAATGTGCTCGGGCTTCGTCATCAGGCCCTCGAGCCAGGCCGGCAATTCCGGCCGCACGCCGCAAGCGGCTTCTACCGCATCCGGGAATTTCGCGGCATGCGCGGTCGACAGCACGATATTGGGAACCTTCGAATCCGGCGTGTCGCGATCCGCCACGGCGAGGGCGACCGCGGTGTGCGGATCCACGAGCGTGCCGGCCTCGCGCCAGATCGCGCGGATGGTGGCGCTGGTTTCGGTCTCGTCGGCGCGTCCGGCGTCGAATTCCTCGCGGATCGCGGCCAGCACCGCATCCGGCAGCACGAAGCGGCCGGACTGCTTCAGCGACGCCATCAGCCTGCGCACACCGGCCGCATCGCGACCACTTGCTTCGAACAGCAACCGTTCGAAATTCGAGGAGACCTGAATGTCCATGGAGGGCGACGCCGACGCATGAACCTCCCGCACTTCATAGATCCCGGTCTTGAGCGTGCGGGGCAGGATATCGTTGATGTTGGCGGCGATGCGCAGCCACCTGATCGGCAGGCCCATCCGCTTGGCGACGAAGCCCGCAAAGATGTCGCCGAAATTTCCCGTCGGCACGGTGAAGTCCACCGCGCGCGCCGGCGCCCCGAGCGCCACGGCCGACGTGAAGTAATACACCACCTGCGCCACGATCCGCGCCCAGTTGATGGAATTGACGCCCGACAGCGCTACGGCGTCGCGAAACTGGTGATGGTTGAACAGCCCTTTCACGATCGCCTGGCAATCGTCGAAGGTGCCTTCGACGGCGAGCGCGTGAACATTGCCGGCGCCGGTGGTGGTCATCATCCGGCGTTGCACGTCGGAGATCCGCCCGTTTGGAAACAGCACGATCAGATCGACATTGTCGAGACCGGCGAACGCATCGACCGCGGCGCCGCCGGTGTCGCCCGAGGTCGCGACCACGATGGTGGTGCGCTGCGCCCGCTTCGCCAGCACGTGATCCATCAGCCGCGAGATCAACTGCATCGCGACGTCCTTGAACGCCAAGGTCGGGCCGTGAAACAGCTCCAGCAGGAATTGATTGGGACCGATCTGATTGAGCGGCACCACCGCCGGATGGCGGAATGTCGCATAGGCCTCATTGGCCATGCGCCCGAGATCCGCGTCGGAAATCTCGCCGCCGACAAACGGCCGGATCACATCGACAGCGACTTCCCAATACGGCCGGCCGGAAAATCCGGCGATGGTTTGCGGCGAAAGCTGCGGCCAGGTTTCCGGCACGTAGAGACCGCCATCGCGGGCGAGCCCGGCCAGCATCACGTCGCAAAAACCAAGGGCCGGGGCTTCCCCCCGGGTTGAAATGTAGTGCGTCAAACCAGCCTCCAAAGGCCCTGGCATCCTGCCAAGCCTTTGATATCGATCGATAATATAACTTTGCCGGCGGCAAAGTCGCGGCACCATAAAGCGTTTTCGGCCGAAGTGGAAACCGGTTCTTGTCGCCGCCGCTCCCAAACAACCCGAGAACTCCGGCTGATTCGCGTGATTGAGCGCTCGCCACGCCCTTCTTGCGCGCAAACCGTTTCGACAAACCCCGTAAAATAGCGGGGAAGACCGCCGCTGACTTTCGCTTTGCGCTCATCGCCCGCATGAGGCGCGTTGGAAGCGCGCACGCTTGTGTCCTCGCGACGACGCGGATCCCACTTTTTCGTTATAGGCCTATAAGTGAGCCTTATCTTTAATTGACGATGGCCCGGTGAGGTAGCAATCTCCCATCAGAACCTTGGGGGACGCTGGATGCCCGACGCTGCCCAGCAATGGGGAAGGCGAGCTCTCGATTTTGTGGACGCGGTCGAGCGGCTGGATGCTCCCGAGGTCATTCAGATGTTTGAATCTGAGATCAAGGCCTGCGGGTTTCACGCCTACATCATGGCCGGCCTGCCCTCACCCGGAACATCGCTGAGCGATCTGACCGTTGCCAATGGCTGGCCGCCGGAATGGTTCGAGATTTATACGCGGGAAAATTTCAGCGTCATGGATCCCGTTCCCAGATATGGCGCGTCGACGGTGCAGCCGTTCGAATGGGCCGATGCGCGTTATGACAAGGACAGCAACCCCGCCGCCCATCTCGTGATGACCCGCGCCACCGAATTTCGCCTGATGCAGGGCTATTGCATTCCGCTTCACTATGACGAAGGCGGCGCTGTCATCAGCATGGCCACCGAACAGCTCAATATCGATCCCGTCGCAAAGAGCGCGCTGCAACTGATCGGCGTCTACGCCCATAACCGCATTCGCTCGCTCGCTCGGCCGAAGCCCGAGAAGCGCGATCTGTTAACGGCGCGCGAACGGGAAGTTCTGCGATGGGCTGCGGACGGCAAGACCGCGTGGGAGATTTCCGTCATCCTCAATATTTCCGAACGCACCGTGAAATTCCATTTGAACCAGGCGTCGCAGAAACTGAATGCCGTCAATCGCACGGCCGCGGTCGCCAAAGCCCTCGCCCGGGGCCTGATCAAGCTCTGACCTGTCCTTTCGGACAGTAGGCGCACCAACATCGATCATTTCAATCTCCCGATGCGGCACTGCGCCGCCCGGGGGACGGCAAATGATGGAAGTCCACGTAATCCGTCGCGAAAATCGTCATCTCTACGCCGACATTCTTGAAGATTATTTTCGCCTTCGCCATCAGATTTATGTGGTCGAACGCAAATGGATGGAACTGGAACGGCCTGACAAGCGAGAGATAGACCAGTTCGATACCGACGATACGGTTTACCTCTTGGGCCTGGACGGCCGTGCCATCGTGGCGGGCATGCGGCTGGTGCCTACGACGTCTCCGACATTGCTCAGCGAATTGTTTCCCGCCCTCGCCTTGAACGGCCCGGTACGGCGTCGCGACGTCTACGAATTGTCGCGCATTTTCGTCGTCCCCAACCGGCGCGGCGAGCATGCGGGTCCGCGCGCCGAAGCGGTGATCCAGGCCGCCGCGATGGAATTCGGCCTCTCGATCGGCCTCTCGGCGTTCACGATCGTACTCGAGAGCTGGTGGCTGCCGCGATTGCTCGACCAGGGCTGGCTGGCGCGGCCGCTCGGCCTTCCCATCGACATCAATTCGCTGTCAACCGTCGCCGTCATCGTCGATGTCAATGACGAAGCATGGACGAAGATCTGTTCCCGCCGCTCGGTCCCCGGATCGATGCTGGTCTGGCAGGGTCTTGCCGCGGTCGAACGGCGCGCAATCGGAAATCTGGTCCCGGCGGTCTAACAGCACGCTTACCAGCATACGCATCTTTTTCCAACGCTCGACAAGAAGCGGCATCACCACAAGTCAAAGGAGATATCGATGATACGTGAGGGCAGAAACAGACCGTTGGTAGAGGCCATCGACAACGCCATCGAGCAGGCGGAGGACCTTGGGCTCACTTTTATCGCCAGCATCCTGATGATGGCGCGGCTGGAAGCGGACCAGTCGATCGTGATGACCAGGGCCAGACGCGGCAGAGACGAGCACGCGTAAGCGTATTCGGATAGCCGCCAGCCGTCACACAGACTTCAGCACCGCGATGACCTCAGCACCCGATACGATGCGGGGAAGCCCGTCGTCGAGATTGGCTGGGATTATAGCGTGACTCGCGATGACCGCTTCTGGCCGAACAGCCAGACCCCGAAGGCGATCATCACCGCACCGGCCAAGCCGAACCAGGTGATGGCATATTGCATGTGATCGTCCTTGAGATGCACCTGCAACGGGCCGGGTTTTGGAATGCCGCTGGCGGGCACCGGCTGCTCCAGATCGATGTAGAACGGCGCAACCGGCCTGTTATCCGCGCCCCAGCCCAGCGCCCGCGCCATTGCCAGATGGTCCCGGGTGAACCACAGCCGCCTGGCGAGATTCTCCGCCGGCGTCAGCACGCCTGCGGCTTCCGGAAAACGGATATAGCCCGAGAGCATCACCGGCGCCGTGGTGATCAGCGGTGCTACGGCGCGATCCTGTTGCGCGCGATCCTGCATCGTGTTCTGCACGAAGCCCGCGTTGATCGCCACGATCTCCCCGGTCGGCAGCCGCGCCGGCAGGAAGGCCCAGGTGCCGGGACCGGAAATATCGTCGCGCACCGCTGAGCCGGAACTGTAGACCATCGCATCCGGCGCGGATTGATAGACCGCCGGGAAACTGACGCGGCGGAATTCGTCGCGCGCCGGCGTGAGCGTGCTCCACTGCGCGGCAGACGGCAGCGATCCCGGCGCGAGCGCGAGCCGTTCGGTCAGTGCGTCGATCAATGCGTGCTTCTCGAGGCGGCGCTGCAGCTGCCACACCCCGAGACCCACAAGCAGCGCCACCATCACCAGCGTGAACACGCCGAAGCCAATACCCCCGCGCCTCGATATGGAAATTCCGGTCATTTCGGCTCGCGATCGATCAGCCGGCCCTCGGCGGCCTTGTGGTGGAATTGCAGCGCGATCAAGAGCGCCTTCATCGCGCGCAGCGGCAGCAGCGTGGTAGCGAGAATGAGCGGCAGCCAGAGCGCGGCATGCACCCAGAATGGCGGCTGATACTTGATCTCGACGATCAGCGCGCAGCCGACGACGATGGCGCCGGCAATCATGATGATGAAGACGGCCGGGCCGTCGCCGGCATCGATAAAGGCATAATCGAGCCCACAGGCTTCACATGTTGGTCGCAACGTCAGGAATCCCGAATACAATTTGCCCTTGCCACAGCGTGGACATTTGCAGGCGATGCCGCGGATCGCGCTCTGCATCACCGTGGGTAAATTCAGATCTGGCATGGCTGGTCTTTCGCGCCTGGAGCCCGATCGGTTCTGATTGAATCGGAACCGGGCTCGAAAACGCTCTGGCGAAACAAAAAGGGCGGCCCCGCGGCCGCCCTCTTGTAGCATGTAAGTCGAGAGCTCAGTGCGCGCCGTGCGCCATGGTTTCCGCGCCATGTCCCCAGACATAGATACAGATGAACAGAAACAGCCACACCACGTCGACGAAATGCCAGTACCAGGCGGCAAATTCGAAGCCGAGATGCTGGGTCGGCGTGAAGTGTCCGGCATAGGCGCGCGCCAGGCACACGATCAGGAAGATGGTGCCGACCAGCACGTGGAAACCATGGAAGCCGGTCGCCATGAAGAAGGTCGCGCCATAGATGTTGCCGGCGAAGCTGAACGCGGCGTGGCTATATTCGAACGCCTGCACGCAGGTGAAGGTCGCGCCGAGCAGCACCGTCAGGATCAGGCCGTATTTCAAACCCTTGCGGTCACCCTCCAGCAGCGCGTGATGCGCCCAGGTCACCGTGGTGCCCGAGGTCAGCAGCAACAGCGTATTCAACAGCGGCAGATGCCAGGGATCGAAGGTCTCGATGCCCTTGGGCGGCCACACGCCGCCGAACAGCGCGTCGCGGGTCATGTGAACCGGATCGGCGGGGAACAGCGATGAGTTGAAGAAGGCCCAGAACCAGGCGACAAAGAACATCACCTCGGAGGCGATGAACAGGATCATGCCGTAGCGGTGGCTGATCTGCACCACGCGGGTGTGGTCGCCCTTGAACTGCGCCTCGCGGATGACGTCCGTCCACCAGCTCGCCATGGTGTAGAGCACGCCGATGGTGCCGACACCGAAAATGATCGGCGCCGCCGCGGTCATATGGTGCATCCAGGTGATCGCCCCGACCGCCATGATGAAGGCCGAGATGGAGCCGACGATCGGCCACGGGCTCGGATCGACGAGGTGGTAGTCGTGGTGCTTGACTTGCGCCGTAGCCATTGCGGTCTCTCCGTTAACGATGCCGGTCGTATTCGGCACGTATGGGTCTCAAAAATCAAATTCCGGGATCGCGGCGATCCCAATCTTAGAGGCGTCTCAAAGGTTTCCCTTGGCCTTGTTCTGTTCGCTTGCTGCCAGCGGCTTCGGCGCCGGCTCGCGCACGGGATAGAACGTATAGGAAAGCGTGATGGTATTCAGCCCGTCATTGTCGCTGTCTTTGACGATAGAAGGATCAACATAGAACACGACCGGCATTTCCCGCTTCTCACCCGGCGCCATGGTCTGCTCGGTGAAGCAGAAGCAGTTGATCTTCTCGAAATACGACCCGACCGTCAGCGGCGCCACATTATAGGCGGCCTGCCCGGTGGTGGTCCGCGCCGATTGATTGGTCACGGTGTAGAATATCGTGACGACTTCGCCGATCTTGACCTCGATTTCGGTCTGCTCCGGTTCGAACTTCCACGGCAACCCGCCGGCCACGTTGGAATCGAAACGCACCGCGATCTTGCGCGCCAGCGGCGCGCCCGATGGCGCTGAGGTCGCAACCTGCGTGGTGCCGTTGAAGCCGGTGGTGCGGCAGAACCAGTTATAGAACGGCACCGCCGCATAGGACGCGCCGACCATCAGCACCACCAAGAAACCGCACAGTGCGGCCACGGTGGCGTCGCGGCCAAGACCACGTCCAAGACCACGTCCAAGACCACGGCGTTTAGTCGCTTTTTCGCTTGCGGTCGGTTGCGGCATCGTCGGCTTGTTGTCCATGTCGTTCATGATCCGGTTACATGGGCCGCACTAGGACGGCCGGCCCCTTGACCAGCGTGACGGCGAAAAACAGCATGACGAGAACGCCAAGCGCCAGCGCGATTGCGATCGAGCGCTGACGGCGGCTTTTTTGTTGTGCCTCGGTGAGGACGATTCCATCTGGCGGCTGTTGTTTGTCATCCATTCTTTCGCCATGCGCCCCCTACCAGAGTGACGGCGCGATGGCGTGAACGACGACCTCGACCAGCAAGGTGGCGAACAGCACGAACAAATAAACGATCGAGAACGCAAACAGCCGGCGCGTCGCGCGCAGCGCTTCGCTGCCCTCGCGGCGGCGGTAGACATTGATCGCAAGCGCCAGCATGCCGGCGCCGAGAAGCAGCGACATCACGCCATAACCTGCGTCGAAATAACCAAGCGGCCAGGGCGCGAAGGCGACCGCGACCAGCACGATCGGTGTACAGCAGGATCTGCAGCCGCGTCGCATCGGGACCGGCGACGACCGGCAGCATCGGCACTCCGGCCCGGGCGTAGTCGTCGCTGCGGAACAGCGCCAGCGCCCAGAAATGCGGCGGGGTCCAGAAGAAGATGATCAGGAACAGCAGCACCGGCTCCATCGACAGCGATCCGGTCGCCGCCGCCCAGGCCACCACCGGCGGCAACGCGCCGGCGGCGCCGCCGATTACGATGTTCTGCGCGGTCCAGCGCTTCAGCCCGATCGTGTAGATCCCGACATAGAAAAAGATCGTGAAGGCGAGCAGCCCGCCGGCCACCCAGTTGACCAGGATGCCCAGCGTCATCACCGAGAAAAACGCCAGCGTGGTTCCGAACGCCAGCGCCTCCGGACGGGTAATGCGGCCGCGCGGGATCGGACGGTTGGCGGTGCGCGACATCAAGGCGTCGATGTCGCTCTCGTACCACATGTTCAGCGCACCGGACGCGCCGGCGCCGACCGCGATGCAAAGGATCGAGGTGAATGCCAGCACCGGATGAACATGACCGGGCGCGATCACCAGCCCGACCAGCGCCGTGAAAATCACCAGCGACATCACGCGCGGCTTCAATAGCGCGATGTAATCGGCAACCTCGGCCTCCGAAATTCGGGGCGACAGTCCGATGGCGTTGTGATCGACAACCGACAAAATTAAGTCTCGCTTCCTTTAAATCATGCCCCGATCAGACCGACCGGGGCATGGATCAACTTCGTCTTACTGCACGCGCGGCAGCACTTCGAACTGATGGAACGGCGGCGGCGACGACAGCGTCCATTCCAGCGTAGTGGCACCGGCGCCCCACGGATTGTCCGCCGCCTGCTCCTTGCGAACGAACGCATCGATCACGCCGTAGATGAAGATCAGCACGCCGAACCCCGAAATGTAGGAACCGATCGAGGACACGAAATTCCAGCCGGCGAACGCGTCGGGATAGTCGACATAGCGGCGCGGCATGCCGGAGAGCCCGAGGAAGTGCTGCGGGAAGAACACCAGGTTGACGCCGATGAAGGTGAACCAGAAGTGCAGCTTGCCGATCTTCTCCGAATACATGTAGCCGAACATCTTCGGGAACCAGTAATACCAGCCGGCGAAGATCGCGAACACCGCGCCGAGCGACAGCACGTAATGGAAGTGCGCGACGACGTAGTAGGTATCCTGCAGCACGCGGTCGACGCCGGCATTCGCCAGCACGACGCCGGTGACGCCACCGAGCGTGAACAGGAAGATGAAGCCGATCGCCCACAGCATCGGCGTCTTGAATTCGATCGAGCCGCCCCACATCGTGGCGATCCACGAGAAGATCTTCACGCCGGTCGGCACCGCGATCACCATGGTCGCGGCGACGAAGTAGGCCTGCGTCGCCGACGACATGCCGACGGTGTACATGTGGTGCGCCCAGACCACGAAGCCGATGCCGCCGATCGCCACCATCGCATAGGCCATGCCGAGATAGCCGAACACCGGCTTCTTCGAGAAGGTCGAGACGATCTGGCTGATCATGCCGAAGCCCGGCAGGATCAGGATGTAAACCTCGGGATGGCCGAAGAACCAGAACAGATGCTGGAACAGCACCGGATCGCCGCCGCCTTCGGCCGAGAAGAAGGTGGTGCCGAAATTGCGGTCGGTGAGCAGCATGGTGATCGCGCCGGCCAGGACCGGCAGCGACAGCAGCAGCAGGAACACGGTGACCAGGATCGACCACACGAACAGCGGCATCTTGTGCAGGGTCATGCCCGGCGCGCGCATGTTGAAGATCGTGGTGATGAAGTTGATGGCGCCGAGGATCGACGAGGCGCCGGCCAGATGCAGCGCCAGGATCGCGAAATCGACCGCCGGTCCCGGATGGCCCGAGGTCGACAGCGGCGCGTACATCGTCCAGCCCGCGCCGACGCCGTTGGCGCCGGGCTCACCCTCGACGAAGGTGGAGATCAAGAGCAGCGCAAAGGAAGCCGGCAGCAGCCAGAACGAGATGTTGTTCATGCGCGGGAACGCCATGTCCGGCGCGCCGATCATCAGCGGCACGAACCAGTTGCCGAAGCCGCCGATCATCGCCGGCATCACCATGAAGAAGATCATGATCAGGCCGTGCGAGGTCACGAACACGTTGTAGGTATGGGTTTCGTGGAAGATCTGGATGCCGGGATACATCAGCTCGATGCGGATCATGATCGACATCGCGCCGCCGATGATGCCGGCGATGATCGCAAACACCAGGTACATCGTGCCGATGTCCTTGTGATTGGTCGAATAGACGTAGCGCCGCCATCCGGTCGGATGGGCGTGCGCGTGATCGTCATGAGCGTGATCGTCGTGAGCCGGTGTTGCTGCGGTCGTTGCCATTTTCAAATCCTGCCTTGCAGTCTTGCCGGACCTTGCGGTCCCGTCGCCCTTGTCCGTTCGAAGCGCGTAAGCTGTGGGTTTACTGCGCCGCCGCCGTGCCAGCCGAGGCGAACGAGTTCGCCGGGTTGGACGCAAATTTCTTCTTCGCCGTCTCGACCCAGGCCACGAAGTCCTGGTCGCTCACGACCCGCACCGCGATCGGCATGAAGGCGTGATCCTTGCCGCACAATTCCGAGCACTGGCCGTAGAACATGCCGAGCTTGGTGGCCTTGAACCAGGTCTCATTCAGTCGGCCGGGCACCGAGTCGATCTTGATGCCGAAGGCCGGCACCGCGAAGGAGTGGATCACGTCCGCGCCGGTGGTCTGAATCCGGACGATCTTGTTGACCGGCACCACCATCTCGTTGTCGACACCGAGCAGGCGGGGCTGCTTGTCCTGGGCCAAGAGCGAATCGAATTCGAACTTGCCGTTATCCGGATAGGCGTAGCTCCAGTACCACTGCTTGCCCGTCACTTTGACGGTGAGGTCAGCCTTGGGAACGTCGAGCTCGAGAAACAGCAGGCGGAATGACGGCACCACCAGCGCCACCAGGATCAGCACCGGGATCAGCGTCCAGGCGACCTCAATCAGGGTATTGTGGGTGGTCTTGGAGGGGACCGGGTTGGCCTTGGCGTTGAACTTCACAACGACGAGGACCAGCAGCACCAGAACGAACAGCGTAATGATGGTGATGAGCACGAGCAGGAAATTATGGAACCAGGTGATGTTTTCCATCACCGGTGTCGCCGCTTCCTGCAGCTTGTATTCCCATGGCGCCGGCTGCCCCAATTCGGCGAATGCCGCTCCGCAGGTGACCAGCGCAACGCCGGCCACCGCTAATCCCAGCAATCGCCGGCCCGTTTGGCCCATCGACATCTTCATGCCGCTCGCGCTCCCTTGATAGAACCCCAAAGCATTCCGCCGGATGGCGACAAATGCTGCACGAACCGCGCCCCGACAAACGGCCTTGGACGTACTTTGCCAGTACAAAGCACCACCTGGGCCAGATCGTTAGAACGCGTCGAAATCCAGCCTCTCAAACCATAATTCGACGGCTCTCGCAATGCAGTAGTAGGGACCACAGCATTGCATCTGCGGCTATGACGCGGATGCCACATTTTCCCGTGACAACAGGCCAAACTGCCGGTTTTGCAGCCCGGCGCCGCTTGACAGCTGGATTGCCCGATGTAGGCACAGACGGAGTGCTCCAGAGGAAGCTGATTTGCGACTGGCATCGCGGCCCTGCCGGCGCGGAATTGCCTTCAAGACGCCGTCATTGCCGTATCAGTCCATATCAGGACTGACATTGCCCAGACCGTACTACGCGACGTATTGGACATATTTAGAGGGATCGACCCTGATGGGGCCTTCGAGACACCCGGCGAGAAGCGCCGCCAGCCGCGGCAAGGCATTTATCGGCCCAAGCCTTCTTGCCGGGGCAAGCCTTGTTACCGCGTCAAGCCTCGCTCTCGTACTCTTGCTCGGCCTGACGACTGCCGCCAGCGCCCAGGGCGCGGTGAAGTCGGTCCATGGCGACTGGCAAATCCGCTGCGACACCCCGCCGGGCGCGCAAGGCGAGCAATGCGCCTTGATCCAGAGCGTGGTAGCCGAGGACCGCTCCAATGCCGGCCTCACCGTCATCGTGCTGAAAACCGCCGACCAGAAGAGCAAGCTGATGCGTGTGGTGGCGCCCTTGGGGGTACTGCTGCCCTCCGGTCTCGGCCTCAAGCTCGATAATGTCGATGTCGGCCGCGCCGGCTTTGTCCGATGCCTGCCCAATGGCTGCGTCGCCGAGGTGGTCATGGACGACAAGCTGCTGGGCCAGCTCCGCACCGCCAAAACCGCGACTTTTATCATTTTCGAGACCCCCGAAGAGGGCATCGGGTTCCCGCTGAGTTTGAACGGGCTCGCCGATGGGTACGACAAGTTGCCGTGACAAGACGCCGCTCTGCGGCGATCAACCGGAGGCAGGCCCTCCCCTTTTCCGGCAAGCGTGACTATCTTCAAAAATCTTCAATTGCCGGTCTCCACACCCCGTACGCGATTGGCGCACGAGGCGGGGACGCCAAGAGCATCTGTCTTCGATCGGAGCCTTCATGACCAATCCCGCCACCACCTCCCTGCTTGAGCGCGCCAACCTCGATCGCGATTCCGTCCGCCATGAAATCGCGCGCGGGCTGGAGGGAGCCGATGATGGCGAATTGTTTCTGGAATACAGCCAGACCGAAGCGCTGATGTTCGACAATGGCCGGCTCAAGCAGGCCACTTACGACACCTCGCAAGGTTTCGGCCTGCGCGCGGTCAAGGATGACGCGGTCGGCTATGCGCATTCCTCCGACGTCTCGCTGCCGGCGCTGATTCGCGCCGCCGACGCGGTGCATGCGGTGCGCGGCGGCTATAGCGGGACTTTTGCGGCAGCCCCCGCCCATACCAATGTGCGGCTCTATGGCGACGACAACCCGCTCGATGCGCCCGGCTTCGAATCAAAAGTGAAGCTGCTGGCCGAGATCGACGCTTATGTGCGCGACAAGGACCCGCGGGTGCGACAGGTGACGGTCAGCCTCGGCGCGACCTGGCAGGTGGTGGAAATCATGCGGCCGGACGGCGAGAGCTACCGCGATATCCGCCCCCTGGTGCGCGTCAATATTTCGGTGGTCGCAGGGCAAGGCGACCGCCAGGAGAGCGGCAGCAAGGGTTATGGCGGCCGCGAGGGCTATGCCCGCTTCATCGAGACCAAAGCCTGGCGCGAAGCTGCCGACGGCGCGATCCGCGAGGCGCTGGTCAATCTGGAATCGGTTCCCGCTCCGGCAGGCGAAATGGACGTGGTGCTGGGCGCCGGCTGGCCCGGCGTGATGCTGCACGAGGCCGTCGGTCACGGCCTTGAGGGCGATTTCAACCGCAAGCAGACCTCGGCATTCGCCGGCCTGATGGGCCAGCAGGTTGCGGCCAAGGGCGTCACGGTCGTGGATGACGGCACCATGGCGTCGCGGCGCGGCTCGCTGTCGATCGACGACGAGGGCACGCCCACCAACCGCACCGTGTTGATCGAGGACGGCATCCTGGTCGGCTACATGCAGGACCGCCAGAATGCCCGGCTGATGAACATGAAGCCGACCGGGAACGGCCGCCGCCAGGGCTATGCCCATGTGCCGATGCCGCGTATGACCAACACCTACATGCTGGCCGGCCAACGCGATCCCGCGGAAATCCTGGCCTCGGTCAAGAACGGCATCTATGCCGCGAATTTCGGCGGCGGACAGGTCGACATCACCTCGGGCAAATATGTGTTCCAGTGCACCGAGGCCTACAAGATCGAGAACGGCAAGCTCGGCGCGTCACTGAAGGGCGCGATGCTGATCGGCAACGGGCCGACCGACCTGCATCGAATCACCATGATTGGCAACGATCTTGCGCTCGATACCGGGATCGGCACCTGCGGCAAGAACGGCCAGGGCGTGCCGGTCGGCGTCGGCCAGCCGACGCTGCGGATGGAGCGTATTACGGTCGGAGGAACAGGCTAGTGAGCGTCGAGCAAGAATCTCAGGATTCTCAAAAATCTTCCATCGCGTCCAGGGCGAGCAGCTGGGGCGCGCAGATTTTGCAGTTCACCGCGGCATTGGCGATCGTTTTCCTCGCCAAGGGCGCGATCGCCGAACCGTTCTATGTGCCGTCGGGCTCGATGGAGCCGACGCTCTTGATCGGCGATGCGCTGTTGGCCTCGAAATTTCCCTATGGCTACGGCACCTCTTCGCTGCCGATCCAGATCAACCTGCCGGAAACGCGGCGCGTGTTCAGCGGAACGCCGAAGCGCGGCGATGTCGTGGTGTTCCGCTGGCCGGGCGACCGCTCGCAGGCCTGGGTCAAGCGCGTGGTGGGTCTGCCCGGCGATCGTATCCAGATGCGGCAGGGCCAGCTCTTCATCAACGATCGCGCCGCCTCGCTGAAGCCCGATGGCATCGGCGAAGCCGAGGACGATAGCGGCGGGTCCGAGCCGGCCTATCGCTACATCGAGACCTTGCCGAACGGCGTGACGCACGCGATTTTCAAGCTGCGCGACAATGGCCGGCTCGACAACACGCCTGAAGTGACCGTGCCGACGGACCGCCTGTTCGTGATGGGCGACAACCGCGACAATTCCGCCGACAGCCGCGTCCCGGTACGCGAAGGCGGCGTCGGCTTGCTACCGATGGACAATCTGGTCGGCCGCGCCGATGCCGTTGTCGGATCGTGGGACCTCGGCATCCGCAGCCAGCCGGTATGGACCTGGCTGTCCGGTTTCCGCATGGCGCGATTCTTCACTGCGGTGCATTGAGGACGAAGTCGTGGGAAGGTGAGGCCGTAGGATGGGCACAGCGCGAGCGTGCCCACCATTGATGGCTGAATCTAAAACGACGTCGTCAACTCGGTCAGCCATTGCGGCGACGCATCGACCAGCACGGCTTCTATCTTCTTGTCGGCACCGCTGACGATCGCCACGCCGATCAGAATGAACGCCGCACCAAGCAGGGCCTTGCCGAGCTTTCCCGCCGACATCAGGCTGGAGCGGACCCGCATCAGCGTCGCGCGGGACAGCAACCCCAACAGAATGAGCGGCAAGGCCGCGCCGACGCCGAACACCGCCATGGTCAGCGTGACCCGCAGCAGATCATGCCCCTGTGAGGCCAACAGCGACGCCGCGCCAAGCGTCGGACCGACGCAGGGCGACCAGACCGCCCCAAGCAAAAGCCCGATCGCGAACTGCCCAGCCAAACCCGACGAGGCGAAGCCGCCGAAACGCTGATCCGCCCAGCTTGAAATTGGCCCGCCCGCCGCCGCAAGCCTGGCTTGCCAGGACGGCACGACCAGCACCGCACCGAGCGCAATCATGATGATGGCCGCGGCAACCCGAAACACGCCGGGATCGATCCCGAGTCCGAATCCCACTAACGCAAGCAGCAGGCCCAGCGCGGTGAACGACACTGCAAGACCCGCCGCCAGCGCAAACGCGCCAAGCGGATGGGCGACCACCGCCGCGCCGAGCACGATCGGCACCAGCGGCAGCACGCAGGGCGACAGGATCGAGAGCAGCCCGGCCGCAAACGCCAGTGCCAGATCGGTCACAGAAGGTTAAAGGCTCTTGTCGAGCAGTGCAGCGATCGACGCCTGCTTGGTGTCGCCGACCGAGCGGCCCTGCTCCGCCGATCCCTTGAAGACGATCAGCGTCGATTGCATTTGCGCGCCGAACTGCTTGACCACCGGCTTCATGGAATCGAAGTCGACCCGGAACACCACCAGATCCTTGAACTTCGGATCCGCGGTCAATCTATCGAGAATCGGATTTTGCGCCTTGCAGGTCGGGCACCAGTCGGCGTGGATTTCAACCAGAATGGGACTGCCCGAGGCCTGAGCCGCTTTGAACGCATCAGCCGAAAACGGAACCGCGGTGTTGGCCCATGCGGATGACAGCGATCCTGCGGTTGCGAGCGCGGTCGCGAGCATCGTTACGTTAAAAACCCTGCGAGAGAGTGCCATTGTAAGCTCCGTGGTGATCTGTGTTCCCAGGCGACGGCCCTTCAAGCATGGCCATTTTCAGCGCGCATCCCCCTTACGAGGGCATCGGCGCGAATGTTACCTCACCACGCCGGAAATAAACCCCGCTTTGCGGCGCGGCGGCTTGATTTCCTTTTTCAGGAAGCAGTGCGGTTCCTTGCCGACATAGCCCCGCCGCGCATAGGTCCAGGCCCGGCATTTATTGTCATTGGCGCAGGCCGCCTTGCAGGCCTCGTCGCCCTCGCCGCCTTTGAGCTCGAAATTGCGGTAGTCGCCGCCGAACCGGTCGATCGAGGTTTCGACCGTCCCGTTGCGCGGCTCGACCACGCCGGCGCCGCGCACGCCCGAGACGCAGCAGGTGTCCTCGATACGGGCCGGCACGCTGTTCTTGAGCCAGCAGATCGCGCTGCCCGCCGTGTCATTTGGATAGTTGAAGCTCCAGGCCCGGCAGCGCCGGTCCCGTTCGCACACCAGCGCACAATCCGCCGGATCGCCCGAGGGCACCGGCGAACTCTGGTAATCGCCACCTGGACGATCGAAATTGGTCTGGGCCTGTGCCGGATGCGTAGCCATGGCGGCCGCCGACATGGCAAGCACCATCAAACACGCCCTGAGCAGGCGGGCTCCCAACATTCGCGATTGCTTTCAACTGATCAGACTGGCCGCGTTTCGCGGCCGGCCATTTGATCGCCATGAACCTGTACGGCGGATGAACGGCTCAAAAACCCGTCAATGGACGGATTTTGCCACGGCAGCATCCCGGCATTTGAAGAAAATTCGGCCGGTCAGATGCTAGAATCTCCGTTCCGATTGAATTGGACCGGAGGCTCTAGTTCTTTATTTTGACGCGTTTTCTACCGCAGATAAGTCTACGCAATCTGCGTAAACTTGATTGCTACGCGAGCCGGTGGCCACGGAGCCTGTCATCGGGCGCGCATTCGCGCGACCCGTTGGCTCGAAAACGCTTTAGAACGCGTATTCGTCATAGGCCGGCTCGACCGAACCCCGCCAGGCGCCGTGGAATTTCTCCAGCATTTCCTCGGCGGGGGTATGGCCGGCGTCGATGATCCGGTCCAGCGGTTCGAGATAGCGGCTTTCGTCACGGCCGAGGTGATCGATGTGACCGCGCCGCCGCAGCCCGGCATGCGACAGCGTCAGGCATTCCTTGGCGATTTCGAACAGATAGTGATCCCGGATGCGGGCCTTGAAACCGAGCCGCGGCACGTCATCGCGAAGCGCCTGACGCTCGTGCGCGTTCCAGTGCTTGACGATATCCCATGCGGCCTCGAGGCTGGTGTCGTCGTAGAGCAATCCGACCCAGAACGCCGGCAGCGCCGGCAGCCGGCCCCACGGCACGCCGTCGGCGCCGCGCATTTCCAGATAGCGCTTCAGGCGCACCTCGGGGAAAATCGTCGACAGATGATTGGCCCAGTCCGACAGCGTCGGACGCTCGCCGGGAAATGCCGGATTCTTGCCGGCGAAGAAATCGCGGAACGACGAGCCGGACACGTCGATATAATTGTCGCCGCGCTTGACGAAATACATCGGCACATCCAGCGCATAATCGACCCAGCGCTCGAACCCCATGCCGTCCTCGAACACCCACGGGATCATGCCCGAGCGCGCATTGTCGGTGTCGCGCCAGATCTCGGAGCGGAACGACAGGAATCCGTTGGGCTTGCCTTCGGTGAACGGCGAATTGGCGAACAATGCGGTCGCGATCGGCTGCAACGCCACCGATACCCGCAGCTTCTTGACCATGTCGGCTTCGGAGGAAAAGTCGAGATTGGTCTGCACCGTGCAGGTCCGGTACATCATGTCGAGGCCGTATCGGCCGACCTTCGGCATGTAGCCGGTCATGATCTTGTAGCGGCCCTTGGGCATCATCGGAACCTGCGCCCGCGAGAACGACGGCGTCATGCCCAATCCGAGAAAGCCGATGCCGAGCGGAGTTGCGATCTCGCGCACCTGCGCCAGATGCGCCATCAACTCGGCCTGGGTTTGATGCACAGTCTCGACCGGCGCGCCCGACAGTTCGAATTGCCCGCCGGGCTCCAGCGAGATCGCGCCGCCGCCCGTGACGTCATAGAGGCCGATGATATTGCCGTGCTCCATGATCGGCTCCCAGCCGAGCAGAAGCTGCATGCCTTCCAGCAATGCGCCGATGCCGCGTGTGCCTTCATACGCAACGGGGCGATGGCCCTGCAGCGTAAACGGCGTCTTTTCGTGCTCGGTGCCGATCCGGAATTCGGAAGGGGGCTTCACGCCCGCGGCCAGCCACGCGACCAACTCGTCACGCGACTGCAGCGGCGTCATATCGATCTGGTCACGCGCCATACAAATTCCGGATGTGGGGCGTTTCGACCGAACGCGCACGGTGTCGGGGAAGGTTACGGACAGCGTCGTCTGCAAACCCAGGGGGTAAAATCACTATCATCGGGCGGACGCGCTGTCTCTCGCGGCGGGCATCTGCGCCTCTTCGCACGAGCAGCCCAGCCGGTCGAGCAGTCCACACAGCTTCACGGCGTCGGCGTCGGACAATTTCGAGCCGACATGTTTTTCGATCGCGGCGGAATAGGCATTCCACATCTTCTTCTGCAGTTCGCGCCCGGTCTCGGTGATCTCGACGAACTGGCCGCGCTTGTCGATCTTGCATTCACGCCGCGCCGCCAATCCTTCGTCCACCAGCCGGTCGATCAGCCGCGAGGTCGAGTATTGCGGGATCAGCATCTGCCGCTCCAGCTCGACCGGGCGCATCTCGCCCGACGGCGCACGCGACAATTCGAGCAGCGCGTCATACCACGCCAGCGGCGGAAACCCCGCCTTCTTCAGATCCTGTTCGACCGCGTCGAGCACCCGGCTCTGGATTCGCATCAGGCGAATCCAGGCGGCGGTCGCCTCGGTCGATGGTTTACGTTTCATGGCCCGGTCCATAATGTGGCGTATAATGTAGCGCACTTAATGCAGCTGCATCAATGTTGACTATTTCATGCATATGCATTTAGTTATGCGGCCGCCCGACACCAATAATCCCAGGGAGGGAAATTCCAATGAAACTGTATTATTCACCCGGCGCCTGCTCGCTCTCGCCCCACATCGCACTGCTGGAAGCCGGCCTGCCCTACGATCTCGTGAAGGTCGATCTTCGTGCCAAGAAGCTCGAAAATGGTGACGATTTCCTGAAGGTAAATCCCAAGGGTCAGGTGCCGGCGCTGGCGCTGGACAGCGGCGAACTCGTCACCGAAGGCCCGGTTATCGTCCAGATGATCGCCGACAAGGCCGCGGCGATGAACCTCGCGCCCGCCCGCGATAGCGCCGAACGCTACAAACTGATGGAGTGGCTCAACTACATCACCGGCGAATTGCACAAGAATTTCAGCCCGCTGTTCAGCCCGGTACTCTCGGACGACACCAAGGCGTTCTTCAAGGACCGGTTGATGGGCAAGTTCAAATATATCGACGGCGCGCTGGCGGGCCGTGATTACCTGCTGGGCAAGCAATTCACCGTCGCCGACGGCTATCTGTTCACGATGCTGTGCTGGGCCGACCGGATGAACTTCGATCTTTCGGGTTTGCCGAACCTCGTCGCCTACAAGGCCCGCGTCGCCGCGCGCCCGAAGGTGCAGGAAGCCCTGACCAAGGAAGGCCTGCTGAAGGCCGCGTAAGGTTTCTGCGGAGCGATCAATCAAAAGGCCGGATCGATGATCCGGCCTTTTTTGTTACCTGTCATCGCGAGCTTGGAGCATACGCACAGACCTCATCCCGAGGAGCGCGCTAGGCATGCACACATCTTTGAGCCTCCATCCTGCAGCGGCGGCGTGGAAGTATTCGAGGCCATTCTTCATGGTGATGGGGCCCGGCGGTTTGGACGATGGATAGCCATCCCAACCGCCGAGACGGCCTATGATCCAGGCGGCCCAGGCCAAGCTGTCCGGTGGATGCGGGTTTCTGAGCCGTTTGCTTTGGGCTTCGAGATTACGATTGAGGGCGACAAGCGTTGCGACCTCGTTGGCATCGAATGCAATCTGGACGGGCTGGTGATCACGACCATCGCGTGCCTGCACGAGTTGGAGGGTGATGACCGCCGCCTTGGCCGCGATCGCGACCAGCTTGAGGAGCCGCTCGGCAGTGCCGACCTGGCTGTCTTCGAGCCTGAAGCCTTGCGTCTTGAGGATACGGAAGAACTGTTCGATCAGCCACCGCCGCTTGTACCATTCGACGATGCGCCAGGCCTGTTCTGCCGTCGTCACCGGATGCGTTGTGAGCAGCCGCCAGTGCAGCGGCTCGATACCGGCCTGAGGCTTGATCTCACGCACATCGACCAAGCTAAGCGACAGGCTTTTCGGCAAATGACGCAAGAACTTGCTTGCGGCCTGGCCAGCTGAACGGCACCGAAGCGCAGATCGAGAAGCGCGTCTCGCTCAGCCCGCTGTGCTCGCGCGGGCTGCTCGATGGTTCGCTGTTCAAGACGGCCAAGGCCTCGCTCACCGCATGAGAGGCCGGCAGCATCAGCCACCGCTTCCGGTCGTGCATGCTGCGAGCAATGACATGGAACTGCTCTTCCGCGGCGCTGGCATAGAGAGCGAAGATGTCGCTCTCGCGTCGCCCAGCATGGTCACCATAGCGGCTTTGGCCAGCAGCGGCTTGGCCGCCAAGGCGGTAGCGATCCAGCGCTGCGATTCCTTGTCCGGCAAATCGCGCAGGTCGTGCGAGACGGTACGGCGGCCCTTGCGGGTCCACACCTGACCGCTCAACAAACCAAGGCAGCTGCCGCTCTCGGCGTCCACCGCCAACATCGGGTGCAGCAGCACCCCGCGGCCATTGCCGTGGCCGATCTCCCCGAGCCCGCGCCGGCATTGTGCCGTCGTGGCAAATAATTTCGCTGGTGTCCTGGATCGCCAGACATGGCGGCCTTCAGCCGCCACTGCCGTGCCCTCGCTCCAGCTTTCGATCACGCGCTCGGTCGTCACCCTGGCATTGCCAAGAAAGCGATTGAACTGAACTTCCCGGGCACGGACGCCTCTCGCCAGCCGCCGCAGCAGACATCCTTGCCCGCAACCATGCATTCGACGAGCGCCGCCCCCCTTTATCGAGACGACGATCCCCGAACCGACCCAACGACCAGTTAATCTGCACCAGCATGTCAACACCTCCGCCAAAGCCGAAGTGCCAAATAGAAATCACACGGATTCCTGATTCTGGAATCCCCTAACCGGACCCCGAGTCAATCCGTCGCACCAGATGTGTGCATGCCCTAGTACGAACGCAGGGACCCATAACCACAGGACGTGGTGTTGAGCTGATGTCGTCGAACAGCATCTTTTAACGATAGGCCGCGGCGTATAGGTCCCGGCTTTCGCCGGGACGACGAGCTTCTTCCCTTTGGGGCGGCTCTGTTCCTCTTTTACGCCGCCGCCTTCTTCTTCGGCGGGAAGCGGCCGTAGAAGGTCTCGCCCTTTTCCGCCATCTCGATCAGCAGCTTCGGCGGCGTGAAGCGCGAGCCGTATTTGGCTTCGAGCTTATGACACAGCGCGACGAAATTCTTCGTGCCCATGAAGTCGATATAGGACAGCGTGCCGCCGGTGAACGGCGCGAAGCCGAAGCCGAGGATCGAGCCGACATCGGCCTCGCGCATGTCAGTAATGACGTGATCCTCCACGGTGCGCGCGGCTTCCACCGCCTGCACCACGAGAAAGCGCTGCTTCATCTCCTCGATGTCGAGCGTATCCGGATCGAGATGCTTCGGCTGCAGGCCGCCTAGCGCCGACCACAGGCTCTTCTGGCCCTTGCCCTTCTCAGGATAATCGTAAAATCCCTTGCTGTTCTTGCGGCCGAAGCGGCCTTGTTTTTCGACCATCTCGACCAGCAGCTTCTTCTGGGCCTGGTCGATCGCATTGGCGCCGAGATCGGCCTCGGTCGCCTTCATGATCTTGAGCACGAGATCGAGCGCCACTTCGTCGGACAGCGACAGCGGCCCGACCGGCATGCCGGCCATCTTCGCGGTGTTCTCGATCATCGCCGGCGGCACGCCTTCCATCAGCATTTCCAGGCCTTCGGCGGTGAAGCGCAGCACGCAGCGATTGGCGAAGAAGCCTCTGCGAGTCATTGACCACGATCGGCGTCTTGCCGATCAGGCGCACATAATCCAGCGCGGTCGCGAGCGCGACATCGCCGGTATTCTTGCCGACGATGATCTCCACCAGCATCATCTTCTCGACCGGCGAGAAGAAGTGAATGCCGATGAATTTGCCCTGGTCCTTGAACTCTTCCGCCAGCGAATTGATCGGCAATGTCGAGGTGTTGGACGCGAAGATCGCGTCGGGCTTCAGCAGCGGCTGCGCCTTGGCATAGGTTTCGGCCTTCACCTTGCGGTCCTCGAACACCGCCTCGATCACGAGATCGCAATCCTTCAACACGCTGTAATCGGCAGTCGCGCTGATGCGCGACAGGATGGCGTCGCGATCGCTTTCCTTGGCGCGGCCCTTGGCGATCAGATCGTCGATCACCGATTTGGCGTGGCCCTTGCCCTTGTCGGCGCTTTCCTGATCGCGGTCGATCAGCACCACGTCGATGCCGGCGCGCGCCGAGACATAGCCGACGCTGGCGCCCATGAAGCCGGCGCCGATGATGGCGAGCTTCTTCACTTTGGTCGGCGGCACGTTCGGCGGACGCCGCGCGCCCTTGTTCAGTTCCTGCATCGACAGGAACAGGCTGCGGATCATCGCCGCGGCTTCCTTGCTGCGCAGGATCTGCGCGAAGTAGCGCGATTCCACCCGCAGCGCCGCATCGATCGGCAACTGCAGGCCCTCATAGACGCACTGCATGATGGCGCGCGCGGCCGGATAATTGTCATAGGTCTCGCGGCGGAAGATCGCGTTGCCGGCCGGGAACATCATCATGCCGGCCTTGGAGTAGACAGGACCGCCCGGCAGCTTGAACGCCTTGTCGTCCCAGGGCGCGACCGCCTTGCCGCCGCCCTTGATCCAGTCTTTCGCGGACTTGATGAGGTCGGCTGCGGGCACGACCGCATCGACCAGCTTCAGCGCCTTGGCCTTGTCGAGATTGATGGCTTCGCCCTTGAGCAGCAATTGCATCGCATCCTGCGGCGGCACGATGCGCGGCACGCGCTGGGTGCCGCCGGCGCCGGGAAACAGCCCGACCTTGACTTCGGGCAGCCCGAGACGGGTTTTGGGATTGGCCGCGGCGACGCGGTAGTGGCACGACAGCGTCAATTCGAACGCGCCGCCGAGCGCGAGCCCGTTGATCGCGGCGACCCACGGCTTGCCCGAGGTTTCGATGGCGCGAAACACCAGCGAGGTTTTGCGGCTCTCGTCGAACAGCATCTGGTTGGCGGCGACTTCGCCCTTGGCCTTGAGCAGATCCATGTAGCGGTGGTTCATGCCCTCCAGCATCGACAGGTCGGCGCCGGCGGAGAACGCGTCCTTGCCCGAGGTGATGACGACGCCTTTGACGGCGGCATCGGCCGAGGTCTGTTTTACGATCTCCTCAAGTTCGGTAATCGTGGTTTCGTCGAGCACGTTCATCGAACGGCCGGGAATGTCCCACGTCACCAGCGCAATGCCGTCGGCGTCGGTCTCAACCTTGAAATTCTTGAAGGCCATGTTGTCGCTCCCAATCGATGTCCGCTGCTCGCTTGCAAGAAGCGCGGCGGTTATCTCTGAGCTCGTAGGGGGGCGAAGCGGAGGTGCGCTCCGCGGAACGTGCCGTTCGACGCTCGCACGCGCGACCCTCTCCCGCAAGGGGAGAGGGTAGCAGACTCAAACCCGCTCGATGATCGTCGCGGTGCCCATGCCGCCGCCGATGCACAGCGTGACCAGCGCGGTCGACTTGTTGGTGCGCTCGAGCTCGTCGAGCACGGTGCCGAGAATCATCGCGCCGGTCGCGCCGAGCGGATGGCCGAGCGCGATCGCGCCGCCATTGACGTTGATCTTGGCGTTGTCGATGTCGAAAGCCTGGATGAAGCGCAGCACCACCGAGGCGAAGGCCTCGTTCAGCTCGAACAGATCGATGTCCGACTTCTTCATGCCGGAGCGTTCGAACAGTTTTCGGGTCACGTCGACCGGACCGGTCAGCATCATCGCCGGCTCTGAGCCGATATTGGTGAAGGCGCGGATTTTGGCACGCGCTTTCAGGCCATATTTCGCACCGGCTTCCTTGCTGCCGAGCAGCACCGCGCCTGCGCCGTCGACGATCCCTGAGGAGTTGCCGGCGTGATGCACATAGTTGATGCGCTCGATTTCCGGATGCGACTGGATCGCGACCGCGTCGAAGCCGCCCATCTGGCCCATGGTGACGAATGACGGCTGCAACTGCCCGAGCGACTGCATCGTCGTGGTCGGACGCATGTGCTCGTCCTTGGCCAGAATCGTCAGGCCGTTGACGTCCTTTACCGGCACCACGGAATTGTTGAAGCGGCCCTCGTCCCAGGCCTTGGCGGCGCGCTGCTGGCTCTGCACCGCATAGGCATCGACGTCATCGCGCGAAAAACCGTATTTGGTCGCGATCAGATCGGCCGACACGCCCTGCGGCATGAAATAGGCCGGAACCGCGATCGAGGGGTCCATCGGCCACGCGCCGCCGGAAGCGCCGATGCCGACCCGGCTCATCGATTCGGCGCCGCCGCCGATGGTAAGTTGATTCTGGCCGCTCATGATCTGGGCCGCGGCGAAATTCACCGCATCGAGGCCCGAGGCGCAGAAGCGGCTGATCTGGACGCCGGGAACGGCTTCGCCGAGACCGGCCTTGATCGCCGCGAACCGCGCGATGTCGGAACCGGCCTCGCCGACCGGATCGACCACGCCGAGCACGACGTCGTCGACCACATCCTCCGCCAGATTGTTGCGCTCCTTCAGCGCCCGCAGCGGCGCCGTCGCCAGCGCCAGCGCGGTCACCTCATGCAGCGCGCCATCGGCCTTGCCGCGGCCGCGCGGCGTGCGAACGTGATCGTAGATATATGCCTCAGGCATGACGCCCTCCTGGTATGAGGATCATAATATATAGGCGGATGAGTCAGAAGCTTTCGGTCAGCAAGACTTCGATCAGAAAGCTTCTGCAGCCAATTCCATGGTGGTCGCGCTTCCGGTCTGGATGCGCGCAAGATGAAGCGCGGTTTCCGGCAGCATCCGCTCCATGAAGAAGCGGCCGGTCACGAGCTTGGTCGACAAATAGGGCGTTGCGCCGCCGGCCGCAATCTTGTCCTGCGCGACTTTCGCCATCTTGCGCCCACATATAGGCAAAGGTCACGAGGCCGAACAATTGCATGTAGTCGGTCGCGGCCGCGCCGGCATTGTCGGGCTTCATCATGGCATTCTGCATCAGCCAGGTGGTGGCCTGCTGCAGATGGCCAAGCGCCGTGCTCAGCGGCGTCACAAAAGGCTTCATCGCCTCGTCCGCGCCATGATCCTTGGCGAAAGCCGCGACCTCGCCGAAGAACGCCATCACCGCGCGGCCGCCGTCGCGCGGCAGTTTGCGCCCGACCAGATCGAGCGCCTGAATGCCGTTGGCGCCCTCATAGATCATCGCGATGCGCGCATCGCGCACGAACTGCTCCATGCCGTTCTCGGCGATATAGCCGTGGCCGCCATACATCTGCTGCGCCAGCACGGCGTTGGAGAATCCGACGTCGGTCAGCACGCCCTTCATGACCGGCGTCATCAAGCCCATGTGATCGTCGGCCTCCTGACGGTCCTTCGGATCGCTGGAGCGATGGGCGACATCGCTCTTGAGCGAGGTCCACACCACCATCGCGCGCGCGGCTTCGTTGAAGGCGCGAATGGTCAGCAGCGTGCGGCGCACATCGGGATGCACGATGATCGGATCGGCCGGCTTGTCCGGCGCCTGCGGGCCCGAGAGCGAGCGGCCCTGCAGACGATCGCGGGCATAGGCCACGGCGTTCTGGTAGGCGACTTCGGATTGCGCCAGCCCTTGCACGGCGACGCCGAGCCGGGCCTCGTTCATCATCACGAACATGCCCTGCATGCCCTTGTTTTCCTCACCGATCAGCCAGCCGGTGGCGCCGTCGTAATTCATCACGCAGGTGGAATTGCCGTGAATGCCCATCTTGTGTTCGATCGAGCCGCAGGACACGCCGTTGCGCGCGCCGAGCGATCCATCGGCATTGACGAGAATCTTCGGCACCACGAACAGCGACACGCCCTTGATGCCGGCCGGCGCACCCTCGATCCGCGCCAGCACGAGGTGGATGATGTTTTCGGCAAGGTCGTGCTCGCCGGCGGAGATGAAAATCTTGGTGCCGGTGATCTTGTAGCTGCCATCGGCCTGCTTGGCGGCCTTGGTGCGCAACAGACCAAGATCGGTGCCGCATTGCGGCTCGGTGAGATTCATGGTGCCGGTCCATTCCCCGGCCACCATCTTCGGCACGAAGATCGCCTTCTGCTCGGGCTTGCCGTGCACGATCAGTGCGGCGGTCGCGCCCATGGTCAGGCCGCCATACATCGAAAACGCCATATTGGCCGCGCTCTGGAATTCCGTGACGACCTGGCTCAGCGTGATCGGCAGTCCCTGCCCGCCATATTCCGTCGGCGCCGACAGACCGAGCCAGCCGCCTTCGGCCACCTGCTTGAACGCCTCCTTGAAGCCTTTCGGGGTCGTCACGCTGTTGTCGTCGTGACGGACGCAGCCCTCGATGTCGCCGATGCGATTGAGCGGCTGCAGGACTTCTTCGCTGAGTTTTGCTGCCTCGCCGAGGATCGCTTCGCGCACATCGGCGGAGGCGTCGCTGAACCCGGGAAGATTGTCATAGCGGTCGATCTGAAACACGTCGTTGAGCAGGAAATTGACGTCTTCCAGAGGGGCTTTGTAGATCGGCATGGCGTTCTCCCGGCAGGCGGACAGGCAGGCTTTGAGTTAGCGGATTTTTTTAAGCGAGTTTCTCGGTGCAGAATCGCTGGCGTTCCGGAAATGGACCTTAGCCGGTTCCGGGCGTCTGGCGCAGCTATGAATCATCTTGCGACCTCACGGCATGGCTTTTATTTTGCAGCGGCGGCGAGTTGTTCGCCCATCAGCCGATGCAACAGATTGATCGCCTTGAGCGGACGCACCATCACCTTGAAATGCACGATCCGGCCGTCGTCGCTGAAACGGATGATGTCGACGCCGTTGATTTTGACTCCGTCGATTTCTCTTTCGAACTCGAGCACCGCGCCATTATCGCTGCGCCATTCGCCGGTATAAACGAAGCCGGGACCACCCAGCACCTTTTCCGCGCCCGACAGATATTTGAAGGTGATCTCGCGCCCGCGCTGCGGCGTATGCACGACCGGGCTTTCGAATACCGCATCGGGATGAAGCAGGTCCCAGAGTGCCGTGTGGTCGTGGGACTTTATGTAGCCGTACCACTTGTCGAGGGCGGTCATGCTCATCGGCCGTCTCCTGGGCGTGAAAGGCGCAGCGGATACCAATTATATGCTCATTGACGCATATGCATATTTATGCATATAGTCAAGGCTACTTTGGAGTTTCGGTGCTTGGCGCTCGGTGAAGCCATTCTCGCCTGCCTGACAGAGCGTCCGATGACGGGCTATGAGCTCGCCAAGACGTTCGATTCGTCGATCGGCTTCTACTGGAAAGCCAACCACCAGCAGATCTATCGCGAGCTGACGAAGCTGCGCGACCGCGGCCATATTGAGGGCTGCGAGGTGGTCCAGACCGGCAAGCCGAATAAACTGGTCTACACGCTCACCGCCGAAGGCCGGGCTGCATTCCGGCACTGGGGCGCGAAGCCGAGCGTTACGCCGTCGATCAAGGACGACCTGTTGGTACGGCTTTACGCGCTCGACAGCGTCGATATGGATCCCCTGCGGGCCGACCTGATGGCGCGGCTGGAACACCACCGCGACCGCTGTTCCCGCTACGAACATATCCTCGGCAAACGCTTCCCCGACGGCACCGCCTCGCTGGCGGACACCGGCAAGTTGCTGGCGCTTCGGCTGGGCGTCCGGCACGAGCGCGCCGTGGTGGAATGGTGCGAGGAAGCGCTCAATGCCCTCGCCCCCGGGAACCGCAGCGGCGAATCCCGCTGATTTCACCCCCGCCGGTTAACTTTCGAGGCCCGCTGACCGATTCCTTAACCGGTTATTTACCGTAACACGAAAAAGTCGAAGTCAGAGGCAGACGACCTGCGCGGAATTCGATTGTCTCTCATCAGGGACGCGCGGGGAGGCTGAAGGCGCGGGGTGGCGCGCCGGATTCGGAACCGGACGACAGCATGAATTCGCGCGTATCGTGGAGTGTTGAAGGCATCGATCCATCCGTCCGGGAGCGCGCCGAGGCCGCTGCTCGCCGGGCCGGCATGTCGTTGAGCGACTGGCTCAATTCCACCATCGGCGATCCCGCCCCGCCCAACTTCCGCGCCAAGCCCGATTCATGCCTGATCAGATGTCGGATCGCTTGCCCGATCAGCGGCCGGCCATGCCGCCCCAGGAAACCCAGGACGTCGCCGACATTCACCAGCGGCTGGATTCGATCACCCGCCAGATCGAACGGATTTCGCGTCCGCTGCCCCCCACCGATGCGCCCCGAAGCGACATGCTGCGCAACGATCCGCCGCGCGGCGATGCGGCGCGTCATGATCCCGGCGTCGCCCGGCAGCTCAATGACGCGATTTCGCGGCTGGATGCGCGGCTGTCGCAGATCTCGAACGCAGCACCCGCGAAACAACCCCAATATGACGACAGGCAGCGCCAGGCCGATATGGTCGAGCGCGCCGCCGCCCAAGTCTATATCTCTCGCAGGTCTATCGCCCGTCGCCGCCGCTCAGCCCGGCCTCGTTCGACAGCGCGATCGCGGAAATCTCGGCGCGCCAGCACGAACTCGATAGCCCGCCGCCGCGTCCGGTGCCGCCGCGCTATGCGCCGCCAACTCGCACCATCGATGCCGATCACCGCGCCCGCCATGCCCGCGGGGCCGGATTTTTCGTCGCTGGAACGCCATCTGGTCAAGATCACCAGCCAGATCGAGGCGCTGCAGCGTCCCGACCATATCGAGCAATCGGTCAAGGCGTTCCGTAGCGAACTCGCCGAAATTCGCAGCGTCATCACCGAAGCGATGCCGCGCCGCGCGATCGAATCGATCGAGAACGAAATCCGCTCGCTGTCGCGCCGCATCGACGACACCCGCCAGAGCGGCACCGACGGCCAGGCTCTGGCCGGCATCGAACGCGCCCTGAACGAAATTCGCCAGGCGTTGCGCTCGCTGACCCCCGCCGAACAATTGGCGGGCTATGACGAGGCGATCCGCAATCTCGGCGCCAAGCTCGACATGATCCTGCGCGCCAGCAACGATCCTTCCACGATCCACCAGCTCGAAGGCGCCATCACCGCGCTGCGCTCCATCGTCTCCAACGTCGCCTCCAACGATGCGCTGGCGCGGCTCAGCGAAGACGTGCGCATGCTGTCGTCCAAGGTCGATCTGGTGACCCGTTCGGACGGCCAAAGCGATACTTTCGCGGTCCTCGAACAGCGCATCGCCGCGCTGACCTCGTCGCTGGAAAGCCGTGAGCAGCGCCCGGCGGCCGGCCACAATACCGAACAGCTCGAAAGCGCGTTGCGGACGTTGTCCGATCGGCATCGACCGGATGCCGGTCGGCAACGACAACGCTTCGGCCTTCGCGCATCTCGAACAGCGCGTCTCCTATTTGCTCGAACGCCTCGAAGCCTCCAGCGAGAACCGCTGGCGGCGGCAATCTCGGACGGGTCGAGGACGGGTTGCAGGACATTCTGCGCCATCTCGAAACCCAGCATGCGAACTTTGCCGCGCTGAGCGAGAACGGCCGTAGCGGGGCTGCGCCTTCCGACAGCGGCATCGTCGATCTCGTCAAGCGCGAATTGTCCGACATCCGTTTCAGCCAGTCGGAAGCCGGCCGCCATACCCAGGATTCGCTCGAAGCCGTTCACAACACGCTCGGCCATGTGGTCGATCGTCTCGCGATGATCGAAGGCGATCTGCGCGCGGTCCGCACCCAGCCTGCCGCACCGCAGCCGGAAACCCCGCCAGCGCCCGCCTATGTCCCGCCGCAGGCGGCCGCGCCTCGGGTCGCGATGGCGCCGCAACCCAAACCCGAATTGCCGAATCCCGTCGCCGCACCGGAACGGAACATTTCGCCGCGGCGCCACGGGAATTTCATGCCGCCTCGGCGCCGACGCCACAAGTTGCCGCCGCCGCGCCGAAAGCCATCAGCGAAATTCTGGTGCCGACGCAGCCGCGCGTTGCGATCGAGCCGGATCTGCCGCCCGATCATCCGCTTGAGCCCGGCACAAGGCCGAGCGCACGGGTGGCTTCGCCGACCGAGCGCATCGCGGCTTCCGAAAACGCGATCAGCGGCATTCCGGCAAGCCCGAGCGCGCCGGTCAGCACGTCGAGTTTCATCGCCGCCGCGCGCCGCGCCGCCCAGGCCGCCGCAGCCGCACCGCCGGACGCCAAAGGCGGCCGCGGCGCAGCCAAGCAATCCGCCAACGGTCAGGCCAAGGAAGCGTCCACCATCACCTCCAAGATTCGCTCGCTGCTGGTGGGCGCAAGCGTGGTCGTGATCGTGCTCGGCACCTTCAAGATGGCGATGAACCTGCTCGACAGCGGCAGCGCGCCGCAAGCCGCGACGGAAAGTTCGAGCGAGCCACCGCCCGCGATTCAAGCGCCCGCCGGAGACGCGGCCAAGCCGGCGCCCGCCGCGCCTTCGATGACCTCGCCGACCCCGATCGGACGGCAGTCGTTCAACAATGTGCCGCACCCGATGCTGCCGACGGCACCGCGTCGGTCGCGATCCCGCAAACCAATGTCGACGTCACCGGCACGATTTCGTCGAAGCCGACCGCGCCAAGTACCGTGCCAAGTAACGGCAAGCTCACGCTGGTGGCCATTCCCGCGAGCGAACGGCTGCCCGATGCGATCGGTGGACCGGTGCTGCGCGCGGCCGCCCTCAAGGGCGATCCGACGGCCGCCTACGAGATCGGCGTGCGCTACGCCGAAGGCAAAGGCGTGACCGCGAATTTCGACGAAGCCGCGAAATGGTATGACCGCGCGGCGCAGGCCGGCGTGGTGCCGGCGGTGTTCCGGCTGGGAACCATCTACGAAAAGGGCCTGAGCGTTAAGAAGGACATCGATACCGCACGGCGCTATTACATGCAGGCCGCCGAGCGCGGCAACGCCAAGGCGATGCATAATCTGGCCGTGCTCGACGCCGATGGCGACGGCAAGGGCGCCAACTACAAGAACGCCGCGCAATGGTTCCGCAAGGCCGCCGATCGCGGCGTCGCCGACAGCCAGTTCAATCTCGGCATCCTCTATGCCCGCGGCATTGGCGTCGAACAGAACCTCGCCGAATCCTTCAAATGGTTCAGCCTCGCCGCAGCGCAGGGCGACGCGGATTCCGGACGCAAGCGCGACGATATCGCCAAGCGGCTCGATGCCCAGTCGCTGGCGGCCGCCAAGCTGGCGATCCAGACCTTCACGCCGGAACCGCAGCCCGACGACGCCATCAATGTGGCGACCCCTGCCGGCGGATGGGACTCCGCACCCGTACAGGCCGGCGCCGCGAAGCCCGCCGCCAAGCCGGTCGCGCCCAAGCGCACCGCCGCCGCACATTAACCGGCAACGCCTTCCGGCGTTGCTGCATGATACCCTCACGACATAGATTAGCGCGGCTGTTGTTGCCGAAGGGATCGCCGTGTCTGTCGATGATGGCCGTGATGAAGGAAACCGTTTCCGAACGTCGCCAACGGGACCGTCGGTCGCGGCCCCGCGTGCGCCGGCTGCCGCCCCGCGTGAGCCGATCACCCCGCCTCCGGCAAACCGACGTTTCGTCACCGGCCGCACGCGACGAATAGGATCGACGCTGATCTTTATTCTCCTGATCTCTGGCTTGGGCATCCGCGCCTACCGGGACCTGTCGCGGCCGGAGGCCTGGGCCTACTGGAAGGACCAGTATGTCTCGCCGAGCCTGACCGCGTCGCCGATCACCAAGACCGATCTCGACGGCTCCGGCCACGCCCGGCCCGGATTGGCCATCAGCGGCAAGATTGGCCCTGCCGCCGCGAGCTGGTTCCGCGACCGGCTGGACGAAGCCCATCTGGTGGCCGGCGATGTCATCCTGCTGTCCTCGCCGGGCGGCAGTCTCGATCAGGCGATCATCATGGGCGAAACCATTCGTTCGCGCGGGCTGGTCACCGCCGTCGGCATCGCGGATGCGTCCGGCCACATCAAGCCGTCTTATTGCGCCAGCGCCTGCGTGCTCATGTATGCCGGCGGCAAGCCCCGCTATGGCATCGAGGGCTCGGCGCTGGGCGTCCACCGGTTTGTGACGAGTTCGCCTGGCCGCGATCCCGTCGCTGAAACCCAGCGCACCGCGGGGATCGTGTTGAGCTATATGACCAGAATGGGCGTGGCGTCCTCCGTCGTGGAGGCGATGTCGCAAACCAGCGATATCCGCTGGCTCGGCGCCAGGGAGGCCGCGGCCATGAACCTCATCACCAATCCCGTCACCGATTCGGTCGCAAGCCACTAAGGTCTCAGGGCCGTTAATCTGAATCATTCACCACATCGGAAATTGTAACGCCGGCAGCCGGGGAAAAGCGGCCCCCAATGGATTCTTTAGTCCCTCCCGTGGACGATTTCGGCTATGCAGAGGCCCGGCATTTGATCCGCATTCCCAGGAAACCACGCCATGAGCGGTTTCGGCCAGCCTCAGGGCTAACTCCGAAGCGACGCGCGTGCAGCTTTATCTTCCGATCGCCGATATCCCGGTCAATGTTTTCCTCATCCTGGCGATGGGCGCGGCGGTTGGTTTCGTGTCCGGCATGTTCGGCATCGGCGGCGGCTTCCTGATGACGCCGCTGTTGATCTTCATCGGCATCGCGCCCGCGGTCGCGGTCGCCTCGGTCGCCAGCCACATCGCGGCCTCGTCGTTTTCCGGCGCGATATCCTATTGGCGCCGCCGCGCCATCGATCCCGCACTCGCGCTGGTATTGCTGAGCGGCGGCATCATCGGCACCGCGCTCGGGGTATGGACCTTCACGCTGCTGCGCTCGCTCGGCCAGCTCGACCTGATGATTGCGCTGTCCTACGTCGTGCTGCTCACGACCGTGGGCGGCGTTGATGTTCTGGGAAGGGCTGCGCGCGATCCTGCGCGTGCGGCGCGGCGTCGCGATTCCCCTGCGCCGTTCGGGCAGCCATGGCTGGATTCATGGGCTGCCGCTGAAGGTGCGCTTCAAGCGCTCCAAGATCTATCTGTCGGTCATTCCGGTGATCGCGGTCGGTCTCATCATCGGCTTCATCGGCGCTGTGATGGGCATCGGCGGCGGCTTCATCCTGATCCCGATCATGATCTATCTGCTGCGGGTGCCGACCGCGACCGTGATCGGCACCTCGATGGTGCTGACGCTGGTCACCATGGTGTTCGCCACCTTGCTGCACGCGGTCACCAATCATCTGGTCGACGCCGTGCTGGCGCTGATCCTGATGATCGGCGGCGTCACCGGCGCGCAGTTCGGCGCACGCGCCGGCCAGAAAATTCGCGGCGAACATCTGCGGCTGCTGCTCGGGCTCCTGATTCTCGCGGTCGGCATCCGCTTTGCGGTCGAACTGGTGATCCGTCCCGACGATCTCTTCACCATCCGGGAAGCCGGAGGTGCGGGATGATCGAAGTCCGCTCCCGCACGATGATCGGCTGCGATGCTGCTGCTCGGCGCAACTTTCGCCGCCGCGCCGGCGCGCGCGGAGCGGCTGATCGTGTCGGTCTCCAACCATCGCGTGACGGTGACGCCGAATTATTCCGGCGAAGAACTGGTGCTGTTCGGCTCGGTCGAAAAGGACGCCAACACGCCTTCTACCCGCACCGCTTACGATCTCGTCGTGACCGTCAGCGGGCCCCGCGCCGACATGGTGACGCGGCGCAAGGAACGCAAATTCGGCATCTGGATCAACACGGACTACCGCGAATTCCTCAAAGTGCCGAGCTATCTCGCGCTGTTCTCCAACCGGCCGTTCGACGCGATCGCTTCGCCCGAGGTCGAACGGCGGCAACAGCTCGGCCTCAACAATGTGCTGCTGACGCAGCGCGTCGGGCCTGACTATGCCGACGTGGTGCCGAACGATGCGTTCCGAAGCGCCTTTGTGCGGCTGCGCTCCGAACATGGTCTTTACCGTGAGGAAACCTCCGCGGTGACGTTCCTGACGCCGACCTTGTTTCGCACCGGCATTCCGCTTCCGGCCGAAGTGCCGATCGGCACCTATGATGTGGAAATCAAACTGTTTTCCGACGGCCAATTGGTGACCCGCACGGAAACCGCGTTCGATATCGTCAAGGTCGGCTTCGAACAATTCGTCGCGACCTCCGCGCGCCAGAACGGGTTGTTCTATGGCCTCGTCACGGCTTTTATGGCGCTGATGACCGGCTGGATGGCCTCGATCGTGTTTCGCAAGGATTGAGAACTCCTCATCCTGAGGAGCGGCTGAGCCGCGTCTCGAAGGAGGCAACAAGGCATGATCCATCCTTCGAGACGCGCCAATGGCCCTCCTCAGGATGATCTGTCCGTCAGGCGGATGTCTGCGCATGCGGCGCCTCGATCACCGTTGCGACGCCGGGCTCCAGCAATTTCAACCGCGCCCCGAAGCCGAGCACGTCAAATGCCGCCCGCAGGTCGGCACTGCCTTGGCGAAAATGCGCCCATCCGTCGCTGTGCAGCGGCACGATCACCGCGTCCGGAAAGGCCCGCGCGGTCTCGATGGTGTCGTTGGTGTCCATCGTGAGATGAAACGGGCCGCGGGTCTGCGCCGCGCCGGCGAACGGCAGCACCACGCCCGCGCGAAATCGCCGCGCGACTTCCGCGACGCCGTCGTACCAGACCGTATCGCCGCTGATACAGACCGGACGATTGCCGGGCTTCGTTGACGTCAGCACGAAGCCGATCACATCGCCCGCCAATGGTTCGATACCGGCCGGACCGTGACGCGCCGGTGTGGCGGTGACGGTCAGCGTGCGGCCGTCTTCGGCGGTCAATTCGGTGGTGGCCCAGGGCAAAAGTCCCTCGGCGTGATTACCCAATCGTTTGGCGCCGACAATTGTCGTCAGCACGCGCCTGGCCTGCGTCAGAAATTCCTTGCCGGCATGGTCGAGATTATCCGCATGCTGATCGTGGCTGAGCAGCACCGCATCGACCTTGCCGATCGCCTCGGCGCTGAGCGCCGGGCCGGAGAGCTTCTCGAGCGTCACATGCGGCAATGGATAGGCCCCCGGCGCATCGAAGGTCGGATCGGTGAGCAATCTAAAGCCGTCGATTTCAATCAGCGCGGTCGGGCCGCCGATCAGCGTGATCGTGAGTGAGGACATCGAACGCTCCTATTGCGCGGTCGCAACTGGTACTGCCGCGGCCGGACGCGTCACCAGATAGATGCCGAGCGCGACCGGAATGATCCCCAGGAGATCCCGGCCCTCGACATGCTCGCCGAGCACCATCCAGGCGAACAGCATGCCGAGCGGCGGCATCAGGAAGTGATAGGCACTGGCGGCGGTCGCGCCGCACACTTTCAAGAGATGAAACCACAACAGATAAGCCAGGATCGATCCGCCCAGGGTCAGGAATGCGAAGGCTTCCAGCAGGCGCAGGCTCGGCACGATCGCGCCGACATCGGCCAGCGTGAACGCGAACGGGATCAGCACGAGACCGGCGGCGAGATTCTGCACGCCATTGCCGATCCACAGACTGCCCTTCGGCGCCAGCACCTTGAACAGGATGGTGCCGGCCACGATCGAGGCCAGCGACGCCAGCGTAAACAGAATCCCGTGCAAACTGTCCGTACCGACCGACATGCGGTGCCAGACGATGAAGCCGACGCCGATGATGCCGAGCAACAGCCCCGTCATCTTGCGCCAGGTCAGCGGCTCGCCGAGAAACAATGCGGCAAATACCGCCGTGAAAACCGGATTGGCGCTGACGATCAGCGCGCCCAAGCCAGCCGAGACGGTCTGCAATCCGGTATAGCCGAGGCCGAGATAGAGCGCGTTGTTGGCGACGCCCAAAATGGCGAACACGAGCGTGTCACGCCAGGACAATGACCAGCCCTCGCGGCGGAACGCCGAGATGCCGAGGATCAAAATGCCAGCCAGCGAAAAGCGCGCGGCCAGCAAAATCAGCGGCGGGCAATCGGTGACGCCGATCTTTCCGGCGACAAAGGCAAAACTCCAGAGCAGGCAGAACAGGCCGATATAGAGCGGCAGCGGATTGAAACCGGCGCGGGGAGCCGCGATCGAGGGGGCAGACATGTGAGTTTCTCCTTGCGGCTCAGATATAGGCCCTCGCCTTGATAGTTGGAAATTAAATGATAAACTCGATATCAGTGGAAAAATGAATAGCTCGGCACGAGGGTCTCCCATGCTCGATCTCGAACTGCTGCGCAGCTTCGTTTCGGTGGTCGATTCCGGCGGCTTCACCCGCGCCGGTGAACGGGTCCACCGCACCCAGTCCACCGTCAGCCAGCAGATCAAGCGGCTGGAGGACGATGTCGGCCAGCCGCTGCTCGACCGCAGCGGCAAGGACGTGACGCCGACCGAAGCCGGCGAGCAGCTGTTGCCCTATGCGCGGCGATTGCTGTCGCTCGCGGAAGAAGCCCGCGACGTGATGGCGCGGCCCGGCCATGAGGGCGCGGTCAGGCTCGGCGTTCCCGAAGATTTCGCCGCCTACCGGCTGGCGAAATTGCTGGCCGCGTTCTCGCGCTCGCATCCCACCCTGCGGCTCGATGTGCGATCCGATCAAAGCATCAATCTCAAACGCGATCTCGAACGCGGCGATCTCGATCTGGCGCTGTTCAAGCGCGCGGCCGGCGAAAAAGGCGGCATCGCGGTGTGGCCCGAACGCGTGCATTGGGTCACCAGCAAGAGCCATCCGCGCCACACCAGCAAAGGCACCGTGCCGCTGATCGGTTTTCCCGCGGGCTGCCTGTACCGGGCCGGCGCGATCCATGCGCTGGAAAGCGCCGGGCGGAGCTGGCACATGGCCTATACGAGTTCGAACCTCTCCGGCATTCAGGCCGCGGTCGCCGCCGGCATGGGCCTGAGCATCCTTTCCGAGATGGCGATCCAGTCCGATCATCGCGTGCTGACCGCCAAGGACGGCTTCAAGCCGATCGATCGGACTGAAGTGGCATTGGTCGCCTCGCCCGACGCCAGCGCCGCAACGCTGCGGCTCGCCGATCGCCTCGCGGAGTTTTGCAATACGGTGCAGGGGAAGGCGGCGTAGGGTTTCCTGTCTTTCTCCCTCCCCCCCCGCGAAGCGGCGGGGAGGGAGTGCGAGGGTGGTTTTTTTTTTTTTTTTTTTTTTTTTTTTTTTTTTTTTCCTCTCAAGGTGTCGGGGGTGGCGCGGCCATGCGCCGCGGCCTAGTCAGCGAATTTGCCGATAGACGCCCCCCCCAACCCCGTCCCCCCCCGCCACGCGTGACGGCGCGCAGGGAGGGGGAAGATGTGGAGACACACCTCCGCATTCTCGCGGCGCGATGCGCCCGAAGTTTTGCTGGAAATTCTCGCCCTCTCCAAACAGAGGGCGCAGGGAATGCCGGGCGCCCGATGCGCCCGCAGCCGCGTGTGCGAAAGTGTAAGTAAAAAGCACACGCGTTAGTCACCACGGTCACACCGGAATCACCCGGCATTCCCCGCGCAATGGTTTTAACGGCTTCCTTCGTGCTCTCCTCGGTGACCGGGCTTTTTTGCCACCGTCGCCGGCGAAATTGCTTCCGCGAACTTGACACCAGCGTCGGGGTGTCAGGACCACACGACTTCGCCGTCCGCTTCAGGCGCCGTTCGTCAGCGGCACATCCGCGTCCACCGCATCCCGCCCCGCGTCCGTGACGATCGCGAACCGCCCCTCTTGTGGGACGGGATGGGCATGGATATAGACCGATTTGTCGTTTCGGAAAATCAGAATATTTTTACGGGAGGGACTGGACAAACGATTCAACGCCAAGCGCATTGATTTGCCCGTCGGGTAGACGAAAGCCTCAACATCGTCATCGCGAGCGCAAGCGAAGCAATCCAATACAAGAAAGCATGGATTGCTTCGTCGTTTCACTCCTCGCAATGACGCGGTAACACGCAAAGCGCCGACACCGGTCAGCGCCGCTTGCGCCGGTCTCCCTGTTTCACGGCGATCCAATGACCGATACAGCCGTCGGACTGGGTGAACGTTCCGGAGCCGGTACTGCCCGACAATTGCCCGACCGCCGTCAGCGTGATGCCGTTGCCGGCGCCGACCGAATGCAGCGTGCCATCCGGGTCGACCTGTCCGCCGCCGCCTTTGACGAAAATCTTGCCGCCGATAATTTTCGCAGGCACCGAGCCGGCATTGGGGCGTCCGGAACCTGTGAATACCCATTGCCAGTCAAAATTCCGGCTATCATCCTGAGGGGACCGCGCGCGGCGGCTCTTCGAGCCGGCCTTTCTGTTTTGGCGTCGGGATCGCCGGGCCGGGACAGGAAGGACGGCCTGGTATCTTTGGGGGTGGCGTCAGGTTCGCCAGCCAGCGCGCCAGACGAGACCAGCGCGAAACTCAGCACAGCGCCGCACAACGCTGCCGCCCTGAACCGGATGTGAGTGCAATTCTTCACGGCTTCTATCTTCGACTTG
>CAWBPE010000013.1:0-175700 GCA_963790595.1 uncultured Alphaproteobacteria bacterium | reverse complement strand
TTTGCATGATCTTGCCGCGATGAATCTGAAGGGTGATTTCACTGATTCCGAGTTCCGCCGCGGCCTGCTTGTTGAGCAAGCCACTGGCCACCAGCGGCAGCACTTCGCGATCGAATTAATTTCGCCGCCTCGCGACCGCTACGGTATGCGTCTCGAATTCCAGGGAACTTCACACCGCGGAAGCCGATTGCTTGGTGATGGGGCGGCTGTTGCCGCGAACCGATGCTGCCGACTTGGTTTGCAGGCCAATATTGTGCTCGCGGCGCCAAATTTCGGATTGAGGTGCCAACTGGGGCTCAGAAGGAAAAGGACGGCGCAGCTCGCGGTCGTAGCGGTCCAAGCTGTGGCTCGGGATGAATGGAGCGATCATGAACTGCGAGAATTGACGAAGCCAATTGCCGAAGTTTCGTTGGTTCTCGGGCCGCGCCGCATAATGACGGGCGATCACCTCGAAACTCTCGGCCGGCCGTCCGGTCAGATCGAGCACGTCGGTGGTTGGCGCACCCAATTCGAAGGCGCCGAGCCTATGATCGTCGATGTAATATCGGAGATTGCTTATGACATCGAGCGGAATACCCGCCAAGCGAGCAACCTTCATGAAGAGCCAGACCGGGGTTGGGAGAACCTTCACGGATCGCCCAATAGCTCGACCGATTGCGGCGGCCACGTCCTGACTTCCGAGAAGCTCCGGGCCGGTGGGACGATATAATTTGCCGGCGTGCCGCGATGGATCCATTAACGCGGCAACACTGACGCGCGCGATATCTTCGTTGGAAGGTGGCGCGGTTCGACTGTCGCCAAACATCCAGGGACAGACGCCGAGGTGCACGGCCATGCCAATCGGTAAAAGGTAGGCGTCAGCAAAGAAGCCGGGGGCGACAACGGTATGCGCCATCCCGGGGGTCATTGAAAACACCTGGTCGATCAGCCAGTGGTGCCGGGTCATGAGGGCGGGATGCGAGGGGCTCGCCAGCCATTGTGTCAAGCCAACGATGTGTTCGAGGCGGGCCTGCTTCGCGGCGACGGCGAAAGCGACCCCGCCCTGAAGCGCGTGCGGATCGATGGGCGGACAATAGTAAGCACGCTGGACATCTTTCAAAGCCTCGGTGACACGCTCGAAGTCGCTCATGTCAGCGATCGCAATCTCAGCCCCCTGCGATTTCAGCCGAGCACTGCGAGCGTCTTCTCGACGCACCATAGCGCGGACAGGATAACCAGCCTTGAGCAGTTCAGTGACCACTACGCTGCCCGTCCTTCCGGTCGCGCCGGTCACAAGGATTCTCGGCTTTATCATCATTCTCTCCTTCCAGGCCCGTTCCTTGCGCCGCTTACCGTCGGACCATGCATTGATCGTCGCATGCTCAACCAGGCCCGCCGGTCATATGGCTCTGGCCAAACCGCCGAGGTGCACCAATCCAAGCCTCGTAATTGAAAGTGACTATTAATTCGCAAGCGTCTTACTGCAGCGAACCTGCGATGAATATTCGCTATAATGTGGACTGGGTATGAAGCAGCCCTTCACAATCGAACGGCGGCTTGACGCCGCGAGCGCGTTAGAAATCCTCCCATTATGATTCACGCAAATTGTTTTGGGCGTCGGCCTTGAATTATTTCGAAACCGCTCTCGCGTGCCGGGAATGCGTGATGGGCACTTCCAGTTTCTCGGCAATCCGCACGAGATCGGCCAACGATCGCGGCATATCTCTTGCTGGTCGGCCGGCGTAAAACGAACGTCGCTCCGACCGCTCATTCCGTCGATTCGAAATCGTGCTCGGTCGCATTCAGCATCGCGGCAATGGTGCGCAGGCCGGTGTCGAGCTGATCCATGGTCGGCGCCGCCAAGGCCAGCCTGACGGCGTTCGGCGCATGGCCGGGCGAGACGGCGAAGGTGGTCGAGGGCGTCAACGCAATGTCGCGTCTGGCTGCCGCCGCGACGAAAGTCTGCGAGCGCCAATGCGCCGGCAGTGTCAGCCACAGATGGTAGCATTTGTCGTTGGTCTGGATTTCGAAACCCTGGAGATGATCGGCCGCCAGCTTCTGGCGGGCGCGCGCATCGAGGCGTTTCAATCTGGCAAGCTCGGCAACGGTGCCGTCTTCGATGACCCGCTGCGCGGCCGCAAAGGCAAATCCGGATGCCGTCCATCCGCCTGATCGCACCGAGGCCATGACGGTTTCGCGGAGCCGGCGCGGCGGCACGATGAAGCCCAGCGAGAGGCCGGGCGCGGCCTTCTTGGAGAGACTGTCGATGACGATGCAGGAATCCGGCGCGAGCGCGGCCAGCGGCGGCTCGTTGTCGAGGAAGCCGTAGACATTGTCCTCGATGATCGGAAGCTTGAGCTTTTCGGCCACGCGCAAGAGATCGGCGCGGCGCGCCGCGTTCATCGTCATGCCCAACGGATTCTGGATCACCGGCTGAATATAGATGGCCGAGAGATGGGCCTCACGGTGCGCCTTTTGCACCGAGTCGGGCCGTACCCCGTTTTCGTCCATCGCCAACGGCACCAGCGAAATGCCGAGCCGCGCGGCGATGCCCTTGATGAAGGGGTAAGTCAGGAATTCGACGCCGCAGCGGCCGCCGGTGGCAACGACGGCCGCGAGCGCGGCCGCAATGCTCTGCCGCCCGTTGCCGGTGAAAACGAGCTGTTCGGGGGCAGGGGACCATGCACCCTGCGACAGATACGCAACTGCAGCGTTTCGCATCGCTGACGTTCCGACGCTGGTCGCCTGTCTCAACGCGGCATCGAGTGCCGCAGGTTTCTCCAGGCCGGCAAGGCTCTTTGCGATCAGTACAGTTTGATCGGGAAGGATCGGGTAGTTGAATTCGAAATCGATCCGGATGCCGCGTGGCTCGCCTGGCGCAGCGGCGCCGCGTTTTGCGTCCCCCGAGATGAAGGTGCCCCTGCCCACCTCTCCAACGACAAGGCCGCGTTTCAATAGCTCGGCATAGACGCGGCTCGCGGTCGAGGCGGCAATCTTGCGGTCATAAGCAAAATCGCGCTGCGGAGGCAGGCGGTCGCCCGGCTTGAGCGTGCCGTCGGCGATTTCCGCGGCGATGGCGTCGGCCAGCTTCAGATATTCCGACTTTGACATTATTCCGACCTGGACATTTATTGCACCGAGATCAATGTTTTGATTGCACCGATATTTGTATCGTAACATGATGCCTTCATCAACCTGATTGTACCGGGGAGGGCGAAAGCTTTCTCACCGCGGCCCGCTCGAAGAGCGATTGCGCCGGGGATGCCGCTTTGCCCGGAGCAAGCAATGGAGGCTTCTCATGGAGCTGACGGTCACCACGGTCATGGTCGCCTTTGCCGGCGTATTGATCTGTTTCATGAAGGGCGCGTTCGGGGGCGGCTTCTCCATCGTCGGCATTCCGCTGTTGTCTGTCGTGATGGATCCGGTCACGGCCGGCGGCCTGCTCGCACCCTTGTTCATTGCGATGGATCTGTTCGCGCTGCGCTACTGGAAGTCTTCGACCTGGTCGAAGCCTGATCTGGTGCTGCTGTTGCCGGGCCTCGTGACCGGTATCGGGTTTGGCTATCTGGTGTTTCGTTTTCTCGACCATCGCGCCATCGCGATTGTGATGGCCGTCGTTACCCTGATCTTTGTCGGCCTGTGGCTGGTTGCGGGCGCGGAGATTGCGACACGCCGGCGGTCGACGCCGAAGGCCATCGCCGCGGGTCTCTCCTCGGGAGTAACCACCATGGTGGCGCATTCAGGCGGGCCGCCGCTTGCGATGTATCTGCTGCCGCTCGGCCTCAGCAAGGAAATCTACGCCGGAACGACGAGTTTGTTTTTTACGGTCGGCAACGCGACCAAGGCGGTGCCATGGCTGCTGCTGGTCCAACCAACCGCCGGCGTCTGGACATTGATGGCGATCTGTCTGTTCGCCATTCCCGGCGGTGTCTGGCTCGGCTGGCGACTGCACGGCTCGCTGGATCAGCGTCAGATTTATCGGATCTGTTACGGACTGCTGGTCGTGACGGCGTTGAAGTTATTGTGGGATGGCGTTGCCGGCTATCTCGCTTGAGTGAGCACGTTTATGGCAACAGAGAAAGGATAGCACCAATGCACTCTACTTATTTTGAAACGGTTATGGCGTTCCTGGGCCTGGCGTCCATCGTGGTCGGCTCGTTCGCCGACCGCCTGACGGAGCATGTGCTCCAAGGGTCGCGGGCCAACCAACATCCGGGCAGCCATCCCGGGAGCAGCCTGTATCAATCCGGTATGTCTTCGAGGACGTAATCATCGAATGATGCGGAAGCGGGAATCGGCGCTGTCCGAAGTGACGCGAGGGTGGCCCACACCTTCCCAAGTCGCAAACCCCGGCTTAAACATGCCCCGCCGCCTTAAGCGGCGGGAAGCGTGATGAATGAGTCAAAGTTACCAACCGAGTTCGGAACCGATACCAGCCCATCGCCGCGCCATGATCCTGGAGCGGCTGCGCACGCTCGGCTCTGTTTCGATCAACGACCTCGCCGATTATTTGCAGGTTTCCGCCTCCACCGTCCGCCGCGATCTCGATGAGCTGATGCAGGAAGGCGCGCTGGAGCGCACCCATGGCGGGGCGATCAGCCCGCGGCGGCTGTTGTCGACCTTCGAGCCTGCGAATGCGAGCGCGGCGGCGACCAGCCAGAAGGCCGCGATCGGCAAGGAAGCGGCGCGGCGGATCGCGCCCGGCAGCAGCGTCATTCTCGATGCGGGATCGACGGTCGACGCCGCCGCGCGCGCACTGCTGGCGCTGGATATCGCGTTGACGATCGTGACCAACAGCCTCAGCGCGGCGGAGATGTGCGGCAAATCGCCAAAACTTCGTGTCATCGTCGTCGGCGGCACGCTTCGCAACGGCTCGGCGACGCTGTGGGGAGAGCCGGGGCAAAGTTTCCTCTCGACCCTGCAGGCGGATCTCTGTTTGCTCGGCGCGCATGCCATCACCGGCGAGATCGTGACGGAATCCTCGGTCGAAGGCGCCGACATCAAGCGGGCGCTGATGCGCGCGGCCCGGCAAACCATTCTGCTGGCCGATAGCGGCAAGTTCCAGCCGCGGTCGTTCTGTGAAGTCTGCAACGTCAATACGCTCACGGAGATCATCACCGACGATGGCTTGTCGGCAGACGTGGCGCAGATGTTGCGTCGCTCGGAGGTCAAGCTGACGCTTGTGCCCGGTGGCGGAACGTAACGCGATGCGCGTTCGCCTTCTGGCCGACGACCGGACCGGCGCGATCGACACGGCGGTGCGGTTCGTGCCGCTCGCGGGGCCACTGCTGGTCCGCTGGGATCTTGCGACAGCGCTGAGTTCGGCGGGAAGTCTTGCATTCGATCTGGGCACGCGTGAGTTGAGCGATGCGCGCTCGACAGAACTGGCGACAGCAGCCGCTGGGTTGTTGCGCGACGCCGATCTTGCTTATCTGAAATGCGACAGCCTGCTGCGTGGTTCGCTCGCGCAGGAAATCGTCGCCTGTCTGCGCGCGCAGCCTTTCGATCACTGCATCATCGCGCCGGCTTTCCCCGCGCAGCGCCGGATCACGCGCGACGGCCGGCAATGGGCGGCGGCACATGGCCGTGACGAATGGCAGCTGGTGGGGCCGGATCTCGCAGCGCAGCTTGAGGCAATTGGTTTCTCCGTTTCCAAATGCCGGGCAGGCGATCGCGCGCAGGCAGGCGTCAGCCTGTGGGACGCCGAAACGATCGAGGCTCTGCAGCAGATTGTCGCTGCGGGGCGGCGGTTGCCCGGAAAAATACTTTGGTGCGGTTCGGCCGGTCTGGCGGAAGCGATGGCTGGCGCGGACCCGCTGCGTACCGAGACCGTTGGTTCGCCGCTGCTGGCCCTCGTCGGCACAGATCATCCGGTTACGCTGCGGCAATTGAGCGAGGTCGAATCCCATCGCTTGGTGTTCGACCCCGAACACGCGGCCGCCATGGCCGCGATCGAGGGCCAACTCGAAAAGGGCGCGGCGGTTGTGACGGTGCGCGTGCCCGATGTTCCGGACCGGCATCTCGCCGCGCGCCATATCGGCGCGAGTTTTACAAACCTGCTGGCCCGGTTGCCGCAACCGGGCACGCTGTTCGTGACCGGCGGAGAGACCCTGAGCCACGTCTGCGCGGCGCTTGGCGCCGATGCGCTGGAGGTCCAAGGCGAGATCGAGCCGGGTATCCCGCTATCGGTCTTGAAGGGCGGAAAATGGGACGGCGTGCGGGTAATTTCCAAATCCGGCGCTTTTGGCAACGAGGGGTTGATCCGGCGCTTGATTTCCCTTGCGCAGTCGTGACAGATATTAGAACAATTTGCGCATTTCTGCGCATATAAACGGAAAATGGCAGCCGGAAGATGAGCAAACCAGTATTGCCGGTTGCGATCACCATGGGCGACCCGGCCGGGGTCGGGCCCGAGATCATCGTGAAGGCGATCCGGCGCCTGAAGGACCGGCTCGATTCCGGCTCCCTGAAACTGCTGGTGATCGGCAGCCGGACCGCGATCGACGAGGCCTGCCGCGCGCTCGGCGAAGAACGCGTTCCCGCGGCGAATGGCGAACCCATGCGCGTCGCGATGGCATCCGTAGGCGACGACGCGGCGGTCGTTCCGCTGGGCCAGGTTTCGGCACTGGGCGGCGATTTCGCCTACCGCGCGGTCGAGCGCGGTGTCGAACTGGCGATGGCCAATAAAATCGCCGGCATTGTCACAGCACCCCTCAACAAGGAAGCCCTGAACGCAGCCGGCCATCATTTCGCCGGTCATACCGACATGCTGGCCAAGCTGACCGGCAGCCGCGATTCCGTGATGATGCTGGCGCACGGCAACATGCGCGTCAGTCACGTGACCACGCATATCGCTCTGCATGACGTGCCGTCGCGCCTGACGCCGGAACGGCTGCGCCGCGTGACCGAATTGACGCATCAGGCACTGACCGGCCTCGGTTTGAAGCAACCCCATATCGCCATTGCGGCGCTTAACCCGCATGCCGGCGAAGGCGGACTTTTCGGGCGCGAAGATATCGATATCTCGACGCCGACGATCGAACGAATGTGCGCCGACGGCATGAAGGTCAGCGGGCCGGTTCCGGGCGACACGGTTTTCGTGAAGCTACGCGCCGGTCACTATGATGCGGTGGTCGCGATGTATCACGACCAGGGGCATATCCCGGTAAAACTGCTCGGCTTCCAGATCGATCCGGTTACGCAAAAGTGGAACGCGCTGAACGGCGTCAACATCACGCTCGGCCTGCCGATCATCCGTACCTCTGTGGATCATGGCACGGCCTTCGATATCGCGGGCAAGGGCATTGCTAACGAGGACAGTCTGATCGAGGCAATCGACTACGCGCTGCAGCTTGGCGGAAGCAAAGTAAGCTAGACTTCGATTTTCTAATTAAAAAAAGGCGGCGCTCCAAAAAAATGCGCACGCCAACAATGGGGAGAGAATTGCAATGACGAACCGGCGGGTCCTGATTTTCGTATTGATGTTTTTTCTGGCGACGATCAATTACGTCGACCGGGTCGTGCTCTCGGTATCGGCGACGCCGATCGCGAAGGAATTCGACATCTCGCCGGTGCAGCTCGGCTATCTCTTCTCGTCCTTTCTCTGGCTCTATGTGATCTGCTTGGTTCCGATGGGCATGATCGTCGACAAATTCGGTACCCGCGCGGTCAATGCGGCGGGCATCGGCCTGTGGTCGATCGCGACCGCGCTGACCGGGTTTGCGCCGGGATTGAGTACATTGATTGCTTCGCGTGTCCTGATGGGTGTCGGGGAATCGACCACCTATCCCGCGGCCGGCCGCGTGATCCGGGAATGGATCCCGATGCGCGAGCGGGCATTGTTCGCGGCGATCTTCAACAGCGGCGCGTATTTCGGTCCCGCGGTCGGCGGCCTGGTGCTGACCTGGCTGGTCTCGACGGCGGGATGGCGCACGGCCTTTTTCGTGTGTGCCGCGATCGGCTTCGTCTGGCTGGCCGCCTGGCTGATCTGGTTCCGTCAGCCCGAGCAGGCGAGCTGGTTGAGCAACGAAGAACGCGCGATGATCCTGCGCGAGCGCGGTGGCAGTGCGGCGCAGGCCGCAGCACCTTCGCTAGGGATCGGCCGGTTGCTCGCTTCGACCTCGATGCTGGGCCTGATGCTGACGCAGGGCTGTGCGGTCTACACGCAGTATCTGTTCCTGACCTGGCTGCCGAACTATCTGCAGGCCGAGCGCGGCATGTCGATGCTCAAGAGCGGCGCCTTGATGTCGCTGCCGTTCCTCGGCGCGGTGGTTATGACCGCGCTGATCGGCAAGCTCAGCGATACGTTGTTGACGGAAGAAACCATCCGCACCGGCGGCCGCCGTCGCCTCGCGGCGCTGTCGATGCTTTGCGGTTCGCTGATCCTGCTGACGCCGCTGGTCGGCAATGTCTATGTGATCCTGTTCCTGATCATGATCGCGCTGAGCGGCGTCGCCTCCACCGTGGCGATGAATATCGCGCTGGTCAGCGATCTCCTGCGCTCGTCGGCCGATGCCGGACGCGCGACGGGGCTGCTGATTTTGGGCGGCAACATCTTCGGCATCTCGGCGCCGATCGTGACCGGTTACGTCATCCAGTCGACCGGCAATTTCGACTATGCCTTCGTCGTCGCCGGGGCGCTTCTGGTGGTCGGATCGCTCGCGGTGTTCACGCTGGCGCGCAAGCCGATCGGATCGCCGGATGTTGAGGTTGCGTTGCCGGCGCGCGCTGTTTGATCGAGGAGAGAGCGTTGTTCTTCCATCCACCCAAGGATCTGCAAACCACAATCTTCACCCGCCTGCCGGACGAATACCGCAAGGCGGATCCGAACAATGAATGGGCGCGCCATCAGCCGAAAGGCAGCCCCGCGACGTCGCTGCTGGAAGGGCCGTCTTTCGATCACGACGGCAATCTGTGGTGCGTCGATCTGCCGAACGGGCGCATCTACAAGATCACGCCGGACGGCGTCTTTCATGTCGCGGCGGAATATGACGGCTGGCCCAACGGCCTGAAGTTTCACCGCGACGGGCGCATCTTCATTGCCGATTACAAGAACGGCATCATGGAAATGGACCCGGTCAACGGCAAGGTGAAGCCCTATCTGACCCGCGCCAGCCTGGCGCCGTTCAAGGGCTGCAACGATCTGTTCTTTGCGCAGAATGGCGATCTTTATTTTACCGATCAGGGCCTGACGGGATTGCACGACCCGACCGGGCGTCTCTTTCGATTGACGCCGTCAGGGCATCTCGATTGCCTGCTCGACAATGTGCCGAGCCCCAACGGGCTCGTCATGAACCTCAACGAGTCGATGATTTATCTCGCGGTAACGCGCGGCAATTGCGTCTGGCGCGTGCCGCTCAGTGCGGACGGCGGCGTCGCCAAGGTCGGCATCTATATCCAGCTTTCCGGCGGCTGGGGCGGCCCGGACGGTTTGGCGCTGGACTCGCAGGGCCGGCTCTTCATCGCGCATGTCGGCATGGGCGCGGCCTGGGTGGTCGATGCCATGGGCGAGCCGGTCTATCGCATCCGCACCAGCGCCGAACCGCATATCACCAACATGGCTTTCGGCGGCAAAGACAACAAGACACTGTTCATCACCGAGTCCGGCAGCGGGTCGATCCTCAAGGCCGAACTCGATGTGGCGGGAAAGCCGATGTTTTCGCATTCATGATGTGGGCGCTCCCTTCCTTACCTCTCCCCTTGTGGGAGAGGTCGAATTGCTCATGGCGATGCGAAGCATCGTCAAGTGCAATTCGGGTGAGGGGTTAAGGTCCATCGATAGACCTGAACCCCTCACCCCAACCCTCTCCCACAAGGGGAGAGGGGGCGCACCTTCGTTGCTGATGCAGATCGATTCAATCTCATCGTGCCCTGGTGCACGCAGCGCCCCTCACAAACACGCTTTCGGCAGCAGCATGTGAATACCCTTGTTGCCGTCGACCAATTGCGTGACGCGAAGGTTGCCGGCCAGTGAACACAGCATGTAAGCGTGGTTGCGCGACAGATTGGTGCGGGCGCAGATGTGCTTGACCATTTCGCGCACCGCCTGCTTGGCGGCATCGTCGAGATCCTCGTCGAGGCCGATCGACATCAAATGGGTCGCGTTCTCCGCGAACGGCCATTTCAGGTCCATGTCCTTGCGCACGGTCAGCCGGAACGTGCCGGTCGTTCCGATCTCGAGCGCGGTGATGCACACTTCGCCGTCGCCCTGCACGCCATGGCCGTCGCCGGCCATGAACAGTGCGCCGTCGTTAAAGATCGGCAGATATAATGTCGTGCCCGGCCGCAGTTCCTTGTTGTCCATATTGCCGCCGAAGGCGCGGGGCACCGGCGAGCCGCAGCGGCCCCAGGCCGGCGGCGGCGCGGTGGCGATGATGCCGAAAAACGGATCGAGCGGGATTTCCGTCCCCCAAGGCATGATGCAGACATTGCGCGCATGATCGACCGTGGGATGGATGGTTTCATAATCGGTGAATTCGTCCGGCAAGGTGCCAAGCAGCGGCAGGATGGACACGTAGCCCCAATCCATTCTCACCTTGACGTCGAGAATGTCGACCTGAAGCACATCGCCGGGTTTTGCGCCTTTGACATAGACCGGCCCGGTGATGAAATGCGGTCCCGGCCCCTGCACCAGCGTGTCGATGGCGGCGAGATAGTCCGCCGGCACGATGCTGCGATCCGGCGGCAGCGATTCATTGCCGCCCGCCGGGAAGGAATGCAGCGTGACGATGTCACCGGAGTCGATCTCGAGCACGGGTGGGATGGTGCTGTCGAGGTAGCCCCAAACCATATTTTCGGGCGCGGAAGAAATCTCGTGGCGGCGCGACATCGGTTTGCTCCGTTGCTGGGTCTGTATCCGTCAGGTGTCTTTGGTGCGCGGTTTCGGCCGGGACCGGGGCGGCGTCATTTTCCGCTTCGATTTCGCATTTGGTTTCGTGGAGGCTTTCGTCGCCGCTATTTCCGGCTCAATTGTTCCAAGGCTGTCATAGATGTCCTGGAATACGACCTTGAGGCGCGCAATATCACCCGCGGAAAAATTCGAAATCGCGACTTCTTCGAAATGAATCGCAATCGGCATCAGCTCTTCGACCAGGGATTTGCCCTTTGCCGTCAGGTTGATCGCAACGGTCCTGCCATTGTCCGCCAGGCGGCTGCGCGTGACCAGGCCCTTGCGTTTCATCTCGCCGATCAGGCGCGACAAGGTTGAGATTTCCGTGGTTGTGACCGTCGACAGGTCGCTCAACCGCTGATCGCCGCTTTCCCACAATGCGGCCATCACCCGGTACATCGGCAGCGTCACGCCGAATGACGCGATGCGGCGCGCAAACAGTTCGCCCATGCGCACGCCGACCCGGTTCAGCAGATAGGGGAAGGAAGTTGAAAGTCTGTACAAGGGTTTGGTACCTGACGATGCGCAATAATTGCGTTCCGACAGTTACCGAAACGGCTTTCGCCTAGCAAGAAAATTGCGCCTAAAATTCCCGATTGACAAATAGTTGCGTTTGCAAATATTGTAATTGAAATCATCCGACGAAGAAGCGGGTCTGCGATACGGGAGAGAAGCATGTCCCTGGACGTTGCCACCGACGACCTTCGTGCGTCGTTCAAGCTTGCGATGCGCCGCTTCCCTGCGGCCGTCACCGTCATCACCTCGGCCGACCAGACCCGCCGCCATGGCATGACCGCCACCGCGGTCACCTCGCTGTCGATGGACCCGCCGTCGCTGGTGGTGTGCGTCAATCAAGCGAGCCTGCTTCACGACATCATGCTGCTGGCGCGCCGGTTCTGCGTCAACCTGTTGCGCCGGGACCAGGTGGCCTTGTCGGCCGCGTTCAGCGGTGCGCTGCCGCCGGAAACGCGTTTCGGCCTGGGCGAATGGGCGGTTTCGCCCGATGGCATCAGCTATCTAGAGAATGCCCAGATCAATATCTTTTGCCGCAAGGCCGCCGCCGTTCCCTACGGCACGCATACGATCTTCATCGGCGAGGCCGAGCGCGTCAACGTTCACGATCCGATCGAGCCGCTGATCTACCAGGATGCGACCTACTGTTTTTCCGTACCTGCCGAAATCGAAGCCGCGTAGTCTATCCCTCACGGAGGAAACGCCATGAATGTCGCCGCGCACGCTTTTGAGCGAATAACCGATCGGTCGCCAACCGAGCGCCCCGGCCTTGACGATCTCAGGTTGCGGCTGGCCGACATATGTCCGCAAATCAAGGCCAGGGCCTACAACACGGAGAAAAGCGGCCGCGTTCCCGCGGAGAACATGCAGGCGCTGCGGGAGATCGGCTATTTCGATATCGTGAAGCCGCGCGCCTTTGGCGGCTATGAACATGATTTCGATGTGCTGGTCGACCTCAACATCGAACTTGGCAAAGCTTGTGCGTCGACCGCCTGGGTCGGCGGATTACTGTCCGCCCATCAATGGCTGATCGCGAGTTTTTCCGAACAGGCCCAGCGCGACGTCTGGGATACTAGTCCCGACGCGCTAGCCTGCGGGTCCTACGCGCCAACCAACAAGGCCGCCAACGCGAACGGCGGCTATACCTTGACCGGCCGCTGGTACTTCGCCAGCGGCTGCGACAATGCGCAATGGTCGCTGTGTGCTGCGCTGCTACCGTCGCGCACCGAAGCAGACCGCTTCACGCCGGCCTTCATGCTGGTGCCGGCCTCGGACTATCTGATCGACGATAACTGGAATGTGGTTGGGCTTTCCGGAACGGGCAGCAAGACGCTGCAGTTGAAAGACGTGTTCGTTCCTGAGCACCGGATCCTGACATTTCTTGAGTCGACCTCGGGCAAGACGCCGGGCGCATTGCTTTATTCGGAAAATCCCGGCTTTTCGATTCCGATGTTGTGCAACATCCCGTCCTGCCTCGCCTCGGCCGCGGTCGGCACCGCGGCCGGCGCGATGGAGGATTATCTCGACGTCACCAGCAAACGCGTGACCCGGGGCGCCGTGGCCGGCAGCAACAACAAGATGGCGGAATTCCCGACGATTCAGTTACGCGTCGCGGAGGCCGCCGCCTCGATCGATGCGGCGCGCGAAATTCTGCTGCGCGATCTGCGCGAGCGGGCGAGCGCGGTTCGCGCCGGCAAGCCCGTCTCAATCGAGGACCGGATCGTCAGCCGCCGCGGCCAGGCCTTTGCGGTTTCTCTCGCCATCCGCGCCAGCGAGGCGCTTAATGCCTCGACCGGCGGGCTCGGGCTTGATCTGGCCAATCCGGTTCAGCGCGCCTGGCGCGATGCCAACGCGGTCGGCCGCCATATCAGCATGAACTGGGACGCGGTGGGGACCATGTACGGCCAGCTCGCGCTGGGCCTGACGCCACAGGGACAGTACTAAAAAATTCAACCGGGAGAATGAGCATGCAGGGCAAGATCGCACTCGAAGAACACTTCGCAATTCCGGAAACACTGATGGATTCGGCAGGCTTCCTGGCCGAAAGCGTTTGGCCCGAACTCAAATCGCGCCTGCTCGATATCCAGGACAAGCGGTTGAAGCTGATGGACGAGCAGGGCGTCGAGATGATGATCCTGTCGCTCAACGCGCCCGCGGTGCAGGCGATACCCGATATCAAAAAGGCCAATGAAATTTCGATCCGGGCCAATGATTATCTGGCCGGGGAAGTCGCCAAGCGCCCCGATCGCTTTCAGGCGTTTGCCGCGCTTCCGATGCAGGATCCGGATCTGGCGATCGCCGAGCTCGAGCGCACGGTCAAGACGATGGGCTTCAAGGGTGCGCTGGTGAACGGCTTCTCGCAAGTCGGCGACGGGCAAACCCCGCTGTATTACGATATGGAGCGCTTCTGGCCGTTCTGGGCCAAGGTCGAGCAGCTCGACGTGCCGTTCTATCTGCACCCGCGCAATCCACTGGCGCAGGATGCCCGGATTTATCAGGGCGCCGAATGGCTGCTCGGCCCGACCTGGGCGTTCGGCCAGGAGACCGCCGTGCATGCCCTGCGCCTGATGGGTTCGGGGTTGTTCGACCAATATCCGGGGCTGCGCATTATCATCGGTCATATGGGCGAGGGATTGCCCTACAGCATGTGGCGCGTCGATCACCGTAATGCCTGGGTGAAAGCGCCGCCGAAATATAAAGCGAAAAAGAAAATCGCCGACTATTTCAATGAGAATTTCTATCTGACGACGTCTGGAAACTTTCGGACCCAGACGCTGATCGATGCCTTGCTTGAAATCGGCGCCGATCGAATTTTGTTTTCGGCGGACTGGCCGTTCGAGAATGTCGATCACGCCGCGGAATGGTTCGACAGCGCGACCATCAGCGAAGCCGACCGGAAGAAGATCGGCCGGGACAATGCGCTGAAGCTGTTCAAGCTTGCAGACAAGGGCGCGTCGCAATCCGGCAAGGCCGCCCAAGCCGCAGAATAGCGGCAGGCGGCTGACTAAAACAAACGACATCGGGGAGGATGGGATGAGTTCGCAAGCGATCGACGTTCACGCAGAGCTGGAAGACGCCAAATTGAGTTCGTTCCATTGGCGTCTCGGCGCCATCATGGGATTGCTGACTTTGTTCGACGGTTACGACACCTTCAACCCCGCTTACGTCATTCACTATGTCGCCGGCCCCTGGGGCCTCAAGGCCGGGCAGGCGGGCCTGTTGATTTCCAGCGGGCTGGTCGGCTTCCTGCTCGGGGCCGCCTTGCACGGTGTCGCAGCGGACCGGTTCGGACGCCGCGGTACGCTCTTGGCCGGGCTTTGGATCACAAGCGTGTTCACGCTGCTCACTGCATTGCTGGCCAATTCATTCGCGTCGTTCTGCGTGCTGCGGCTATTGACCGGAATGGGCCTCGGCGTGCTGCTGCCGCTGGCCACGACCTATATCAATGAACTCGCACCGCGCCGGGTTGCGAACACGTTCTCGCTGTGGGGCGTCGCCCTGGGCTGGGCTGCCGGCGGCACGCTGGCCGGCATTGTCGGTGTTTTCGCAACGCCGGCTCTCGGATGGCAAAGCCTCTATTGGATCGGATCGTTTTCCTTTGTGCTGCTGCCGTTCATGCATCTGATGCTGCCGGAATCGCCGAAATTTCTGGTGCTCAAGGGACGGACTGCGGAAATCCGGGAGATGCTGGCGAAGCTGCGGCCGGAGCGTGCCGATATCTATGCATCGGCGCCCATTGCGACCGGCGATCGGCAGGTTTCGGGAAACCTCATCCTCGAGCTATTGCAGCCGCGCTATCGCCGGACCACCATCGCGATCTGGGTCACGGCTTTTCTCAGCCTGTTCTGCATTTTCGGCCTGTCGGGATGGATCCCGACTGTCATGATCCAGCGCGGCGAGACCTTCGCCACCAGTTTCGGTTTTGGCGCGCTGATGCAGATCATGTCGTTTGTCGGCGGGCTCGTTCTCGGTCATCTCGTCGATCGCTTCGGCCGCAGCCGCGGCTTGCTTGGCCTGTGGTGGGCGCTCGGCGGATGCGCGGTTCTGACCCTGGTGTTCTTCAACGATCATCTGGTGAACGTCACCTGCGTGGCCGCGGCGGGATTCTTCTCTATCGGCGCGCAGTTCGTGCTCAATAACTTTACGGCGACCGCCTATGACACCAATGTGCGGGCGACCGCGGTCGGCATGGAATTGGGTGTCGGGCGGGTCGGGGCCATCCTGGGGCCGTTCGTGGCCGGCGCGCTGCAACAGACTTATCAAAGCGCGTTGCCGATGTTCATCTCGATCGGCTGCGCGGCGCTGGTGGCAGGGTGCGTCATCCTGTTCGCAAACCGCGCCAGCGTGGAGGCGAGCACTGAGCGTCTGGCGGTGTCTACGGCGGGATAGGCATCCAATCGCACGGGGCTTTCTGATCTCCGTCGGGTGAACTTTAGAGAGGCCACAACGGCACGGCGCCCAGGCGGCGCGGTGCATTTCGGGGCGGTTGATCTGCGCCGATATCGCCGAGCTCAATCCCCAGTACGGCCGCGATGCGACCACCGCCCGCGTGTTTTGTCATTGTGGGATTTGGATTGCGCGCCGTGACCGTTCTGCTTAATAGGGGATAGCTGAGCTCTCCCGTCGGAAGCACCGTCGGATGCTGTCCGATCGGGGCTCAGTGACGAGTTCGACAGGTCGGGATCGATCCGATGAGCGGATGGATTCCCGCGTCGCATTCATGAAAGCCGAACTAGCTGAAGGGTAGTAGCGTAACATGTCGACCCCAAATGGCTTCGGATTGGCGGGCGTCGTCGGAATGCCGGTCACCCATTCGCGATCACCGACGCTTCATAATTTCTGGTTGAACGCGCATGGCATCCGCGGTGCCTATGTGCCGCTCGCGGTTGAGCCCGAGCGGTTAAAGGACGCGTTGCCGGGATTGGTTGCGCTAGGCTTTCGCGGCTGTAACGTGACCATGCCGCACAAGCAGACGGCGATGGCGCTGCTCGACCGTGTCAACGAAACTGCGCGCCGCATTGGCGCCGTCAATACCATCGTCGTCGAAGCGGACGGCACGCTGAGCGGCTTCAACAATGACGGCAACGGATTTGTCCAAAGTCTGCGCGACGTCAAACCGGACTGGCGTGCGGACGAGGGGCCAATTCTTCTGCTTGGCGCCGGAGGCGCCGCAAGGGCTGTGGTCGTGGCGCTGTTGGAGAATGGTGCGCGGCAGATCCGGATCGCCAACCGTACCGACGAGAAGGCGCAGGCGATTGCCAGGGAGTTCGGCCCGGCCGTCACCACCGTCGCGTGGGCGGACCGTAATGCTGCCATTGCCGAACCCGCGTTGCTGGTCAATTGCACGGACCGGGGCATGATCGGCAAGCCTGCACTCGAAGTCGACCTGGCGCGACTGACGCCAGCCACGCTGGTCGCAGATCTGATCTACACGCCGCTTGAGACCCCGTTTCTGGCCGAGGCGCGGCAGCGCGGCTGCATGACCGTCAACGGGCTGGGCCTGCTGCTCAACCAGGCGCGGCTGGCATTCAAGGCGTGGTTCGGCGTCCTCCCCGACATCACGCCCGAACTTGTGAAGGCCATTCACGCGACCTTCTGAGGCATCGGAGCCGTTCGGCGATGACAATACCGACATGCCGCAAGATCGACTGCCACATCCACGTGATCGATCCCGCTCGTTTTCCCTATGTGGCCGATACACCCTATCGTCCGAGCGGACAGGAGATTGCCCCGGCGGCGCACCTCGTCCGCGTGCTCGATGCCCACGATGTCCAGCACGCCCTGATCGTCGGAACGAATACCGGCTATGGGTCGGACAGCGGTATTCTGCTCGATGCGCTCAAACTGGGGGGCGGCCGGTTCAAGGGGGTCGCGGTTGTCGCGAATGATGTCGATATCCGGGAACTGGAACGGCTGAAGGCGGCCGGCATCGTCGGTGTCGCCTTCAACGTCCCGTTTCATGGCACCGACTATTATCGCAACACCGCGCCTCTGCTGGAAAAGCTGGTCGATCTCGGACTGTTTCTGCAGATCCAGGTCGAACGGGACCAGCTGCTGGCGCTGCTGCCGCTGATCGAAAAATCGATGGTTCGTCTGGTGTTTGATCATTGCGGCCGGCCTTCAATCGAGCATGGGTTATTGCAGCCGGCTTTCCAGGCGCTGCTTGAGATCGGCCGGGAGCGCGATGCCTATGTGAAGCTGTCGGGATATTACAAGTTCTCGCGGCAGCCGGATCCTTACGAGGATGTGTGGCCGTTCATTGCTGCGCTGGTCGAGGCATTCTCCCTTGATCGCTGTGTCTGGGGATCGGACTGGCCGTTCCTGCGGGCGAGTGAACGGCTGGACTATGGGCCGCTGCTTAGTGTGCTGAGCCAGCTCTTTCCAGACCAGGACGATCAGCACCGATTGTTGTGGAAGACACCCGCCCGCCTGCTCGGCTTTGCGAGTAGCGGCGCGGATCAATCGGGATAAAGATAACAAAGACAACAAAACAGAGGGGAAGAACGTCAATGAGATTTTTTCGATTTTGCAGTGCTGCCCTTGTCGCTTCGCTTTGGGCTGGTGTCGCCCAGGCGCAGTCGAAGGTCTATATTCCCGATGTCGTCGAATTGTCCGGACCGGGTGCGGTCTCGGGGACGAACTGGCGAGACGGCGCCCAGCTTGCGATCGACGAGATCAACAAGTCGGGCGGGATTTTGGGCCGCCAGATCGAGACCGAGCATCTCGACACCCAGAGCAATCCGGGCGTCTCACGTGCCCAGATACAGAAGGTTCTCGATCGTGATCCCTATGTCGTCCTCGGGCCGATCTATTCTGGATCGGTCAAGGTGAACATGGCGCTGACCCAGCAGGCGGAAGTCCCGCAGATCGTTGGCGCCGAGGCTGCCGAAATCACCCAGCAAGGAAATCCCTGGGTCTTTCGTACCGCTTTCGGGCAGCAATTCAGCATGCCGAAAATCGCCAACTACCTGCATGACCGTTTGAAGGTGAAGTCGGTCGCTGTGGTCTGGGTCAACAATGATTTCGGCAAAGGCGGTCACGACAGCTTCGTCAGGGAAATGAAAACGCGGGGCATCGATGTGGTGGCGGATATCTCCACCGAGCAGGGCCAGGTCGACTTCGGTTCCGACGTCATCAAGCTGAAGAATGTCAAGGTGGACGCCATCTTCGTCTACACCAACGAGGAGGAAAGCGCCCGCTTTCTGATCGAGGCGAAACGTCAGGGATTGACGACGCCACTGCTCGGGGAAACGACGCTTCTGAACCAGAAAGTGGTCGAGTTAGCGGGAGCGGCCGCAAACGGTGTGCGTGGCCATGTCGGCTTGAGCGCGGATGCTCCGATCCCCGCGATTCAGGAATTTGCGAAGAAATTCAGCGATCGCTACAAATATTTGCCGGACCACAACGGCATCAAGGGCTATACCGCCGTCTATCTGGTGAAATACGTTACCGAGAAGATCGGAAAGTTTGACCGCAAGGCGTTTGGCGCCGCCATGAAGGGGTTGACGCTGAAGCCCGAGACCGCGCCGGGCATTCTAATGGAGGCGAGCTGGGATCAGAATGGCGACATCGACCGCGCCAGCTTCCTGGCTGAAATCATCGACGGCAAGCAGAAGATCGTGGAGACACTGCCGAAGCTGAAACCGTAGAAGGGCTGGTTAACCCCACCGATGGCTGACTTTCACGGCGTCTTTCCCTATCTGGTCTCGCCGGTCGATGCGGGCGGTAACATCCGCACCGATGTGCTCGCCCGGCTCTGCGACGATCTCATCACGTCGGGCGTGCACGGGCTGACCCCGCTCGGCTCGACCGGCGAGTTCGCCTATCTCAACGCGGCGCAGCGCATCAGCGTGGTGCAGACCACGATCGAAGCGGCCCGGGGCCGCGTGCCCGTGGTGACCGGCGTCGCCTCGACGTCGACGCTCGATGCCGTCGCGCAGGCCAAGGCCTACCAAAAACTCGGCGCCGACGGCATCCTCGCAATTCTGGAAGCGTATTTTCCGCTCAACGACACGCAGGTCGAATCCTACTTTCGCGCCATAGCCGACGCGGTCGATATTCCCGTGGTGATCTACACCAATCCGCAGTTTCAGCGCTCGGATCTGACGCTCGACGTGATCGCGCGGCTCGCCGCGCATCCGCGGATTCGCTACATCAAGGATGCCTCGACCAACACAGGTCGGTTGCTGTCGATCATGAATCGCTGCGGCGATGCGATCCAGGTGTTCTCGGCTTCTGCGCATATCCCGGCCGCGGTAATGCTGATCGGCGGGGTCGGCTGGATGGCGGGACCGGCCTGTTTGATTCCGCGGCAAAGCGTCGAGCTGTATGATTTTTGCAAGGCCGCGCGATGGGACGAGGCGCTGGCGTTGCAGCGGCGGCTGTGGCGCATCAACGAAGCCTTCGCGCGCTATAATCTGGCCGCCTGCATCAAGGCGGGGCTTTCGATCCAGGGTTATGACGTCGGCGATCCCGTGCCGCCGCAGGCCGCGCTGACGGCGGATGAGCGCAGGGCGGTCGGGGCGGTGCTGCGGGAGATTGGGTGAGGCCCCAACGCCGTCATGCCCGGGCTTCCACGCCTTGCCCCCAAACCAACTAAGACGTGGATGGCCGGGTCAAGCCCGGCCATGACGATTCTTGGTGTTGCAAGGCCTTGGCCTGTTCCTTGCCTATCCGCTAAACTACACCCAGACCACTGCGACACCAGAAGGACAGACGAATGAACATTTTCCCCGGCAATATGCGTTTCGGTGCGGGCCAGCCGGTCAAGCGGCTTGAAGACCAGCGGCTGTTGACCGGGACCGGGCATTTCATCGACGACAAGCCGGAAGACGGGGCGCTGTGGCTGCATGTGCTGCGCTCGCCGCATGCCCACGCGAAAATCGTCTCCATCGACACCAAGGCCGCCGCCGGGATGCCCGGGGTCGAAGCCGTCTATACCGGCGCGGACCTGATCGCCGACGATATCGGCACCCTGCCGACGCTGCTGGTGTTTCCGCGCCCCGACGGATCGCCGATGACAGTGCCGCCGCGGCGGCTGTTGGCCCATGAGATCGTGCGCTTTGCCGGCGAATCCGTCGCGGCTGTGGTGGCGACATCGCGGGTCGCGGCGCAGAGCGCGGCCGAGGCGATCGAGGTCGAATATCAGGTGCTGCCCTCGGTGGTCGATCCCGTTGCGGCGATCAAGCCGGGCGCGCCCGCGGTGTGGGCCGACGTGCCCGACAATATCGTCGCGGCGATGAGCTATGGCGACGCCGCCAAGGTCGAGGCCGAATTCGCCAAGGCGGCGCATGTGGTGTCGCTTGAGCTTGTCAACCAGCGCCTGGTGCCCTCCGCGATGGAGCCGCGCTCGACGATTGCCGAGATCGAAAAGAAGACCGGCCGGCTGATCCTGCATGTCCAGTCGCAAACGCCGGGCTCGACCCGCGATATCCTCGCCGAAGCGGTGCTGAAGCGGCCGAAGGAAAGCGTCCAGGTGCTGGTCGGCGATATCGGCGGCGGTTTTGGCCAGAAGACCAGCCTTTATCCGGAAGACGGCATGGTGGCCTATGCCGCGGTCAAGCTGAATCGTAAAGTACGCTGGCGCGGCGACCGCACCGACGATTTCGTTGGTGGCACCCATGGCCGCGACCTGACCTCGACCGGCGAATTCGCGCTCGACGCCAAAGGCCGCGTGCAGGCCTATCGGGTGCGCTCGGTCGGCGGCACCGGCGCCTATGTGTCCGGCACTGGCGCGCTGATTCCGCTGGTGCTCGGGCCGTTCGTACAGACCGGCGTCTATGACCTGCCGCTGGTGCATTACGACATCAAGGCCGTGATGACGAACACCGCGCCGGTCGGCGCCTATCGCGGCGCGGGGCGGCCGGAAGCCGTCTTCATCGTGGAACGGCTGATGGACGCCGCGGCGCGGCAGATCGGGATGGACCCGCGCGCGATCCGCAAGGTGAATTACATCAAGCCCGCGCAGATGCCCTATACCAACGCCGTCGGCCAGGTCTACGATTCCGGCGCGTTCGCGCACATGCTGGAGCGCGCGTCCAAGCTCGCGGACTGGGACGGTTTTGCCGCGCGCAAGAAGGCGGCCAAGAAAAAAGGCCTGCTCTACGGCCGCGGCCTGACCAGCTATATCGAATGGACCGGCGGCACCGTGCATACCGAAACCGTCAGCCTGCACGCGACATCAGAAGGGCGCGTCGTTCTTCAAACCGGCACGCAGGCGATGGGGCAGGGGTTGCAGACCAGCTTCTCGCAGATGATCGCGGCATCGCTCGGCATTTCGATCGACAAGATCGATGTGGTGCAGGGCAACACCGATCTCGCGATCGGTTTCGGCAGCGTCGGTTCGCGTTCGCTGTTTGTCGGCGGCACCGCCGTCGTGGTCTCGGCGATCGATCTGATCGCCAAGGCACGCGAGAAAGCATCCGGAATACTCGAAGCTTCCGTCGACGATATCGAATATCATGACGGCTGGCTCACGGTGGTCGGCACCGACAAGCGCGTCGGCCTGTTCGAGATCGCCAAAAGCGAGCAGGGCGCGCGGCTGAGCGTGGAAAGCGAAGGCACCGCCGACGGCGCGACCTTCCCGAACGGCACGCATATCTGCGAAGTCGAGATCGATCCGGAAACCGGCGTCAGCCGGGTGGTGCGCTACACCACGGTCGACGATGTCGGCATCGCGATCAATCCGATGCTGGTGACGGGACAGGTTCATGGCGGCGTCGCCCAGGGCATCGGCCAGGCGCTGTATGAGGGCGTGACGTACGATCCCGAGGGGCAATTGCTGACCGCAAGCTATCAGGATTATTGCATTCCGCGCGCCGAAGACGTTCCGCCCATTCAAGTGACGCTGGATGATTCCGCGCCCTGCACCACCAATCCCCTGGGCGCCAAGGGCTGCGGCGAATCCGGCGCGATCGGCGGCCCGCCCTGCATCACCAACGGCGTGATGGACGCGCTGAGCGAGCTCGGCATCACCTCGCTCACCACGCCGCTCTCTCCGCTGAAGGTCTGGCAGGCGATCCAGGAAGCCAAGGCGAAGCGAGCTGCGTAGGTTTGAGTTAGCTCACCGTCATGCCCGGGCATAGCCGTTCGAAGAACGGCGTCGCTTCCGCTCGCCTATGTCCCGGGCATCCACGTCTTAACAATAGTGCGACAGACAGAACGTGGATGGCCGGGACAAGCCCGGCCATGACGAAGGTAAATCATTCGCGTCAAAATAGACCCGAAAGCGACCTTTCGCCTGCTTACCCCGTCATCTCGTTCTGCTACCGTCACCCCAAAGCATAACGGGAGAATCCAATGCGCAGACTATGGACCGTGCTGGCGGCGCTGGCGACGTTGAGCCTCACCAATTGCGGCTACAACGCCATTCAGACCAATGACGAGCAGGTCAAGTCAAGCTGGTCGGAGGTCCTGAACCAGTATCAGCGCCGGGCAGACCTCGTGCCCAACCTCGTTAATTCGGTAAAGGGCTTTGCGCAGCAGGAAAAAGACGTGCTGCTCGGGGTCACCAATGCCCGCGCCAAGGTCGGCAGCATCCAGGCGACGCCGGAGCTCGTCAACGATCCCGGCGCGTTCGCGAAATTCCAGGCCGCCCAGGGCGAACTGACCAGTGCGCTGTCAAAGCTATTGGTGGTGACCGAGAATTATCCGCAGCTCAAATCCGACGCGCTGTTTCACGACCTGATGTCGCAGCTCGAAGGCACCGAGAACCGCATCACGGTGGCGCGCAATCGCTACATCAAATCGGTGCAGGATTATAATGTCGGCATCCGCACCTTTCCGAACAACCTGACTGCGATGGTGTTCGGTTATAAAGAGAAGGCCAACTTCACCGTCGATAATGAAAAAGAAATCTCGACCGCGCCAAAGGTGGATTTCAATCCGGCGCCGGCCAAGTAATTTTGACTAGTAGTTTTGGCAAATGATCGGTCCGCGATGATCGCTGCAAGGGCTTCCCTGCTTGCGCTATTGCTGTGCTGGGCCTGCGTCGCCTTTGCCGACGTCGCGGTGCCGCCGCTATCGGGAAGGGTGGTCGATCAGACAGGCACGCTGTCCAGCGACACCATTGCGTCGCTGACGCAAACCCTGCGCGGGCTGGAGTTGCGCAAAGGCAGCCAGGTTGCGGTGCTGATCGTGCCGACCACGCAGCCTGAAACCATCGAACAATATTCGATCCGGGTCGCCGAGGCCTGGAAGATCGGCCGCAAGAAGATCGACGACGGCGCGCTGCTGGTGGTGGCCAAGGATGACCGCAAGCTGCGCATCGAGGTCGGGTATGGCCTCGAGGGCGCGCTGACCGACGTGACGTCTAGGCGCATCATCGATGAGATCATCACGCCGAAATTCCGCAGCGGCGATTTTTCCGGCGGCATTTCGGATGGTGTCGAAAAGATCATCGGCGTGATCGATGGCGAACCGCTGCCCGCACCGGCGCCGCGGCAGCAGGAGCGGAGTGAGCCGAATTCCTTCCTGATGTCATTTCTCAATCCGCTAAACCCGTTTTCGATCTTCGCGGTCCTGATCCTCGGTGGGGTCTTTCGCAAGCTGTTCGGCCGGCTGTTCGGATCGGTCGCCGCCGGCGGCCTGATCGGGGTCCTCGCGTGGTTCATCGCGGGCTCGCTGATTGTTTCGGGGATCGCCGCCGCCGTCGCGGCGTTGTTCACGATGTTCAGCGACACCATCACCGCGCCGACGCCGGCCGGGAGTGGCGGCCGACGCTCCAACGGGTCCTGGAGCGGCGGCGGATCGTGGTCGAGCGGCGGCAGCAGTTCAAGCGACAGCGGCGGCTTCAGTGGCGGTGGTGGCAGTTTTGGTGGCGGCGGCGCGTCCGGCAGCTGGTAGGTCTGGAACAGAAGATGGGCATCAAACGTATCGGCAAGCATCTGGTAGAGCACCGCTGGCGGGTGCGGCGTATTTTTCCGCCGCAAGTGCTGTCCCTGATCGAACAGACCATCAGGGCGGGCGAGGCCACGCATTCGGGGCAGGTTCGTTTCGTGGTCGAAGGCGCGCTTGACGGCGCGCCATTGTTCCACGACCAGTCGCCGCGCGACCGCGCGCTCGATATTTTCTCGCAATTGCGGATCTGGGACACCGCCCACAATAACGGCGTGCTGATCTACCTGCTGCTGGCCGACCGCGACGTCGAAATCATCGCCGACCGCGGCATCGACGCCAAGGTCACTGCCGCCGGTTGGGAAAAAATCTGTCAGTCAATGGAGACGGATTTCCGGGCCGGGAATTTTTCCGGTGGTGTGATCAAGGGCATTCAGGCCGTTTCGCAGCAACTGGCGGCGCGTTTCCCGAAGAGCGGGCCGGGGCCGAACGAACTGCCGGATGAACCGGTGGTGATGTAGGCCTCACCCTCCCCTGGAGGGGGAGGGTCGCCGCGAAGCGGCGGGGTGGGGTGAAAGTCTCTCCATTCAAACAGTGCGTCAGTTGAGAGACCGTCACCCCACCCCGTCTCGCATCTTGCTTCGCGCGATGCGAGCCGACCCTCCCCCTCCAAAGGAGGGTGAAGGCGCACCGCGTATGTTGAACGTCCTACGCCTTCACCGAAGGCCGCTCCGCCACCCGCGCGAACCACGTCACCAGATTGCTATTCGCCGGATCCAGCGCCTGGCCGACCGTGGCGCCGAAATCGAGCCAGCAATACAGCAGCATATCTGCCAGCGTGAAGCGCGCGCCGCAGAGATAGTCCTTGCCCGCCATCTGGCCGTTGAGCCATTCCAGCCGGTTGGCGGCGATCTTCTTCAGGCCTTCCGAGGCCTCGGGCACACAAGTGATGCGGGTCTGGAAGCGTTCCAGCGCTACGCCGAACCGATAGCCGTTGGCGATGTGTTCGCAGATGTTGAGATCGACGCGCCGTGTCCACATCCGGCACTCGGCGCGCTCTTCCGCGGTGCCGCCGATCATCGCGGGATTCGGCTGTTTCTCTTCGAGATATTCGCAAATCGCGGTGATCTCCGACAGATAGCTGCCGTCATCGAGTTCGAGCGTCGGCATCTGGCCATGCGGATTGCGCAGGAGATGCGGGGGCTCGCGATTTTCGCCGCCACGCAGATCGACCCACTGCTTGGGCATCTCAATGCCCTTTTCGGCCATGAACATGCGGACAATGCGCGGGTTGGGTCCTACCGAGTCGTATAATTTCATCAGGCGTCGTCGAGCTTGTTGAGGTCACGCACCGACTGCATGATCGGTTCGAAATTCGATCGCGCATCGAGCGCGTCGAACAATTGCGCGGTGTCGGACAACAGCCCGTGCGATCTTTGAATGGCGATCCGGACATCGTCCTGCGGCGTATCGGACAGCCGGCCATGTCCCGACAGCAGAATCTTTGAGTTCAGGCCCTTCAGCCGTTCCAATGACTGGATGTAGTCGCTGATACTGCCCGATCCGAACACGCCGCCCATCACGCCACCCGGCATCAGCGTGTCGGCCGCGAACAGCAGGCCCTGGTCCTGATCGAACAGGCTGATGCAGGCGGAGGTGTGGCCGGGCGTGTACATCACGTTGAGGCGGAAGTCGCCGAGGTCCAACAAATTGCCTTCTTCCAGCCAGATATCGACGTTGATCGGCACATCCGGCTCATTGAACATCTTGCGCAGCATCGAGAAGTCGTCGCGCAGCATGATTTTGTTGGCGGCGAGGCGATGCGCGGCGATGATGGTGCGGCCGCCGAAATGCCACGCCGCGCCGATATGATCGAGATGCTCATGGCTGAGGATCACCATGTCGATCTTGTCCGGCGGGCAGCCGACATGGTTGAGGCATTCCAATAGATGCGGAAAATTCGACGATAGCCCGACATCGATCATGATGGTTCGGGATTTGCCGCGCACCAGATAGGCATTGGCGGCGCGGTTCTTGAACCGGATCTGATAGACGTTCTCCACGGCCTGGATCAGCGAGCAGACATCGTTGTTCAGCAAGATCGGAAACGGGCTCGGCTTGCGCTCGCTCATGGATTGGCCGCCTTGAAGGTGACGGCATTGGACGCGCGCAGCCGTTTGCTGAGTGCGTCCATGATCATCAATGCGAAGGCCGGCTGCTGGCTGACCAGATACACGAAGCGGGCATGATTGATCCGCATCACCCGGGTTTTAGGTGCGGCGGCGATCGCGGTGGCCGAACGAGACGAGCCGTCGATCACGGCCATCTCGCCAAAGAATTCGCCCTTGCCGAGCGTCACGATGACGGTCTTGCTGGCGCCATTGAGCTTGACGATGTCGATCTTGCCATCGAGCACCACGAACAGTTCGCGCCCGGTCGATCCCTCTTCGAAAACGACGTCGTCGACATCGAATTCGTTGATGCATTTTTCGATCGCCATGGCGCCCCCTGCCTTCTGGCTTGTGCCCCTGAGGGGCCATGTTAGTCGGGAAACGGGCCTGAGCAAATGACGGCAACTGCCATTTGGCTACCGCAGAGCAGCATGAGAGCCGGTTTGGGTCGCCGCCGCAATTCCGCCCGAGGTGTCACCGGCGGTCCGGAGGGTTCCTTAAATTTCCGTAAGCCCACTGGAAGTAACGAATTCGCAAGCAATGAAAGTTACCAAATGGTCAACCTCTACTGGAGATTTTGACCGTGAGCGAACAGCAAGCCGAGCCAATCAGCGGTGAATCCGGTTCCCTCAGTGCCGGACCGGCCGCTTCCCCTTCGACGGACGCGCCGGTGACGGCCTCAAAGCCGGAACCTGTCAGCGAGCCGGTGGCCGGATCGGCCGAGGTCGAATCTCCGAAACTGGTGCCGGAGCAGGGCGCCACCGGGCAGGCGCCGGAAGTGCATGTGTCCAAAGCTGATGCTCCTGATGCGCATGCGTCCGAGCCGGAAGCCGTCAAGGAAGCCGCCGACGCGCCGCGCACGCCCGGCAAGATCATGATTATGTCGTCGGCCGATCACGACTGGGCGCATGATGAGGTCAGCGCCGAGCCCGAAGCCGAGCCGAGCCAAAGCATGTTCGGCAAGCGCCGGATAGCCGCTCTTGCGGCGGTCGTGGCGCTCGCGGCAATGGCAGGTGCGCTCGGTGGCGCGCTGGCGACCGCAGGCCTGACGCATGTGGCGAGTGACGACGTTGCAGCCAGCGGCAATCGCGCGATCGAGGCATCGATCGCGCGGATCGATAGCGACATCCTGTCGCTGAAGGCCAGCCTCGAACACACGTCCAAGATCGGCATGAGCCAGTTCAACAAGACCAGCGACCGCCTCGACAAGGTCGAGAAGGCGCAGCTGGAGCCGGCCGCGAAACTCGCCAAGCTCAGCGAGACCGTGGACAAGCTCCGCGCCACGCCGGCGGCTGCCCCGGCGCCCGTCGCTGCGGCGCCGGCCCCTGCCGCGCCGAAAGAAGTCACGGGTTCGGTGACGCCGCCCGCCGCGGCGCAGGCGTCCGCAACGCTGCCCAAGGTCGAAGTTGGCCGGCTGCCGACCGTGGAAGGCTGGATCTTGCGCGATGTCGCCAATGGCGGCGCGCTGATCGAGGGACGCCAGGGCGTTTATGAAGTCTATGCCGGCGATCCCGTCCCGGGCCTTGGCCGTATCGACGCGATCCGCCGCCAGGACGGCCGCTGGGTGGTCGTGACCAGCAAAGGCTTGATCGTCGCGCGGTAAATCACATTGCTTCACCGCGACGTGAAGTGATGCGCGGCGCGACAGTTCGTCCGCTTTTCGGCTAGTTTCCTGACTAGAAAAGCCGCCCGCGGGAGCGCTGAATAAGCACTCCCGAGCGGTGTTTGTCAGGATATGCCCCGCGTGCGATTTACCGTCTCGATTCTTGTCTCACTTCTCGCCCTGGCTCGCGGCGTTCCGCCAACGTTGGCGCAGAGCGCGCCAGCGCTGGAACACGGCGCTGCGATCACCGATCCCGTGGCCTTGCGCGAACTCGATCACAGCGCATTTGGGCTGTCGCGTCTGCTGCTGCCGGCGCGCTCGGCCGACGTGCCGCTGACTGACAGCCAGTTGTTCGCGCTGCCGTCGATGGCGCCGGTCCGCAAAGCGCTCGACGAAGAGTTCGACCGATACATTCAGGCGCATCAAGCCGAGCTTCCCAACGAGAGCATCGGCGTCGGACGCTCGTTCGACTTTCAGCTTTTCGATCGTGCGCTGCTCTATTCGCCCGACACGCGCTTTGTGCTGGCAGGCGTCGTCAACCGGATGGACCGCGCCTATGTGGATGCGACAAATTGCGGCGAGATCAGGCTGATCTATCGCCTGACGCGGACGGATGCGAAGGCAGACGACACGACCGGCGAAGACGTGCTCTCGCCGCGGTTGCCGATGACGCTCAATCTGGTGCTGAACGCCAAAGCGGATCATGCGGCGGTGACATGCGCCGAGATCGCACGGCGTTGGCTGGCGGCGGGTGATCGGCCGCTGAAGGGTGCGGAACTCGCGGCGAAACTCACATCCAAAGATGGTTCGTTGGAACTGATCGGGCCAGAAAATATCGCGCGCATCGAGACCAATCTTCAGATCGCGCATGCGCCGAAATCAGGGGCTCGCGAGTTTCGCACCGACTATCTGCTGAAAGTGTTTGACTACAACGCGCCGACACAGACTTTCGAGGAAGCGCCGCTGGAGAACCAGATCGATCGCGATCGTATCCTTGGCGATGCGAAACTGCGGCGAGATTTCAAGACGTGGCTGTTGAATCCGGCGCATTTCAGCGAGCTGGATCGCGGCACAATTCTGGTCCCGCCGGAGTTTCTCGCGAAGCGTGCTGTCGCGCCGACACCAATCGGATTTTCGTCGTCACGGCTGCAACCGGCCTTCGGCCTGGTGCAGGGCGACGTCGGCGCGGCGGATCCGGTGTTCACCGAAAGTGAGGTCGTTGCGGCGTTGAAAAAGGCCGGGGAGCGCGGCATCCGTCTGCAGAACATCGCCTCGGTCGCGGGCTTCGAGCGCCGGCTCAATGACATCACCTGTTCGGGATGTCACCAGACCCGCGGCATCGGCGGCTTTCATTTTCCCGGGGTCGACTGGATGGCAGCAAAACCTTCGAATTCGACTATCGTTCCAGCCTCGCCGCACTTCTTCGGCGACCAGATCCGCCGCCGCAATATTCTGACTGCGCTGCGCGATGGCAAAGCCCCGGATTATTCGCGCGGCTTTTCCAGCCGGCCGCAATTGCGCGGCAGCGGCGAACTCGCCGGCACCGAATATGACAATGGCTGGGGCGCGCCTTGCTATTTCTCGGGCGCCAACGCGTTGGAGAATGACCGGAGCTTTACGCCGTGGACCTGCGCCAAGGGGCTGGCCTGTCAGGTCGTCGACCAGCCCTCCCGCATGGGGATGTGTTTCGTCGGGACCCGCTAAGGAAACCCGTATCCCGGACGCGGCGCAGCACCATCAGCGCGTTAACGCGCGTCTTCGACGCGCTATGGGGATGCGACGCAGAGCCGGGACCCACAGCCATGGACCCCGGATCAGCAGCGCATCACTTCGCGCTGCGCAGCATCCGGGGAACGGACGCCTGAAGCAGCAATCTCGAGATTGACAGTAGGCTCACTAATCTGTTTCATCGCGGCAACCGCATACCGATAAATGCCGGGAGGGAATATGGACGACATCATTATCGTCGGCGCCGGCATTGGCGGCTTGACGCTCGGGCTGACGCTGCACGCGGCGGGCATTCCCTGCCGGATATTTGAGTCAACCGCTGAGATCCGTGCGGTCGGCGTCGGCATCAATCTGCTGCCGCATGCCACCAAGGAATTGGCCGCGCTCGGTCTCGAGGCCGATCTGGCGCGGGCTGCGATAACGACGAAGGACGCGACCTTCTTCAACCGCTTCGGGCAATTGATTTACCAAGAGCCGCTCGGCCGCGCCGCGGGCTATGACCATCCGCAATTCTCGATCCATCGGGGCGATCTGCAGATGATCCTCTTGGCGGCGTTTCGCGCGCGCGTCGGGGCGGACCGGCTCACGACCAACCGTCATTGCATCGCCGTCGAGCAGGATGAGAACGGCGTCGGCGTACAGTTTTCCGACGGGCCCGGCGGCAAGGATCGCAGCACGGTCCGCGGCCGCGTCGCGATCGCCTGCGACGGTATCAATTCGGCGGTGCGCAAACAGTTCTTCCCCGGCGAAGGTGAGCCGCGCTATTCCGGCGTTAACATGTGGCGCGGCGTGACGCGGTGGAAGCCGATCCTCTCGGGCGCCAGCATGGTGCGGGCGGGATGGCTGTCGCATGGCAAGATGGTGATCTATCCGATCCGCGCCGCCGACGCGGACGGGTTGCAGCTGATGAACTGGGTCGCCGAAATCGAAACGCCGGTTTATCGCAAGCGCGACTGGAACCGGCCGGGATCGCTCGACGATTTCATTGGCCTCTTTGCGGATTGGCATTTCGACTGGCTCGATGTGCCGGCACTTATTCGCGGCGCCGACAGCGTGCTGGAATTTCCGATGGTCGATCAGGATCCGCTGCCGCGCTGGAGTTTTGGGCGGGTGACGTTGCTCGGCGACGCCGCCCATCCAATGGTGCCGCGCGGCTCCAACGGCGCCGGCCAGTCAATTCTGGATGCGCGGGCGCTGACCTCGGCGCTGCGCGACAACAATGACCCGGTTGCGGCGCTTGCCGCCTACGAAAAACAACGCCTCGAAGCGACCACGCGCATCGTGCTGACCAACCGCTCCAATCCGCCCGACGCGATCCTGCGCGAGGTATTTGAGCGCACCAAGGATCAGCCATTCGGCAAAATCGACGATGTCATCAGCCGCGATGAACTGGTGGCGTTGTCGGAGGGTTACAAGCGGATCGCGGGCTATTCGAAGGATGCGTTGCGGGCTTGAAAATGAAAGATCGTCATTGCGAGCCAACGGGTCGCGCGAATGCGCGCCCGATGGTAAACTCCGCGAAGCAATCCATCTATACGCATAAAGAAAGAATGGATTGCTTCGTCGTTTCACTCCTCGCAATGACGGGAATAATCGGGGAGTAAACCATGCCGATTTCTCACGCGCAGGACGGCGCACCCATCGTTGATGTCGCCGAATTCATCGACGCGCAGCCGGTCGGAGGCTTTCAGATTCGGCTGCTGCTAACCTGCGCGGCGGTATTGTTTCTCGACGGCTTCGACACCACGGCGATCGGCTATGTCGCGCCGTCGCTCGCGAAAGAATGGAGCCTGTCCAAGGGCGCGCTCGGTCCGGTGTTTTCCGCCGGGCTGTTTGGCCTGATGATCGGCGCGCTGCTGTTTGGGCCCCTGGCGGATCGTATCGGGCGCAAGAAAATCATCCTCTTTTCGACGCTGGCGTTTGGCATCGGCACGCTGGTCACCGCCTTCGTTCAGGACGTCAACATGCTGCTCGCGATCCGGTTTCTGACCGGGCTTGGGCTCGGCGGTGCGATGCCCAATACCATCGCGCTGACGTCGGAGTTCAGCCCGCATCGCCGCCGCGCCACCATGGTGATGGCGATGTTTTGCGGCTTTTCGGTCGGAGCGGCGCTCGGCGGCTTTCTGGCAGCGGGCTTGATTCCGTATTTCGGCTGGCGCGCGGTATTCATCGTCGGCGGCGCGGCGCCGCTGTTGCTGGTGCCGTTTCTCGCCGTGAGGCTGCCGGAGTCAGTGAGGTTCCTGGCGCTCACCGGCCGCGCCGATGCGCGCGTCGCGGAGTTGCTCGGCCGCGTCAACGTCAAGGCGGCGTTTGCACCGGTCACGCGTTTCACCGTGCATGAACAGCAACTGGTCGGGATGCCGGTGCTGCATCTGTTCAAAAATGGGCGGACGCTGGTCACGCTGTTGCTGTGGGTGGTGTTCTTCATGAGCCTGCTCGATCTCTATTTCATGTCGAACTGGCTTCCTACAGTGCTCAACGATCTCGGCGCCTCGGTGTCGGCCGCCGCCGCGATCGGATCGATGCTGCAGGTCGGCGGCGTGGTCGGGACCTTGGCGCTCGGCAACATTATCGATCGCTTTTCATTTCGCGCGCTGGCGCTGTTGTATTTCGTCGCCGTGTTCGCGGTCGGTGCGATCGGCCAGTTGGGGCACTCTGTTGGGTTTGTCACGCTCGCGATCTTCATCGCCGGGTTTTGCATTGTCGGCGGGCAAATTTCTGCCAACGCGCTCGCCGCGGGATATTATCCGACCTCGATCAGGTCGTCCGGCATTGGCTGGGCGCTCGGGATCGGCCGGGTCGGCTCGATCGTCGGGCCTTTGGTTGGCGGCGCCCTGATGACGATGCAATGGAGCACGGGTGAAGTATTTATGGCGGCGGCCGCCGCTGCTTTGTGCGCGGCGCTGGCCGCATTTGCGCTGAGCCGGCTCGCGGGCTTGGGTGGAACCGGCAAGGCGAGAACTGATGGAACGGAATCCCTCGAGGCGGGTTTGCATCCGTCGACGGCAGTCAAAGCCTAGGCTAGATTACGCGGAGATTCATGGTTGGGGAATCGGGCGATGGGCGACGCGGAAGACAACAAGGCACGCAATCGCGAGATCGCCGAGAATGAGAGCGAGCGGCAGACCGTCAGCGATATCCGGGTGAGCGGATGGGCCATCGCCGCCGCCGTAGTCATCGGCCTCGCGGCGGTCGGTTGGGTGTTGCTGCATAATAATTAGTTTGCCTTGATCAGAGCGAAACCCTCCTTCTCATCCTGAGGAGCGGCCAAAGGCCGCGTCTCGAAGGATGGATGCAACCAACGGACTCGCGGCTATCCTTCGAGACGCGCGCAAGGGCGCGCTCCTCAGGATGAGGTCCGAGCTAGGGCAAGCTCTAAAACCCTCATGGTGAGGAGCGCGTCTTCGCGCGTCTCGAACCATGAGATGCCCCCATCACCCCACCGCGCCCGAGCCTCGCAATTGCCGGATCGCGGTTTCGTCGTAGCCCGCCTCGCGCAGGATTTCATCGCTGTGTTCGCCGATTCCGGGCGGATGCCGCGGCGGTACTTTCTGGCTGCCGTCGACCCAGATCGGGCTATTGACGGTCAGCATGGTGTCGCCTGCGAAAGGCACCAGCACGTCGTTGTCGAGCATCTGCTGATCGGTCGGAATATCGTCGAGGATGCCGATCACGCCGAACACCAGGCCGTTGCCGTCGAGGATCCCGCGCCATTCGGCCAGATCCTTGCCAGCGAAAACCTCGTCGAAAATCTTGATCAGTTCCAGCGAGCGCGCATGGCGGTCGGGCTTGGTGGAAAATCTCGCATCGGTGATCAGATCTTCGCGGCCGAGACATCGCGCCAGCGCCGGCCACTGCCGGTCCTCGTTGAGCAGCGAGAGGATCAGCCAGCGCCCGTCCTTGCATTTGTAGTGGTTGGTGACGGCGTTCAGCGCGCGCTCGCGCGGGCGGCGCTCGCCGAATTTCGCGCCGCATAATTTCGCCTGCGCCAGTACGGAGGCGGCCCATACGCCATTGGCCATCAGGTTGGAGCTGACATGCGACCCCTTGCCGGTGCGCTCGCGTTTGAACAGCGCGGTGACGATCGCGCCGTAAAACGCCATCGCGCAGGGATGGTCGCCCATGCCCGCGATCGAGCGCGCCGGCGTGGTGTTCTCGTCGGCGCGCACCAGATCCATCAGGCCCGAGCGCGCCCAATAGGCATTGCTGTCGAAGCCGGGTTTGTTGGCTTCCGCGCCCTTTTCGCCGTAGCCGGTGAACGACGCATAGACCAGCCGCGCATTGAGCGGCGCCAGTTCGGCATAGGTCATTCCGAGCCGTTCGCGCACTGACGGCGGAAAATTGGTGATGAACACGTCAGCTTCGGCGACGAGGCGATGCAACACCGCCTGTCCCTCCGGCTTGCTGAGGTCGAGCGCGAGGCTGCGCTTATTACGGGCCTCCAGCAGCCAGGCGTAATTATGCGGGCTTGCAGGATATCCCGGCAGGTTCGGTAAATTGCGGTAGGGATCGCCGGTGCCAGGCGGCTCGATCTTGATCACCTGTGCGCCGAAATCCGACAGCACGGTGGCGGCCGCGGGAGCGGCGATGAAGCTCGCGCAATCCAGAACCTTGAGGCCTTCGAAGATGCCTTCTTCCATGGTGGCGTGGCTCCCGTCGTGTTGTTGGTTTTGTCGCGTATGGCTTCCGCGTCGTGGAATTTAGAGCCGCGCGGCTGCAGATTCGCCGGCATTTGACCGATGTTGGCCGATTGATGCAACTGTCCTCATCCTGAGGAACGGCCTCTTGGCCGCATCTCGAAGGATGGCCGCGAGCCCGCCTGTGCATCCATCCTTCGAGACGCGCGCTAATGCGCGCTCCTCAGGATGAGGCGCTACTCCCCATCCGTCATCAGCGCGGCGTTGCCGCCGGCGGCGGAGGTGTTGATCGTCACCGTCTGTTCGGTCGCAAAGCGGTCGAGATAATGGGGGCCGCCGGCCTTGGGCCCGGTGCCCGACAGACCGTGGCCGCCGAACGGCTGCACGCCGACCACCGCGCCGATCATGTTGCGGTTGACATAGATGTTGCCGGTCGAAAGCCGATCAGCGATGGCCTCGATGGTGTCGTCGATCCGCGAGTGAATGCCCAGCGTCAGTCCGTAGCCGGAGCGTTCGATCGATTGCAGCACGCGCTCGAGATGCCTGGCCGGGTAACGCACCACATGCAACACGGGGCCGAACACTTCCTGCGTCAGTTGGTTGGCATCGGACAGTTCGAAAATATGCGGCGCGACATATTGGCCCGGTGGCGCGATGCCTGCGAAATGCACACGGGCGTCCTGCTTCATGCGCGCGATATGCGCGTCAAGCCGCGCTTTGGCGTCGGCGTCGATCACGGGGCCCATTTGAGTTGCGGGATCGCTGGGATCGCCGATGACAAGCTCGCGCGCGGCGCCTGCGATCATCTCGATCATGCGGTCGGCGACGTCGTCCTGAACGAATAGTAACCGCAGCGCCGAGCAGCGCTGGCCGGCGGAGCGAAACGCCGACATCACGACATCGTCGGCGACCTGTTCGGGCAACGCCGTCGCATCGACGATCATCGCATTGATGCCGCCGGTCTCGGCAATCAGCGGCACGATCGGACCGTCCTTGGCGGCGAGTGCGCGATTGATTGTACGGGCGACCTCGGTCGAGCCGGTAAACACAACGCCGGCAACATCGGGATGCGCGGTCAGCGCCGCGCCGATGTGACCGTCGCCGGGCAACAGATGCAGCGCGGAGGCGGGCACGCCGGCTTCGTGCAGCAGCCGAATAGCCTCGACGGCGATCAAAGGCGTCTGTTCGGCCGGCTTTGCCACCACCGCATTGCCTGCCATCAGCGCCGCGGTGACTTGGCCCAGAAAAATCGCCAGCGGAAAATTCCACGGCGATATCGCGACGAATACGCCGCGGCCGCGCAATCGTAACGCATTGCTCTCGCCGGTCGGTCCCGGCATGGCCTTGTCGGCGCCGAACAACTCACGGCCTTGCGCGGCATAATAGCGGCAGAAGTCCGAAGCCTCGCGCACTTCCGAAAGCGCGTCGTCGAGGGTCTTGCCGCCCTCGCGTTGCAACAGTGCGATGAAATGCGCGGCGCGCTGCTCCAGCAAATCCGCGGCGCGCTCCAGGATTTGCGCGCGTCGTTCGGCGGGCGCTCGGCTCCAATCCTTGAAGCCCGCACGGGCGGCCGATATCGCCGCGTTTATGTCATCAGGCGTCGCGTCGACAACGCTTCCAACGGGCGCAGTTTCCGCTGCGATCGCGGCAAGCAGCTCACCTAATGCCGCGCGCTCGCCGAATTCGATGCCGCGCGAGTTTTTCCGGCGCGGTTGATAGAGATCGCGGGGCGCGCGGATATTGGGATGCAAGGCGTTTTCCGCCGCGCCAATGATATCCGCCGGGCGCCGCAGCAGCGTAGCCATCGGTACGCTGTCGTCCGCCGCCAAAGCCACAAATGACGAATTGGCACCATTCTCCAGCAAACGCCGCACCAGATAGGCCAGCAGATCGCGATGACTGCCGACCGGCGCATAGGTCCGATAGGCCAGATCGGGATGATCACGGTTCAATTGCGCATAGAGCGCCTCGCCCATGCCGTGCAGGCGCTGAAATTCGAATCCGCGCTCATTGCCGTCCAGTTCAAGAACGCTCGCGACCGTCAGTGCATTATGGGTAGCAAATTGCGGAAAGATGCGCGGCCGCAGCGCCAGCAATTGTCGCGCGCAGGCGATGTAGTTCAGGTCAGTCATCGCCTTGCGCGTGAAGACCGGATAGCCGGCGAGGCCGCGTTCCTGCGCGCGCTTGATCTCGGTGTCCCAATAGGCGCCTTTCACCAGACGTACCATCATCCGCCGGTTCAGCGCGCGCGCGAGTTCATCGACATAGCCGATCACGTCGCTGGCTCGTTTTTGGTAGGCCTGTATGGCCAATCCAAAACCGTCCCAATCCCTGAGCGATGCGTCACCGAACGCCGCCGCGATTACCTCCAGCGACAGTTCCAGCCGATCCGCTTCCTCGGCATCGACCGTGAAATTCAGATCATAGGCTTTCGCCCGGCGCGCCAGATCGACCAGCCGTGGCACCAACTCCGTCATTACGCGCCGGCGGCCCAGCGCCTCGAACCGCGGATGCAGCGCGGAGAGTTTGACGGAGATGCCGGGACGCTCGGGCAGGGGGCGGTCACCGGCGGCGCGGCCGATCGCCTCGATGGCGCTGGCGTAGGAATTGAAATAACGCGTCGCGTCAGTTGCCGTCCGCGCGCCTTCACCGAGCATGTCGAAGGAATAGCGCGCGGCTCGCTTCGCATGTAGCTCGGCGCGCGCCAATGCGGCTTCGATGGTTTCGCCCAGCACGAAATGGCTGCCCATCAGCCGCATCGCCTGTCGTGTCGCGGCGCGGACCGCGGGCACGCCGAGGCGCTTGGCGAGCCGCCCGATGGTGCCTTGCGGGGTTTCGCCGGGCTGGATCACGCGCGCCGACATCCCGAGCGCCCATGCCGAGGCATTGACCAGGAACGCGCTGGATTTTGTCTCGTGGTGCACGAAGTCGCCTTCGCCGAGCTTGTCCTCGATGAAGCGGTCGGCGGTGCGGGCATCGGGCACCCGCAGCAGCGCTTCGGCGAGCACCATCAGCGCCAGGCCTTCCTTGGTGGAGAGCGCGAATTCGCGCAGCATGTCCTCGACGCCGCCGAGCCGGTCGTCATCGGCGCGAATGGCTGTGATCAGCCGGGTCGCGATGCGGTCAATCCGCTGGTCTTGGTCTGTCGTGAGGCGCGCCGTCGCGAGCAGCCGGGCCGCGATCGCGCCATCGTCCGGCGCGTAGGGCGCTATGAACTGGGGAATGGAAGCGGGATCGGACGGCATGTCATGCCCTGGCGCATGATTCGAAGCTTACGCTCAGGCGGCGTCCAAGGGTATCGCCGGCGCGAAAATATTGCGGCTACGTCGCAGCCGTTGAAGTTTGGATCGTTGAAAATAAATCGACAGGGACAAAGCGGTCGAACCAGCGCGTTCCGCGCCGATTCGAATATGCGCAAGAGCGGGTCCCACTCTTGCCAGTTGAGCTTATTTTTTTGAGATCTTGTTGGTAGCCCTCACTCCCGGATTGCGTCCGAGAGTGCGCCGCTATCGCTCGCGCATCAAACCTTGAGGTTTTCGGCCGAGGTCTTGCCGCGGTTGGCGACTTCTTCGTATTCGACCGTCTGTCCTTCGTTGAGCGAGGAAAGGCCAGCTTTCTCGACCGCCGAAATATGAACAAAAACATCCTTGCCGCCACTTGAGGGCTGGATGAATCCAAAACCCTTGGTCGCGTTGAACCACTTCACAGTACCTTTAGCCATCACGTCGTCTCCGCGGGATCAAAAAACCAAACGAACTCCCGGTCCCCGCAAACCGGCATGTCCGATAACGTACGATACGCGGTATGGGCCGCGCTTGATAGCTCAAACGACACCGGGATTCCGGCGGAAAACGATCATTATCGCGGCGCATTTGTAGTTTTTGCCCGTTTCGCGATCATTTGCCGCGATGCACGCGGCTAAAAGGCGGCGGGCTGCAGTTCCGCGGCGCCGGAATTGCGGGGCATGTGGGCCGGCAAATGGCGGCCAAATGGTTCAATTTCGAGTCAAAATGGCACTCCCGCGAGCGTATACGGGCGATGCAAGCGCATCGCCGACGACCCAAGGGCGTCGCCGCGACACTTTTACCTGGGATCGCTGGCCAACATCGTGCGGTCGGCGACTTCCAGCGACGGCTGTCGAAATGCCCGGCCTTGCGGCTGATCCTGTTGCTTGGACCAAGTGATGTAGCGGGCGACCAGGGTCATGATGGCGATGCCGAAACCGCTGACCAAAAGCTGTGCCAGCAGCGAGCCGGAACCTGTCACCAGCACAAGACGGCCAGCGAACGAGAGGAAGACGCCGACGCAGAATACCGAAAGCGTTTGCTGACCGCAGATGATGAGCGGCTGGAACACCGGCCACTGCAATCCGCGCCAGTCCTTTGACAGAAACCGTGTCACGAAAAACGCGATGACGACGAAATGCAGCACGCGATAGGGCGCGAGATTTTCCTTGTCATTCGGATTGAACGCATCGAACAGCCAGCCTGGGAACATGCTTCCGAGTGCAGGGAAGCGTCCCGCCGTCGTCATCACGAACGCAAAAATCAAATAGGCGGCGCCGAGATAGAGCAGGACCGGCGACTTGAGAAAGGACCAGCCTTTCCGTGTGCCTTCGAGCGCACACCACGCGCCAAACACGAACAGCAGCTGCCAGCAGAATGGATTGAAATACCACACGCCATCCGGATAGGACGCCAGATTCCATTCGAAGTGACGGGCGGCAAAATACAGCGCCACGGATCCAGCCAGCGTGAAGCCCGGTCTGCGCAGCATCAGCCACAGCACCGCGGGGAAGCAGGCCATCAACAGGACGGCGAGCTGCAACACGTCGAGGTTCAGCGCCCGGGATTGCAGGAGCAGCCCGTGGCCGATGATCCGGATCGGCTGATCGACCAGACCGGGGATGTTGAACTGATAGAAGATGTCGGGAGCGGCATAGCGTGACGCGACATCCCCGATCGTGACGACGTAGATCGCGAACAGCACGATATAGGCGGCATAGAGTTGCCATGCGCGCTTGAACACCCGGGTGGCGCCGACGAGGGTGCCGCGTTCCAGCATGATGCCGGCATAGGTCAGCGACGCGGTATAGCCGATCACGAAGACGAACGCGTCCGCCGCACCACTGAACCCGAAATTCCGGATCGTGATCCAGTTCACGAAATTATTGGGAATGTGATCGAGAAAAAGCGACCAGTTCGCAATTCCAAGAAAGAGATCGAATCTCGCATCGCGCACATTGTGCGCGAGATCAGCCTTGATCGTCATGAGCGTTGTTTCGTAGTTCGGAAATTGTCGTCGGAATTAATTATTCCGGCGGTGTGCCAGTTCGTATGATTCTATTTTGTATGGTTCTATATAGCGCAGACGTTCCCGCCGTCCCAATAGACTTTACGTGAGCCGGGCGTTACCGCCGCTATTATGATGTTTAAGTCTTAACACGCGCCGATAGGTGCAACGCAGCCATGCTGCGGAAGCATTTCGGCCGTCATTTGAAGCGTTATTCCGAATTTTCATGCGAAATGGTCATTACTTGATCACGTGCTGGGGAAGATGAAAATTTGGCCATCGGGAGACCTTTTCGGAACTATCGGTTCTACGACCCGTTGCCACTGCATCATTAGTTTATGAATGGAGAGCAACATGACAAAGTTCAAAACAATTGGTGCGATTGCGCTTGCGGTTTCACTTGCGGCAGCTTCGCCGTCATTCGCCGCCGGAATGCGTGGCGGTCACATGGGCGGCGGCCATTTCCACGGCGGCGGCTTCCGTGGTGGCGTCGGCCCCGGTATTGCAGCGGGCCTGATTGCGGGTTCGGTGATCGGTGGAGCGGCTTACGGTTATTACGGCGCGCCCAACTATGACTATGGCGATTCTTACGGATACTACGACTACGATGGCTGGGACGGCCGCTCGACGAATCCGATGAACCCGGGAAGCACCGCGTACTAGTCCGATTCTGACCAGGCGACGACAAGAGAAAAACTCCGGTCACCAAGTGGCCGGAGTTTTTTGAGTCAAACCGGGTTTTTTGATTCAAGTGCGATCACTCGCAGACATTGAAGGTGCGCAGGCGATAGCCATACGGGGTCATGACGGGGCGCGTCACATAGCATCCGCTGTCGTCGTAGCCGCCGCCGACGTACCCGCCGCCGAAGCCACCGAAGTGATGAAACCCACCACCATGGAAGCCGTGGAAACCGCCACCAAATCCATGGGCGGAAGCCGCGGAGGGAGCCAGCGCGATGGCGCTGAGGGAAGCGGCGGCAACGAGTGCGAGAGTCAATTTGCGAAACATGATCGTTCTCCTCAAATGTGCGCCTTGAAATGTTCCTTGGCGCGGGGTTGACGGTGCAGGCGTTCTCTTGCCTAACGATCATCAGTCGCGTCGCTTCGGGATGTGGTTCGGGACAATTCGGTGAACGGTTATTCAGGTGTGTGCCACGTCACACAGTGGCGACGCCAGGCTGCTTCTCCCGTGGCCTCATGGTTCGAGACGGCGCAAGTGCGCCTCCTCACCATGAGGGTTCTGAGTCCTCATCCTGAGGAGCGGCCACTTGGCCGCGTCTCGAAGGATGAAGCGATTGAAGTGGGAAATACCCTAAGCGACGGCCGCATCGGTCAGCGGCGCCAGCGCCGTCGTGCTTGCGACTGTGCGCACGATCATCGGTTCGGTGCGGCCGCGGATTTCGACTTCCCGCTGCGGCAGATCGCCGGCCGAGGCGCCCGCGGTGTCGTACACTTCTTCCGACACCACCGCTTCACAGCCGAGCGCCTTGGTCATGTCCTGCAGCCGGGCGGCCACATTGACCGCGTCGCCGAGCGCGGTGAACACCATGTGGTCGCGATAGCCGATGTCGCCGACGATCACTTCGCCGCCGTGAATGCCGATGCCGAAGCGGATCGGCTCGCGCAAATCATGTTTGAGAAATTGATTGAGCTCGGCGACATTGGCGCCGATCATGGCTGCGGCCCTGATCGCCTGGCGGCAGGCGTTTTGTTTTGACGTGCGAAGGCCGAACAGTGCCAATTGTCCGTCGCCGAGGAACTGGTTGGGCTGGCCGCCGCATTCGATCACGGCCTGCGACACCGCGCCGAGGAAACGGTTGACGATGAAGACCGTATCGAACGGCAGACGATTTTCCGCGAGCTTGGTCGAACTGCGCATGTCGACGAACATGCTGACGAGATAACGCTCCTCGCCGATCCGCGAGGGCGATGAGTGGCTGCCGGCGGCCGTGGTATGCGGCAGAAAGATCTGGAAGAACGACAGATCGGCCTCGGGCCGCAGCTGGCAGGCGAGGCGGATCGCCGGATCGGCGTTGCTCCCGACGCGGTCGAGAATGAAAGCCTCCCGCTGCGACGGCTCCGGCAGCGCGGTGCAATCCCCGATCACGCGGATGCGGCAGGTCGAGCAGCGGGCGCGCCCGCCGCAGACGCTGGCATGCGGAACTCTGTTCCGCAGGCTGGCCTCGAGGATACTGAGCCCCTTCGGCACCCGAATTGTCCTTCCATTGCCATAGGACAGCGTGATCATGCCGCCGCGGCGCTCGTGCAGCGCGCGCACCCCTCTGGCCACCAGGGCCAATCCGAGCAGGCCGAGATAGCCGGCCAAAAACCGCCCCATGATGCTGTCCAGGGTGTTTGCTTCAGCCGGGGTGCCGACGTTGCGCTGCGAAAGATTTTGCGCCCGCCACTCGGCGCTGGCGCTTTCCCGAACCACGGTCCGGCCGCCTTGGTAGAGGCCGAGCATCGCCAGCGTCGGAAGCAGTACCGCCGCGGCGAGCAAAAATGGTGCGGTGCGTTTGAAGAACGCTTTCATCCGCAGCCAGAAATAAAGCCCGATACAGCCGTGAATCCAGGCGACGACAAAGAGGGCCAGCAGCAGCCACATTTTGGGCTGCGCAACCACCCAGTCCGCATAGAATATCTGCGGATAGAGCTTCTCCGTCCCGAACAGGACATGGGCCAGCCGAACCCCGACCACATGGGCGGCCGCCAGCACCGGGATGCTCAATCCGAGCAGCAGTTGCAGCGGCTCCATGGCCTTCCAGCTGAATTGCCGGCGCTGATAGAGCGCCCAGATCCCGAGACCCCCGTGAATCAGTACCGCCCCGTAAAATACGATCGCGACCGGGGGAAATTGCCAGAACAGAATGTGGTAATGAACACCAACGGCAAGCGCATCCAGCGAAATATTGCCGAGCGCATGGTTGAGGAAATGGCTGATCAGATAGGCAAACAACACCAGCCCGCAGACCAGGCGAATCTGCCGGGCACTGATGCCGCGCAACAATTTTCCAAAATGGGGCCAGGTAACTGTCATGCGGGTAAAGTCTTGTCAGTAAGTCTTGCGGATTCGGTGATGCGATTCCATCGCATAATACAGTAGACCACGAGTGTAGGGTTTAATTCCGTGAACGACCATCTTTCCGCACCAGATCTTTCCGTGTCATGGCATTCCGCGCTCTATCCGGGACGATTGAATTCGTCCGAAGTTGACACCATCAGGCGAGTCGAGGACAAAGCCGCGTGACGATTGCTTCGCCCGATTGCAGCCTGCCCAAGGATCGTTCCGAGCCGGACAGTTCTGTGCTTCGGCCGTTGCTTGCCGTGGCCGTGCTGATCGTGGCGCTGACGGCGTTGCGGCTGACCTATGCCAGCCTGATCGATCTGCGCACCGACGAGGCCTATTACTGGACTTGGTCGAAGGAGAACGTGCTCTCCTTCCTCGATCACCCGCCGATGATCGCCTGGTTCATCCGGTTCGGCACCGCGATCTTCGGCGATACCAATCTCGGGGTCCGCTTTGCCGGCATCGTGGCGATGCTGGTCACGCAGTTGCTGCTCGCCGACATCGTGCGGCGCGTCACCCATGATTGGCGCGCTGTCATCGTGGTCGTGCTGTTGCCGGAAGCTGCGCTGTATTACGGCCTGCTGATGGCCAAGGTCTCGCCCGATGTGGCGATGATCCCGTTCGCCACCGCGATGGTGTGGGCACTGATCCGGCTCTGGGAAAGCAATGATGCGCGCTGGTGGCTGGCGGCGGGCGTGTTCGGCGGGCTGGCGCTATTGTCGAAATTCACCGCCGTGATGTTGATCCCGGCGGTGCTGGCGTTTGCGCTGGTGCCTGTGTGGCGTTCGCGCTGGCTGCGCAGCCCCTATCCCTGGGCGGCGGCGCTGATCGCGGTCGCTCTCTTCTCGCCGGTGCTGATCTGGAATGCCGGTCACGACTGGGCGTCGTTCCGCTTCCAGTTCGTGCGGGCGACCGCGACCCATGGCTGGTCGCTGCGCACCGTCGGCGATTTTATCGGTCTGCAATTCGGGCTGGTCGGATTCATCTCGTTTCCGCTGGTGCTGTCGGCGCTGGTCATCACCGCGTCGCGGGGCTATCGCCGGCGCGATGCGGTGGCGATTTTATTGTCGACCTGCGTGCTGCTGCCGTTTTGTTATTTCTTCTGGCGATCGCTGACGCTGCGGGTCGGCGATACCTGGCCGATGTTCATGTGGCCGATCGGCTTTGCCGCCGCTGCCATCAACATCCCGACGCTGCGGCGCGAGGGCCGGTCGGGGCTGCTCAATTCGGCGGTGTGGTGGTCGACCGCGGCGATCGTGACCGGGATCGCCTTCGTCGTTGGGGTCTTTGTTTATTATGTCGTGACGCCCTTCAATTTCATCGGCCGGAACGATCCGATCGGCGGCGAAGCGGGTTTCGAGCAGGTGGTGAGCCGGGCGGAGGTCGAGTTGCAAAAGACCGGCGCGACCTGGATCGGGACCACGGACTACCGGACCTACGCGATGCTGCGATGGTTTTTCGCAGGCCGCGTCCCGGTGATCCAGATCAATGAGCGCGGGCGCTATATCGGTTTTCACGACCCCGGCATGAACCTGATCAAAGGCCACGCCGGGCTCTATGTCGGGCGCGAGCCTGACAGTTTCAGCACCAATCCGTTCTGGGCTTCGACCACGGCGATCCGGGAGCCGCTTGAACGCGTCGAGCGCAGCTGGCGCGGCAGCGTTACCGATACCTACGCGCTGCAAAAACTGACCGGCTGGACGCCAGAGCTTTCACCGCCGCCGGACTCGCCGCTTTATGGCTGGCGCGTGCTGGCGGGTGATGTGCGGACGCTGTTGCACGTAGCGGCGTTGTCGAACCATTGATCTATCCGCGACGGAGGTGCGCTCCCTCTCCCCAGCCAACTCGGGTTTACCCGAGTTGGACACCTTAAATTGTCGAAGTCGGATATATCCGACTTCGATTGGGGGAGGGTTGGGGAGAGGGGTGCAGTCTATCGATAGACCGTAACCCCTCACCCGAAATTCCCGCTGCGCGCGAATTTCGACATCTCCCACAAGGGGAGAGGTGAAGAAAGAAGTCACGCCTCGTCCGCATCCCGCTTCGCCAATAAATCCTTCGCGAGATCGCCCAGCGCCGGCCGCGGCAAGGCAGTGAAGGGTAGCGGGCGGGTCACGTCGATAGCGGCGAGGCCGAGGCGCGCGGTGAGCAGGCCGTTGAGGACGCCTTCGCCGAGCCGCTGTGACAGTTTCGCGGCAAGGCCATGGCCGAGCACCTGCTGGATCAGGCTGTCGCTCGCCGCCATGCCACCGGTGATCGCGACATGCGCAATGACATGACGCATCAGCCGGATCATGCCAAGCGCGCCCGGCCGTCCGCCATAGAGCCGCGCCAATTGCCGGATCAAACGCAAGGAAGCGGCGAACACGAACAGCACGTCCACCACGGCGCGCGGACTGACGGCCGTCACGATCGACACCCGCTGCGCCGCCGACGAGATCAGCCGCCGCGCTTCCTGATCGAGCGGCGTCATCAATTCGCGTTCCGCAAGCTTGATCAGATCGGCGCCGTCGATGATGTCGTCGGCGTGGCCCAACAAGGTAGCGCGGGCGCGCGCCAGTTGCGGATTCTGATGCGCGATCTTCAAAAGGTCCTGCATGATCGCCCGGCTCTCGGGGCGATCGTCGCTCAACAAAACCGCCGCAGCACGCGCATGCAGCTTTTCGATCGCGGCCAGCCGCGCCAGCCCGAGCGCCTCGCGTGCGATCACGACAACCAGCGCCAGCGCGGCGATAAAGGCAAAGCCCAGCCCGAGAATGCCGAGGGTTTCGCTGCGCGCGAACAGATCCTCGATCAGATGCGCCACGCCCAATCCCGTCCCGAGCAGCACCAGACCGGCGGTCGCGCTCCAAAAGAGTGTGCCCCAGCGGAATCCGCGCCGCACCGGTAATAATGGTGCCTCGATCGGGACCGGCAATAGCGCAGGATCGGCTTCCGGCCTGACCTGGATCGAGCCGCGCGACGGGCGGCTGGTGTCATCGGGATCCATCACGACCACGCCGGGATCGTCGAGCTTGAAGGTCGCCGGCCGCCGGTGTTGGGGGCGCTCGCTCATTGCAGTTTGTCTCCGATCAGGAACTGGAGGGCGCGGTCAAGGCGGATGTGAGGCAGCGCGGGGCTTTCTGCCCCTTCATGCTCAAGCAGCGGCGGCCGGAACCGCAGGAAGCGAAAATCGGCCTTGTCGGCGCTGGCGCTGGTGAGGCCGCGGAATGTAGTTTCGCTGTTGAAGAGTTGTTCGGGATCGGCAGGCAGGTCGCCCGGAAAGGTTGCCACTTCGGTGTTGCCATCAAACGTCTCGCCATTGGCGATTTCGCCCTCAGCCGGCGTGCCGAGGATTGACGGCAATTTGTCGCGGCCGCGCGCGACCATCGCTTCGCGGGTGGCGCGAACCGCGGCCAGCGCGACGACGTCGATCCCGGCGCCGCCGTCCTCGGCTCGCGCGACGGCCTTGGCGACGGCGCGGCGCAATATCGCTTCCAGCCGGTCATGGCTCTGGTGATGCAGATGGTCGGCCTTGGTCGCGGCAAATAATATGCGGTCGATCTTCGGCCTGAACAGCGCGCTGAGCAGCGTGCCGCGGCCGATCCGGAAGCAGTCCAGAATCCCCGCCAGCGCGGCCTCGAGATCGGCCAGCGCTTCCGGTCCGGCATTGAACGCCGAGAGCGCATCGACCAGCACGATCTGGCGATCGAGCCGCGCGAAATGGTCCCGGAAAAAGGGACGCACCACGACATCCTTATAGGCCTCGTAACGCCGCACCATCATCGCCCATAGCGATCCCTCCGGGGCTTCGCGGTCATCCGGCAGATCGAGCGGCGCAAAGGTCAGCGCGGGCGAGCCCGCGAGATTGCCCGGCATCAGAAAACGGCCCGGCGGTAACAGGCTCATCGCAAAACGCTCGTCGCGGCAGGCGCGCAGATAGTCCGTGAACAGCCGCGCGGAGGACAACGCGGCCTGTTCGTCGGCGGGCGCTTCGGCGTTAAGTGTCGCCAGCTGTGCGTGCCAGGGTGCGGCGAGCCGATCGCGCGGTACTTCGCGTGAAAGCGCGAGGCTTTCCTTTGACCATTGCTCGTACGTCTTGTTCAGCAGCGGCAGATCGAGCAGCCATTCGCCGGGATAGTCGACGATATCGAGCGTCAGCGTGCGGTCGGCGCCGTTGTGGCGCTGATAGTCGATCACCAGCCGCAATTCGCTGATGTCGACCGTGGAGTTCGGCCAGCGGCGCTCCTCGATCAGGGTGCGGACATGGCCCTCATAATTGAAGCGCGGGACGGCATCGTCGGGTTGCGGTGCAAGCCTGGCGCGGGCGATCCGCCCGGAAGCGAAGGCCTCGAACACCGGAAAGCGGCCGCCGCGGGTGAGGCCGTGAATGAGCGCCGTGATGAAGACGGTCTTGCCGGCGCGTGACAATCCGGTGACGCCGAGCCGGACGGTGGGATTGAAAAGGCCGTCGCCATAATCCCGCAGCGCCTGCGCCGACAGGCGCGCTTCTTCGACGATATCTTGAAAACGAAGGGCCATGCGGCGGGAAAAGCCTGGGTTTGCGGAGGCAATGGGCGAAAGAACTGCCTGAAAGTGGCTATTTATGAAGCAAAATCAAGTTTCACACTTAGGACGCTATTGGGGTTTTATGGTTCGTTGACCCTCTGGCGTTACGTTTATCGCCGTATGGATGTGTATCGAGCCGCCATGACCGTGTTCAGACTGAAGCAACTCGCCTCGACATCGGCCCATGCGGCGGCCGGCGCTATCCGCTGGAATTACGATCGGGCCGAACTGATCGCCGACGGCATCGTGCACGGGATCGGCGTGCTCAGCGGCCTGATCGCGGCGACCGTGCTGATCGTGCTGGCGGCGGTGTTCGCCTCCACCTATGAAGTCGTCTCGGTGTCGGTCTACGCATTTGGCCTGCTCGCGATGCTTGGATTTTCGGCCGCCTATAATCTGTGGCCGGTGTCGCGCCGCAAATGGCTGCTGCGGCGCTTCGATCATTCCGCGATCTACATCCTGATCGCCGCGACGTATACGCCGGTGTTTGCCCAGTTGCAGGATCGTGTGTTCGCGATGTCGCTATTGGCCGGCGTCTGGAGCGTGGCCGCGGTCGGGATCGTGCTGAAACTGTTTTTCCCGGGACGCTTCGACCGGCTATCGGTCGGGCTTTATCTGGCGATGGGCTGGAGCGGGCTGATCGCCTATGATGCCGGCCTATCGTCGCTGCCGCAGGTCGCGATCTGGTTCATCATTGCCGGTGGTCTGCTCTATAGTTTCGGCGTTATCTTTCACGCGTGGCAGCGGCTTCGGTTTCAGAATGTGATCTGGCACAGCTTTGTATTGCTGGGTGCGGCCTGTCATTATACCGCCGTGCTCGATCTGATTCTGGTCTGAAACTTTCAACATCATTGGTGGTCCTATGCGGGTCGCAGGCCAGGTCGTGGTTGTCACCGGCGGCGCCAACGGCATCGGCCGGGCGCTGTGCGAAGCCTTTCACCGCGCCGGCGCTTTGAAGGTCGTGGTTGCCGATCTCGATCTGGCCGGTGCGCAAGCGGTCGCCGCGTCGGTCAATGGCGCCGCCTTCAAATGCGATGTCGGGCGTGAAGAAGACATCCGCCATGTCATCGAGCAGACCGAAGCGCAATTCGGCCCGATCGCGTTATTCTGTTCCAATGCCGGCATCGGCGGCGGTTTCGATCCGCTATCGGTCAATGCCGGCGGCGTCAATGACGAGCCGTGGGCGAAGAGCTGGGCTATCCACGTGATGGCGCATGTCTATGCCGCGCGGCATCTGATCCCGCGCATGAAGGCGCGCGGCGGCGGCTATTTCCTCAACACCATTTCCGCGGCGGGGCTTTTATCGCAAGTCGGAAGCCCGGCCTATTCGACCACGAAACATGCGGCGGTCGGATTTGCCGAAAATCTCGCGATCTCGCACAAGGCCGACGGCATCAAGGTTTCGATCCTGTGCCCGCAGGGCGTCGACACCAACATGTTGCGCTCGATCCCGAAAGGGCCGCAATCCGGCGACGGTGACCTCTCGCCGGAGCAAGTGGCGCAGGATGCGCTGGCTGGGCTGGAGCAGGAGACGTTCGTCATTCTGCCGCATCCGCAAGTGGCGGGGTATATGCGCAAGAAGGCCGAGAATTATGATCGATGGATCGCGGGCATGGCGAAAATCCAGGCGAAGATGCGCGAAGAGTTTGGGAAATAGAAGATCCTCATGGTGAGGAGGCGCCCTTGCGCCGTCTCGAACCATGAGAGCCCCGGACCGCCCATCCTTCGAGACGCGCGCAAGAGCGCGCTCCTCAGGATGAGGTCTGAGCAGCTATTTATTCCCGCCACTCGTGAGACCAGTTGTCGCGCCGCGCGATGACCTATCGCCCGCTTACCCATGGTAGATTCGCACCGAGATGCCCCAATCAGAGGGATGTGTCCCGTGACCAAAGTGACTGCGACCACCGTACCGGACGACAGCGCGCTCAAACCCTCGCTGGCCGACGCCAGTTTTTACGACGCCTACGAGGCGCCGCTGAGCACGGCGACGCTGTCGCCGACGGAAATTTTTCTGCGCGCCTCCCGCGGCACACCGCGATGGGTCGATGATCTCATGGCGATCCGCAATCGCATCGTGCGTTTGTTCGGTCTCAAGGATGTCGGCGCAATGAAGGTTGCGGCACGGGCGCCCGAGACCTATCAGGTCGGCGACCGCCTCGGCATTTTCAGCATTTTTGGCAAGACCGAGCACGAGCTTCTGCTGGGTATCGACGACAGCCATCTCGATGTGCGCGTGTCGGTGCTGAAATCGCAGCGTAACGGTCTGCCACATTACGTCGTGTCGACGGTCGTGCATGTGCACAACCTGCTCGGCCGCGTCTACATGGCGCCGGTCGGCCGCATTCATCCGTTTGTGGTGCGCTCGATGATGGGGCGTGCGGAGGTTTAGGCTGACGTAGCCCGGATGAGCGAAGCGATATCCGGGGTCTGAGGCGTTTCGGTCCCGGATGTCGCTTCGCTCATCCGGGCTACATATCCCCGCCTACTTCTTCTTTGCGTAGAGCAGCGGCACTGACGAATCCACCAACACCTCGATCAAACTCACGCCGTCATGCGCCAGCCCGCGCTTCAGCGCGCCCGCGAGCTCCGACGCCTGGCTGACGCGCACGGCGTCGCAGCCGAGGCCCTTCGCGATCTGGACGAAATCGATGCCCGGCAGTTCGAGGCCGGGGACATTGCGCACCTGCATCACCTGGCTGAACGAGCGCATTGCGCCGTAGCCGGCATTGTTGATCACCACGATGGTCAGCGGCAGCTTGCGTTGGGCCGCCGTCCACAGCGCCTGGATCGAATACATCGCCGAGCCGTCGCCGATCAGGCAGACGGTGCGCACGCCGGGGCGTCCCAGCGCGATGCCGACCGCAGCGGGCAGGCTGAAGCCGAGGCCGCCGCTGGCCATGGTGTAAAAGCTGTCTTGTCCGCGCATCGGCATGAATTTATGCATCGCCGGGCGATGCGACGGCGCTTCCTCCACCACCACGGCACCCTCAGGCATCGCGGATGCGAGCGTGTGCAGCGCGAATTCAACCGGGATCGGATCGCCCGCAACAGGCGTGGGCGGCAGGATGCGCGCTTTGGGCAGCGCGCGTTTTGTCTGCGGCAGCAACTCCAGCAGCATTGAAAGCGCCGGCTTCATGGTGGCGATGATGCTGGCGCCGACAGGCGTCGCGGCGGCTGCGGTCGGATCGTCGGTGATCTGGAAGATCGTGGTTGAGCCATCGAAGATTGCGGCGTGGCCTTCGACATGGAACGTGAATACCGGCGCGCCGATCACGATCACCAGATCGTAGTCGCGCAGCGCCTCCGAGAGCTGCGCCGGCGAGGCATGCAGGAAGCCAGAAAACTGCGGATGCCGTTCCGGAAAACTGCAGCGCGCCGAGAATGGACTGACCCACACCGCGGCTTTTGTCTTTTCGGCGACGCGGACCATCAGGTCGACCGCGCCCGCGCGATCGACGCCGGGGCCGATCACGAGGACGGGGTGCTCACTCGCCGCAAGCGCCGCGGCCAGCGCCTTCATCGCATCGGGATCAGGACTGGTTTCGCGGCTAACGCTACGCGCTTCCAGCGGTGTCGTTGGACGGGTCCAGTCGTCGATCGGCACCGACACGAAGGTCGGGCCGCAGGGCGGCTGCATCGCGACGTAATAAGCGCGCGCGATCGCGGCCGGAACGTCTTCGGCCCGCGCCGGTTCGATCGAGAATTTGACGTAAGGCCGGGGAAATTCCGAGGCACGCTCCGCATAGAGAAAGGCCTGCAGCGGCAGAATGCTGCGCGCCTGCTGGCCGGCGGTGATCACCAGCGGGGTCTGGTTGCGGTGCGCGGTATAGACATTGCCCAGCGCATTGCCGACGCCGGCGGCGGAATGCAGATTGACAAAGCCCGCGTTGCGGGTGGCCTGCGCATAGCCGTCGGCCATCCCGATCACGGAAGCCTCCTGCAGGCCCAGTACATAATCGATGTCGTCGGGCCAGTCGCTCAGGAACGGCAATTCGGTCGAGCCGGGATTGCCGAACACTTTCTTGATGCCGAACGCGCGCAAGAGATTGAGCGTGGCGTCCTTGACGGTGACGGGGGTGGTGGTTTTGGTGGGGTTGCGGGACAATGTCGTGACCTCGAATGTTTCCCGTCATTGCGAGGAGCGAAGCGACGAAGCAATCCATACTTCGCGTGTGGATAGATGGATTGCTTCGCTTCGCCCGCAATGACGTCAGATAAAGTTCACCACGTCGCAGTCGCCTTCATCGTCGGCTGACCCGCCGAGTTCGCGGTCCACAGATCCATGCCGGCATCGGTCTTGTTGGCATTCACGCTGAATTCCGAGCCCTCGAACAACGGCTGCACGCCACGATAGCCAAACTTCTTCGGCGGCTTTCCGCCATGAAGCTTGGCGCCGAATTCCACCATGAAGGCGGCCTGCATCGGGCCGTGAAAAATAAGACCGGGATAGCCCTCGACCTTGGTGACATAGTCGCGGTCGTAATGGATACGGTGGCCGTTGAAAGTCAGCGCCGAATAGCGAAACAGCAATACCGGATCCGCCATGTGGGTTTCGCGTTGCTGCGCCACCGGCGGCGGCCCCGGTGGTTTGGCGGGCGCCGAGGGTGCAGCCGATACGTCGCGATAGACGACGTCCTGCCGCTCGCGAATCGCAATGCCGCGCGGCGTGTTGATCGTGTGATCGACCGAGACGAAACATAACACGCCGGTGCTGCCGGTCTTCATCGTAACGTCCGAGATGCGCGAGACACGCGTGACTTCGTCGCCGACCCGCAGCGCCTCGAGGATTTCGAGTTCGCCGCCGGCCCACATCCGGCGCGGTAGCGGCACCGGCGGAAGGAAGCCGCCGCGTGCGGGATGGCCGTCGGGACCCAGTTCCGCCATCGGGAACACTGGTTGTCCCAGGCACCAATGCGTCGTGAACGGCACCGCGTCGCCCGGTTTGGGATCGCCGATATCCATGAACAGGGTCGCGCGCAGGCCACGCACCAGTTGCGCGGTGACGACGTCAGTGGCTTCGCTGGTGCGGCCGATCCATTGGCGCAGATGGTCGAGATCGGGTTTGTCGGTCATGAGGATTTCGCCTTGGCAGAGGAAGCTTTGGCCATGCTCGGCTGCTCGCCGATTCCGGGTATGGCGCCGTACTGACGCGGCTGATCGACGACAATGACGGCGGGTGCCGGATAGCTCACCGGTCCGTTCGGCGTATCGATCTCGATGCGGCGCAGATGCGGATGGACGGCGAGATCGGCCATGCTGTTGACCTCGGCAAACGCAATGTCGGCATCCGCCAGGCGCTTCAACAGATCGACGCGCATCATCGACGCGAAGCTGTTGCCGACGGTGGTGTCGGTCAATTGGCGGTTGCGCACCCGCTCGACCATGTTGGCAAACCTGACATCGCTCAGCAGGTCAGGCTGATCCAGCACGTCGGCGCATAATTTCTTCCATTCGCGTTCGCTCTGGATCGAAATCAGGATGTCCTTGCCGTCCTTGGAGCGAAATACGCCGTAGGGCGCGATCGAGGGATGGGCGAGGCCCATTCGCTTTGGCGGGTTGCCGGCTTCGGCATTGAGCAGCGGCACGGTGAGCCAGTCGGCCATCACGTCGAACATCGAAATCCTGATATCCGCGCCCTTGCCGCTACGCGCGCGCCCGATCAACGCTTCGAGGATCGCCGCATGCGCGGTCGCGCCGGTGGCGACATCGACGATCGACACGCCGACGCGCGAGGGGCCTTCTGGCCCGCCGGTGATCGAGGCGAGGCCGCTTTCGGCCTGGATCAGCAGGTCATAGGCCTTGCGGTCGGCGTAGGGGCCGTCATCGCCATAGCCCGAAATGGTGCAGGTAATCAGCGCCGGATAATCCTTTTTCAGGCGCTCCAGCGGGAAACCCAGTCTGTCCATCGAGCCGGGTTTGAGATTTTGCAGCAGCACATCCGCGCCGGCGATCAGCGTTTCGAGCGTGGCGCGGCCCTCTTTGGTGGCGAGGTCGATCACGACAGAATCCTTGCCGCGGTTGAGCCAGACGAAATAGCTGCTTTGTCCCTTGGCGGCGGCGTCATAGCCGCGCGCGAAATCGCCCTCGGGCCGCTCCACCTTGATGACATGGGCACCGGCATCGGCCAGCCGCGAGCTGCAGAACGGTGCGGCGACCGCCTGTTCGACGGCAATGACGGTCAGTCCCTCAAGTGGCAGCATGTTCGGTTCTCAATAGGAGCGGGGCATGCCCAGCACATGCTCGGCGAGATAAGACAGAATGAGATTGGTCGAGATCGGCGCGACCTGGTAAAGTCGCGTTTCGCGGAACTTGCGCTCGATGTCGTATTCTTCCGCGAAACCAAATCCGCCATGGGTCTGCACGCAGGCATTGGCGGCTTCCCAGGACGCATCGGCCGCGAGCATCTTGGCCATGTTGGCCTCGGCGCCGCAATCGATCCCGGCCTCATATTTGCGGGTGGCTTCCTTCACCATCAATTCGGCGGCGCGCATCGCGGCATAGGCCTTGGCGATCGGAAACTGGATGCCTTGATTTTGGCCGATCGGCCGGCCGAACACCGAGCGTTCCTTGGCGTAGTTCGAGGCCTTGGCGATGAACCATTTGGCGTCGCCGACGCATTCCGCCGCGATCAGAATCCGCTCGGCGTTCATGCCTGAGAGGATGTAGCGAAAGCCCTTGCCTTCCTCGCCGATCAGGTTTTCGGCGGGCACCCGCAAATCCGTGAAGAACACTTCCGTGGTGGCGTGGTTCATCATGGTGCGGATCGGGCTGATCGACAGGCCCTTGCCCTTGGCTTCCTTCATGTCGACGATGAACACCGACAGGCCGTCGGTGCGCTTTTTGATCTGCTCCTTCGGCGTGGTGCGCGCCAGCAGGATCATCAGGTCGGAATGTTCGGCGCGGCTGGTCCAGATCTTCTGGCCGTTGACGATATAGCTGTCATTGCCTTCGCGCTTGGCGAAGGTCTTCAGCGACGTGGTATCGGTGCCGCTGGTCGGCTCGGTGACCCCGAAAGCCTGCAGCCGCAATTCGCCGCTGGCGACTTTCGGCAGCCATTGGGCCTTTTGCGCCTCGCTGCCGTGCCGCAGCAGCGTGCCCATGGTGTACATCTGGGCGTGGCAGCCGCCGCCATTGCACCCGGCGCGCTGGATCTCTTCGAGGATCGCGGCCGCGGCCGACAGTTTCAGCCCGGCGCCGCCATATTCCTCGGGAATCAATACCGAAAGGTAACCCGCTTCCGTCAGCGCATCGACAAAGGCCTTGGGGTAGGCCATCTCGCGATCGAGTTTGCGCCAGTATTCACCGGGGAATTGCGCGCAGAGTTTTGCAACTGCGTCGCGGATCTCGGCATGTTCGTCTTGTTGTTCTTGATATTGGTCTTGGACTGTTTCGGTCATCGGTACTCGGCTGGCAGATCGAGGGCGCGCATGGAGCAAAAGGCGCAAAAGCGCCCTTGCCCGCCCGCGATATCTGCACGGCGGGCAGGCAAAGCGCAAGCGCGCGTGGCGTCACGCTGGAATGCGAACCGGCAGGGACTCGATGCCCCGCACGAAGCTGGAATAGACCCGCTTCGGCTCGCCCACCACCTCGATCCGGTCGAAACGCCTCAGCATCTCCTGCCAGACGATTTTGAGCTGCAATTCGGCCAGCCGCATGCCGACGCAGCGGTGGATGCCGAAGCCGAACGACAGATGGATGCGGGGCCGGGCGCGATCGATGATGAATTCGTCGGGTTTCTCGATCACCTCTTCGTCGCGGTTGCCCGAGACGTACCACATCACGACGCGGTCACCCTTCTTGATCTGTTTGCCGCCCAGTTCGGTGTCGACCAGCGCGGTGCGCCGCATATGCGCCAGCGGCGTCTGCCAGCGAATGACCTCCGGCACCATGGTATCGATCAGCGCCGGATTGTCGCGCAGCTTCTGGTACTGGTCGGGGTTCTCGTTCAACGCCAGCACCGAGCCGCTCATGGTGTTGCGGGTGGTGTCGTTGCCGCCGACAATCAGCAGGATGATGTTGCCCATCAGATTGTCCGGGTCCATGTGCCGTGTGGCGTCGTTGTGCGCCATCATCGAGATCAGGTCGTTGCGCGGTTCGGCATTGACGCGTTCGTTCCAGAGCTTGGCGAAATAGGCCGCGCATTCGTCCATCTCGGCGCGGCGCTGCTCTTCGGATTCGACGATCATGCTTTTCGGCAGCGCGGTCGACACATCGGACCAGCGCGTCAGCTTGCGGCGCTCCTCCCAGGGGAAATCGAACAGCGTCGCCAGCATCTGCGTGGTGAGTTCAATGGATACCCGGTCGACGAAATCGAAGGTCTCGTTACGCGGCAGCGCGTCGAGCACCTTGCCGGCGCGTTCGCGGATCAGGATCGCCAACTCGTCCAGATGCGTCGGCGTGAACATCGGCGAGACGGTCTTGCGCTGCGAGGAATGCAGCGGCTGATCCATCGCGATGAAGCTCGGCCAGTCGTACCCCGCCGGCACGTCGCGGATCGAGATGCCGCCGAGGCTGACATCGGAAGAGAAGATGCCGTGATTGGTATCGACATGCATGATGTCGTTGTATTTAGTCACCGACCAATAGGGTTCGATCGGCGAGTTGGTGCAGTAATGCACCGGTTCTTCCTTGCGCAGCCGCTCGAAATACGGCCACAGCGTATCGCTGCGAAACAATTGCGGCGCGCCGGGATGAAAATCCTTCAGCGGCATCGCGTAGGCGGCCTCACGCGCGGCGCGCTGCAGTTCGCTTTTGTCCGATAGAACCGATGTCTGGATGTTCATGATGGATCAATCCCGTCTCAGCCGGCGATACGAACCGGCAGCGTCTCATAGCCTTTGACAAAACTCGAATACACCCGCCGGGGTTCGCCGACCACTTCAATATTGTCGAAGCGTTTTAAGATCTCTTCCCAGATGATCTTCAGCTGCAGTTCCGCCAGCCGGATGCCGACGCAGCGGTGAATGCCGAAGCCGAACGACAGATGCGTGCGCGGACGTGCCCGGTCGATGATGAATTCATAGGGGCGATCGATGATCTCGTCGTCGCGGTTGCCCGAAACGTACCACATCACGATCTTGTCGCCCTTCTTGAATTCCTTGCCGCGGAATTCGAAATCTTCAAGCGCGGTACGTCGCATATGCGCCAGCGGCGTCTGCCAGCGAATCACTTCGGGCACGAAGCTGTCGATCAGCGCCGGATTGTCGCGCAGCCGCTGGTACTGGCCCGGATTTTTGCTCAACGCGTAGAGACTGCCCGATAAGGTATTGCGGGTGGTGTCGTTGCCGCCGACGATCAACAGAATAAGATTGCCAAGGAAATTCCTCGGGTCCATGTCGCGCGTCGCATCGCTGTGCGCCATCATCGACAACAGGTCGCTCTTCGGTGGCTGCTTGATCCGCTCGTTCCAGAGCCGGGTGAAATAGATCGCGCATTCCATCAACTCGGCCTGCCGCGCTTCTTCTGTCGGGACCAGGCCGCCTGGGCCGGGAAGCGTGGTGGCGATATCCGACCAGCGCGTCAGCTTGCGGCGGTCTTCCCAGGGAAAATCGAACAGCACTGCGAGCATCTGCGTGGTCAGTTCGATCGAGACCTGATCGACCCAGTCGAATATTTCGTTTTTCGGCAGATTATCGAGGCATTCGGCCGAGCGCTGGCGGATATTGATCGCCAACTGATCCAGATGCGTCGGCGTGAACATCGGCGCCACGGTCTTGCGCTGCGCGCTGTGGCGCGGCTGATCCATCGCGATAAAACTTTCCCGGCGCAGGTCGGAGGGGATATCGCGGATGGTGATGCCGCCAAGCGTCGCGGCCGACGAGAACACCGCGTGGTTGGTCTCGATCTCCATGATGTCGTTGTATTTGGTAACGGACCAATACGGCCCGAACATGCTGTCCTTGCAATAGTGCACGGGATCTTCGCGGCGCAGCCGGTCGAAATACGGCCAGAACGTATCCGAACGAAACAGTTCGGGATTGCCGGGATCGAATTGCTCAAGCGGCGTCGCATACGCGCGCTCGCGTGCGTCCAGCTGCTGGCGATCCAGCTGCTGACTATCCATGCCGTGGTCGATGGTCCCGTGCATCGGCGTCTCCCTGGTGGTGCTGTCCACGGTTGGTTCCGATGGTCGTGTTGGGTCGAATTACATCCCGTTGCGTGCGTCGGGGCAAGGGAGAGTTTTTCCATTTGCTGGCATGCCAGCGCCGGCTACCCGGCGGATGGCTCTTCTCAGCCGTTCCGGGCCGTGACAAGCTTGTTTGCAACGAATAAGGCTACAGCGCGTCATATTACGGAGGCCGCCGACCATGATTCCCAACGCGCATCGGATGTTCAATTTCGATCTCGGCGAGACCGCGGACGCGATACGCGAGACCGTGCATGATTTTTCCAGCCACGAGATCGCGCCGCGCGCCGCCGAAATCGACAAGAGCAATGAGTTTCCGCGCGATCTGTGGCCGAAAATCGGCGCACTTGGTCTCCATGGCATCACGGTCGAGGAAGAATATGGCGGCTCGGGGCTCGGCTATCTCGAGCATTGCATCGCGATGGAGGAAATCTCGCGGGCGTCGGCGGCGGTCGGTCTGTCCTATGGCGCGCACTCGAATCTTTGCGTCAATCAACTCCGTCGCAACGGCAACGACGCGCAGAAGCGCAAATACCTGCCCAAGCTGATTTCCGGCGAGCATGTCGGCGCGTTGGCGATGTCCGAACCCGGCTCCGGCTCGGACGTAGTATCGATGTCGACCCGCGCCGAGAAAAAGGGCGATCGCTACGTCCTCAACGGCAACAAGATGTGGATCACCAACGGTCCCATCGCTGAAACGCTGGTGGTCTATGCCAAGACCGATCCGGCCGCGGGACCGCGCGGCATCACGGCCTTCATCATCGAAAAGGGCATGAAGGGATTTTCCACCGCGCAGAAGCTCGACAAGATGGGCATGCGTGGCTCCGACACGTCAGAGCTGGTGTTCGAGGATTGCGAAGTGCCGGCGGAAAACGTGCTCGGCGAAGTCGGCCGCGGCGTCAACGTGCTGATGTCCGGTCTCGACTATGAACGTTCGGTGCTCGCCGCAGGCCCGCTCGGGATCATGCAGGCCTGTCTCGACGTCGTGTTGCCCTATGTGCATGAGCGCAAGCAGTTCGGCCAGCCGATCGGAACTTTCCAGCTGGTGCAGGGCAAGATCGCCGACATGTACACCACGATGAACGCGTCGCGAGCCTATGTGTATGCGGTGGCGAAAGCCTGCGACCGCGGCGAGACCACGCGGGAGGATGCGGCGGGTGCTATTCTTTATGCGTCCGAAAAAGCGACGCAATGCGCGCTCGATGCGATCCAGCTGCTCGGCGGCAACGGCTACATCAACGATTATCCGACCGCGCGCCTGCTGCGCGACGCCAAGCTCTACGAGATCGGCGCCGGCACCAGCGAAATCCGGCGCATGCTGATCGGGCGGGAATTGTTCGAGAAGTCGATGTAGGCGGGCGGGCTCACGAAGTTTTCGTCATTGCGAGGAGCGAAGCGACGAAGCAATCCATTCTTTCTTCCTTTGTTGCATCATGGATTGCTTCGCTTGCGCTCGCAATGACGGCAGTTGGCGTGGCCCGGATGAGCCAACGGGTCGCGCGAATGCGCGCCCGATGACAGGCTTCGCGATATCCGGGGCCGGCGTCGAATTTATTCCCGGATGTCGCTTCGCTCATCCGGGCTACTCGGGCGCGAACTGTTCGAGAAACATAATATTCATCATATCTATCCGATATCTCATTGAGCCAATCGCATTTGTGCCAGCCATAATCTATGGTTGCATTTCAATCGGCTGCGTTTGAGAATTGAACAATGAATCAGATGAGTTCCGTGCCGCTGCACCCGCCGCCGGTGCCGGGGGATGTCTCGTTCGCGGGCAACCGCGGCGAATTCCGCCGGCTGGTCACCCGCGGCGCTGCACTTGAGCTGATTACCTTCGGCTTTTACCGGTTCTGGCTCGCCACCGACATCAGGCGTCATCTGTGGTCGAACACCGTGATCGAGGGCGATGCGGCCGAATACACCGGCCGCGGCAAGGAGCTGCTGTTCGGGTTCCTGTTCGCGATCGCGATCATCATGCCGATCTATCTCGCCTACTTCCTGGTCGGCGTCGAAGTCGAGCGTTTCAAGGCGTTCGCGAGCACGCCCCTGTTCCTGTTCTTCTATCTGTTCGGGCAATTCGCGATCTACCGCGCACGGCGTTATCGGTTGACCCGCACGGTATGGCGCGGCGTGCGATTCTGGATGAGCGGGTCGGGGCTGGCCTATGCCGGCCGCGCGGCGCTGTGGGGCGTGCTGATGGGACTGACCCTCGGCCTGATCTTGCCATGGCGCGAAGCGGCGCTCGAGCGATACAAGATGCGGCACTCTTATTACGGCGATCTTCCGGGCCGATTTGAAGGAACGGGTTGGGCGTTCTTCAAGCAGGGCTGGTGGCTGTGGTTGTTGGCAGTCGTGCCGCTGGTGACGCTGATAGCGTTGCCGATAGTGCAATTTATTCCTCGCCTGGCCCCGATGGTCAAAGCGATTACGGCAATCAGCAGCATCGTCACGCTCCTGATCTGCTGATGACCCCTTTCATCTACGGCCTGTTCAAAGCCGTGGAGTGGCGCTGGTGGCTCTCGGGAATCCGGTTCGGTGACGTCCGGTTTGAATCGTCCCTGCTGAACGGCGCGCTGGTGGGGCTCTACTGGAAAGTGATCGGCTGGTTCCTGCTGATCGCATCGTTGTTCTCGGCCTATCTGTTTGGCTGCGCGGCGATGTTCGCCGGAATCAGTCATACGCCGATGGCAAAACTCTTCACGCCCGCCAATTTGCAGGGCAGCATTCCGATGCTTGTGGCCGCGGTGCTCGGCTATCTGGCTTTCATACTCACGTTGAACGTCGTGATGCGGATCTATTTGCTGCGCGACGTCTGGGCGAGGGTCATCGCGTCGACCACGGTCTACGGTCTCGAAGCGGCGGCAAATGTCGCTGCGGAGGGTGAACTGGCCAATGCGCTCGGTGAAGGCTTTGCCGACGGCCTCGATGTCGCCGGGTTCTAGCCGATGAGCATTCTCTCCCATGGATAGTGATAACGGGCTGGAAAATATCGCCGCGCCGCCGGCGCCGGCCAGTTCGGCGATTTATTTCGACGGCATGTCGAGCCGCCGGCATTCGGTCACGCTGGCGTTCAATGACGCGCTTGCGATCAACGCCGACGACCATACGCTTGCGACGTGGTCTTACACAGATATCCGCCGTGCCGACGGTCCCACAGGCATGCTGCGCCTGACCTGCCTGACGGCGCCGGCTTTGGCGCGGCTGGAAATTCGTGACGCGGCGGTGGCCGTGGAACTGACCGCGCGCTGTGCGCAACTCGATGCCAATCGTCCGGGTCAGCGGGGCGTTGCAGCGATTATCGGCTGGTCGTTGGCCGCGGCGGTTTCCATCGTCGGCGTGGTCCTGTTCGGGGTTCCGCTGGCCGCGGATCGTCTCGCGCCCCTTGTTCCGCCGGCGCTGGAGCGCCGTCTCGGCGATGTGGCGGAAGGACAGATCAAGATTATTTTCGGAAACAAGGTCTGCAGCAACGCGCCGGGGCAGGCCGCCTTCAACAAGCTCGTGAATGAAATTCGCGAGGCCGCTGACATGGAGACGTCGATCCAGACCGCGGTGCTGTCGACCGCCATTCCCAACGCTTTCGCGCTACCCGGCGGCAAGGTGTATTTGTTCAGCGGCTTGCTGGCGAAGGCTGACAACGCCGATGAGATCGCCGGCGTGCTGGCGCACGAACTCGGCCATCTCAGGCATCGCGATAATACCCGCAATCTGATCTACAATGGCGGCACGTCGTTCCTGATCGGACTGTTGTTCGGCGACGTTACCGGTTCCGGCGCGCTGATTTTTGCCTCGCGTTCGCTGGTGACGGCGTCCCATACGCGCGAGGCGGAACAGAATGCCGATACGTTTTCGATCGGGGTAATGCACCGGCTCGGCCGCTCGCCAAAGGCGCTGGGCGATCTGCTGTTGCTTGTCACCGGCAAGCAAGTGGACAAGACGATGTCTTTTATGTCGAGCCACCCGCTGACCGAAGACCGGCTGAAGCGGATGAGCGAAGAAGACCGGCCGCCAACCGGGCCACCCTTGTTGACCCCGGCCGAATGGACATCGCTGAAGGCGATCTGCAGCGGCGGCAAGGGCGCGATTACTCTCTGAGGTCATTCACCTTCCGTACGAAGGCGCGGATATCGGGGAGCACCTCCGGCAGCACCGCTTTGACCTCCTCGACGTTCATGCCGGGCTTGATGCGCGGGTCGTAGAGGATGTTGAGCAGATACTGGTCGTAGATGTCGAAAAATCCCATCGACACCTGGTCGTTGAACATGGTCCACGGCACCGAATTGGTGTCGTTGATCGGTCCCAGCGATTGCAGCAGTTCTTCATAGGCGCAGTCGAGAAAGACAAAGTCGCCCTTGTCGACGGTGAGGATCACGTCGGAGTGCTCGATTTCGGATCGCTCGTTTTTGCGAAAGCCGGACAAGCATTGCGGGTCGAGCGAGCTTTTGATCTCGCGGGCGCGCTCTTCGCCCCAGAAGCGCTGGACCGTCGGAATGAGATCGCGATCGCGCACCAGCGTGACCACGATCGTGGCGTCATCGATGCTGTTGGCCATCGCGATATCGAGAAGCGCAATGCGCCGGCCGATGTCCGCGACAACTTTTGCCAGTTGCGCCTTGCGATCTGGACGGTTGGCGCCCGCAGCGAACACCCGCACCGGCATGGCGTATTTGCGGATGCGATCGACCCGGCCGGCCAGATGAAATTCAGCGCCGAACGCGGTCTTGAAAAACCCCTCGATGATTTCGCTGTCGGTGAAGGTTTTCTTCTCCGCACGCTGCCGCGCGGCGATGGCGGGGTTTTCGGCGGAGTGGGCCAGGGTGGCGACGCTGGCGAAGACGAACGCGGCGAGGGCGAAGGTAATTATTCGCAAACCTATCAACACCGTCGTCCCTGCGTTCGCAGGGACGACGACTTTTGCGGATGACGGGTAACGATCCAAAAATCGCGCCGCCTAATTCTTCACGATCACCGTCGCTCCGACCGAGACGCGATTATAGAGATCCTGCACGTCTTCATTGGTCATGCGGAAGCAGCCCGACGATACCGCCTGGCCGATCGTCTCCGGCTCGTTGGAGCCGTGAATGCGATAGAGCGTCGAGCCGAGATACATCGCACGCGCGCCGAGCGGGTTGTTGATGCCGCCTTCCATGTAGCGCGGCAGATCGGGCCGGCGCGCCCGCATCTGCGAGGGCGGGGTCCAGCTCGGCCATTCCTTTTTGGCGGTGATGCGATGCACGCCGGACCAGCGATAGCCGTCGCGGCCGACGCCGATGCCATAGCGTAACGCCTCGCCATTGCCCTGCACCAGATAAAGCCGCCGCTCGGCGGTGTTGATCACGATGGTGCCGGGGGCATAGCGGCCATCGAAGCTGACCATGGTGCGCGCAATCGGACCGGAGCCGCTATTGCCGAAATTGGAACCGCCGCCGAAGAAGAAGTCATTGTTCTGGGCGCTGGAGGGGCCAACGCCGGCCAGCCATGTCGCCGCCACCAGGAGGAAAGCCAAAATCCGGATCATTTCGCGCCCCGCAGAGATGATTTCGCCATTAGTCAGGCCATAATCGGCCCGGTTTCGCAAGCAACGAGCCTGTGAGGCCGGGTGATTTTTGGAAGCTGCGGTTACTGAAACAATACTGTCGCAGAAATAGAACTCGTCATTCCGGGATGGTGCGCCAGCACCAGACCCGGAATCTCGAGATTCCGGGCTCGATGCTTCGCATCGCCCCGGAATGACGGCGGGTGGGGTCAGGCGATAATGACAACCGCCAATTAAGCCAAATACCAGCAATGCCGGGGCGCCCTTTGACGAAATGCGCTAGGAATGATTGATCTGCGCGGAGTTCTCTTAAAACGCGCGAACGGGAGTGGAAGAATGAACGGTGCGGAAAGTCTGGTGCGGACCCTGGTTGCGGGCGGGGTTGACGTCTGCTTCGCCAATCCCGGCACTTCCGAGATGCATTTCGTCGCCGCGCTGGACCGGGTCGAGGGCATGCGCTGCGTGCTCGGCCTGTTCGAGGGCGTGGTGACGGGGGCGGCGGACGGCTATTTCCGCATGAAGGGGACCCCGGCTTCGACGCTGCTGCATCTGGGGCCCGGTCTCGCCAATGGCCTCGCCAATCTGCACAACGCCAAGAAGGCCAATTCCGGCATCGTCAACATTGTCGGCCAGCATGCCGTTTACCACATCGCGTTCAATGCGCCGCTGACCTCCGACATCGAAGGCCTGGCCCGGCCGATGTCGGCCTGGGTGCGGACCTCGCCGGATGCCAAATCCGTCGCCAAAGACGGCGCCGCCGCGATCGCCGCGGCCAGAAGCGCCCAGGTCGCAACGCTGATCCTGCCGGCCGACACCGCCTGGAACGAGGCCGACGGCATCGCGCAGGTTCCGCTCGAGCAGCAGCGCGCGAATTTCTCGTCGCAGGCCGTGGACAACGCCGCGCAGGTGCTCAAGGGCGGCGCGCAGACGCTGCTCCTGATGACCGGCAGCGCGCTGACCGAAAAGGGGCTGGCGCTGGCCGCTCAAATCGGCGGCAAGACCGGCTGCAAGGTGATGGGCCAGACCTACAATCCGCGGATGGCGCGCGGACGCGGGCGATTTTCGATTGACCGGATTCCCTACCCGGTCGAACAGGCGCTGCCGATCCTGAAGGATTTCAAACATATCGTGTTGGTCGAAGCCGCCGATCCCGTGGCGTTCTTTGCCTATCCGAACAAGCCGAGCATGCTCAAGCCCGACGGCTGCGAGGTGCATCGCATGACCGCGGGCGGCGAGAACTCGGTCGCCGCGCTTGAAGCGCTGGCCTCCGCGCTCGGCGCCAGGCCGGCTGACGCCAAGCCGCAGAAGCTGGTCGAGTTGGCAAAACCGACGGGCGCGCTGACTCATGCGTCGATCGCGCAGGCGATCGCGATGGCGATTCCCGGAAAATGCCATCATGGTCGACGAGTCCCTCACGACAGGGCGCGGGTTCTTCCCGCCGACCGCCGCCGCCCATCCGCATGACTGGCTGCAGAACATGGGCGGCTCGATCGGGTTTTCGACGCCGGTGGCGACCGGCGCCGCGGTGGCCTGTCCTGATCGTAAAGTAATCTGCATGGTCGGCGATGGCAGCGCGATGTACACGCTGCAATCGCTGTGGACCCAGGCGCGCGAGGGCCTCAACGTCTTGACCATCGTGTTCGCCAATCGCATGTATCAGATCCTGCGCGGCGAATTCGACGGCGTCGGCGCCGGCGAGCCGGGCCAGCGCGCCAAGGACATGCTCTCGATCGACCGTCCGACGCTGGACTGGGTCGCGCTCGCCAAGGGCATGGGTGTTTCGGGCCGCGCGGTCACCACCGCCGACGAATTCAACAAGGCGCTGGCCGAAGCGGTGGCCGAGCAGGGACCGCGGTTGATCGAAGTGCAGATGTGAGGCGCGAACACGTTTAACGTCGTCGTCATTCCGGGGCATCGCGTAGCGATGAACCCGGAATCTCGAGATTCCGGGTCTGGTCCTTCGGACCATCCCGGAATGACGGAGTACACTCCTCGGGAAGCGCGGAGGCAGGCCCACATGCAAATCGAGATGCAGGCCGAACTGGACAAACTCGTCAGCGCGTTGCGGGAGTTCTACGCGCACGAGACCTTTCTGTTCGAGAAGGATCTCGGCGAGCGCGCGCTGACGCATCGCCTCGCGGTGTCTGTCGAGCGGCATTTTCCGGGCTGGGAGGTCGACTGCGATTACGATCGTCTCGGCGAGCGCACGCTGCGGATGCCGAAGGCCTCGATCGTCTCGACCGACGATCATCTCGGCAAGTCTGTTTACCCCGACATCGTCGTGCACCGGCGCGCGGTCCCCGATAATCTGCTCGCGGTCGAGGTGCGCAAGGCCAGCAATCATCAGCCGCCCGAACACGACCAGCATAAGTTGTGCGCACTCACCGACCCATATCTTTGGTTTGCCTACCGGATCGGAGTAGGCTTAACGCTGGCGAAAACGGGTGTCACATCGGACGTGTATGCAGGCGGCGTGCGCGACAACACCTTGTCCGGCTGGTTATTCCAGCGGCTGAAGGACGCGGATTTGGATGGGGCAACAAGCGTCTGAGCGGTAACAGATTAAGGCTAGCTTAAGTCTCCTGCCGTACATGTGACAGCACACCTGCGAAAACACTGGAATCAGAACGATGTCCGGCGACCTCTTCGGCGACATGGATGTAGAATACGCGACGTCCGTTGCCGACAGGGCGATCCGGTCGATGTCGCAGCAATCCGTGCCGGTCACGCCGGGGAATTTTTCGGTCTGGTTCGACTATGCGATGGGCACCTCGCCGGCGCTGCGCAAGACCATCGACATCCTGATCGGCAACAAGCGCACCTTCGACGCCTCGGTCAATCGCGAACTCTATGCGACCTTCGTCAAGCCGCATGCCGGCCCCGACACGTCAGGTGATTTTCCGGATCAGCTGCAATGCGTGATCGCCAGCGCGAAAGAATTTCTCGCGACCGCGATCTCCGACAACCGCACCCAGATCGAGGCGCTCGACGAGGTCACCTCGCAGGTTGCGGCCAACAGCGATCCGCGTCCGATTATCGAGAGACTGGTGGCGGAGCTTTCGCGCGCCAACGAGCGGGCGAGCGCGCTGGAAACCAATTTTCTCGAAACCACCCAGGAACTCGACAAGATCCGCGACTCGCTGAAGGCCGCCGAGGAGCGCTCGAACACCGATGCGCTGACAGGATTGGCCAACCGGCGCTCGATGGACGAGTTCTTCCGGTCGGCGCAAATTGCTGCGATGGAAAAGGATGCGTCGCTCGGTATCTTGATGATCGATATCGATCACTTCAAGAAGTTCAATGACACCTGGGGTCATCAGGTCGGCGACCAGGTACTTCGGCTGGTGGCCAAGGTGCTGCAGGACATTGTCGGCGAAGTCGGGCTGGCGGCCCGCTATGGCGGCGAAGAACTGATGGCGGTGCTGCCGGGTCTCGATCTGGAGGCCTGCACTGAAGTGGCCGAACGCATTCGTCTGCGCATTTCCGAAGCGCGCCTGACCAGGCGCACCACCGGGCAGGCGATATCGAGCGTCACGGTTTCCATCGGCGTCGCGCAATTTAGGTTAGCCGAATCCGCCGAGGCGATGATCGAGCGCTGCGACCGCGGCCTCTATGAAGCCAAACGCCTCGGACGCAACCGCACCATCACGGAAGCCGACCTCGAAGGCGAGACCGCAAAGAGCGCAACCGCCGCGGCGTGATCCGTTGATCCGTAGGGTGGGTTAGGCGAAGCCGTAACCCACCGCAGTAACCAATAATCTTTTGAAAATGGTGGGTTACGCTTGCGCTAACCCACCCTACGTTTTCACGCTCGTTACCCGAGCACCGCGATTGTCGTCACTCCAATGCAATCGTTTGTCGCAATCGTCCTGGCGCGCGCCATCGCGCACACATCCGCAAAAAACCCGTTAACAACGCTCACGCGGCCTTCAATTGAACGTGTACTGAGCGTTAGTGACAATGACATTCTATTCAACTGAATGAATTCCAATTTAATGGTTTTGTTGCGCCGCGAAGTCTATTTCGATGTTCAAGAATATCGGCACTCAAGACGCCGACACGAGCCCCCCGAGCTGAACAAAACATTCGGGCATATCCAAAAGATATGTCCGGGTGCTCAGCGAGGACGATCCCGGGACATTGCCAGATGTCCCGGGATCATTTTTTTTGAGAACGGCTCCTTCGCGCAAGACCGCTGTCAGGCTGTCAGTGAGATTTGCACATCAATGGATTTATCCTTCGAGACGGCGCGGAGCCTGTCATCGGGCGCGCATTCGCGCGACCCGTTTGCGCCTCCATCAGGATGAGGTTTGTTTTTCGTCATGGCCGGGCTTGACCCGGCCATCCACGCCTTTCTCGACGTTGAGCGCAGTAAGTCACGCGCGCCCAAAGTTGCTGCTGTGTAAAAACGATCACGGCGGCGTCACGCTCGATTGAAATCTCTGAAGCGTATTTTAATGGTGGCGGCGGGTCGCTGCTCCTATTCCCAAGTGCAGGAAACGTCGAAGCGTGGGTTTCACCAAATGGAGAATACCCAGATGACTACTTCCAAAATCAAGACTTGCAAAATCAGGACTCGCAAAATCGGCACACTTGGTGTCGCGCTGCTGCTTTCCGCCGCCGTCGCTGCGCCGGTGTTCGCTCAGGACGCACGGCCGCATCACGCCCGGGCCTATAATCAGCAGTTTGGCGGCGCATCTTACGACAGCGCTCCGCTAACGCGCGAAGAGCGGATCAACCTGCAGAATTTCGGCTTCAGCGGACACTGCCCATCCTGCGTCGGCGGCGAAGACCCGACCCTCAACCCGGCGAGCTGAACGGCTTAAATCCGCTGGACAGGACAAATGGAGACGTTTGTCCTGTCCGTCCCCTCAAACCTGGCTGTTGAACCCAGACAACGCGACGCAGGCGGCCAACGGGATTTTTAACGATTTCCATCGCAATGTGCGCCGCATGGACGATTCAGTCGCAATCCACTGCAAACGCTGCCGGAGCAATTTCCGGGACCGGGCCCGCCGTCTGCAGCCCGGCTACTCCCGGCAATGTCCGAGCTGCGAGGTCGTCATCTTCTTTGAAGAGCACGTCAACGATCCCCATGTTCAAGCGGCGCTGCGGACCGCGCGGCATTTGCGCCGCAAGTTGAAAGAGGCCGAGGGCGTGAAGCCGGCCGCGAGGTCGCGGCGGACGTATGACCGGACGTCGACGTAACGCGTCAAATGGCCCGCCGTGAGCCTGCGACTTGGGATGGAACATAAAAGCCGGTCAGCTATTTGGTGGTATGGCTTACCCACGAGGAAACGATCATGAAACTTGAAACGATGGCGCTCGCGACCGCGCTCGCTCTGACAAGCTCCCTTGCAAGCTCCCTTGCATTGGCGCAGGACGCCCCGATTGGCAGTTCCGCGACTTTTGGAAACGGCGCGGTGCTCAATCGTGGGCCAGTCAGAACGATCGGCGAGGATATGGATTTTCAAACCGGTCGATCATTGGCTCCTCGATCCTGGGCTCCGCGACACCATCGCTACGTGAGGCATCGGCGCGTCGCCCGGCATTACTGACACCGCCAAGGCGTATGCCGCGCGAGGGGAAGAGGCCGCCGATTGAGGCGGCGTTGCCTCCTGCTTATCAGGTCTCGTCTTTTGATTTTATCAGCGGGCGCTTTTCATCTTATCAGCGGGCGGATGCTGAAGTTGGTTCGCCTGCGTCATCTTTCGACAGCAAGATGTTCAGCCAAGAGGTTCAGCATTGTGCAGAATGCCTTTGCTCTTTCCTCTGGAAGAGACTGAAGATGCCTGGTTCCGACTTCTGCAAAATATTGCTCTTGATGATCCCAAACCACCCAGTTGTTCATTGGGTCAAGAAAAGCTTCAAACCGCATAGATGAAGGCACTTGTCGTTACTTCTTGCCGTTAACGTTGCGCGCAACATAGCGTTCAAGAAGGCGATATTTTGGCGCGTTGCTTTTAGCAGGGCGATCCAGCCCCGCCGCGAACGGCGTGGGGGAATCGACGACCAGGTAACGACCAAGTAACGACCAGGTAAAAGAGAACGCCCGCATTTCGCGGGGCTTCTTTAAGAGCACTTCGCCAAATGAAAAACCCGGGGAGCGGCCCGGGCTGATCGCGCGTATGTTTTAAGTGAGGGAATACCGGTCAGTAAATTTTGAATCCGCGCCGGCGTCTGTGCACTTTGTAACGCTTGCGGCGGCCAACTGAGGTGGCCCCTTACTGCTTGGGCTTCAAACCCGTCTTTGATTTCGTGGGTCACCGCGCTGGTCTTTTGGGCGGTTAACCGCGTGATAAGCCGCGCTGCGCACCAAACCTCAATATCCCGGCCATCAAGGAGGCGCTTTGCCCGTTCGATTGCAGCGGTATCGTCGTCGCAAACGGTTGGTTCGAAGCCGACAAAATGTCCGTCAGATCCGATCGTGAAAGCTCTGTATTCTGCCATACGCCTTACTCCGGCGGTCTCAACTCGCTCGAAGCCCATTTGACCGCATCCCCTTTAAGGGGGTCCGCGACGACCAGCATCGTCGCTCGATGATTGCACCGCAGGCATTCGAACGTCCGGTTTTCGAAGCCGTCGGGACCAGGCGCAATCTCAGTCGTTCTCATCCGCATTTGGCACTTGGGACAGCGGGGGCGGTGGATCGGCAAGAGTTCAGGGTCGGATTTATGCATGGGGCTCACCATGTCGGCAACGGCGACCCAAATATTAAAATGGCCGGCGGTTTTTGTCAGCCCGGTCCCCGAAATAAAATTCGAATTGGGCTGCATCGCAATATTGAACCTTTGGACTTTCGGCCAAGACCCAATTTTGGGATGCAAGTTTCGGGATGCAAGTTTCGGGCTGAAAGCTTCGGAGGGTGTGGATGGCTGCTATCGCAAGGATACTCGCGCGTAAATTCCCCTCGACGGATCTGGAGGTTGAAGTCGTCAAGCAGATCGCGCTGCTTTCCGGCGCCGGTCTGTTGGTGTCGCTGGTTTTGATGAGTTACGGGCTGGATCTCAGTCCCGGGTTTTTCTGATCCCTGAAACGAAAAACCCCGCCCACTGGCAATGGGCGAGGCCTCTCTCGGGAGTTTTAAGGCTGTGCCGCTGGAACAGCACGCCGCTACGGTATCCAATTCTCGTAAAAGAAAGCTGGAACCGTACGGTTATTCAATCGTTGTCGCGCCGTGCCGTCCCCCGCGGCACCATTCCAAGCCCCAAACGGCCTCGGCGTCCCCTCGCCGGGGTCGTTTTCTTTTGGCCTGTTGGGGTATGAGCGGCAATTTCAATCGTCTCTGTACGGAACCGGACATAGGCTTTATTGTTATCATTATCATCGACCAGCCCTCGGCAATTATCGATGACTGAGAGTGCATTCGCTCCCGCCTGATCCCTGCGGTGAGTGCCATGACAGACTCTTCATACTATCGAGACAAGGCAGAACAGGCGTTTCGCCTCGCCCGGCAAAATACCGACCTAATGCTGGTCAAAAGCCTCACCGAACTGGCGCAGCATTATCTGGCGCAAGCCGATGCGATCGATGGCGCCGCGTTCGGCAAAGATCCGGAAGCCAAGTGAGGCTGTCTGTCATGGCGGTGGCGTCCAAAGAAACGCGAGCGCGATCACAAACAACAGCCCGACAATGACCATGGCTGCGACAGCCCCCGCCGTTATTTTGGCCCGCTCTTTGTAAGTGTAAGCGCGGTCCTCATCGTTCGTCATGAGCATACGGCGTGATCCACGCCACGGCTGGAATTCAAGGGGCAAGTTGTGATCCGCTTCATGGACGGAACCGACCTTCGCTCATTGCATTTGCCTAACAGGCAGGCATCCGGGAGCTGAAATGTCACGTTACTTCTTCGACGTTAAAAACGGCCACAGGTTAATAGACCCTTCGGGCCTGGATTGCGGCAACGATCAAGAGGCGATCAGGAATGCGACCGTGATCGCGAGACAAATTGCAAGAGATGCTCCCCCCGCCGGTCCACGGCACGTTTCCGTTCTCAACAGTGACCGGGAGGAGGTCAGCAAAGTACCGATCAATAAAGAAGAGAAAGAAGATCGCGGCGGCAAATTATAGCGAGGTGAATTTATCCGATAGATGATACGGCACTCACGAACGACAGCCTCACCATGGTGTACGAGGCGGTGCGTGGGGCCTTGGCCGCAGACGATTCCTCAACGCGTCAGGGCATAGCAACCCAATTCCGTGTTCGAGAAACCCCCGAATGGAAAAAACACGCCGTCGATCTCGAACAGGAAATGCTGAAGCGCGGCATGTTCTTCGATGTCCTCGACTGGTCGGAAGATCAGCTGACGCCGCCATCTGAAGAATGAATTCGCAGGGAACGTCTTGGGGAATGTCTTGGGGAACGTCCTGGGGAATGTCTTGGCAAAATCTCTTTGCAAAATCTCTTGGCAACAAGACCGGGAACAATGGGTTGAAGCCGCCGTTGAAGATTTAAGGTTCCGGCTCCATAGCCGTCGCCGTCAACGGAGAAGCCCCATGGAATTGATCCTGATTATCGTCTTGGTGATTTTTTTGTTCGGCGGAGGCGGATACTGGGGGCGTCGTCGCGGTCATTGGTGATCGGCTGCCGCTATCGTTGCGGCAGCGTCGATCTGTTGTTCAAGCTACGGTGACGTAGTGCGAACGCTTCGCTCTTTTGGCCTCCGAATTCAGGCAGCTTCTGCCGGCTCCAGAAGATGATCGAACAGGTGTTCCTGAACCCAGCTGTTGTGCTCCGCCAAATAGGCAATGAACATTCTTGCAAATTTGGGCTGACTGCGGATCGTGGCAAGCATGGCCGCTTTCGTAACCGAAGTAATTCGGCAGTCACCCACTGCCGTGCCTGTAGCACGCCGCACGGGCACGTCGTGAAGGCAAGCTTCTCCGAAAAATTGTCCTTGCTGCGCTATCCCGAGCACCGTTTCCGAGCCGTGCTCGGACGTCGTCAACTTCACGCGACCGTCCTGAAGGAAAAATACAAACTCGGCGTCTTCGCCCTGGGTGAAGATTCTTTGATTGTTTTTGTAGCTGGCGGTGGATCGGCCGATGCCGATCTGTACGAGCAGGCGGTGAGCGTCAATCTGATCGGGTAAAAAGACCGGTTCCATGCGGTTGCTCCGTTTGAGGCGGGAGCACGACGCTCTCTGTCACCGGTGACTGCCAAAAATTGCGGTGATGCAGACTCAACACTTTCAGTTGTGCGCCGTTCCCGGCTCGGCAAACATGGTCAATTTTTCGTAAATTCCAATCGGGCTGCATTGAATGGACAATTGCCGATGCCTCACGTCGTTTGCTCTGGATGCAGTGCGACTTTCTGAGCGTTCAGATCGGCGATCAGTTCTTTGGTTCGGTCAACCGTCAGCTGATCGCCTATCGAGCGCTGTATTCTACGGTAGCGCTCGATCGCTTTGTCTATCTCTACGCATTTCTCACACATGGGCATTCCGCATTCACACTGCGGCCCCGGTATTGCCGCCGCTTTTATATGACGGCGAATTCGCAGATTTGTTCAATTGGGACAAATGAGAGCGTTTTCTGGCGAAAGCCTGTACCGACTTGATCAGGGGTGGATACCGGCTCAGCCCATTCAATCCCCTAAACGACCTCGGCGTCGCCTCGCCGGGTCGTTTCTTTGTGCAGCCTCAGCCGGAACAGACGCTTGCCGTTCGGCTTAATTCGCCGTGTGACGCAGGAGACGGAAATGGCTCATTGGCGAAAACCCAATCCACCGGCATCGAGGTTCAACGCGCAGCTTGCCCGTTGGGCGTTCGCGTTTTCAATTGTGCTGGGAAGTTTGGCCCTGCTCTCGTTGCGTGGGCACGTTTGAGCCGATGCGGTTTGCCGTCTGACGTTTCAAAACTCGGCCACCAGTCAATCCTGTTGCTTCGGTACAGCCGCACAGATTGTTTTTCTGAAGCTACTTTCCGTTCTCATAAATCTGCAGTCTGCACGTCGGCTCATACGACGATCGCGATAAGGCGCAGACGCAAAATCAGATTTCATTGAAGCTGATGGTGGGCGCACAAGTGATCGAACCTTGGACCTCTCCCGTGTGAAGGGTACGCGCTTCGATAAATTGGGTGCACTGTCGCCGTAATTCTCTATCGCGGGTCGATTGTGCGCGGTGGTTCGCGGTATCGCATAACGTCTTGGGGCCAGATAGATAGCGGGACCCAGGCTATAATCGAGATTGACTCTGCAATTACTGGTAGTAGTGTTCATGTTTTGCTCTTTGAGAGAAGGGGGCATGGCATGAATTTATTACAGCGACCGTTTGGGACCGCAGTCTCCACGATATTCGCACTAATATCTCTACCTGATAAATTGTTTGCGCAGGTCAATTGTGTGAACTCAAGATGCATGCCTCTACATCTACATCAGAGGGAGCAGACGTTTCAGCAAATACCTTCTACGGCACCGACTGCTCAATTTCCGCAGCAGTCTTTCCCTCAGCAGCAGTTTCCCCAACAGCAATTTTCCCAACAACCGTTTCCACAGCAACAATTACCGCAACAGCAATTTCCTCAGCAGCAGCAATTTCCCCAACAGCAATTTCCTCAACAGCAATATCAGCAGCAGTTTACCCAAATCCCACCGAGGCCGCCGATTTGTGTAACACCGGGCGGGACCTGCGCGACGGATCAGTACTTTGGGTACGGTTGCTCGTGTTCCGATGGTATCAATTACTTCTCGGGAACAGCACAATGACATGGCAAAAAGCGACAGTTGCTGGTTCGCTAACGGTAGCTATCGCTCTCGTTGCCTATGGCCTTTTCTTTCTCATGACTACACGGTTTGTACCGCCGTCTTCTGAAGAAAATGTCATTTCGCTATGTATTGAAACCTACCGAGATTCAGCGAAAGTCCAAAATGCCGATGTGGATGCGCTAAATAAATTGAATACCTTCTGCTACAATTCCAGCAGATCCCAACTTTTGGTTGACGAGGAAAACATACGAAAGGACAACTTTGTTTTTCAGCGGCATGAAAACATCATCTTGTTGTTCATGGTTGTAATGATCACTTTGTCAGGCGTGGCTCTAGCTGGCCTGCAGTTGCTCGCATCGTATAAGTTAGCGGTCCTGGGTCGGGGCGATTTGGCAGGAGGCGGAGAGCTCTCGTATTCTAAAGACTCGGTGAGCTTCAAATCATCTGTTGTTGGTCTTGTTATTCTTTTTATCTCATTCGCTTTTTTCATCGTATTCGTTCATGACGTTTACACTCTGAAAGAGGGGGCCGCTTCGACTGCGGCGCAGCCTGGCATTTCGGCTGAAACCCAGCCCAAGGCTCTCTTTCCGGTCCAATGGCCGCCATTGGGGCAAACACCACCTCAGGCGATGAATAAGAAATCACAAAATGCTTCTGAAAGTCCGAAGCCCTCAACCGATCTGCCCTTAGCGGGCACCAAGGACTAGCGTTTGGGTTATGACGGGAGAACCTCGCGGAAATTGCACAATAAATATAGATACAAGAAACACACTAAGTCTGGCAGTGATGGTGGGCGCACAAGGGATCGAACCTTGGACCTCTCCCGTGTGAAGGGAACGCTCTCCCGCTGAGCTATGCGCCCGGGATCTGGTGCGCGATCGGAAGCCTCGAAAATCAGCTTCGGATCGGCCATGGACAGTGCCAGAGGGCGCGATTTACGAAGTGTGGGCTATGGGTGTCAAGCTGCCAGGGTGCGAAAACGAGCCCGGATGGTGTTCCCTGAGCACTATTCCATCGGGATTCGCGATTTTCACCTGAAAACTAATTTGCTGAGCCGGATCAACGTGATTTGGGGTGTCCAGATGGCACGCCAAAAATATTCTGATTTTCAGAAATCGCGAATCAAGCTATATCCATGACCGTCCCGCCTCGTTGGAGGGGCGTTTCGCGATCGTCACGGACGTGAGGCGGGATGCGGTGGACGCGGAGGGTGCTTCTGACGAGAGCGCCTGGCGCGGACGGTGAAGTCGTGTGGTCCTGACGCCTCGACGCTGGCGTCAAGTCTCGCGCAGGAGACTGCGCGAGGCGACGGTGGCAAAAGAGCCCGATCGCCGGGGAGAGCACGAAATAAGCCGTAAACCATTGCGCGGGGAATGCCGGGTGTTTTCGGTGTGACCTGACTAACGCGTGTGCTTTCTATCTCTACCTTCGCACATGCGGCGGCGGGCGCATCAGGCGCCCGGCATTCCCTGCGCCCTCTGAAGGGGGCGGGAGTTTCTTGCATAACTCGCGCGCTTTGCGTCGCGGGAATGCGAAGGTGTGTTTCAATTGCGAGCGCGCGCGGCTCTTACCCTCCCCTGGAGGCGGAGGGTCGACGCGAAGCGGCGGGGTGGGGTGATCTCTCAACCGCGGCGCTGTTCGGGATGAGAGACCTTCACCCCACCCCGGCTCACATTTCGCTGCGCTCATGCGAGTGAGCAACCGGGAACATAGGTAACAGTTCTGACCGACGACATGGGTAACACAATTCTTGTTTCGTTCAGGTCTATTGTTGGGGCAGTGGACCCTGTGGGCAACGCGCAGCGTTGTCCACAAGTCCACGGCCGACGCGTTTAGGTTTTTTCAGGTGATCGCCGCGATGAGCGATAGTGCCGAGCGCGATCGGACCATAGTTGACGGTGCAGGCGCCCGCGTCCTCGATGAGGCCCACGGGCTCACCGACCAGCGCCTCGCTGATATAGATCGTATTGCCGTTCCACTTGATCTCGCCGTTCTGACGCACGCGCCTAACGACTTGGTCAGGCCCGTAGCCCGGTTCGCGCAAGACACCATCGAAGCGGCGCGGCGACAGAGCGTAATGCTCGGCCGGCGTATCGTTGCCGAGCGCCTGATGCGGACGTTCTTCGTTGTAGACGTTCTGGAACACCCGCAGGCGTTCGAGTTGCTCACGCAGGCTGCGGGCCGCCGGTTTAGCGGCGTCCTGCAACAAGGTCAGATGCATTCGCTCGTGCCGGCCATTCTGCTGCGGCTTGCCGGGCGCGATCCGCTCCGGCAGCACGCCGGCCTTGATCACCTTGACCGACAGTTGCGACAGTCCGCCGGCACCGCGCGAGGCAAATGGCGGACCGTTGTCGGAACGCAGCCGATGCGGAAGACCGAACTCGCGGAAGGCCGCCTCCAGCACCGGCCAGACGTGAGCGGTATCGGTCCGTCCCATCGCCTGGCAACGCAGCAGATACCGGCTATGGGCATCGGTAAGCGTCAGCGGCTCGCAGTAATTGCCGTCGCCGGTCATAAACCAGCCCTTGAAGTCGATGCACCACACGTCGTTGGCCGCCGTGCATTCCGCAAACGGTGCGCTCGATGGCGGGCTGCGGCGGCGCAGCTTCCGCTTTACCGTCAGTCCTTCGCGATCGAACAACGCTCCGATCGTGCTCGTCGCCGGCCATTCCGTCGCTGGGGCCTGACGTTTGAGCCAGGCCCGCACCTTCACCGGACCCCAGGTCGGATGCGCGCGCCGCACCGCAAGGCAGCGTTCGCCGATCTCCTCCCCAATCATATGAGAATGATGCACCGGTGCTCGCGAGCGATCGAGCAAACCTTCGACGCCTGCTTCTTGATAGCGCGCAACCCATTTGTAACCAACCCGTCGGCTCACGCCGAAGCGCCGGCATATTACCGCAAATGGTTCCTCCTGCTTCTCGGCCGTAATCACAAACCGCATCCGTTCATCCACAGCACAGGTCTCCATCCAAACCATCGGAAAGGTCCTCCTTGCCGATCACTTGACCTGTTACCCATGTCGTCGGTCTATTGTGTTACCCATGTAGCCGGTTTGGACCCGAGCCGACCCTCCCCCTCCAGGGGAGGGTAAGCGGTGCGTCACATTCAGTGTCGTCCCGGCCTTGAGCCGGGACCCATAGCCACAGGATTTTGTGTTGCGCGAAAGTCGTCGAACAGCATCTCTTAACGATAGCTCACGGCGTATGGGTCCCGGCGTTCGCCGGGACGACGTTGAGAGGTCACGCGCCTTGCTGTCTCGCGCGCGACGCGTGGGATTGCAGCGCGCGGATGCGTTCGGCCAGCGTGCCGCCGCCTTCGGACATGCCGCCATTGGCGGTGCCATTCGTCGCGGTGCCGTTGGCGGGACGCGCGGATTTTGCAGGGATCGCCGGTTCTGCCGCCAGCATCGCTTCGATCGCCGAGTTCGGGCCTTCGAGCTGCATCGCCAGCTTGGCGACTTCGGCGGCGATGTCGTTGATGCGTTCGCGCAGCAGCGCGTTTTCCATGCGCTCGGTGGCCCAGGAGCTTTCGGCCTGCTGCTGGATCGCGTTGAGGTCGCGTTGCGCCTTGCCGCGCTCGTCGCGCGCGACGCGGAGCGCTTCTTCCATCTCGGCTTTTTCAGTGCGCAGTTTGTCCAGCGCCGGCGATTTGCCGCCGTTCATCGCGACGATCTGGTCGCGCAATTCCTGGGTGGTGCGCTCGGCGGCGGCGCTGGCCTGGCGCAGCTGATTGTTTTCAAAGTCGCGTTCGGCGAGCAGCTTGCCTTGGGTCGCAAGCCGCGCTTCCAGATCGTTAACGCGGTTGCCGAGCATCTCGGCTTCCTTGACCTGGACGATCAGCTGGCGATCGAGATCCGTAACGCGCTGGCTCAGATTTTCGACCTGGGCCCGCGCGTCCGCGAGATTGCGCGTCGCGGTATCGGATTCGCCGCGCTGCGCTTCAAGCCGCGCCTGCGTTGCGGTGTATTCCTTTTCGGCATCGTCGACACGGCCCTTGAGCACATCGATCTGGGCGTGCACCGCCACCAGCTCGACCTGGCGGGTGTCCGCGATCATCGAACGGTCGGACAGTTCGTGGTTGATCTTCGACAATTCGCTTCGCTTGTCGGTCAGCGCCTGCTCGGCCTGACGCAGCGATTCGGTCTTGGCGGAAAATTCCTCTTCGGTGGCGCGAAGCTGTTCCTTGACGGCCTTCTCGCGGGCTTCGAGCGAAAAGATCGTCGCGTTCTTTTCGCCGAGCTCGAGCTTCATGCGATTGATCGCGTCGGATTTCTTGCCGAGTTCGGCGAGCTGGCTGGTGGTCTTGTTCTTGAGCTGGTCGACGCTCATCTCGAGCCGCCGCGCCGACATCGCGAATTCCGCGCGCAGCTGGTCCTTGTCGGCCTGGATTTCGGCCATCGACAGCGGGGTCGCGGCTTCGAGCCGCCGGGTGGTCAGCCGCACCGCGCGGTTATGCACCAGCGGCACGATCATCAGCCCGAACAACATCGAGACCAGAAAACCGATCGCCAGATACATGATCGGCTCAACCATCGAACGCTACTCCCCACCGGAAAAACTCTTAATTACAATGCCATGGGGGATAGGGTAAACGCCAGCCTAATGGCGCGTTAACGTGAATCCGTAACCACTCATGAGTTCCGGTCTCTTTTTGGACGCGTTTTCTTCACGCGAACCGGTACCCACTTCGCTTGAAAACGCTTTGCGGGTTCAGAATGGGTTCCACGTCGCGCGGGGGGTATATTTGAGATAGCCGATATTGGCGCCGAGGCGCAGGCCCAAACCGGATCGGATCGGCACCAGCACAATGTTGTTGGCGGTCAGCGCCGTCATCCCGAAGCCGCCGATGATATAGGCGGAGCCGTCGATGCCGCCGAAGCGCTGGTAGATCGCCCCGGTCGCCGGCAGGTTGTAGACCAGCGTCATGGTGCGGGCGCCGTCGCCGCCCCAGTCGAAGCCGACCGAGGGGCCCTGCCAGTAGACCCTGAGATCGCCGGCATTCTTGGTGTAGAGCGTGCCTTCGCCGTATCGAAGTCCAGCAACGAAGGCGCCGGAGCCTTCTTCACCCAATATGTAGCCGTTCGGCAGGCCCCATTGGCTGACCGCGCGCTCGATCACCGAGGCCAGGCCGCGCGAGACGTTGCCGAAGAAGCGGTGCCCGGCATTGGTCAGCTCGTCCGGCCCGTAAGTATTGGGGCTGGGCTGGCGCACCGGCGGCGGCAATGGCTGCTGTTGCTCCGGCGGCAGTGGCTGCTGCATCGGCTGCTGCTGCATGGGTTGCTGCTGCACAGGCTGCTGTTGTGCGAAAACAGGTACGGACGAGCACATCATCGCGGCGAGCGTTACCGCTGCAAGGCGAGAGGCGAAAATCATGAAAAACCCCTGGGTATTGAAATCCCGGCCGCGGCCTTAACCTGACGCTGACAAGCGTGGCTTTAGGCTGCGCCCAGTGTCCCCCGACTCGAATGTTATCGGCATCAACTATGACGGCACAACGGCAGGAAAGAAACGGCATCCGGTTCGAAATTCGCTTTCGCCCCGGAATAGCCTTGATCATCCGGCTGGCAGCGGTGTTCTGGATCGGGCTTGGCCTAGGCTGGCCGGGCGGCCGTCCTGAGTTTGCGGCGCAGGCCACGACCACCGAGCGCATCGTGGTCAACCGTTTCAGCGGCGTGGCGATCGAGGGCTATGACCCCGTCGCCTATTTCGTCGATGGGCGCCCGACCATGGGCCTGCCGGACTTCGAGGCCTCCGAATCCGGGGCGGTCTGGCGCTTCCGCAACGAGGGCAACCGCGCGTCGTTTCTCGCTCATCCCGATATTTATGGCCCCCAATATGGCGGCTATGACCCGATCGATCTGGCGCGCGGCGTCACCTATGCGGGCAATCCCCGGTTCTGGCTGGTCTCGGGCGAGCGGCTGTATCTGTTCGGGCGCGAGCAAAACCGCGACGCCTTCGCGGCCGATCCCGCACGCGCATTGCGGGAGGCCAATGCGCGCTGGCCGAAACTGGAGCAGGATCTGGCTCAATAAAGCAGGGACCAATAGAAGTGGCGTCAGCGCGCTCGCGGATCGCCCCAGGCGATGAACTCCGGCACGATGAAGTCGGGCCGACCCCGGCCGAATTGCAGTTCGCCGCCTTGCGTATCCGTGACCCTGCCGCCGGCCGCGGTGACAATGGCGTGGCCCGCCGCGATATCCCATTCGCAGGTCGGCGCGAACCGCGGATAGATGTCGGCGGCGCCTTCCGCGATCCGGCCGAACTTGACCGCGGATCCCAGTTTTTGCCTGATCGCGCCGGGCCTGGCGTCAATAAAGGCTTCGGTTCTGATATCGCCATGCGAGCGGCTGACCGCGACCAGCCAGGGCGCGCCGGGCGGGGGGAGGGGACGGGTACGGATCGGCTCGACTCGAATAGAGCCCCCGTCGCTAATCGTCAGCCGCTCCGCGCCGCGGCCGACCAGGCCCCGCCAGATCAATCCGAGCGCGGGGGCGCCGATGATACCCAACAGAGGGGTGCCGTTGCTGACCAGCGCGATGTTGACCGTGAACTCAGCCCGGCCCGCGACGAATTCCTTGGTGCCGTCGAGCGGGTCGATCAGAAAGAAACTGCCGTCATAAGGCGGCTTCGCCAGATGGACGCGCTCCTCTGAGATTGCCGGGATATCAGGAACAAGCGCGGCCAGGCCCTCGCCGATGATACGGTCGGCGGCGAGGTCGGCTTCCGTCACCGGCGATCCGTCGGCCTTGCCGTCGACCCGCATGGCGCCGCGGTTGACGGCCAGAATGGCAGCACCGGCCCGGACCACGAGTTCGGTCAGGGGGTCGATCAGGGCTGCGGCGGCATCGCGGCCGATCGATGGACCTGACATACGTGCCTCATTCATTGGCGGATCTCATCTGCAACCTGTCCAATGCCTCACTATTGTGCGTGCCATGTTGTGCATGCCGGGCGGAAACCTGCCTGCGCCCACGCGGCCTTGTGTTGGCAGCGCGCGCGTCCGCAGTGTATCAAGCCTTGTAAGCATGCGTGATTCGCCTCGTCCGCGCTTCGGCGGAATTCCAGGAACACCTTATGTCTGGCACTTCGTCTCCAAGTTCTGCTTCAGGTTCGCCCACTTCAGGTTCGCCTGCCCCGGATGCGCTCGAACTCGCAGCGCTATTGTGCTCGCGGGTTTGCCACGATCTCATCAGTCCGGTGGGCGCGATCGTCAATGGGCTTGAAGTCCTCGACGACAATCCGAAGCCGGAAGATCGCGAATTTGCCCTCGATCTGATCCGCAAGAGCGCCAAGACCGCCTCGGCCCGGCTGCAGTTTTGTCGGCTGGCGTTCGGCGCGGCCGGCTCATCCGGCGCGCAGATCGATCTTGGCGATGCGCAGGCGATGGCGCGCGGGCATCTTGAGGACGCCAAGACCACGATCGCCTGGAACCTGCCGCGCGTGCTGATGCCGAAAAACCGCGTCAAGCTGCTGTTGAACATGATGGTGATCGCGCAGCAGACCATTCCGCGCGGCGGCGTGCTGACGGTGGACGCGGTCGGCGAAGGCGAGGGCGCCGGTTTTCGCGTCGCGGCCACCGGATTGAATGCCCGCATGCCGCAGAACATCGCCGATCTCCTGAGTTCTGATCAGGCTATGAGCGTCGACGCCCATGCGGTGCAGCCGTATTATACGCGGCTGCTGGCGCAGGCGTGTGGACTGAAGGTGGTGCTGGCACCCGAGGGCGAAGCGATCGTGGTGACCGCTTCCTGATCCAAAGCGTTGGCGCGGCGCTGCCGCGGCAAACATGGTTAACCAATGGTTTACCGGACGCCGCGGAATGCGCGGCGTGATCTTATCTTTTTGATAAGCTCGTTCTTTTCCAACTACTCAACCAATATTAAACGCTTTGCATAGAAGCTGGCCAAACTCGAAATGGCGTGTCGACATCGCGCGCCTGGGTTGAAGGCCTTATCCATGGATGATCTGTTACGCGAGTTTTTGACCGAGACCAGCGAAAGCCTGGATACCGTAGACAATCAATTGGTCCGGTTTGAGCAGGACCCGAACAACGCCAAGATTTTAGATAATATTTTCCGCCTGGTTCATACCATCAAGGGCACCTGCGGTTTCCTCGGTTTGCCGCGGCTTGAAGCGCTGGCCCATGCCGGCGAGACCCTGATGGGCAAATTCCGCGACGGCATGCCGGTGACCGCCGAAGCGGTGACGCTGATTCTCGGCAGCATCGACCGCATCAAGGAAATTCTCGGCGGGCTCGAGGCCACCGAGGTCGAGCCGCAAGGCAACGATCAGGACCTGATCGTGCAACTTCATCAAATGGTCGAGCGCGGCATGGCGGCGATGTCTGCACCGGCCGCGCCGGTCGCGTCTGCGCCGGTCATGCCGGCTGCACCAGTTCCGGAAGCGCCCGTCGTGTCGGGGCCTCCCGTTCAACCCGCGAGTGTGGAGGGTACGTTGACGGTTCAAACGTTGGAGCGTGAGTTGCGTCCTGGCGAAGTGTCGCTGGATGATTTGGAGCGCGCATTCCAGGAGACAGAGATAGAGGTCGTGACCCCGCCACCCGCCGCCAAGGTCGCCGCGGCGCCGGCGCCAGAGCCCGAACCTGAACCGCGTGTCGTCGCGGCGCCCAAGGGGCCCAAGGCCGTGGCCAAGAAAACAGTTGTCGAAGTCGAAGCCACCAGCGACGCCGATCGCGTCGCCAACCAGTCGATCCGCGTCAATGTGGATACGCTGGAACACCTGATGACGATGGTATCGGAACTGGTTCTGACCCGCAACCAGCTGCTGGAAATCTCCCGGCGCAACGAGGATACCGAATTCAAGGTGCCGCTGCAGCGGCTGTCCAACGTCACGGCCGAGCTGCAGGAAGGCGTCATGAAGACGCGGATGCAGCCAATCGGCAATGCCTGGCAGAAACTGCCGCGAATCGTGCGCGATCTCTCGAGCGAACTGCACAAGCAGATCGAACTGGAAATGCACGGCGCCGACACCGAACTCGATCGGCAGGTGCTCGACCTGATCAAGGATCCGCTGACCCACATGGTGCGCAACTCCGCCGATCACGGGCTGGAGACGCCGGCCGAGCGGGCTGCCGCGGGCAAACCCGAGCAGGGCACCATTCGTCTGTCCGCCTATCATGAAGGCGGCCACATCATCATCTGCATCGCCGACAACGGCCGCGGCCTCAACACCGAGCGGATCAAGGCCAAGGCAGTCTCCAACGGTCTCGTCAGCGAGGCCGAACTGGAGAAGATGACGGAAGCGCAGATCCACAAATTCATTTTCGCGCCGGGCTTCTCGACCGCGGCCGCCGTGACCAGCGTCTCCGGCCGTGGCGTCGGCATGGACGTGGTGCGTACCAATATCGACCAGATCGGCGGCACCATCGACATCAAGTCGGTCGCCGGCGAAGGCTCCAGCGTCACCATCAAGATCCCGCTCACCCTGGCGATCGTTTCGGCCCTGATCGTGGAAGCCGGCGGCGACCGCTTTGCGATCCCGCAATTGGCGGTGGTCGAACTGGTGCGCGCGCGCGCCAATTCCGAACATCGCATCGAGCGGATCAAGGACACCGCGGTATTGCGTCTGCGCAACAAGCTGTTGCCGCTGATGCATCTGAAGAAGCTGCTCAAGATCGACGACGGCTCTTCTTCCGACCCGGAAAACGGCTTCATCGTCGTGACGCAAGTCGGCAGCCAGACTTTCGGCATCGTGGTCGACGGCGTGTTCCACACCGAGGAAATCGTGGTCAAGCCGATGTCGACCAAGCTGCGTCACATCGACATGTTCTCCGGCAACACCATTCTGGGTGACGGCGCCGTGATCATGATCATCGACCCCAACGGCATTGCCAAGGCGCTCGGCGCCGCCGGCGGCGCCTCGCGCGAAATCGCCGACGAGAACGCTGCATCGCGTGCCAACGCGGCCGAACAGCTGACTTCATTGTTGGTGTTCCGCGCCGGCTCGAGCCAGCCCAAGGCGGTGCCGCTCGGTCTCGTGACCCGGTTGGAAGAACTCGCCGTCGACAAGATCGAGCTCTCCAACGGCCGCTACATGGTGCAATACCGCGATCAGCTGATGCCGCTGGTGCAGATGAACGGCGTCAGCGTCCAGACCTCGGGCGCGCAGCCGATCCTGGTGTTCGCCGACGATGGCCGCTCGATGGGTCTGGTGGTCGACGAGATCATCGACATCGTCGAGGAGCGGCTGCACATCGAAGTCGCGGGCCACAGCGAGGGCATTCTCGGCTCCGCGGTGATCAAGGGACAGGCCACCGAAGTCATCGACGTCGGCCACTTCCTGCCGATGGCGTTCTCCGACTGGTTTACCCGCAAGGAAATGCGCCCCTCGGTGTCAGCACAATCGGTGCTGCTGGTCGACGACAGCGCGTTCTTCCGCAACATGCTGGCGCCGGTGCTCAAGGCGGCGGGATATCGGGTTCGCGTTGCGCCCAACGCGCAGGAAGGTCTCGTCGCGCTGCGTTCCGGTCAGTCGTTCGATGTGGTGCTGACCGACATCGAAATGCCCGACATGAACGGTTTCGAATTCGCCGAGACGATCCGGGCCGATGCGCATCTGAGCGCGATGCCGATCATCGCTTTGTCCTCGCTGGTATCGCCGGCGGCGATCGAGCGCGGGCGGCAGGCCGGCTTCCACGACTACGTTGCCAAATTCGATCGCCCCGGCCTGATCGCCGCGCTCAAGGAGCAGACCGCCGAACTCAACCGGGCGGCATGAGGAAGCCAACATGACCACCAAAACTGAAGCCACCGAAGGCGCCGTTGCAGAATACGTCACCGCCCTGATCGGCGGGCAATTGTTCGGTCTGCCGATCTCGCGCGTGCAGGACGTGTTCATGCCGGAACGGCTGACCCGGGTGCCGCTGTCATCGGCCGAGATCGCGGGCGTGCTCAACCTGCGCGGCCGTATCGTCACGGTTGTCGACATGCGTGCCCGTCTCGGGCTGCCGAAGAACGATGACGGCAAGCCGCCGATGGCGGTGGGCGTCGACCTGCGCGGTGAATCCTATGGCCTCTTGATCGATCAGATCGGCGAAGTGCTCAAGCTTCCCGACGACGGCCGCGAAGAAAATCCCGTCAATCTCGATCCGCGCATGGCCAAGCTCGCCGGCGGCGTGCATCGCCTCGACGGTCAGTTGATGGTCGTGCTCGACGTCGATCGCGTTCTCGAAATCGTGCCGGATATGCTGGCGGCCTAAGACCGGCAACGGACAAGCGCAAGGCAAACTAAGGCAAACTGCACCGGAAACGTCCCTTCGGGGGAGAATTAGAGGCTGAAAATGAAAACATGTTTGGTCGTCGATGACTCAAGCGTCATTCGCAAGGTCGCAAGGCGTATCCTGGAAGGGCTCGATTTCCAGATCGTCGAAGCCGAAGACGGCGAGAAGGCGCTTGAAGTCTGCAAGCGCGGATTGCCCGAGGCTATCCTGCTCGATTGGAACATGCCGGTCATGGACGGCTATGAATTCCTCGGCAATCTCCGCCGCATGCCAGGCGGCGACCAGCCCAAAGTGGTGTTCTGCACCACCGAAAACGACGTCGCGCACATCGCCCGCGCGCTGCATGCCGGTGCCAACGAATACATCATGAAGCCGTTCGACAAGGATATTGTGACCGCCAAATTCCAGGAAGTTGGTCTTATCTGATTCGACAATTTGATCCGGCGGCTCTCGGGCCCTCGGCGTTATCGTTTGAAGTACCGCTTGAGCCGTTGGTGAGTAATGAGTATTGCGTTGACAAGTTCTGCGATCCCGAATGCAACGCAGCAGAAGCTGCGGGTGATGGTGGTCGACGATTCCGTCGTCATCAGGGGGATGATCTCCCGCTGGGTCGCTGCCGAACCCGATATGGTTGTCGCCGCATCGCTGCGCACCGGCCTTGACGCCGTCAACCAGATCGAACGCATCGATCCCGATGTCGCCGTGCTCGATATCGAAATGCCGGAGCTTGACGGCATTTCCGCGCTGCCGTTGCTGCTCGCAAAGAAGCGCAATCTCATCATCATCATGGCGTCGACGCTGACCCGCCGCAACGCGGAGATCAGCTTCAAGGCGCTGTCGCTCGGCGCCTCGGACTATATCCCGAAGCCGGAGAGCACCCGCGAACCCGCCGCCGCCGAAACCTTTCACCACGATCTGATTCAGAAGATCCGCCATCTCGGCGCCAAGGTCCGCCGTGTGGCGCCTTCTATATCGGCCCCGCCGCTGGCACCGGCCCGCGATCCATTGTCACGCACGATACCGGCGGCGCCGGTTGCCAATCCGCAACTGCTGCGCCGCGCGTTCAGCACGCAAGCACCGCGCGCGCTTCTGATCGGCTCGTCGACCGGTGGCCCGCAGGCGCTGATGTCGCTGGTCGCCGAGATCGGTGCCGTGATCGACCGCTTTCCGGTGCTGATCACCCAGCACATGCCCCCCACCTTCACGACGATTCTGGCCGAGCATCTGGCGCGCTCCAGTCATCGGCCGGCGCGCGAAGCCGTCGACGGCGAGATCGTCAAGGCCGGAAATATCTATCTCGCGCCGGGCGGCCGCCATATGCGCGTGGTTCGCCATGGCGTCGATGCCGTGATCGCGCTCGACGACGGTCCGCCGGTCAATTTCTGCAAACCCGCTGTCGATCCCTTGTTCTCTTCGGCGATCGACGTCTGGCAGGGCGCCATTCTCGCCGTCGTGCTGACCGGCATGGGCTCGGACGGCATGCGCGGCGGCAAGGATATCGTCGCGGCCGGCGGCAGCGTGATCGCGCAGGACGAAGCTACGAGTGTGGTTTGGGGAATGCCGGGTGCGGCCGCGAATGCCGGTATTTGTGCGGCCGTTCTGCCGCTTAACCAGATTGCGCCAAAATTGGTTCGATTGTTTTCAGGAGATCGCTCGTGACACCGGTTGATTATGAATTTCTGCGCAAACTCCTGAAAGAGCGCTCCGGTCTCGATCTGTCGGCCGACAAGCAATATCTGGTCGAGAGCCGCTTGATCCCGCTGGCCCGCAAGGTCGGCCTGCCCGGAATTACCGAACTGGTCCAGAAAATGAAATCCGGGGCCGACGCGCTGACCGCGGAAGTGGTCGAGGCGATGACCACCAATGAAACCTTCTTCTTCCGCGACAAGGTCCCGTTCGATCATCTGCGCGAAACCATGCTGCCGTCACTGCTGAAGGCGCGTGCGGCCCGCCGTGCCTTGCGCATCTGGTGCGCGGCGTCATCGACCGGGCAGGAGCCGTATTCGATCGCGATGTGCCTGAAGGAACTCGGTTCGGCGCTGGCCGGATGGCGGGTGGAAATCATCGGCACTGATTTGTCGCAGGCCGTGCTGGAAAAATCCAGGGCCGGCATCTTCAGCCAGTTCGAAGTGCAGCGCGGCCTGCCCATTCAAATGCTGGTCAAGTACTTTACCCAGATTGGCGAGTTGTGGCAGCTCAATCCAGATCTCCGTTCCATGGTGCAGTATCGCCAATTGAACCTGCTGCATGACTTTTCGCAGCTTGGAAAGTTCGACGTGATCTTCTGCCGCAACGTCCTGATCTATTTCGATCAGGACACCAAGGCCCGCATCTTCGATCGCCTTTCCAAGGTGGTCGAACCCGACGGCTTCATGGTGCTGGGTGCGGCTGAATCCGTGGTCGGAATTTCCGACGCCTTCAAGCCGTATCCGGATCGGCGCGGGCTCTACAGCCCGAATGCGAACCGGGCTGGTGCCGCGGCGCCGCAGGCCTTCAAGGCGGTTGCGGCTGCACGCTGAACCTGCGCGTCCAGTTTCGTCGGCAGCGACGTTACGGGCCTACATGATGGCGTGCGGCAGGAATCGCGACGTATTTCCGGTGATCGGATTTTCGTCTTCGCGGATCGACAGCCCGCAGGGCACATGATCGACCAGCCAGCTGCCGAGCACCGGATATTGACCCGAAAATTTCGGCAGTGGCGCCAGTGCCTGTCGGATGAAACCCTCAGCGCCGTATGGCCCTTGTTGTTCCACCACGGTCTCGCCTTCCCGGATCAGGGCGACGTTAGCGCCCTCGCGGGAATATAGCGGCTTGCGTACGAAGGACGTCCCAAGTGTAGCGGCGTTCGGATCGTCCTCGAAAAACGCCGGCAATAAATTGGGATGACCGGGATACATGTCCCATAACAAGGGTAGCATGCCCTTGTTGGAGAGGATGGCCTTCCACGGCGGTTCGATCCAGCGTGTCGCTGCTTTTGAAAGCTGCGCGCCGAAGGCGTCGCGAAACATCCATTCCCAGGGATAGAGTTTGAACGCGAGTTCGATCGGACGGTTGTCGAGATCGACGAAGTTGCCGTCGTCGCGCCATCCGACCGCTTCGATATCGAGCAAAGTGGTCGCCAGACCTGCCTGTCGCGCGGTGTCCTCAAGATAGGCCAGCGTGCAGGCGTCCTCGGCGTTTTCGGTCGTTCCGGTGAGATGAAGATGGGTGCCGTTGGCGACTTTCTTCCAGGCCTCGATCAGGCGCTCATGAAGCGAATTGAACTGGTCGGCATAGGCGGGAAGGATGTGCCGCTCGATACCCTGCTCGAGCCATGTCCATTGAAATACCGCCGCCTCGAAGATCGAGGTCGGTGTATCCGCGTTGTATTCGAGCAGTTTCGCCGGGCCGTTCCCGTCGAAGGAGAGATCGAGCCGGCCGTAGAGGCTGCGATCGCCGCGGCGCCAGCTGTCGCGGATCAACGGCCAGAATGCCTGCGGTATCTGCAGGCGCTGCAGCGCGTATTCGTTGTCGACTGCACGGCCGACGACTTCAAGGCACATCGCATCGATTTCTCCGGTCGGAGTCTCGATCTGATTTTCGATTTCCTCGAGCGTGAAGGCATAGCAGGCGCGTTCGTCCCAATAACGTTCGCCGTCGATGGTATGGAAATCGAATCCGCTCGCCTCCGCGGTGGCGCGCCAGTCGTCACGCTCTCGGCAAGTGAGGCGGCGCATGAATGCTAGCCGCCGCCATGGACGTGGCCGTGACCATGCCCGTGGAATTGGCCATCGCCGAAGGCTACGCCACGGCACATTGCGAGGAGACGCCTGTCCGGGCCGCGCGTGACTTCACGCAGCAGGCCGGGACCGCAATCGCTCCGCCGTACAAACCCCATCGATACCGCGCCGATCGCCGCGCTACCCATCATGGTCAGAAGGACGCGGCGCGAGCGTTTCATGGTGTAGTCTCGGGTTGGATTTTGAAAGGCTGGGTCGAATTCGGCGCTGGTAATTTAGGCCGGCGTGCCGCCGCGAGGCAAGTAAAACGCGGATGTTTTGCAACATGGTCAGCCTCCGAAGGAAAATGCACGCAAAGTTCCGCGATCAAGCCGAAACCCGCGTCCAATTGTCACTTTAAATGCATGCAACCTGTAGTAAAGTAGCTTGGTGCTGCCCGCGGCAGGGCCGCAAAACCTGCAGGATATTCATTCGCGTTCGATGACGGATGGAATCCAGGCCTGAAATTTATCACAAGGGAGAGCGACGATGAGACGATCAACAGGCGCTATATTCGCTTGCAGTCTATTCCTGCTACCCAGCATTCCGGCATTGGCGCAATCGACGCCGAATCCGGCGATGAACGCGCCGGATCAATTAGCCTGGCAGTTTTTCATCCAGGTGAACACCCGCGCCGGCGGGAACAACGCGCTGTTCGAGACCTGGGCGAGCGACACCGATACGTTCAAGCCCAACCCGCAATTCCCGACAACGGCGACGCCGATGGTACTTCGCCAACCGGCGGTGCCAGCGGCGGGCCGTGAGGCGCTGCAGCGAAGCGGCCGGCTCATTCCCGCCATTCCACCCGGCCGGGGCTTTCTGGAGGAATCGCGACGCAACAAGGATTTGTTCGACTTCATCGTTCAGAATAACTTGTTCAAGATTTCCGGCCTGCGCGCCGCGTTCGGCAAGACCATTACGTTTCCGGTCGCCTCGATGGAGGTCAAGGCGAACTGGAAACTAGTGAGCGAAATTCCGCAATTCACCAATGGAAAGGTCAGCCTTGCGGACGTGCCCAAGCTGTACCACGTCAATACCGGCAGCGACGGCAAGCAATATGCCTTCGTGTCGATGCATATCATCTCCAAGGCCGTGCCTAACTGGACGTGGGCGACGTTCGAGCACAAGTTCAATCCGGGGCGATGCGATATTATCGGCTGCCGGGATTCATTCGGCGCGCAAACCAGCCCGGTGCCGCCAAACGCTTCGCCCGGCCAGGAATATCCCGATTGCGTCAAGACGCCGGCGCTCGCTGCCATGATTACCGGCGCCAATTGGGATCCTGCCTTCGTCAATTATTGTCTGAAGGGATCGCAGACCGATTTTACGGATAATACCGGCCTCGATATTCGTCTTGGCAATTCAGTGACCGAGGATGGTTTCGTCGATCAATCGTCCTGCATCACCTGCCACGGCCGTGCGGCCTGGGATGTTACGGGTGCCGCCACCAGCCAGGCGGGTTTCGACGATAATGGCGCCCCGATTGGACCGATCCAGCCCAATTGGTACTTTAACTTCACCGGCCAGCCGCCGATTTTCCAGGGCATGCCGGGCCTGGCGCGAATTGCGACGTCGGCCGACTTCGTCTGGTCGATTCCATTCTGTGCGATTGACGATACGCAAAATCCGATTCCTGCGAGCGGTTGCGCCGGAAAATGAAAGGGACCGGGTGACCGGCATGGCCGGAAAAAAGATCGCGCTCGCGGGCAGTGATCGCACTGAACCCGAAAATGCGGCTTACGTCGGCGACGTCGATCCGGACGAACGGATCGTCGTCGCGCTGCATCTGAAGCGGCGCTCGCCGGACAAATTTCCGCCCGGCAGCGCCGGTGATCTGGCGCGGCTGTCGCAGCCGATGACGCGACAGGCGCTCGTGGCAGAGCGCAAGCGCACCCATGCGCGGGCGGCCGCGCGCGTCAGGAAATTCGCGAAGGCCAATCGATTGGCGGTCCGCGAGGTCAACCTCGCCGGGCGTGTGCTGACGCTCGAGGGAAGCGCGCGGCAGATGAGCGAGATCTTCGGCGCGAGGCTCTGTCTCTATGATGGTCTCTATGACGGCGGCGCTCGCCGGTTTCGCGCGCGGATCGGTCAATTGATGATCCCCTCCGAGATCGCGCCGTGGACGCGCGCCATACTCGGCTTCGACCAGCGCCCGCTGACGGCGACGCCGGTCAATCGCTTGCAGCCGCTTGCGGGTGCAGGCGCGGGGGCGGGATTATGGCCGACCGAGGTCGCCGCACTTTATGGAATCCCGCTGGACCACGATACATCGTCGGTTTGTGTCGGTATCATCGCGCTTGGCGGGGGGTATCTGCCGTCCGATCTCGCAAAGGCGCTCACGGGAATGCAACGGGAGACTCGCGTTGCCGTCGATCAATCCGTGTCAGGCAGTCACAATACTTTCGGGGGAGGCGCCCCGGCCGATCAGGAGATCGCTCTCGATCTTCAAATCATGGCCGGTCTCGTTCCGAAGTCCAAAATCGTCGTCTACTTCGCGCCCAACACGATTCAAAGCCTGGTCACCGCGATCAACCAGGCGATCTTCGACGACGTCAACAAGCCCCAGGTGCTTTCGGTCAGTTGGGGCAGCGCCGAAAAATTCTGGACCGCTCCCGGGCGCGATGCGATGCAGGCGGTTCTGGCGGATGCGCAAAGATTGCGGGTCAATGTTGTGTTCGCCAGCGGCGATCAATTGGCGACGGCTGGATTGACCGACGGGAAGGCTCACGTCTGGTTTCCTGCGTCGAGTCCTTATGCGCTCGGGTGCGGCGGCACGGTACTTGGTGGCGACGCGACCGCGGAAGCCGTCTGGAATGATGGATCTAGCGGCACCGGCGGCGGAATCAGCGATGTGTTTCCTGTGCCGGCCTATCAATCTGGTCTCGCGCTCCCGCCATCGGTCAATGATGGCGCCGCGCGCCGGGGCGTTCCCGATGTCGCTGGCGCAGCGGCCGGGACGCCGGGCTATCGTGTGGTTCTCAACGGAACGGCAACGGTCAAGGACGGCACCAGCGCGGTCGCGCCCTTGTGGGCGGCGCTGATCGCGATCGCCAATGCGCAACGCGGGTCACCGCTCGGCTCTGTTAATTCGGTGCTCTATGCCAGCCCGTCGCTGCTCCGTCCGATCATCCGGGGGGATAATCGAGATGACGGTAAAGGCTACGACGCCGGTCCGGGCTGGAGCGCTTGCACCGGTCTCGGCGTGCCCAGGGGAGCCGATATCATTGCAGCGCTCGCGGCGGTCCCGATCGCGTAGCGTTGCGTGTCCTCTAGAGCGTTTCATGTTTTGATGGAAGCGTATCCGGCGTTAACGAAGTAGTTGCTGCATTCGCCGGGCAGAACGCTTCTGACGAGGAGGCCGATGTGGTCGCAGGCGTCGTCGATCGTGCGTTTCTGTGCGATGCGCATCCAGTGCTTGATCTTGGCAAAGACCTGCTCGATCGGGTTGAGGTCGGGAGAGTACGGCGGCAGGTACCACAGCCTGGCGCCGGCTTTCCGGATCATCTGACGGACGGTCGGCGACTTGTGGCTACCGAGATTATCCATAACGACGATGTCGCCCGGTTTGAGCACGGTTACGAGTTGCTGTTCGACATAGGCGCGGAAGCTTTCGCCGTTGATCGGTCCGTCGAACACGCAAGGCGCAGTGAGTTGGTCACAACGTAGGGCACCGAGGAAGGTCAGGGTTCGCCAGTGACCGTGCGGCGCAAAAGCGCGCAGCCGCTCGCCCCTGGATCCCCAGCCGCGCAGCGGGGCCATGTTGGTCTTGATCCAGGTCTCGTCGATGAATACCAGGCGGTTTGGATCGAGGCGATCCTGCAAGCTACGCCAGCGCTGCCGCCGCCACGCGACGTCGGCGCGGCCCTGCTCAAGGGCGAATAGTGTTTTTTTTGAAGCTGAGACCTTCGCGTCGCAGGAAGGTCCATACCGCGTGGTGCGAGACTTTCACGCCTCGGGCGGCAAGTTCGTCCTTCAGCCCGTGCAGCGTTAAATGCGGCGTCTGCCTGATCCTCTCCACGATGAACGCTCGATGCGGCTCCAGAACCGGCTTACGATGACCGCCCATCTTGCCCGGCACGACCGAACCCGTCGCGCGATAGCGCTGCCGCCACTTCACGACGGACGACACCGCAACATCGAACCGCGCCGCCACAGCATGGCAACTCTCGCCGGACTCAACCGCCTTCACGGCTCGTTCACGAAGATCATTCGAAAGAGGTCGGACCATTCGATGCTGGCCTCCGATCCAGCCAGCATCTTGAATCACAAACCGCCGCCCGACGGAATCCCTCCCGATTCAATCAATCGATGAACCGCTCTAGCCGCCGAAATGCCCCGCAAAGGCGTGCGCAAACGAACCGAAGCCGCCGCGCGTCACGCCGCCTGAACCGGAAGCCGTACCGGGCGAGGAAGAACTCGACACGGAATCGCCGCCAAAGAAACTGCTGCGGCGGGACCATGAACTGCCCGATCCGCCGGACCCGCCGGATGAATATCCCCGCGAGGTGCAATTGGTTGCGGTTTGTCGCGATGGGGCCATCCCCGGCGATGCCGGTGCGGCCATTCCCGGCGATGCTGGCTGGCAGTTAGTACGCGGCATCAGCGCAAAGGCTCCGCCGCCGACTGCCATCGTGCCCATCAGCAGCAGCGCGACATGGCTGGACCGCTTCACCGGCGGCCCGGGGGTGGGGGCCACCACCGGCCTGCGTTTGCCGAATTCCCTGGTGGGCGGCTTCTCCATGTTCAGTAGATCATGGAGGCGGCGTTGAGGGCGCCCGCGGCGAGTGAGGCCAGCCCGAGCCAGATTGCGGCGCCGAGTTCGCCGGCCGCGATCTTCGCCGACAGGTTCGGCACCGGAATCTTCACAATGAAGAACACCGCGATCTGGACGATGAGCGCGATCGCGCTCCAGATCAGGCAGTCCACGATATTGGCGGAATGGGCGATGGCGCTGACCACCGGCAGCACGAAGCCAAGAAGGCTGAGGCCGAGCGCGATGGCCGCCGCCGGATCATTGTCGCGGATCAGCTGGAACTCGTCGTGCGGCGTGACGCGGGTATAGACGAAGAGATAGACGACCACGACCACGATGGCCGTGCAGAAATACAGCAGGAATGCCGGCAGTCCGGCCAGGGATTGAAGAATCATGAAGAGCCCCCTGAGTCGCGAGACGGCAACGGTCGCACAACCCTTGTGTCGGCGCACGCCGCTCGCCCGTTCAATCCCCAACAACAAAAACGCCCCCAAAACAAAAACCCCGCCATTTGCGGCGGGGTCCAGTTCGGGAGGAGGAGCCTTGCGGGCTCGGGGTAATGCGTATCAGGCGGGAATGCGCTCTTCGACCTCGTGCGGCTCGCGCAGCACATAGCCGCGGCCCCACACGGTTTCGATGAAGTTGCGGCCTTCGGAGGCGTTGGCGAGCTTCTTGCGCAGCTTGCAGATGAAGACGTCGATGATCTTCAGTTCCGGCTCGTCCATGCCGCCATAGAGATGATTGAGGAACATCTCCTTGGTGAGCGTGGTGCCCTTGCGGAGCGAAAGCAGCTCCAGCATCTGGTATTCCTTGCCCGTCAGATGCACACGCTGGCCGCCGACCTCGACCGTCTTGGTGTCGAGATTGACCACGAGATCGCCGGTCTGGATCACCGACTGGGCGTGGCCCTTGGAGCGGCGCACGATCGCGTGGATGCGTGCAACCAGTTCGTCCTTGTGGAAGGGCTTGGTCATGTAGTCGTCGGCGCCGACGCCGAGACCCTTGACCTTGTCCTCGATGCCGGCGAGGCCGGAGAGGATCAGAATGGGTGTTTTGATCTTCGACACCCGCAGCTGCTTGAGCACGTCGTAACCGGACATGTCGGGCAAATTGAGGTCGAGAAGGATAATGTCGTAATCGTATAGCTTACCGAGGTCGACGCCTTCTTCCCCGAGATCCGTCGTATAGACGTTGAAACTCTCGGATTTAAGCATCAGCTCGATCGACTGCGCGACGGCGCTGTCATCTTCTATCAGCAGAACGCGCATGCCAGTCCCCTATAGTCGCCGCTCCGGGCGTCAGGTCGGCCGCACTTGCGGCACTCAAAACGCCTTTGAACAACTGATTCGGATCCTGACGGGATATGGTTAACAAAATCTGATTCGTGTGCGCAAGGTCTAACAGTGCAATTTTTGTCGAATCGCCCTAAGATATTGCTTCGAAGCAGCTTTTAGTATCCGTTCCCGTTCGAGTCCTACTTTAAGAGACGGGCCTAACCGACTCTCACGACTCAACCTTCGTTCTGACGGTCGAGCGCTCTCAGTCACCAAAGACAGTGACGTAATGATTAACGATGCGGGTAAACACGGAGTTAAGGGAGCGGCTCAAAATCGCGAAAACTTAAGGTTTTCGCAATGAAAGCGCTCGCCGAGCAGATCAGCGACATCGACGGCGTCAATATTTATGGCCGTGTGGTGGGCGTTCGCGGCCTGATGGTCGAAATCGCGGGCCCTATACACGCGATGTCGGTCGGCGCCCGCATTGTCATCGAGACCGGCGGCAACCGTTTCATCCCCTCCGAAGTGATCGGCTTCTCCGGCAGCAACGCGGTGGTGATGCCGTTCGCCGGGCTCGACGGGGTCAGGCGCGGCTGCCGCGCGGTGATCGCCAACGCCGCCAGCCAGGTGCGGCCGTCGGCGGCCTGGCTCGGCCGCGTGATCAACGCGATGGGAGAACCGATCGACGGCAAGGGCCCGTTGCCCAACGGTCCGTCGCCAATGCCCTATCGAAATTCGCCGCCGCCGGCGCATTCGCGCAAGCGCGTCGGCGCGCCGCTCGATCTCGGCGTGCGCGCGCTCAATACGTTCCTGACCTGTTGCCGCGGCCAGCGGCTCGGCATCTTCGCCGGCTCCGGCGTCGGCAAATCGGTGCTGCTGTCGATGCTGGCGCGCAATGTCGATGCCGATATCACGGTGATCGGCCTGGTCGGCGAACGAGGCCGCGAGGTGCAGGAGTTTCTGCAGGACGACCTTGGCGATGAGGGTTTGGCGCGATCGGTGGTGGTGGTCGCGACCTCGGATGAACCCGCTTTGATGCGGCGCCAAGCGGCTTATCTGACGCTGGCGATCTGCGAATATTTTCGCGACGAAGACAAAGACGTGCTGTGCCTGATGGATTCGGTGACGCGCTTTGCGATGGCGCAGCGCGAGATCGGCCTGTCGGCGGGCGAGCCGCCGACCGCCAAGGGCTATACGCCGACCGTGTTTACCGAACTGCCGAAGCTGTTGGAGCGCGCGGGGCCCGGCACCGGCATCGGCTCGATCACCGGCATCTTCACGGTGCTGGTCGACGGCGACGATCACAACGAGCCGATCGCCGACGCGGTCCGCGGCATTCTGGACGGCCATATCGTGATGCAGCGCTCGATCGCCGAGCGCGGGCGTTTCCCGGCGATCAACATTCTCAAGTCCGTCTCGCGCACCATGCCGAAATCGGCCGACCCGGCCTTCCTGCCCGTGATCACCCGGGCGCGGCAGATCATGGCGACCTATGCCGATATGGAGGAATTGATCCGGCTCGGGGCCTACCGCGCCGGTTCCAGCCCCGAGGTCGACGAGGCGATCCGGCTGCACGACTCGCTGGAGGGTTTTTTGCGCCAGGGCAAGGACGAGGTGGCCGGTCTTAATGAGGGTTACCAAAAGCTTGCGCAAATCCTTACGTAACTTGGAAACGGAACGCTAACTTTGTCAGGCCATCATCCGCGCCATACGCGTTGTAGTGCCGGTGGGGCCCAAGGGGGGACGCCGGCTTTGTCCCACGTTGAAATTGGGACTTCTGGGAGTATGAGTCGATGAAGTCACGTGAAACGCTAATCCGCCTGAAGAAATTTCAGGTCGATGAAAAGCGCCGAAGGGTTGCCCAGATCGAGGGCATGATTGCCGACTTCCAGCGTATGTCGGTCGACCTCGAGCGCGAAATCCACAGCGAGCAGGAACGCGCCGGGATCAACGATCCCTCGCATTTCGCCTATCCGACCTATGCCAAGGCGGCGATCCAGCGCCGGGAGAACCTCACCCGTTCGGCCGACGAATTGCGTATTCAGCTCGAAGACGCCAAGAGCCTGCTGGGCGAAGCCTTCGACGAACTCAAGAAGGTGGAACTGCTGGACGAGCGCGATCAGGCACGCGAGCGGGCCGAAGAAAACGCCCGCGAACAGGCCGACCTCGACAGTATCGGCCTGATGCGTGCCCGGATCGGGGCCGTTGCCTGAGGCTTTTTCCGCCTGCATCTGCTAAATTTGCCAAAACCCGGACCGTGAGGCCCGGGTTTTTTGTGATCAATTTCCACAGGGGCCAAATTTCCACAGGGGTCCAATTTCCACAGGGGTCTTGGCATCGCCGACTTGGTGGACGGATTGGGCCCAAGGTATGATACGACTAGTGCTGCCGGTTTGAAGCTCCTGCAGAGGTTGCCGCGAGCACTTTCAGGAGCTTCAAACCGATAAGCAGCACTAGAAAGATATATTTTGACCGTGCCCCTTATTGTTTCCGAAGTTCGTGTCCGATCGACCTGCGGGGTATCACGAACTTCGGAAACGGGGCACGGTATTGCACCGCCGCTCTGGCGAACAAAGGCGATGGGGAATCGCGATTTTGGGGACGCTGAATGCTGACGCCAGCTGAGCTGGTCTGGCTGATTGCCGCCGTAGCGAAGGGGGACGAGGCTGCTTTTGAGCGCCTCTATGCCGCCACGCGCGCGAAACTCTTTGGCGTGGTGCTCCGTATCTTGCGGCGACAGGATCTCGCAGAGGAAGTGGTTCAGGAAGCCTACGTCAAGATCTGGAGCAGCGCCGGGCAGTTCAATCCCGGCCTGTCCTCGCCGATCACGTGGATGGCATCGATCGCCAGAAACCGCGCCATCGACGTGGTGCGCAAGCGCGGCGAATCCTCGATCGAGGAAGAGCCTGCGGCGATGGAAGTGGCTGCCGATACGCCGGATCCGCTGGCGCGCCGGGAGATGACGGAAGAGTTGAAGCGGATGCTGGAGTGCGTCGGCCGTCTTGAGCCGGATCGGCAAAAGCTGGTGCTCTTGGCCTATTACAACGGCTGGAGCCGCGAGCAATTGGCGGCGAAATTCGAGACGCCGGTGAATACGGTGAAGACGTGGCTGCGTCGCAGCATGATGGATATCAGGGAGTGCCTCGGACTCTAATGGCCTACAGCGAAGACCATATCGCGCTCGCCGCGGAATATGCCCTCGGCACTCTCGATGCCGATGAGCGGGCGCAGGTTGAGACCATGATGTCCGTCGACAGGGACTTCACGGCGATGGTCGAGGCGTGGGAACACAAGCTCGGCGTCCTCAATCAGATGGTCGGATCGGTCGAACCCCGGCCGGAAGTCTGGGAGAAAATCCGGGCCGCGATCGGACATGCCGAGCCGCAAGCGCCGCTCGTGCTGCCTCAGGAAGCGCCGCCGGTTGTCGCAGAGGTCATCGAGCCCGCAGTCGTGGCGGCACCATCCAACGTGATTCAGTTGTCCGACAGTGTCAGGCGCTGGCGCAGCGTGGCGTCGTTTACGTCGGCGCTCGCCGCGGCATTGGTTGCGCTCATCGGTATTCAGCTCGCGGCGCCGGATTGGCTGCCCGATGGCCTTCGTCCGAAGGCGCGGACGCAAATTGTCGAGGCAAAGGCCCCGGCAGCGGCTGCACCATCGGCCCAATATGTTGCCGTGCTGCAGAATGGCGGCTCGCCCGCCTTCATTCTCACGGTGGATGCGGCGACCAAGAACTTCACGGTACGCAAGGTCGGCGCGCCGGCCGAGGCCGGCAAGAGCTTTGAGCTGTGGCTGATCTCGGACAAGCTGCCGAAACCGCGTTCGCTCGGCGTGATCGGCGGCAGCGACTTCACCACGCGCCCGGTGTTGTCGTCCTATGACGCCGATACTGTCAATGCGGCTACTTACGCTGTCACGGTCGAGCAGGCCGGCGGTTCGCCGGACGGTAATCCGCACTCGACGCCGATCTTCACCGGCAAGCTGGTCGAAGCCGTTCCGGCCGCCGCACCCGCGCGCTGACGCGTCACCACTCAATTTTTAAGTCCCCAAAAGAGAAAACGCCCGTGGGGAGCGGGCGTTTTCGGTAGTCAACTTGGGGGTAGTTGGGGTCTTCTACTACTCACGAGGGCTTTGGGGGGCTGGTAAAGCACCGCGTGAATTCACAAAATCATTAGCGCACCACCGAGGCTCCTGAGCTGGTGATCGCCACCGGCTTGCCGGCTTTGATCACGCGCGCGGTCTGCGTATAGCTGTCGTCCGAGGTGTGAGCCGAGATTCCGAAACCTGCCACCGCGATACCCGCAACGAGCGCCACCACCACGATCTTGAGGTGGGTCGTGCGATCCGCGCTGTAAATCGAATGGTTCATCGTCGCCTCCTGCCAACCGGCCACTTGCGGATTTGTGTCGTTCTTCCGCGGACCGGTTCAACATCTCAGGCTAGGAAACGTGGGGATTCGCCATTCGGTTCCGAAGGGGCGATCACAAGGCAGTGATAAGACGTGATTGTCCGCGATCAGGATTCTCGGCGGGGCGGCCGGAATTTAAAATTATATAGTAATTACAGCACATTAATCGCAAGTTCGCGCTGCGGTGCAAAATCGCCGCTAATCCGTCCAGACAGACAAATCATTTGCCTGTGGCGAAAAAGTCTCGCCGTCATTGCTTCGTTTTTTCGTTCTGGCGCGGTTTCTTTGCGCAAACCGCGCCCTTCGCTGAAAAACGCCCTAAACACTTCCGACCGTCTTCAGCCGGGCGCGGGGATGGATTTCGGCCTGCGACAGCACCGTCGTTTGCGACCGGAAGCGCTCGACCAAGGAGCGCACGAACGGGCGGATCCCGGCCGAGGTCACCAGCACCGGCGCCTCGCCTTCGCGGGCGGCCTGTTCGAACCGCTCGCGCACCACGGTCATGAATTCCGACAGCTTTGAGGGCTGCATTGCGAGGCTGCGCTCGTCGCCCTGGCCGATCAGCGACTCGGCGAAGGCCTGTTCCCATTTCGCAGACAGCGCGATCAGCGGCAAATAGCCGTTGTGGGAGGTGTTCTGCGCGCAGATCTGCCGCGCCAGCCGGGCGCGCACATGTTCGACCATGGTCGCGGGATTGCGCGAGAACGCCAGCGCGTCGGCGATGCCCTCCAGAATGGTCGAGAGATCGCGGATCGAGATGCGCTCGGCCAGCAGCAGCTGAAGCACGCGCTGGATGCCCGAGATCGTAACTTGCGCGGGCACGATATCCTTGACCAGTTCGCCCTGTTCCTTCGGCAGGTCCTTCAGGAGCTTCTGCACCTCGCCATAGGATAGCAGGTCCGACATGTTGTTCTTGAGCAGCTCGGTGAGATGCGTCGACAGCACGGTCGCGGCATCGACGACTGTGTAGCCCTTCAGCGAGGCTTCTTCCTTCAGGCTGGCGTCGACCCAGGTCGCCGGCAGTCCGAAGGTCGGTTCGATGGTGTGAATGCCGGGCACGGCGACCTGGCCGCCGCCGGGATCCATGACCATGAACTGGCTCGGCCAGATCCGGCCGGTGCCCGCATCCACTTCCTTGATCTTGATGATGTAGGTATTGGCCTCGAGCTGCACATTGTCGAGAATGCGCACCGCCGGCATCACAAAACCCATTTCGATCGCGAGCGAGCGGCGCAGCGCCTTGATCTGTTCGGTCAGGCGGTCGGTGCCGTCGGGGCCGTTGACCAGCGGCAATAGCGCGTAGCCGAGTTCGATCTTGAGATCGTCGATCTTCAGCGCCGTCGAGATCGGCTCTTCGGCCGCGGCCGCCGCCGCCGCGGCATTGGCCGGGGCTGCCGCCGCGCTCGCTGCCGCCGCAGTCGCGATGCCTTTTTTCTTGTGCGCCGAAATCGCCAGCGCCGCGGCGCCGCCGCCCAGCAACAGGAAGGGCAGCATCGGAATGCCCGGCAGCGTCGCCAGCACCAGCATCACGCCGGCCGACATGCCCAGCGCCTGCGGATAGCCGGACAGCTGCTTCATCAGCGCCTTGTCGGCGGCGCCGCTGACGCCGGCCTTCGAGACCAGAAGACCCGCCGCGGTCGAGACGATCAGCGCCGGGATTTGCGTGACCAGGCCGTCGCCGACCGTGAGCAGCGTATAGGTGCGCGCCGCTTCGCCGAAACTCAGGCCCTGCTGCGCGACGCCGATGATGATGCCGCCGATGATGTTGATGAACACCACCAGAAGGCCCGCGACCGCGTCGCCGCGCACGAACTTCGAGGCACCGTCCATCGCGCCGAAGAAGCCGCTTTCGTCTTCCAGCGCCTTGCGCCGTTCCTTGGCGACCTTTTCGTCGATCAGGCCGGCCGACAGATCGGCGTCGATCGCCATCTGCTTGCCCGGCATCGCGTCGAGGTGGAAGCGGGCCGCGACTTCCGCGATACGGCCCGAACCCTTGGTGATGACGACGAAGTTCACGATCACCAGAATCGCGAACACGATAATTCCGATCACGAAATTACCGCCCATCACGAAATTGCCGAAGGCCTCGATGACGTGGCCGGCGGCATCCGTGCCCTCATGGCCGCGCGACAGGATCAGCCGCGTCGAGGCGAGGTTGAGCGACAGCCGCAGCATGGTCGAGATCAGAAGGATGGTCGGGAACGACGAGAATTCCAGCGGCGCCTGGATGAACAGCGAGGTCATCAGGATCAGGATCGACAGCGTGATCGAGATCGCCAGAAACAGGTCGAGCACGATCGAGGGCAGCGGCAGGATCAGCACCACCAGGATGGTGAGGATGCCGAACGCCAGTCCGAGATCGCCGCGCAACAGGATATCGCGGATTCGACTGAAGCTCGGTAACCCGCCTGTGGGTGCCCCCGCGCCCTGACCTGCCGTGACGTCGACCATTACTGCTGCTTCCCCCCGCGAATGCCGATCACGGGCGCCAAACGACTGCGCGGCGGCCGATGGACCACCGTTTCGAAAGTGAGGCACCGCACTGGCGTCCACGGGCACTCCCCCGTTTTACGCGGCTGACGACCACTCAACTTCTGCACTGGGCAATTTTTGCCGTGTGTATGGTTAGGAAAGGGTTAACGGGGGGCGTTTCCGTCGTTCCGGGGCGCGCCTTAGCGCGAACCTCAGATGTGCAACTGCACATCGGGGAATCTCGAGATTCCGGGTTCGATGCTGCGCATCGCCCCGGAATGACGATGACGCGGCGCGATACATTCTGTTGCGCTGCATCTGCATGCCCAATATCGCGCCGTGGCGATTGACCTGGAGGCAGCGGCCAACGAAGTTGCGGCCGTGCTCGCGCCCTCCGAAACAACAGAATCAGCCGCCTTCACGCCGGATTCCCGTCAGGCCTGGATCAGGCTTGCGCTCGCGGTCGCGCTCGGCTCGATCGGCAGCGCCGGGATGTGGGCGGTGGTGGTCGTGCTGCCGGTGGTGCAGGCCGAATTCGCCGCGACGCGGGGCGCGGTGTCGCTGGCGTTCACGCTCACGATGTTCGGCTTCGGGCTTGGTGCCGTGGTTGCCGGAAAAATTACCGATCGCCTGGGCATCGTGACTGCGGTTGGGCTCAGCATCGCCTGTCTTGCGGTGGGGTATGTCGTGGCGGGGCTGTCGACCACGCTATGGCAATTCATCGCGATCTATTTCGTGATCGGGCTCGGCACATCGGCGACCTTCGCGCCGCTGATGACGGAAGCCTCGTACTGGTTCGAACGCTATCGCGGGCTGGCGGTGACCATCGTCGCCAGCGGCAATTATGTCGGCGGCACGATCTGGCCGCCACTGGTGAATTGGGGCGTGCAGCAGATGGGCTGGCGCTCCACCCATCTCGCGCTCGGGCTGTTCTGCGCGGTGTCGATGACGCTGTTGCTGCTCGTGCTGCGCGCGAACATGGGCGGCGCCAAGGCGCGCAGCCACGCCGACGCGCCGCCGCCGCGGGTCGATCTGCGGCTCTCGACCAACGCGCTGACGATCTTGCTGAGCATCGCCAGCATCGCCTGCTGCGTCGCGATGGCGATGCCGCAGGTCCACATCGTCGCCTATTGCGGCGATCTCGGCTATGGCGTGGCGCGCGGCGCCGAGATGCTGTCGCTGATGATGGCGTTCGGGGTCGTCAGCCGGATCGGATCGGGATTTCTCGCCGACCAGATCGGCGGCATTCGCACGCTTCTGATCGGCTCGGTCGCGCAGGGCCTTGCGCTGCTGTTCTATCTGTTTTTCGACGGCCTCTCGTCGCTCTATGTGATCTCGGCGATGTTCGGCCTGTTCCAGGGCGGCATCGTGCCGAGCTACGCCATCATCGTGCGTGAATCGATGCCGGCCTCGGAGGCGGCGACCCGCGTCGGCATGGTGATTTTTGCTTCCGTGATCGGGATGTCGTTCGGCGGCTGGGTGTCCGGCGTGATCTTCGATTCCACCGGCTCCTACGCCGCGGCGTTCACCAACGGGCTGGCGTGGAATGCGCTCAATGTCACGATCATCGCCGGGTTGTTGATCCGCTCGCGGCGGCGGCTGGTGGTGGCTTAGACCTTAGACTCGCTTTTTCGTCATGGCCGGGCTTGTCCCGGCCATCCACGTCTTTCTTGACTTAAGCGCAGCAAGACGTGGATGCCCGGCACAAGGCCGGGCATGACGAGCTTAGCTAGAAGCCCCAATTCTATGGGCTGCATTTGGAGTCAGACTCTTACGCCGGCTCACCGGTCTTGAGCAGAACGCAGCCGCTGATCTTGATGCTGCCGTCAGCCTGCTGCTCCAGCGTATACAGCCCTTCCCACGGCACGCCCTCGGCATCGACGATGTGAACCGCCTGCGCGACCTTGCCGTCCGCGGCGCGGCCTTCGCCGAATTCGAAACTCTTGTGGCGATAGATCGGCGTATAGGTGCGCTGGACCATGCCGAGAAAAATCTCGGCCTGCGGAAACATGTTTCGGATCGCGGGCGCGGCATAGGAATAAGCCGTCGCGGCATCGTCGCGCTCGATCGCCTCGACCTGGGACCGGATGATGCCCTGCGCGGCGGCGACATCGTCCGCGGCGCGGGCAGGTGCAGCGAAACTGAGCAGCAGTGCGATCAGCAAAACCAGGGCGCGCATGCGGGAAACCCTCCGGTCATCAAGCTATTACGCCTTGGCAAGCGAAATAGTTTCAGCACCCAGAGCCTTATCGGTTCTGATTGAATCAGAACCGGGCTCTACTCTTTTGTTTAGACGCGTTTTCTTTACGCGAACCGGTATCCACCCCGGATCAAGTCCGGGGCAGGCTTTCGCTCGAAAACGCTATGGTGGTTAGTCCCAGCAAATATCGCGCCATCACTTCAGATTCTGCTTGGCCTCGGGATTGCCCAGCGCGGCGGCTTTTTCGAACCATTGCCGCGCGATCCTGGCATCGCGGGGAATGCCGTGGCCGGTGTTGTAGAGCACGCCGAGGTCGTTCATGTTCGAGGCGTCGCCCAGCGCCACGCCCTGTTCGAACAGGCGGCGCGCTTGTTCGTAGTCGCGCGGGACACCGGTGCCGTACATGTACATCAGGCCGAGATTGCCCATTCCCGCCGGCACGCCGGCATTGGCCGCCGTCTCATACAGAAGCTTCGCTTCCGCCAGATCCTTCTTGACGCCGTGGCCATGCTCGTAAAACCAGCCGAGATCGACCATCGCGATCGGCTCGCCGGCTGCGACAGCCTTGGCGTACCAGCGCGCCGCCTCGTCGTAATTGCGGGGCACGCCCGAGCCTTGCTCGTAGAGCGCGCCGATATTGTTCATGGCCATAGCGTAGCCGGCGTCGGCGGCTTTCTGGTAGAGCCGCCGCGCCTCGGCGAAATCCTTTCGCGCGGTCGCGACGCGTCCCAGCTCGAAGGTGAATCGGATCACGTCGGGATATTGCGCGATCGCGTCGTTGCAGGCCTTGGTCGCGGCCGGGATGTTGATCTTCTCCACCTCCAGGCCTGCGATACCGGGCGCGTGCCCGGTATCGTAAGGCATTCCCGCCAGCCGGTCGCAATCGGTGATGAGATCGCGGCGCAGGCTCGGGTTGTCGTCCGGTGGCGACAGCCGCGCCTCCACGATCGGCGGTGATGCACCGGGCGGGCCCACGGGCTGACTGTTGGCAATCGGAGCGGGCTTGCCGGCGAAATAGAAACTGCCCGAAATCGGCGAAGACGACACCCATGGCAATTGCGAACCGCCGGTGGCCTTCTGCACCGCGAGGCCGACCTCATTGAAGGTCTTGAACAGGCCGTAGCCGGGCCGCTGCATCGTGGCAGCCAGCGCCCTGGTATAGGGGCTGTGACCGTCGACGCCGTCCAGCGACACGCTGCGCGGCTGGGTCGCAAACGAAATCAACGTCCCCGGGGGCGCCTGCATTTGCGCCAGACCGCCGGTCTTCGAGCGCACCTGACCCTTGAACGGGTTATCGCGGCAGGCGTCGAGCAGCACGAGATTGATCCGGGCGCCGGATTTTTCCATCTGGTCGAGAATCCCGGACGTGCCGACCGACTGCGCGAACACATCGCCTTCGTCGAGCGGATGGGCATCGACCGGGACCAGATAATTGAGGCCATGGGTCTCGACGCCGTGGCCGGCATAGTAAAACAGCGCCACATCGGCGCCGGCCAGTTCATGGCCGAACTCATCGAGAGCCTTGTCGAAGCCGGCCTTGTCGAGGTCCAGCTGCGCACCGCCGCCGACCACGAAGAAGCCGAGCGACAACAGGGTGTCCGACATCAGTTTGGCGTCGGCGTCGGGATTGGCCAGCGCGGGCACGGCCTTGTAGGCCGAATTGCCGATCACCAGCGCCACGCGCTTTTCGGCATGCGCCGCCGAGCCCATGCCGGTGCACATCAAAAATGCCGCGAACACCAATCGCAATGGGATGCCGATCCGACCCGCCCCAGCCATGACACCGCCTCCAGCGGCAGGGCCCATTCCTGCCGCGTATTGGTATCGGCAGACCGGCATCCGGTTCGATAGCTGCCCGCGCGCGGTTGACAGCCGTGTGGTTTCGATAGGCGAAAGCCGCGAATCAGCGCTAGAATCGGCCAGTTCCACCCGTGCTTCGGTTATCGATGGACGCCTTGCCAGAGACCTCTGATCTAGAAGTCATTCTGCGATTTCTGCATCGATTTGCGGACCTCATGTCGAACGGGTCCAACTCTGAGAACCTGCTTCGCGCCGCAGCGCTGCTCGAAGCCAATGTGCGGCGGGCCAATGAAGCCGAAGAACAGCTTCGGCAGGCGCGGACCACCAAAGCCAGCATCGAGCAACAGTTGGCAGCACTGGAGCGGGACGGCCATGTCCACGTCCCGGTTTCCATCCTCAAGCTTGCCGCGTCGCAATTCCAGGCGCTGTCCCGGGCGTTCGAGAATTCCGGCAACGTGGTCTCGCAGGCGATGTGCGCCGCCAGTGCCTCGACGCTGGACCGGGTTCTTGAAACCAGTTCGTCGCGGCTGTCGAGAAGCGAGCAGGCGAGCGGCTAGTTCGATCGAACCGAAGTCCCGATAACCAAGACTAAAATCTATCGACAGGGGGCTTCCATTGAGCGCAGGCCATAGCCGCATCCGGCGAATATGCGGAACCGTCGCATTCGCATCGATCATGGTTTTCTTGGCCGTCGCGGCACTGGCGATCGACGCGCCGAACTCGCGGCTTTCCGATGACACAGCACTGACAAAAGCCACCATTGCGTTGCTCGCTGCGAAAGACAATGCGGCGGTCCGGGATCGGTTTGACCCGGCGATGGGCCAGGTCTCCGACGATAAACTGCGTCAGATGTCCGACTTGATCGGCGCGAGCGAGCCTGCCTCCATCGAAACGATCTGGGCGACCGAAACCCATGATGTTCAAACCGGAGACGGCAACAGCCGTATACTGCTGGAATACGGATTGGCCGGTAAGTGGCTGATCGTAGACTCGGTAGTCAAGACCAGGGACGCCTCAAAGCAGTTCTCCCGGCTCTTCCTCACGTCCAACAGGCTGCCGCTGCGGGAGCTGAATGCGTTTCATTTGTTTGGCAAGGGGCCGGTGCAATACCTGTTTCTGGCAGGCTGGATTGCCACGATCGTACTAACCGTCTGGGCCATCGTCGTCGCCTTCAAGCGGCATCAAGGCTTGCGCAGGGGAGTGCTGATCGCGCTGATGCCGCTGGGGCTGACGCCGACCGTCGCGGTGAACTGGAATACCGCGCAGGTGTGGGTGCTCGAAGCGGTCAACAATCCGGCCGGGCACGTCGTTCCGATTTTCGCCCTGCGCTATCCCATGGCCCTGTTCGGCCGCACCGAGACGCTCGTTCCGTACCTCTACGTTTCTGCGCCGCTCATCGCGCTTGGTTACCTGATCTGGCAATGGAGACGGTCGCAAAAGACTGTAGTCGCTGAATAAGCGCGGTTGCAGCGCAAGATTGCCATTTGGTCTTGGCCGGAGGATGCTCTCTGATAGTAGGCACAATGGAGAGCACGATGGGTAACGCAGGTCTCGACAATCGCCACCGTAACCACGACGGTGAAATCAGCCACAAGCACGGAAACACGACCGTCCACACGTTGCGCAAGATTTACGGACAGAGCTTCGCTGCCGGGCATCCCGAGACCAAAACACTGAGCGAGGTTCTTCTTCAACTGAACGAAACCTCGTTGAGCCAGCTCCGCCGCGATCATGAAACCGGCCACTTGAATAAAAAAATAGCCAAGGCTTCAAAGTAACGGCTTCGAAGTAAAAGGCCTCACGCCGATTTGTGCAGCACCAATCCAACCTGTGCCATGTCGTTGTGAAGAATATCCTGCTTGCTGCGATTATCCCATTTGACGGTTACGCCAGCCCAATTCATGGCATCGACGATGCCCCGATCGGCTTGATCCTGCTGCCAGCAAACGCGGTCGCCGACTTTGAGGAGTCTGGATTGGTCGCCGGTCATTTTTGTCCGTTTGCTTTTGATCCCGGTTGGCACGTAAGCACGGGATGGCTGTTTTGCGAAATCTACGCCGCGTTCTAGGTCTGGGCCGCGTTCTGTGAAAACGATACCGGCGGCTGCCAGTCGTTCAAAAGCAACGCAAGTGGAGGTGATCCAAATCCTTGAAAGCATTGGTGGGCCTTTTTAGATACCTATCGAACCTTATGCGTCATACCGAACGCGGAAGTTCGGGAAGTCTTCGAAAAAATTAGAAGTGGCAACGCGGTCTTGCAGCTCACTTAGATGGTCAATATGCCTTTTTTATAAACAGCCAGCACGTCCGATACTTTCAATTGGGGGAGTTACCGGGCGGCCAGAGCCTCGCGTTTAGCGTTCTTGGCGAGCGTTTGTTCGATCATCTTACCCATCAGGACGCGCATGAGGCGATCCGGCATGATCGCGGAGAAGAACCTGTTGAATGCGCCCGGCAGGCTCAGCCCCCGCCCTTGTTTGAAGTGCCGCAGCGCTTCGGTGACGCACTGCTCGGCACTCATCGGCTTCATCGGCATGTCGGCTGGGTCGAGTCCGAACTTTGTGATGATTGCGGTATTGGTCGGCGGTACGACCAACGTCATCACTTGAATATGCTTGTGCTTGAGTTCGCCACGCAGGGATTGGCCGAGGCTTTGGACCAAGGCCTTTGAACCGGCGTCGGTGGCTGCGAATGGAATGCCGTGAGCGGCCCCCATGGCTCCGCCAAGAATAAGCCCGCCGCCGCCTCGTTTCGCGAAGCGCTCGCAGAATGCGTAGGCGATGTTAAAATGCGAAAGCGCGTTGAGGCGAAAGCGTTCCAGCTGCTCGCGATGGTCCTGTTCAAGGAAATGGCCCGGGTGACCGGTACCGGCGTTGGAAACCACAAGGCCGATATCGATGTCGCGCAACTGCTCATCGAGCGTATCGATAGCCGTGACTTGTGAAAGATCGACGACCACGCATTTGGTCGTAATTCCATGGTGACGCTCGACATCCTGGGCGACCGTTTGCAGCAAATTGCCACGCCGCGCGGCGAGCACGACATTGAATCCTTCCGCCGCCAACTGCCACACGAACTCCTCGCCGATACCGGATGAAGCGCCGGTCACTAGCGCCCACGGGCCAAATTGTTTGCCAAAGGTCGAAACTGTCGGCATAGACTCTCTCCGTTAAAAGGATGCGTGTTTAGGCGCCCCCGTCTGTTGCTGCATCTCCTGCATGACCGGGCGTACTTCATCGGGCGAGGTCTCGATTGTGTGCGCCGGGAACGTCTCACTCATTGCATCTCGATTTTTCCTAAGCGCGATCAGAGTTTGCGTGTGGCCGGACGCAGCACCCAGGAGGTGAGCACTACGGCTCCAATCACGAGCGGAAGAATGATTTGCGGGAGAGGGTCGCCGAGCGCGCCCCGCGACCAGGCGGCAAACGCCGCATCGAACACCATGCCGGCATAGGCCCATTCCTTAAGCCGCAGCAAACCGGGCGCGAGGATCGTCAGGGCACCGATGATCTTGAGCATCCCGAAAAGAACGAGGAAGTATCCGGGGTAGCCCAGCCGCGCCATTTCGACCGTGAAATGCGGGGCGCCCGCAAGAAGTGCTGTGCCCGGGATGGCAAACAAAAGGGCCGTTGCCACAGTGGCCAGCCAATAGAGGACAGGTCGCCATTCTTTCATAATCGTTGCCGTTTCCCCTTGATGCATATAAGTTGGTTGACTAACTCATAGATCGACGAGGAAAAGAGGTCAAGAAGGAAAAGAGAGGCGCCCTTAAGGACGCTTCGAAGGAGCTGGATGGATATGACGGAAAAAATGGCCGAGGCCGGTGACGATAAGCGCAGCCGCCTGACGCGCGCAGCCGCTGAGCTGACTTATGCGCGTGGCTTCGCCAATGTCTCACTTGCCGATATCGCCGAAGCGGCAGACCTGCCACTCGGCGGCGTCTATTATTATTTTCGCACTAAGGCGGCGATCGGCGAGGCGATCGCGGCACAGCGCAGCCAGGAATTTCAGCAGTTAGTTGCGCTTTGGGAAAAGGCCAGCGCGCCCAAGGAACGTCTCAAGGCTTTCGTTCATTCGACGGTCGGCAATCGCGACGCTCTGGTGCGCGCCGGTTGTCCAGTCGGCAGTCTTTGCGCCGAACTTGGCAAAGAGAAGACGTCGCTTGCCGCGCAGGTGGCACGCCCATTGCGCGACCTACTTGGCTGGATCGAGACGCAATTTACAGCCCTCGGGCGTAAGCGTGACAAGGCTGGATTGGCGGTACACCTTCTGGCTGCACTGCAAGGCGTATCGCTGCTCGCCAACTGCTTCCGCGATCCGAATCTCGTCGTCGAGGAAGGCAAGCGCCTCAACGCATGGATTGACACGCTTTAATGTAGAGGGCTTCAGGTGCTTATGGAATGGAAACTCGAAGATGACGCGCAACGCGCATCAGCAAAGCAGGATTTGCAGCCAACGCCACCAGCTAAATTTTTCAAGAATCGGTCTTTGCCCTGAATTGGTTCGAGTCCTGTCCGGTTCGAAATTTGCCTCATTGAAACTAAACGTAAATTTTCGCACGATCAAAATGCGCGCCGAACCTAGGTTTTATTCGCTAAGTGATTGCTTGCGATGGTGAAAATAAATTAAAAATAAATCCTAAAGAAAATGGTGGGCCCGGCAGGACTCGAACCTGCAACCAGACCGTTATGAGCGGTCGGCTCTAACCATTGAGCTACAGGCCCCGCCGGCCTGCCGCAGGGGCGGCGGGCAACGGTGCGGACACCCCTTACAATGCGGTGGGGGATACGGCAATCGCCGGGGCTGCGTTTCAGATCGTCATTGCCGGGCTTGACCCGGCAATCCATCTTCTTCTCGGGAAAAACGGCATTTTTACAGAGGTGGATGGATGCCCGGATCAAGTCCGGGCATGACACCGAATGTGCAGCCTCATTCCACCGAAACCCCCGCAAAGGCGACGACCTTGCGCCATTTCTCGGTTTCGTCGGCGATCAATTTGCCGAACTCGGCCGGGGTCATCGGCTTGGGGATGCCGCCGATATCCGTCAGCCGCTCGATCACTTTGGGATCCCGCAACGCCTCGCCGACCGCCTTGTTGAGAATCTCCACGACCTCCGGCGGCGTGCCCTTGGGCGCGGAGATGCCGTAGAAGCCGACCGACTCGAATCCCGGCACGGTCTCGGCAATGGCCGGCACATCGGGGAGACCGGGCCAGCGTCGCGGCGAAGTCACGCCGAGCGCGCGCACGGTGCCGGCGCGCGACTGTTCCAGCGCCGATGGCATATTGTCGAAGATCAGCTGGACTTTGTTGGACATAATATCGGGAAAGGCGATCGCCGATCCGCGATAGGGCACGTGGACCATCTCGATCCCGGCCATCGCCTTGAACAGTTCCGCCGACATGTGCACGGAAGTGCCGTAGCCGGATGAAGCGTAGGAGACCTTGCCCGGATTGGCCTTGCAGTAGTCGATGAACTCCTGGACGGTTTTCACCGGCAACGCATTCGACACCACCAGCATGTTGGTGAGCTGGATGATGCTGGCGACCGGCACCGTGTCGCGGATGAAATCGTAGGACAGTTTCTTGTACAGCGACGTGCTGATCGCATTGTTGGGTGCGACGAATAATAACGTATAGCCGTCCGGCGCCGAATTGATCGCAGCGGCCGCCGCGATGTTGCCGCCGGAACCGCCGCGGTTTTCGACCACGAATTGCTGGCCGAAATGTTCCGACAGCCACTGGGCCATGATGCGCGCCACGATGTCGACCGGGCCGCCGGCGGCGAAGCCGATCAGCCAGCGCACCGGACGGTTCGGATAATCGGCGGCCGAGGCCGGCGCGATTCCGATGGCCACGCTCATAAGGCAGATCCAGCCTGTGACCGCCGCGCGCAGGATTTTCATGAAAGCCACTCCAAAGCCGCTCTGCACAAACGCGTATCCGCCATGCTTTCACACAAACCGGGAATTGCCTACATTGCCTTTTGGCCGATGTTCTTGCATGGGTCTACGATAGCGCCAAGAAAACGCCAGGAACCATCAAGAAACATGACGTCATGCGGATACCAGAGGGATCGCCGATGAAATTCGCCCAGATGATTTGCGCCGGCGTGCTGTTGCTGGCCGGAAGTGCCGCGGCGCAAGAGGGAAACAAGACCATGCAAAAGATCACGATCAGTCTGGGCACGGCGACGCAGGGCGGCGGCTTTCCGCTTTACGGCAACGCGTTTGCCGAAGTGATGGCGCAAACCGATCCGTCGCTGTCGATCCAGACCCGCAACACCATGGGCAGCAGCGAGAACATGCCGATGCTCGAAGCCGGCCAGCTCGATCTCGGACTGGTCGCCGGTGAATCCTATTATCAGGCGCTGGAAGGCATCGGGCGTCCGCGCATCAATTTGAGGATCTTGACCGCGATCTATTCCAGCGCCGGCATGTTCGCGGTGCGTGGCGACAGTCCGTACCGGACCATTCAGGATCTCATCGGCACGACGGTCGCGTTCGGCGCCAAGGGGTCCGGCATTCCGATCCTGGCGCGCTACATGCTGGACGGCATCGGCCTGAAGCAGGACGGCGATTTCAAGGCTGTCTTGCTGGATCATGCCCGCGAGGCGCCGGAGATGGTGCTCGACGGACGGGCGGCCGCGTTGTGGGGCGCCGGTATCGGCTATCCCGGATTCAACGAACTGGCGAAAAGCCCCGCGGGCGCCCGGTTCATCGCGCCGACGGCCGACGAAATCGTGCGCATGCAAGCCAAGCACGCCTTCCTCAAGCCGATGACCATCCCGGCCGGAAGTTACCCCGGCATGACCGGGCCGATCAATTCGATGGGCTCATGGAGCTTTATTCTCGCCCGCGTCAATCTTGATGACGAGGTGGCCTATCGGCTGGCGAAGACGCTGCACGAATCCGAAGCCGCGTTCTGCAAGAGACTGGCGCAGGCCTGCGAGACCACGGCGGCGAATACGGTTGCGGCCGTGCCGAGCCTCGAGCTGCTGCATCCCGGCGTGCTGAAATATTATCGCGAGATCGGGGTGGTGAAGTAGAGGGACGTTCAGTCTCGTGCCCCGGATGCTGCGCAGCACCTTCAGCGCGTTCACGCGCGTCTTCAACGCGCTACGGTGGTGCGCTGCTGATTCGGGGTCCATGCTTGCACGATGAATCACCCGTACAATAAAATTGTGGATCCCGGCTCTGCGGTGCACCGCCATGCGCGCTGCACCGCGTCCGGGAAACGCGGTCTTCTACGCAGTCACTTCTTCATCAGCGAACAGGCCGGATCGGGCGGACCAAACGCGTCGTCGCCTGAAATCGTCGTCAGCACCTTGTAATAATCCCAGGGATATTTGGACTCTTCGGGTGATTTGACCTGCACCAGCACGAGGTCGTGCACCATCAGATTGTCCTCGCGCAGTTTGCCGTTGCGGGAAAAGAAATCCTCGACCGGCTTCTCGCGCATCTTGGCCGCGACTTTCAGCGGTTCGTCGGTGCCGCTGTCCTTGACGGCGTTGAGATAGGTCATCACGGACGAATAGACCCCGGCCTGCCACATCGTCGGCATCTGCTTCATCTTGGCGAAATAACGCTTCGACCATTCGCGGGTCTTCTCATCCATGTCCCAGTAGAACGACGTCGTAAGCAACAGCCCCTGCGCCGCCGGAAGTCCGAGTGAATGGATGTCGGTAATCAGCACCAGCAGGCCGGCCATCTGCTGGCCGCCTTTCAGCACGCCGAATTCGCCGGCGGTCTTGATCTCGTTCATGTTGTTGGGCGGCCCGCCGGCGATGCCGATGATCTTGGCCTTGGAGGCCTGGGCCTGGAGAATGAAGGACGACAAATCGGGCGTCGCAAAGGGCGGCCGCACCGAGCCGACCACCTTGCCGCCGTTCTTGACGATCATCGCCGAAGCGTCGCGTTCGAGCGCGTGACCGAAGGCATAATCGTCGGTGATGAAGAACCAGCTGTCGCCGCCGCGCTTCACCACGGCCTGCGCGGTGCCGACCGCGAGCGCGCGGGTGTCGAACACCCACTGCATCGCATAGGGCGAGCAGAACTTGCCGTGGAAATCCGCCGAGCCGGTCGAATGCGCGATGAACATCCGCTTCTTTTCATTGGCGACGTTCTGCACCGCCAGACCTACCGCCGACACCGGCACGTCCACGATCAAATCGACCTGCTCGGTGTCATACCAGCGCCGCGCAATGGTGGCGCCGATATCCGCCTTGTCCTGATGGTCGCCGATGATGACCGTCACCGGCTTGCCCAGCACCTTGCCGCCGAAATCCTCGACCGCCATTTGCGCCGCGGTCACCGATCCCGCACCGGTGGCGGTGGACGCCGGTCCGTTCATGTCGGTGAGTACGCCGATCTTGACGGTGTCGTCCGATATCTGGGCCCATGCCGCCGGCGACGCCGCCATCGCGGTTGCGAGCGCTATTCCAAGCATGGCTGTGCTTCTGGTGAACATCCCAACTCCTCCCGTTACGGCACGTTGGCCCCTGTTATTGGCCGGGAGCTGAGCTCAGCCGACCCGCTCTTTTGCAATCATTCGATGGTCGGCGTCAACGCGACTAAAACACTCTCCGTCATTCCGGGGCGCGTCGTAGACGCGAGCCCGGAATCTCGAGATTCCCCGATGTGCAATTGCACATCTGAGGTCTGGTCCTTCGGACCATCCCGGAATGACGAGGAGAGGAGAGATATCTAACCCCCATCCAGTTCAGCCAGCCTCTCCGCGGCGGCGATGTCATCCGGCGTGTTGGCGTTGAAGAAGGGATCGAACGGCTCGGTCGGCCAGGTCACGGTCGCAAGCCGGTAGCGTCCGGTCCAGCGGCCGACCCCCCTGATATCCTCCACCACCAGCGCGTGGCGAAGCTCTTCGCGCAAGGCCACGCTCCATAATCCGATCACCGGATGCGACTGTCCGCCGGAGGCGGCGACCGCCAGTTGTGCATCCTGCTCGACGCGGGCGCGATGCAGACGTGCGACGAGATCGCGCGGCAGGAACGGACAGTCACCCGCCGCGCTCAGAATCCAGCCGGCGTCAGGCCGATGGGTGGCCGCCCAGTCGAGGGCGGCCAGAATCCCTGCGAGCGGTCCGGGAAAATTCTCGACCGTGTCGGGAATGACGGGCAGGCCGAAGCTTGCGAAACGGGCGGGATCGCCATTGGCGTTGAGAACGAGCCCGTCGCATTGTGGCGCCAGCCGCGCGATCACCCGCGCCAGGATCGGGCGGCCGCCGATCCGGCGCATCGGCTTGTCGCCGCCGCCCATCCGCCGCGCCAGCCCGCCGGCCAGCAATACGCCGGGGATGGCCGGCGCAGGAGCTTCTTCGATCTTCGTCATCATCTATAGGCCGGCATGACATTCCCCGTTGGCCGATATAAAGCACCCATTGAAGCCCTCTTGGTAAAACATAGCCGGTTCCGCCGGGCGTTCGGAGAAATAGATGAGAGTGATTGGGCTTGCCGGATGGAGCGGCGCCGGCAAGACGACGCTGCTGACGCGGCTCATCCCGCATTTTCGCGAGCAGGGCCTGCGCGTCTCCGTCATCAAGCATGCCCACCATGATTTCGATATCGACGTACCGGGCAAGGATTCCTGGCGCCACCGGCAGGCCGGCGCCGAGGAGGTGCTGGTGGCGTCCGGCAAGCGATGGGCGTTGATGCATGAATTGCGCGAAGCCCCCGAGCCGCGGCTCACCGAGTTGCTGTCGAAAATGTCGCGGGTCGATCTTGTCGTGGTCGAGGGCTTCAAGTCCGATCCGTATCGCAAGATCGAGGTGTATCGCGCCGCCAACGGCAAGGCGTATCTGTTTCCCGAAGATCCCGGGATTGTCGGCATCGCCGCCGACGCGGCGGTGCAAACCACATTGCCCGTTGCGCATCTCGACGACATCGAGGCCATCGCCACGATGATGCAGCGCGCGTCGATGCCGCTGGAAGAGGTGCTGGCGCGAAGCCAGCCAAAATCTGACCGCAAAAGCTGACGGTTTATCGTCGGTTGCACAGCCTCCGCGGCTCAAGATCAGGGGCCGCTGAGGGGGTTTTTCTGCACTGCAGCAGACCCCTGAACCAGCCGGCATCGCTACCATTTGCCTATCGACATCGGCGCGAGCTTCTGTCCCAATTCAATTTCTCCGCAGGGGTGCGGGGGCTGAGTTGCATGCAGGCGCGGTGGGTCCGGGACGGGACCATCGAGGCCGGCAGGGCTTGCGGGAATAACATCACGCATCAGGTGTCAGAATTCAGGAATGCGCGTCCATGATTCCAGCGCATTCCGGAATTGTGCGAAGCAGCATTTTGGGGCGTGTTCAAGATTTGGGGCGGGTTTAAGAAACCAAAATAGCAGACATGTCCGGCACGGGCGGCTGCAGGGGAGGAATAGATGACGACAATCAGCAGCGGCGCTGGATCCATGTCCGGGGGCGGCGCGGGAATTCTCGATCGCGAGCACACCATTGCCAAGGCCGGCTTCAATCGCTGGATGGTGCCGCCCGCCGCACTCTGCATCCATCTGTGCATCGGCATGGCCTATGGCTTCAGCGTGTTCTGGCTGCCGCTGTCGCGCGCGGTCGGTCTGACGGCGCCCAAGGCCTGTCCGGACATGACGCTGATGCAGGAATTGTTCACGACCACCTGCGACTGGAAGGTCGCCAGCCTCGGCTGGATGTACACCCTGTTCTTTGTCGTGCTCGGCGTTTCCGCAGCGATCTGGGGCGGCTGGCTCGAACGCGCCGGTCCGCGCAAAGCGGGCGTCGTCGCGGCACTGTGCTGGGGCGGCGGACTGATCCTCGGCGCGCTCGGCATCTACGTTCACCAGCTCTGGATCATGTGGCTCGGCGCCGGCGTCATCGGCGGTGTCGGTCTCGGCCTTGGTTATATCTCGCCGGTTTCGACGCTGATTAAATGGTTTCCCGACCATCGCGGCATGGCGACCGGCATGGCCATCATGGGCTTTGGCGGCGGCGCCATGATCGGCGCGCCGCTGGCGAATTTGCTGATCAATTATTTCAAGACGTCCACCGATGTCGGTGTCTGGCAGACGTTCCTCGTGATGGGCATCGATCTATTTCGTGTTCATGATGATCGGCGCTTTCTCTTATCGCGTGACGCCCGCCAACTGGGTACCCGATGGCTGGACCGCGCCGGTCAAGGCGAATGCCATGATCTCGAAGAACAACGTGCATCTGGATAACGCGCACAAGACGCCGCAGTTCTGGCTGATCTGGTGGGTTCTGACCCTGAACGTATCGGCCGGTATCGGCGTGATCGGCATGGCGTCGCCGATGCTGCAGGAAATCTTCGCGGGCAAGCTGATCGGGATGCCGGGCTTGAGCTTCAGCCAGCTTTCGGCCGACCAGAAGACCGCGATCGCAGGGATCGCCGCCGGCTTTGCCGGCTTGCTGTCGCTGTTCAACATCGGCGGACGTTTCTTCTGGGCATCGCTGTCGGACTATATCGGCCGCAAGAAAACCTATTACTGCTTCTTCCTGCTCGGCATCGCGCTGTACGCGCTGGCGCCGACCTTCGCCGCGATGGGTTCGAAGCTGCTGTTCGTTCTCGGCTTCGGCATCATCCTGTCGATGTATGGCGGCGGCTTCGCCACGGTGCCGGCCTATCTCGCCGACATGTTCGGAACGCAGTTCGTCGGCGCCATTCACGGCCGGTTGCTGACGGCGTGGTCGACGGCGGGCATCATCGGCCCGGTTGTCGTCAACTACATCCGCGAATTTCAGCTCGCGGCCGGCGTGCCACGCGACCAGCTCTACAACACCACGATGTATATCCTGTGCGCGATGCTGATCGCCGGATTGATCTGCAATTATATGATCAAGCCGGTCGATCCGAAGTGGCATATGAGCGCCGATGAGGTCGCCAGGCTTCAAGCGGCCAGTGCCTCGAGTTCGGCTGGAACGCAATCCGGATCGTTCGGCATCGGCAAGGGCGGCTTTGACGCAAAGGCAGCATTGTTCTGGGCCTTTGTCGGCGTGCCGCTCGCCTGGGGCGTCTGGAAGACTCTGGAAAGCGCGGTCAAGATCTTCTGATCATCACTCAGGCTGCGGGACGTGACTGTCGCGTCCCGCGGCCTCGCCTTTGTTATTCAATCAAGCAATAAGATCAGGGGAATCCCAATGCTTCGCATCAGTGTTTGTCTTGCCGCTGTGCTGCTCGTCGCCGGCAGCATCGATACGGTTTCGGCGCAGACGGCGGCGCCTGCCGCAAAACCTTCCCGAATGAAGTTGACCATGGAGCATCTCAAGGAGATGCGCGCCAAGTGGGTCCAGAACCGGCCCAAGCTGAAAGCATGCCGCGCCGAGGTCAAGTCGAAGGGGCTGACCGGCGACGACCGCTGGTTCTACATCTCGGACTGCATGGACAGGAGCTGAATCAAACGCAGAAACCGAATCAAACGAAAGATTCGGCGAGCGCCAGATAGAGCGCGAACAGAAAACCGGCGACGGTCGGCAGCACCACGAGCGAGCCGCCTTCTTCCAGCGCGACCGGAATCATCGCATGCGCGACCAGCGCCAGCACCGCGCCGCCCGCCAGCGCCTGGGCAAAGATCGCGGTCAAGGCTTCGCTGCTGCCGATGAGAGCCTTGCCGGCCGCGGCGGCAATTACGCCGGCGAGCAACACCGTTGACCACAGGCCGAAGATCCCCGCGGGGCGATAGCCGGCCTTGGTCAGCATCGAGGCGCTGGCGGCTGCTTCCGGGATTCCGCCGAGAAACATCCCCAGCATCAAGGTCAGCGACAGATTTCCGAACGCGGTGAACTTGGCGCCGATCACCAGGCAGCCCGGAATGGTATCGAGAATATTGCCGAAAACGATTGCCATTCCGGCGCCATTGGCCGCCTCCACCAGCATCTTGCCGGTCTCGTGCCGGTTGAGATGATCGAGGCTGCCGTTCGCGACCTTGGCCCATTTGGCGGCGTTGGTTCCCCCCGCGCTGAGATTGCTGATCGCACGCTGATGGCTGATGCGTTGCACAGCCTCGGCCAATTCGGGATCGGCCGCAACCAGCTGCTCGAAGTCTTGTTTGGCTATTCTCAGCAGGTTTGTATCTTCGGCGGCGCGGATAGTCGCGGTGCGCGGCTCTCCGCTGAGCAGGGACATTTCTCCAAACGCGTGGCCCTCGCCGAGTATCGCGATCGCGCTGCAGGCGGCGTTGCTTTGAGGTCCCGCGTCGGTGAGAACCTCGATTTTTCCGCGTGCGACAATGTAAAGCGCGTCGCCGGCATCGCCGGCCCGGAACAAAATCTCGCCGGCTTTGAGCTGGCGATCCTGAATACAGGGCAGGATTTGTTCGATCTGTTCGGCCGGCAAGTGGCGCATCAGATCGGATTTCGCCAATAGCTTGATCCGCTCGGCCGTATCAGCCTGTTTGCGTGCCAGCGCATATTCACGGAACTGGGTGCCGTAGCGCACCGCCGCTCCCTTTTTCTCCAGGGCCCGCGATGCCGTGTAGTAAAGGGTGGCACCGACGGCGAATCCCGCGCTGACAAACAGCCACGCCGCACGGGCATCGAAACCCTGATGATGCAGCGACAGCGCGCCTTCATAGGCGAGTTCGATCGCGAGCGCTGAGATCAGCGAGCCGGCGGCGAAAGCCAGCAGACAGGCAAGCAGACGCTTTGAAATCGGCAGATAGAGCCCGATCGCGGCCCCCAGCATCGAAGAGGAGGTCGTCCCGAGCCCGAGCAGGGACGCCATGGCAAGCTCGTAAAGGGCGCTCATTCAGGGATCAATCGCTCAGGGGTTCAAGCCGGAATAGACGCGATCTCGCATTCAACAGATGTCGATGGGGAAGGCTGCGAAATGGGATGCATTTTTAGGCCGATGACGATGACCCGGAGATGACGGTTTGTGCGGGTGAAATTATCAGGCGCGTGAAATTGCGCCTCGTTGTATTTAGATTGCCGCGAAACGCCGCTTGACGGTGGCGATAACGGTCGCCATTCCCCGCCGGGCGCGGGCCGCAAGGCGCACCAATTGGCGCAGCGGCGCGACCAGCGCATTGCCCTGGTTTTCCAGATCGAGTTCGAAACGCTCCGACGGAAATATCGTCGCGCATCCCAGCGGACGGGAATGCCGCCGCGCAAACGACAGCGCGGAGCGCTCGAACAGGAAAATGCCGCCAGTCTTGCCCTTGACGTCACGCGCCAGCCAGAAGCCGTCGTTGTTGCGGCCGATGAAAAACGCCGGGATCGCCTCGTTGACGATGCCGGGATCGAGCGGCGCAAACGGCGCCGTGACAAGAGAGGCTCCGCCGCCGGGCAGGATGCCGGTGGGCCGGCTATCCTGCGCGATCGTTGCGGGTGTGAGCCGCTGCGTCTGCTCTCTTGAAATGTCGGGGCAAGTCAGCGGCATCGCGATCATGGTGCTGAGATCGGCGGGCTCTGCGCGGCGTGAAGTGCGCTCATGTCGAGCTCGATTCCGCGCGATAATTCGATGATGGTTTCGGGGTGATGGCCGTTCTCGAACAGCGCGTATTTGACGGCTTGCGCGCGGTTGACGAACAGGCCGCCATAGAGGCCGTTCTGTTCCTGCGCGACCCAGTTGCCGCGGCGGTTCTTTCCAATAAAGACGATGGTCGATGCAGAGCTACACGATGGAGGTTCGACGAGCTTCACGTTGGTCATTCCTTCTGATGATGAGCTGTGCTTCCCCGGATCGCTTTGCCGGGAGATCGCGTTGCTCACGCTCGCAATATCCGCCTCGCCGGATATGAATTCGAGGTCGGCAAGGCGGCGATCTCATAAGCGCCGCATAAGATCGGAAGATACGGGATTAACCCGGGAGAGCGGGACCGACGCCGCTGAACAGGCAGCACAAAGCCGCGTAGGCCAGCGCTTCATCCCAGTGATTGAGGACGCTGTCGAGCGGAGCTTCATGCTCCAGTGCGGCCAGCACCGAGCTCAGGATCGCCGACATCCACAACAGCGCGGTCAGGCTTCGATCGAAGCCGATGCCGCCAAATGCAGCGAACACGACCAGAATGAGCATGCGCAGGCAGAAGCGGACGATCACCCGGATAGATCGCAATTCCCCCGTCAGATTCGGAAGCTGTGCCAAATCCCGATGCCTTACGCGAAATTGTCCGTGCAGACCGGCTCAACGAGCGGGTCTACGCCGCGCGGCGTGGCGGGAACACTTGTTCCGATCGTTCTCGCATTGAAGCGTTGCGCTTCGACCAGCGCGATCAGCATCGCGAGTGGCAAATCCGCGTGGTGAGTTTCGATCGGCTGATCGAGCCATTCGGGCAATTCGCGCTGGCGCGACAACGCACAATGCCATTCCCCCTCGTCATAGGCGATGCGGCGAACCTGCCATTGCGGCAATTCCAGTTCGATCAAAGCCAGTGCCGCATCCATCCAGGCGCCCGATTGAATCAACCGTTCGATCCGCTGGCTCTTCGTGGTCCGCATAACGGGAGGATAGCGCCGGCAGGTCTCGGCAATGATGTCCGACATCAGCCCCGCCGTCACGGCATGGGCGTCGCGAAGCCGGCCGTCGATCTCGCCGGGATCGCGATTTGCTGAAAGCAGCATGGTTTTGTCCCGTACAAAGCACGGTCGCCGCTTGCGACCGAACCTGTAAATTGGTCAAAACGGCATTTGAAAGCGAGGCGGGGCGGGGGCCTGAAATATAGGGATTTCATAAAGGCCCCGAGGGCGCCCCTACTTAAGGCGCGCCAAAGTTAAAACGTTGAGAGTGCGGCTATTTTCAAAATGCCGTTCGCGCCGCTGCCTTGGACATCAGCTGCAGATCGCCGGGATTGGCGGGGTCGCAGCGCACCCTGAACGTCTGGCCTTGCCGGGGAGGGCGCACCTGCCACGGGATTGTATTCTGCATCGACGTTACAAATGCGCTGCCGTTCGGTGGCGTTACCTCGAGCGTTACTTTGACAAGCCAGGTGTTGATCGGCGCAAATGGCAATTCTTCGGAATAAAGGACGCGGGCGGTGCATGGCAGTTCCTGGCCACTGCCGGCCGAGGCCTGCGTCAAGCCTTGCGCCGAGAGCGTCGCCGTTGCCAGCGCGATGGCCGCGGCCATGCAGAGTTTCATATTGCACTTCCTTGCGCTGCGCCGTGATGCCAACAAGCTAGCGTGAGATTGCTAGGCGCGCGTGCCAAAATCAAGACGCATGTCCGCGCCGATTGAATTGAAAATATTCAAGCAAGAGAAATATCAAGAGCCCGGGATCGTTCTCAGATCCGCTTGCGAGTCCACCACGCAAAAAAAATAAAGACCGCGATCAATCCCGCGACGATCAGCATCCAGTATTGGCCTTCAAAGCCCAGAAATACAAAACGCTTGATGAGAAACTGTACCGTTCCCGTCCCCAATTTTGGGCAGAATAAGCGGTTTGTTTATGCAAGATAAGCGCTTTGATGATGCAAATATATTATTTTTATATTGTTGCCGGACCGCGTGCGGCGAAGCCGGCGGCCGCGAATTTATGGCCGCGAATAAAGCGGAGGGCTGCGCGACAACAGCCTGTCGAAGTCGGAAGGGCTGTAATTGATACCGTCCGGGTCGGTAATGATGACCTGCCAGCCCTCGTCGACAAGGGTCTGTGCCTTGGCAATAGCGGCGACGGCGCTCAGGCGGATCGTCGTTGCGGAATCCTCGCCTCGCGAGGCGTGTACGATGAAAGTCACGGCAAACCCTTTTTGCGCGATGCATTCATCGACGTCACGCTGCGGCGTTTTTTCAAGGTCCCGCGTTCAAGCAATTTCCATTCCAGCCGGAAGCGCAATGCCGGCAACGGTCTTCACGAAAAAGAGCGCGAACCGGCCTCGATCGACATTCCGTTGAGGAAATCTTCCAGCGCCTGTTTTCCCGCCAAATGCGCCGCGCGATGCGAGCGGAAGCCGCCCTCCCACAATTTGACGCCCATCGGTCTGCGCTTGCGGCGAATTTCCCAATACCAGCAATCGGCGTCGTTACCGGCGCGGGAAATCGCGATGTAGAATGATCTGCGTGGCGAAGGTCGAAGCATGATCGGTCCAAACCTGTCGATCACCGGGTTTTGATCGGCGCGCTATTCCGCTGCAATGTCTTCAAGGCGAGCCTGGAGGCGATAGCCGACGCCCGACTCGGTCACCAGCAGGCGCGGCTGATTGGGATCGGCCTCGATTTTCTGCCGCAGCTTGCGAACCAGAATGCGCAAATACTGGATGTTGTCGCGCTGGTTGCCGCTCCAGATATCCTTGAGCAGTTGGTCGTGCGTCACCACCAGGCCGACATGCGTGGCGAGGATGTGGAGCAGCCGATATTCCTTTCGCGTCAGCCTGACCTGGCTCTTGTTGAGGGATACGGTGCGGCCGACGAGGTCGATCGACAGCGGGCCGGCCGTGACCACGGGATTTTCAGTCGCGCTCTTGAAATATCGTCGCAAGGCCGCTTCGCTGCGCGCCAGCAGTTCGGCCATGCCGAACGGCTTGACGACATAATCGTCCGCGCCCGCCTGGAGCAGCCGAACCTTCTCATCCTCGCCGGAGACGACCGAGAGAATGATCACCGGCACATTCGACCAGGACCGCAGCCGTTCGAGCACTTCCGTGCCGTGCAGGTCGGGCAAAGCCAGATCGAGAATGATGAGGTCCGGCGGGGTGAACGTCGCGGCCTTCAATCCATCCGCGGCGTTCTCGGCCTCGATCACCGAGAATCCTTGAAGCTCGAAACCGGCGCGCAGAAATCGCCTTATCTTGGGCTCGTCCTCGATCAGCAGCACGATATTGGTTGGTTTACTCATTGGTCGTGGCTGTCATTTCAGAAAGGTTCATTTCGGAAGCAGGCAGCGTGATGGAGGCTGTTGTTCCCAGTCCCTGCCCGGGGCTCGATATCGCGATGGTTCCGCCATTTGCCGCCACGAAGGTGGATGCGATCCAGAAACCGAGGCCGGATCCGGGAATGGTGGCTTGATGACGCTGGCTGCGGAAGGACCGGCGGCCAAGGAATTGCTGCTCGTCGGGCGTGATGCCGACGCCCTGATCTGAAATCGACAAAATGACATGTCCCTGTTCGGCTTTTGCGCTGACCGAGATCGTCGAGCCCGACGGCGAGTATTTGGCGGCGTTTTCCAGCAGCTGCCCGCAGGACTCCTCGATCAGGCCGGAATCGACATTCACCAGCGGCAGCTCATCGGCGAATTCAGTTTCGATCCTGTGCGCGACCAATCGCCGGGCGCGTTGCCGGATCGCCGCATTGACGATGTCCCGCGGGTCGGCCCATTCGAGATTCGGGCTGACGCCGCCCGCGGTCACGCGCGTGGCGTTGAGCAGGTTTTGAATAAAGCCGTTGAGTTCGGCGACCTCGTCGGAAATTCCCTCGACCAGCGACTGGGCGCGGTGATCGCTCCGGATCTGGGGCATCGTTCCGAGCACGCTCGCCGAACCCTGAATGGCCGCGAGCGGCGAGCACAGTTCATGTGACAGCGTGCCGTGAAATGCGTCGCGCAACAATTGTGCCTGTAGCCGCATCCTCGCGTCCTCCATCGCTTTTTCAATGTCGATCCGCTGCAGCGTCAAGGAGACTTCTTCGAGGATGGTTTCGACGCGATGTGTCTTGATTGCGATAGTCTCTTGAGAGCCGCCGCCGATATTGATCGCGACGAGGCCGTGCACGGTGGTCTCGGATCCGACCGCTCTCAGCAACCAGACATTTTGGGTCGGCTCGTCGATAAGGGTGTGGGCGGGAACCTCGATCGTTGTGACCAGGGCAGCAACGCTGTCGTGCACCACCTTCGGCACCAATCCGGACGGGGAGCCGGAATTGGGCAGCTCGAATTGGCCGTCCGTTTTGGCGACGAAGAAAACGGCCGGCTGCCCAAGGGTGCCGGAGAGATAGGTCTGAATGGCGGCGATCAGGTCCGATACGGTGAAACAGGCCGCCAGACGCCGCGAGAACTCGTAAAGGTTCTGAATTTCCTTTTCGCGCGCGCGCAGCGTGTCGGTCTCGCGCCGCAGGCGCGAGGCGAGATTGCTGCTGACCAGCGCCACCACCAGAAACAGCAAGAGGTCGATGACCTCCTGCGGGTCCTCGACCTGGAAGCTGAAGATGGGAGGAAAAAAGAAAAAATCCGCAGCGGCCATGCTCACGATCGAAGCCAGCGTGGCCGGCCAGATGCCCCATTGGGTCGCGGCGATGATGACGGGTATCAGGTACGCGATCGGCACCAGATTGACCGCGACGTGCTGATCGAGAAACACCAGTATCGCGGTGACGAGACCAACGCAGGCCAGCGACAGTAACAGTGGCAGGACTTCGGTCTGCAGGAAGCGCGGCGCCGCCAGCTCTTCATCCAGCGGTCCGCGGGTGTTCCTGCTCTCAACAGGGGCCGTGGTTGGTTTCCCGAACTTCCGAACGATAGGCAGATAAGAATTCAAAGGCATGTGCTTTCGTAGTGAAAGACACCGGAGAGGTCTTCACCATGGCTCGCCAGAAATTTCAGAAAGGCAGCCGCAGCAAGATCATGCCCCATCAACATTCAATATGACTGCAATCCCGGCTTGCAGGATGAGCGATCGGTTGACCGCCGCTCTTGCGAAAAACCATTGATACCAGTCAAACCAAAAATTGCCTCGATGTCGCTAACTACCCAGCGCTGTCAGCATTCTCCAAATCGGCGTAGAAAATCTATGCCGTTCACAAGGCAAAGAAATATAAAAGTAATAGGATTTCACGAGCTAACGTCGCGGTGCCGACATTGGCGCGAAAGTTCAAGGCTCCGGCGTTTAAGCGTTGCGGGTTTTCGCCCGGCCCTTCAGCAGCGCGCTTAAGCAACTGACAATTGCATGTGCAATCGGCGCCGGGAGTGCCATTCGAACTATTTTATTTCAATGAAACGGTGCAGCAAACTGCATCGAATTTCTTTGCTGCTTCGGCGCAGAATAATTTCGACGGCGGGCAAAATCGCAGGAGCGTTTTGAAGCTTTCGCTCGCGGCGCCGGTTTGATCCTGAATTGGAGAAACTGATTTGACCCATAGCATCACCAGAACCAAGCGGATCGGCTTTTTGGCTCTGATCGCGACCATGCAGATCGTCTGTCTCGGCGGCGACGCCTTCGCGCAGACGGACAAAGTGCGCGATCGTAACCTGGCATCGAATGCTCGTGCGGGAGAACCGGTGAAAAGCGCCGGGCTTGAGTCAGCACGGCTTGGGCCCACCGGATCTGGGCCGATGCGTTATTACGGCGGGCCGAAATCTCCGATGTGGCGTGGTCCGGCACAAAATTAGCCGCGCGCAGCACGGCTGATCTACCGGCTTGGCCGAGCCGCGTATAAACGCGCGGGTTTCGGCTGGCGGGCGCGGTGGGCTCGGTCAGTCACGTCGGCGTATGAAGGTTTTTTGACGGCGGCTTGATCGATCGAAGTTTCCGCACGGGCGCCTGCTGATAGAAGGAGCCCGGGCGCCGTTTATCCACAACTTTGGCTTTTGCTTGCAGGGTCAGGGCAACCCGCGCGAATCGGCGCCCTGCGGATTTGGCTATTTTAATTTTATGAGGGAGAAGCCCGTAAGGTTGGTGTAAGGCTGTGGCCATAGCGCAACAAAAGCAGCTGTGTTGCTTGCGGTGCGGCAATCGGCATGGCTTGGGCGGATACGATACTATAGCGTGCAAAAGCCGCGGTTTTTGGGGGCGGTCGGGTCGAGAATCAGGGAATTTGACACCGGCATGTCTCGTCCCAACGAGGCAAACGAGGTCGTTTAGGGCCGAGGTCTTTAGGATAATGGGCGCGAATTCAATATGACAGCCGCGACGAATCTGACATCGCGACGGCTGGCCGTTCTGCTTGCGGCTGTTGCAGTGGCGGGCCTCGCCGTTTTTGGCGTTACGCGGATGTTGACGCCGCACGCGAAATCCACGGAAACCGCGGCTGCCAAATCCGAGCTCCCGCGCTACGTGCCGAGTGCTGCGGAATGGGCCAGCCTGACCGTTGAGCCGGTGACGGAGCGGGTATTTCGGGGCGAGCACGCCACCGAGGGCAAAATCGCTATCAACGAAGACAGCTCGACACCGATATTCTCTCCCTTCGCGGGGCGCGTAACCAAACTGCTGGTCAAACCCAGCGACAAGGTCGAGCGCGGCCAGCCGCTGTTCATCGTTGAGGCCGCCGATACCGTGCAGGGCCTCAACGATTTCGTCGCGGCCCTGAGCGCCCTGAACAGCGCACGCTCCAAGCTCAATCTGGCGCAGATCGTCGAGCATCGGGCCAATGATCTCTACCTCGGCAAGGCGGTGCCGTTAAAGGACTGGCAGCAATCCCAGAGTGATTTAACGACGGCGCAGAATGACATGCGTACCGCCGAGACGGCGCTGGAAGCCGTCCACAACCGGCTGCGCATCCTCGGCCGCTCGGAAGAACAGATTTCCTCCTTTCAGGAAACAAGGCAAATCAGTGCCGACACGCCGATCAATTCTCCGATCGAAGGAACCGTGGTCCAGCGCAAGGTCGGCCCCGGCCAGTTCATCACCAGCGGCGCCAGCGATCCGGCATTCGTGATCGGCGATCTGTCGACGGTGTGGCTGTTGGCCTTTGTGCGGGAGACCGAAGCCTCCGGCATGGCCGTCGGCCAGGAGATCGCCTTCTCGCTGCTCGCAATACCCGGTACCCAGTTCAAGGCGCGCATCGACTACGTCGCGGCCGCGATCGATCCGGCGACCCGCCGGCTCTTGGTTCGCGCGACCATCGATAACAAGGACGGCGTGTTCAAGCCCGAGATGTTTGCCAATGTGACAATTTATTCGGGCGGCGACCATCCTTCGGTTGGCGTGCCGAAAAAGGCGCTGATCTACGAAGGCGAGCGGGTGCGCCTGTGGGTCGCGCATGACGACAAATCGATCGAGCTTCGCAACGTCGAGACCGGCCTGATCAACGGCGATCTTGTCGAAGTCAAAACCAATCTGAAGGCCGGAGAAAAGATCGTCACCAAAGGCAGTCTGTTCATCGATCGGGCCGCCTCTGGCACCTGATTCGTCTCAACGCAGCGTTTAACCGAACCCGGATCGAATGGACCGTTTAGTTGCCTTTGCTGTAAGTCGCCGGTTCCTGATGTTGGGGCTGCTGGCAGCCGTGATCGTCGGCGGGCTGATCGCGTTTCAGCAATTGAATATCGAGGCCTATCCCGATCCGACGCCTCCGATGGTCGATATTGTCACGCAAAGCCCGGGGCTGTCGGCCGAGGAGATCGAGCGCTACATCACGATTCCGCTGGAGACGCAGATCGCCGGGATCAAGAACCTCAAGGTTATCAGGACGATCTCGCTCTACGGCCTTTCCGACGTCAAACTGCAATTCTCGTTCGACTACACCTACGATCAGGCGCTGCAGCAGGTGTTGAACCGGCTGTCCCAGCTGGCGCCCTTGTTGAACAACGCCCAACCGCAGATTTCCCCGCTCAGTCCGATCGGCGAAATCTATCGTTATCGCCTCGTCGGCCCGCCGAATTATTCGGTGCTCGATCTCAAAACCTTGCAGGACTGGGTGCTGCAGCGCCGGTTCAAGGTCGTACCCGGCGTGATCGACGTCACCGGCTGGGGCGGCAAGACCAAAACCTATGAGCTTCAGGTCGATTTCAACAAGCTGGTGGCCAACGGGCTGACGCTGCCGCAATTACTGCAGGCGGTGAGCAATTCGAACATCAATGTCGGCGGCAACACCGTCAATCTGGGATCGCAGTCCGCGGTGGTGCGCGGCGTCGGTCTGATCCGTTCCATCGATAGCCTCGCCAACACCATGGTGGCGTCGAACAATGGCACCGCGGTGCTGGTCAAGGACGTCGCCAATGTCAGCGTCGGCGAGCAGCCGCGACTGGGTATCGCCGGCGAGGACCAGGACGATGACATTGTCCAGGGCATCGTTCTGATGCGGCGCGGCGAGCAAAGCTCTCCGACCATTACCCGGGTCGAGGAACTGGTTGCGACCATCAACAACTCCACGATTCTGCCGCCGGGCGTCCACATCGAGCGCATCTACGATCGGAAGGATCTGATCGACACCACGACCAGGACCGTGCTGGAAAACATGGTGCTCGGCATTGTGCTGATCGTCGTGCTGCAGTGGCTGTTCTTGGGCGATCTGCGCAGCGCCATCATTGTCGGCGCAACGATACCGTTCGCGCTGTTCTTCGCGGTCAGCATCCTGGTGCTACGCGGCGAGTCCGCCAATCTGCTGTCCGTCGGCGCGATCGATTTCGGCCTGATCGTCGACGCCACGGTGATCATGGTCGAGGCGATCTTCCGGCGGTTGTCGCACACCACGCGCCTGTCGGAGAGCGAACAGGCCGCGAGTTCCGCCAAGATCATCATGGGCATGAAGCACCACGCCATCCTCACGGCGGCGGCCGATGTGTCCCGGTCGATCTTCTTCGCCGCCGCCATCATCATCGCGGCGTTCCTGCCGCTGTTCACGCTGAGCGGCGTCGAAGGCAATATTTTCAGTCCGATGGCGCGCACCTATGCCTACGCGCTGGCGGGCGGCTTGCTGGCCACCTTCACGATCACGCCGGCGCTGTGCGCCATCATCCTGCCGGCCAACGTCAAGGAGACCGAAACGTTCATTATGCGGCTCCTGCATCGGATTTATATGCCGGCGCTGGCGCATTCGCTCGCCAATCGCCGGCTGGTGCTGTTGGGTGGCGCGGCGCTGGTGATCATGACGGTTATCGCCGTGCGTCTGCTCGGTCTGGAGTTCCTGCCGAAGCTTGAAGAAGGCAATCTCTGGATCCGGGCGACGCTGCCGCCGACGATCTCGCTGCAGGAAGGCAATTCCTACGTCAACGAGATGCGCAAGCTGATCGCGGCGCGGCCGGAAGTTACATCGGTGGTTTCCCAGCACGGCCGGCCCGATGACGGCACCGACGCGGCGGGCTTCTTCAACGCGGAGTTTTTCGCGCCGCTCAGGCCCGCGAAGGAATGGCCCAAGGACGAAGACAAGGATGCGTTGACCGCGAAGCTGCTGGCCGACCTGCAGGCAAAGTTTCCCGGCGTCGAATTCAATTTCTCGCAATATCTGCAGGACAACGTCTCCGAGGCGGTATCCGGCGTGAAGGGCGAGAACTCCATCAAACTGTACGGCAACGATTTGCAGGCGCTGACCGACACCGCCAACAAGATCAAATCGGTATTGGCGACGGTGCAGGGCATTACCGATCTCGCGGTATTCACCTCGCTCGGCCAGCCCACCATCCAGATCGATATCGATCGCGCGCGCGCCGCGCGTTACGGTCTTTCGCCCGGCGATATCAACACCACCATCCGCACCGCGATCGGCGGCGACAGCGCCGGCGATCTCTATGAGCCCGGCAGCGACCGCCATTTCCCGATCATCGTCCGCTTAGCGCCGGAATACCGCAGAAGCGCCGAGGCTATCCAGAATTTGCGGATCGGCGCCCAGGGGCCGAACGGCATCACACAGGTGCCGCTCAGCGAAGTCGCGACGATCAAACTGGTCTCGGGTGCGGCCTATATCTACCGCGAACAGCAGGAACGCTATCTGCCGATCAAGTTCTCGGTGCGCGAACGCGACCTCGGCAGCGCGATCGAGGAAGCGCAGCAAAAGGTCGCCGCGCAAGTGCAACTGCCGCCGGGCTCCCGCGTCGAGTGGGTCGGTGAATTCGGCAATCTGCAGGATGCCATCAAGCGGTTGTCGATCGTGGTGCCGATCAGCCTGGCGCTGATCGCGATGCTGATCTGGTTCAATTTCGGATCCGTCGTCGACACGGTCCTGACCATGAGCGTGATTCCAATGGCGGTGTTCGGCGGCATTCTCGGGCTGCTGTTGACCGGCATTCCCTTCAGCGTTTCCGCTGCGATCGGGTTCATCGCCCTGTTCGGCATCTCGGTGATGGACGGGATTATCATCCTGTCGCAATACAATCAGCTGATCGACGAGGGCATGGAGCGCGGCAAGGCGATCCTGCGTACCGGGGAACTTCAGCTTCGGCCTGTCTTGATGACCTGCGTGGTCGCCGGCATCGGGTTGCTTCCGGCCGCATTGTCGTCCGGAATCGGATCGCAGGTGCAAAAGCCGTTGGCGATCGTCGTGGTGGCGGGCATGATGCTGGCGCCCGTCGTGATCCTGATCACATTGCCGGCCCTGATTGCGATGTTCTCACGGCGGAGCCGGCCGGATCCGTCTTCGGAGGGCCATCTGGCCCATGCGGAATAAAACGATTGTAACCGTTGAGGTAGGTTGTGAGTGAGGCCGTTATCAGATGCGCTGCGAGGTCTCCCGAAAGGGGGTTCCAACGCGCGTGGCTGATGCCGTGCGTTGTCGCGATCGCCAGCCTGGTGATGATCGATCTATCGGCGGCGGAGACCCTGCCGGAAGCGCTCGCGAAAGCCTATCAGACCAATCCGCAGCTCAACGCGGAACGGGCCCGGCAGCGCGGAACCGACGAAAATGTGCCGCAGGCGCTGGCGGGCTACCGGCCGCAGATTGTGGCGAGCCTGAGTGCGGGGCTGCAGGCTGTTCGCAACCTGCTGCCCGACAATACCGTGCAGAGCGCCACGCTGCGGCCATGGACCATCGGCGTGACGGTGAGCCAGATCCTGTACAATGGCAACAAGACCGCCAACAGCGTTCGCGTCGCGGAGTTTCAGGTCAAGTCGGGGCGCGAAGCGCTGCGCAATGTCGGCCAGGGCGTCCTGCTGGATGCCGTAACCGCCTACATGAATGTGCTCGCCAATCAGGCGCTGGTGGAGGCGCAGCGCGCCAACGTGACGGTGCTGCGGGAAATCCAGGCCACGACAAAACGGCGTCTGGATGCCGGCGACGTGACGCCGACAGATACGGCGCAGGCGGAGTTGCGGTACAGCCGCGGATTAGCCGATCTCAACGCGGCGGAAGTCGCGCTGGCGATCAGCAGGGAAACCTATGCGCAGGTGATTGGCCAGCCTCCGTCGCAACTGGTCGCGGCCTCGACGGTCGATAATCTGTCGCCGAACGCGCTGGCCTCGTCGATCGATACGGCGAACCATGAAAATCCGGCCGTGCTTGGCGCCACCTTCGACGTCGATGTCGCGACAACCACCATCAGCGTGGCCGAGAGCGTCCTGCTGCCGACCCTGTCGGTGCAGGGCAGCGTCAGCCGTCAGATCCAGTCGGATCCGACGCTGAGCACATCCGCCACCGATCAGGCCTCGGTGATCGGCCAGCTCAACGTGCCGATTTACGACGGCGGTGCCGCGCCGTCGCAGATCAGGCAGGCCAAGGAGCTGTCGTCGCAGAGCCGCCTGGTGCTCGAGCAGATCAGAAACCAGACGCGGACCGCGGTTGCGAGCGCATGGGTGAGCAATGAAGGTACTAAAGTGGCGCTCACCGCGGCCGAGTCCGAAATGCGCGCCGCCGGGATCGCGCTCCAGGGCGTTCGGCGTGAGGCCGCCGGCGGACAGCGCACCACGATCGATGTGCTCAATGCGCAGCAGGATCTGACCAACGCCCGCACCCGGCTCATTCAAAGCCAGCGTGACCGCGTGATTGCGTCCTATACGCTTTTAAGCGCCGTCGGCCGCCTCGACGTTCATGTCCTCAATCTCAACACGCCGGACTATCTGCCCGAGCTTCACTATCATCAGGTGCGCGATGCCTGGCACGGCGTTCGCACGCCGTCGGGCCAATAACATCGTTTGAACGATGCTCGGCCGATCCGTTCGAAAGAACGAGAACCAAATCAGAAATAATTTCGCGCGCTGTGCGTTTGCACATATCAGAGATCGCCGTCTGATTCCGGAATGCGTGTCACATTCCCGTAACTGAAAAAGCTTCCGATCAAAGATATTTTCCGAACATCGATCGAGAGGGTCATTTTTCCCGAGTGCGAATAGGTTCGCCAGAAGTATTCGTGCCGTCGGAAATTTCCGTCTGCGAAGTGAAAGCGGCGTTTAAGTAAATAAAAAATAGCATTGCTGTTTTCTTCGACAATTGCATCAGGAATGAGCGAAGTGTCATTCGCGGCACTTCAAAAAATTTCGAAAAAAACCAGCGCGACAAGGCATTGATGGTCGGTGTAAGGCACGTGTAAGCGTGGTGGCATAAAGTCTGCAACATCAAATGACGTGAAGACGGATGGTGTCGTTGTTCACGTCACCGTCGATTGCCGGAGTAATGATCGTGAATGCTTTCGGAAGCCTGTCGAGACGCTCTCGTGCGGTTGTTCTCGCCTTGATCGTCATCGTCGGCGCCGGTGTGTTCTGGGGCAGGAGCTTTATCGGGCTTGCCGATGATCATCAGGCGGGACCAAAAGACAAAGCCGCTTCCGCACAAAGCGAATTTTCCGGATCCGGCAAGGCCGGCGACACGCAGATCGTCGATCTGTCGGAAAGGCAGGCTGCCACGCTCAAGATCGGCCCGGTCGCCGCGCGCGATTTCGCGCTGCTGAAGACCGCGGTCGGCACCATCGACTTCAATGAAAATCTTCTGGTCCAGGTGTTCTCGCAATATGCCGGGAAAATCCTCAAGGCGAATTTCAACATCGGTGACGACGTCAAGGCCGGCGACGTGCTGTTCACGATCGACAGTCCCGATCTGTTGCAGGCGGAATTGACCTTGCTGGCGGATGCCGGCGTGCTCGAACTGCAGAAGCGCACGCTGGCGCGCGCGACCAATCTGTTGAAGGCTGGCGGCAGCGCGCAGAAGGATGTCGATCAATCGACGTCGGATCAGCAGACCGCGGAAGGCAATTACAAGGCCGCGCGCGATGCGGTCCGCATCTTTGGCAAGACCGATGCCGAGATCGACCAGGTCGTCGATATGCGCAAGGTCGATTCCACCTTGCGGGTCCCGAGCCCGATCGCCGGACGTGTCGTGGCGCGCAACGCCGCTCCGGGGTTTCTGACCCAGCCGGGCAGCGCACCGTCGCCCTATTCGGTCGCGGATTTGTCGACGATGTGGATGCTGGCGAATGTCATCGAGACCGATGCGCCGGCCTACAAGCTCGGTCAGGCCGTCGAGGTCAGGGTGCCGGCCTATCCCGACACAGTCTTCAAGGGGCGGGTGACGACGGTGGGTTCGATGATCGACCCCAATACTCACCGGCAACTGGTTCGCTCCGAAATCGACGATCCCCAGCATCAGCTGCGATCGGGCATGTTCGCGAGTTTCGTCATTCACGTCGGAGATCCCATGCGGTCGCTCGCGGTGCCTGCCGAGGGCGTGGTCCGGGAAGGCGATGGCACCATGACGGTGTGGGTCACCGGCGATAGCAGGCATTTCATCAAACGAACCGTCAGGATCGGCCTGCAACAGGATGGCTGGAGCCAGGTCCTGGACGGCCTTTCGGCCGGAGAAACCGTCGTTACCGATGGCGCGGTGTTTCTGAGCAACAAGCTATTGCTGGGCGATGCCGGTTGACCGGCACTGCGCCGGTCAACCCAACAACCCATTATAATTCCAGAACACGCTGCGGGGGCACTTGATAAAGTCTTTACTTGAGTTCGGTCTGACGCGCAGTGCGATCATTGTCCTGGGACTTGTGGTGTTTTGCGCCGCCGGGATCGTTGCGTTTTCACGGCTCAATATCGAAGCCTATCCCAATCCCGCGCCGGTCATTCTGGAAATCACCGCGCAGGCGGCGGGCCTGTCTGCCGAGGAGATGGAGAAGTACTATACCGTCCCGATGGAAGTCGGCCTCTATCCGACACCCGGCGTCGTCAACATCCGCTCGACCTCGTTTTATGGCCTGTCGTTCGTCCGCGTGACCTTCAGATACGGCACCGATTACTATTTCGCGCTGGCGCAGGCGGCGGTCAGCCTGCAGCAGAACGTCAACCTGCCGGGCAATCAGGTCCCGCAGATTCAGCAGTCGAGTCTGGTCGGCGAAATCTATCGCTATCAGTTGGTCGGCCCCCCGCATTTCGGGCTGACCAATCTGCGCACGGTGCAGGATTACGTCGTCGCCCGCCGCTTCCTGACGATCCCGGGCGTGGTGCAGATCAACGCCTGGGGCGGCACCACCAAGCAGTTCAATGTCGACGCCGACCTGCAGAAGCTGGAAGCCTATAACGTCACGATCCCGCAGCTCATCGCCGCGCTCGGCAACGCCAATATCAATGTCGGCGGCCGTGAGATCACGATCGGGCAGCAATCGGTCAATATCCGCGGCGTCGGACTGGTCGACAGCGGTGGCGCCGACGATGTCACCAAGGGCTACAAGGTCGGCGATATCGAGAATATCGTGCTTAGCCAGTCGAACGGGCTTCCGATCCAGGTGAAGAACGTCGCCAGTGTTTCCGTTGGTTATGTGCCACGGCTTGGAATCGGGGGCAGGGACCACGAGGACGACGTCGCCACTGCGATCGTGGTGATGGGACGGACCCAGCACACCAACGATATCATCCCGCGGATTCAGGCCGAGGTCGAGAAGCTCAATTCCGACGGCAGCCTGCCGGCCGGGGTCAAGATCGTTCCCTATTACGACCGCAGCACGCTGGTGGGCGTGACCACGCATACGGTCATCCATAATCTGATCTTCGGCTGTCTCTTGGTGTTCTTCATTCAATGGATATTTCTGGGCGACCTGCGCAGCGCCATCATCGTCAGCGCCAATATTCCGTTCGCATTATTCTTCGCCATTATCATCCTGGTGCTGCAGGGCGAGGACGCCAACCTGTTGTCGCTGGGCGCGGTCGATTTCGGCATCATTGTCGATTCCGCCGTGATCATGATGGAAAACATCTACCGGAATTTTCAGTCGGCGCCGTTGCAGCGCCAAACCTTGCTCCAGCATCTTTCCGAAGGCTATTGGGGCGACGATCCGACCACGGTGCATGGCCCGACCACTTCGAGCCAGCGCTGGTCGGAGCGGCTGCGCATCATCTTTGTCAGCGCACTGCAGGTCGACAAGGCGGTGTTCTTTACCGCGGCGATCACGGTCACGGCGTTCGTGCCGCTGTTCACCATGCAGGGGGTCGAGGGCCAGATTTTCGGGCCGATGGCGCGGACCTACGGCTATGCGCTGGCCGGCGCCTTGCTCGCGACCTTCACGGTGACGCCGGTGCTGGCGGCGCTGTTGCTGCCCAAGCACATCGAGGAGACCGAAACGATCATCGTGCGCGCCTTGCGCAGGAGCTATACGCCGGTGCTGCGCTGGGCGCTCGGCAATCTCAAGATCGCGGTGATTGTCGGCCTCGTCTTTCTGGGCCTGAGCGGATTGGCGGCGTCGCGGCTCGGCAGCGAATTCCTGCCGGCGCTGGAGGAGGGCAATTTCTGGATCAGGGCCGCGATGCCCTCTACGATGTCGCTCGATGCCGGCACCGCCGTCACCGGCAAAATGCGCGAGATTCTGCTCAAGCACCCCGAAGTGATCACGGTGGTGTCGCAGCATGGCCGGCCTGACAATGGCAGCGACGCCTCGCCCTTCTCCAATGTCGAATTGTTTGCGCCGTTAAAGCCTTTCGATGAATGGCCGGCCAACCTCACCAAGGAAAAACTGACCGAAGAGCTGCAGAAGGAATTCGAGCAGGAAATGCCCGGGATCGGGTTCAACTTCTCGCAATATATCCAGGACAATGTCGAGGAGGCGCTGTCGGGCGTAAAGGGCGCCAATTCGGTCAAGATCATCGGGCCGAACCTCGAGACGCTGGAAGGGCTGGCGACCCAGGTCATGGCCGAGATGACAAAGATCCAGGGCGTCGCCGACCTCGGCATATTCCACCTCTTGGGACAGCCCAATCTCAACATCAAGGTCGATCGCGACAAGGCCGCGCGCTACGGCCTCAATACCGGCGACGTCAATACCGTCGTTCAGGCGGCGCTCGGCGGCACCACCGCGACGACCGTGCTGGAAGGCGACCGGCAATTCAATCTGGCGGTGCGGCTCGATGCCAAATATCGCAGCAGCATCGACGCCATCAAGACCGTCAAGGTTGGTTATCAGACGCCATCCGGCACCAATGGCTACGTTCCGCTCAGCGAGTTGGCCGATATCACGCTCGATACCGGCGCGTCCTTTATCTACCGCGAGCGCAGCCAGCGCTTCATTCCGATCAAGTTCAGCGTCCGCGGCCGCGACCTCGGCAGCACCGTCGCGGAGGCGCAGGAGCGCGTCGCCAAGGCAATCAAGCTTCCGAACGGCTACCGGATTATCTGGGCCGGCGAATTCGACAGCCTGCAGGCCGCCAAACAAAGGCTGCTGATCGTTGTGCCGATCACGCTGCTGTTGATCCTGGTGCTGCTGTACGGGCTGTTCAATTCGCTGCGGGACAGCCTTCTGGCGGTGGCCGGCATTCCCTTTGCGATCGGCGGCGGATTGATCGCGCTTTATTTTGCCGGGCTGGATTTCAGCGTCTCGGCGGCGATCGGCTTCATCTCGCTTTTTGGCGTGGCGGTGATGGACGGCATTCTCAACATCACTTATTTCCGCGAACTTCGGGCGCAGGGCATGGGCATCGCCGAAGCCGTATTCCATGGCGCCGAGCAGCGGATGCGGCCGATGCTGATGACGGCGCTGTCGGCCGGCGTCGGGTTGTTTCCGGCCGCGATCTCGCATGGCATCGGCAGCCAGGTGCAGCGGCCGCTGGCCACTGTCGTGGTCGGCGGCATGTTCATCGGGCCGCTGCTGCTGCTTGTGGTGGCGCCGGCGCTGCGCAAGATATTCCTCTCCAGGGATAAGGAAGACACTGCGAGCGAGCCTGCCGGCGAAGTCGCCATCGAGGGCAATCCAGATGGTTAGCCGCAATCCGCGTCCCAATGATCGCAAGCGCCATGTCCTTGCCGGCAGCGCAGTCCTGACCGTCCTGTCGATCGCCGTTTCAGGCTGCGCGGTCGGGCCGAATTTCAAACCGGCTCCCATTCCTGAGGTCGATGGCTATGTGCGGGGAAAGCTGGCGTCGCCGGATTCCGGAAGTGGTGCGCCGCGGATCGCCGGTCAGCACTTTGTCACCGGGGCGGATGTTTCGGCACGTTGGTGGGCCGCGTTCAAGTCGCCGCGGCTCAATGCGCTGGTCCTGCAATCGGTCGAGCACAATCCCAATCTGCAGGCCGCCGAAGCGGCGATCAAGGTTGCGCAATACAATGCGCTGGCCCAGCGCGGCCTGTACTTTCCGCAAATCACCGGCAACACCACAGCCCAGCAATTTCTGGTGTCGAATCCCCAACAGGTGCCACCCGTTCCCTTGCCGGCCCAGCAGACCCAATTCTCGCTCGCGACCAACCAGCTCACGATATCGTTTGTGCCGGATATCTGGGGCGCCAATGTCCGCGCCGTCGAGAATCTGGATGCGACGACCGAACAGCAATTGTTCCAGCTCGAGGCGGCCTATCTGACGCTGACCAGCAATGTGGTGACGGCCGCGATCCAGGAAGCGTCGCTGCGCGGACAGATCGCCGCGACGGAGCGCATCATCACCATCGAGCGCAATCTGCTCGATATTCTCAAGCGTCAGCAAAGTTTCGGTCAGGCCGCGCAGGCCGATGTGCTGGCGCAGGATGCGGCGCTGGCCCAGGCCGAAGAACTGCTGCCGCCGCTCGAAAAGCAACTGGCCCAGCAGCGCGATCTCTTGACATCGCTGGCGGGGCAGTTCGCGGCCGACGAGATTTCGCAGCGGTTCGATTTGGCGCATCTGAAATTACCGGCTAATTTGCCGATCAGCCTGCCCAGCAGACTGGTCGATCAGCGGCCCGATGTGCGGGCGGCCGAAGCCAACATGCATTCGGCCAGTGCGCTGGTGGGCGTCGCGATCGCGGCCCGGCTTCCGAATATCGCGCTCTCGGCCAATGGCGGATCGGCGGCGCCCAATTATGCGCAAGCCTTCGTGCCCGGCGCCGGATTCTATACGCTGGGCGCCAGCGTCACCGCGCCGATCTTCGACGGGCTGACGCTGTATAACAAGCAGAAGGCGGCGGAGGCCGCGCTCGAGCAGGCCGAGGCGCAATACCGCGCCACCGTCATCACCGCATTCCAGAACGTGGCGGATGCCTTGCGCGCGCTGCAGGCCGATGCGCGCGCGCAAAAAGCCGCGCTGCGGGCGGAGGCGACGGCCAAAGCCAGCCTCGACATCGTGCAGCAGCAATTGAACGCCGGCCAGGTCAATCAGCTCGCGGTCCTCAATGCGCAGCAGACCTATCTGACGGCAGCGGTGGTCCGCGTGCAAACCGAAGCCAATCGTCTTTCCGATAGCGCGGCCCTGTTCATGGCACTCGGCGGCAACTGGCCGGCCAATTGCACCGTGCCCGACTGGCGCCAATGCGCAATGGGCGATCCGCCTGCGGTGGTCGTGTCGGCGGAGGTGAAGTAGTAACGTTGCGTCTGCATTGCGTAGGTGCCTGATGGTTCGAGACGCGCGGCGTCGCCGCGCTCCGCACCATGAGGGTTGGGCGGACCTCATCCTGGAGCCGCGAAGCGGCGTCTCGAAGGATGGAAACGGAAATGCTCTCGATAATTACCCCGTCGCAACGTCCTCGAACCGCGACTGCAGCCGGTAGCCGACGCCTGACTCCGTCACCAGCAGCAGCGGATGATCCGGATCGGTTTCGATGATCTGGCGGAGATCGCGAACCAGAATTCGCAAATACTGGATGTTCTTTCGCACACTGCCGCTCCAGATTTCCTCGAGCAGTTTGTCATGCGTGACCACGAGGCCGACATGGGTCGCCAGCACGTGCAGCAAGCGGTACTGTTTGCGGGTCAATTTGATCTGGCCGTTGTTCAACAGCACCGTCCGGTTGACGAGGTCGATCGACAACGGACCGGCGGTGACGACGGGATTTTCACTGGCGCTCTTGAAATAGCGCCGCAGCGCCGCCTGGCTGCGCGCGATCAGTTCGGCCATGCCGAACGGTTTGACGACATAGTCGTCGGCGCCCAATTCAAGCAGCCGGACTTTTTCACCCTCGTTCGATTCGACCGACAGCACGATGATCGGAACATTGGACCATGACCGGATCAGTTCGAGAACTTCCGAGCCGCGGCGGTCGGGCAGCGCCAGGTCCAGAATGATCAGATCCGGCGCATTGAAGGTCGCTGCGCGCAGTCCATCGGCGGCGTTTTCAGCCTCCTGCACCGTAAAGCCACCATGCAATTCGAAACCGGCGCGCAGGAAGCGCCTGATCTTGGGTTCGTCGTCGATCAGGAGTACGAGGTTGGTGGATTTATTCATGGGCTGAGCGGCTCATCGTCCTTGATCACCGCCGCGGGCAGGACGAAAGCGCGCAACTTCATATCGCCGATGCCGGTGCGGCCAAAGCGGGACCGCCCTCGAAGGTCTGCGCCATCTCACCGGCATAATGCGGATTTTTCCCGCTGGCTTGACGGCTCGGAGGCGGGATCAATGTCGCGACGGCCGCCGAGCTCAGATATTTCGGCGGATACAGATAGAATTCCATCAAGGGCATCTGGGAGCTGCGGCTGTTGCGTCGGAGAATGGTCTGGGCTTTCGATCCGGCTTCCGGATAGATGGCGCTCCAGCCTGCGAAACTGCTGGCCAATATTTCAAGCGACAAGATCGTCGTCGCTATTCTGGCAAAGCCTTCATTGGCCTTCTTGGCGCTTCTGGTCGTCGACGCCTTGCGCAGAAGTTGCTGCAATTCATTGTGCGTTTCAATGAAAGGCCCGAGCCGGGACTTCCAGAGGATATCCGGCAAGCAGGCGTAGCCATGCAGCTCGTGATAGCTTTCGATCAGGCTGCGGCACTGCGTGGTCAGGCTCTTCGGCAGAAACCCGAAGTCGGGGCTTTCGGTCGTGTCGACGACAACAGCATCACAGATGTTTGTCGTAACATCTGTGTCGCTCGCAATCCCTGCCACGGCGTCCATCGTTTTGCCCCGCGATAGGCGAGTAGACTCGCCCGATGCATCGCACCATAACGATTCCGCACATATATCTTCGATGGAGAGTCGCAGCCATTTTAATAGAAAAAAAATATATAGAATTACGCAAGGCTGCGTTCAACGCCGCAAAATAAATCGCGTTGGCGCATGAAGTATGGCGAAAAAGACACAACGTTCGAAAAATGATTGCGGTGCTTCGCGCATATTTCCGCAGATGTCACATATTTCGCCGGAAATCCGGGCAATGCGATGGGCAACTGACGTGAGTATGTGCACGCACATGCGAATGTGCACTTTTGGCTATTTTATCCCTATTAATTGCCGGACTTACCCCAATCGATCTTTGTCACCCCGATGTGAATGATGCATGGCGTCAACACAGCCGCGAGAGCGCTTGAAGGCGCCTTCTTCTACCAACAGCTTGGGGCGAGATTATGAAAAGACTTCTTTTGGCAGGCGTCGCGCTATCAGCGATGGGTCTGTTAAATCATGCAGAAGCAGCTGACGCTGCGCTGCCAGGCAAGGCCGCATGCATCAACGGCGGCGATCCCTACAAGAATTATTCCTGCCTCGATGCCTATCTCGGCACTTCCTTCATGGAACGCCTTTTCAACTACTACAGGCTCGAGTGGGGCCATGACGCTGCGCCGGCCGATCCCAAGGCGCCTCCCGGACGCCGTGCCGAATGGCCGGCGACACCCGTAACCATTCCGCCTTATCCTTTCACGGAATGGCCGTACGGTGGATCAACGAGCCTCGGTGTGACGCGAGCGAGTTCGATCGACAGTCCGCTGATGGCGGCGCTCGGAAATACGCCGGTTGGTACGGCGCTCAGCGACTCTCACATTCAGGTCTACGGCTGGATCAATGCGGGAGGCAACTTGAGCTCGAACACCGTACGCGGCGGCAACTCGCCGGCAGCGTATGATTACAATCCGAACACCGTGCAGCTCGATCAGGCGGTGATCTATTTCGAGCGTCTGCCCGACACGGTTCAGAAGGACCACGTCGACTGGGGCTTTCGGGTCTCGCCGATCTACGGCGAGAACTACCGTTACACCACGGCTTACGGATTATGGAGTTATCAGCTCCTGAACCAGAACAAGAATTACGGCTATGACATCCCGATGGCTTACGGCGAGGTGTTCATTCCGCAGGTGATGGACGGATTGCTGCTCCGGTTCGGTCGCTTCATTTCGATCCCAGACATCGAGGCGCAGCTGGCGCCGAATAATTACATGTACACCCATTCGATGACCTACACGTTCGACAACTATACGAACACGGGCATTCAGGCGACCCTCGCGGCGAACAAGAACTGGATATTCCAGGTCGGCTACAGTGTCGGCAGCGATACGTTGCCGTGGAATGAGGGAAAGACGATGGTCAATCCTTTCCCGAACCCGCTTTATCCGGGTGCAACGATGCCGAAGGATCCCGGCGCTACGCCGAGCGTTACCCTCGGTGTGCGCTGGACCAGCGATAGCGGGAAGGACGACATCAATATCGTTGGGGACGCCCTCAACGGCGGCCAATGGGGTTATAACAACCTGCAATGGTATGGCTTGACCTATTATCACAAGTTCAACGACCAATGGCACATCTCGTTCGAGACCTACAATCTTCACGAAAATAACGTGCCCAATATCCTCAATCCGGCGGTCTTCAACGCAGCGGGTACCGGCTTATATCAGCTCGGGGGAACGCCGTTCTCACCGCAGTTTATTCCCTTCAACGCGCCGGGCCTCGCGCAATGCAGCAATACCGTTGTGTTGAGTTGTACGGCATCGGTTCAAACCTATGTCGCCTACCTGAACTACAAGGCGAGCCCGCTGGACAATATTTCCTATCGGGTCGAGTTTTATGACGACAAGCAGGGTCAGCGCACCGGTACTAAAACGCGATATGCGGAGACGGGTATCGGCTGGCAACATTGGTTCTCGCCGCAGATCGAGATCCGGCCTGAGTTCACTTACTACAGGTCGATCGATGCGCCTGCCTTCAATGGCAACGCCAACCTCGGCATTCCCGCGAACAAGAACTTCGCTCTCGTCGGTGCGGCGGACATCATCATTCACTTCTGATGCGTGAAAATCGGGGCGGCTCGAATCGCCCCGATGTTTCGCCAGAACAATTCGATAGGGGATAACAATGAAGCGAATTCTTCTCACCACCGTCTCGCTCGGTGTGCTGGGGCTGCTGTCACCGGCTTTCGGTGCCGACCTGCCCACTTATTCGAAGGCTCCGGTACTGGCGACGCCAGTCTATGACTGGTCCGGCTATTACGTCGGTGTGTTCGGCGGCGGCGGCTACGGCAACCACAATCTGAACAACGCACTCGGCCCCGCCGGCTTTGCGAATTTCACGGTCAATTACTCGTCGATAGGCGGTTTGGCCGGTGGAGAGGTGGGCTACAACGTACAGAGCGGAAGTTACCTGGTCGGTGTCGAGGCCGATGCGGCCTGGGCAAACATCAAGGGTGACGACACCTTCGCGCTGGGCTCGAACGATGCGACCAAACTCAGTTGGGCGGGTTCGTTTCGTGCAAGAGGCGGCTTCACCGTTGACCGTTTGCTCATGTTCTTCACCGGCGGCTGGGCTTACGGCGATCTGCAGCACACCAACACCGACCCGGTATTTGGCATCGATGCGTTTTCAAACCACAGGAGCGGACTGACGGCCGGCGGCGGTATCGCCTACGCGATCACCAACAACCTGATCGGCAAGATTGAGTATCGGTATTACGATTTTGGTGCGTATAGCCGGCCTGGACTGCCGATACTCACGCCGAATGGTCAGCTCCCCTATACCGTCAACAGCACTTATTCGGTCGTAACCGTGGGCCTGGACTTCAAGTTCGGAGACGGAGCCGTCGTTGCGAAATATTGAGATCTCGCCTGAACCAGTTGGCTATCCCTTCAGGGCCAACGAGCGTCGATTTTAACTTTGGATTGAGAGCATGCTGATGAAAAAAATCTTGCTGGGTACCGTAGGTCTGTTGGCGCTCTCTGCGAGTGCGCCGGCGCTCGCAGCCGATCTGGCGCCCTACACCAAAGCGCCCATAGCGGCACCGGTCTACAATTGGACCGGTTTCTATATCGGGGCGCACGCCGGCGGAGCCGTAGCTGGAGGCATCGTAGATCCCGCCTCCGGTGATACTTCGAATGGCCAATATCTGGGCGGCGTGCAGGTCGGCGCAGATTACCAGTTTTCGCCGCACTGGGTCGTGGGCATCGAAGGTCAGTACAGCTGGCTCTCGAGCAACAATACCTCGGTAACCTATCCCGTTGGCTTTACGTACAGCAACGATGAGCGCGCGCTTGGTTCGGTGACCGGCCGGCTCGGTTATGTCGTCGGTCCCGCTATGTTCTACTCCAAGGGCGGCTATGCCTATTCCGATTATCGTCAGAACCTGACTCTCGGACTAGGCGGCCCCCCCGTTGCATTCGCCTTGGATGGCAGCCGTAAAAACGGTTTCACCGTCGGTGCCGGTATCGAATATCTGCTCACCCAGAATTGGTCGGCCAAATTCGAGTATCAGTATTACGATTTCGGCAACAGCACGTTCGTGACGCCTGTTCCGCTCGCGGCGTTCGGCGCCTTCAATAACAACGAGCACGTTGTGAAGTTCGGCGTGAACTACCGCTTCGGTATGGCCGGCCCCGTCGTCGCGAAATATTGAGGGTTCACCTGAACAACGGATCGGCCGCAGCCGCCGATCCGGCTTCGCGTCGCAACAGGGACGCGGCCATGCCGGCTTCCGCGGCTTAGCAGGTGAGCGCGCTCACCAGACCACGACGGCGCAAAGTACCGCCAGGGGCAGAACCGTAACGCCGAGATACATCCAGGTCCGGTAGGCGCCCGGGTCCTTCGGCAGAATGAACAGGTTGACGATAAACCACCCGCAAACGCCAAAGCCCAGTAGCACGCGGATGAGATCTCCCGGTGTTTCGTGCAGGGATGAGAAGTGCTCCATCTGAGGGCTGGCGACACGTGCGGTGATCGCCGTCAGTACGATCAGGAAAAGTGTTCGAACCAGCACACCGCCAAACCAGACCCGATTCGATGGTTTGGGGTCGACTTTTGTCGTTGTATTCGTTGGCAAATCCAGGTTCGCGGGCATGGCTTATTCCCACATCAGTTTGCTCAAAAAGGTATCTCTCATCGCGCTGCAGCGGCAAGAGGTTATTATTTATATATCAGGGCAACCTTGGCGGGATTCAATGACAGAAGCTCTGACCCTTTAGAGGGGCAGTGCCGCCAATTTGCCGTGAATTGCTCTAACCAGGGTCGGGCGAGCGACGGAAAGAAGGGCTGGAAAACTCTTGCAGGTCCCGTAAGCTTCGGGGCAACAAGACTTTACAGGCGAGGAGAGGCCGATGGCCGACGGAATGCAAACGACCAAGGTGATAATCGTCGTGGCGGCGATCATGTCGTCGCTGACCCTGCCGGCCTTTTCGCAGTCCTTCAAAAAAGGCGTGACGCCGACACCTTCAGGCGAGAGCAAGCCGAGGGTCGATGAGAAGGCCTACAACGCCGCGCTGGATCGGATACCGACGCCGAAACAGCCTTATGATCCCTGGGGTGTAACGCGTCCGAGTGAACCGGCCAAACCTGGAAAGTAGATTCCCGTGGCTTCATGGTTCGCCCGGCGATGCGAAGCATCGTCCGGATTCGCGCCAACGGGTCGCGCGAATCCGCGCTCGATGACAGGCTCCGCGATGCGTCTCGAAGGATGGTGGAAATCGCGTCTGCGCGGCAAAATCCAGATCTGCCCCGACGAATAATAGCAAAATAGTATTGCGATTTTTTGCGCCGAGAAGATGGCTTGCTTATAATTCAAGCAATTGCTGTTTAATTCTTGCGCTTACCGCAAGTCGATATCATCATCCATTGCAGGGACAACGCGACGCCAGCAAGACGTCGGCAGAAATAGTCGATCAGGAAACGTCAGGACCAGTTCTGTTTAGGCAAGTTCCGTTTGACAAGTTTCTGTTTGATTTGTCTCAAGCCAAATGGAGGCTGCAATGTCTAGATATTTCGCCACCATCGCCGCGACACTCGCGATTCTCAGCGGAGCGCTGCTCGTATCCGATAGCGCGCAGGCCGGAGCATCGGCCAGCGCGCCCTCGAAATACGGCCACTCCAGTCAGGTCGCGGCCGCCCAGCAGACCAATCGGCAGGCGCATCGAAACGACTTCGGGATTACCGAGTATTCCTCGTCTTCGGCGAAAACGACACATCACTAGCGCTGGACGCATTCATCCTTCGAGACGCGTCCCTTCGGGCCGCTCCTCAGGATGAGGGCTGAGCCTGCCGGGACAAGGAACTGGACCCTCATGGTGAGGAGCGCGTCTTCGCGCGTCTCGAACCATGAGACGCGACAATGGTTCAAAGCGATTTCTAATCGCTTTCGACCGGCGCCTGCCGGGTTTCCGCGTGGCGGGGCATGTTGGCATTGCCGACCCATGTGCGCGCCGTCGAGATCACGTCGGGAAGCCGCGCGCTGACCTCGGCTTTGGTCATCCCCGGGCGCAGCCGCGGGTCATACAGAATATTGAGAAGATACTGGTCGTAGATGTCGAAGAAGCCCATCTGGACGTCGTCGTTGAACATGGTCCAGGGCACCGAGCGGTCGTCATTGATGGCGCCGAGCGCCTGCAGCAGCTCTTCATAGGCGCAATCGTAGAAGGTGAAATCCCCGGCGTCGACCGGCAGGATCACCTCGGCGCGGCGAATCCGAAAACGCTGATCCTTGGCTATCCCCGACAGGCATTGCGGGTTGAGCGTTTGCTGAATGCGCCTGGCCTTGTCGTTGCCATACAGCGCACGAATGGTCGGTTCCACATCGCGCGCGGCGACCAGCCTGACAATGAAATTGGCCGCCTCGCGGTCGTTCGTGACGGCGATATCCAGATGATTCACGCGGGCCCTGATATCGGCGATGACAGCCTCGATCTGCCGGCGCCGGTCGGGCTCACCTTTGCTCTCCAGGAATATCCGGACCGGCTCATCGAATTTGCGCACGCGCTCCGTGGGCGCGCCGAGCTGTAATTCGGCGTTGAATGCGATCTTGAAAAACCCGTCCTTGATCTCGGCGTCGGTAAAATCCGTCCGCTGCGAGACGCGCCGGCTGACGATATCGGGGTCTTCCGCACGCGCGGGACCGCAAGCGATGACCGCAAGCATCGCTGCGGTCGCAGCGAGCCCCGTCATCATTGTGACAATCGGCAAAAATCGATGCGATTTTGGAAGCAGCATGGGTGCCCCGGGTAGATCATGCTGCGGGAGTCTTCGCAGCAATGTTCAGTCCAAGCCTGTTCAGTCCAAGCCTGTTCAGTCCAAGCCTGTTCAGTCCAAGACCATTCAATCCAGGACCACATAGGATTTCGAGATATCAGGGAGCCGTTAGATATAGCCATTTAATAGCTGGTGGCCCGATCGGCGGCGCGGCTGCACAGATGACGGGCGGGCAAGAGGCCAGGACGCGGCGTCTTTATGAGATTCCTATAACGTGGCTATGGCCACCGCCTCGAAAACATATGCGCGGAGTGGCACTTCACGACCATCGATACGGTCAAGGCGTGGGTTGTCGTTCCGACCCCCAAGGGATTCCGCGCAACCTGCCTTGCCCGCACCGCGCGGCCACCGCGCTCTAATTACGTGAAGGAGCAATCATGCTGGACATCCTCATGCTGGCCCTCGGCCTCGGCTTCTTCGTGCTGGCCGTCGGTTACACCTACGCCTGCGAGCGGCTCTAAAAGCGCTCTGAATCTGAAGGAGCAAACCCATGATCTTCGATTACACACTCGCCGGTCTCGTCTCCGCGGGACTGCTGTTTTACCTGACCTATGCGCTGCTGCGGCCGGAACGGTTCTGATCGACCGGCACCTGCTCCTGCAAACCTGAAGGCATACGACCATGACCGCCATTGGCTGGATTCAAATTCTTCTGTACTGCGCCATCATCGTCGCGCTGGCCAAGCCGCTCGGCGGGTACATGACGCGCGTCTTCAATGGCGAGCGGACATTGCTTTCGCCGATCCTGCGGCCGGTCGAGGCCGGGCTTTACTGGGCCGGTGGCGTTGACGAGAAGCGCGAGCAGCATTGGATGACCTACACGGTCGCGATGCTGCTGTTCCATGTCGGCGGTTTTCTCATTCTTTATGCGGTGATGCGGCTGCAGGCGGTGCTGCCGTTCAACCCGGCGGGGCAATCCGCCGTGGCGGAGGATCTGTCCTTCAACACCGCGATCTCCTTCATCACCAACACCAACTGGCAGAACTACGGCGGCGAAAGCACGATGTCCTATCTCGTGCAGATGCTGGGCCTGACGCACCAGAACTTCCTGTCGGCGGCGACCGGCATCGCGCTGGCGATGGCGCTGATCCGCGGCTTTTCGCGTTCCTCGATGCGCACTGTCGGCAATTTCTGGGTCGATGTGACGCGCTGCACCCTCTATGTCCTGCTGCCGATCTGTATTGTCTACACGCTGTTCCTGGTGTGGCAGGGCATCCCGCAGACGCTCAGTGCCTATGTCGACGCGACCACGCTGGAAGGCGCCAAGCAGACCATTGCGGTCGGCCCGGTGGCTTCTCAGGTCGCGATCAAGATGCTCGGCACCAATGGCGGCGGCTTCTTCAACGTCAACGCCGCCCATCCGTTCGAAAATCCGACCGCCCTGTCGAATTTCGTGCAGATGCTCTCGATCTTCACGCTCGGCGCCGCGCTGACCAATGTGTTCGGCCGCATGGTCGGCAATCAGCGCCAGGGCTGGGCGATCCTGGCTGTGATGGGCGTGCTGTTTATCGCCGGCGTCGCGGTCACCTATTGGGCGGAAGCCAACGGCACCAGCGCGATGAATGCGCTTGGGCTGACCGGCGGCAATATGGAAGGCAAGGAAGTCCGCTTCGGCATCGTCGCGTCTTCATTGTTCGCGGTCATCACCACGGCGGCATCCTGCGGCGCGGTCAATGCCATGCATGACAGCTTCACGGCATTGGGCGGCATGATTCCGCTGATCAACATGCAGCTTGGCGAAATCATCGTCGGCGGCGTCGGCGCCGGTCTCTACGGCATGCTGCTGTTCGTCGTGCTGGCGATCTTTGTCGCCGGGTTGATGGTGGGCCGCACCCCGGAATATGTCGGCAAGAAGATCGAGGCCCGCGAGGTCAAGATGGCGATGCTCGCGATCTTGGTGCTGCCCTTGATGTATCTGGGCTGGACTGCGGTCGCGGTTGTGCTGCCGTCGGCGGTCGCCTCGATGGCCAATGCCGGCCCGCATGGTTTTACCGAGGTGCTGTACGCCTTCACCTCGGCCACCGGCAATAACGGCTCGGCATTCGCTGGCCTCACCGGCAACACCTTCTTCTACAATCTGACGCTGGCCGCTTCGATGTTCGTCGGCCGGTTCTTCATGATCGTTCCGGCGATGGCGATGGCGGGCTCGCTCGCGGGCAAGAAGTCGATCCCACCGTCGGCAGGCACCTTGCCGACGACGGGCGGCCTGTTCATCGGCCTCGTCGTCGGCGTGATCCTGATCATCGGCGGCCTGACCTTCTTCCCGGCGCTCGCGCTCGGTCCGATCGCCGAGCATCTCGCCGGCAACGCCAACACCCTGTTCTGATCGCTCTTTCGGAGTTACGTCCATGGATACCATGAAACTGCAAAAGCAGGTGCCGGTCTCGGCGATGCTCGACCCGAAGATCGTCTTTCCGGCGATCGGTTCGGCCTTCGCCAAACTCGACCCGCGGCTGATGGTCAAGAACCCCGTGATGTTCGTGGTCGAGGTGGTGGCCGCGCTGACCACGGTGATCTTCCTGCGTGACGTGGTGACGGGCGGTGAGGGGCTCGGCTTTACTTTCCAGATCATCATGTGGCTGTGGTTCACAGTGCTGTTCGCCAACTTCGCCGAAGCCGTCGCGGAAGGCCGCGGCAAGGCCCAAGCTGAGTCGCTGCGCAAGACCCGCACCGAGAGCCAGGCCAAGCTGTTGACCGGATCCGACAAGGCCTATCGACTGGTCTCCGGCACCAGTCTCAAGGTCGGCGATATCGTGCTGGTCGAGGCCGGCGACAATATTCCTTCTGACGGCGAAGTGATCGAAGGCGTCGCCTCGGTCAACGAGGCCGCGATCACCGGCGAATCCGCGCCCGTGATCCGTGAATCCGGCGGCGACCGTTCGGCGGTGACCGGCGGCACGCAGGTTCTGTCCGACTGGATTCGCGTCCGCATCACCGCGGCGCAGGGATCGACCTTCATCGATCGTATGATCCGGCTGGTCGAGGGCGCCGAGCGGCAGAAGACGCCGAACGAGATCGCGCTCAACATCCTCCTTGCAGGCCTCACCATCATCTTCGTGTTCGCGACCGTGACGATACCGAGCTACGCGGCCTATGCCGGCGGGCAAATCTCGGTCGTGATTCTGGTCGCGCTGTTCGTGACGCTGATCCCGACCACCATCGGCGCATTGCTGTCGGCGATCGGCATCGCCGGCATGGACCGTCTGGTGCGTTTCAACGTGCTGGCGATGTCGGGCCGCGCGGTCGAGGCCGCCGGCGACGTCGACACGCTGTTGCTCGACAAGACCGGCACCATCACGCTCGGCAATCGCCAGGCGACGGCGTTCCGGCCGGTCCGCGGCGTCAGCGAGCAGGAACTCGCCGATGCGGCGCAGCTCGCTTCGCTGGCCGACGAGACCCCCGAGGGGCGCTCGATCGTCGTGCTGGCCAAGGAGAAGTACGGCATCCGCAGCCGCGACATGGCTGAGCTCAACGCCACGTTTATTCCCTTTACAGCGCAAACCCGCATGAGCGGTGTCGATGCCGGCGCATCGTCGGTCCGCAAGGGCGCCGTCGATGCGATCCTGAATTATGTCGATGGCGGCGCGCCGCGCGTGGTTGCCTCCGGCAATGCCGCACGTGCGCTGCAGCCCGCGATGTCTGAGGTCGCCCGCGAATTGCAAGCAATTTCGGATGAAATCGCCAAGGCCGGCGGCACGCCGCTGGCGGTCGCCAAGGATGGCCGCCTGCTCGGCGTGATCCAGCTCAAGGACATCGTCAAGGGCGGTATCCGCGAGCGTTTTGCCGAATTGCGCCGCATGGGCATTCGCACCGTGATGATCACCGGCGATAATCCGATGACCGCGGCCGCGATTGCCGCCGAAGCGGGAGTCGACGACTTCCTTGCCCAGGCGACACCAGAAGACAAGCTGAAGCTCATTCGCGACGAGCAGGCCAACGGCAAATTAGTGGCGATGTGCGGCGACGGCACCAATGACGCGCCGGCGCTCGCGCAGGCCGATGTCGGCGTCGCGATGAACACCGGCACCCAGGCCGCGCGCGAGGCCGGCAACATGGTCGATCTCGACTCCAATCCGACCAAGCTGATCGAGGTGGTCGAGATCGGCAAACAATTGCTGATGACCCGCGGCGCGCTGACCACGTTCTCGATCGCCAACGACGTTGCCAAGTATTTCGCCATCATCCCGGCGATGTTCCTGGCGTTCTATCCGCAATTGTCAGTGCTCAACGTGATGCATCTGGCAAGTCCGCAAAGCGCGATCCTGTCGGCGATCATCTTCAACGCGCTGATCATTATTGGATTGATTCCGCTGGCGCTGCGGGGCGTGGCGTATCGCGCCATCGGGGCCGGCGCGCTGCTGCGCCGTAACCTGATGATCTACGGCGCCGGCGGCATCATCATTCCCTTTATCGGCATCAAGGCGATCGACCTCATCGTCGCCGCGTTGCATCTGGCTTAACACCGTCAACAACGTCATTGCGAGGAGCGAAGCGACGAAGCAATCCACTCTTTCTTCCCTGAAATCCTATGGATTGCTTCGCTTCGCTCGCAATGACGAAAAATATCGGAGAACACCATGTTGAAAGAAATTCGCCCCGCCATCATCATCCTGGTCCTGCTGACGCTGATCACGGGCCTGGCCTATCCGCTCGCAATGACCGCGATCGCGGGCGTGGTCTTTCCGAAGCAGGCGGAAGGCAGCCTGATCGAGCGCGACGGCAAGGTGGTCGGCTCGGCCTTGATCGGCCAGGAGTTCAAGGACGACAAATATTTCCACGGCCGGCCCTCGGCGACCTCCATGGCGGATCCGGCCGACGCCACCAAGACGGTGCCCGCACCCTACAACGCCGCCAATTCCTCGGGCTCCAACCTCGGCCCGACCAGCAAGGCGCTCAATGACCGGGTCAAGGAAGATGTCGAAAAGCTGAAAGCGGAAAATCCTTCCGCTGCGGTGCCGATCGATCTCGTTACCACGTCGGGCAGCGGGCTCGACCCGGACATCTCGCCGGAGGGCGCGCTGTTTCAAGTCCCGCGCGTCGCCAAGGCCCGGAAGCTGCCGGAGGACCGCGTCCGCGCACTGGTCGCGGACAACACGTCGGGCCGCTTGGGTGGATTGCTCGGCGAACCCCGGGTTAACGTATTGGAGCTCAATCTGGCGCTGGATGCGGCGAAGTGATGGTGGTGAGAGCGGGATGAAATTGGATTGATCTATATCAGCGACGCCGGTGTGCTCCCTCCCCCCTTGTGGGGGAGGGTTGGGGAGAGGGGGCACGGTCTATCGATGGACCGTAACCCCTCTCCCGGATCGCATCTGACGATGCGATCCGACCTCTCCCACAAGGGGAGAGGTGAAGTCACCTCGCCGATAGACCGCATTAACCTAACCCCCCACCGCTCTAGGCCGGGCACGCCCTGAGGACTATATTATCCGGATGGCCCAGCAGCAGCGTCGCGATCCCGAACAACGTCCTTCGCCGGAAGCCCTGCTGGAGACGGCGCGGCGCGAGAACAGCCAGGCCGGCCGGCTGAAGATCTTTGTCGGCGCCGCACCCGGCGTCGGCAAGACCTACGAGATGCTGCAAAGCGCGCATTCGCGGATGAAGGCCGGCGTCGATGTCGTGATCGGCGTGGTCGAGACCCACGGGCGGATCGAGACCGAAGCGCTGCTGCACGGCCTTGAAGTCATTCCGCGCAAGCGCATCGAGTACAAGGATCAGGTGATCGAGGAGATGGACCTCGACGCGCTGATCGCGCGCCGTCCGCAGCTCGCGCTGGTCGACGAACTCGCCCATACCAATGCGCCGGGCAGCCGCCATCCCAAGCGTTACCTCGACGTCGAGGAATTGCTGTCGCACGGCATCGACGTTTATACGGCCGTCAATATCCAGCACATTGAAAGCCTCAACGACGTGGTCGCGCAGATCACGCATGTGCGGGTGCGCGAGACCGTGCCGGATTCGGTATTCGACCGCGCCGACGGCATCGAACTGATCGACCTCACGCCTGATGATCTGATCCAGCGGCTGCGCGAAGGCAAGGTCTATGTTCCCAAGCAGGCCGAACGCGCGCTTGAGCATTATTTCTCGCCGGGCAACCTGACCGCGCTGCGCGAACTGGCGCTGCGGCGCACAGCCGAGCGCGTCGACGAACAGCTTTTGACCCACATGCAGGCCAACGCCATCGCCGGGCCGTGGGCGGCGGGCGAGCGCATTCTGGTGTGCCTCTCGGAAGATCCGCGCGCCGCCGGCCTCGTTCGCTACACCAAGCGGTTGGCCGACCGGCTGCACGCGCCGTGGACCGCGATCAGCATCGAAACCCGCCGCAGCCTGCAATTGACCGACGAACAACGCGACCGGCTGGCCGATACGTTGCGCCTCGCCGAGGCGCTGGGCGGTGAGGCCCTGACCATCCCCGGCGTTGGTCGGCGCATTGCGGACGACGTCATCGGGTTTGCGCAAGCCAATAACGTGACCCAGATCATCATCGGCAAATCGATGCGCCCCTGGTGGTTCGAGATCACGCGCGGTTCGGTGGTGCATGATCTGGTGCGCCGGGCCGGCAATATCAGCGTCAATGTGATCGCCGGCGATGAAGTGCCGGCGGGGTCGGTGCCCAAGAGCGCGGTGCAGACCGCGGCGCGATCCGAGCCGTTCGATCCCAAGCCCTATCTGATGGCGCTGGTGTTCGTGGCGCTCGGTCTCGGCGCCGCCGAACTGGTGCAGCCGATGTTCGGCATCGAGAACGTCGATCTGGTGTTTCTGACCGCGGTGGTGAGCGTTGCGGTCCGCTTCGGCCTGTTGCCTTCGATGTTCGCGAGTATCGCGGCTTCATTGTGTTACAATTTCTTCTTCCTGCCACCGGTCTACACTTTCACGATCACCGACCCGACCAATGTCGCGGCGTTCTTTTTCTTCATGCTGATCGCAATCCTCGTCTCCAACGTCGCTGCGCGGGTCCGCACCCAGGCGGTTGCCGCGATCGGCAGGGTGCGGACCACCGAATTGCTCTATGCTTTCAGCCGCAAGCTCGCGGGCACTGCGACGCTGGATGACGTGTTGTGGGCCACCGCCTACCAGACCGCGCTGATGCTCAAAGTGCGCGTGGTGCTGCTGTTGCCCGAGGACGGCATGCTGACCGTGAAGGCGGGGTACCCGCCCGAGGATCAGCTCGACAAGGCGGATCTCGCCGCCGCCAACTGGGCGTGGGGCAATGACCGTCCGGCCGGACGCGGTTCGGATACGTTGCCGGGCGCCAAGCGGTTGTTCCTGCCGATGCGGACCGGGCGCGGCATCATCGGCGTGATCGGGATCGACGACGACAAATCGGGACCGTTATTGACGCCTGACCAGCGCCGCCTGCTCGACGCGCTGGTCGATCAGGGCGCGCTGGCGATCGAACGGGTGCTGCTGGTCGAGGACATGGATCAGGTCAAGCGCACGGTCGAATCGGACCGGCTGCGCTCGGCGCTGCTCACCTCGATCTCGCACGATCTCAAGACGCCGCTGGCGTCCGTGCTCGGCGCCGCCTCGACCATGCGCGATCTGGCCAGCGGTCTCAGCGACTCCGAGAAGCGCGATCTGCTCGCGACCGTGATCGACGAATCCGAACGGCTTAATCGTTTCATCGCCAATCTCCTGGACATGACCAAGCTCGAATCCGGCGCCGTGGTGCCGAATACCGCGCCGCACGACCTCAGTGAAATCGTCGGCAGCGCGCTGCGACGCGCCGGAAAAATTCTGGTGCACCATAAGGTCTCGCTGGAACTCGCCGCCGAACTGCCGATGCTGGAGCTCGATGCGGTGCTGTTCGAGCAGGTGCTGTTCAATCTGCTGGACAACGCGGCGAAATATGCCCCGGCGGACACCACGATATCGATCCGGGGCGCGCGGGACAGGAATTACGTCACGCTCCAAATCATCGACGAAGGCGACGGCATTCCGCCCACCGAGCTCGAGAGCGTGTTCGACAAGTTCTATCGCGCGCAAAAGGGCGACCACGTCCGTCCCGGTACAGGACTGGGACTCGCAATTTCGCGCGGCTTTGTCGAGGCGATGCGCGGCACCATTACCGCCACCAACCGCGCCGATCGCAGCGGCGCGGTACTGACCATCCGGCTGCCGATCCCGGCAGCCTCGAACATTCTGGATACCGCCGCATGAGTGCTGCACCGATCAAGGTCCTGGTCATCGACGATGAGCCGCCGATCCGCAAACTGCTGCGGATGGGGCTGAGCACGCAGGGCTATGAAATCATCGAGGCATCCAACGGCAAGATCGCGCTGGACTCGCTGACGCAGGATCCCGCCCTGATCATTCTCGATCTCGGCCTGCCCGATATCCAGGGGCATGATTTGCTGCGCATGATCCGCGGCCGCAATGACAGCGTTCCGATCGTCGTGCTCTCAAGCCGCGGCGATGAGGCCGGCAAGGTCCAGGCGCTGGATCTCGGCGCCGACGACTATCTGACTAAACCGTTCGGGATGGACGAGCTGCTGGCCCGGATGCGCGCGGCGCTGCGGCATCAATTGCAGGTTCATGGCGAGCGCCCGGTGTTCCGCTCCGGCGATCTCTCCGTCGATCTGGTGCGCCGCATCGTCAAGGTCGGCGACAAGGACGTGAAGCTGTCGCCCAAGGAATATGAACTGCTGCGCGTGCTGGTGCAGCACGCCGGCAAGGTGCTGACGCATCGTTTTCTGCTTAAAGAGCTATGGGACGAATTGACCGACGCGCAATATCTGCGGGTCTATGTGCGCCAGCTCCGCCAGAAAATCGAAGCCGACCCCGAACGCCCGCAATTCGTGCTGACGGAAACCGGGATCGGGTATCGGTTGAGGGCAGGGGATTAGGGAAGCCCGTGCGGAAGCCGATTGGCAGGCCTGCCTTGGTCAGGTTTTCCCGCAACAACGGACATCAAAGGTTGGACCCCGCATGCCCGTTAAGTGCCGACAGGCGACATACCCATCGATTACCCATTGGTCGAATTAGCCGCCAAGGACAAAGCCGGCCATCGAAACTGCGCGGATTCGTTATGCGGTTGTGGTCTTGTCGGTCAGTTCGGTCAGCCACTTCCGATCCCCTTGGCTTCGTTCAAAGCAATGCGGAACATTGTAAGTCCCTTGACCGTCTCAATTGGAACCATCAACTGAGATCGACGCTTGTATTGCCAAGCAGGCGACCTTTGACATTGCGTTCACGGTCGAGGGCAGAGACATGATTGAACAAGTACATGACGACCTATGGGTCGCAGAGGGAGAGATTGTCAGCTTCTTCGGCTTTCCCTATCCGACACGGTCGGTCATAGCCCGATTATCAAATGGTGATCTCTGGGTATGGTCGCCAGTCAAGCTAACCGCCGATCTGCGTGACGAAGTGGATAGTCTGGGTTCTGTCCGGCACCTCATAAGCCCCAACAAACTCCATCACCTTTACTTGCGTGAATGGAAAGCGGCCTATCATGATGCGCTATTATGGGGACCAAAAACGACAATCAAGAAGCTGCCCGACATAAAATTTCAAGAAGCGCTGGTAGACAGCCCCCCGGCTGAATGGGCCGCCGATTTCGATCAAGCATGGGTCCGCGGCTCTGCTGCCATGGATGAGGTTATCTTTCTTCACCGCCCCTCCGCCACAGCGATTATCGCCGATTTGATCCAGACGTTTAGCGACCGTTTTCTCCGAGAACATTGGGGTTGGTGGCGCTTCTTAGCGCGTCTCGATGGCCTCACTGAAGACAAAGCCTGCGCGCCGCTCGAATGGCGACTATCGTTTATCAACCGCGCACCGGCACGCCGAGCGCGTGACAAAGTGCTGAGCTGGAATTGCCAACGCGTCATTGTGGCTCATGGCGAGTGTCCCCACGCGAACGGAAAGGCTTTTCTTACAAATTCCTTCCGCTGGCTTGGCGCTTGATCCGATAAAGCGCACGGACTTCATACACCCAGCAACGAATATTGCGGTGCGGCAGCAATGGGCCAAAGACTTCCGCTTTGGGTCCAGGCCGTGTAAAAACGATTTTCCTCCCCCAAAAACTGCGCGCAACCGGGGCGATCCGCGTCGACACGACGGTTGGAGCATATTTTTGCTGGATCGATTCTGGAGTCAACCCGGGCGAACCTCAGACCACGCTAAGCGAGGTGAACGGTCACACGATGCGCATAACAGCACGAGCTCTTCAGGCCCGGATTGCCACCAGGAGCGGCTTGATGCCGACGATGTTCATTACGCGCGTGAGGTTGTAGGCGAGTACGTTCAGCGCCATCTCAGTCGCTACCTTCGGCAGCGTCTTCATCAGAAAGTGCGTCGCACCCATCCGCATCTTCAGCGTGGCGAACGGATGCTCTGCGGTTTCGCGGCGCACACGCATGGCTTGTGGATTTTGATCGAGCCGCGTCTGCGCGGCCTCGACGACGTGTTCGTGTTCCCAGCGTTTGATGCGGCGCTCGTTGGACGTTGTGCACTGATCCTTGAACGGGCATGTGCGGCACGCCTTCGTCAGGTAAATCCGCATTTTCTGACCATCTTCATCAGCGATGAAGTGGTGCGCCAGCTTCTCGCCGGCCGGGCAGCGATAGACATCGTCCTTGGCCAAATAGACAAAATCAGATTTCCCAAAGCGGCCTGCCGACTTGGCCCCCGAGGTTTGCGGCTTGGGTAGTGTGACCGCGATCCCGGCCTGTTCGCATGCCAGGATTTCCTCACCTTTAAAGTAGCCCCGATCCGCAACGACGTCCAAGTAGTCGCTGTGCAGCGCGGCTTTCGCAGCCTGCGCCATCGTCGCCAGTTGCGATCTATCGGTGCCGACGTTGGTGACCTCGTGCGCTACGATCAGATGGTTCGTGGTGTCGACCGCACTTTGTACGTTGTAGGCGACCATGCCTGAGCCGCGCCCGCTCGTTGCCATCGAGCGGCAATCGGGATCGGTCAGCGATATCTGCTTGTCGGGCGAGGCGAGCAATGCCTTTTCAATCGCGGCCAGCCGCTTCACTTCTTCTTCAAGCTTCGCCAGCTTTTCCTTAAGCCGCGTCTTGGTCAGCAGCACCGTTTCCGACGGCTCTTCTCCTGCGGCAGTCCGGCGGTCAGCGGTGTCCAGTTGGCTCATGTAGCGCGCCACGCTCTCTTCGATCTGCTTCTGGCGGCGCTGGATCTTGCCTTGCGTGAAGTTGTTGTCGCGACTGTTCACAGCCTTGAACTTGCTGCCATCGATGGCAACGCTGGCCTTCGTCAACAGGCCCATCTTGCGGCACAACTCGACGAATTGGGCGCAAACCTTCTTGATCGCGGGGCCATTGTCCTTGCGGAAGTCGGCGATGGTCTTGTGATCCGGCGCAAGCCGCCCGGTCAGCCACATCACCTCGAGATTGCGGCCAGCCTCGCGCTCCAGCCGCCGGCTCGATTGGATCCGGTTGAGATAGCCGTAAATGTAGAGCTTGAGCATCGCCGAAGGATGGTACGCTGGCCGGCCGGTCGCTGCTGGATCAACGCCATCGAACCCGAGGTCGCGGAGTTCTAACGCATCCACGAACACATCGACCGCGCGAATGGAATTGCTCTCGTCCACCCAATCATCGAGGCATTCCGGAAACAGTGTCGTCTGCTGACGATCCGCCCCTTGCACGAAACCCTGCATCACTCCCCCCGCCGATTCAGCAGCAGAATCATAGCATCGACGGAGTTTTCACACAGCCTGGGTCAGGCTGTGTGAAAACCCGTCTGAGCCAAAGCTGCTCAGAATTGTTTTGTCAATCGTCTCGGCTGGCGGCACCCTACCAGTGCGATTGGTTTCCGCAGTGACGAAATCGAGATGAAAATTCTAGGCGCAAGATCAGCATCTGAGTTTTCACACAGCCTGGGTCCATTTGCGGAAGTGGCGGCCCGGAATGGCAATGTCTGCTGCTCCCTCAACATCGGACATCAAGGAGTTGACCCGCGAGCCCGTTACGCAACCGAAATGGCGGATTACGCCGGAGCCTGTCATCGGGCCGCGCCTGGCGCGGACCCGGTGGGCTAATCCGCCCTACGGACTGGCATTTCGGGCATCCGGACGGTATAATTCGCGCACACTGGACCGAAACGTGGATGTTCATGCTCTCAAGCCGATTGGCTCTCGCATTGGTACTGACGGCGCTCTGTTTGGGCGGGCAAAGGGCGCACGCCCAGGCTGGCCCGGTGCCCTATTGGATCCCTGGCTGGCCGATGGGTTTCGGTGGCGATCCAGCTGCCGATACCGGCTCGAATACCTACGGCAACTTTCCGGGTTTTAACTTCAGTGAATCTCGGGGCATCTCTTCCTCGCGTTACAATTTTTCAAACGGCTTGTTCGTCGGCAGCCAAAGCGGCAGCGTGCCGCTGGGCCTGAGCGGGATCAGCCAGGCCGGCGCATTCGGCAATGCGGGTTCGCTCGATTACCAGAGCATGCAGTTCGGCTACAATTTCCAGGCGGGCGGCGTGCCCGCCTCGGTGTTTGCCGGCTTCAGCACCCTGAATTACAATCCCAACAGCAGCAACAGCGGGTTGTTGGCCTTCGAAAATCCGTCCAGCGCGACGCCGGCCTATAGCGCCCATGTCGGCGTCGAATTCCGGCCGACGTCGAATCTCAGCTTGTCGGTCGGAGCCGGGTTTTCCCAGTCGGGACGTATCGACAACGGTTTCGCCTCGCCGCTAGGTTTGCGCTAAGCTCCTGGTCGCGCCTGTAGGGTGGGCAAAGCGCCAGCGTGCCCACCAACTCGCCTCAACGCTGGACCATGGTGGGCACGGCGCAAGTGCGCCTTTGCCCACCCTACGATTCCGGAGTCCGCGACTACCCGACGGGCAAATCACGTCACCTTCCGCTGATCGCTTGTCCAGTCCCTTCGCGATAAATATTCTGATTTTCAGAAATTGCAAATCAGTCTATAACCCTCGTCATCCCGTCTCACAAGAGGGGCGCTTCGCGGTCGTCACGAACGTTGATGCGGGATGCGATGGACGCGGATGTGCCTTTGACGAACGGCGCTGAGGCGGACGGCGAAGTCGTGTGGTCCTGACGCCTCGACGCTGGCGTCAAGCTTTGCGGAAGCATCTGCAAGGCGACGGTGGCAAAAGAGCCCGATCGCCGGGGAGAGCACGAAATAAGCCGTAAACCATTGCGCGGGGAATGCCGGGTGTTTCCGGTGTGACCTGACTAACGCGTGTGCCTTCTACCTCTACCCTTGCACACGCCGCTGCGGGCGCACCAGGCGCCCGGCATTCCCTGCGCCCTCTGAAGAGAGGGCGGAACGAGCAGGCCAAAACTCGGGCGGATCGCGCCGCGGGAATGCGGAATGCTGTTTGAAAATTGAATTCGTCTTTCTTCTCCCCTCCCTCCGCGCGCGTCAGCGCGTGGCGGGGAGGGGTCGGGGGTGGGGAGTCTATCAGCGCATTCGCTGACAGCGGCATTCGCGGCGCCACCCCCCTTGATCCCTCCCCGCCGCTTCGCGGGGGGAGGGAAAACCGGGAACCATCGTCCCCCGCGCAGATTATTTTTCCGCAACCGGGAGAACCATCATGGCACGGAAATATTCAAAAAAAGCTTCCGCCGATGTCGAGCGGGTGATGAAGAAGCGCAAGGCCGGGACGCTGAAGAGCGGCCGGTCCGGCAGGAAGGTCACCAGCCGCAAGCAAGCGATCGCGATCGGCCTTTCCGAGGCGCGTGCGGAGGGAAAGAAGGTCCCGAAGAAGGCGGCGAAGAAAAAGACGGCGAAGAAGCGGAAAGCGAAGAAGTAGCAGACGGAGTTCGGTGTCACGCAATACGCACGCGTCATGCCCGGACTTGATCCGGGCATCCATTACGTTTCGCAAGAAATGCTTCGAAGAAGATGGATTGCCAGGTCAAGCCCGGCAATGACGACTCAACTCGCCTTCCTTGCCCTTGCCGCAGAGCGATGCGCCTTCTTCGTGGGCCGACGCGTCGTCCGGCGGGCCGGCGAATGAGCGGACCGCTTCGCCGCAGCCCGGCCTTTGAGGCTCTGCTTCAATGCATCCATCAGGCTGACGACATTGTCGGGCTTTTCCTCACGCGCGGACGGCTTGAGCGGCTTCCCGGAGGCCTTGCGCCGGACCAGCGCTTTCAGCGCATTCTCATATTCGTCCTTGAATTTGGAAGGATCGAAATGTGCCGCTTTGGTATCGAGGATGTGGCTCGCGAGTTCGACCATATCTTTCGAGATCTTCGGATTCTTGATGTCGTCGAAATATTCGTCGGCATCGCGCAGTTCGTAGGGATAGCGCAGCGTGGTGCCGAGCAGTCCCTTGCCGAACGGTTCGATCGCGATGATATGCTCGCGGTTGGTCAGCACGATGCGTGCCAGCGCGACACGGTCCTGATCCTTCATGGCATCGCGGATCACCGCAAAGGCGTCGACGCCGGCTTTGCCGTCGGGTGCGATATAATAAGGGTGGTTGAGATAGCGCTTGTCGATTTCGTCCTTCGGCACGAAGCTGTCGATATCGATGGTATGGTTGCTTTCGATCTGGACCGCGTCCAGCTCTTCCTTTTCGATTTCGACATATTCGCCTTTTTTCAATTCATAGCCGCGGCCCTTCTGGTCGTTTTCGACGACATCGCCGGTCTCGGCATCGACCATCTGCTGTTTCAGCCGGTTACCGGTCTCCCGGTTGATCATGTGGAAACGGGTTTTGTCGGATGAGGTCGAGGCCGGATAGAGCAGGACCGGACAGGAAACGAGAGAAAGCTTCAGGGAGCCTTTCCAATAGGCGCGGACGGCCATTACAATCTCCGGCTGGACGTGGGGCTGGACGTGGGGCTGGACTTGGGGCTGGACTTGGGGCTGGATTTGGGGCGGCGCATTCGGGAACTTCAACGGTCACCGGTGGTTTTGGTTCCGGCTTCTTGCCGTCCTGCCAAAGGGCTGTTTTTTGATTGATGGATCGATCGTGTCGTTGAGAAATCTCACCACCTACCGCAAGAAGCGGGACTTTGAAAAGACCGCGGAGCCGAGCGGCGACGGCAAGGTCGCGCCGTCGAAGCAGCGCCGCTTCGTGATTCAGAAGCATGATGCGACGAGGCTGCATTACGACCTGCGGCTCGAATTCGACGGCGTCTTCAAATCCTGGGCGGTCACGCGCGGCCCCTCGCTCGATCCGAGCGACAAGCGGCTGGCGGTAGAGGTGGAAGATCATCCGCTCGATTACGGCGATTTCGAAGGCACCATTCCCGAGGGCCAATATGGCGGTGGCACCGTGCAGCTGTGGGACCGCGGCACCTGGGAATCCGACGATCCCGAGCGCGGCTTAAAGAAGGGCGATCTGAAATTCACGCTGCACGGTGAAAAGCTCCACGGCAGCTGGGTGCTGGTGCGCATGCGCTGGGATCGCAACGGCGGCAAGCGGACCAACTGGCTCCTGATCAAGCATCGCGATGAATTTGTTCGCGAAGGCAACGCCAACACGATCCTCGACGAGGATCGATCCGTCGCCTCCGGCCGATCGATGGCGCAGATCGCGGCGGGCAAGGGCAAAGCGCCGAAGCCGTTCATGACGGTGAAGTCCGGCGCGGTGAAAGCCGATGCGGTCTGGCATTCAAACCGCGGCGATGCCGCCGAGGCGCGGGCTGCGGGAAAGGCAAAAAAGGCAGCGTCGTTGAAGGGCAAGGCTAAGAGCGCTGCAAAAGGCAAGAAAGCTGCGATGCCGGACTTCGTCACGCCTGAGCTCTGTACGCCGGTCGATCGCCCGCCCAGCGGGGACGGATGGTGCCATGAGGTGAAGTTCGACGGCTATCGTGTCCAAATACGTGTCGAGCATGGCGAGGTCACGCTGAGAACCCGCAAGGGGCTGGACTGGACCGACAAATTCGGCGCCATTGCTAAAGAAGCCAGCGCGCTTCCCGACACGCTCATCGACGGCGAGATCGTCGCACTCAATGACAAAGGTAACCCGGATTTCTCGGGCCTGCAGGCGGCAATATCCGACGGGAAGACAAACAATCTCGTTTTCTACGCGTTCGATCTGCTATTCGCGGATGGCATGGACATCCGCTCATTGTCGCTCTCCGAACGCAAGGCGCAATTGAAGAAGTTGCTCGACGCGCGGACCAAGAACAAATCTAGGTTGATCCACTACGTCACGCATTTCGAGGTCGACGGGGGCGCCTTTCTGGAATCGGCGCGCAAACTGGGACTCGAGGGAATCGTTTCCAAGAAGCTCAGCGCGCCTCATCGCTCGGGCCGTTCCGAAAGCTGGACCAAGGCGAAAGGCCGCGACGGGCAGGAAGTCGTGCTGGGCGGATGGAAAACCACGCATGGCAAATTCCGCTCGCTGATGGCGGGCGTCTATCGCGGCGGTCAGCTGGCCTTTGTCGGATTGGTCGGCACTGGCTATGGGCAGGATAAGGTCCGGCGCCTGATGCCGGCGCTGAAAGCTGCAGCTTCGGACAAGAGCCCTTTTCGCGGCAAGGATGCACCGGCCAAGACCCGCGATGTGCATTGGCTGAAACCCGAACTGGTCGCCGAAATCGAATTCGCCGGCTGGACCGACGGCGGCAATATCCGGCAGGCGGCGTTCAAGGGCCTGCGCGAAGACAAGCCGGCGCAAGAAATAACGTTGGAGAAACCGGCGATGGTCAAGTCAGCAAAACTCTCGGGCAAGGTTTCCGCCAAGTCGGGTCGCGCGGCGAGTTCATCTGCCAAAAACTCGTCCGAAGTGATGGGCGTGGTGATTTCAAAACCCGACAAGGCGCTGTGGCCGGATGGCGGCGATGGCGGGGCCGTGACCAAGCTCGATCTCGCGCGCTATTTCGAGGCGGTGGGCGGCTGGATGATCGGCCATTTGAAGGGCCGGCCATGCTCGGTGGTTCGCGCACCCGATGGCATCAAGGGCGAAACGTTCTTTCAGCGCCATGCGATGACGGGGACGTCTGATCTGCTCGAGCTCGTCAAAGTGTCCGGCGATCGCAAACCGTATCTGCAAATCGACCGCGTCGAGGGCCTTGCCGCCGTGGCGCAGATCGGCGGCGTCGAGCTGCATCCCTGGAATTGCGCGCCGGATGCGCCCGATGTGCCGGGAAGGCTGGTGTTCGATCTCGATCCCGCGCCGGAAGTCGAATTTTCCGATGTGATCGAGGCCGCCAAGGATATGCGTCAGCATCTGACGGCACTCGGCCTGGAAAGCTTCTGCAAAACCACCGGCGGCAAGGGGCTTCATGTGGTGACGCCGCTGGCCTATGGCGCCAAGGATAAAGTGACCTGGAAGGAAGCCAAGGCCTTTGCGCAAGGTGTTTGCCAATGGATGGCCGACGAAGACCCTGAGCGCTATCTGCTCAACATGTCGAAGAAACTGCGCAAGGGAAAGATCTTCCTGGATTATCTCCGCAACGACCGGATGGCGACGGCGGTCGCGGTGCTGTCGCCGCGGGCGCGCGATGGCGCGACCGTCTCGATGCCGCTGACCTGGGCGCAGGTGCGCGGCGATCTCGATCCGAAGCGCTACACGGTTCGTACTGTGCCGGCGTTGCTGGCGAAGACCAAGGCGTGGGAGGGGTATGACGACGCCGCATCGTCGATCAAGGCGGCGATGAAGAAATTGGGGAGCCGGAAATAGCTATGAACTGTAGGGTGGGCAAAGCCACCGGGTCGCGCGAATGCGCGCCCGATGATAAACTCCGCGTGCCCGCCAACTTCTTTCGTCGACACGGAAGAAAGGTGGGCACGGCGCAAGCGCGCCTTTGCCCACCCTACAATCCAATCTTAAAGCCTTCCGAGCAATAGCAGGATAAGCAGGATCACGACGACAAGGCCCAATCCGCCGCCGCCATAGTAACCCGTGCCGTAGAACGGTCCGCCGCCGATGCCGCTGAAGCCGCCAAGCAATGCGATAACGAGAATAATGAGAATAATCGTTCCAATAGACATAACGTCTCCTCCAGCCCGACAGTCGGCCTCTGTTTGCTCTGCCTTGCGTAAAAAACACACGGGAACCCATAAGGTTCCACTTTGAGGTGGCCGATAAACCGCGTGTTTCCGCCGGATTTATCGGCTTTTCGTGTCCTGTTTTTCGAACCGTGCAGGATTACATTCGTTACGTCAGGGGAGATTTCCAAAATGCCCGCACCGCTCATCGTTTCGATTCCGCACAGCCTCGGCCGCGAAGAGGCGACGCGCCGTCTCAAGGCAGGATTGACGCGCGCGGCAACCAGCGTCCCCATGCTGAAAGTTGACGAAGAAACATGGCAGGGCGATCGCATGGTGTTTCGCGTGCGTGCTTTGGGGCAAGCGGCATCAGGCCATCTCGATGTCGCGGACGACCATGTGCGGCTCGAGGTGACGTTGCCATTTCTGCTGCAACGCTTTGCCGAAGTCGCACAGATCGCGATCCGCAATGGCGGCAATCTGTTGCTGACCAAGCGGAGTTAGGTTTCGGCGTGTGAACGTTTCCGCACCGGCTTCGTGGCGCCGGCATATCTGGCCTTCAGCACCGCGACCGGCAAATCATGAAACAGCGCGGAGATCGGCACGGCGCTGGTGTCGCCGCCAAGGCCTTTCACGGCATAGCCGGTCAAGTTTACTGTTGCGTCAAAAGCGTCTGCGCGCGGCCAGCTCCGGCCACTCCCGGTCATCGGCGCCAACGCCTTGGTAACGACCGTGACCGCGGCGTCACGGCCACGATGGCGGGCAAAGGCAATGATGTGATCGTGATGCGGCCCGCTGACTTCCAGCGGCACGTAATCGCCACGCGAAAATACCTCGGCGAGTTCGGTCCGCAGTTTCAGGAGATGGCGGGTCCAGGCCAGCTTGATATGGCCGTCGGTCCAGTGCTCCGCGAGGTCTTCCCAATTCGGATTCTCGCTCGACGCCAATACCGCCGCCCGCGCGGCAAAATCCACCGGCCGCCGGTTGTCGGGATCGACCAGCGACAGATCCCAGAACTCCGTGCCCTGATAAAAGTCCGGCACGCCCGGCATCGTGGCCTTGAGCGTAATCTGGCTCAGCGAATTGAGCGCGCCGAGCAGTGCAACCCGCTGCGCGAGATTTTCGAGCGAGCTGATAAACTCGCCGGATACCGAGCGATCCAGTATCCGCGCGATAAAAGTCTTCACGCCGGCCTCGTAGGCCTCGTCGGGGTTGAGCCAGCTGGTTTCCTGCTTGCCCTCGCGAGCTGCCTTGACCGCGTAGGCCTGCATCCGTTCGCACAGCGCATCATCGCTCGCCCCGAGCGGCCAAGCGCCGAGCAGCGCCTGATAGAGCATATATTCGAACGTCGCGGAGGGCGCGCGCACCCCGCCCTCGATGACGAGATGCGGCGCATTGAGGATTTTCCAGCGCGCGATAGCGCTGGTCCATTCGCCGGGAATTTCGGTCAGTGCGATCAATCTGGCACGCGCGTCCTCGCCGCGCTTGGTGTCGTGCGTTGCGGTCGCGGTCATGCCATGCGGCCAGTCGCGGGCGCGAATCTTCATGGCGTCGTGAAAGGCCTCGACGGGCAGCGCCGGCGCCGACGGTTCGCCGCCGACCTCGTTGAGCGCAAGCAGCCGGTGATAGCGATAGAACGCCGTGTCCTCCAGCGACTTTGCCATCAGCGGACCGGTGAATTGCTGCACCTTCAATGCGAAGCGGCGAACCTTCGGCGTGCTGTGCGGCGCGCGGTCGGGCTTGATCAGGTCCATCGTCAGTGTATCGCGTAGAAAATCGAAAATGCCCTCATCAGCCGCGAACCAGTCGGTACGGGCCTTTTCGATGGTTTCGGTGATCAACGCGCGATCGCCGTCAGATGCGCCGCTCGAGGCGAGGTAAGTTCGGTAGATCGGAAAATGCAGCACGTACAGTTCAAGCGCTTGCCGCAAACTATCGGCGGAAAAGTCGCGTGTGGAGTAATGACCCGCGGCGATGCGCGCGAGCAGCCGCGCCAGCACCGTGAATTCGCTGGTCAGCAACGTCTCGAGCACCCGGCGCTTGGCCTCCATCAGAACCGGTGCCAGCTTTGGCGGTATATTGCTGATCTGCCGCCAGACCTCGTCCAGCGGTTCAAGGCCCTTGCCGTCGATCAGCACCTGCGTGATGACGTTCAGCCATTCGTAACCCGTGGTGCCATGGACGCCGGTGAACCGATGCAGGTCTTCGTGCTCGCCGAGAATCTTCTCGACCACCACGTAAAATTCCTTGCGGTTCTTTCCCTGCGCGTCGCGGATCAAATGACGCAAGCGCTGGAAATACTGCACGGGATCACGCAGGCCGTCGATGTGATCGAGCCGCAGGCCCTCAAGCTTGCCTTCCGCGATCAGTCTTTTGACCAGGCGATGCGCGGCATGGAATGTGCCGGCATCCTCGACGCGCAACCCGGCGAGCGAATTGACGTCGAAAAATCGCCGGTAGTTGATGTCGCTGGAGGCGAGCCGCCAGTGACCGAGCTTGTAGTGCTGGCGTTCAAGCAGATGGTGCAGGGAGAGGGTCTGCGCGGGGCGGTCCGGTCCGGCCCGATAGGCGTCGAGCCCGCGCGCGATCAGCTCCGGGCCGCCATCGATGTCCCGGATCTCCGCCTTGAAGGCGGGCGCCTCCTTGCGATTGGGATGGCGCAAGCCCTTGTAGCGCGAGGCCAGTTCGAACAGATGTTTGCTGGGGGCACTCTTGTCCGCGCCAGCCTCCCTCACGATCGTGTGCAGGATCTCGCTATAGCGTTCAGGCGCGATCGGCAAGCGATGCTCGAAATACCAGGCCGAGAAGCTTCCTTCGCGGGCATCGTAACGCAGTTCGATCTCGCCCTTTTCCAGCGCCTCGCCATAGGAAGAGCCGATGATCGGCAGCAGCACGCCGCCGCGCGCGCGATACGGCAACAGCTCCCAGTCGATGTCGAAGGATACTGCGTGCGGCGAGGCCTCGCCCCATTCGAGCACGTCAAGCCACCAGGGATTGTCAGCGAAATGCACGCCGACATGATTAGGGACGAAATCGAGAATGAGGCCGAGGTCGTGCTGCTGCAGCGCCTCGCTTAACCGCTCAAAGCCAGCGTCGCCGCCGAGTTCGGGGTTGATCCGGGTGTGATCGACGACATCATAGCCGTGAGTGCTTCCCTTGCGGGCTTTCATGAACGGCGACGCATAGAGATGCGTGATGCCGAGCGCCTTCAGATAAGGGACGACGGCAGTGGCCGCGTCGAAATCGAAGTCGGCGGTCAGTTGCAGGCGATAGGTGGCGATCGGAATGGCCGGAGGCATCAGCGCGCTTCCAGCGACCAGAACACCGCCCATGGTTTTACAGTGTCACCGGGCGCGCCGCCCCAGATTAGCGTGCCCTTTGTCTCACGCGGCTTTTGGGTGATTGCGGCGTTCGAAAGATTTGCCGTCAGCCGAAGCGTTGCGCCATCGCCGAGGCGCCAGTCTGCGGTCAGGAGGCCATTGTCGGCCGCGCGCGCATCGCCGAAGCGTGCACCGGCCAGTCGTGGAACGATTTCGCGCGCGCGCGTCGCAAGCAGGTCGCGCACCAGCGCCAACCGTTGTCGTCCGGTCGTCTCGCGGGATTCCCAGTCCAGCACGGCGGATTGAAAGGTCGATGCATCCAATGGATCGGGGACCTCGTCGCCGTATTTGGCGTAGGCCCAGGCATATTCCCGCCGCCGCCCTTCGCGAACGGCTTTCGCGAGATCGCCCTTGAAATCGCAGAAGAACGGAAATGGCGTTTTCGATCCCCATTCTTCGCCCATGAACAGCATCGGGATCGCCGGCGCCAGCAACGTAATCGTCAGTGCGGCTTCGATCGCTTCCGGCGGCACCGTGCTCTCGAGCCGGTCGCCGAGCGCGCGGTTCCCGATCTGGTCGTGGTTTTGCAGAAAGTTGATGAAGGCGGTCGGCGCAAGCGCGCCGCTAGGTTCACCGCGCAATTGTCCGTCACGGTGCGCGGACGCCTCGCCTTGATAGACAAAGCCGGAGCCGAGCGCCCGCGCGATATCGCGCAGCGGGGAGCGCTGGAAGTCGCTGTAGTAGCCCTGGGTCTCGCCGGTCAGCAGGACATGCCAGGCGTGATGATAGTCGTCGTTCCATTGCGCGCGATATTTTCCACGCGGTGGATCTTGCTCGGCATCGAGCACGCTGACCCGGTTATCGTCATTCTCGAGCACCAGATGGATATGGCGGCCGGTTTCTGCGGCGAGGCCACCCACCGCGGCGCTGAGATCATGCAGCATCGGGATTTCACCGAGTTCGGCGATGGTATGCACCGCGTCGAGCCGTAGCCCGTCGAAGCGGTATTCCCGCAGCCAGTACAGGGCGTTCTCGATGGCGAAGGCGCGCACCTGCGGCACCCGGTAGTCGATCGCGCTGCCCCACGGGGTCTGCGCGTCAGTGAAGAAGCCCGGCGCGTAGCGGCCGAGGTAATTTCCCTCAGGCCCAAAGTGGTTATAGACCACATCGAGAAACACCATCAGTCCGCGCAGATGCGCTTCGTCGATCAGCGTCTTGAGATCGTCGGGGCGCCCATAGGCGCTGTCGGGCGCATACCACAGCACACCGTCATAGCCCCAATTGCGCGCACCAGCGAAATCCGCCAGCGGCAGCAATTCCAACGCGGTGATGCCGGTCGCAACGAGATGATCGAGCTTTTCGATCATCGCACGATAGGTGCCTTGCTGCGTGAAGGTGCCAACATGACCTTCGGTCACGACGGTTTCCTGCCAGGGACGCCCGCGCCAGTCCGTCGCGCGCCATCGATAATTCGCGTGATCGATTACTTCGCTCGGGCCGGAAACATCGTCCGGCTGAAACGCCGAGGCCGGATCGGGAACATCGATCTCGTCGTCAATCCGGAATTTATAACGTGCGCCAGCTTTTACGCCGGAGACGTCCAGAGAGAACCAGCCGTCCTTGTTGAGCAGCATCGGATGCGGTTGATCCAGCAGCACGTCGACGCGCTTTGCCGCCGGCGCCCATAACCGAAAGGAGGCGCCGTCCGTGGTCAGGCTTGCGCCGAAATGCCGTTCATTCATGCCGAACCTGAAAAAGCCAGCACCGAGCGGGGAGGCGCCTTGGCCTCGCTTCCCGATGCGAAATCCGCAACGGTCTGTTTAACGTCGGCGGTGTTCAATAGTTGCTGCCAGCTTTTATATTCCGGCATCTTCGGCAATTTGAACGCGATTGCTTCCGGGGCGGCGTTGAGCACGATGAAGATCGGTGGCTGTCCCGGCTCGACCGGACCCAGCACGTAGGCCAAAAACCTGCCTTCCGGGAATTTCCAGTCCTGTTCCTTCATGTCCTCGGCTGACGGCGTCAGCCACAGCACGCCGTAGGATCCATCCGCGCGGCGGCCGTCGAGCCAGCGGCGCGCGCGGATTTGCGGAAAGCGCCGGCGCAAATCTGTCATGTGGCCGATGAAATCGGTCAAGTCCTCGCCTTCGCGGCCGAGGCCTTCCCAGCCGACCCAACCGGTTTCATTATCCTGGCAATAGGCGTTGTTGTTGCCGTTCTGGCTGTTGCCGACTTCATCGCCGGCCAGAATCAGCGGCAGGCCCTGTGCCAGCAGCAGGCATGCGAGCTGGTTTTTGCGCAGTTGACGGCGAAGCGCGTTGATCGCCGCATCGTCGGTCGGGCCTTCGTGGCCGCAATTGTTGCTGAGGTTATCGTTGGTGCCGTCGCGGTTGTCTTCGCCGTTGGCCTCGTTGTGCTTGGCGTTGTAGCTGAACAAATCCGCCAGCGTGAAGCCGTCATGCACCGTGATGTGATTGATGCCGGCCCGCGGAACGCGGCCGTTATGATTGAACAGGTCGGACGAACCGGTCATGCGGCTGGATACTTCGCCGATCAGGCTGCCTTCGCCGCTCCAGTAGCGCCGCATCGCGCTGCGATAGCGGTCGTTCCATTCCGTCCACTGCGATGGAAACCCGCCGACCTGATAGCCGCCCATGCCGAGATCCCATGGCTCGGCCACCAGTTTGACGGTCGCGAGCACTGGATCCTGCCGGATCGCGGTCAGGAATGCGGAATTGCGGTCGTAGCCGTTCGGTCCGCGCGCCAATGTCGTCGCGAGATCGAAGCGGAAGCCGTCGACGTGGCAGACTTCGACCCAGTAGCGCAGCGAATCCATCACCATCTGCAGCACGCGCGGATGGGTCATATTGACCGAACTGCCGCAGCCGGTGAAGTCGTCATAGAATCGCGGATTGTCCGGCTTCAGCCAGTAATAGGAGGCATTGTCGATCCCACGAAAGGACAGCGTCGGGCCCATATGGTTGCCCTCGGCTGTATGATTGTAGACGACATCGAGCATCACCTCGATGCCGGCATCGTGCAGCCGCGCCACTGTCGTCCGGAACGCATCGAGCGGATTATCCTGCGAATAACGCGGTTCCGGGGCGAAGAATGAAAGCGTGTTGTAGCCCCAGTAATTCGCCAGTTTCTTTTCGACCAGCGTGCGGTCATCGACCAGGCCATGGATCGGCAACAGCTCGATGGTGGTGACGCCGAGCCGTTTAAGATGGTCGATCATCGCCGGCGAACACAGGCCGCCATAGGTGCCGCGCAGGCCGGGCGGCACGTCTTCGCGCTTCTGGGTCAGGCCCTTGACGTGGGCTTCATAGATGATGGTGTCTTCCCAGGGGATATTGGGGCGCATTTCGCGGCGCCCCCAGTTGAACGTCTCGTCGACCACGACGGCCTTCGGCATGCCGCGGGCATTGTCGCGCCGGTCGAACGACAGGTCCTCGCGCGCGCTTCCGGTGCGATAGGCGAAATGCGCGTCGCTCCATACCAGCCGTCCGGCGAGCCGCCTGGCATAGGGATCGAGCAGCAGTTTGTTGGCGTTAAAACGATGACCATGTTCGGGTTCATAGGGCCCGTGAACGCGGTAGCCGTAGAGTTGCCCGGGCGACACATCGTTCAGATAGCCGTGCCAGACATCCTCGGTGCGTTCCGGCAGTTCGATGCGTTCGAGTTCGCGGCGGCCCTGGCCGTCGAACAGGCAGAGTTCGACCTTTTGTGCATTGGCAGAAAACAGCGCAAAATTAGTGCCCCGGCCGTCCCAGCTTGCACCGAGGCGTGAAGACGATCCGGCGGACAGTCGCATGCTCAGCCTTCGGGTACGAGAAATATGGCCGCCAAGGGCGGGACGGTCAGATTGAGCTCAGGCGCCAATCCATCGGTAATAATTTCGCCGGCGTTGCCGACATTGCTGCCGCCGTAATGCGCGGAGTCGGAATTGAGGACCTCGCGCCACTTGCCTGGCAATGGCGCCTTGACGCGGTAATCGCGATAGACGTTCGGGGAGAAATTGACCACCACGAGACAGCGCGAACGCTCGTCCCGGCCCTTGCGGATCCAGGCGAACACGTTGCTGTTGGAGTCGTCGGTCACGACCCATTCGAAGCCGGCTTCTTCGCAATCCAGCTCATGCAGCGCCGGCTGGGCGCGATAGAGTTCGTTCAGGTCGCGGATCAGCGAGTGGATGCCGGCGTGTTTCTTTTGTTCAAGCAGGTGCCAGTCGAGCGAGCGGTCATGATTCCATTCACGTTCCTGGCCGAATTCACAACCCATGAACATCAGCTTCTTGCCGGGATGTCCGAACATGAAGGCGTAATAGGCGCGTAAGTTCGCAAAGCGTTGCCAATCGTCGCCGGGCATCCGTCCCAGGATCGAGCGTTTGCCATGGACGACTTCATCATGCGACAGCGGCAGGATGAAGTTTTCCGAAAATGCGTAATGCAGGCCGAACAGGATATCGCCGTGATGGAATTTGCGGTGGATCGGATCCTTGCTGATGTAATTCAGCGTGTCGTGCATCCAGCCCATATTCCATTTGTAGCCAAAGCCGAGCCCGCCGAATTCGACCGGGCGCGACACCTGCGGCCACGCGGTCGATTCTTCGGCAGCGGTGGTGGCTTGCGGAAAGCGCGCGAACACTTCGGTGTTGAAGCGGCGCAGGAAATCGATGGCCGCGAGATTTTCCCGGCCGCCATGTTCGTTGGGGACCCAGCCTCCGGCCGGGCGGCTATAATCGAGATAGAGCATCGAGGCGACCGCATCGACGCGCAGTCCGTCGATAGCGTAACGCTCCAGCCAGAACAGCGCGTTCGACACCAGGAAATTGACGGTTTCGGTGCGGCTGTAATTATAGATCAGCGTGCCCCAGTCGAGATGCCGGCCCTGCAGCGGATTGGCATGCTCGTACAACGCAGTGCCGTCGAAATTGCCGAGGCCATGCGGATCGTCGGGAAAATGCCCGGGCACCCAGTCCAGCATCACGCCGAGGCCTTCGCGGTGACAGGCATCGACCAGCGCGGAAAATTCCTCTGGGGTGCCGAACCGGCTGGTCGGCGCGTACAGGCCGGTCGGCTGATAGCCCCATGAGCCGTCAAAGGGATGCTCGTTGACCGGCATGAACTCGACATGGGTGAAGCCGAGGTCCCGGACATAGCGCGGCAGCTGCTCGGCGAGCTCGCGATAGGTCAGCCACTCATTATTGCCCTTGCGCCGCCATGAACCGAGATGGATCTCATAGATCGACATCGGCGCGCCGAGCGCGTTGATGTTGGCGGGAGCAGGGCGCGGATGCGGCAGTTTGGTCTCATCGATAACCATCGAAGCGGTGCTCGGCCGCAGCTCCGCGGCAAAAGCGAACGGATCGGATTTCAGCGGCAAATGCTGGCCCTGCGATCCCACGATGTCGAACTTATAGTGATCGCCCACCGTGGCATGGGGCACGAACAGCTCCCAATAGCCGAGGCCGCGCACCCGCATCGGGTGGCGCTTGGCATTCCAGAAGTTGAAGTCGCCGACCACGCTGACCCGTCGCGCGTTGGGAGCCAGCACGACGAACGCGACCCCATCGACGCCGTCCAGCGTCATCGGATGCGCGCCGAGCTTGTCGTAAAGCCGCTGATGGGTGCCTTCGCCGAGCAGATAGAGATCGAAGTCGGTCAGCACGGGCGGAAAACGGTAGGGATCGTCGAGATCCACTACCGTGTCGCCGAAGCGGGCGCGCAATTGATAACGTTTGGAGCCATTGGGAAGCGCGCCGGCAAACAGACCGTCATCATGGATGCGCGCCAGCGCGGCCGCCTCGCCATGCTCGTCGATGGCGTCGACCTTGGAGGCCTCCGGCAGGAACGCGCGCACGACGGTCTTGCCGTCCTCGGTGTGGAGGCCGAGATAGTGGAACGGATCGGAATGACGGCCTTCGACGATCGCATAGGCCTCCGCGGACAATTTGGTCATGAGGCCTCATGGGGACGCTGCGACAAGATACGAAGTATTCCGCTCAACGGTACCCGCAGCCATTCAGGCCGCTGGGATAACTCGTATTCGACCTCAGTGAGCATTTTTTCAAGCAGAAAGAAATCCAGCATCCGGTCGGCGGCCTGTGGATCGGCCGGCCATAAACGTGTGTTTGTCATGATTTCGCGATAGGCGGCAACAAACGCTGCGGCCTCGCGATCGCGCCAATCCGACAGGGCAACTTCGAGCTTTCCCTGTTCATCCGGCGCCAGTTTGAGCGCGCGCTCCAGCGCCGAGGTCGCAGCATAATCCATCGACCGGATCAGGCTGGCGATGTCGCACGCCGCGGGTGCCTTGCGCCGCCGCTGCTCAAGCGGCAGGCGCGGGTCGCCTTCAAAGCCGATGATGAAGATGTCGTCCTTGACGATCAGCAACCGGCTGAGGTCGAAGTTGCCATGCTGTCGGATGTTCAGGCCGTCGATATCGGACGGTAGCAAGGCCTTCAGGCGATCCCTCAAGGTCGCGCGCTGTGCCTGCACCTGGTCGGCGAGCGGACGATCGGCTTCCCGGATGGCGCCGTGTTGTTGCTCCAGGGTGTCGAAGATACGGTCCGCACGTGCCATGGCGTCTTCGATCCATTGCTGCACGTTGGCAGGCTGGATCGGTTCGGGGGCGTAATCCGGCAACTCGCGGGCGTCGGCAAAGGCGAGATGCAGTTCGGCGACGCGGCGGCCGGCTTGCGCGATGTAACGCAGATAGGGCGCCAGTTCTTCGCTGTCGCGGGTATGTTCGCTCGCTGCCAGCAGGCGTTGCTCTTCGACAAAGCGGTCGAGATAAGCCGACGTTACCGCCCAGCCGTCGCCCTGGTTTTCAACAAAGGCATGCACGATGGCGATGGCACTTTTGGTATTGCCTTCCACCAGCTCCACGCTGCCAAGCATCGCGGGCGCATTGGCGAAGCCCACGACCTCGGTCAGGAACCGGCCGGTCTCGATCGCGGGATTGATTCCGGATTTCAGTTTCCGGTACAGCTTGAAGACATAGTCGTTATCCACGATCGCGGTGCTGCTGCAGTGCTCGTTGTCGATGGCGCGGATACGTTCAGGTTCCTTGACAAGCCTGTGCGAGAACTTGCTGGTCGGCCGGAATTCGAGCTGCACTCCGCTTTCTTCGACGGTCAGGGATTCGCTCAAGTTGCGCAGCAACAGCGCGATGAAGATCCGGCTGGTGGTGACATCCAGCAACGTGCCTTCGCGCGCGCCCTGACGCACCGCGGCCAGCGCGCTCGGATTGTAACGTTCGCGATCGAAGCGCATCCACTCGATCTGCATGGGCAGGACGTAGCGCGTCGTAACGTCGCGCTCGGTCGCGTCAAAGAACGCGAGCCATGGCCGGTTGTCGCCAATGTCGCAGAACGGAATCGCCGAGGTCAGCGTCGGCTGAATCGCCTTGGCCGATCGCTGCGGATACCAGCGGGTCCGCGCCAGATGTCCGGGCAACACGTCGCGTTCGAACACGCCGCGGGTGCGCGCCAGCGACACCCAGGTCGCGCCGAGCGGCACCACCAGGGTTTCGAATTCCGGCACGACGGAAGGCGCGACATGCTCCGACTTGTCGCGCTCGCGGAGCTGGAACCAGTAGAAGCCGTATGGCGCCAGCGTGATCATGTAGGGCAATTCGCCGATCGCCGGAAACAGCGTGCGGCCGAGCATTTCCAGGGGAATGCGATCTTTCCAGGCCGACAGATCGAGTTCGGTCGCCTGCGCCGATCGCGACAGATTGGCGATGCACAGAATGACTTCGTCGCCGTACTGCCGGACATAGGCCAGCACCGCGCGATTGGCCGGTCGGATGAATGTCATGGTGCCGCGGCCGAATGCCAACGTCGACTTGCGCACCGAAATCAGCCGCTTGGTTGCGCTCAATAGCGAC
>CAWBPE010000012.1:0-334237 GCA_963790595.1 uncultured Alphaproteobacteria bacterium | reverse complement strand
GCAAAACGCGCTGGTCGAGGGGAGGATAGACTTCCCCCACCCGCCGCGCTCTGCGAGCGCGTCGACCTCCCCCGCAAGCCGGAGAGGTAAGTGAAGAGGCGGGAAGGGATCAGCCCTGCAACGCCGCGAGCAGCTCGTCGGGCCGCTCCACCATCATCATGTGGCCCGCACCCTGCAGCACCACGGTGCGTGAATTCGGCAGCGCGGCGGCGAGCGCCTTGCCGGCCTTGGCGGGGGTCATCATATCGCGTTCGCCGAGAATGAATGTGGCGGGCACCGTGACCTGCGCGGCGGCGGCCAGTGCGTTTTGATACGCGTTGCAGGCTGCGAGATCGTTGAACAGCACGCCGGGGCGGCACTGTTCGAGCACGCGCTGCGCGCCGCTGTGCATCCATAATCCCGGCGCGAGGCTGCCACCGAGTTCGGCCGCAAAACCGAGCCCCCAGATCGAAACCATATCGACCGCCGTGTGATCATTGGCCTCCGCGGCCTTGAGCAGATCGGGGCCGACGGTCATGGTGGCCGCGGTTCCGATCAGGCTGAGCGACGAGACTTTTGCCGGATGCCGTGCCGCGGTCTCCAGCGCAATCAGCGATCCCATGGAATGGCCGACGAGCCGCGCCTTTGCCGCGCCGGCCGCATCGAGCAAGCCGGCGGTCCAGTCGGCCATGTCGGCAATGGTGCTCAACGGCGCGCCGCCTGAGCGGCCATGGCCGGGCAAATCCGGCGCGAGCACGCCATAGCCATGATGCGCGAACCACCGGCTGTGCAGCGCCCAGGTAGTGTGATCGAACCCGGCGCCATGCAGCAGCACGATGGTTGGCTGTGAGATGTCGAATTCCCGGCCGCCGGTGGCGACGAAGATATCCCGGCCGTTGACGGACAATTGCATGGCTCAAGCCTTCTGCGACAGACGTAACGCCTGGGCGAGGTCATCGACAATATCGGCGGCGGATTCGATCCCGACCGACAGCCGCACCAGCTCTTCGCCGATCCCCGCGGCCTTGAGCTGCGCCGCGTCCATTTGCTGATGCGTCGTGCTGGCGGGATGAATCACCAAGGTCTTGGCGTCGCCGACATTGGCCAGATGGCTGATCATCCGTAAGCCCTCGATGAATTTCTTGCCCGCGGGCCGGCCGCCCTTGATCCCAAAACTGACGATGGAGCCCGCGCCGCGGGGCAGCAATCGTTTGGCTAGCGCGTGATCCGGGTGGCTTTCCAGCGAGGGATGCAACACCCAATCGACCGCCTTGTTCGCCGCGAGCGCTTCCAGCACGACATGGGTGTTGGCGACGTGGCGCTCCATGCGCACACCCAGCGTCTCAACACCCTGCAGCAGTTGGAAAGCATTGGTCGGCGACAGGCAGGCGCCGAAATCGCGCAGTCCTTCGGTGCGGGCCCGCATGATGAATGCGGCCGGGCCGAATTGCTCGTCAAAGACAATGCCGTGATATCCGGCATAGGGCTGCGTCAAAACCGGAAACTTGCCGGAGGCGCGCCAGTCGAACTTGCCGCTGTCGACGATCACGCCGCCGATCGCGATGCCATGGCCGCCGATCCATTTGGTGGCCGAGTTCATCACGATGTCGGCGCCGAGTTCGATCGGACGGCTGAGAAACGGCGTCGCGAAGGTGTTGTCGATCAACAGCGGAATCTTGGCCTCATGCGCGATCTGCGCGACCTTGGGAATATCCAGCACTTCGAGACCGGGATTGCCGATGGTCTCGCCGATCACGAGGCGAGTGTTGGGCCTGATCGCCGCGCGAAATTCATCCAGCGCGCGGGGTTTCACGAAGCTGGTGGTGATGCCGAAGCGCGGCAGCGTATGCGCCAGCAAATTGATGGTGCCGCCATAGAGCGAGGAGGAGGCGACGATGTGATCGCCGGCATTTAGGAGAGTGGCGATCGCCAGATGCAGCGCGGCCATGCCGCTCGCAGTACAGATCGCGCCGACGCCGCCTTCCAGCGCCGCCAGCCGTTCTTCCAGCACCGATGTGGTCGGGTTCGAAATCCTTGTATAAATATGCCCGGCACGTTCGAGATTAAACAACGCCGCGGCGTGCTCGGAATCCTGAAACACATAGGATGTGGTCTGATAGATCGGGACCGCCCGGGCGCCGGTGACGGGGTCCGGATGCTGACCGGCATGGAGGCTCAGGGTTTCGAACGCAGGCGGCTTGGGTGCGGGCATGTCAAACTCGAAACGATGCGTTTTCAGGAAATATCGCGGTACGGTTTGCCATAACCGGGCCTCGATTGTTAGCCCCGGCAGCCGTCGGGCTCCATCCGGCAAGTGCCGGATCCGGTTCCGCCATCCGTTTTGGGATTAACGGCTATGCACCTCGCAAACGCCGAGAATAATGCGCCGCGGGCGGCCGTAATTCGACAATAAACACGTCGTTGCGAGGCCGCCGGAGAGCATCGTTATTGCTTTTTTTGCAGGGCACTCGACACCTCAGGGAGGCATCCCCATCCTCTTCGAGGTCGCATTATCGCGAGACCCGCTGAGTTAAAGGCGCCGCTTCTATGAGCCTGATCGAAAACCTGCCGCGCATCCGCAAGGCTCAGTTGCCGCGTGCGGATGGCTTGGTCCAGTGGATCGTGCCGCTGGCAATCATTGCGATCTGGCAGGCCGCCTGTGTCACCGGATTTGTATCGTCGCGCGTGCTGCCGGCGCCGAGCGACGTCGCGCTGGCGGCGTGGAAGCTGTTGCTGTCGGGCGAACTGGCCCAGAACATCTGGGTCAGCTTCTGGCGCGCCGGTATCGGCTTTGTCATCGGCGGCAGCATCGGCTTTGCTTTTGGATTAGCCAACGGCCTGTCGCAGCTCTCCAGCCGGCTGACCGACACCACGTTGCAGATGGTGCGCAACATTCCTCATCTCGCTTTGATCCCGCTGGTCATCCTGTGGTTCGGCATCGATGAATCGGCCAAGCTGTTTTTGGTGGCGCTCGGGGTATTCTTTCCGATCTATCTGAACACGCTGCATGGCGTGCGCACGGTCGATCCGCAACTGATCGAGATGGGGCGGATCTACGGGATGACCGACAGCGAATTGTTCCGGCGCGTGATCTTTCCGGGCGCGCTGCCGTCGATTTTCGTCGGCGTGCGCTTTGCGCTGGGGATCATGTGGCTGACGCTGATCGTGGCCGAAACCATCGCGGCCTCGTCGGGCCTCGGCTATATGGCGATGCAGGCCCGCGAATTGATGCAGATCGATGTCGTCGTGCTGAGCATCCTGATCTACGCCCTGCTCGGCAAGCTCGCCGACAGCGCCTCGCGCGCGCTGGAGCGGCTGACGCTGTCCTGGAATCCGGCCTTTCAGAAACATTGAGAGTAGACATGCAAGAAGCCGTTATGCAGGAAGCCCTGAGTTTTCGTCTGCCGGACGCCGAGCCCGTGGAGCCCTCCGATATCGTCGAACAGGTCCGGTTGAAGCGGCGCGACTGGGAAGTATTTTCACGGGGGCTGCCGCTGACGATCCGCGGCCTGCGTAAATCGTTCGGCGACCATCAGGTGCTGCGCGGGATCGACCTGCACATTCCGGCGGGCCAGTTTGTGGCGATCGTCGGACGCAGCGGCTGCGGCAAGAGCACGTTGCTGCGGCTGATCGCGGGTCTTGAAACCATCGATGCCGGTACGATCAGCTTTGGCGAGGAAACCCGGCCTGAAGATATCAGGGTGATGTTTCAGGAGCCCCGGCTGTTGCCGTGGGCCAAGGTGCTGTCGAATGTCGAGGTCGGTCTTGGCCGCGACCGCGCATCGCCGGACGCGCAGGCCCGGGCCGAAAAGGCGCTTGCCGAAGTCGGCCTGGAGGAAAAGCGCGGTCAGTGGCCGGCGGTTCTCTCAGGCGGACAGAAACAGCGCGTGGCGCTGGCGCGCGCGCTGGTCAGCGATCCCCGCGTGCTGGCATTCGACGAGCCGCTCGGCGCGCTTGACGCCCTGACGCGCATTTCGATGCAGCGGCTGCTGGAGCGGGTCTGGCGCGAACAGTCCTTCACCGCGATTTTGGTGACGCATGACGTTGCGGAAGCGGTTGCATTGGCCGATCGCGTGCTGGTGATCGAAGACGGCCGCATCGCCCATGATGTGCGGATCGATATCCCGCGTCCTCGCCGGCGCGGCTCGGCTGACCTCGCGGCGCTGGAAGGCTCTATCCTGCGCGATCTGCTCGGGGCGGGCGATGAATTATCGGACATATGAGGCTGCCATGAACACGGCTGTTCGCACCATCAAACTGGATCAGGGGGTTGTCGCGGATGACTTTCGCGGCGCCATGCGGCATCTGGCCGGCGGCGTCAGCGTGATCACGGTCGGGCGCGGCAAGGACATCACGGGGATGACCGTGACATCCGTCTCGTCGCTGTCAATGGAACCGCCGTCGCTGGTCGTCAGCATCAACCGGGCTTCGTCATCCTGGCCGCTGTTGAAACGCCATGGATTTTTCGGCGTCAATATCCTCACCGCCGATCAGCTCGATGTCGCCGAACGCTTTACCGGCAAGGGCGGTCTCAAGGGCGCGGAGCGTTTCGCCGGCGCCGAATGGACCACCGGGGCATCCGGCGTGCCGCTGCTGGTGGGTGCACTGGCGGCAATCGATTGCGAGGCTGAGGATATCATTGAACGTCATTCCCACGCCGTCGTGATCGGACGCGTGCGGGATCTGCGGCTGTCGTCGCGCACCGCGGCGCTGGCCTATTGGCAGGGACAATATGTGGCCGTCGACCAGAATGAGGATGCGCTCAGGCTGGCCGAAGTCAGCGTTCCGGCCCCGCGCGATCGGCACAAATTCTGATCGGGCGAGGTGGCGTTTTTTCTGTTCGCGGCCTAAAAGCTTCCCGAGAGTCCGGCGCTAAGGGAATCAGGGGCGATCAGATGGAACGCAAGCTTCTTCAGGTCGCCTTTGCGCTGGCTGGTTTGGTGCTGATCGTGTTCGGCCTGGCCGGCGTTTTCTTCGGCGCGCACTTTGCAGATTTGTCCGGCAGCGTCGAAATGGACAGCTATTTCCGCTTCTTGAAAGGCATGCTGCTGGGGATCGGTCTGATCTACTGGTCGTCGATCCCGGATATCGCGCGGCACTCTGAGCGGATTTCGGTGGTGACCTTCATCCTGGTGCTCGGCGCCGTCCCTCGGCTGATTGCGGTGATCGGCCATGGCGTGCCGACCGTCGGCATCCTGATCAGTCTCGCCGGCGAATTGATCTTCGCACCGCTGTTGTGGTTGTGGCATCAGCACGTCGCCGGCGCCGCTCAACGTAGCGCCCTGACCTGATGAAGCGTTTCGCGGTTTTTGTATTTTATGGAATTGGCGCGCTGGCGATCGGCTACCTCGCGCTGTTCGCTTATGCGACGTTCACCGGGCGCGAATTGCAGCCCGGCGACCCCATTCACATTTTCCGCAAACCGGATGCGCCGAATTATTCGTGAGGGACTATCTCTCCCTCATTCCGGGGCGCACGAAGTGCGAGCCCGGAATCTCGAGATTCCCCGATGCGCAATTGCGCATCGGGGGTCTGGTCCTTCGGACCATCCCGGAATGACGGAGATCACGCCGTCGCGGCGATGCGATGAAAATCACCGGCGCCGGAGCCCGCGGGGGTGATCGGCAATCCGCCATCGGCATATTCGTTCAGCTTGTTGCGCAGCGTGCGGATCGAAATGCCGAGGATATTCGCGGCATGGGTGCGGTTGCCGAGGCAGTGCTTGAGCGTTTCGAGAATGAGGTCGCGCTCGACATCCGCCACGGTGCGCCCGACCAGCGCGCGGGTCACCTGTTCCGCAGCGAAGGTGGCGTGCGCCACCGCCGGCACCGTCTTGGTGAGATCGAGGCGGTCGCCATCCGGCGTCAGAATAGCTTCGGCGCCGATTTCGTCGCCCTGTGCCATCAGTACCGAACGATGCATGGTGTTTTCCAGCTCGCGGACGTTGCCCTGCCAGCGATTGGACGTCAGCACCCGGCGCGCTTCGGCGGATATCGGCCGCAACGGCACGCCGTTGGCGTCGGCATATTTCTTGGCGAAGTGTTGCGCCAGTTCGAGAATGTCGGCCGGACGCTCGCGCAGCGGCGGGATCTTGAGGTTCACGACATTGAGCCGGAACAGCAGATCCTCGCGGAACGTGCCTTCGCGCACCGCGTCAGCGAGATTGCGGTTCGAGGTCGCGATGATGCGGATGTCGACCGGCACCGGCCGGGTGCCACCGACGCGATCGATCACGCGCTCCTGGATCGCGCGCAGCAATTTGGACTGCAGCCGCACGTCCATTTCGGAGATTTCGTCGAGCAATAACGTGCCGCCGGTGGCTTCCTCGAATTTTCCGACCCGTCGCGCGATCGCGCCGGTGAAAGCGCCCTTCTCGTGGCCGAACAGTTCGGATTCCAGGAGATGCTCGGGAATGGCCGCGCAATTTATGCTGATAAACGGCCGCTTGGCGCGGTTGGAACGGGTGTGGACATAGCGCGCCAGCACTTCCTTGCCGGTGCCGGATTCGCCGGTGATCATGACCGAGGCGTCGGAGCCGGCGATCTGCTGCGCCAGCTTGATCACCTTGGCCATGGCTTCGTCACGGTAGACCAGGTCGCGGGAATCGTTGGCGACGGCGGCGAGCACCGCGGCGATCAGTTCCGGATCGGGCGGCAGTGGGATGTATTCCTTGGCGCCGGCATGGATCGCAGCGACCGCGGCGCGGGCATCGTTGGTGATGCCGCAGGCGACAATCGGCACGTGAATGTGTTCGGCCTCGAGCCGCATCACCAGATCGCGGATGTCGAGCGCGACATCGACCAGCAGGAGATCGGCGCCCTTGCCGCCGCGCAGCACCCGCATCGCCTGTTCGTGGTCCTCCGCATGGGTGACGGACGCGCCATTGTCCATCGCGATCTTGGTGGCTGTCGTAAGCTGGCCTTTCAGTGTGCCAACGATGAGAAGCCGCATGATAATCTCCTGTTCGTCTGTTCGCGCCCGTGATGCGCGTATCGTTAGAATGAGCCTTAGTTCTTTTCGGCCTTGATGATTTCCGTCATGGTCACGCCGAGCTTGTCTTCCACCAGAACAACTTCGCCGCGCGCCACCAGCCGGTTGTTGACATAGATGTCGATGGCCTCACCGACGCGGCGATCGAGTTCGAGTACGGTGCCGGGTCCGAGCTTCAACAGCTCGCCGACATCCATCTTGGAACGGCCGAGCACGGCCGAGACCTGTACCGGCACGTCGAACACGGCTTCCAGATCGGCGGCGATGCGCGAAGCCTGTTCGTCTTCGTTATAGGCAATGTCGTCGGTAACAGGCGGTTGCGCGGCGTTAAGATCCGGGAGCGGAACCTGTGCGTCGGTGTCACTCATGGTTCAATCCTCAGGTCTGGTTGCGGGACGCGATGTAGCGTCCGACAAGTTCATTGATCTTGGCTTCGATGGCCTCGCGCTCCAGCACGACACCGCCATCCGCCCATTCGATTTTGCAGTCGCCGGTGGCGATTTCCGGCTCGGCCAGGATCACAAGACGGCCCTCGAAGCCGCTTTGCTTGGCCAGCCGCTCGATACGCTCATGGGCGGCGTCGTACAGCGCCTCGTTGATCCGGACCACGAGATGCGGCGTCGCGACCAGATGCGAGAAGCAATCCTTGACCAGCCCGATGATCTCGCTGAGCGGCTCAGCGGCAATCAGCGTGCTGCACAGCTTGCGCGCCACCGCGACCGCGACATCGACCGCCTCGGTCTCCATCCGGGTCTCAATCCCGGAAAAGCGTTGCGCGATGCTCTTGATATTGACTCCGATCTCTTCCAGCGCCGCCGCGGAACGCCGATCGCTTTCCGCCTTGGCCTCGCGCTGCGCGGCGTCGTAGCCGTCGCGATAGGCGCGCGCCTCGGCGGCCGCGACCTTCTGGGCGATTTCCGCCGGTGTGGCCGGGCGCTCGCGCATCCGGTCGGGTGTCGAGAAGTCCATGTCGAACAGGAATTTTGCGGGGGCGGCCATCAGTACACCAGCTCGTCGTCGGCGCGGTTCTTGGTCAGCATGATTTCGCCCTTGGCCGCGAGGTCCTTGGCGAGATTGACCAGCAGCGCCTGCGCCTCGTCGACGTCGCGCAACCGCACCGGTCCCATCGCGGCCATGTCGTCGAGCAGCATCTTGCCGGCGCGGGACGACATGTTGCCGAGGAAGAAGCCGCGGACATCTTCATTGGCGCTCTTGAGCGCGATGCCGAGCTTGTCCTTGTCGACATTGCGCATCAGGGTCTGGGCCGAGCCGGAATCCAGCTTGACGAGGTCGTCGAAGGTGAACATCAGCGCCTTGATGCGTTCGGCGGACTCCCGGTTGTCTTCTTCCAGCGAGGTGATGAAGCGGGTTTCGGTCTGGCGGTCGAAATTGTTGAAGATCTCGGCCATCACCTCGTGGGCGTCGCGGCGGCGGGTCTGCGACAGATTCGACATGAATTCGGTGCGCAGCGTCGATTCGACGCGCTCGATCACTTCCTTCTGCACCGCTTCCATCTTCAGCATGCGGCCGACCACGTCGAGCGCCATGTCCTCGGGCAGGATCGCGAGCACGCGGGCGGCATGTTCCGGCTTGAGTTTCGACAACACCACCGCGATGGTTTGCGGATATTCGTTCTTGAGGTAGTTGGCCAGCACCTCTTCCTGAACGTTGGAGAGCTTTTCCCACATGTTGCGGCCGGCGGGTCCGCGAATTTCATCCATGATGCCGGTGACGCGCTCGGCCGGCAGATAAAGCTGCAGCAGCCGTTCGGTGCCGTCGAAGGTGCCCATCAGCGCGCCGGAGGCGGACATCCGCGACACGAATTCGAGCAGCAGATCTTCCACCACATCGGCCTCGACGGTGCCGAGCGTCGACATCACCATCGACAATTCGCGCACTTCGTCGTCGTCGAGCAGCGACCAGACCTTGCCGCCGTATTGTTCGCCCAGCGCCAGCATCAGGACCGCGGCGCGTTTCGGGCCGCTCAGCGGCTCGCTTTTCGGACGGTCGCTCTGACGGCCCGCCAGCGAGGCGATGACGCTGGTGATGTCGTTGGCATTGTTTGTGGCTGGGGGGAGGGCCATGTCAGGTCGCCGGCTCGCTCAGCCATTGACGAACAATGGATGCGGTTTCGTTGGGATTGCGTTCAGCCAGTTCGCCGACGCGATGCACGGATTGCGCGTGGACCTGGCCCTGAATCTGGGCGACGTCGATCATGTTGACGGCCGACGGGCCTCCGGGAACGAGGCTCTGGCCGGCGGCGCCCGCGGCCGTCGCGCCGTCGACCAGCGCCGGCAACGATCCCTCGGCCGGCGTCGGGACCACTTCGGCGGCCAGGATGCGCTTGACCAGCGGGCGGATCACCATGAACAGCACCACGAGACCGAGCAGCATCATGACCGCGAGCTCGATGACGTACATCACGTCATCCTTGGTGAATTGCAGCATGCCGAACATGCCGGTCGGCTCCGCGAGCGGCGCGACGACCGGCCCTTCGGCGAATTTCAGGTTGACGACCTCGACCTGATCGCCGCGCTTCTGGTCGAAGCCGATCGCCGAGCGCACCAGCGCCGCGATGCGGTCGAGCTGATCTTTATTGCGCTCTTGATAGACCATTTCGCCTTTTTCGTTCTTGACGTAGCTGCCGTCGACCAGCACGGCGACCGAGATGCGATTGACCCGTCCGGCTTCGGTGACTTCGGTCTTGGTGGTGCGGGAAATCTCGTAATTGTTGGTTTCTTCGGTCTTCTTGCTCTGGTCGCGCGCGGCCGGCCCGGCACCCTGGCCCGCATTGCCCGGCAGTTCATTGCCGACCGTAACCTGGCCGTTGGTCTCGGCGGTCGCGCTGGATTCTTCCCTGGTCTGGCTCGAGCGCAGCACCCGGCCTTCCGGATCGAAGCTGTCCGAGGTCTTGGTGATCTTGTTGAAGTCGAAATCCGCCGAGAGCTGGACGCGGGCGCGGCCGGCGCCGACCACCGAGGAGACGATCGCCTCGACTTCATTGCGCATCCGCTTTTCGAAACCGGCGCGGCGCTCGTCCCCGATCGCGTTGTCGGTCTCGCCGCTGGCGCCGTCGGCCAGCAATTGGCCTGACTCGTCGACGATCGATACCCGCTGTGGCTTCAATCCGTTGACGGCGGAGGCGACCAGATGGCGGATCGCCCGGATCTGCTGCGGTTCGAGGGAGCCACGCACCCGCACCACGATCGAGGCCGACGGTTCGGGGGCGTCGCGCGCAAACAGCGGCCGTTCCGGCAGCACCAGATGGACGCGTGCGTTCTGGATCTTGTCGATGGCTTTGATGGTGCGAGCCAGCTCGCCTTCCAGCGCGCGCAGATGGTTGATGTTCTGGACGAAGCTGGTGGTCCCCAGCGCGTCGGATTTGTCGAAAATCTCGTAGCCGACGCCGCCGCCCTTGGGCAGGCCGCCCTCGGCGAGCTTCATCCGCAGCCGCGTGACCTTGTCCTTCGGCACCATGATCACGGCGCCGTCGTTGCGCAGTTCGAAGGGAATGGCCTGGCGTTCCAGGTCCTTGATGATGGCCGAGGAGTCCTCGATGCTGAGATCGGTAAAGAGTGTGGTCATTTGCGGCGTGGTGACGCGCATGATGACAAAAGCGAAGAAGCCGAGCAGCGCGGCTGTTACCGCGACCATCGCCATCAATCGCGAAGCGCCGAGACCCCTTAGGAAGCCCACAAGACTCTGCAAACTAACCGCCCCTCAGATTCGGCCAGAAAACGCCGACTGGGCAATTATTGCCTATGGGATGGTTTCGATATGGTTAACGAAGGTTAAGAGCCCCGGTAAAAGTTCAGAATAGAAAAAATCGGCTTCGCAGAGCGAAGCCGATTTGTTTCAAATGCCGCGCTCGTGGGAGCGTTTATTGGCGATATTGCTGGATGCGGGTGGTACGCAGCCCGGCAAGGCCGTGTTGGTCGATGGAAAATTGCCAGGAAAGGAATTCGTCCACCGTCAGCGTGTAGCGGCTGCAGGCCTCCTCAAGGGAGAGCAGGCCGCCGCGAACCGCGGCAACGACTTCGGCCTTACGGCGGATAACCCACCGTTTGGTTCCGGGCGCGGGAAGATCCGCAATTGTTAACGGACTGCCGTCAGGCCCGATGACGTATTTTACCCTCGGGCGATGGGGTTCTGTCATGGCGTACTCACAAACTCTCAACCACTGAACTCACGGTAACAACCTACGCCCCCCGGCTTAAAATTTGCCTAAGCTCAAGGCTTCAATACGAATCTCCTTGAAAATGACGGGAACGCCGGCCGTCCGGGGCGCGATTGGCGCCCGGATCGACCGGCGTGAAGGCTTCGGGTGGTGTCGGTGAGGGTGGCCAGCGCCTCCGGCAAGGAGGCGCTATCGTCAGTTCACGATGCTCTGGATCTGGTTGACCGTGAAGGTCTGGCCGCCGATCGACAATAGCGGCGGCGATTGGGTGAGATCGACCGAATTGACCACGCCCTCGACTTGCGTGGTGACGGCCACGCTGTTGTTCGCGGCGTCCTTGGCCGTCGCCGTGAGGGTGTAGCTGCCGGCGGGATATTGCGTGCCGTCATTGCCCTCGCCGTTCCATGTGAACGGCTGGCTGTTGCCGGCGGCGGCATTGTAGGTGCCGGAGAAGACGGTCTGACCGTTGGCGGCGGTAATCGTGACGTCGAGGGTGGACGCGGAGGGAACGCTGAGCAGCCAGACCGCCTCGTTGGTGGTCGACGAAGTAGCGGCCAATGGCGCGGTGGTGCCGTTGACGACGGCCGTCTTGCCGACGAAATTGAGCGCCTGGGTCGATTGCGCGGTCTGCTGCAGCGAGACCAGCGTCGCCAGGGAGTTGTTGGTGTTGAGCTGTTGCTGAACGCCGGCGAATTCGACCAGCTGCTGGGTGAACTGGTTGGTGTCGAGCGGGCTCAGCGGATTCTGGTTCTGCAATTGCGTCGTCAGCAACTGCAGGAAGCTCTGGAAGTTGCCCGCGATCTGCGAGGAGGCCAGCGCGCTCGAGGCTGAGGCCGACGAGCTGGAAGAGGATGTTCCGGACGAAACCGGAGTTGTTCCCGATACGACTGTCATGACTGTCTCCTCAGACCCTGATATCGACGCCGCTGCTCGATCCGAGCGAGCGGCCGTAAGTTCGTCCCGCGACGGAAGCGGGCATGGTGTCGTCGTCGCTGATAACCAGCCGCTGGGCATTGCGGGGCGTATCGCCGCCGCTGTTCTGGCCCGAAGAAGACTGGTCGCGCAGGCTGAATTGCAGGCCGTTATTGCCGGTCTTCAATCCGGCATCGTCGAGCGCGCGCTGCAATTGCGGCGCGTCCTGGCGCAGCATCGACAGCGTTTCCGGCTTTTCGACCGTCAGATGCGATGTCACCTGGCCGTTGCTGTCGATATCGATGCGCACATCAATACGGCCGAGCTCGGCCGGATCGAGCCGGATTTCGAAACTGCTCTTGCCGCTCTTGACCGAGGCGGCGATCTGGACCGCCAACCCGCTCAGCGGCACCGCCGCCCCCGTCGCCGCGGTGGCGGTCAGCGAATTGGCGGATGTCGTCGCCGTTGTCGTGGTCTGCGGCTGGATCGCGGCTGCCGTTGCAATGCTGTTGTCCGAGGTCTCGGTACCGGCATGCGTTGCGCCGGCGGTCGAGGTGTGTTCATGGGCGGATGTGGTGCCGGTCGTGATGGAGGCGGCGGCCTCCGCGGTGGCGGTCGCAGCCGCGTTGGCGGTTTCCGGCTTGCCGGTGCCCGCTGATTGCTGCGCCGAGCCGTTCTGGGCGGCCGCCGTGGTTGAATCCGTTGCCGCCGTCTCGGCTGCTGCGGTTTCCGAGGCCGTTGTCTCTGATGCCGTTGTCTTGGACGACGTCTTCGGCGCGACGGGCGCGGTGGCGGCAACGGCGCTCGTCAATGAAGCGGCGTTGACCGCTGACGTATCGGCCGTGGTGGCCGCCTGATCCGCAGGTGTAGCGGTGGTCTGGCCCGCCGCCGCGGTCACCGTGATCTTGGCGGTGGTCGTGGCGGTCGTGTCGGGCGTGGTCGTCGGCGTCGCCGTGGCGGTCGTCGCGGTCGGATCCGTCGTGACTTGCGGTGTTGCTGCGGCCTGCGCGGAGATCGCCTGTGAACTGGCCGCGATCGCGGCAGCGGCAATCGCCAGCGGCGCAGTGGCGCTGCCGGAAGTCGGCGTCGGCGCAGGCGTCGTGGTTGCAGGCGTGATAACGGGAATGACGACCGCAACCGGCGTTGGCGTGGTCAGGGCCGATCCGGCCTGCTGGGCCAGCACGGTCGGATCAACTGCCGAATTGTCGTCGGTGCCCGACGCCGATGTCGTGGTTGATTTCGTGCTGCTGGTCTTCGAGGTGCCGGAATTGCCGCGGGATTGCTGGCTCGAGCCGGTGCCGGCTGCGCCGTTTGAGTTGGCGCCGGCATTATTGGCATTGGCGTCGGAGGCCGGTCCGGAATTGCCGTTATTGTTGTTGTTATTGTTCGGATCGTTGTTATTGGCAGCCTGGTTGGCTTGCTGGTTGGACGCGGCGTTGTTCGCCGGCCCGGAATTGTTGTTAGCCGGGGGTGGCGAGTTGTTGGAGTTGCTCGGCGGGGGCGCTGACTGCTGATTTTGCTGTTGCTGGGACGCCTGGGCGGCGTTGTTGGCTTCATTCGCCGTATTGCTGTCGACCAGCGACGCGAAAATGTCGTTTCCGGGCAACTGATCGATCCGTACCTGGCGTACCGTGAGGCCCTGGTAGGACGTGTTCGCTGCGACTTCTGGATTGACGCTTACCACGGGCGGCCTCTCGCAATGGAACTGCCAGCAACTGACAGGTACTGGCAGGAGATCAGCAAGGACCGGGCCAGCCTTATTCTGAAAAAATATCCAGATATATCAATGGTTTATTTTGGCGACGCGGAAACTTCGGCCCCGCGCCAGCGCTTCCTTTTCTGCCCGGCGGCAAGATTTGCCGTTTGCGACCCTGCAAAACGGGCGGCTATGCAAGTGACTGTGCAAATGACTGCGATTGCCTCTCGCCAAGACGGCCTATATTAAAGAGCAGCTTTTCAGCCGCCCGCTCCAAAGCCCTCTGACCGCACCGCGGTTTCCTGATCGTGAAGCGTCTGGCGCGCGCGATCGCATCAATGACCGGAACCATGCTCAACAGTCTGGATCTCTTAGGCCGTCCGCAGGACACCAGGGTCGTTGTCGCCATGTCCGGCGGCGTCGATTCTTCGGTGACGGCCGCGCTGTTGAAGTCGCAGGGCTATGACGTCGTCGGCATCACGCTGCAGCTGTACGATCATGGCGCCGCCACCCACCGCAAGGGCGCCTGCTGCGCGGGACAAGACATCCACGATGCGCGCAATGTCGCCGAGCGGATCGGCATCCCCCATTACGTGCTGGACTACGAAAGCCGCTTTCGCGAGTCCGTGATCGACAATTTCGCCGACAGCTACGCGTCGGGCCAAACACCCGTCCCCTGCATCGAGTGCAACCGCTCCATCAAATTCCGCGATTTGCTCAAGACCGCGCGCGAGTTGGGCGCCTCGGCACTGGCGACCGGGCATTATGTCGCCTCGCGCCGGATGGACGACGGATCGCGCGCGTTGATCTGTGCGGCCGATGCCGATCGCGACCAGAGCTATTTCCTGTTCGCGACCACGCCCGAGCAGCTCGATTATCTACGCTTTCCGCTGGGCGACATGACCAAGCCGCAGGCGCGCGAACTGGCGCGGCGCTTTGAGCTTGAGGTCGCCGACAAGCAGGACAGTCAGGACATCTGCTTTGTGCCGACCGGGCGCTACACGGACATTATCGGCCGGCTGCGGCCCAATGCGATCGAGCCTGGCGATATCGTCGATCTCGACGGGCGCGTGATCGGCCAGCATCAGGGCATCATTCACTTCACCGTCGGCCAGCGCCGCGGGCTGGGCATTGCGTCGGCCGCGCCGCTCTATGTGATCAGGCTCGATGCCGGCAGCCGCCGTGTCGTGGTCGGTCCGCGCGAGGCGCTGCGGATGGATCGCATTATGTTGCGCGACGTCAACTGGATCGGCGGCGGCGCGCTCGAGCAAGCGGTCGGCGACGGCCTCGAGATGTTTGTGCGGGTGCGCTCGACCCGCGCGCCGCAACCGGCATGGCTGCGCGCCACGCCGGACGGACGATACGAAGTCGAACTGGTCGCGGGCGAAGAGGGCGTCTCGCCCGGCCAGGCCTGTGTGTTCTACGGTGCGGCTTCCGGCCAGGCGCGTGTGCTGGGCGGCGGTTTTATTCAAAGCGCGACCGCGAAGCGGGCAACGGCTAACGGCTCGGCGAAAGAAATCGTCGCAGCGCAGCCGTTGATCGAAGCGGTGCGCGGATAAAAAAATAATCTCGGGCGGAAAATCTCAAGCGAAAGAATTTTAGGGCGGGGCATGGCGTCAGATATCGACCGCGCGGGGGTCGCAAAGGCTTATGGGCGCTGGGCGCCGGTCTACGATCTGGTCTTCGGCAAGGTGTTCGATCACGGCCGCCAGTCGACCATCGCCGAGGCCGACAGGATCGGCGGAAGAATCCTCGATGTCGGCGTCGGCACGGGTTTGTCGCTGTCGGATTATTCGCGCACCACCAGATTATGCGGCGTCGATATTTCCGAACCGATGCTGCGCAAGGCGCAGGGCCGGGTGAAATCGCTCGGGCTTTCCAATGTCGAAACGCTCGCGGTGATGGACGCGAAAAATCTGGCGTTTGCGGATTCGTATTTCGATGCGGTGGTGGCGCAATATGTCATTACGGCCGTGCCGGATCCCGAAGCCACGCTGGACGATTTCATCCGGGTGTTGAAGCCCGGCGGCGAGCTCATCCTGGTCAATCACATCGGAGCTGAAAAAGGCGCGCGCCGCGTCTTCGAACTGGCGTTCGCGCCGCTGGCCCGCCGGCTCGGTTGGCGCCCGGAATTTCCATGGGCGCGGCTGACGAACTGGGCGGCGAAACATGGCGGCGTCAGTCTGACCGAGCGGCGGCCGATGCCCCCGATGGGCCATTTCTCGCTCATTCGTTACCGCAAAGCCTGAAGAAGCCCTGGAACTGCCGCCTGCGCAGGGAACCTCTGCGCGCTCAGGCCGTTTTCCCGGCATGATGAAATCCGCACTCCTTATATCGTGCTTGCTGATCGCAGCACCCGGCCTGGCCATCGCGCAAGCCCCGCCGTCTCCGGCAACGCCGGTGGCCGAAACCGCGGTGCCGGCGCCGGCCACCCGCTGCGCGCCGATGCAGCCGGTGCCGTCCCAGGGCACCGGCGCGACCGAGGGCACCACGACCGGCCAGCGGGCCGAGCCGCTTGGCGACAAACTGGCGAAATCCGACGGCGTGCTGTGCCCGCCCGCGGGCGTCGATCCGGAAATCCGCGCGCCGACGCCCCAGGGCGGCAACACCCCGGTGATACCGCCGCCTGGCAGCCCCGGCGGCGACCCCTCGATCCGGCCGAAATAGCGCTGCTTTACATATAGTTGCAGGATAGCTGGCAGCGCGTCCGGGTTTGCTTGACACGACCCGGACCGGCTTCTTATATGCCGCGCGTTCGCGACCGCGGTATCCAAAACCGCGCCGGGGGCCCTGTGGCGAGGTAGCTCAGCTGGTTAGAGCACGGGAATCATAATCCTGGGGTCGGGGGTTCGAGTCCCTCTCTCGCTACCAAATGTTTTTCCAAGCATTGAGCCAGTAGATATTGATCTGTGGCGCTCGCCGCAGCGCGATGCGCGTGCGCGCATCTTAGATGGCATCGTCGCCCCATTTTTGGCGGATGTCATTTTCATAGCGTGCAAATTCGTGTGCTTTGCGCGGAGTTGTAGAATTGGAAAGAAATGTCGCCAAGAATAGCGATAAACAAACCAAAGCTGTGAAAAGTAAGACAACGACCAAAAAGTGAGTCATTGATTTCTCAAGTGTCCCCGGACTCACCGATAACAGGATCGCCAAAACAACGGATGTATTTGTCAGTGCTAGGAATGCCAATCCGTTTGATCTTCGTCGTTGCATTTCTAACAATGCGACCGGCTCACCAGCCGTAATGCGTTTTACAAAAGCATAAATCTTAAGCTCATTTGCCTTCTTGCTGCCTAGTCGAACTTGACGCCGCCGCAATAAATACTCGCGAACGTGATCAGTATATAGGTTCGCGAAGAACGACGTGACAATGCTGATGACACCGCCAACGAAGATGCCAATCCAAAAAGATGTGTCCATCGCTGCCTGCCTTTATTCCGAACGCGCATATTGCACGAAACGCAACCTCTGAGACAATAAGTATGTTCGTGATGCCATATGAGGTGGTATCGTTGGTGCTGGAGACTGCACACACTGTTCTAGCGAAAGTAGCAGCTTGAAAAGCGAATCCCCATATGGCGATCTTTATCAGCTATAGCCGAAGTGATGTTGCGTTTGTCGACTGGTTGGCGGCCCAACTCGTAACACGACGGCATCACATTTGGATGGATCGATGGGAATTGAGCATCGGAGACTCGCTGATCTCAAAAATTCAAAGCGCGCTCACTGACTCAGACGCAATGCTAATTGTTCTTTCAAAGAATTCTGTAGCTTCGGAATGGTGCAAAAAAGAGCTAAATTCCGGATTGATGCGGGAACTGGAAGAGAAAAGGGTTCTTGTCCTGCCTTGCATCATCGATGACTGCACTATCCCGCTGTTCTTGCGTGAGAAGCTGTATGCCGATTTTCGAAAGGATAGGGATGAGGCATTTGAGCAGGTTGACGATGCCTTACTCAGAATCACGAGCCGACAGCAAGGTCGATTAGAAAGCCCAAATTTCCACACGGATTGGAGTTACGACTGGAGTCAGGGCCGCAGCAGCAATTTGTGGTATTTTGATTGGACGTTTGTCGATCACGGTGCATCGATTGAGTACTGCATTCTGACCGAGTGCAAATTGGCCTGTAACGAGACGTCGTCTAAGAAGTTCCGGGGTCTAAATGAGGATCAACGACTAGATTACATTCACGATGCATTTTCGACGGTTGTCGCTGAGATTAGCAAACAGAAAATAAAGGCACGCATCAGGGATGCGTTCAGACAAACCGCCCTTTTTGAAGTAATAAAAGGTGCTGATGGTGACGCGTGGTTAGTCGAAATCACCAGCCGACGAATGGGGATAGATAACGGCAAGGACACCATGATCCATATCGATCAGATTCTGGAGCGCACTCTTACGCAGATGACTACGAAGGCGGGAAAGCAACAATCGTCGAGTCGCAAGAAGTCGCCGGGCTCAGTTCGCGGGGTGGCCAAAGCTGCAAAGCAAAGACAACGGAAATAGCTGCGTCCATTATGGCATAGGGTACAAGCCAGTTAGTATGGTGGGTCGAGCGGAAAGATACCCATCGCTTCGCTGCAGATCACTGCGGGCGCGTGGCGAGTTGATAGGTTTTTGCTAGCTCAACCCCTCCCACCACCCTAATGCCCACCCCCAGCCCGCACCGGCGCCTCGTCCGATATCCCGACGCGGTACCATACGAACAGCGCCAGCAGCGCGACCGGGATGCCGATCAGCGAGGTCCAGATGAAGAACCAGACGAAGCCGGTATGCTCGATCACGAAGCCCGAGAACCCGGCCAGAATGCTGCCCGGAAAGGCGCACAGCGAGGTCAATAGGCCGAACTGGCTCGCCGCATGCTCGACTGAGGCGAGCGTCGACATGTAGGTGATCAGCACGATCGACGCGAAGGCGTAGGCAAAGCCTTCGACGCCGACCGCCAGCGCGAAGAACCAGAACGCCTTGCCGCCGTCGCCGCCATGCGCCGCCAGCAGCGCGAGTGCCAGATGCGAGGCCGAGCCCGCGACGGTCCCGATCAAGAGGCTCGCCATCATGCCGATGCGCGGGATCAGCCATCCGGCCATGAAGGTGCCGCCGAGCGCGATCCAGAAGCCGAACACCTTGGTGACGGTCGCGATGTCGGTGTTGGTAAAACCCTGGTGCTTGAACAGCGGCACCGCCATCGCACTGGATATGTAGCCCGGCATCCGAAACCCCGCGACCAGCAACAGGATCGCGACCGCCATCGGGCCGAGCCGCGTGAGCATCTCCTGGATCGGCGCCCAGATCGTTTCGACAAAACCGGCATGCGGTGTATGGGGCGCCAGGTCGGAGGCCGGTTCGGGCGCGAACAATGTCGCCACGATTCCAATCAGCATCAGCGCGGCCATGCAGAGATAAGCGCCCCGCCAGCCGACGTGATCGGCGAGGTAGAGCGCGCCGGCGCCGGCCGCGAGATTGCCGACGCGCCAGCCGATCTCGGTCCATGACGACAGCACCGCCTGTTTCTCCGGCGGGCGCACACTGGTGATGCGCCAGCCGTCGAGCACGAGATCGAGCGTGGCGCCCGCGATACCCAGCGCCAGGGAGAATCCGACCGTCCACCAGATCCAGTGGCCGGGATCGCCGAACGCGATGCCGGCCAGCATGGCCATGACGGCGAGAATGGCCACGATCAACCAGCCGCGCCGCCGCCCGAGCACGCGTCCGATCAGCGGCGGATCGTATTGATCGAGAAACGGCGCCCACACAAACTTGAACTTGTAGGCGAGGGTCAACTCGCTGAGCAGGCCGATCGTCGCCAGCGGCACGCCCGCATCGGTCAGCCAGGCCGATTGCGTCGAATAGGTCAGCAGAAACGGCATGCCGGAGGTGAAGCCGAGGCCCAGCGCCGGGGCGATGCGCCGGTCGGTGATGAGGGCCGACCAGAACGGGATGGGCTCGGCATCGGTACGCGCGATCGTCGCCTGCATCTCGTTTCCTTGCTGCTTCCTTGCCGCCTCCACGCATCGACAAATTGTACAAAGAAAAATGGCCCCGGTTAAGGGGCCATCCGTCTCAGATCTTTCGGTCTTACATCTTCTTCATGTGGTGATGATGATGATGATGGTGCTTGTGCTTCATCATCATTTCCTTGGCGTCCGCTGATGTAACCGGCAGGGCAAATGCGATAGCGGCCAGTGCGGCCAAAACGAAAGCAATCTTCTTCATTTGTGAGTTCCCCAGGTAAGGCGTTTCAAAAGTAGCGGTGAAGCTAACCAAAACATTTCGGGACATGCAAGGACGGCATTGTGAATGGACGTTCAGATTGCAGGATAGGTTGAGCCCGCTGGTCGCGCGAATACGCGCGCGATGATAAAGGTCGCAATATCCATGACATCCTCGCGTCATCGTGCTGACATCCATGCGCGCGGCAAGGTAATGGGTTTCGCAAGTGCTCTACTCACCTTACGAATTATTACCCAGCCCGGATTTCGACATGGTTCGCTGATTAAGCTCCACCTCGAACCATGACTGCGTCATTTTTCGAGAGAGCGATTATGCGGCCTCATCACATAGCCACCTGCTTCGCAGCGTTCGGACTTTTTCTTATCCTTCAGACATCTGCGAGCGCCCAAGGGACGGATCAGCAACGTCAGGCCTGCACACCGGATGTGTTTCGGCTCTGCGGGGCCTACATCCCGGACGCAGACCGCATCACGGCTTGCCTCAGGGGCAACGGATCGCGGCTGAGCCAACCCTGCTATGATGTGTTTTTCCCGCCGCAGCCGCAGCCTCAGTATGCTCCACCTCCGGACCGTGACCCGCGCCGCCGATACCAGCGTTCCGCGCCGGGGCCTTATTATGAGGACGATGACGATTAGTTCGCAGCCCGTGGGATTGGTTGAGCGTCACATGCCCATAGACCAGATTTGAAACTCATCGGCGGTCGTGCGACGATCGGCCGGAATTAGTCTGGACAGCGGCCATGGGAGGACCAGATGGCAACAACCGTTAAGCAGATGTTGGAAGCTGCGAATGCGGCCGTTCCGAAGATTACGCCGGATCAGGCCAGTGATATGATCAAACAGGGAAACACCCTGGTTTTGGACGTGCGCGACGCGCCAGAGGTTGCTGCGAGCGGCAAGGTTGCCGGTGCCTTGCATGTGTCACGCGGTATGTTGGAATTCCGGGCCGGCCCTGAGTCGCCTTCCCATGACAAGAATTTCGATAAGGACAAGGCCGTCATCCTGTATTGCGCTTCCGGCGGTCGTGCCGCGCTTGCTGGAAAGCTGTTGAAGGACATGGGTTACGACAAGGTCTACAACGTCGGCGGTTTTAAAGATTGGACTGGTGCGGTCGAAAAGAGCGCGTAGCGCGATGGTTTGAGTCCAGCCGTTCAACCGGGGCGCAATCCACTATTGCCCCCTGAAGATCCCGATCAGCTTCTTCACGCGTTACAGATCACGCGTCTCGATCTCGGTCTTCCAGTATTCTTCGAATTGAGCTGGAGGTTGCGCATTGATCCGCGCCAGAAACGTTTTGTAGGTTTGCGTTTCATCGGCACAGCGTCCAAGCACCTCATGCGCCGCCATTTCAAGGTCGGCTTTGGTCGCCGCCACGGGTTCGGCTTGTTTCCCGAAGCATTCGGTTTGAATGGTCAACAAGCGCCGCATTTCCAGGAAGACGGGGTCCTTTTCACGGGGATCGGCCGGCTCGGCGCCAGCCGGATGTGCCGACACAATCAGACACACTAATATTGCCGAACGAAGCACGTTTATTGCTAAACGAAGCACTTGGCGGCTCCCTGATGCCAGGTGCACATATTGCACGAATTCAGAGCTGTGAGACAATGGCCGGGCCCGCAGGCATGGGCCATCTTCATGATTCCAGCGAGGGATGCTGCATGATGAGGACCTTATCGATCGTTGTGGCGATATTGGCGCTATTGGTTGTGCCCGCGCAGTCGCAAATGGGCGGCGGCAAGCGAGGGCATAAGAGCGACGATACCAAGACCGACGACAAAAAGAACAAGGTCAGCGACAAGGCCTATCAGGAAGCGCTCAAGCGCATCCCCGAGCCGAAGGAAAAATATGACCCGTGGGCGGTGACCAAGACGCCGGACGGAAAAAAGTAGGGGGCGGGTGTCCCGCCTGAGAGTCCAACTGCAAAATGCAGCCGATAGAATTGGGGCGTTATAGCTGGGCGCGTCATGCCCGGGCTTGTCCCGGGCATCCACGTTCTTACTGCATTTAGTCCAAGAAAGGCGTGGATGGCCGGGACATAGGCAAGCGGAAGCGACGCCGTCCTTCGGACGGCTAAGCCCGGCCATGACAAGCAATTTACCAACCGTCAATAACTCACAGGTAAGCCGTCCCGCGCGGTGGATATCTTGGATAATCCTGGAAATCTTCACTGCTTTCACAAAGAGCTATTGAATTGCTCGTTCGTTGCGGGACTGTTTTTGTTTTGGAGTTTTTTATGGACCGCAGACCGAGTGACTTCAAGCCAAGTGACTTCAAGCCAAGTGACTTCAAACCGAGCGATCTTGCTGAGCGCATATCCGCTCACCGCGAGTCGGCCACCGGCTTGAAATTCAAACTGCCGCTGGAATTGGCGCGCGCCAAGGTTCGCGGGTTTCTCAACGAAACGCCGCTAGGTGGTTACTCGACCATTGTCGAGCACTGGTGTCAGCTACCGGACGGACAAATCGAATTCACGGTGCGCCGCTTGCGGACTGCCGACTAGAGCGTTTTCGAGCGAAGTGGATACCGGTTCGCGTGAAGAAAACGCGTCAAAACAAAAGATTAGAGCCCGGTTCTGATTTAATCAGAACCGATAAGGCTCTGAATGATCGGCGGCTAGCTCATTTTTTGCGGACGATATCCTCTATCGTGCCGTTAAGCCGTTTGATGAAATCGTCGACCCAATTTTCCTCAGCCGCAAACGCACGGGCTAATCGCTCATCCTGCTCGTCATCGCTCAATATTGTCCTGGCGGTGTTGGGAGACCAAAGCGTCGGCGGTTGTTTTTGCGGGATTGTCATGACGCGACCGCGCCCATGCGGTCGGCATCTCTCGCAATTTCGAGGTAGCAGACCCTGCATGTGAATGTCTGCGTTTCAAAATCATGCCCCCGTACGCGATGCGGTGTGCGCCTTGTCAAGCTCATCAGCCGCTTTTTGCATTTCGGGCAGATCAGATGATCGGTCGCGCCAAATGGGTTTGGCATGGCGATGTTCCTTGTTGGTTAGGAGTGAACCAATCGACCACCGGGACTAGAGTTCCGGTTAATCACAACCAAACCGCGCATCAATATCCCGCGATTGGCGGAACTTATTCCGACCGCGCGATAACCCCTTCAGCTGTCGGTGCGCATCAAGCGTGAGAGTGCGGAAGATAGACGATGACTTTCAGCGCCATGATCGCGGTGAGGGCCACGCACGCCATCACGACCCAAAAGGCCGAAATACAGAATTGCCTGATCGCCGCCAGGCGCACGCTTGCGCGGCCGGCTTCAATCCGGTTTCCGCTTCCTGATGAATAGATCGTCCGCTCAAACTGGCCGTGAGCCGGCGTCAGCATGGTCATGGTAAAAATTCCTTGTTTATCCGATCGACGCGATGTGTCGACGAAGCCATAGGAATACGAGATGGATTGCCGCCGTATCTCATAAGAGCGGCATAAGCGGCCCCGGATCCGAGACGCGCGAACATGACACCAACGTTCCGCAAGCCCGCTGATTTTGCCCGACAGGCAAGGACGGACCTCATCCTGAGGAGCTTGCCACCGGGTCCGCGCAAAGCGCGGCCCGATGATAAACTCCGCAAGCGTCTCGAAGGATGGCCGCGAGTCCGTGTGTTGCATCCATCCTTCGAGACGCCATGCTCCGCATGGCTCCTCCAGCGATAACGGCGACGCCGTTACGCAGGGATGAGGTCGGAGCCGGTTTCACGGCGGGGAATCTACCCGACGGGCAAATCAACTGCGTGTCCAGCAAATCAAAGTCCAGTATTCCAGCGAAAAATATTCTGATTTTACGAATTGGCAAATCAGTCTATATCCATCGCCATCCCGCGCTCACAAGAGGGGCGCTTCGCGGTCGTCACGGACGTTGAATGCGGGATGCGATGGACGCGGATGGTGCTGCTGACGAGAGCGCCTGAAGCGGACGGCGAAGTCGTGTGGTCCTGACACCCCGACGCTGGTGTCAAGTTCTTGAGAAGCAAGCTTCTCAGGGGCGACGGTGGCAAAAGAGCCCGGTCACCGGGGAGAGCACGAAATAGACCGTTAAAACCATTGCGCGGGGAAAGCCGGATGTTTCCGGTGAACTCGTGGTGACTAACGCGCGTGCTACCTACACTACACGCGCGGCTGCGGGTGCATCGGACACCCGGCTTTCCCTGCGCCCTCTGTTTGGAGGGGCAATGATTTTTGAAAACTTCGGGCGCATCGTGCCGCGAGAAGGCGAGCCTATGTCCTCACATCGTCGTCCCGGCGGACGCCGGGACCCATAACCACAGGACGTTATGTTAGGCAGAAGCCGTCGAACAGCATTCTTCAACGATAGGCCGCGGCGTATGGGTCCCGGCGTTCGCCGGGACGACGAGCTGTGAAAGAGTGCCGTCATTGCGAGCCAACGGGTCGCGCGAATGCGCGCCCGATGACAGGCTCTGCGAAGCAATCCATATGCGGCGCAAAGAAAGAATGGATTGCTTCGTCGCTTGCGCTCCTCGCAATGACGCGACAAAGCTTCGCCCCCGACCCATCGATTGACGCGGGCGTCCAAGCCTAAACGGCGCGACCGCTTCAAGATAACTGCTCAACAAAAGCGATGGAGCGGGAATGTCAGGAGTTTTATCGCAGTCGGCATTGGCAAACGTCCCATCCGGCGTCTCGATTCGAACAGCGCTTTCACCCGACCTCGGAAGTCTCGCCGACTATTTCGAATCACTCTCGGAGTTGTCGCGTTACAATCGCTTCATGGGCAGCGTCGGCAGTTTTTCCGTCATTGCCTTCGAGTGCCTGATCCGCGGCTGCAGGGCCGAGCGCTTCACGCTGGTGGCGGAGGTCGAAGAGCCGTCGGGCGCGGCTGTCATTGCCGAGGCCAGTTACGCTTTTGACCGCCCCAAAAATTGCGGCGAGTTTGCAATCTCGGTCGCCGATCGCTGGCAGCGCCGGGGGTTGGGAACCGCGTTGTTAAGCGAGCTGCAATGCCGCGCCGTGCATCTCGGCTTTTTCGATCTGTTCGGCGAAGCCCTGAAGACCAACGATCGGATGAAGGCCTTTGCCCGCAAGGCCGGTTTCGAATTCACCCGCTCCTCGGATTGGCGCGCGGTGCGCTTCGACAAAAGACTGACCGGACCGGCTGCCATTTCTTGAGAGCCTTCAGCGGACAAATTACATGGCCTCCTCCGATCGGATGACGCCGAACAACACGCCGCTCCTTAACGGCTGGCGCGGGCAGAGGAACGCGAGATGCGGGGAGGTGGAAGGCTTAAAACTATTGGCGTGATTTATGACAGCAAACGGCAACCGTATCGTTGAATTTTCGACCGACCATCTGCCGGAACGGGACCGGATCGCCTGTTGGCGCGAGCACTATGGTAAGGTGATGCTTCGCGTCGATCTCGAACCCGTCAAGGACGTCGCGTTCGAGGCCAGGATGTCGTCGATGACGCTTCCGGGCCTGCAACTGATGGAAGCCGCGGCATCGCCGGCGATCATCTCGCGCAGCGGCGAATATCTCGCCGATGGCAATGACGACATCATGCTGGCGATCAACCGGATGGGCGCGGCCGTGGTGTCCTCGGGGGGCCGGCAGCAAAGCTTGCGGCCGCATGAAGCGATTTTGCTGAGCGCCGGCGAAGCCGCCTCGTTTCATCGCACCACGCTGGGGCGATCGCTGACGCTGCGGGTTCCCCGCGCGATCATCGAATTGGAGGTCACTCAAGTCGACGACCGCTTGATGCGGCCGATCCGCGGCGATCACGGCGCCTTAAGACTGCTCGGCTATTACACCGGCTGGCTACTCGACGCCGGCGCCTCGATGGATTCGAAATTGCTCAATCTGTCCGTCCGGCATGTCCATGATCTGCTGACGCTCGCGATCGGCCCGACCGCGGATTTTGCCGAAACCGCGCGGACCCGCGGCTTGCGGGCCGCCCGTCTGAAACTGGCCAAATCCTATATCGCCGCCCACAGTCACCGGCGCGATATTTCGGTCGCGTCCGTCGCGGCCAGCCTCAACGTGACGTCGCGATATCTGCAGCGCCTGTTCGAGGCCGACGGCACGACGTTCTCCGAGTTCCTGATGGCGCAGCGGCTGACGCGGGCGCATCGTTTGCTGTGCGATCCGAATTCAGATCATACCGCGATCAGCACGATCGCCTATGACGTCGGCTTCGGTGACCTGTCGTATTTCAACCGGCGCTTCCGCCGGCTCTATGGATTTACCCCCCGCGATGTGCGCGGAGACCGGGGATGAAGGCTTTCTATCTGGCGGCTCTCATCGCCGTCACCATGACCATCGCATTTCACGTGTTTGTGCTCGGCACCTTCGGTCCCGTCGCGCCGGAGTTTTACACCGGCGTGCGACTACGCGTGCGGGTCTATTGCCGACTGGCCCGGAGTTTCTTCCACGGCTGGATTGCCACGGCACTCGCCCGCCACGAGCACCGGATCGAAACGTTCGCGCGGCGCGACCTGGCGAATCGCGAATTGAACGGCGCCCCGCGCGATCCATCGCGGCGGGTCCAATGATTGTCGTCACCGTCCAAGCTTTTGAATACACCTCGGGAATAAAAGCCGCTTGGCTTAAGTCTCAGCTATGGGGCTCCGGCGACCGAACAAGCCGGATGATTGGCGGAAACCCTGCACGAACCAACAGATTAGTCCTATGCGCGGCCCCATGAAAATCACGAACCTGATCGAAGACATCTACGATGCGGCGCTCGAGCCCGCGCGATGGAACGATGTTGTCGTCGGCATCAATGAATTTGTCGGGGGCCGTGCCTGCGGGATATTCTCGAAGGACTCGATCAGCAAGTCCGGCGTGACGCATTATTACTGCGGCACCGATCCCCATTATATCCAGCTTTATTCGGACACCCATTCGAAATTCGATCCGCTGGATTGCCTGCCGCTTTTGGGGCGGGTCGTGAGCATTCCGGATCTCGTTGCCTTTGATGAATACCGCCACGGCCGGTTCTATCAGGAATGGCTGCGGCCCCAGGGCTGTGTCGATGCGGCGAATGTCGTACTTGAGAATTCAAACCCGAATTGTCCGGTTCTCCTTACTGTTCTCGCAGGCAAGCATATGGTGGACGACGACATGCGGCAGCGTATTGCGCAGATCGTTCCGCATGCCCACCGCTCCCTGATGATCAACAGGATGATCGAATACAAGACATCCGAAGCGGCGTCATTGACCCATACGCTGGATGGTTTCAGCGCCGGAATATTCCTCGTCAACGCCCAATGCCGTATCGTCCATGCCAATGTGACCGGGCGCGGCATGCTGTGCGCTGACGATTTTCTGCGCGTCGCGGCGGGACAGCTTGTGGTGCGTGAAGGGCAAACCAACCAGGATCTGCGCCAGATGGTCGCCGCTGGCGACGCCGGCGTGGTGGCGGGGAGCCGGGCCTTTTCGCTGACCGCACATGACGGCGCTCGCTATGTCGCGCATCTGTTGCCGCTGACGGCGGTGCTGCGCGACGGCGCTGACGCGTCGTTGCAAGATTCTTTGAAACAAGAATTCTCATTGAAACCACCGGCGTGGAAATCTGTCGCAGCGTTATTTGTTCGCAAAGCCGAAGTCGATAGCCAATCGGGCGGCGAACTGGTCGCGCGTACCTTTGGACTGACGCCGGCGGAATTGCGTGTGCTGCTTGCGATCGTCGATGTCGGAGGCGTGCCGGAAACCTCAAAAGCGCTGGGTATCGCCGAAACAACCGTCAAGACCCATCTGTCCCGCGTGTTCTCCAAGACAGGCGCCAGCCGCCAAGCCGATCTGGTCAAGCTCGCCGCCGGATTTGGCAATCCGCTGACGAACTAATCGGCACGATAGATACCCATACGCATGGCGGATTTGCGTGCCGGTCGTTCGCGGTGGCGTTATAAAGCGGGTTGAGGTACCACTATCCAGAGATAGTCTATGCTCGTCATCTGCCAAAGAATTCAGAATGCATTCGACCTTGCCGCATCGGGCGGACATAGACGGCCTGCGGGCGGTGTCCATTCTTCTGGTTGTTGGGTATCACGCGCAGTGGATACCGGGCGGATTCATCGGCGTTGACGTATTTTTCGTTATCTCCGGATTCCTGATTTCGCACATTATCATCACGCAGACCTCCAACGGAAATTTTTCGTTCGCCGATTTTTATGCGCGCCGCGTTCGCCGGATATTTCCAGCGCTCGTCGCCGTCCTGGGCGCCACCTATCTGCTCGGCTGGATTATTCTGCTGCCCAATGATTTTTCCCTGCTGGGAAAAAATATCGCAGCCGGCGTGGCGTTTGTATCGAACCTGTTTCAGCTCAGTCAGCTCGGCTATTTCGCGCCGGATGGGGCCGAAAATCCGCTGCTTCATCTTTGGTCGCTCGGTATCGAGGAGCAATTCTACATCGTCTGGCCGCCGATTTTGTTGGTGATCTTTCGCTCGCAGCGGCGGCGGTTCTGGATGGCGACGATTGCCGCCGCATCGTTTGCCGTCAGCCTTTTGATTTTCTTCGGCTACAAGGATTGGTCTTTCTATTCGCCGCTATCCAGGGCGTGGGAATTGCTGGCCGGCGGCATGGTCGCCGACTGGTACATCGACCGTGCCGAACAGCAGCGTCCGGCGGTTCGATCTCAGGATCTGTTTGCGGCGATCGGCTTGGCGGCCATCCTCATCGGTGCGCTCTGGCTGAAGACGGACAGTCTGTTTCCAGGCTTCTATGCGTTGTTGCCCGTGGCCGGTGCGGTGCTGATTATCGTCTCGCCGGAGTCCCGCATCAACAGCGGATTATTATCGACCCGGCCGATGGTCTTCATCGGATTGATCAGCTACCCGCTCTATCTCTGGCACTGGCCGTTATTGTCTTATCTGGGGATCGTCCGAAATGGCGTGCCGACGCTTATCGAGGTTTGGCTCGCCATCATCCTCGCCTTCGTTCTGGCGTGGCTGACTTATCGTTTCATCGAGCTCCCGGTTCGCCGGCAAGACCGCGCCGTGCTGAAATTGTCTTTAACATTGGCGGCCGTTGGCGCCGTGGGATTGCTGACGGTCGCCGCGTCCGGATTCAGCTTTCGCTTTTCTCCCGAAATTCGCCAGATCGCGTCGCTGGCGTCCTACAGCAATAGCGGTTTTCAGAACAAATGCTTTCTGGAGGCGCCCGGCTCCCGATTCGCGCCGGATTGCATCGAGCCCGGCCGCAAGCCGCTGGTGTTTTTATGGGGAGATTCGAGCGCCGCCGCGGTCTCTTCCGGTTTGAAAAATGCCGAGGCGATATTTTCGTTCCGGCTGGCCCTGTTCGCGGCGCCCGGATGTTCACCGATCCTGGGTAACAAGTGCGAAAAAACCAATGCGCTGGCGTTTGACTATCTGCAATCCTCGGCTCCCGAGATCGTCCTGCTTCATGCCATGTGGGACAGGACGGACGATCTCGAAAAATTACGAGAAACAATCGGACGGCTGAAAGCCATCCATGTTCCGCGAATTGTCATTCTGGGTCCGGTACCGGTATGGAAACGCACCCTTCCGCAGACCTTGGTGAATTTCTACCGGCTGCGGCACGTCGTCGTTGAGAGGATCAAGGCGGGCGTGTCCGGAACCGAGAACGACGAACGAATGGAAAATTTCAGCAAGAGCGTTGGGGTGGAATATATCTCGGCATGGCACATGCTGTGCGATTCATCCGGGTGCAGGACGCAGGTCGGCCCCACGGCAGATGACGTGGTGACGACCGATATCGTGCATCTGTCGAATTCCGGTTCGAACTTCCTGGCCAAGGCAGTCGGGAACATTCTCTTTTCTAACGCCGACGTAAATGACGTGAAGGGCAACTAGCGATGCTTGAGGCATCTCACGCGCGGGTTCGACTGGCCTCGAGAAACCGGCGATCGATATATTTATCCGGATCGTTCAATGTCATCTGCGGTTTGCCATACCGCGAGCGCAGGGCCAGCACATTGGCCAACCCGGCTTGATCGATCTCGCCGCCGCGATAGAAGCCGTATTTGGGATGCAGCAGCTCGTCGTAGCTGGCGACCGCGACGTCTTCGGTCATTTGCGGCAGGTTTCGCTTGAGAATGGCGATGGCTTCGCTGCGATTTTGCGGCGCGTACAGCCAGTCGATGGCGTCGCGATAGGCGCGGATGTAGCCGACAACCGTTTTTTCGTTGGCATTGGCCCAGCTGCGGCGCGCGGCGCCGACATTGCCCTGATAGGGGCCGATGGTGTCGACGGCGCGCGCCAGTTCGTTGAGGCCGTGCGCCTTCGCAATGAGATTATAAGGCGCCGAGAGCAACGTGCCGTCGCCTTCGCCGGCGCGCAATCTGGTCCATCGTTCGATCATGCCGCCGGCGCGCGCGACCTCATAGGTCTCGGCTGGTAGCCCGGCGCGGCGCAGGATGTCGTAGAGCACGAAGGCATAGCCGGTCGTCATCGCATCGACCAGAAGCTGCTTGCCCTGCAACGCCGCTATCGCCTTGATGTCGGCGACGCAGACAAGGCTCAAAAAGGCGCTGTCGCTGCCCATAAAGGCAAAGAAATCCGGCTGCGGACCGATCGGCGCTTCACCCTGGCCCTCGACATAGGCCACGATATTGTCGACGCCGGTCATCGCGATGTCGAATTTTCCGGCGGCCATATCCGTCATCTGGGCGACGGAGTTCGGCGTGTGCTGCATCTCCAGTCGAAGGCCCTCGCGGGCGAACAATCCCGTGTCGATGCCGACATAAAGTCCCCAGTTGAATCCGCCGGGGAATACGTTGACGCGAACCGGCGCCAGATCATTGTTGGACGTGTTCATTTCGCGCGTGCCGCCATCAGCGCCGGCTTGAGAAACAGCGACAGCACCGCGGCGAAAAGACAAAGCCCGACGAGCTGAATATTGCCGGCCTTGGTCCAGCTGGCGAGCGATGCGACCCATCCGATGATATAGCCGGCGACGGTCGCAGAGCCGTACAGCGCGGTGATGAATATGCCAGAGGCGCGCCCGGCCAGGGGTCCCGAGACCGACTTCACGCTGTAGCCGGCAATGTTCACAAACAAAGTCCCGCTGAAGATCATGCCGAGCAGACAGGAGAGCGTCGCCTGCTGCATCACCCCGGTGGGTCCGTTGAAAAGGATGAGGCAGATCGCAGCACCGGCGACAAAGGCGATGGGAAGCACGATGCGCGCCGAAAAGCGGTCGCCCAGCCATCCGGTGAAGATCGAGACCAGAACGCCGAGGCCATACGAACTCATCACCCGCCCGATGTCCGGCGGCGCGTAGTGCAATTCTTCGCGCAGGAAAGTCGGGTACATGCCGAGATAGCCGTACAGCGCGAGACCGAAGGCGATGCTCAGACAAGTCAGGATGATCGTATTGGGATTTCGCAGGGTCTGCGCGCCACCGAGCGTCGCGGCGGCCGTTGAGTTCTTTTGACTGGCGGCTTCGCTGAGCCAGGGCCGCAGCACGGCCGCCACCACCAGCATCATGCCAAGTCCGATCGCGCCGAACACGATCATGGGCACGCGCCACGAGCCGTAGGCGACGAGCAGACTCGTCCCCAGCGCCGGCGCGACCGCGACACCCAGCGCATAGGCGAGATTGAGGCAGCCCAGCGCCGCCGCCTTGTAGCGCGTGAAATAGCCCGCGAAGATCGCCAAGAGCGCGGTCAACTGCATGGCTTCGCCGACGCCGGTGATCGCGCGATAGATCAGCATATCGCCATAACCGACGGCGGTTGTGGTGACGATCGTGCCGACCGAGTAGATCAGGATCCCGATCTGCATCACTGTTTTTCGCGAGAAGCGCGCGGTGAGATAGCCGGTCGGCAAGCCGGCGATGGCCATGCCCAACGTGAAGATCGTCGACATCAATCCGGCCTGTTGTAGGTTAAGGCCGTATTCGCGCCGCACGTCGGTCAGGAGCAACGGGAATAGTGCCCGGTCCATCGCATTGACGCAGTAGGTCAGGATCAGAATGATGATCGCCAGCGAGGCGAGCAGCGAAACCGTTTCTCCGCTTTCGCGGGGAGTGCTCTCCTGGGCAATCTCGGTCATGCGCGGATGTCCAATGCTGTCGTGATGAAGGTTCAGGCTGGTCTGAAGTGTCAGACTGGCTTGTTCGAGGCGACGAACCAGTCGTGGATGCGCTCCCCGGTCCAGAACATCACGTCCTTGTGCGCCCGGATGTGTTCGAGTGCTTCACGAAAATAGCGCGAGCGATGCGGCGCGCCCATGATGTAGGGGTGCACGACCAGCGCCATGATGCGGGCGGAGTCCGCGGCATCCGAATAAATCTGATTGAACTGATCGATCGCGCGATTGCGGTATTCGGTCGCGGCGTGATGCTGGATCAGCATCATCGCGACGTCGTTGCATTCCTGGGTATAGGGCACATTGAGGATCGGCTTGGTCCGGGTCTTCAGCCAGACGGGTTGGTCGTCGAGTACCCAGTCGGCGACGTAGTCGAAGCCTTCTTCGATTAATAGATCAGGCGTCTCCCAGGTTTCGGTCAGGCCAGGTCCGAGCCAGCCACGGGGCTTGCGGCCGGTGACGCGCTCGATCTCGGTACGCGTCGCGATAATGTCCTCGCGCTCGTTCTTGACGTGCTGCATGTTGGTCTGGGTCAGCCCGTGGCCGATGAATTCCCATTTGCGCTCGACCGCGGCGCGCGAGATTGCCTCATAGGCCTTGATCGCGGTCCCGTTGATCGCCAGCGCCGCAGTGATGTTGAGATTGTCGAGCGTTTCCAGCAGCCGCCAGAAGCCGACGCGGTTGCCGTATTCGTGCCAGGCCCAGTTTGGAATGTCCGGCATCGGCGATCCGCCGGCCGGCGGCGTCAAGACGGTGCGCGGCATCGTCTTCTGAATGTCCCATTCCTCGACATTGACGATGACCCAGACGGCCATCCGCGCGCCGTCGGGCAAGGTCTGCTTCTTGCGTCCGACGATCGGGTCGTAAGTGATGCGTTCGGTAGGCAGCATGGCTCAAGCTCTCGGTTCGGTAATATGAAGGTGGAGTTGTTCGAAGCCGGCAATCTTGCCCAGGACGCGGTCTCCGGGTACGAGCGGGCCGACACCGGCGGGCGTTCCCGTGAAGATTAGATCGCCGGGCCGCAGTTCATATTGCATCGAGAGGTTGGCGATGATTTCCGGAACCTTCCAGATCAGTTCGGAAAGGTCGCCACGTTGCTTTTCGACGCCGTTGACGTGCAGCGTGATCGCGCCGCGGTCGGGATGGCCGCTCTGTGCCACCGGCACGATGGCGGTGCAGGGCGCCGAGCCGTCGAACGATTTTCCCATTTCCCAGGGCAGACGGCGGTCGCGCGCGTCGCGCTGGCGATCGCGGCGCGTCATGTCGAGCCCGACGCCGTAGCCGAACACGAGGTCCAGCGCCTTCGGGACGGAAACCTTGCGGCCCTGCGCCCCAATGGCAACGACAAGCTCGATCTCGTACTGGAAGTCTTGCGTATCGTCGGGATAGGGAATCGAGGCACGATTTTGCACCAAGGCATCGGCCGGCTTCTGAAAGAAGAACGGCGGATCGCGCTCATCCGCTTCCTTCATTTCCCTGATGTGGTCGAGATAATTGCGGCCGACGCAGTAGATGCGGCGCACCGCAAAGAGATCGGGGGAGCCCGCGATGGGAAGCGCGTGAACTTCCGGCGCCACCGCAAAGCTGGTCGATGCGCCTACCGGCATTCTCTGGTCTTTCGCGAAGTCATAATGAGTCCAAGGGGATGGGGTAAGGTGTGTACAGTGTTGCCGCTATCTGGCCAAAAATGTGTACAATATGAGTAGCCGTGTCAAGCCGAATAGCTTATTTGTGGCTGCCAGCGGCAAGAGAATCAAACGCGCAAGGTCGTGCTTTGCAAAAACTGGATACATTTGAGCTGGTGAGCGGCGGTCTCGTACCGGAGCGATTGAGCGAGGCGATGCTGCCCGCGACGCGGTCCGCATGGCTGGTCGAGCATCTGCGTCAGGCGCTGCTGGATGGCCGCTATCCGCCGGGCTCACGGTTGAACGAGGTGCATCTCAGCCAGGAACTCGACGTCTCGCGCACGCCGGTGCGGGCCGCGCTCCAGACCCTCGCAGGCGAAGGGCTGTTGCATCATCAGCCCAACAAGGGATTTACGGTTCGCGAATTCCTGCTGACCGAGCTGGTCGAAGCCTATGACATGCGCGCGCTGGCCGAAGGGCTTGCGGCGCGCTTTTCCGCCGAACGCGGCCTGTCCGATGACGCGCGACGAACGATCGACGCGGCTTTATCCGACGGCGACCGGACCTTGTCGGGCTCCGACGATCTGGAAGCGCAACGCGCGGCCTATGCGCAAATGAACCAGGCGTTCCACGGCGCCGTTCACGCCGCGGCCAAATCGGATCTGGTGCGCGAAGTCGTCCGCATTTGCCAGCGGGTGCCGCAGGCCTCCGCCCGCAACGTCGTCGCATTCGATCTCGATGGCATCCGGCGCCGGCACGATATGCATCATGCCATCTATCACGCCATCCTGGCGCGCGAACCGCAGGAAGCCGAGCGGCTGATGCGCGAGCACGTCGTCTCCGTAAAGATCTCCATGATCGAGAATATCGCGCGTCGCGGACGGTAGTGATCGCAAGACCGTGTGCTCCCCGAACGTCGCAATCGCTTGACTGAGGCTGCGAGCGCAGCTTAGCTGACCACAACGAATATAGCGGTGGCTTCACGAACGAAGCCCTTGGGGAGAACAATGATGCGGGGCAAGTCACTCCTATTTCTATCGGCCATGATTGTTCTGGGGGCGCCGGCTGCCCAAGCGCAATACACCGAAAAAGAATGGCCGGAAGGCCCGAGCAAGAAACGATTCGTCGCGACTTGCAACAACTGCCACGATATCAACCGGGTTCGTGTCGGCTATACCCCCGACGGCTGGCTCACGGTTGCGCGCATGATGCAGAATATGAGTGCGCCGGTGCCCGCCGAAGAATGGGGGCCGATGACCGAATACCTGATGAAAAACTTTCCCGAGCGCACGCGCCCAGCGGCGGCCATCATTGATGGCCCGGTGAAGGTCAATATCGAGATGTGGGACGTGCCGACGCAGGGTTCACGCCCGCATGATCCAATGGCTGCCCGCGATGGCTCGATCTGGTGGAGCGGCCAACTGGTTAACAAGCTCGGCCGGGTCGATCCGAAGACCGGCGCGATCAGGGAATACACGCTCAAATCGGTCTTCACCGGCCCGCACGGGCTGGTCGAAGACAAGAGCGGCAATATCTGGTTCACCGGCAATAATACCGCGCTGATCGGCAAGCTCGATCCCGTCAGCGGCGTGGTGACCGAATATCCCATGCCGGATTCGAAGGCGAAGGATCCGCACACGCTCAATTTCGATCAGAGCGGAATTCTCTGGTTCACTGTGCAGCAGGCCAACATGCTCGGCCGGTTGGATCCGGCGACGGGCGAGATCAAGCTTGTGACCTCGCCAACGCCGAAGTCGCGTCCTTACGGCATCAAGATCAACAGCAAGGGCCTTCCGGTGTTCGTCGAATTCGGCACCAACAAGATTGCCACCATCGATCCCAAGACGATGGCGATCACGGAGCACGTACTTCCGGATGCCGCTGCCCGGCCGCGGCGTCTTGCGATCAGCCCTGATGACATGGTTTGGTACGTCGACTTTGCGCGGGGCTATCTCGGCAAGCTCGATCTCGCAACGGGCGCCGTTCAGGAGTGGCCGTCGCCGAGCGGGCCGAAGTCCGAGCCTTATGGCATCGTCTTCACCAAGGGCGCCGTGTGGTACAGCGAATCCGCAGCCAAGCCGAATACGATGGTGCGCTTCGATCCCGGTACCAATAAATTCCAGAGCTGGGCCATTCCCGGCGGCGGCGATATCGTTCGTAACATGGATGTCACGCCGGACGGCAACCCGGTGATGGCCAACAGCCTGGCCAATCAAGTCGGACTGGTTCAGATCAAGTAGGGGGCGATCCTGGTCGGTGAACCCAAGCTCTCAGCGATAGGCCGTCTGATCACAGGATCGGGCGGCCTTCGGTCCATAATGCCGCAACCTTTCCGCGCGCTCTCATAATGCGCGAAGCTGTGTGCGAGGAAATGACATGAGTACCGACACCCCGGAATTCGACTACGTCATTGTCGGGGCAGGCTCGGCCGGATGCGTGCTGGCCAATCGCCTCAGCGCAGACGGCAAGCATACGGTTCTGTTGCTCGAGGCCGGACCTGAAGACAAAAATCTCTGGATTCATGTGCCGCTCGGCTACGGTAAACTGTTCAAGGAAAAAACCGTCAACTGGATGTACCAGACCGAGCCCGAGCCTGAACTGGGTGGGCGGCAGGTGTTTCAGCCGCGCGGCAAGGTGCTTGGCGGCTCAAGCTCGATCAATGGATTACTGTATGTGCGCGGCCAGCACGAGGATTACGACCGCTGGCGCCAGCGCGGCAATAGCGGCTGGGGCTATGACGACGTGCTGCCCTATTTCAAGAAGGCCGAAAATCAACAGCGCGGTGGCGACAAATATCACGGTGTCGGCGGCCCGCTCACGGTGTCCAATCTGGGGCATCCCGATCCGCTCTCGGCAGCCTTCATCGACGCTGCCGCCGAAACGGGTCTACCGGTAAATTCCGATTTCAACGGCGCGTCGCAGGAAGGCGCCGGATTTTTCCAGACCACAACAAAGGGCGGCCGACGCGCGAGCACGGCGATGGCCTATCTTCGTCCTGCCAAAAGCCGCGGCAATCTGCATGTCGAAACCTCCGCGCTGGCGCAGCGTGTCCTGTTCGACGGTCGCCGTGCGCGTGCGGTCGAATACCGGCAGCATGGAGTGCTGCGAACCGCAAGCGCGCGCAAGGAAATCCTGGTGTCGGGTGGCGCGTACAATTCTCCGCAATTGCTGCAGCTTTCCGGGGTCGGCCCAGCGGAACTCCTGAAGCAATATGGTATCGATGTGGTGCTCGACGCGCCCGGCGTCGGCAACGATCTGCAGGACCATATGCAGGTCAGAATCGTGATGCGATGCCCGCAGCGCATTACGCTTAATGATATTCTCAATCATCCGGTGCGACGGATCATGGCCGGTGCGCGCTATGCCGCGTTTCGCTCGGGACCGCTGACGATCGCTGCGGGCACGTCGGGCGCGTTCTTCAAGACCAATCCGCGTCTGGCGTCGCCCGACGTCCAGATACATTTCCTGCCATTCTCGACCGACAAGATGGGCGAGAAGCTGCATGCGTTTTCCGGGTTCAGCGCGTCGGTCTGCCAGTTGCGGCCGGAAAGCCGCGGGTCGCTGCGCATCAAGAGCGCCGATCCGGCCGAGCCGCCGGCGATCCGCATCAACTATCTGGCGACGGAAACCGATCGCACGGCGTTTGTCGAAGGCATGAAGATCCTGCGCAAGATTCTGGCCGCGCCCGCGCTAAAACCCTTTGTGACCGAAGAGGTCGAGCCCGGTCCGAAAGTCACCAGCGATGAGGACATCCTGAATTTCTGCCGGCAGCGTGGCAGCACGGTCTATCACCCGACCTCGACCTGCCGGATGGGCAATGATCCCCTGGCGGTGGTCGATCAGCGGCTTCGTGTTCGCGGCATAGAAGGCCTGCGCGTGGTCGATGCCTCTGTTATGCCAGACCTGATGTCGGGCAATACCAACGCTCCCACCATCATGATTGCCGAGAAAGCCTCCGATATGATTCTGGAAGACGCGAGATAGCGCAGGATTGCGCTTTTTATGCCGGAGGTTGCGTTTGCATTCCGGCATGGGGTGGCTCTATGTTCCGGCCCGATTGGTGCGATAATTAGTCGTGAATCCCGCGACGCGCCGAGTGGAGCAGGTTTGGTGGCAATTCGAATCCGGATCGGCACGCGCAAGAGTGTCATGGCGTTGGCCCAGACCGAGGAAATCGCCCGGCGTCTGACCGCGGCCTCTCCCGATGTCGAGGTCGAAATCGTCAAGTTCGAAACCACGGGCGATCAGGACCAGACCAGCAAGCTGTTGCAGCATGGCGGCAAGGGCGGCGCTTTCGTGGCTGAAATTCGCGCCGCGGTCCGCTCCGGCGATCTGCATGCCGCGATGCATTCGCTCAAGGATATGCCGGGCAATGAAGATACGCCGGGGCTGGTGATCGGCGCGACGCTGACGCGCGATCCCGCCGGCGATGCGCTGGTGCTGCGGCCGGGGCTGTCGATCGACGATATCAGGCGCTCACAAGGCAAGGGCTTCAGGATCGGCACCAATGCGGTGCGGCGCGCAGCCTATGCGCGCCGGCTGTTTCCGCAGATCGAAGTGATTCACTATCGCGGCGCCGCCGATACCCGCGTGCGCAAACTCGACCATCTGGAAATGCAGCGGCTGCCCGGCGGAGGCGAGGTTGGCCCCGCGGACGCGCTGATCATGGCGCGCTCGGGACTGGAGCGCGTCGGCCTCGCCGGCCGTATCGCCTATGAATTTTCAGTCCAGGAAATGCTGCCGGCGGCCGGGCAGGGCATTGTTGCCGTGGAGTGCGCCGCCGACGATTGGCAGACGCGGCGGTTGCTGGCCGGGATCGATGACCTTGCTGCGCACCGCAGCGCCGATGCCGAGCGCGAGGTGCTCTGGGTTCTCAACGGCCATTGCAATTCGCCGATCGCGGCATTTTCCACTATTGCGGGCGCGCAGATGACGCTGACGGCGTCGGTGCTGGACGAGGCGGGTGGCCTGTTCATCGAGGCTTCGCATTCCGGCCCCGCCGATCGACCGCGCGAACTTGGCCGCGCGGTCGGGCTTGAGCTTCTGGACAAGGGGGCGGCCGAGATTATCGAGCGCAGCCGGCCGGGATAGCGTTCATCCCTTATACGCCCGCACCCGCTTGATCATCTGCTCGACATGCGCGATCGGGGTTTCCGGCTGAATGCCGTGGCCGAGGTTGAAGATCAGCCGCCCACCAGCGTAATTCGCCAGTACGTCGTCGATCGCGCGATCCAGTGCCGTGCCACCCGCGATCAGCGCCAGCGGATCGAGATTGCCCTGAATGGCGACGCGGTTCTGCACGCGTTCGCGGATCAAGGATGGCTCAGCCGCCCAGTCGATGCTGACGGCATTGACGCCGGTCGCCTCGACATAGGCCGGCAGCAGCGCGCCGGCGCCTCTGGGAAAGCCGATGATCTTTGCATCGGGAACCTGCTTGCGCACACCTTCGACAATGCGCCGGGCTGGCTCGATCGACCAGCGCTCGAATTCGCGGGGCGGCAGCACCCCGGCCCAGGTGTCGAAAATCTGCAGCACGTCGGCGCCGGCTTTGAGCTGTCCCAGCAAGTAAATGATCGAATTCTCGACCAGCACGTCGATGATGCGCGCGAACGCTTCCGGGTGGCGATAGGCCATCATCCGTGCCGGCGCCTGATCCGGCGTGCCTTGTCCCGCCACCATATAGGTCGCCACCGTCCACGGCGCGCCGCAGAAACCGATCAGCGCTATTTCCGGTGTGAGCTCGCGGCGGACGCGGCGCAGCGCCTCATACACCGGCTCGAGCTTGGTGAAGTCGGCATGCGACGCCAGCGTTGCGACTTTCTCGGGCGTATCCAGTGGATCGAGCCGCGGGCCTTCGCCAACCTCGAACCGCACGGAGCGGCCGAGCGCATAGGGGATGACAAGAATGTCCGAGAAGATGATCGCGGCATCGAAGTTGAAACGGCGGATCGGCTGCAAGGTGACTTCGGCGGCGTAATCCGGCGTGAAGCACAAATCGAGAAAGCCGCCGGCTTTGGCGCGCAATTCGCGATATTCCGGCAGATAGCGGCCGGCCTGCCGCATCATCCAGATCGGCGGCACCGGCTGGCGGTTTCCGGAAAGGACGTCGAGAAAGGGTTTTGTAGGGTGACTTTGGGTCAAGCGATATTCCGGTCTTGATCGGCGGGCTTTGCTTGCCCGTGATACACGCCGAAGAGGGCCGGGCCAAGAGACCGTCAAGAGATCGATTATGATCTAGATTTCGTCAGGAAGCATTGGTGCGAGCGGGGGCGAGCGATAGGGCAGAGGTTCCGGTACGAAAATGACCCCGATCCGCTTATCCTTGCGCCAGAGCACGTGGCAGTGCTCGCTGAATTTCCCTGAGATGATGAGATCGAAGGTGGGAGGAATTCCGCTGTGGCTTTCCACCTCCAGCGCGGCGCCGGTCGCCGAAATGTTGCGGACCACGCAGTCGATGCCCGATCCGTTGAAGGCGATTGTTCCCGATTTCAGGACGCGCTGGCGCCGGGAGTCCCGCTGCTCGTTCATCGGTTGATTCCTAGCGTTCCATCTCGTGGATCGCCGCAGGGTAGCCGGATTCTCGCCGTTGCGGCGCGCGATGCGGATCCGAGTTGAACAAGACGCCGAGGTGACGGTCATTGCGCCAGACCAGCAGGCAGCGGCGGCGGATATGCTCTCCGTTTATTTCGAGATCGAAGGCAAAGGGAATTGCGTCGTCGTCTTCCAGCACCAATCCGGCGCCGCCGGTTGAGATATTCAAGACGACGCAACTGATGCGCTCGTCCTGAAAAGATATCGTTCCGGGCTTCAGGACAACCTTCCGGCGGCTGTCCTGCTTATGGTGCTTCAAACCTTCGCGCATGTCCCCCAATCCCCAACTTAATCCCCAAATGTCCCCATCGCTTGTCAGGCCCGCACCAATGGTCGGGTTAATTCACCAGCACCGCGCCGTCACAACGCACACCGGAGACCCAGACATCGGCCTGTCCGATTCCAACGCCGAGCGTGGCAAGTACGGATGCCAGCAATTGATCCACCGAACTGGTCGCGCCGCCTATGATGCCGGTGACGGTCGAACCCAACCCTGGAATGGGCAGCCCGAGCGGTCCGACATTTACAGCGAGGGAGAGATTGCCGAGCAGGCTCGACGTCAGGGACGAGGTAAAGTTGGTGGTGGTCACGGTCTTTTTGACTTGCGACTGGATATCGACGTAGGTGAAATCGACGCTGGTCGGGGTCGTATTGCCCATGCCCGCATGGGCCAGGCCGGTGACGGTCACGGCGCCCAGATTGACCAGGGTCGCGGCCGGCGGATTGGGCTTGGTGGTGAAGTTGGTCATATCCGCCACCGTGACGTTGCCGATCCACGCATCGACGATGCCCGGTGTCACGCCGAGCTTGACGTCAGACGTGCTGACGTTCGGATATCCGCAAGTAATGGTGTTGAGGGTGGCGGTACCGGAAGCGATCTCGACGTAAATGGGCAGATTGACGACCGGGGCACTGCCGCTGCCGAGCAATTGCACGGACATCAGGATGCGGGTCTGCGCGGTGTGCACGCTCGCGCCCTGCGCGCCGAGTTCCACCCACCCCGACCCGACCGGCCGCTCGCCGATGGTTGCTATCAGTGAGGCGCTCGCGATGCCCGGCAGGCCGAGATTGACCGACGTCGCGATCTGATTCGTCCCGTTCGCGACCTGGCCGGTCGCGTTCAGAAGATCGTACACCGACATGCTGACGCCGACTTTCGGTTTGGTTCCGGTGGCGAGCGAATCGTAGGGGCCAAGATCGATCAGCGATCCCGGCGTGATTTTGGTCGAAAGGCCGGTGACGGCTTGCGAAATAGTCGACAACGCGGTTGTCGCGGAATTTGCGCCGTTGGTGGTCTGCTGTGTGGTCAGCGCCGCGGCGACGATATCGGCGATCTTGACATTGCTGGTCAGGACGCTGTCATAGGTCGCGCCGGTCAGGTTGATCCGGGACGCCAGCGCGGTCAGGAAGTCGAGGGCGTCGATCCGCGCGTTGATCAGGTTTTGGTAGTCCATCGCCTGTAGCGACAGCGTCGTGCCGAGCATGCTGCCAAGCATGGCGTTGATCAGGCCGCCGTTGAGCGAAACCAGCCGCGAGCCGATCGCAAATGACGCCAGCGCCGTGCTGGAGGCCGTTGCCGTGGTGGTGATGGTGAATTGATTGGTCCCGGTCAGATAGCGCGCAAAATACAACAGCGTCTGGGTTTGCAGCGTCACCCGTGCGGCGTTGGCGGTGCCGACCGCGGGCGCTACGTAGCGGGATTGCGGAGATATCGCCGGATTTGCGGTGTAGGTGCCGAGTTGAACCGATACCAGGGCGTTCGCCGGGTAGTTATTCTTGACCACGGTCGCGGATGCGGCGCTGGTCGCGTTGGTGAGGTTGCTCGCGGCGACAATCGCGGCGAGGTCGGCTGTGCCTTGCGCCCTGCGCCTGTCGGCAAAGATCGACCCGATGTCGACTCCGAGCGCGGCGCAACCGATGACCAGGGTCATCAGGCCCGCGCCCATAATCGCGATATTGCCGCGCTCGTCGGCCGCAAAGCGTCGAATCAATGCCGGTATCGCCGTCATGTTAGAATCCCCCGTAAGGAATCGCTGCCGAGCGGACGATCGTCGATGGCGGGGAAGGCACGAAGGGCAGTGAATAGATGAACGTGCTGGATGCGTTGTAGCTGACGCTTACGATGAAGACGTTCGGATCGGTGGTTGAGGTCGCGGCGTTGACGCTGACATTGCCGGCCACGATCAGCGGATAAGTCCCGACATTCGCGGTAACGTAGCTGGTGGCAAGACTGCTGCGCTCGCTGTCGCTCAATCCGCCTATCGAGGAGCGCGCGGCCTCCGCGGCCAGTTGCTGCACGCCATGAACCATCGCGAAGTAGGAGCCGAACACCACGATGCCGAAAACCAGCGTCAGGAAGATCGGAACTATCATGGCAAATTCGACGGCGGTCGCTCCGCGCCGGCACCTCAGAAAATCGATCATCACACACCTTGGAACTCAGTGACCCCTGAGCATCCACAGGTTGCATTACATCCGTCTATCTATTTTGTTCCATGATTTGGCTTGTTCGATCCGCAGCGATATCACGGCAGTATTCTATGGGGCGATCAATAACGCTTATAATTACGGGGTGTTACAGGGAGTTGCGAAAAAATGACACACCCCATCGGATATTAGAATCATTGCAAATTATGCAACCCTAAGTTATGTTTGATGCTCAGATTTGACTTGTCAGCTTGGGGAGCTTTCATGCACAGGCGGCATCAGCACCTGAACATTCCAATCGAGATTGTACGGACTGTTGTTGCCGTTTCTGAGACCGGAAGCCTTTCGAAGGCCGGTGAGCGGTTGGGATTGAGCCAGCCCGCGGTAAGCTCCCAGATCAAACGGATTCAGAATCTGGTTGGCGGGTCGCTCTTTAGCAAGACCGCCAGTGGATCCGTCCCGACCCAGTTGGGAAAACTGGTACTCAGCCAGTCGCGCCGAATGCTGGAAGCCAACGATCAGATGCTGCGATTAGGCGGTGCCGCGGAGGGCCCGCAGCAGCTCCGTTTGGGAATCGCGCCGCTGTTTGCGGAGGAATTCCTGCGCAAGCAGGATTCGGACACATTGGCCAATATCGTGATTCACGCCGATCACTCGCTCGGAATCGTGAAGGGTATCCTTGACGGATACATCGACATTGCCTGTATTTTCGACAATCCGGAGATCGGCGAAATTTCCGACCAGATCGTGAAAGAGTGCGAGATACCTTTCGTGTGGGTCCGGTCCAAAAATTTCGTGCTGAGGCCGGGCGCGCCGATCCCGATATTGACCTGGGCCGGCAGCGATCTGATCGTTCGCACTCTGGCGAGACACGGGCTGCAATACCGGATCGTCTTCAATGGTCCGGACCATCATTCCAAATTGTCCGCGGTAGAAGCCGGCATCGGAGTGGCCGCGGTTCCGGAAACCATGGTTCCTCCCTCCCTGGTTCGCGCGCGGGAATATTACCTGCCCGACCTGCCGTCGGTGAAGGCGCTGCTCTACGTTCGCGCAGGACTTGAAGGCCGCGAAGCTTCGGAGCTTCTGCGGCGGTTATCGGCGATGTTTTTCAGGGATCAATTGCAGCCGTCGGCCAGTATCGTCAGGGCCGACCCGGCCGCTTGATGCAATTTTCAATAATGCGGCGGCGGCTCGTTGGTCGCGCCGGGGGCGCGCGTCTCCGCTTCCTGCAGGCGTTCGTTCAGGTGAACCAGCTGACGCGTCAGCGCGTCGATCTTCTGCCATTGCGCGGTCATGGTCTTGTTCAGCGTTTCGATGGTCTCGTCCTGAAACGTCAGGCGGGTTTCGAGCGTGTCGATGCGCTCGCTCAGCGTCTTCACGTCACTCATCGCAATCCTGTTCCATCCGGCGTTCCTGCAATCCGTGACCGAGCGCGACGCGGTCGTCGAACACAAAGCATTCGCCGCGCCATCGGCTCTCCGCTTCCGGCACGCCTTCCAGATATTTCAGGATGCCGCCCTTGAGGTGATAGACCTCGGTGAAGCCGCGCGCGAGCAGATAGGCGCTGGCCTTTTCGCAGCGGATGCCGCCGGTGCAGAACATCGCGACCCGCCGATGCCGCGCCGGGTCGAGATGGCTGGCGGCGAACGCCTTGAATTGCCCAAAACTCTGGATGCCGGGATCGACCGCGCCTTCGAACGTGCCCATCGCGACCTCGAAGGCGTTGCGGGTATCGATCAGCAGCGTGTCCGGCGCAGCAATCAGGTCGTTCCAGTCGGCGGGGTCGACATAGATGCCGACCTGCCGCGTCGGATCGGCTTGCGGGTCGCCGAGGGTAACGATCTCTTTTTTCAGCCGCACCTTCAGGCGCTGAAACGGCATCACTGCTGCGGCCGAGAATTTCAGTTCGAGATTGTCCAGCCGGCCGCCGAACAGCGGACCGTCGCGCAATTGACGGGTCAATTCATCGATGGCCTCCGCATGGCCCGCCAGCGTCCCGTTGATGCCCTCGCGCGCCAGCAGCACGCTGCCCTTGAGCGCAAGCTCGGCGCACGTCGCCCGCAGCGGCTCGCGTAAATCGCGGAAATCCGGCAGGGCGGCGAATTGATAGAAAGCGGCGACCTTGTAGGGCATCGCGGAGGTTTATCAGGCCGGTGGCGGGCGCGAAACCCGCAAAAACCGGCCTTTTTTCCGTCCCCCTGCGTCATCCTGCGCCGCCGGGAACGACATGGTTACCGCGTTAATTGCGCTGAAGCATTGCCCATGACCGCCGGAAATGTCATGTAGGCCCGCAATTGAAAAACCACGATAAAACGACAGAAGTGAGCCACCTGGTATGAGGAATTTCCATCTCGCCGGCCGGTCGACGGTCCACGTCCAGAACGCGATGGTGGCGACGTCGCACCCGCTGGCGGCGCTGACGGCGATCGAGGTTTTGCGCGCGGGCGGCACCGCCGTTGACGCCGCGGTGGCAGCGTGCGCGCTGCTCGGCGTGATCGAGCCGCAATCCACCGGCATTGGCGGCGATTGCTTCGCGCTGATCCAGCCGAAAGGCGAGGGCAAGATCGTCGCCTATAATGGCTCGGGCCGCGCGCCGATGGCTGCGAAACCGGAATGGTATCTCGAGCGCAACATGCATGCGATCCCGCTGACCTCGGCGCATGCTGTCAGCATCCCCGGTGCCGTCGACGCCTGGGCCACGATCCTGCGCGATCACGGCAAGCTCGGACTCGATACTCTGCTGCAGCCGGCGATCAAGGCCGCGGAAGAAGGCTATGTGGTCTCGCCGCGTATCGCATTCGACTGGAAGAACGGTTTCGACAAGTTAAAGAAGGGCACCAACGCCGAGCGCTATCTGCTGCCGCATGGCAAACCGGCAGTCGCCGGCGACGTGATTCATCAGCCGGAATTGGGACAGACCCTGCGGGCCATCGCCAGGAACGGCCGCGACGCATTCTACAAGGGCGCGATCGCCGAGGATATGGTCGAGACGTTGCGCGGCGTCGGCGGCCTCCACACCACGGAGGATTTCGCCAACCACACCACCGAAACCACCGTGCCGATCGGCACCATGTATAAGGGTCATGACGTCTGGCAGTGTCCGCCGAACGGGCCCGGGATCACCATGCTGGTGATGCTCAATATCCTGTCACGTTTCGATCTGACGAAATTCCCGGCGATGAGCATCGAGCGGTTTCATCTGGAGGCCGAGGCGGCGCGGGTGGCCTATATGATGCGCGAGCAGCGGATCGGCGATCCGGCTCAGGTCGAGGTCGACGTGGCCGGCATCCTGAAGGAGTTCGCCGATGAATATGCCGGCAAGATCCGCATGGACGCGATGCTCGATTTGCCGAAGGTCTCGCCGCCGATGAATCCCTCGACGGTCTACATCACCGTGGTCGACAAGGACCGCAACGTCTGTTCGTTCATCAATTCGATCGCGCACTCCTTCGGTTCGGCGATCGTCTCAAACAAGACCGGCGTGCTGCTGCAAAATCGCGCCGCCGGTTTCCGCATTCAGCCCGGCCATCCCAATTGCATTGCGCCGGGCAAGCGGCCGCTGCACACCATCATTCCCAGCCTCGTGACCAAAAACGGCCGTGCATTGATGCCGTTCGGCGTGATGGGCGGACAGTATCAGCCGGTCGGGCAGTGTCACGTCCTGACCAACATGTTCGACTACGGCCTCGACGTGCAGGAAGCCATCGATATGCCACGCGGCCTGCATTACGAAAATGTCTATCAGCTTGAAGATGGCGTGCCCGCCGATATCGTCGAGGGCTTGAAGAAGCTCGGACACCAGACCACCAGCGTGGTCCCGCCGCTCGGCGGCGCGCAGGCGATCTGGATCGACTGGGACAAGGGGACGCTGACCGGCGGCTCCGATCCGCGCAAGGACGGCTGTGCGCTGGGATATTGAACGAACCGTCCGCCTTGCACCCTTGCTAGAATGAAAGCCGAATGATGCGTTTCCAGTTTCGACGTTTTTCGATCGCCCTTGTCATCGCCTTTTCGATCACTTGGACCGGTGCTTTTCTCCTCGCTGCGCCATCCGGCGGCGCAGTGGCCCAGACCGCGGCAAAAACTACAGGTAAAATGACAGGAAAAATCATGACCACAGATTCAGGTTTGCAGATTATCGACGCAACGGTCGGCACCGGGGCGACGCCAAAGCCCGGTCAGATCTGCGTCATGCACTATACGGGCTGGCTTTATGAGGACGGCAAGAAGGGCAAGAAGTTCGACAGCTCGGTCGATCGCAACGAGCCGTTCGAGTTTCCGATCGGCCAGCGCCGCGTGATCGCCGGCTGGGACGAAGGCGTGGCCACCATGAAGGTCGGCGGCAAGCGCACCCTGATCATTCCGCCCGCGCTGGGTTATGGTGCGCGTGGCGCCGGCGGCGTCATTCCGCCGAACGCGACGCTGATGTTCGACGTTGAACTGCTCGACGTGAAGGGCTGAGCATTCGTCCGGGAAAACCGGGCAAAAAAAGACCGGCCGCAGAGGCCGGTCTTTTGATTCTGAATTGATTAAAACCGATCAGAGATTCTTGTTGGCCGCGGCCGCTGCCTTGTTGACGGCGTCCTTGGTGGCTTCCTTGGCGTCGCCAACAGCCTTCTGGCCCTTGCCCTTGATTTCCTGCACGGCGCCTTCGCCCTGCAACTTGTCGGAGCCGACGGCTTCGCCGACGCCCTGCTTGGCCTTGCCGATGGCTTCGTTGGTAGCGCCTTTAACCTTGTCTGCCGTTGCACCCATGGGGACTCTCCTCTGGAAGGGTTAAGCTTCGCGAGGACAAGTCCCGGCTGCATCAAAAGGTTCCTTCAAAGTCCTTGGTGGGTCTGGTTTGTGATCGTGGTTTTCTGTAGCGTTCGCAAAGTTTCACTGGAACCAAACAGCATGACAGGCTCTCACGATCATACCCATTCCGGTCACTCTCATGACCACGATCACGGCGACGCGGAACGCTGGAAGCACGATGGCGTTCGCGTCATTCCCGGCGACCAGCTCGATCCCAATGTTCCCTCGACCGCCGGCATGGACCGCAAGGCCGCGATTAATTTCGCCCGCGTCGGCGCGCAGAAATTGTGGGCCGGCACCGTGACCATCAGGCCCGACGCCAAGACCGGCGCGCATCATCACGGCCATCTCGAGAGCATCATCTACGTCGTCAAGGGCAAGGCGCGGATGCGCTGGGGCGAGCATCTGCAATTCACCGCGGAAGCCAATCCCGGTGACTTCATTTTCATTCCGCCTTATGTTCCGCATCAGGAAATCAACGCCAGTCGCGACGAAGTGCTGGAATGCGTGCTGGTGCGCAGCGACGGTCAGGCGGTCGCGATCAATCTCGATATCGAGCCGGTCGAGAAGCCCGAGACGGTGTTGTGGATCGATCCCGTGCATCGCGATCCCGCGGAGAACAAGTAAGTAGCTCTGCCGGCGGGGTTCGGACGTGACCGGTATCCGGCCACGGGGTTGCGCATGGCCGAATTCCCCATGTGTGGCTTCCGGGGGCGTATGTCGTCTGCTACGGTGGCGTCGAGACTTCAAACGGATGCCGCGCTGCAGCGCCACATACAGAAAATCAAGAACCGGAGGGACTCGTGAATTATCTCAATAAATTGCTGGCGCGGCGCGCGGTTATCAAAGGCGCAGGGCTCGGTATCGTTGCCGGCGGACTAACCGGCACGCTGCCCGTGCAAACTGCCGCCGCTGCGGAGGGTGAGATCTGGAGCAGCGAGTACTGGACCAAGAAGGGCGACGTGCCCTTGTGGATGTTCCGCAAGCGGCTGGGCGCGCCCAAGCCCGGTGAGCCGACGCGGCCGGTGCTGTTTCTGGTGCATGGTTCGTCGGTGACGTCGCGGACGTTCGACATCAATGTGCCCGGCCAGGGCGAATATTCTGTGATGAACGAGTTCGCTCGCTACGGGTTTGACGTCTGGACCATGGACCACGAAAATTATGGCAAGTCCGGCCGCACCTCCGGCAATGCCGATACCGCCAGCGGTGTCGAGGATTTGAAAGTGGCGGTGGAGGTCGTTGCCCGCGAAACCGGCCTCAAGAAATATCATTTCCTCGGCGAGTCCGCCGGTGCGCTGCGCGCCGGTGCCTATGCCATGGTCGCGCCGGACCGCGTCGATCGTCTCGTGTTGGCGGCCTTCACCTACAAGGGCGACGGTTCGCCGACCCTGGCCAAGCGCGCCGAGCAGGTCGAGTATTATAAGACCCACAATATGCGCAAGCGCGACCGCGAGATGATCCGCTCGATCGCGACCCGCGACAAACCCGGCACCAGCAGTCTAGCTGCTGTGGAGGCCCTCGCGGACGCAGAGATGCAGTTCGGCGATCAGATCCCGACCGGCACCTACCTCGACATGACCGCCAAGATGCCGGTGGTGTTTCCGCAGAAGGTGCAGGCGCCGGTGCTGCTGGTGAGCGGCCAGTATGACGGCAACGCGACCGTGGCCGACCTCGAGGAGTTCTTCAACCTGCTGCCCAATGGGGACCGTCAGCTCGTAACCATCGCCGGCGCGGCCCATTCCCTGACGCTTGCCACCAACCATCAATTGTTCTGGCACGTGACCCGGTCATTCCTGACCCAGCCGACGCCGATTGCGTCGTAAGGCGTTCTGCCGTTATCGCGCGCGAAGCAACCCCGCCAGGATTGCTTCGCGCTAATAATTCACGCGCAGGCCGACGCCGCCGTGGATGGTATTGCCGACCGGCTGCGGGCCCAGCGTGCCGTTGACGAAGAGATCGGCGACCCAGCCCTTGGTGATGCGGAAGCCGACGCGGCCGCCATATTCGAACCAGCTCTGGTTTCCGATCGTCGGCACTACCGTGCCGTCGCCGGTCACGGTCGCGACAATGCCGGAATGCGTCGCAAACGACTGCACGAACCCGCCATTGATGTTGCCCTCGATGCTGTCGCTGATCAGATGCGTCCATTGCCCGCCGAGCTTGACCAGATTGGTTCGATCGGTGCCTGTTGGAATGGCGGCGCTGAAGGGATTTAGAGCGGCAGCCGGATCTGCATAGCCGTTGACCCGTTGCCAAAGCTGCCAGACCTCGACGGACGCCGCGACCTCATCGCGCGGCGAAAGCCGGCTGATCCAGCCCGCCCGGCCATAGACGCCATAATCGCTGGCGTTGGTCGAGCTATCCAGCGAAACCGCGCCGAGACTTGTCGCGTAGCTGCGGGTGTAACGGACCTTCTCGTACGGCGTCAGGATGGTGCCGATATCGAAAAACGGCCGTGACGATCCCCAATCGGTGAAATCGTAGCGCAGCGCGAACGCGCCGATCGGCGCACTGGTGACGCTGTAACCACCCTCGCTGTATTGGGTGTAGGCGATGCCCGCCAGCAGCGACAAATTGGGTGTCAGCTCCTTGCGACCGTGAATGCCGGCCGAAAACGATCCCGCTGAACCGAACGCGCTGACGCAGTCGCTGCAATTGACCTGCTCGTTGACCCCGAGCAGCACGGTGCCGAGCACCCGGTTGGTGATCATCTGGTTGAAGCGTTGATTGGCCAGGCCATTGATCGATCCCCCGCTTGAACCAGCGCCGGTTGGGGTCGGCGTGGGCGTCGGGCTTGGAGAGGGCGAAGGTGTCGGCGTCGGTGTTGGAGACGGCGTCGAACTCGCTGATGGCGTCGGCGAAAAGGTTGGTGACGGGCCAGACGTCTCTGCGGAGGCCGAAATAATTTGTACCTGAATCAGCACAAGCGACACCGCCGCGGCAAGCGCGGCCGATGCGATCGAGCGGCGCAACGCGTGTCCCATCATCAGCGCCCGCACAGCATGCCGGTGGGATCGCTGCCGTCATCGACGGGCGGCGTCACCACGGGGACGGCCTGCGCATAATTCGTAGCGGTGCAAAGTCCTGCCAGCGCCGCGCAGTTCGCGGCAAAGGTCCAGGGCGGGACATTGAGCTTCTGGATCGTGACCTTGCCACCGGTGGAGGTGATGACAGCGGTATCGCCGGGCTGCGTCAGCTCGATGCACGGGCCGCCGGTCGCGCAGACGCGCGATGCGCCTTCCTGCAACACCACGGTGGTCTTGCCCCGCTGCGACAGGATATCGAGGATGGTTCCGCGTACGCCGATGGTCGCGAGCGGCGTGGTGATTTTGTAGGCGGCCTTTTCCGAATTGCCGGTGACGAAGCGAAAGGCGCCCGCGGTGAGTTTAACAGCGATGTCGCGGTAGGTATGTTCGTCGTTGAAGACCGTGCGGTCGAGCTTGAGCGTCGCGTTGGGGCCGAGCGACAGATTGGTATTGTCAGCCATGACCAGCCGCGCCGCGCTTTCGAGACCGGTGCGCACGGTTTCGTCGCGCAGCAAGCCGTCGCCGACATTGATCTGGCTGGCTGCCGATCCCGCGACGCGAACGACTTCTTTCTGGATGATTACCGCTTCACCGACGCGGGCCTGCGCGTGAGCGGAACCCGCCGCAAGCCACGATGTGAAGCAAAGCGCGGACACAAAGACAACGCTATGACGCCAGTTCATTGCACTACCGATCGACTGTCCCATTGATCGTACCGGATCGCGGCGGCATGCGATGTTGTAAATTTATCACAAGCGACGAGTTGCGGCTCGAATGGTTAGTGACGGCGAAATCGAAATGCGTTCAATGCGATGGACTTAAATATTCCGTCCGCCCACACTCTGTTTGTGCAACGCCGTCAATCCATGAATATCGCGCGCAAATCACCTTCTGTTCCCGTGCTTTCGACCGCGGGGAGCGCCATTATTGCTGTCGTTCTTTTCCTCGCGGCGCATCTGGCGCTTCTGGTAGGTGTCACGACGCCCGATAAATTCTACTTCGATGAGGTGCATTACGTCCCGGCGGCACGGCAGATGCTGGAACCCGCGCCTTTGGCGCCGCAGCTCAATCCGATGCATCCGCCGCTGGCAAAGCAGCTGATCGCGCTGTCGATCCTGGGCTTTGGCGACACTCCATTGGGCTGGCGCTACCCGGGCGTGTTGTTCGGATCGCTCGCGATCGTGGCGATGTATCTCTGCGGCCTGGCACTGTTTGCGGCGCAGGGTCCGGCGGTAGCGGCCGCGCTGCTCGCCTTTTTCAACCAGATGGTATTCGTGCAATCGCGGATCGCGATGCTGGATATTTTTGCATTAACGTTCGGCCTGTTCGCAATCGCATCGTTCCTGCACGGATTCCGCAAGCGGCGGCCGCAGCTCTGGTTCGCTCTCACCGGACTGGCGTGCGGTCTTGCGGCGGCCTGCAAATGGAGCGGGTTGTTCGTGCTCGGGACCTGCATCGTCATCATCGCCGCGATCCGCCTGATGCAGGGATGGCGAACGGTATTCGCCGACGGCAATGAAGACGACTGGTACCAGCCGGATAGTTGGCCCGATTTCAGAACCACGCACTTCATCGCGTGCTTCGTGCTCATTCCGGGCTTGGTTTATCTCGCGCCTTTTGTGGTGCTTCACGGCTGGTCGTTGTCCGGTCTTGTGGAAGCGCAGCGCCGGATTTTTGGCGACAACACCACGACCGCGATCGCGGGCCACACCTATATGAGCGCGTGGCCGTCCTGGCCGTTTCTGGTGCGGCCGGTGTGGTTTCTGTTCGACAAGATCGATGAAGACCGGATCGCGGCGATTGTCATGCTCGGCAATCCCCTGGTGCTGTGGCCGGCATTGCCGGCTCTGGCGGTTTGTTTGCGCGACTGGATCGTGACGCGGCGCGCCGACGCATTTTTGATCCTGTCGTTTTATGCAGGGCCTTATCTGGCCTGGGCGCTACTGCCGCGCACACTCGGATTTCTGTATTATTATTTGCCGGCCGCGACGTTCGCGAGCCTGGCGCTGGTGTATGTGCTGCGGCGTGGTAGCAGCCCGCGCTGGTTACTATGGGCGTTTGTCGCGGTCGCATGCGCCGGCTTTGCGGCGATGCTGCCGATTTCGGCGGCGTTCGTCGGAACGTCGATGGCGACCTTCAACCGGCTGATGCTTTTCCAGAACTGGATTTGAACGGCGCACATCCGCCTGCCGCAAGGGGCAGGCGGATGAGAGGTCGTTACTTCGGCGCAGCGGCCGTTATCGCGACGCGGTGGTCGTTATCGTGACGCGGTCTTGGTGTCCATGTTGACGACCTGAACGCGGCGGTTGGCCGGGTCCATCGGCGCATTCGGATCCTTGGGCTTGTCCTTGCCGTAGCCGACGGTGACCAGATCAGTTCCGTTGATGCCGTATTTGTCGGTCAGGAAGCGTTTGATCGTATCGGCGCGGCGCTCGGAGAGACCCTGGTTATAGGCTTCGCCGCCGATCGCATCGGTGTGGCCGGCGACCACGAAGGTCGAACCCTTCAGGCTTGGATTCGAGAGCGCCTTGCCGAGTTCTTCCGCGGCCGGCATCGAGGCCTTTCTGATCTGGTCCGAGTTATAATCGAACTGGATATCGAGATCGATGTTCGGCTTGGTCGAGGCAATCTGCGCGACTTCCTCGCGCTCGCCGAGCGAGAGCGAGCGAGTCTTGCGGTTGCGCAAGGTCTGGATGAAGCTGGCTTCCTTGTCCTTGATCGCAGGATCGACCTGCGGCCCGGCGGAAAGACCGCGCGTCACGGGTTTCGGCTGCAACGCATTCACGATCTGATCGGCGGAAACATTGTCTCCGGCAATTGCGAGACCCGCCGTCATCGACAGCGCGGCCGTAAGCGTGATCGCCGTTAAACCGGAAAGTCTGAGCAGGCTGGTCATGGTCGCATCCTCATTGTTACGTCTGATGACGTTTGGATGCTCGGACCGTAGCGCAGGTTCGATGCGGCGAATGTGATTCAGGTCACGTTGGCTGATGTGTGCCGAAAAAGCTTAGATATTTCAGATGCTTTCGAAGCCTTTTAGCCTGAGGCTCGGCCACATTAATTTTAGGATATCCGCTTCGACGCGAAATATCGCATCAGTTGCGACGGCTGAAGACCGAGCCCAGTTCAGCCGGCGTGCCGCCGATACGGCCTTCGCGGATGGAAACGATGACGACACAAAGAAGGCAAAGGGCGTAAGGAAGACACCCGATCAAATACGGTGAAAGCGTTAGTCCCGTCGCCTGCAGGCGCAGCGTGGCTGCGCTGCTGAGCCCGAACAGCAAAACGACGGGCAATACAAGAAAGGGATTCCAGCGTGCGACAATGACAAGACCGACGGCGACGAAGCCACTGCCTTTCGTCATCTCGTTGGCCCAGGTCTGCGTGTAGTCCACCGAAAGAATCGCGCCCGCGAAGCCGGACAAAATACCACCGGCGAGAATGCCCAACGTCTGGACAAGTATCGGACGGATGCCGAGCGCGCGCCCGGTCTCGAAGGATTCCCCGACGATCCGCCAGTTGAGGCCGGTGCGGGTACGGTAAAGCCAGAATCCCGCCATCACGACCGAGATGATCGCCAGAGGGGCTATTGGTGTAAGTTGCGTGAGGATCGCGCCGGCGAATGGAACATCCGCGAATTCGGGCCCTGCCAGTGCCGCGAGCCCGCTGACTTTTCCGCCGACTGCCGAACGCCCGAAATAGGAGGTCAGTCCAAGGCCGAGAGTCCAGACCGCGATGCCGCTGCCGATTTGGTTCGCCCCGCAGCCGAGGCAAAGTGCAACATGGACCAGCGACAAAAGAAGTCCCGCAACGGCACCTGCGATCAGACCGAGCACAGGACTTCCCGTTTGGGCTGCCACGGCGAAGCCGACGCAGGCGCCGCACAGCATCTGACCTTCGATACCCAGGTTGACGATGCCAACCCGCTGGGTCAGCGTCTCGCCAAGCGTCACCATCATCAGCGGTGTCGATGAGCGCAGCATGGCGGCGGCCCACGAGCCGGCGGCCAGGAGAATTTCGTCAGCCATAGCGAGCGCTCCGCCGTCCGGCGAGACCGCTGGCGCCGAGCGCCGCGACGAACAGCAGACCCTGCAGGATCGTCGCGCTGGCGCTCGGAATTTTCGAGTAAAGCTGTAGCGCGTCACCGGCCGCGATCAGTCCGCCAATCAGAATCGCGATCGGCACGGCACGCAGGAAATTTTGGCCCGAGAGCCACGCCACCAGAAAACCGGTCAGGCCATATCCGACGGAAAGACCGGCCTGCAACCGACCTTGAATCGCCGAGGTTTCACAGATGCCGGCGAAACCGGCGAGGGCACCGCCGATCGCCATCACCAGCAAGGTCTGCCGAACGAAGCTGAAACCAGCCATCGCGCCGACCTTGCGATTGCCAGACAGCACCTTCAGGGCAATTCCCCAACGCGTGTAGGTGACGCCGACATGCAGGATCAGCGCAGCGATTGCGCCGACGATCAGTCCGATATGGACGCGAGTGCCCCACAGGCTCGGGACCGTCGCGGCCGGCGGAAAGGCAATGCTGGCGGGCCAGCCGAGGCTGACGGGGTCTTTCCAGGCCCCGTAGATCGCGTAATTCACCAGCAATGCCGCGACATAATTCATCAGCAGCGTCGAGATGGTTTCGTTGACGTTGCAGCGGGCGCGAAGCAGACCCGCCGCACCGCTCCAGAGTGCGCCGCCAAGCGCTCCCGCGGCCAGCATCGCCGGCAACAGCAGCAACACCGGGCCATCCGGAAAGGCAACGACCACGGCGGTGCCGGTGAGCGCACCGAAATACAGCTGGCCTTCACCGCCGACGGTGATCAATCCAAGCCGTGCCGGCAGGATCACCGCCAGCGCGCAAAGCAGGATCGGCGTGGCTTTAACGAGGCTCTCGGACAACGAATAGGTGTCGCCGAAAGCATAGAGCGCCATCTGTCCGAGCGTTGTCAGCGGCGGTCGCCCGATCGCGAGCAGGAAAATCATCGCGGCGATCAGAAACGCCACGCAACCGCCGCAGGCGGCCAGCAGACTGGTCCTGCCGGTATTGTTCATGCGGACCCTGTTGCGTAACCGGCCATCCATCGGCCCAACATCTGGCGATTGGCCTCATCGTGACGGGCGATGCCTGCAATCGTGCCGTCATGGATCACGGCGATACGATGGGCGTAACTCATGAGATCGTCGAGGTCTTCCGAAATCCAGACCACACACGCGCCCGCCTCCGCGTGACGAAATAGTTCGCGATAGACCGCCTGCGCGGCCGCCACATCGAGGCCCATCGTCGGATAGCAAGCGATCACCAGATGCGGCTGGCTGGACAGCTCGCGTGCGATGACCAGCTTTTGAAGATTGCCACCTGATAAAGCGGAAGCGGGAAGGGTAGGTTGCGGCGGTCGCACGTCGTAGTCGGCGATCAATGTCCGGGCGCGATTTTCGATATAGCCTCGAGCTGGAAAAAACGGCAAATGGCGGGCATCGCGGAGCGCAAGGTTGAGCGCCAGATCGAGATCGGCGACCACGGCGTTGTCGCGCGGGCGCTCCGGGATATAGGCGACGGTATCGGCAATACCACAATCCTCGCTGCGAACGGTGATATCGACCGACATCAGAATAACGTCGCCATGGGTCACCGGCACAAGGCCCGCGAGCGCTTCGGCGAGCGTAAACTGGCCGTTACCAGACACGCCAGCAATCCCGAGAATTTCTCCCGCGGTCAGATCAAATGAAATCTCCCGGATCATGCGGCCCTGAACCACCGCTGAAAGGCTTCTTACCTGAAGCAGCGGCGCATCATCGGATGGCGGTTTCGGCCGGGCGAGCGACCCCATCGAACCGCGTCCGACCATGGCTTCCACCAAATCTTCGGCGGAACGATCGCGGGCGGCTGCCCGATCAACGACCTTGCCGCCGCGCATGACGACAATGCGATCGGCGCAGGCTGCGATATCCGCGAGCTTGTGGGTGATCAGCACCACCGCTTTTCCCTCCGCGGCCAAAGTTTTGATAAATCCATACAGCCGTTCGGTTTCGGCAGGTGTCAGAACCGAGGTCGGTTCGTCGAGAATGACCACGCGCGCGTCGAGATTAAGCACCTTGGCCAGTTCGACCAGCTGGCGCTCGCCAACGCTGAGATCGCGCACGTGCCGGCGCGGATCGAGGTCGGGTGCCAATTGCCCGAGCCAGCGCAGCGCCTTCGACACGCGCGGGCTGCCCCGCCACTGCAGCCATGGCGCGTCAGGAAGTGCCGCGAGCAAATTCTCCAGCACGGATAATGCAGGAATCAGCGAGAATTGCTGGAATACCATCCCGATGCCCTGCGCCATTGCGCCGCGCGGCGAGTCGAACGCGACCTGAAATCCGTCGATATGAATGGTGCCGCCGTCGGGCTGATAAAATCCGTAGAGGATTTTCATCAGCGTGCTCTTGCCCGCGCCGTTTTCGCCGAGCAAGGCCAGCACTTCACCGCCGTCGATCTCAAGATCGACATCGTCATTCGCGACCACGGATCCGAATTCCTTGCGGATCGCCGACAGTGTTACGAGCGAGCCCGGCATTTTCATCCAATCGCAAAGATCGCATCGACCTCGACCGCGGCGCCGCGTGGCAGATTGGCAACGCCGATGGCCGTGCGCGCATGATAGCCGCGCGCGCCGAACAACTCCTGCATCAAATCCGAGGCGCCATTGATGACCTGCGGAATGTCCGGGAAAGCGGGGGTGCAGTTCACAAAGCCGCCGAGCCGCAGACAGTAGGCGACGCGATCCAACGAGCCGCCGCAGGCCAGTTTGAGCGCGGCAATCAGGTTGAGCCCGCATACGCGCGCGGCCTTTTGCGCTTCGACGAGATCATAGTCCAGCCCGACCTTGCCCACGAAGCGCACATCGCCATTCCACTCGCACACCTGACCCGCGAGGTAGACCAATTCGCCGTGGCGGCGAAACGGAACGAAGTTCGCGATCGGCGTCGGCACATCCGGCAGTTCGATTCCGAGTTCGGCAAGACGCCGATCAGTCGATTCCGCGATAGTGGAATGGGTCATCGATCAATCCCGTTGGGGAAGCACTTTCAGGATCGCCGCCGATTGCGTAACGAACCCGAACAGTAATTTCACGTTGTAGAGGACCGCCTGTACGCAGAAATCCGGAGAGGTCGTGGCGGTACCGTCCTCGATCAGCACGGTGTCGTAGCCAAGGAAACTTGCATCTTCGAGCGTCGTCATGACGCACTGGTCCATGTTCACGCCGCCGATGAAAAGCGTCTTGATGCCCATGTTGCGCAGGATGGCATCAGTCTCGGTATCCCAGAAGGCGCTGAAGCGGTGCTTGATGATCTGGACGTCGCGCTCGCCCGGATTGATCTCGTCAACCACTTGCGCGCCCCAGCTTCCGGCCCTGATAACCTCCGACCGCGTGCCCGGCACCGGCTGTGCGATGCCAGGCTCGTCGCCGCGGGGATTGTGGGCGTGACGCAGCGATGGGCTGATGTTGAGGAGATCCTTGCGGACGCCCCAATTGACCCATACCACGGGGACTTGATTGGACCGAAACGCATCGATCAGTGCGGCCAATGGCGCAATCGGCTTGCGGTTCGGACTGATGTCGATGCCGCGGGAGTCGAGCCAGCCGCCCTTGGTGCAAAAGTCGTTCTGCATATCGACGATCAGCAAAGCTGATTTGGCGGCATCGACGGTGATATTCTGCGGTTCGGCCGCGATCACGAGCGGCCGAACCGGCGGTGAGGGCCGCGTCATATCGACAGCGTCAGGCGTAACCTTCCATGACTGGTTCGGGTTGGTTCCCATCTCGACGGGAGCAACCGGCTTGCCAGCAGACTTGGCGGTCACATTCATGGATGTCCTCCTGACGCTGTGAGGTGCGATTATTTGGTCGCGCCTGTAATGCCCTGGACCAGGTAGTTCATGGTCTCGACCTGCTCCATCGAAAGCTTCTGACCCGCCGGCACGACAACCGTACCATCCTGTTTGGCGATCGGGCCTTCCCAGATCGATTTCTTGCCGGCGTTGATGTCGCCCTTGAGTTTGAGGATATCGGCCTGTGCGGCGGCAGGAACAGCGGCGCCGAAGGAATCGAGCACGACGTTTCCGCTGGCGAGGTCGCCACGCATGTTCGACGGCTTCCAGGTGCCCGCTTTGATCTGCTTGATCTCTTCGACCATCATCGGACCCCAATCCCAGGACACGCCGGTTAGCCAGGCTTTCGGCGCCCGGTCATGAATGTCGAGGTCCTTGCCGATCATGTAAATGCCGCGTTTTTCGGCGGCCTGGGCGATCGTGATCGGGCTGTCGACCTGTTCGGCGATGACATCGATGCCCGCGTCGGCGAACGCGTTGGTCGCTTCCGTTTCCTTTTGCGGTTCCCACCATCCACCATTCCAGACCACGGTCGTCGTCGCCTTTGGGTTCACGGACTGCGCGCCGAGAGTAAAGGCGTTGACCGACCGCATCAATTGCGGGATTTGAAAGCCGCCCTGAAAGCCGAGCTTGCCGCTCTTGCTGACATGCGCGGCGGCAACGCCTGCGAGATACATGCCGGCGTCGCTGTCGGCCCAATAGGTTCCGACATTCTTGGACGTTTTCATCCCGCCCGCATGCAGAATGGTCACATCGGGATGTTTCTCTCCGACCTTGATGGCGTATTCGAGATAGCCGTAGCTGGTCGCAAAGATAATTTTGTGGCCGCTCGCGATCAGGCGTTCCATCACCCGCTCGACTTCAGCGGTTTCAGGGATCAGTTCGAATGAGGTCGTGGTGACGCCAGGCAGGTGCTCCTCGACATATTTGCGCCCGTTGTCCATCGAGGTGTTGTAGCCGGCGTCTGCCGCCGGTCCGACATAGATGAATCCGATTTTGTCTTCGGCCGCCGCGGGCGCCGAAACGGCCACACCGCCCATCAAGGCCAGCGCGGATAGCAGAACTGCCTTTTTCATCATTTTGCTCCCTGGTTCTAAGGTGTAAGTAAACGTTTATTTACTCTTCGTCTACCAAAGCAAACACTGTGCCAGTGTTTTGGTTCGCTGCTAACCCATTCCTAGTAAGGCGAAAATTCGAAAAAATGCCTTTCCGCGGGAGCGCCGCGATGGCCCGGCCAAGATCAAAATTGCCAAAACTCTGAGCAGCAGATGCCCAAGTCTTATGTAAAGTGTTATGTCAGGATTCACGAAGGTTCGTGTCTGAGAAAGCGGAGCGTCATCTCTCTGGCGTAACGTTTATGTTCGGCTTGCCACTCCGGCGCGTGGATGTCCGACTTGAAGATCACCGACAGGGTATGAGCGTTGGATCGATGGAAATAGGCGAAGCCGACCATCGTGACGTAGAGCTGGACCGGATCGATCCCCGGTCTGAATTCGGCCGACGCCTCGCCCTGCTTGAGCAATTGGCTGATTAGCGAGATCAGGGGAGAGGCCACCACGGGCGTCTTCGAAGACTTCTTCAGAAACCGCGCGCGCAGCAGGTTTTCCCCACTCAGCAGATGGATCAGTTCGGGATGCTTGCCGAAGTGTTCGTAAGTGAAATCAAATAGCTGCAGCATGCCCTCCACGGGGGCAACGTGCTCCACGTCAAGCTTGAGTTCCTCCTGCCGCAATTCTCCAAGGACATGTTCGAGGACCGCGACGTAGAGGCGGTCTTTGCCGCCGAAATAGTGATAGATCATTCGGGGATTGACGCGGGATTTCCGGCAGATGGTTAGTACCCGCGCGCCGCTGTAGCCCTTTTCCGAAAATTCGGCGATCGCAGTCCGCAGGATGCGCTCGCGCGCGCCCTCGGAACGGGAGGCCACTTTCTTCAACATCGCGCGAATTTCCACCCTGTCATGCTGTGCCAGGGCTGCAACCTATTCTCGAATCGATTTGCTTCACAAGCTTCCCGTACGCCGCCAGACCACTCGGGGACCACTCGCAGCCGATATCGCCGCACCCGGCAGGGAGATCGAGCAGGCGATCTCGGCACTGGTGGCCTGCCGTCGTAAAGCGGTCGCCGCAGCGCCCGGGTGCGGACAATAAATCTCCCAGATAGGCAGCCAGGATGATCGGCCCTATGGAAAGTAGAGTGAGCGTACAAGCTGGCCCCATTTCAGTCGCCGAAGCGACCAAACGACTATCAGGGATATCGCCCAAACACGCCGGAGCGTTCGGGAAGCGCGATGCCGGTGTTGATCGGCGCGGCCATCATTGCCGCGGCGATCCTGCTGTCTTCGCTGATCACGGTAGCCAGCACGCGATATCTCGGCATGGAAAGCGGCGGCGATGAAAATATGTGGCTGATCGATCGCCTCACCGGCAGCGTTTACCGATGCCAGGCACCGGAACGCGGCAAGGCGTCATGCGATCCCGAGATCGCGACCGGGAGCGTCGGCGGCCGGGGAAAGCCGTAATCGGCCAGCGTGCCGCCGGTTTATTTCCAGCAATCGGCGAATCCGGGTAGCATCGCGGCGTCATGCCCTCCGCCGATAAATCCATCGCCATCACCAAGTCGCAAGCCCGGCGCATCTGGCTGCGCGCCCAGCGGCTCGATGTCTCGACGCCGTTCGGCGAGGGCGCGGCCGCGACCGCCGCGGCGGTCGAGCATCTCGGCTATGTGCAGATCGACACTATCAATGTCATTGAGCGCTCGCATCATCATATTCTGTGGACCCGAATCCCCGAATATCGGCGCGCGGATTTGCGCCAGGCGCAAAGCGTCGACAAAAGCGTATTCGAATACTGGACCCATGCGCTGTCCTATGTGCCGGCCAGGGATATCAGCTTCTTTCTTCCCGCCATGAAGCGGCACCGGCGCGAGGGCCATAAATGGCTCTCGGAGGTCCAGCCGGCGGAGTTGCGCAAGGTGATGCGACTGATCCGGCAGGGCGGCGCGCTGACCATCCGCGACATCGACGATGACGTGCTGGTCGACAAATCGCATCCATGGGCCAGCCGCAAGCCCTCGAAGCGGGCGCTGCAACTGGCGTTCTATGAAGGCCAGCTCACGATCTCCGAGCGCAACGGCATGCTCAAGACCTATGAGTTGATGGCGCGCCATTTCGGCTGGGACACGCCGCCCAATCAACCACCGAAGCCTGCTTCGGCGCGGGACGTCCTCGTCTATCTGCTCGACCGTGCGCTGCGCTCGCAAGGCCTCGTCAGTCTGGATTCGATCTGCCATCTCGACGCGCCGCGCAAGGCCGAAATTCGCCGCCTGATCGAGGCCCGGGTTCGCCGCAAGGAGTTGGTGCCGGTCGCGCTCGAGGGCGCGGGCAAGCAGGAGCATTGGGCTGCACCCGCCACGCTGGAGCATATTGGTCGCGAGGCTTTGGGGCTGGTGCACATCCTCTCGCCGTTCGACCCACTGGTGATCCAGCGCAAGCGGACGCATTTGTTCTTCGATTACGAACATCGCTTTGAGGCTTACCTGCCGAAGGAGAAGCGGCGCTTCGGCTATTTTGCGCTGCCGGTTCTGGTCGGCGACAGCATCGTCGCGGCGCTCGACATCAAAACCGATCGCCAGCGCCGGAAATTGCTGATGCAGAAATGGAACTGGGTCGGCGACGGCGCGCCAAAGGGCGGCCGCAAGGAATTAAAACGCTGCATCGAGGATGAGCTGCATCGTTTCGAGCGGTTTCAGCTGGCGGAGTGGCGGGAACCTGCGGCCTCCAGGCCGGTTAGCCCAAGAGACAATGAGTTTGGGATGACCGATCTTCTGGAGGGCGTTATGGGCACCGACAAATCTATCCTGGAAAAGCTGACCGACACCGTCAAGGACATCGCGACCCTCGCCACCGATGCAGCCAGCCACGCGCTGAAGAGCGACGCTTCTCCGCCAAAGACCGATGAAGAGGTCGCGATGTACATGCCGCTGGCCGCCGACGGCCTGGTGTCCGATCCGATGATGGTGCCGCCGATCGCGATGGCGCCCGCGAAGAAACGTGCGGCCGCGAAGCGGGCTTCAAAGAAAGCCGGCAAGACCGCGGGTAAGCCGGCTGCAAAGGCGAAGAAGAAATCTGCGGCAAAGAAGGCGAAGCCGGCCAGCAGAAAGACCACGAAAAAGGCTGCCAAGAAAACGGCCAAGAAAACGGCCAAGAAAGCCATGAAGAAGAGCGCGAAGAAAGCCCGCAAGGGAAAGCGCAAGTAACTCGGAATTCGCTTCGGGCGGGCTCAGCTGGCGGAGTGAGGCGCCGGAGTCAAAGCTCGCATCGCCAAGCGATCGAGCCCCACAGCGAAAATGATCCCGACGCCATAGGCGAGCATGTTCCAGGCTGAGAAGATGCGGCCAAGCAATAATGCGCCCGGCAAGGTAAGCCGGAAGGCATCGAGCCACGGCGCGTGAACCAGTCGGAACAGCTCAACGCCGACCGCGATCACTGCCGACATCGAGGCGACGGTCAATCGTGACGCATGCGAGGCAGTCATCGCGGCCAGAAAGAAAACCATTGCCGCCCACAGCAGGGAGCCGCCATATTTCACGACAAAGGCGGATAGTCCCCAGTTGAAGCCAAACCCTCGCAACGCAAGGCCGGACACTATAATCAGCAGACAAAGCGAGGCGCGGATGATGAACGCAGGAGAGAAGGTCATGCCAGCGTTTCATCGACCAGCGGAATAGTCAGCTCAAACGCCGTGCCCTGTTCGGAATTGATGAGGCGGATCGCGCCGCCATGGGCATCCAGCATGGCGCGGACGATGGCCAGCCCCATCCCGGTGCCGCCGCTCTCCCGGCGCGTCGTGAAGAAACTGTCGAATATCTGCGTCCGGTTGTTGGGCGAGACGCCCTCGCCATTGTCGCTGACTTTCACGCTCAGCAGATGTCCTTGCTGCGTGGCGCAGAGATCGAGGGTCGAGCTGCCATGACGCGCGGCATTGTCGGCGAGGTTGGAGAGAACAATGGCCGCGTTCTCCTCGGAGATGCGCATCGGCGCATCGAGCTCGCCACTGGCGCGAATATCGAGCGCAGGGAATGCCGAGCGCAGGCCGGCGATCGAGGTCGAAAGTTTGGCGGCGCCAAGTGCGACCGGGTTTTCCGCGCGGGCGAAATCGCGCAGGCGGCCGGAGATCTTCGCCAGCCGGTCGGTGTCGGCAATGATATTGTCGAGAAACTTGCGCCGGTCCTCGTCGTCCATCGCAGGCGCGTCAACGTCGTCGCGCAACAATTCCGCGGCGCCCTGGATCGACGTCAGCGGCGATTTCAGCTCATGCGATACATGGGTCGCAAAGGTCGAGATGAAGCTCGATCGCGTGTTCAGCCGCTTGGCCATGCCGAGAAAGCTTTGCGACAGCCGGGCGAACTCGCTGGTGCCGTGGCGCTTGAGCGGCCGCAGCGCATCGCGGTCGCCCTTGCCGATCAGATCGGTGCGCTCCACCAACTCCCGCATCGGTTCGGTGATGGTGCGGTGGAACAGGAACCCGATCAGCAGCGTCGGGACGATCATGCAGAGGATCGCGAGGGTGAGTTTACCACGCAACTCATACAGATATTTGAAGACATTGCTCGGCGTGCGCGAGGCATAGATGACGCCGGCCACCTGGCCGCGGGCGATCACCGGCATCGCAGTGAAGACGCGCATGCCGGTCCCCCGGCTCATCGAATAGAGCGAGGGCTGGTCATGCTTGGAAATGCGCACGCGCAGCGCCCCGGCGAAATGTCCCTGCAGCGCCTCGGCGACTTCCTGCAGATGCGCGAGCGATAGGCCGACCTCTTCGCGACCGGCAATGATGACGCCGTGGGGATCGAGCAGCCGGAATCCGGCGAGCGTCACATTCTGCGTCGCGATCAGGTCCGGCATCATGCGCGCCCCGAGCGCGACAAAGGCGGGATCGGCCGGCGTGGAGGGCGCGCGGGCTTCCGGCCTCGGCGGCAGCACGCTCTCATTGACCAATTCCAGCGTCGGCCAGATCGGCTGATAGGGGACATCAGACGGTTTTGGTGCGACCGGTGGAATCACAGTTCCGAGTGCGATGTCTTTTGGAATGCTTGTTTCGACCTCGCGATGGAAAACCGCGCCCAGCGCGGCACTCTGCGCGATCAGTTCGGCCTCGGTCTGCTGGATCAGCTGGTTCTGGTAGACCTTGAGGAAATAGAGACTGAACAGCGGCAGCGACAGCACGCTCGCCAGAACCAGAAAAACCACAAGGCTGAGACTCGGCCGCCACTTTTGCCGCAGGCCGGATGGCGTTCTGATGGTATCCGTCAACGCGCGGCCTCGCAGCGGCCCAGTTTGAAGCCGACGCCGTGCACGGTCTCGATCACGGATTCGCAACCAGCCGCGGCCATCTTGGCGCGGATGTTGCGGACGTGGCTGTCGATAGTGCGGTCCGCGACATGGATATTGCCGGCATAGGCGGCATCGAGGATCAGCTCGCGCGTGAACACAAAGCCCGGCCGCGCCACCAGCGTTCGCAGGATGTCGAATTCGAGCGCCGTCAAGGACACCGGGGTGTCTTGAAACACCGCGGAGCGTGCATCGGGATCGATCGTCAGCGCGCCGTGGCTCGCTATGTTAGTCGCGCCCGATGCCGGCGCCGGCATATTTCGCGTCCGCCGCAGGATCGCATTGACCCGCGCCACCAGTTCGCGCGGGCTGAATGGCTTTGTCACGTAGTCATCGCCGCCGATCTCCAGCCCGAGGATGCGATCGATCTCCTCGTCGCGCGCCGACAGGAACAGGATCGGGGTATCCGAGGTCTTCCGGATCTGGCGGCAGACTTCGAGCCCGTCCATCTCCGGTATGCCGATGTCGAGCACGACGAGTTCGTGGACCCTGTGGTCGAACTGGCGCAGCGCATCCTTGCCGTCCTGTGCGGTGGAAATCACCATGCCGGTTTTTTCAAACGCGAAACGCACGACGTCACGGATATGCGGGTCATCATCGACGACGAGAATGGAATGAGCCACGTTCGCTAACCTTTGCTGCCGTTCGAAAGAGCAGGCGGTATGTCGGGAGTGTTAGCCAAATATCGTCGCAGGCGCCATGCCCGGAAACTCCAGGCCCGCCAGTTTTCCGGATGTGAGAGGGCTTCCCGAGCATCGGGAAACTGACGGTCCATGGCGCTTAGAAGTGCCGGGACTTCGCTTCGATGGGACTCCAGCACAAGCCGCGCTTGCGGACCCAGCACCCCTAGATAGGGCACATCGAGGTTTGGCCCGCTCCCGCCCAATTCCCGGCAATGTTCAACATTATAGGTTGCCACCAGCCAGGGCGCGTTGATGAAGCAGCACGCGTACAGGACCAGCGCCAGTGTCGCGGCATTGGCTGACAGCAGCCAGGAATTGGACTTGCGCAGGATGATCTGGATCAGGATCAGCAACAGTCCCGCCGCGACCAGTCCCATCCAGATGAAAGCTGCGAGCCTGAGGTAAGTGAGCGAGTAGATGCCGACATACAGATCGAGCCGCAGAATGGACGAGATCACCAGCAGCACGTTTTGCGCGGTCCACGCCAGAACGAGCGGACGGATCAGTCGCGACTGCTGCGCCGGCCCGTTCGGGCGCATCGCGATCAGGACAAAGCCGGCGGCAAGCAGCGCAGTCGCGATCAGCGGATAGGCGCCGCGATGGGCGTATTCCGCGAGGGTCATGCCGTCCGGCAGGCTCGCGCCACCCCAGAGATAAGTCAGGTCCAATCCGCTCTGCAGCGCGAACAGCGCGTTGAACAGCACCAGCGAGCGCGTCACCGCCTGCACGCCAAGAAGATAATCCATATCGGAGGACGCAGCGGTAGCAATTGCGCGCGGTTCGAGCTCGAAAGAAGCCGGTTTGCGCCGGAAGCGCCGGCGAAGCAAGGGCCAGATCGCGCAAGCGATCAGGGCCCAGAACCAGATCCGCCAGACGTCGAGCAGATTATAAAGCGCCTGGATGTTGATCTTCAGCAGCCGGTTTTCAATCAGTGGATTGGCTGACGCGAACAGAGCCAGGAAGAGCGTGAAGACGCTGAGCGGAACGATCCATGCGACAAGCGATCCGAGCCATTCCGGGGTCCACAGCTTCATATGCCGCAGCGCGCCGGTCACATCGCCGATCAGTTGAAAGGGACCGCGAAAGGGGATCGTCGCGGAGTCGAACAGGTGTCGTTGCCAGGATGTGGCTTCGAGGGTGGTCAGGACGTTGGCGAACATGGCCGTTGCCAGCAGGCCCATGATGACGGACAGGGTGCTGACTTCCTCGACCAGAGCAAGCAGGCCCGCGACGAATATAACGCCCATGAAGATCGGGATGGTGCGTGTCGCGTGCACGCGATTGACCGTGATCGCTGCGACGCCGAGCACACCGAGAAACAACGGCAGCGATATCCCCATCGTCCAACCGTAGAACAGCCAGTCCGCCAGTGCGACACAGGCAGCGGCAGCTACGAGCGGTATCAACAGCGGACGGGTGCGTGCGATTTCGAGATCGGCCGTGGTCGCGATCGACATAGTTTTTATGTCCTTGTTATTCTCTCGGGGGGACGAGGGTGAGATAGCCAACTTTCGGCTGAGGCTTCGGCGCGTGGGGTTTTGGAAAGGCGATGACTCTGGCGCGCGTCGGCTGCGTCTCCAGCCACCAGCCGTCGTTGACGAGCCGGCGCGGCAGTTGCGGTCGCCTGACAGGGAGGGAGATGATCTTTGCCATGGCCCGACCATGCCGGGCCGGTTGGCAGGCCGTTTGTCCGATAAGCTCAGGATTTGCGTATTTTCGTGCAGATTTTGCGCAGACGAAGGGGAAGGCTCGAAAAAGCCGGGGAGAAGCGATGTCTGCCTTGCGCCAATCGCCCTTTCTTATCGCTCAGTCTCGATGCTAAGAACGGCTGTCAAATCGCAAGCAATAAAAGCAAAACTCTGGGGGGAGAAACGCATGAGCCAGTCCGCCAATATTTTTGCCGCGCCCGGCGCGAAGAGCGAACTAGAGACGTCCACCATCCGCGCAATCTCGTGGCGGCTCATTCCGTTCCTGGTGCTGGCGTATTTCTTTTCATATCTGGACCGGGTCAATCTCGGCTTCGCCGCGCTGACCATGAACGCGGAACTGAAATTCTCGCCGACGATTTTCGCCTGGGGCGCCGGCATCTTCTTCATCGGCTATTTCATCTTCGAGGTGCCGAGTAATCTTGCGCTGGAAAAATTCGGCGCCAGCCGCTGGATCGCGCGCATCATGGTGAGCTGGGGCATCATCTCGGCGCTGATGTCGCTGGTGTCGGGGACCTGGAGCTTTTACGGCCTGCGCTTTCTGCTCGGTGTCGCCGAGGCCGGATTTTTTCCAGGCATCATTCTCTACCTCACCTATTGGTATCCGGCGGAGTATCGGGCGCGCTTTCTGGCCGCCTTTGCGATCGCAGTGCCGATCTCGACCGTGATCGGCGCGCCGGTGTCCGGACTGTTGCTGGGCCTCGATGGCACGATGGGTCTGAAGGGCTGGCAATGGCTGTTCATCATTGAGGGCATTCCTTCGATTATCCTGGGCATTGTCTCCTGGTTCTATCTGACCGATCGGCCCGAGAAGGCGGATTGGCTCTCGGCCGAGCAGAAGGCGTGGCTATCCAAGAGGCTTGAGGGCGAGATCGCGGCCAAACAGGCCGCGCAGCACCTCACGCTGGGCCAGGCGCTCTCGTCGCCGAAAGTGCTGACGCTGAGCCTGATCTATTTCGGATTTGTCGCCGCCCTCTACGGCATGCAGTTCTGGCTGCCGCAGATCGTCAAGGCATTCGGCTTTTCCAACGCCCAGACCGGCTTCGTCACCGCAGTACCCTATGTGTTCGGAACTGTCGCGATGATCCTGTGGGCACGGCATTCGGATGCCACCCGCGAGCGCGTGATGCATGTCGGTGCGCCGTTGCTGCTTACGGCAATTTCGCTCGCCGTCTGCGGTTACATGGACAGCCCAGGCGTCACCATGGTCGCGCTGGTGATCGCGGCGATCGGCGTGTTCTGCACCTTCGGGGTGTTCTGGACACTGCCGACCGCGTGGCTCTCCGGCACGGCGGCCGCCGGCGCGATCGCGCTCATCAATTCGATCGGCAACCTCGCCGGTTTCGGTGGGCCCTATCTGATCGGCTGGGTCAAGGAAGCGACCGGTAGTACCTCGACGGGGCTGTTGGTGCTCTCGGTGCTGCCGCTGATCGGCGGCCTCCTGGCGTTTCTCGGCGGCCACGAGACCAAGGCGGAGTTCGCAAGCGTGGGGGAGGGAAGGTAACGCCGCGCCGGCTGCTCCTTCGGGCGCGAACTGAGGACCGGTAACCTTCACGAAATCATGATCACTGACGAATGTTGACATTCGTCAGTGAATAATTGACATTCTTCATCAGCATTCGCCGATGGAGAGAAAGATGTTCGTCCGTTCCATTTTCTCAAGCTATTACAGGTTATTAACTGGCATATTGCTGGCGGTTACGGCTATCACTTTGGCCGGCTGCAACGACAAGGTCGCTGAAAAGGCCGTCCCGGCGCGGCCAGTTCTGGTTGCCACCGTGCATTATGAGTCGGAATCGCCGGAGCGCAGTTTCGTCGGCACGATCCGTCCCCGGATCGAAACCGATATGGGTTTCCGGGTTTCCGGCAAGGTCGCAAAGCGTCTGGTCGAAATCGGCGATACGATTGATGTCGGCCAGCCGCTGGCCACGCTCGACGAAATCGATCTGAGGCTGCAGGCCGAACAGGCCGATGCCGAGTTCCGCGCCGCCACCGGTGTGTTGGCGCAGGCCGCCGCCGCCGAGCAGCGCGCCAAGGATCTGCGCGCCAAGGGCTGGGCCACCGATGCGCAACTGGATCAAGCCAAGGCCACCGCCGATGAGGCGCGGGCGCGCCTGAATCGCGGCGAACGTTCGGTCGAACTCACCCGGAATTCATTGTCTTACGCTACGCTCGTGGCTGACACCCGCGGCGTTGTCACTTCGACCTTGATCGATGCCGGGCAGGTGGTGGCATCCGGGCAGACCGCCATTCGCGTCGCGCGCTTTGGCGAAAAGGAAGCCTGGGTTGCGATCCCCGAGACGCTTCTCAGTCGTGCCAAGGAAGGCACGGCGACCGTGAGCCTGTGGTCCGAGCCCAACAAGAAATACCTGGCAAAACTGCGCGAGTTCGCGCCGCAGGCCGATCCGGCGACGCGGACTTATCTCGCAAAATTTTCGCTGCCTGAAGCCGGCGAAAGCGTCTCGCTCGGCATGACCGCGACATTGACGCTGGCCGATCCCCAGACCGAGCGCGTGGCGCGGCTGCCGCTGTCGGCCTTGTACAGCCAGGGCGGCGATCCCTCGCTCTACACCGTCGATGCCAAGGGTGAAGTCACGCTGAAGCCGGTGCTGGTGAAGTCCTATGGCAGCAACGATGTCGTCATTACCGGCGGCGTCGATGACGGCTCGAGGGTTGTCGTGCTGGGCGTGCAGAAACTCGATCCGGCCCAGAAGGTCCGGGTTGTCTCGTCCTTGTCATTTTAAGTTTTTGGTCTGGATCAATCCGGGGAGCGCGCGATGAAGCGGTTCAATCTTTCGGGCTGGGCGGTGAGCCATCCGGCACTCATTCTGTTCCTGATCGTGGCGCTCGGTTTCGCCGGCTTCTTCTCCTATCGGGCGCTGGGCCGCGCCGAAGATCCCTTCTTTACGGTGAAGGTGGTGAACGTCTCGGCGATCTGGCCGGGCGCGACGGCCGCGGAAATGCAGACGCAAGTGGCCGATCCGATCGAGAAGAAGCTGCAGGAGTTGCCGTATTTCGACAAGGTCGAGACCTATTCGAAGCCGTCATTCACGGCGATGCAGGTCTCGTTCAAGGATTCGACACCGCCAAAGGATGTGCCCTATCTGTTTTATCTGCTGCGCAAGAAGCTGGCCGACGTGCAAGGTCAGTTGCCGGCCGGCCTGCTCGGGCCTGTCGTGAATGATGAATTCAGCGACGTCGATTCCATTCTCTACATGATGACCAGTGACGGCGCCGACTATGCGCAGTTGAAGAAAGCCGCGGAAGGCATGCGCCAGCGGTTGTTGAAGGTGCCCGGTGTCACCAAGATCGACATGTACGGCACCCAGGACGAAAAAATCTTCGTCGAATTCTCGCACGCCAAGCTGGCGACGCTCGGGATCACGCCGCAGGCGCTGTTCGACTCGCTCGCCAAGCAAAACAATGTCGTGCCGGCCGGCACGGTGGAAACTTCCTCGCAGCGCGTGCCGCTGCGCGTCACCGGCGCGCTCGATGGCGTCAAGGCGGTGGCGGAAACGCCAGTCGAAAGCAATGGCCGCGTGTTTCGCTTAGGGGATATTGCGACCGTGACGCATGGCTTCGTCGATCCGTCGAGCTTTGTGGTGCGCCAGGAAGGCAAGCCTGCGATCGGCATCGGCGTGGTCACGGCCAAGGGCGCCAACATCCTCGAGCTGGGTAAAGACGTCGCCGACGCCACGGCTGAATTCATGAGAGCGGTGCCGCAGGGCATCAATGTCGACCGCATCGCCGACCAGCCGGAAGTCGTCGAGCACGCGGTCAGCGAGTTCGTGCACTCTTTCATCGAGGCGCTGGCGATCGTGCTGTTCGTCAGCTTCGTCGCGCTGGGCTGGCGCACCGGCATCGTGGTAGCGCTGTCAGTGCCGCTGGTGCTCGCGATCGTCTTTATCGTGATGAACGCGATGTCGCTCGACCTGCACCGAATTACGCTTGGCGCGTTGATCATCGCGCTCGGGTTGCTGGTCGATGACGCCATCATCGCGGTCGAGATGATGGTGGTGAAGATGGAGCAGGGCTGGGATCGCGTCCGCGCGGCGTCCTTTGCCTGGGAATCCACCGCGTTTCCGATGCTGACGGGCACGCTGGTGACCGCGGCCGGCTTCCTGCCGATTGGCTTTGCCAATTCCGCGGTCGGCGAATATGCCGGCGGCATTTTCTGGATCGTCGCGATCGCGCTGGTCGCGTCCTGGTTCGTCGCGGTGATCTTCACGCCCTATATCGGCGTCAAGCTGCTGCCGAACATCACGGTTAGCCACAACCACGATCCGCATGCGGTCTATGAAACCCGTATGTATCGCGTTCTGCGCGGCATGATCCAGTGGTGCGTCAACCACCGGGTCAAGGTGGTGCTGGCGACGGCCGGGATCTTCGTGGCCTCGATCGTGGGCTTCGGCCACGTGCAGCAGCAGTTCTTTCCGCTGTCCGAGCGGCCCGAACTGTTTCTGCAGTTGCGGCTGCCGGAAGGAACCGCGTTTGGCGTCACCGAACAGTCCGTGAAAAAGGCCGAGGCGCTTCTGAAGGACGACAGGGACATCGCGACCTATACCGCCTATGTCGGCCAGGGATCGCCGCGCTTTTGGTTGGGGCTCAATCCGCAACTGCCGAATGAGGCGTTTGCCGAAATCGTGATTGTCGCGAAAAATGTCGAAGCGCGCGAGCGGATCAAGGCCCGGCTTGAGCGGTCGGTCGAGAACGGCGCGCTGACCGAAGCGCGGGTGCGGGTCGATCGTTTTAACTTTGGACCGCCGGTCGGCTTTCCCGTGCAATTCCGCGTGATCGGTCCCGATCCCCAGACCGTCCGCGACATCGCCTACCGCGTGCGCGACGTGGTCAAGCAGAACGAGAATATCAGGGATCCGCAGCTCAACTGGAACGAACAGTCGCCCTATTTGAAGCTGGTGGTCGATCAGGACCGCGCGCGGGCGCTCGGTCTGACCCCGCAGGACGTCTCGCAGGCGCTGAGTATGCTGATCTCAGGCGTGCCGGTGACCACAGTCCGCGACGGCATCGAGAAGGTCGATGTGGTGGCGCGCGCGGTGCCGTCCGAGCGGCTCGATCTCAGCCATGTCGGCGATCTCACCGTCACATCGCGCAACGGGGTGGCGGTGCCGCTGTTGCAGATCGCCAAGATCGAATATGCCCACGAAGAACCGATCCTGTGGCGGCGCAACCGCGACATGGCGATCACCGTGCGCGGCGACGTGGCCGACGGCGTGCAGGCGCCTGACGTGACCAACCAGATCTGGCCCAAGCTGCAGGAAATCCGTGACAGCCTGGAGTCGGCCTACCGGATCGAGGCCGGTGGCGCGTTCGAGGAGTCCGCCAAGGGCAATGCCTCGATCTTCGTGCTGTTTCCGCTGATGGTCCTGGTCATGCTGACCCTGCTGATGATCCAGTTGCAGAGTTTTTCGCGGCTGTTCCTGGTGTTTCTGACGGCGCCCCTTGGAATCGTCGGGGCGTCGCTCGGCCTCAACGTCGCCAACCAGCCCTTCGGCTTCGTGGCGCTGCTGGGTCTGATCGCGCTGGCCGGGATGATCATGCGCAATGCGGTGATCCTGGTCGACCAGATCGAAACCGATGTGTCGCATGGTCTGACGCGCCGGGAAGCCATCGTCGAGGCCACCGTCCGGCGGGCCCGCCCGGTGGTGCTGACCGCGCTCGCCGCCATCCTGGCGATGATCCCGCTGTCGCGCTCGGCGTTCTGGGGCCCGATGGCGATCACCATCATGGGCGGCTTGTTTGTTGCAACCTTCCTCACTCTGCTGTACCTGCCGGGTCTCTATGCCCTCTGGTTCCGCAAGAGCCTGGAAGAAAGCGGCCCGCGCGAGAACCTTGATCCTGCATCGCAACACGGGGATCAGGCACAACCCGCATTTCCGCTTGCTGAGGCAGCGGAATAATTGAAGATTAAGCGCGCTGATTTGAGTACCGCCATGACGCTGGTTTCGGAACATACAGAGCAGGACACCCGGGAGCGTATTCTCGAGGTGGCGGAGCGCCTGTTCCGCGAAATCGGCTACCAGAAGACCACCGTCGCCGACATCGCCAAACTGCTGCGCATGAGTCCGGCCAACGTCTATCGCTTTTTCGATTCGAAAAAGTCGATCCATGAGGGCGTCGCGCGCAAAATGATGGGTGGGGTCGAGATCGAGGCGGAACGCATCATTCATATGCCGGGTCCGGCGGCGCTTCGCCTGCGCGAGCTATTGACCACCATCCACCGCATGAATTCCGAACGTTATGTCGGTGATTCCAAGCTGCACGAGATGGTCGCGATTGCGATGGAGGAGAGCTGGGAAGTTTGCGTCGCCCATATGCAGCACATCACCGAGACGATCGGGGCCGTGATCGCGCAGGGGATGGCGTCCGGTGAGTTCGAAAAGGCCGACGTGCCGCTCGCCGCGATGTGCGCCTGCACCGCGATGATCCGGTTCTTCCATCCCCAGATCATTGCGCAATCGGAGCACAAGCCGGGACCGACCATCGATCAAATGATCGATTTTGTCATTGCGGGCCTTGCGCCGCACGGTGGTTTGGCGAAATAGCGAGAAAGCTGATAGTTTCCTTCCGTCGTTCCGGGGCGATGCGAAGCATCGAGCTATGATGTGCAATTGCACATCTGAGAATCTCGAGATTCCGGCTCTGGTCCTTCGGACCATCCCGGAATGACGGAGTATAGAGTTCGTCGCTCCTCGCAATGACGAAGTAGTAAGGAAGAACCTGCAATGGACGCATCAAGCCCGAAAGATCTGCACTATTACGAGCCGGTCAACGGCCACGGCCTCAAGCACGATCCGTTCAATGCCATCATCGCCCCGCGTCCGATCGGCTGGATCTCGTCGCGCGACTCCAAAGGCAACGTCAATCTCGCGCCTTACAGCTTCTTCAACGGCTTCAATTATATCCCGCCGATCATCGGGTTCTCCTCGACCTCGCGCAAGGACAGCGTCCAGAACATCCAGGAGACCGGCGAGTTCGTCTGGAATCTCGCCACCCGGGATCTGGCAACGCAGATGAACGCCACCGCGGCGCATGTCGCGCGCGATGTCGATGAATTCGGGATCGCCGGTTTGACCGCGGTGCCGAGCAAACTCGTCAACGTGCCTCGGGTCGGGGAAAGCCCGGTCTCGTTTGAATGCAAATTGACGCAAATTATCCAGTTGCAGAATAAAGACGGCGGCAAGGTGCCGGGCTGGCTGACTCTGGGCGAAGTCGTCGCCGTCCACATCGACAAGGCTCTGATCAAGGACGGCGTCTACCAGACCGCGCTGGCACGCCCCATCGTGCGCGCCGGCCGCCGTGGTGACTATTTCGAGATCAAGCCTGACGCGATGTTCGAGATGGCGCGGCCGGATTGAGCCGCACTGCAGCAAGTAACGCTTAATATTGTGTTTTCCGGAACCGTTGCGGTGCCCGGCCGTTGTCAGTTTCGCGTTACCTTTGTGTCGTAATATCTCACGCTGTCTTGCCCATGCTTTCCTGCTAATTTGAGTCGTCCATTCTGCGCCGGCAGGCCTGCCGGCTGCCAAATCGCTTCGCTTCGATCATGAGGACATCGCCATGAGCTTTCGCCGCGATTTCGTCACCAAACCGATCTTCTCCTGGGCGCGCGGGGTGTTGCCGGCGATGTCGGACACCGAGCGCGAGGCGCTGGAGGCCGGCGATGTCTGGTGGGACGCTGATCTGTTCACCGGCAATCCCGACTGGTCGAAACTGCTCGCCAACGCGCCGGCGACCCTGACGGCTGAGGAGACCGCGTTTCTCAACGGCCCGGTCGACGAACTCTGCGCGATGCTCGACGACTGGAAGATCAATTGGGAATGGCGCGATCTGCCGCCGGAAGTCTGGGACTTCATCAAGGTCCATAAATTCTTCGGCATGATCATCCCGAAGGAATATGGCGGGCTCGGCTTCTCGCCCTATGCGCATTCCGAAGTGGTGCGCAAGATTTCGTCGCGGTGTCTCGCCGCCGCCGTCACCGTGATGGTGCCGAACTCGCTCGGCCCCGGCGAATTGCTGATGCGCTTCGGCACCAAGGACCAGCAGCAGCAATGGCTGCCGCGCCTCGCCGATGGGCGCGATATTCCCTGCTTCGGGCTCACCAGCCCGGAAGCCGGCTCCGATGCGGCCGCGATGATCGACAGCGGCATCATCTGCAAAGGTGATTTCGAGGGCCGCGAAGTGCTGGGCCTGCGCCTCAACTGGCACAAGCGCTACATCACGCTCGGCCCGGTCGCGACGCTCTTGGGCCTCGCCTTCAAGGCCTATGATCCCGACCATCTGGTGGGCTCGCAGGACGAACTCGGCATTACCGTGGCGCTGATCCCGACCCATCTGCCCGGCGTCACCATCGGCCATCGCCATCTGCCGTCGATGCAGGTGTTCCAGAACGGCCCGAACTGGGGCAAGGACGTCTTCATTCCGATGGACTACGTCATCGGCGGCCAGGAACGCCTCGGCCAGGGCTGGAAGATGCTGATGACGGCGCTCGCCGCCGGGCGCGGCATCTCGCTGCCGTCGCTGTCCGCCGCAGGTGCGGCCTATGCCGCGCGCACCACCGGCGCCTATGCCCGCATTCGCGAGCAGTTCAATGTGCCCATCGGAAAGTTCGAGGGCATTGAGGAGCCGCTGGCCCGCATCGCCGGCACCGCCTATCTGCTCGACGCCGCGCGGCGGCTGACCTGTGCGGCGCTCAATCAGGGCCATCATCCCGCGGTGATTTCCGGCATCATGAAGCTGCAGGCGACCGAGCGGATGCGGATCGCGATCGATGACGCGATGGACATCCATGGCGGCAAGGCCGTGATCGATGGTCCGCAGAATTACATCGGCAATCTCTATCGCTCGGTGCCGGTCGGCATCACGGTCGAGGGCGCCAATATCCTGACCCGTAATCTGATCGTGTTCGGGCAGGGCGCGATCCGCGCGCATCCTTATCTGTTGCAGGAAATGAACGCGCTCGGCGATACCGACCATGCCAAGGGTCTCGACGCCTTCGATACGGCGTTCTGGAAACATGTCGGTCACAGCGTGACCACGCTGTTTCGGGCCTGGGGCCGCAGTTGGACCGGCGGGATGTTTGCGCCGGCGCCGGATGCCGCGGAGGCAACCGGGTTTTATCGCCAGCTTTCGCGTTATTCCACGGCCTTCGCGCTCTGCGCCGACATGGCGCTGTTGACGCTGGGCGGCGCGCTCAAGCGCAAGGAAATGCTCTCGGCGCGGTTCGGCGATATCCTGTCCGAATTGTATCTGCTCTCGGCCGCGCTGAAGCGCTGGCAGGATGAGGGCCGGCAGACCGCGGATTTCGTTCTGCTGGAATGGTGCATGGCGAGCGGCTTTCGCACCATCGAAAATCGCTTCGCGGAAATTCTCGCGAACCTGCCCAATAGGTTTGTCGGCCTCGTTCTGAAGTTCCTGATCCAGCCCTTTGGCGCGCGCGTGCTCGGTCCGTCCGATCGCGTGGTTCATCAATGCGCGCAACTGATCCTGGAACCGTCGGCGGCACGCGATCGCCTGACGCCGGATTTGTCGCGTGTGGCCGATGACGGCGGCGTCGCGCGGCTGGAGAAAGCTTTCCTGCTGGTTACCGGCGCGGAAGACATCGCCAAGCGCATGCGGGCCGCGCATATTCGCGACGCGAAAGAGGCCGTCGCCAAAGGCATTATCACGCAAATCGAGGGCGATCAGCTCGCGGCGGCGCATGAGGCGGTCGCCAAAGTGATCGAGGTCGACGATTTCGCGCCGGAGGCGCTGTCGCCGATCTACAAGAAGCCCGCCGAGGTGCATCAGTTCTTCCAGGAGCTGGGCGAGACGCGGGCGGCAAGCTGATGGCGCGACCAGTTTACATTATCGACGGCAGCCGGACGCCGTTCCTCAAGGCGCGCACCGGACCCGGGCCGTTCACCCCGGTCGATCTCGCCGTGCAATGCGGCCGGCCGCTGCTGGCGCGGCAACCCTTCGCGCCCACGGCTTTCGATCAGGTGATTTTAGGCTGCGTCAATGTCATCGCTGACGAGATGAACCCGGCACGGGTCGCGGCCCTTCGTCTCGGGATGGGCGAGGCGATGGTCGCCTTCACCGTGCAGATCAATTGCGGCTCCGGCATGCAGTCGATCGACACGGGATATCGTTACATCCGCGAAGGCGTGTCGGATTTGATCCTGGCCGGCGGATCGGAAGCGCTGAGCTACGCGCCGCTGGTCTGGCCGCAGCAGGGCGTGCGCTGGTTTGCCGGACTGGCCGGCGCCAAGGGCATTATCGCCAAGCTCGCGGCGCTCGCCAAAACCCGCCCGTCGTTCTTCAAGCCGATCATCGGCCTCGAGCGCGGCCTGACCGATCCGATCACCGAACTCAACATGGGACAAACCGCCGAAGTGGTCGGTCATCTCTTCGGCATCACGCGCGAGCAGTCGGACGCCTATGCGGTCGAAAGCCACAAGCGGCTGGCGAACGCACAGGCACAGGGTTTTCTGAAAGGCGAAGTCGAAACCGCGTTTGCGCGCGACGGCAAATTCTACGATCATGACGATGGCGTACGGCCGGACTCCTCGCCGGAAAAACTGGCGGCGTTGAAGCCGGTGTTCGAGACGGCCCTGGGGTCAGGTTACCGCGGGCAACTCGTCGCAGATCACCGACGGCGCCTCATGGACCATCCTTGCGTCGGAGGAAGCTGTCGCCAAGCATGGTCTGACGCCGAAGGCCGTGATTATCGACAGCCAATGGTCGGCGCTCGATCCCTCAATCATGGGCCTCGGCCCGGTGCTGTCGGCGACCGAGCTGCTCAAGCGCCACAAACTGTCCTTGCAAGATATCGAGACCTGGGAATTGAACGAGGCGTTCGCGACCCAGGTGCTGGGCTGCCTCGCCGCATGGGAAGACGAAAAATTCTGCCGCGAGATTCTCGGCCTTGACGGCGCGGCCGGGCAGATCGATCGCGCCAAATTGAATGTCGATGGCGGCGCCATCAGCCTCGGGCATCCGGTCGGCTGCAGCGGAAATCGCATTGTGCTTCATCTGGTCAATGCGATGAAGCGGCTGGGAACCAAACGCGGCATCGCCACCGAATGTATCGGTGGCGGGCAGGGCGGCGCGATGTTGATCGAGATGGTGTGATCATGGATAGCAAGATCATGGACGTTCTCGGTGACCGCGTGCTGGAGCTTGGACCCAAACCCGAAACCGGCCCCTATCGCCATTTCAAGCTGACGCGCGATAGCGACGGCATCGCGTGGCTGCTGTTCGACCGCGAGGGCGCCAGCGCCAATACGTTGTCGGCCGATGTGATGGCGGAGTTCAATATTGCGCTGGCGTCGCTGGAAAGCCAGCGCCCGACCGGGCTGGTTATCCGCTCGGCAAAGACCTCCGGCTTCATCGCAGGCGCTGATGTCAACGAATTTCGCGGCGCGACCGATCCAAAGGCCGTCGAGACACCGATCGGTCAGGCCCATGCGGTGATCGACCGCCTTGAAGGGCTCAAGATTCCGACCGTCGCGGTGATCCACGGCTTTTGTCTCGGCGGCGGCCTTGAGGTCGCGCTGGCCTGTCAGTCGCGCATCGCGATCGACGGCGCGCGCTTTGGCTTTCCGGAAGTGATGCTGGGCCTGCATCCCGGCCTCGGCGGCACCGCGCGCTTCACGCGGCTGGTCAATCCGATGCAGGCGATGACGATGATGCTGACCGGCAAGACCATCGACGCGCGCAAGGCGAAATCGCTCGGACTGGTCGATGCCGTGACGCAGGAGCGTCATGTGCGCAACGCGGTCAAGGACGCGGTGCTCGGCCGCCTGAAGCGCGCCAAACCGGGTCTGCTCAATACACTTTTGAATCTCGGTCCGGTCAGGGGCTTTCTGGGATCGCGGATGCGCACAGAGGCTGAAAAGGCCGCGCCGCATGAGCATTATCCGGCGCCCTATGCGCTGATCGATCTCTGGGAAAAGCACGGCGGCGACAAGGCTGCGATGCTCGCGGCTGAAAAAACCTCGTTCGCCAATTTGATGGTGACGCCGACGGCGCAGAACCTGATCCGGGTGTTCTTCCTGCGCGACGAGATGAAGAAGACCGCGGGCTCCGGCAACAAAATCGCCCATGTTCACGTCATCGGCGCCGGCGCGATGGGCGGCGATATCGCGGCCTGGTGCGCCAATCAGGGCTTGCGGGTCTCGCTCGCCGACATGAAGCCGGAGCCGATTGCGGGCGCGATGAAGCGCGCGGCGGATTTATTCGGCAAGATCATTCACAAGCGCACCGATGTGCGCGACGCGCTGGACCGGCTGGTGCCAGATCTCGACGGCGAGGGCGTGCGCAATGCCGACCTCATCATCGAGGCGGTACCGGAAAAGCTTGAACTGAAACAGAAGGTCTATGCCGGGCTCGAGCCCAAAATGAAAGCCGGCGCGATCCTCGCCACCAACACCTCCAGCATTCCGCTGCAGGATTTGCGCACGACGCTGAAGTCACCGGAACGGCTGGTCGGACTGCACTTCTTCAATCCGGTTTCCCGGCTGCAACTGGTCGAGGTCGTCAGCCATGACGGCAGCGATCCGCAGATGCTGAAGGAGGCGCTGGCCTTTGTCGGCGCCATCGACCGGCTGCCGCTGCCGGTCAAGAGTTCGCCGGGCTTTCTCGTCAACCGCGCGCTGACGCCCTACATGCTTGAGGCGATGGTGATGCTGGACGAGAAGATCGACAAAACCACCATCGATGCGGCGGCGGAAAAGTTCGGCATGCCGATGGGCCCGATTGAGCTCGCCGATCAGGTCGGCCTCGACATTTGTCTCGCCGTCGGCGACATGCTGCGCTCGAAATTCGGCGATCTCTTGCCGCCCACGCCGGCCTGGTTGCGCGAGAAAGTCGCCAAGGGCGAACTCGGCCGCAAGATCCGGCAAGGGTTTTTATGTCTGGAAGGACGGCAAGGCCGACAAGACCTCCGGCTCGGCCTCAAGCGTCGAGCCGACGCCGGAAATGATCGACCGGCTGATCCTGCCGATGTCGAATGTCTGCGTCGCCTGCCTGCGCGAAGGCATTGTCGACAACCCCGATACGGTCGACGGCGCGATGATTTTCGGCACCGGCTATGCGCCGTTTCGCGGCGGCCCGCTGAATTATGCGCGCAGCCGCGGACCTGAAAATGTCGCCTCGGCCTTGCGCGCGCTGGCGGCGAAGTTCGGCGGCCGGTTCACGCCGGATGCCGGCTGGGATAGTTTCAAGTAACGCCGCATCCGATTCGACAGGGCTTTCCAGACATGACCGACACATCCGCCGTTCACGCCCCGCTGAATACGGAAACCGAGCCCAACGGCGATCTCTGCACGCGCGCGCTGGCGATGCCGGCCGACACCAACCAGAACGGCGATATTTTCGGCGGCTGGCTGCTCAGCCAGATGGATCTCGCCGGCGGCGTGTTCGCCTCCAAGACCGCCAAATCGCGCACCGTTACGGTGGCGATCGAGGCGATGAATTTCCGGAAGCCGGTTTTCGTCGGCGATCTCGTCTCCGTGCATGCCAGCCTGGTTCGTGTCGGCAAGACCTCGATTACCGTGCATCTGGAGGCCTGGGTCCTGCGCCGCAAGGAAGTGCATTCGATTTTGGTGACCGACGGTAATTTCACCTATGTCTCGATCGACGATCAGGGCCATCCGCAGACCATTACGCAGGCTGATGCCCCGGTTTCGGCGTAGTGGGCCTCCGTCATTCCGGGATGGTCCGAAGGACAGACCCGGAATCTCGAGATTCCGGGTTCGATGCTTCGCATCGCCCCGGAATGACGGTTGCTGAAAGCTCGCGCGTTCGTCACCTGCTCGCCCGGAACTTTTACCCACCATCCCGGTTATCCGCGCGCATTGAAGTCTAAAAGGCGCGGAATAGTAAAATGTCGGACAGTTACATCATCGAAGTTCTCTCGAAGGCGGCGGGTATCGTCGTGCGCGACCTCGGCGGTTACCGGTTCTTCGCGGCCACCCACCGCTTTAATTCGATGGAAGGTCAGCTGTTTCGCAACGCCCGAGAAGCCGAACGTGCGGCGATGCGCAGCATCGAACCCGGAATCTCGAGATTCCCCGATGTGCAATTGCACATCTGAGGTCTGGTCCTTCGGACCATCCCGGAATGACGGCTCTGAGAGCCTCACGCACACTCGCGCCGCTCACTCACCCGGAACTTTTCCCCACCTTCCCGGTTATTCGCGCGCACTGAAGCGTAAAGGCGCGGAATAGTAAAATGTCGGACTCTTACATCATCGAAGTTCTCTCAAAGGCGGCAGGTATCGTTGTGCGCGACCTCGGAGGCTATCGGTTTTTCGCAGCGACCCAGCGCTTTTATGCGATGGACGGGCAGCTGTTTCGCAATGCGCGGGAGGCCGAGCGTGCGGCTATCAGGCTTGCAAATAGCGGATTACCGCGGGTGGCGTAGCAAGCGCTGAGATGGCGCGATCTTCTTCAGCATCTCAGACGTAAGGCGTGCCAGCCATTGCCGCTTTTAAGCCGGCGGCTCCCTTATCGATAACCGCGAGAAAGGCGGCGTTCGCTTCCTTTGTATTTCGCGTTTCTCGAAAGGTCCGGTGAGCCTGGATGAAAGCTATGGTCCAGGTCGCCAATAGCAGACCGGCCGCCAGATAGGCATCGGGATCGGCGGCTCTCGCCCGACACATTCTGACAGTGCCACGGTGACGACTTGCGCAAGCTCGTCGCGTATCGCCCTGGCCCGAGCCTTGAGAGTTTCGCTGCCCTCGATCGTCTCGATGAATCGCTGGCTCCTGGCGGAAAATTCGACGTAGGGACTCTGGTCCGCAATCATCCGATGCGCGAGCAGACGTAGCGTCTCGATCGGAGCGACGCTGGGATCGCGCTGCCGCAATGCTTCGCGCAGCATCTCGCGGCCTTCCTCGTCGAGATCGAAGAACATGTCCTCCTTGCGGGGGAAGTAATTGAACACCGTCATCCGTCCGACGTCGGCGGCCGCCGCGATCTCGTCCACCGTCACATGATCAAAGCCCCGCTCGATAAAGAGCCGCGTGGCGACGTTGGAGATACCCTGCCGCGTGGCAAGGCGCTTCCGGGATCGAAGGTCGGTGGGAATTGACATAAGGCTCCCGACTGGCTATTAAATATATACTGAGTACATATTAGGACTCAGTATATGAGAAATATGATGGAAAATCAAGCTGATGTCGTTGTTGTAGGGGCCGGTCCGGTCGGCCTCCTGACAGCCATCGAACTGTCTTTGGGCGGCGTGCACGTCGTGGTGTTGGAGCGCTTGGCCGCCCCAAGCATGGTCTTGAAGGCAGGGGGGATCGGACCGCTCGGGATCGAAGCATTGCAGCGGCGCGGCATGGCTGCCGATATCGCTGCCGCACAGGCGCGTAGCTTCGCGATGATGGCGCAGTTCGCGGGGCTGAACGAAGCGAACCCGCGTGGTCGGGGAGTCAGGTACAGCGGTCATTTCGCAGGCCTGATCCTGATCCGCGCGGACGCGCAGAAGGAGCCGGCGCGGCGTGGCAGTCCGGTGGATCAACAAGCCATCGAAGCGATGCTGGCCGATCGCGCCAGCTCCCTCGGAATCGATATCCACCGCGAATGTGAGGTGACCGGCCTGGTGCAGCATGTAAACGGCGTCGATGTGGCGTGGACCTCTGCGACCGGCGAAGGCCATATCCGCTGTTCCTATCTCGTCGGCTGCGACGGAGGGCGCAGCCCTGTTCGCAAAATGGCCGGTTTCGATTTCCCCGGCTCGGATCCTACGTTGACGATGTATCAGGCGCTGGCCGAGGTCGACCATCTCGAACGCTTGCCCCATGGCTTTCGTTATACATCAGGCGGCATGTTCGGGTCCCTGCTCGGTCGGATATTCATGCTGGATTTCAGCGGGCCGCCGAAAGATCGGGACGCTCCGGTGACGCACGAGGAGTTCGAATCTGTATTGCGCCGTGTCAGCGGCGTGGATGTCCGCGTCAAAGCGTTCGAAAACGCCAGCCGATGGACCGACAATACGCGGCTTGTCGATACCTACCGCCGGGACCGCGTGCTGCTGGCCGGCGATGCGGCGCATGTCCACTCGCCGTTCGGCGGTCAGGGCATGAGCCTCGGGCTGGTGGACGCCGCAAATCTCGGCTGGAAACTCGCCGCGGTCATTCGCGGCGAGATGCCCGAAAGCCTGCTCGATACCTACACGGCCGAGCGGCGGCCGGTCGCCGAAGCCGTTCTGGCCAACACGCTGGCGCAAGCGGCCATCATGCGGCCCGATCCACAATCAAGTGCCATGCGGGACGTCGTGGCGAAGCTGTTGGAATTCGACGACGTCAATCGTTTCATGGGCGAAATGATCAGCGGCCTTTCCGTCCGTTACGATCTCGGATCGGAGATCGACGACGTCGGACGGCTGATAGGCGACCGGCCGATCCAACACGGCGATATCGAGGTCTCGCTCTATGATGTGATGCAGGATGGCATGGGTGTTCTTCTCGATGCCTCGACCGAGGGCAAGGCTTCCAGGCTCGTTGCAGCCGCCACGTCGAGGATACGTTGCGTCACCGTCGATACCGGGCCTTCGATGCTGATCCGTCCCGATGCCTGCGTTGCCTGGGCCGGTGAAGAGAACAGCACAGACGGATTGGCGGAAGCGGTCCGTCGCTGGTTTCGGTAGTTTCTAATCCGAGGCCAACAGCCGGAAGCTCGGCCGCGCGGGGCGCCGGTAGCCGGAATCCGGGGATGCGTACACCGGAAAGCGCGCGCGCTCGGACTTCATTTTCAGATAGGCCTTGAGTTCGGCTTCGCTCTGCCGGATTTGGTTTCGAATCTCGCGGCGGTCGAACGTGGTGAGGCTTGGACTTGCCAACTGGCTCCAGGCGACCCTTTGCAACTCCTGCAACGCACGGATATCGCGGCTTAGGATGTCTGAGTCAGTCATGCTGTCGGCCCGCTCTCGAGGAAAAGCCGCCTTAAGCTGTAGTGCTGATTCCTAAATATTCATTAACCGGGCTGCCGGCCGCGGTCGTTTCACGGCAACCCGTCCCTCCAGCCCGCCGCACAATTTTCGCGAGCCTCCGGTAGCCGCAATAGTTTTCACATGGTCAAAATACGCGGGAACTGAAGCGCCCGGCGGAACGAAAATTCATTTGCTTTGGGATCGAAGATTGTCCCTACTGCAACGATAAAAATAAGAACGGGTGGAGCGCGGTAATGGAATCCGCAAGCGAGAGTGAAAAGTGCTTGGCAAACAAAAGTACTGACAAGGTACTGCGTTATGCCGAACGTTCCGCCTGCAGGGTGGAACAGCGACGGCATTCGCAGCAGTTCGCGTCGATCCACCCCTTCAGGATTTATCTATCGAAGCCGTCGGCGAATGATCGGCGGAACGCATAGCCGGGCGTCATGCTGATTGGATCGGCCGATCGCGCCGCGGCACAATGGCAACCAGACATATCCGGACAGACTGAGGAGAACCCATGTACAAGCCCGACAACGTCAAGACCTCGCCCGATTTTCCGATTCCCGAAACCATGCGGGCCTGGGTGCTGGGCGATCCCGATCAATTGTCCCTGACCACCAAGCCGGTGCCGGTGCCGAAGCGGGCCGAGGTTCTGGTTCGGATCGACGCGGTTGCGATCTGCGCCACCGATCTTGAGATCATTCATCACGGTCCGCCGGCGATGATCCAGGGCGGCCTGCCCTACAACAAGAACTTTACGCCGGGCCACGAATATATGGGCACCGTTGCGGCACTCGGACCCGGCGTCGATGAATATGAGATCGGCGATCGCGTCACCGTTGAAATCCATGCCGGCTGCGGACAGTGCAAGCGCTGCCGCGAGGGCATGTACACGGCGTGTCACAATTACGGTCTGAACTACGGCGACGTCGACAAGGGACATCGCGCCAACGGCTTCACGACCGACGGTGGGTTCGCCGAATACGCGGTCAACAGCATCAACACGCTGGTGCCGATCTCTGACGAGATGTCGGACGAGGAGGCGACGCTGGTCGTTACCGCGGGTACCGCGATGTATGGCCTGACCGAACTCGGCGGTCTGGTCGCGGGCGAGAGCGTCGTCGTCACCGGTCCCGGACCGATCGGGCTGCTCGGTGTCGCCGTCGCCAAGGCGCTGGGCGCGCATCCGGTGATCCTGACCGGCACACGCGACAACCGTCTCAAGATCGGTCTCGAACTCGGCGCCGATTACGTCATCAACGCCAAGAACGAAGATCCCGTTGCCGCCGTGCGCAAGCTCAATGGCGGCAAGGGTGTCGATTATGTCGTCGAATGTTCGGGCGCGCCGGAAGCCGTCAACGAAGCGGCGCGCATGGTCAATCGCGGCGGCCGCATTTGTCTGGCGGCATTTCCAGGCAAGCCGGCCGAAGTCGATATCGCTTACATCGTGCGCAACAACATCTACATCTATGGCATCCGTGGCGAGGGCAAGAGCGCCACGCACCGCGCCGAGGCGTTCATGGCGCAGAAGCGATTCGACGCCACCAAGGTGCACACCCATACCTTCGCGCTGGAAGATCTGCCGACGGCGTTGAAATACGCCCGCGAGCGTATCGAGGATGCCATCAAGGTCGTGGTCAAGACCCATGGCCATGCCGCGATCAAGAGCGTGGCGGCCGAGTAATCGGCTTTAAGGAATTCGCTGGCCGCGCGAGCGGCCAGCGACGGCCGCTTGCGCGGCCCGCAATAAAACGAACTCAGGAAAAACTTGGGACCTGATCGAATCGTCTTTGGCTGCTGGGTGGAAATCCGATGTCCGCGCTTGAAGTCGACCAGACTTCCGATATTGCCAGTATCGGCTTGCCGGCCAAGGTCGCAACGCCGCTTTATCGCAAGCTCTATGTGCAGGTGTTGATCGCGGTCGCGATCGGCGCGTTGATCGGTTACGCCTATCCGGATTTCTCCGGCTATCTCAAACCGTTCGGCGACGCCTTTGTGCGCGCGATCAAGGTGGTGGTGACGCCGATCATCTTCACCACCATTGTGGTCGGCATCGCCAAGATGGGCGATATCCGTCGCGTCGCCAATGTCGGCGTCAAGGCGCTGATCTATTTCGAGGTCGCTTCCACGCTGGCGCTGGTGATCGGCATGACCGTCGGCAATCTGTGGAAGGTCGGCGTCGGGCTCAATGCCGATCCGGCGGCGTTCGATCCCAAGGCCGTCGATGCCTATGCCAAGCTCGCCAGGAACGTCACTTTGTCGGACTTCCTGCAGTCGATTATTCCGGCGTCGTTCATCGAGCCCTTCGTCAAGGGCGACATCCTGCCGGTGCTGTTCATCGCCGTGCTGTTGGGATCGGCGCTCAGCATCGCGCAGTCACGCGGCAAGCCGGTGGTGTCGTTCCTGGAGTCGGCGTCGGTCGCGCTGTTCGGCATGGTGCGGATCATCATGTATTTCGCGCCGCTTGCGGCCCTGTGCGCGATGGCCTTTACGGTCGGCAAATACGGCCTGCGGACGCTGCTCGACCTCGGCGAACTCGTCGCCTCGGTCTATCTCGTCAGCATTCTCTTTGTCCTGATCGTGCTCGGCGCATTCTTAAGGCTGTCAGGCTTTAATGTTTTCCGGGTGCTGAATTATTTCAAGGACGAGATCCTGTTCGTGTTCGCGGCGACCTCGGCCGAGACCATGATGCCGCGCTCGATGCAGAAGCTGGAGAAGGTCGGCGTGTCGCGTGAGGTCGTGGGCCTGGTGATGCCGGGCGGCTTCTCCTTCAACATGGACGGCACGGCAATCTACATGACCACGGCGGTATTGTTCCTTGCCAACGCCTTCAACGTTCACCTCTCGATCTGGCATCAATTGAGCGTGCTGTTCGTGATGCTGTTTACCTCGAAGGGCGCCGCCGGGGTCACCGGCGGCGGGTTCATCGCGCTGGCGGCGACGCTGCCGGTGGTGGATGCGGTGCCCGTCGCCGGTATTGCGTTATTGCTCGGGGTGGATCGCTTTATGGCGGAAATCCGCGCCGCGACTAACCTCACGTCGAACATCATCGCAACATTGGTGGTCGGGCGCTGGGTGGATGGTATCGACATGAAGACCGCGAATGCCGAGTTGCAGGCCGGCTTTGTCGAGACCGAGGAAACCCGGGCCTGGGACGGTCATGCCGGCGATATCAGGCCTGTGCGATGATGCCAGCAAAGCGCTGTCTTCCAGCTGTTGGAAACCACGCAGGGCTTGCCTATGATACGCCGTAACGCATCCGGAACCTGATCATGCAACAGAAATTCGACCGCGCCGCAGAAGACCTTGGCAATTCGGTTCATCTCGAACACGTCAACGTTCAGGTTCCCGATCAGCATCTGGCCACGTTGTTCTATGTGTCCGGGCTCGGGCTGACGCGCGATCCCTATCTGATGGTGTCCGACACCAATATGTGGATCAATGTCGGCCGCAACCAGTTTCATCTGCCGAGCGGCGAGGCGCAGGTGTTGCGCGGCCATACCGGCCTTGTGATCTCGGGCCGTGCCGCGCTGCTCGAACGGCTGGCGTCGGTTGCCAAAAAACTGCACGGCACCAAATTCGCCTTCAGCGAACATAATGACTACGTCGAAGCGATCTGCCCCTGGGGTAATCATTTGCGCTGCTATGAGCCGGACGCCGCGCGGTTCGGGCGCATCACGCTCGGCATTCCCTATGTCGAGTTCGATGTTCCGGTTGGGACCGCGCAAAGGCATCTGCAATTTCTATCCGCAGATCCTGGGAACGCCGGCAGAATTCCATAATGGCGACAGCAACGGTCGCGCGCGTGGAGATCGGCAAGGGCCAGTATTTGCTGTTCCGCGAGACCGACCGGCCGCAGCCGGACTATGACGGCCATCATGTGCAGATGTATGTCACGGATTTTTCCGGCCCGTACCGCCGATTAGCCGAGCGCGATCTGATCTTCAGCGAGGACAACCAGTATCAATATCGTTTTCGCGACATCGTCGATCTCTCAAGCGGCAAGCACCTGTTCACGATCGAGCACGAGGTGCGCAGCGTCACCCATCCGATGTATCTGCGGCCGCTGGTCAATCGCAATCCGGCGACGACCAACATGAATTACTCCCATGGCCACGACCATTGGGAGTGGGCGATGGGGCCGAACGACTATTGAACGGCCCATAGAGATTGCGCGCCATACGGTGCTGGGGCTGGCAGCATCAACTGCCGGCCCGATGTTTTTTGAAACCGCTTTTCTCACGCTGCCGTAACTTGGCTGACCTGACGCCGTGCCCGCCTGGCCGGTCGGTCGCGCTTGAGGCAATGGTCGCGTGCGCGCGGATCCGCGCGTGTTCAAGCGACGCACGTCAGCAAAACTATTGTTCGAAATTGCGCAACCAAAGCACAGACAGCCCGTAGCTTGGCTTGGATGAATTCAGATTGAAGAGGCCACAAGAGACCTCCGCATCCTGATTTGCATCCGATGTTCCGTGCGTTGTGCGGTTCGGCGATCGCTCGGTCGTTGAATGCTCATGACGTCATGTTTTCAGCCGCAACCCTCAGGGAGATCGTCATGAAGTTCGATTCCAAATCAGGTGCCACGCTCGCCGCCGCCGCTGCCACCTTGTTCCTGGCTGGTGCGACCGTGTCTTCGACCACGGCCTACGCCGCGGAAGGTCACTGTATCGGTGCGAATGCCTGCAAGGGCCAGAGCGCGTGCAAGGGCGGCAATCATGCCTGCAAGGGTCTGAATGCCTGCAAGGGCATGGGCTTTTCGGAAATGACCAAGGGCGATTGCGCCGCCGCCAAGGGCAAGTTCAAGCCGGCTTGATCTGCGCGCACGAAAAAAGGGACCCGGTTTGCGCCGGGTCCCTTTTGTTTATCCTGAACAGTGCTGGCTGCGCATCCCGATCCGGGATGCGCCAGCTGAGATCAGTAACCGCAGGAATTGCAGCGCGGCGCCACCGGCACGTAATAGGTACGGGCGGGGGCGACCATCTCGACCCGCTGGCGGGTTTCATACTGGGCGGGAATGCGCTCGTATTGAACGCTTTCCGGCGCGACCATCACGGTCTGCGGCACCATCACGGTGCGGTACTGTGCCGGGTTGCGATGCGCGACGACAGAACCGGGGGAAACCATCACGGTTTCCTGGACGGCGCGATATTGCGCCGGCGCGACCTGCTGCTGATAGCAGGTGCCGCACGGCTGCGGCGGTGGGTAGCAGTTGTAGCATCCCGCGGACGCGGCGGTCGGCAAGGCAATCGCGGCGAGCGCGGAAACGATCATGGCGGCGTAAGCGCGGGACATTTTCATGGTGAGCCTTTGGGTTTGAATTGGCTCACATGAATAAATCAGCGCGTGCGATCGTCAACGAAAGACGCGCGTTTACCTTTATGTAGATCGTTAATGGAGCGTTCCGAACAAGAGCGTTTTTGAACGAAGTGGATACCGGTTCGCGTAGCAATCAAGTTTACGCAGATTGCGTAGACTTATCTGCGGTAGAAAACGCGTCAAAACAAAAGACTAGAGCCCGGTTCTGATACAATCAGAACCGATAAGGCTCTAACATCCAACTGCGCGCAAGATCTGCATGCGCGGGCCCGGCTTCAATAACTCGCTTTGCTTCGATCGGGATCGTCGCGGGGGTCTGCATAATGCGGAGTCTGGCCGGCCGCCCCTGAATTGCCGGTGCCGGAATTGATGTGGATCCTCTTGTGCTTCTTGACTGCCTTGCTCCTGCTCGTCGCGGCCTTGGCCGGTGTGACCATCGGAACCGCTATCAGCGCCGTCGCGCAGATTGCCAACGTGGCAAGCCGGATCGCACATTTTATCATGCGCCTCTCCTGTAACGGCAACCTGGATCACTGCCTGTCTGTGTCACCCCGCGCCCGAACAAACATTCCCGGTTAGGTCGCGGAAATGTGACGTGTCGGTTGCTTTGAGCCCGATTGCGGTCGATCTGCCGCGTTGACCGGCCCGCGGAAGCGTCGCACCATGGGGCACCTTCGCGCCCAGGTGCCTTGTGACCGGTCTCAGCCATCGTCAAACCGAAATCCTTAACATCGCCCGCGCCTTTGGCCGGGTGATGGTGGAAGATCTCGCCCGGCGTTTCGACGTTTCGGCGCAGACCATCCGCAAGGATCTCAACGACCTCTGCGATCATCGCTCGCTGACCCGGATTCATGGCGGCGCCATCATTGCCTCGGGGGTCGAGAACCTGGCCTATGAGGCGCGCCGCTTCGTTGCCGCCGAGGAAAAGAAGGCGATCGGCGCAGCCGCGGCGGCGCTGATCCCGAACGGCTGCTCGCTGTTCATCAATATCGGCACCACGACCGAAGAAGTCGCCAGCGCGCTGACCTCGCATGAGGACATGCTGGTCATCACCAACAACCTTAATGTCGCGATGCTGCTGTACCGGCACCCGCGCATCGAGGTGATCGTGGCCGGCGGGGCTGTGCGCCGGGCCGACGGCGCGGTGATCGGCTCGACCGCGATCAGCCTGATCGGCCAGTTCAAGGTCGACTACGCCATCATCGGCGCCTCCGCGATCGACGAGGAGGGCGCGCTCTTGGATTTCGATTACCGCGAAGTTCAGGCCGCGCAGGCGATCATCGCCAATGCGCGCAGCGTGATGCTGGTGGCGGATTCCACTAAACTGCGCCGCAGCGCGCCGGTGCGTATCGCCGATATCAGCCAGATCCAGACTTTTGTCACGGACATGCCGTTGCCGGACAAGCTTGCGAACATTTGCCAGACCCGCGGCATCCAGGTGATCGAGGCGATGCCGAAAGCGGCCGACGATGTCGATGAGGCGATGGCGGAGGTGCCTTCGACCGTCACGCGGCTTCGATAGACGAATCACTCGGGTCCCATGGTTCGAGACGCACGGCGTTGCCGTGCTCCTCACCATGAGGGATTAGTTGCTTGTCTCGACTCGCTCAGTCCTCATCCTGAGGAGCGGCCTTTTGGCCGCGTCTCGAAGGATGGCAGGTTGGAATAGGCCTCGGTTCCCCTTTCGCTATTGCTTTCACATTTGGTTGTGATTTAATCTAAAACGAAAGTAAAATCGCCAATTTGAACAGGCGAGTCCCGGGGAAGCGTCTTTGGATCGGATTTTCGACCTCGCAATCATTGGGGGCGGCGTCAACGGCTGCGGCATCGCGCGCGACGCGGTCGGCCGCGGGAATTCAGTTTTCCTGTGTGAAATGAATGATTTGGCCAGTGGAACGTCATCCTGGTCGACCAAACTCGTGCATGGCGGCCTGCGTTATCTCGAATATTACGAGTTCCGGCTGGTCCGCGAGGCGCTGATCGAGCGCGAACTCCTCTGGCAGATCGCCCCGCACATCATCCGTCCCTTGCGATTCGTGCTGCCGCACCATGACGGGCTGCGCCCGGCCTGGCTGCTGCGGCTGGGGCTGTTTCTCTACGACCATATTGGCGGCCGCCATTTGTTGCCGGCGACCCGTTCGGTCGATCTGGCGCATGACGAGGTCGGCCAGCCGCTGATTCCAAATCGCTACACAAAAGGCTTCGAATATTCGGACTGCTTCGTCGATGACGCGCGTCTGGTGGTGCTGACCGCGCGCGATGCGGCGGATCGCGGCGCCGACATTCGCACCCGGACCCGCGCGGTGGATATTCGCCAGGCCGATGGCATCTGGCAGGTCACAGTCGAAAATGCAGCCAGCGGCGAGCGCAGCACGATCAAGGCGCGGGTGCTGGTCAACGCCGGCGGCCCCTGGGTCGAGAACGTGCTGGCGTCGGGCGCCGGCGTCAATGCCAAGGCCAAGGTGCGATTGGTGCAGGGATCCCATATCGTGGTGCGGAAACTGTATACGCATGATCGCGCCTACATGTTCCAGAACAGCGACGGCCGGATCGTTTTTGCGATTCCCTATCAGGACGATTTCACGCTGATCGGCACCACCGACCGCGACTACGAAGGCGATCCCGCCAAGGTAAAGGCGTCCAGCGAAGAGATCGAATATCTCTGCGCTTCCGTCAGCGAATATCTGGCGAAACCGGTCAAGCCCGAGGACGTGGTCTGGACCTATGCCGGTGTGCGCCCGCTCTATGATGACGGCGCCAGCGAAGCCAAGGCCGCGACCCGCGAATATGTCCTGGAACTCGATCTGCCCGGCGGCACGCCGCTATTGTCGATCTATGGCGGCAAGATCACCACCCATCGCCGCCTCGCCGAAGAGGTGCTCGAAAAGCTCGCGCCTTATCTGAACGGCACCAAGGCCCGCGAAGGCTGGACCGCCAAATCGCCGCTGCCCGGCGGCGATCTCGATGTGTCGGCAATCCCGGCGCTGACGGCGGAATTGCGGCGGTCCTACCCGTTTCTCGCGCCGGCGCATGCCAACCGGCTGGCCCATGCCTACGGCACCCGCGCCAGCAAAATGCTCGGCAGTGCGAAATCCCTTGGTGATCTCGGCCAGTCATTTGGCGCGACCTTGACGGAGAGTGAAGTCAGGTACCTGATGGCGTCGGAGTGGGCCCGCACCGCAGAAGACATCGTGTGGCGCCGATCAAAGCTTGGATTGCGATTATCATCTGCCGAGGTTGCCGCCATCGACGACTGGATTGCCACACACCGGATTCTGCCTGAAAATTCCCTACTGGAAGCAGGAGGGCGGCCATGACCGTTACGCTCGAGGGCGTCACGCGCGCGATGGATGGCATTCCCACCATCCGCAACGTCTCGCTGACGCTTGAGCGCGGCACGCTGAGCGTGCTGCTGGGGCCGACGCTGTCGGGCAAGACGTCGATCATGCGGCTATTGGCGGGTCTCGACAAGCCGACCACGGGCCGGGTTCTGGTCGACGGCCAGGAGGTCACCGGCGCCGATGTGCGGCGGCGCTCGGTCGCGATGGTCTATCAGCAGTTCATCAATTATCCCTCGCTGACCGTCTATGAGAACATCGCCTCGCCGCTGCGCGTTCAGGGCAAGCCGCGCGCCGAAATCGAAAGCCGGGTTCAGGAAGCCGCGCGTCTCCTCAAGCTCGAGCCGTATCTCCATCGTACCCCGCTGCAATTGTCCGGCGGCCAGCAGCAGCGCACCGCGATCGCGCGCGCGCTGGTGAAGGGCGCCGATCTGGTGCTGCTGGACGAGCCGCTCGCCAATCTCGATTACAAGCTGCGCGAGGAATTGCGCACCGAGCTGCCGCGCATTTTTGAAGCGTCCGGCGCCATCTTCGTCTATGCGACGACGGAGCCTTCTGAGGCACTTTTGCTGGGTGGCCGCACCATCTGCATGTGGGAGGGCGAGATTCTCCAAGCCGGCGAGACGCCGAAAGTCTATCGCCATCCCGACACGCTGCGGGTCGCGCAGGTGTTTTCCGATCCGCCGCTCAACATCGTCGGCATCGAGAAGCATAATGGCTCGGTGCAATATGCAGGGGGTGTGCAGGCGCCCGCGACCGGGCTCTATGCGAACCTGGGCGACGGCGCCTATCGGGTCGGCTTTCGCGCCCATCAATTGGAAGTCGCCAACGGCATCGCCGGCCGCCACGCTTTTTCCGCGACCGTGACGGTGACTGAAATCACCGGTTCGGAAAGTTTTGTGCATCTCAACCGCGATGCGTCCAACTGGGTCGCGGTGCTGCAGGGCGTGCATGAGTTTCCGCCGGGCCACTTGCTGGATGCGGTGCTCGACCCGGACAATGTCTTTGTGTTCGACGCGGCCGACCGGCTGGTCGCTTCTCCCGGTGCAATGTGAGGGAGATGCCGTATGGCCCGCATTGACCTCGTCGATCTCGCGCACTCCTACGGCGGCAACGATGCTGACCCTAAATCCTTTGCGCTCAAGCCGGTCACGATGACCTGGCGGCAGGGTGGCGCCTATGCGCTGCTGGGACCGTCGGGCTGCGGCAAGACCACGCTGCTCAATTTGATCTCGGGCATCGTCACGCCGTCGCGCGGCCAGATCCTGTTCGACGGCGTCGACATCACACCGCTGTCAACCCAGAAGCGCAATATCGCGCAGGTATTCCAGTTTCCGGTGATCTACGACACCATGACGGTCGGACAAAATCTGGCGTTTCCGCTGCGCAATCGCGGCGTGCCGAAGGCCGAGATCGACGTGCGGGTCGCGCAGATCGCGCAACTGCTTGATTTGACGCCCGACCTCAATCGCAAGGCGACGCGGCTGACGGCGGACGCCAAGCAGAAAATATCGCTCGGTCGCGGGTTGGTGCGATCCGATGTCGCGGCCGTGCTGTTCGATGAGCCGCTGACGGTGATCGATCCCGAATTGAAATGGCAGTTGCGCTCCAAGCTCAAGGCGCTGCACCGCGATCTCGATCTGACGATGATCTATGTCACCCATGACCAGACCGAGGCACTGACCTTCGCCGACACCGTCGTGGTGATGCATGACGGCCGCGTGGTGCAAAGCGGCACGCCGGCGGAATTGTTCGACAAGCCCGCGCATACCTTCGTCGGCTATTTCATCGGCTCACCTGGCATGAACATCGTGCCGGCCGAGGTGAGGGGACGCGAGGCCCGGATCGACGGCCACGTCATCGCGCTCGACCGGAGTTATGACAGCCTGCCGTCAGGCGCGAAGATCGAGATCGGCGTGCGGCCGGAATTCGTCGACATCGCGCCACCGGCGCCGGGGTTATTGTCGACGAATATCGATCGAATCGACGATCTCGGCCGTGTGCGTTTTGCGCGGGTGCGGATCGGCGACGCGAAATTCGCCGCGCGGGTGCCGCCAGGGCTTTCGATTCCCGAAAAATCAGCCGGCCTCAAATTCGATCCGTCGCATGTTCATGTCTATGCCGACAGTCTCCTGGTCGAGGGGACCGCCTGATGGACAAGACGATCAATCAGAAGGCCTGGTTCCTGGTGCTGCCGGTGTTTCTGGTGGTGGCGTTCTCGGCCATCCTGCCGCTGATGACGGTGGTGAATTATTCGATGCAGGACACCTTCGGCAACAACCAGTTCTTCTGGAACGGTGTCGGCTGGTTCAAGGAATTGCTCGATCCCACCACCGACCTCGGCGAACGGTTTTTCGCCTCGCTGTGGCGGAATCTGTTTTTCTCGGCCGTGATCCTCGCGATCGAAGTACCCTTGGGAATCGTGGTCGCGCTGTCGATGCCGCGCGACGGCTGGCGCGTCGCCGCCTGCCTCGTGATCCTGGCGCTGCCGCTCCTGATTCCATGGAACGTGGTCGGCACCATCTGGCAGATTTTCGGCCGGCCCGACATCGGCCTGCTCGGCTATGTCCTGAACAATATCGGCATCAGCTATAATTACGTCTCCAATGAGTTCGATGCCTGGGCCACCGTCATTGTGATGGACGTCTGGCACTGGACCAGTCTCGTCGCGCTGTTGTGCTATGCCGGATTGAAGTCGATCCCCGACGCCTATTATCAGGCAGCCCAAATCGACGGCGCCTCGCGCTGGGCGGTATTCACCGCGATCCAGCTGCCGAAAATGAATCGCGTGCTGCTGATCGCGGTGCTGCTGCGCTTCATGGACAGTTTTATGATCTATACCGAACCGTTCGTAGTAACTGGCGGCGGACCCGGCAATTCGACGACTTTCGTTTCCATCGAACTCGTCAAGATCGCGCTCGGCCAGTTCGACCTAGGCAAGGCCGCAGCGCTGTCACTGGTCTATAATCTGATCATCATCATCGTGTGCTGGATATTCTACACGGTCATGACCAATGCCGGTTCCGAGCGGCCGGCCGGCAAGGGAGTCGCATGATGCATTCGATTCCCGGACGCCGTGTGATTCTTTCGCTGTTTCTGATCTTCCTGCTGCTGCCGATCTATTGGCTGGTCAATATGAGTTTCAAGACCAACGAAGAGATCGTCTCGACCATGACGCTGTGGCCGCATCAGCCGACCTTTGCGCATTACATGCGCATCTTCACCGATGAGAGCTGGTATTCCGGCTACATCAATTCGCTGAAATATGTCCTCATCAATACCGTGATCTCGATCTCGGTGGCGTTGCCGGCCGCCTACGCGTTTTCGCGCTATCGATTCCTCGGCGACAAGCATCTGTTCTTCTGGCTGCTGTCGAACCGGATGGCGCCGGCCGCGGTCTATGCGCTTCCGTTCTTCAATCTCTATTCGGCGATCAATTTGTTCGATACGCCCTGGGCGGTCGCACTCGCGCATTGCATCTTCAACGTGCCCCTCGCGGTCTGGATCCTGGAAGGCTTTGTCTCCGGCGTGCCGCGCGAGATCGACGAAACCGCGTTTCTGGACGGCTATTCGTTTCCGCGCTTCTTCATCAAGATATTGGTGCCGCTGATCGCCAGCGGTATCGGCGTCGCGGCGTTCTTTTGTTTCATGTTTTCCTGGGTCGAATTGCTGCTGGCGCGCACGCTGACCTCGGTCAACGCCAAGCCGATCGCGGCGGTGATGACCCGCACGGTGTCCGCCGCCGGCATGGATTGGGGCCTGCTGGCCGCAGCCGGCGTCCTCACCATCATCCCCGGGGCGCTGGTGATCTGGTTCGTCCGCAACTACATCGCGCGCGGCTTCGCGCTCGGCCGGGTATAGGGAGGGCTCCATGGAAAACGTCGCATGGATGGCCTGGACACCGCCGACCGCGATTTTCTTCGTGGCACTTGCCATGACGCTCGCGGTGATGACCTGGCTTGCGGCGCGCTATCCGGAAGCCGAGCGGGTCGGGGTGCTGCGCATTCCGACCACGCGCGGCGATCGCCTGTTTATTTCGCTGATCATGGCCGCCGTGATCCATCTGGCATGGATCGGCTTTGTCGGCACCGATACCATTGCAACCATTCCCGTTGGGGAAGGACTTGAATTGTCGAGCCTGTGGCTCGCCACCGTGATTTCGCTGGCTTCGGCGGTTGTCATATTTCGCACCGTCTAAAGCTTGCGAAAAAGAGCAGATCCGGGGTCAACCCGGGCCTGAATATGTTTGTCGCTGCAACGGAGGAAACAACATGCGACACTTGGAAATTAAAAAAGGTCTGGAGATGCGAAAGGGGCCGGTTACCCGGACCCGTATCTTGATGATGACAAGCGCGGTCGCGATGATGGCAGCATCGGCTGCGGTCACTGCGCCTGCATTTGCAGACGAGGCCGCCGCCAAAAAATGGATCGACAGCGAGTTTCAGCCCTCGACGTTGTCAAAAGAAGACCAGATGAAGGAAATGCAGTGGTTCATCAAGGCCGCTGCTCCCTTCAAGGGCATGGAGATCAACGCGGTCTCCGAAACCCTGACGGTGCACGAATACGAATCGAAGACGCTTGCCAAGGCGTTCGAAGAAATCACCGGCATCAAGGTCAAGCACGACATCATCCAGGAAGGTGACGTCGTCGAGAAGATCCAGACCCAGATGCAATCGGGCAAGAACGTGTATGACGCCTGGATCAATGACTCCGACTTTATCGGAACCCACTTCCGCTACGGTCAGGCCGTCGATCTGACGGAGTGGATGGCAGGCGAGGCCAAGGACGTCACCAATCCCGGGCTCGATGTCAACGACTTCATCGGCAAGTCCTTCACGACGGCGCCGAACGGTCATCTCTATCAATTGCCCGACCAGCAATTCGCGAACCTCTATTGGTTCCGCTACGACTGGTTCAGCAATCCCGACTACAAGGCCAAGTTCAAGGCCAAGTATGGCTACGACCTCGGTGTCCCCGTGAACTGGTCGGCCTATGAAGACATCGCCGAGTTCTTCACCAACGACATCAAGGAAATCAACGGCGTGCGGGTCTATGGCCACATGGACTACGGCAAAAAGGATCCGTCGCTGGGATGGCGTTTCACCGATGCGTGGTTGTCGATGGCCGGCAATGGCGACAAGGGCATTCCGAACGGCTTGCCGGTCGACGAATGGGGCATCCGCATGGAAGGCTGCCGTCCGGTCGGCTCGTCGGTCGAGCGCGGCGGCGACGTCAACGGTCCGGCGTCGGTCTATTCGATCGTCAAATATCTCGACTGGATGAAGAAGTATGCCCCGCCGCAGGCGCAAGGCATGACCTTCTCCGAGTCGGGTCCGGTGCCGTCACAAGGCAATATCGCCCAGCAGATCTTCTGGTACACCGCCTTCACCGCCGACATGGTGAAGCCCGGTCTGCCGGTCATGAATGCGGACGGTACGCCGAAGTGGCGCATGGCGCCGTCGCCGCATGGTGCCTACTGGAAGAACGGCATGAAGCTCGGCTACCAGGACGTGGGTTCGGTGACGCTGCTGAAATCCACTCCCGCTGGACCGCCGCAAGGCGGCCTGGCTCTATCAACAGTTCATCGTCTCCAAGACCGTGAGCCTGAAGAAGAGCCATGTCGGTCTCACCTTCATTCGTGAGTCCGATATCTGGGACAAGTCGTTCACCGAACGTGCGCCGAAACTCGGCGGCCTGATCGAGTTCTACCGCTCGCCGGCGCGCGTGCAGTGGACCCCGACCGGCAACAACGTGCCGGATTATCCGAAGCTTGCGCAATTGTGGTGGCAGAACATCGGCGATGCGTCGTCCGGTGCGAAGACGCCGCAAGCCGCGATGGACTCGCTGGCCGCCGCACAGGACTCGGTGATGGAGCGTCTGGAGAAATCCGGTGTTCAGGGCGCCTGCGGACCGAAGATGAACAAGAAGGAGACGGCCGAATACTGGTTCGCCAAGTCCGCCAAGGACGGCAACATCGCGCCCCAGCGCAAGCTGGCGAACGAGAAGCCGAAGGGTGAAACCGTCGACTACGACACGCTGATCAAGTCCTGGCCGGCAAGCCCGCCGAAGCGCGCTTCGAACTGAGGCGACTGTGTTCCGGACGCGATGCGGCGCGTTGTGCCGCTTCGCTGAGCCGGGACCCACGATAGATGGACCCCGGATCAGCAGTGCACCGCTTCGCGCTGCGCCGCATCCGGGGAACGGAAATGGAAGGCCGGGAGCAATCCCGGCCTTTTTCCTTGCCGTCATTGCGAGGAGCCAACGGGTCGCGCGAATGCGCGCCCGATGACAGGCTCCGCGACGAAGCAATCCAGCTTTCGTCTGGCGATGGATTGCTTCGCTGCGCTCGCAATGACGGCGTTGTGTCATTGACCGGCGCCCGTCGCCGCCGCACCATGCCAGCCGCAACCTCAGGAGCCCCGCCATGCGCATGATCTTCCGTTGCGATCCGGCCTTGTCCGATCATTTGCCGCGGCCGGTTCCGGCGCGAAGCGCGTTGCCGGACTGGCTGCGCGCGATGCCGGCGAAAGCGGCCTCCGACATCCACGGCCGCGACATCCGCACCGTCAAGCAATGCCCGCCCTTTGTCGATGCGATAGCCTATGGCGTGCTGATCCTGCTGCCCTGCGATATCACCATCGAGCGTGGATCGTTTTCGTGGGCCTGGGATATTCCGGAACCGGCGACATCAGGACATCCGCGGGCTCCTTTAAGCTTTCATGTCGCGGCCCAATTCCCTAACGCGCCCTTTGCGCGCGGCAAACAGGCCGCGATCAAATTCAACAGCTTCTGGACCATCGAGCTGGAGCCCGGTTGGTCGCTGTTTGCCACGCATCCCGTCAATCGCGACGACCTGCCGTTTCGGCTGATCTCGGGGCTGGTGGATGCCGATCGCTTTCACGATGGCGGCATCAATTTTCCGGCGATCTGGACGCAGCCGGATTTTTCCGGCGTGCTGCGGAAGGGCACGCCGGTTGCGCAATGCTTTGCGGTGCCGCGCGCCGCGCCGCAGCTTGAGTTCGAATGTTTCGGTGAGAGCGACAAGGCCGCGTATGAGACGACGGTCGCCGAAGTGCTGGCCAGCCCCGGCGTCTATCGCAAACGGTTTCGTGCGCGAAGAGGGCGCTCAGTTACTTAGCGCTTGGCGCAACGCGGCCTCATCGAGCCACAACCGGCCATGCGGCGCCGAGGTCAGCGCCATCGCGATGGTGCCGAAGGTTTGCGGCCGCAGCCGATAGGCTTGTGCATAGGCGCGCATCGCGCCGTCGAGATCGCCGGAATCCTGCAGCACGACGCCGAGATTGAGAGCGGCTTCGGCGTAATCCGGCTTGAGTTCGATCGCCTTGCGATAGGCGATGACCGCGCCGGTATGATCGCGCAAATCCTGGCGGACGAGGCCGAGATCGAACCAGACCGACGGTGGCGCCTCGCCGGTCACCGCGCGTTCGAGCATCGACGCGGCGCACGCGAGGTCGCCATCCTCGAACGCCAGCCGCCCCAGCCGCGCCGCGGCTTCCGGATGTCCAGGAATCACGTCCAGAATAGCCCGCCACGCCTCAAGCGCCTTTGGCCTGATATCAGCCTGATGAAGGCTTGCCTGATCAAGTGTGCGAGCCTTTTCAAGAAAGGCTTCGCGCTGCGGCGCGATCGCGATCATCAGGTTCAGATGCGACAGCGCGCCGGAAAAATCCCCGGCTGCGCGCGCGATCCGCGCCGCGAGCAGTTGTGCGGCGGCGTTGTCGGGGCGCTTGGCGAGGCTGGCTGCGACGTGCGCGCGGGCCGCTTCAAGCTCGGTTTTGGAAAACAGCACCGCGGCCAGAAGATGATGCAGCATGGGATCGCCGGGCCGGGCAATCAGTCCCTGTTCGCACAGCTGACGGGCTGCATCCGGCTGGCCGGCATTAAAGGCCGCAGTCGCGCGGCGAACGATGTCCTCGGCGGTGTTTTGGTTCATGCCGGGGAGAATAGAACAACGGGGGAGGAGTTTGCAAAAAAAGGCCGGGAGTAACCCCGGCCCTTGCGTATCCCACCGATGTCATCGTCCGCGAAAGCGGACGATCCAGTACGCCGCGCTCTCTCGGATCTGTCGTTGACGCCGGCGATTACTGGATACCCGCTTTCGTGGATATGACAGCTTACTGTATTTCTTTACTGCGCCGCATCCAGCGCTGCGCCGAGCGCGGGATAATCCGTGTAGCCCTTGGCGCCGCCGCCATAGAAGGTGTTCTTGTCGTACTCGTTGAGCGGCGCGCCGCGCTGCAGGCGCTCGACCAGATCGGGATTCGAAATGAACGGTTTTCCGAACGCGATCAAATCGGCCTGGTTCGCCGCGAGCGCCTTGGTGGCGAGATCGAAATCAAAGCCATTGTTGGCGATATAGGCGCCCTTGAAGCGCTTGCGCAGGGACGCAAAGTCGAACGGCGCGAAGTCGCGTGCGCCGCCGGTGGCGCCTTCGATGACGTGGATGTAGGTCAGCTTCAGCGCGTTGAGTTGATCGACGATATAATCGTACAGCGCTTGCGGGTTGCTGTCGGAGATATCGTTGGCCGGCGAGACCGGTGAAATCCGGATGCCGGTGCGATCCGCGCCGGCTTCGGCGGCGACCACCTTGGAAATCTCAATCATCAGCTTGGCGCGATTCTCGATCGAGCCGCCATAGGCATCGGTACGTTTGTTGGTGCCGTCCTTGGCGAATTGCTCCAGCAAATAGCCGTTGGCGCCATGGACTTCGACACCGTCGAAACCCGCCGCGAGCGCGTTAGCCGTGGCCTGCTTGAAGCTTTCGATGATGCCGGGGATTTCTTCCAGCGCCAGTGCGCGGGGCTCGGAAACATCGGCAAAGGTGCCGCCGACGAAGGTCTTGCCCTTGGCGCGGATCGCAGAAGGCGCGACCGGCGCGCCGTTATTGACCTGCAGCGAGGTGTGCGAGATGCGGCCGACATGCCAGAGCTGAATGAAGATGCGACCGCCACGCGCGTGCACGCGGTCCGTCACCTTGCGCCAGCCGGCGACTTGCGCTTTCGAATAGATGCCGGGCGTATCCTGATAACCCTGGCCCTGCTGCGAAACCTGGCTCGCTTCGGTGATCAACAGTCCGGCGGAGGCGCGCTGCCCGTAATATTCCGCCGCCAGCGGACTGGGGACAAAACCTTCCACCGCGCGGTTACGGGTCAGGGGCGCCATCACAAAACGATTGGGCAACGGGATCGGGCCAAGTTTATACGGCTCGAAGAGTTTGGTCGGTGTGCTCATTTTTTGCTGTTCCGGTAAGTGGCGGGAAATTGCTGGAAACCGTTAGACATTGCTGAAATGTACGCTGCAACCGCGTGCGGCAAGGCCGGCCGCAGTAAGGATTTTGCGAGCGGGCGGGGTGGGAATGATTTATTCCGATTTGGAATGAGCGCAGCGCGAGCATTCTCTGGCGCGAGGGCTGTGTGGATGAATGACGCTGCTGAGGCCCTCATCCTGAGGAGCGGCGTCTTCGCCGCGTCTCGAAGGATGAGGTTGGATTGGGGGCCTCGTGGTTCGAGACGGCGCAAGAGCGCCTCCTCACCACGAGGGTCTGATATCTCAGCTCACGCCGAGAAAATCGCGCTTGCCGACTTCGACGCCGTTATGCCGCAGAATGCCGTGGGCGGTCGTGGCGTGGAAATAGAAGTTCGGGAAGGCCACATGGCTGAGGAACTGTTGTCCCTTGAGGGTCATGGTTTTGTCCGGACCGGCGGGAAAGGTGACGTCGCGGGCGTCGGCGCCTTCGAACTGCGCGGGCTTGAACGTCTTCAGATAGTCACTGGTTTTAGCCAGACGCTGCCGTAACTCTTCAAACGTCTTTTCGGTATCGGGCGTGGAGGGTACGTCGATATGGGTGACGCGTGCGCAGCCCTTGGCAGCGAAATCGCAGGCGAGCTGGATCTGGCGCGACAGCGGCAGCATGTCCGGGTAGAGCCGTGAGCTCAACAGCACTTCGGGCTGGATGTTCTTCGCCTTGCAGTGTGCTTCGGCCTTGGTGAGGAGGCCGGAAAGGCTGCCGAGAAGCTGCTGGAATGCCGGAACGGTGGCTTCATAGAAGGACATGTGATGCTCTTTTCAGGTTGGGAAGTTCTGTCGAGGGAAGGCGCACTGCAAGGATAGACATTGCTCGAGATGGGACCGCGGCAGGTGAAATACAACGCTTTGGGCGGTTGTTCCTAGTCGATTATTCCAGCGAGGGAGCTACAGGCGCTACCGCTCCGCGGCCGGTCCCTGCGCCGCGGTGGGCGCCCGCGGCCCGCGCATCCGCGCCAGCAGTTCGGCGGTAGGCCAGGAATCGGCCGGCAGGCCGTATTTGATCTGCATCGCTTTCACGGCGGTGCGGCTTTGCTGGCCCATCACACCGTCGACCTTGCCGACATTGAAACCTGCGCGCACCAATAATTGTTGCAGTTCGCGCAATTCGTTGAATGGCAATTGCACAACCGGCGCCGCGGGGCGGCGCAAGGGTGCGGCGCCGGCGATGCGGGTCGCGAGATAGCCCGCGGTGGTCGAATAGATCAGCGAATTATTCCATTCGGTATAGGCGGCGAAATTGGCATAGGCCAGAAACGCCGGGCCGGTGCGGCCCATCGGCAGCAACACCGAGGCCGGCAATTCGTCTGATCGGCAATGCCTTGCCGTCCGGATAGGTCACGCCGAGCTCCGCCCATTTCGAGCGCGGCAGCTGGATCGGTGAGGTCGGCCTGATCCCACGGCAGGTTAGGCGGCACGCGGACTTCCTGCAGCCAGGGTTCGCCGCGGCGCCATTTCAATCCGGTGGCGATGTAGTTCGCGGTCGAGCCGATCACGTCCTCGGGGCTGCGCAGCAGATTGCGATGCCCGTCGCCATTATAATCGACGGCATAGGTGAAATAATGCGTCGGCAGGAATTGCGTCTGCCCGAGTTCGCCGGCCCAGGAGCCGATCATCTCGTCGGGAGACAAATCGCCACGATCGACGATCTTCAGCGCTGCGATGGTCTCGCTGGTGAAGCGCTCGGAGCGGCGGCAATCATAGGCCAGCGATACCAGCGAGCGCAGCGTCGGCAGATTGCCCATGTTGGCGCCGAAATCGCTTTCCAGTCCCCAGAACGCGGCGATCACCGCCGGCGGCACGCCATATTCCTTCTCGGCGCGCGCAAAGGCCGCGGCATAGGTCTTGATCTGGGCCTGGCCCTGCTGCATCCGGAACGGTGCGGCCATACGGCCGGCGAATTCCGTGAATACCTGTCCGAATACGCGCTGGCCGCGGTCGCGGTTGACGATGCCCTGGTCGTAAACCAGATACGGTGACGCTTCCGCGATCGCGCGCTGCGAGACGCCGGCGGCAATCGCCTGTTGTTTCAGGTCGGCAAGGAAGCGGTCGAACGACATGCCGTTATGGCAGGAGGCCGCGCGGGGCGACGAGACCGCGGGCGCCGCAACAGGTCTGGCTTGAGTTGCGACGGGTCTGGCCGGTGCCGGAAACGCCTGTTGTGCTGATGCGGGCTGCGATCCGCACGAGATCGCCGACAAGGCTATGCCAGAAAATAAGAGCGTCGTTGAAGAGCTTCGCATGCGGTTACCGATTGGGGATCAATTCAGGGGGCGATTATCGTAGGGTGGATTAGCGAAGCGTAATCCGCCATCCGCCAAAGCGAAAGAGGCGGGTTACCGCATCGCTACACCTCACAACGACGCCGGCTCCGCCTCTGTTTCGATCGAGGGCAACGGCTGGCCCACAATCGTAGCCTCAAATCCTCGCAGGCGCTGATAGATCGAGATCAGCTCGACGATCGTGCTCCATGAATTGACGAGATATTGGAACGAGGTTCGCACCTGCGTGAAGGCGTTGAGGATCTGGTTCATCGCGCCGAGCGTGATCTTGCCGGCCACGATGGTGGGGGCGAGCAGGATGTAGGGAAAGACAACGTCGGTCTGCAGATAGACGATGCGGCCGACGTTGAAATACAGGAAGTTCAGATAAAGCCGGAAATAATTGCGACGAATGTTGACGAACAGCGCATCCAGTGTCGGCGGATCGGCGTGGGTGGAATCATCTTCGCCCAGCACGAGCTCCTTGCGATAGGCCGCTTCGACGCGCTGGTTGAAGAATTCAATTCCGGGCAGCCGGATGCCGATCAGGGCCAGCGCGCCGGTGCCGAGTACCGACCAGACCACCGCGGCGATGACCAGCGGATAGGGGATCGAGCCGATCAGCGGCAGTTCGGTGACCTGACTGGACAACTTCAGCAGCACCGGCAGGAACGCCAGCAGCGTCAACACGGCGCTGATGAGGTTGACGCCGAGACCTTCCACGGTGGTCGCAAACCGCATGGTGTCTTCCTGCACGCGCTGCGAAGCGCCTTCGATGGTGCGCAGCCGCGGCCAGTTCGCGACATAGAAGTCGTTCATCGCGGTGCGCCAGCGGAAGATGTAGTGGCTGACGAAGAATCGCGTCAGCACGCCGACCACGACCGCGACCAATGCGATGCCGGCGAAGGTCGATAATTCGCTGTAGAATTGCTCGACCGTGACCGCCTTCGATTTCGACAACGCGGCCTGCACGAGATCGTAGAACGGCCCGTACCAGCTATTGATCGCGACGCTGACCTGGACCTGAAAATAGGAGGTGAACAGGATCAGCGCGGAACCGATGATCGACCATGGCGCCCAGGGATGCGGCGAAAACCACATCCAGAAGCCTGCGAACAGCGCGACGCAAATCGCAAAATAGAGATCGAACCACAGCGACGGTGCCGACCAGAACAGCGCCACGCCGATCACGCCCGACGATGAATCCACGAGATTGCCGGCAAAGCCATACCAGAACGCCATCGACAGTGCCGCCCAGATCACAGCGGACCAGAAGAACAGTTTTGGGCGGGGGAAAAATGAAACGAACATCAGGGGGATCCAGTCTCGGAGGGCGGATTCGGCAGAGGTTTGACGCACCATAACCTGTGCGGCGGATTAGCCAACAGGTCGTGCGGCCCCGCGGTTCAGGACGGTGCACTCAACTTTGCCACACTCGTCATGCCCGGGCTTTACCCGGGCATCCATCTATCTTCGCAATACGTTTTTTTGAGAGGATGGATCACCGGGTCAAGCCCGGTGATGACGATCTCGGTTTGCAAAGCAACGTCCCCTCACAACTCCCGCGCATTGGAGAACGCGAACGACGACACCCGCCGCGTGTTCTCGTCCAGGATCAGCGTGCGCGTGATCGGCGGCTCGGCGCGCTGGCTGCAGTTTTCGCGCTCGCAGAGCCGGCAGTTGACGCCGATCGGCGTGCCCTCGGTTTTTTCGAGATCCATGCCGGTCGCATAGACCAGTTTTGCAGCGTGGCGGATTTCGCAGCCCAAACCGATCGCAAAACGCGGTTGCGGTTGCGGGTGCGGCGCCACCGGGCGGCGCAGCATCTGCGCGATCGAGAAATATCTGGTGCCGTCGGGCAGTTCGATCACCTGCTTGAGCAGGCGGTCCGGCGTGTCGAAGGTCGAATGCACGTTCCACAGCGGACAAGTGCCGCCGAATTTCGAGAACGGAAACGTGCCCGAGGAAAACCGCTTGGAGACATTGCCGGCATTGTCGACGCGCAGCAGGAAGAACGGCACGCCGCGCGCGTTCGGCCGCTGCAGCGTGGTCAGGCGATGGCAGACCTGCTCGAAGCCGGCATTGAAGCGCTGCGCCAGCACATGGACATCGTAGCTCAGCGCTTCGGCCGCGCCATGAAACGCCTGATAGGGCATCATCACGGCGGCGGCGAAATAATTCGCCAGCGTGATCCGGTAGAGCCGGCGCGGGGTATCGTCGAGCGGGCCGGCGCGGCCGATGATGGCCTCGAAGCGTGCCGCTGCATTCGGACAGCCCGATTTGAAACGCGAGCTGAAACGTGCGGCCGGGACTATCCACCAGTTCCGAAATCAGAAGCTGGCGGCGATGGCGATCGAACCGCCGCAGCGTCTCGCGCATCACATCCAGCGGCATGATGCGGGTGACGATGGAATGCTTTTCACGAAGCCGCGTCGCAAGTGCCGCGAACAGTCCCTCCGCCGGCACGTTCAATTCGTCGCGCAGGTTTTCCGCGGCCTGTTCGAGTTCGGGGAAATAATTGCGGTTGGCCTCGATCAGGTCGCGGACGCGCTCGATCGGATTGGCCTCAAACCTGGTGCCCTCATCGCGGTCGGCCATTTGCGCGGCGACCAGGGTCTCGCCGCGGCGGGCTTCGGTATAGGCCGCGTAAAGCCGCTGCAGCGAATGGGTGACGCCCGGACACAGTTCGGCGAGATCGCGCAGTTCCTGTTTGGGCAGGTCGATCTGCCGGAACAGCGGATCGGAAAAGATCTCGTTCAACTCGGCGAAGAACCGGTCCTCGTCGGCGGTGGCGAGATCCCGCAGATCGAGGTCATAGGTTTCCGCCAGCCGCAGCAGGATCTGCGCCGTCACCGGGCGCTGGTTGCGCTCGATCAGGTTGATGTAGGAGGGCGAGATGCCGAGCCCTTCGGCGATCTGGGTCTGCGACAGCCCCAATTGCTGGCGGATGCGCCGGAAGCGGGGCCCGACAAACAGCTTTTTCCCGGAATCGCCGGCCATGGATGCCTCTCTCGCCCCAGTCGTCATTCCGGGGCGATGCGCAGCATCGAACCCGGAATCTGAGATTTCCCAATGCGCAATTGCGCATCTGAGGTCTGGTCCTTCGGACCATCCCGGAATGACGCTGATAGAATTTACAAATTTACATCTATTACAAGTCGTTATGTTACATCACATCACCATTCGATGACAAGCCATCTATACGAATAAAGAAGTTTAGCGTTTAGCTCCTGTCACGCATTTCGCAATGCACTGTCACGAATGTCGGGTGAAAACACTGCGGCCTCGTCGTCACCGAAAGGAACACGCACATGAACTATCAGCCACGTGGGATCAACGACCAGGCGATCCAGGGACCAGCTTCCTATCTGAGCCAGGTTGCAGCCGCTGAGGCGCTCCTGGAGACCAAGCCGACCTGGAACGGCGTCGGCGCCGAAGCCGTGGCGCGCATGCGTCTGCAGAACCGCTTCAAGACCGGCCTGGACATCGCCCGTTACACCGCTGCGCTGATGCGCGCCGACATGGCTGCGTATGACGCCGACCCCACCAAGTACACCCAGTCGCTCGGCTGCTGGCACGGCTTCATCGCCCAGCAGAAGCTGATTTCGGTCAAGAAGCATTTCGGCAAGACCGATCGCCGCTATCTCTATCTCTCCGGCTGGATGATCGCGGCACTTCGCTCCGAATTCGGACCGCTTCCTGATCAGTCGATGCACGAGAAGACCTCGGTGCCGGCGCTGATCGAAGAGCTCTACACTTTCCTGCGTCAGGCGGATTCCCGTGAGCTCAACGATACCTTCCGCGCCCTCGACGCCGCTCGCAAGGCCGGCGACCAGGCCAAGGAAAAGGCGTTGATCGAAAAGATCGACAATTTCCAAACCCACGTCGTGCCCGTCATAGCCGACATCGACGCCGGTTTCGGCAATGCTGAAGCGACCTATCTGCTCGCCAAGAAGATGATTGAAGCAGGCGCGTGCGCTCTGCAGATCGAAAATCAGGTCTCCGACGAAAAGCAGTGCGGCCACCAGGACGGCAAGGTGACTGTGCCGCACGAGGTGTTCCTGGCGAAGATCCGGGCCTGCCGCCACGCCTTCCTCGAACTCGGCGTCGAAGACGGCATCATCGTGACCCGCACCGATTCGCTGGGTGCCGGTCTCACGCAGCAAATCGCTGTCAGCCACAAGCCCGGAGATCTCGGCGATCAGTACAACAGCTTCCTGGATTGCGAAGAAGTGACGGCCGCCAACTCCGGGAATGGCGATGTCATCATCAACCGGAATGGCAAAATGATGCGTCCGAAGCGGCTTGCCAGCAACCTCTATCAGTTTCGCGCCGGCACCGGCGAAGATCGTTGCGTGCTCGACAGCATCACCTCGCTGCAGAACGGCGCCGACCTGTTGTGGATCGAGACCGAGAAGCCGCATATCGAACAGATCGCCAAGATGGTCGACCGCATTCGCGAGGTCATTCCGAACGCGAAGCTGGCCTACAACAATTCGCCTTCGTTCAACTGGACGCTCAACTTCCGTTGGCAGGTCTACGACGCGATGAAGGAAGCCGGCAAGGATGTCAGCAAGTACAATCGGGCCGAACTGATGAAGCAGGAATACGACGATACGCCGCTGGCCATCGAAGCCGACGAGCGCATCCGCACCTTCCAGGCTGATTCAGCCAAGCGGGCCGGCATCTTCCACCATCTGATCACGTTGCCGACCTATCACACGGCGGCGTTGTCGACGGACAATCTCGCGAAGGAGTATTTCGGCGAGCAGGGCATGCTGGGCTATGTGAAGAATGTTCAGCGCCAGGAAATCCGTCAGGGCATCGCCTGTGCGAAGCATCAGAACATGGCCGGCTCCGATATCGGCGACGAACACAAGGAATATTTCGCCGGTGAGGCCGCTCTGAAGGCGGGCGGCGCCCACAACACGATGAACCAGTTCGGCTAACAGCCGGTCCACAGCAGGAGAAGTACCATGACCAAAGGAAGCAATTACTGGGTGATCGGCGGAGAGTTCGGTTCGATGAACTTCCACACCCTCGTGCACGGTTCGGCCCAGGTGCAGGGCCCGTTCTCAAGCCGCAAGGAGGCCGAGGATGCCTGGCGTACGGTCTCGGAAGAGAACCGGCACAAGGCGGGCGTGCGCTTCTCGATCGTGGAAGAGCCGAGCCGCGTTTCGGCCTGAGATATTCGAACACTGAGAGCGTCCGACAGCAAAAACCTTCCAAGAGCTAAGAAGACGTCCAAGGACGAGAGCGGCCTCACCCGGCGAACCCGGGTGGGGCCGCTTGAGTTTGGAAGCTACGGGGAGGCTTTTTCGCCCTCGCCCCGCTTGCGGGGAGAGGGCGTAGGCGGCCTAAGGCCGCCGTCCTTAATAGAACGCCGATGCGAAGCCTCGGCTGCGGTGAGGGGGACTCTCAACCAGCGCAGTACGCTGAGAGTCCCCCCTCACCCCGCCGCGCAAGGGCGCGGCGACCTCTCCCCGCAAGCGGGGCGAGGTGAGGAAAAGTCGATGCTGTAAGCCATTGGGAATAAACGGCCTTTGCGGAAAACATGGTTACTGATAGGTTAATACCGTTGGGATCCATCAGGACAAGGGCCGTCAGCGGATGTCGGACGCACAGAATACCGGGAGTGAAGCCGTCGGCGGTCCGCGTCCGATGCGGCTGCGCGATGCGCTGCGGCAGGCGCGAATCGAGGCGGCCGATCGCACCGGTGTCGTCGTCGATCTGCGCGATGCCGAAGTGGCCCGGCTCGAAATTCTCAACGACGCGCTCGATCCGCTGTTCGCGCAAATTCCAAATCAGGTCGATCTGTTCGATCGCGGCATCAGCCAGGGCGAGACGCCGCGGCTGTGGATCGATGTGGTGGCGCATGTCGTGATGGGACGCGACAAGCGGATCTATCGCTTCGTGCAGGACACCCGCTTTGGCCGCATCGTGATCGCCGAATCCCACGATACCGCACCGCTCGTCGATGCCGTCACCGATTATGTCGCGCGCCGCATGATCGAGCGCGAACATGCACTGGTCGCAACCCCGGCGCCGGTGCCCGTCGTGGTCGAGAAGCCGCGCCGCAGCGGGTTCTGGACTTTTGTGCTTGGGTTCATCGTGGGCGCGATCGCGCTGTTCGGCGTGGCGCTGTTCTCGACCTTGCGGAATCTCTAACCGTCACGACGTCATTGCGAGCGCAAGCGAAGCAATCCATAAGGAAGCAAGATGGATTGCTTCGTCGCGTCGCTCCTCGCAATGACGGTGCCCCCTATACCACCCGCGTCTGCCGTATTTCCCGCACCCGCATCGCATCATTGACGCCGCGCACGGTCTGCTCGCATCGCCATGCGTCACCGTCGCGCTCGATCGCGAACAGATTATAGGCCGCGGCGGGAGTGTGGCGATGCGCGAGCGAGGATGCCGAGGGCACGCCGATCGCCGGAATCGCGCCGTTCGGTCCGTCGAACCACATCGTGGAATGGATGTGATCGTGCCCGTGCAGGATCAACTCGACGCCGTGCTGTTTCAACAGTGCAAGCAGTTGCGGCGAATCCGTCAGTCGCTTGGCGCGCGACTTTGAACGCAGCGGGTGATGAATCAAGAGAACACGGAATACCGGCTCGGCGGAGAGCTGCGCCAGCAGGCGATCCAGCGCATCCAGTTGGCTCTGCCCGAGCCAACCCGTCGCCATCAGCGGCAGCGTCGGGACCGATGACGACACCCCGATCAGCGCCAGCGGGCCGCGCCGGCGCAGAAAGGGAAACGTATCACCCAGAGCCGCATTGTCTTTGGGCGCTTCATCCCCACGCAGATAATCACCAAATGTCTCGGCGAAGCGATGCGCGGTCGCGCGCACATACGCATCGTGATTGCCGGGAATGACCGTGACGCGATCCGGTGGACCTACGCTCTCGATCCAGGTCAGCGCGGACGGAAACTCGGCCTCGAGCGCGAGATTGACGAGGTCGCCGGTGACCGCGATGTGATCCGGACCCTGCGTGTGCAGGTCCGACACCAGCGTATCCAGCACGTCCCGCCGGTGGAATTTGTGCCGGTTGCGCGTCCAGTTGAGATAACCGAGCGCGCGTTTGCCGGCGAGGTCGGCCAGCCGCGGTTCGGGCAATGGCGGAAGATGCGGATCGGACAAATGGGCCAGGGTAAATGCCGCCATCACATGCTTCCGGAATTCCGCCAAAGATATCTGTCAGGATAACTTGCAATGTATTGGCAAGCGGGCCGAAGCGATGCAAGGATCAAACAAGCATCAAACGGGCATCGAACGCGATGTCCGCGCATCCGGAGTTTCATTGACGGTGAACCTGCAGAGCCTGCGAATCCGCCTTGAGCCGGCCCTGCGGCAGGTTTTCCATTTTTATTGGCGGTTCGCCCGCGGCATGACGCTGGGGGTCCGCGCGGTCGTGCTGGACAGTCAAAACCGCGTGCTTCTGGTCGAGCACAGCTATATCTCCGGCTGGCATCTGCCCGGCGGTGGCGTCGAAACCGGGGAAACCTTTCGAGACGCGTTGCAACGCGAACTCATGGAAGAGGGGCGCATTGTGCTGACGGGCGAGCCTGTCTTGCACGGCCTGTTCCTCAACAGCCACATTTCCCGCCGCGACCATGTCGCGGTCTATGTGGTCAGGCATTTCAGTCAGGATCGCCTGCCGGAGCCGAACCGCGAGATTATCGCCTGCGGCTTCTTTGAGGCCGGCGCGCTGCCGGCGGAAACCACCAGGGGGACGCGGTTGCGGATAGCCGAAGTGCTTGACGGCCAGAAGCCGATTGCGACCTGGCGTTAAAGCATCCGGCATTAGAACCTTTCAGAATCTTAACGCGATATCCCCCGTCGCAGGACTTGCGACAGGTCCCATATTTGGCGAAAACCGGTCTGAATATCGTGGCCGAGACCGAGTGATGCACTATCCGAAGATTGCCTGCGGCTTCGTCTGTTTTCTGGTGCTGGCCAGCAATATCTGGTCGATGTCGCGCTGGAGCGAAAGCCGCGGGGTGTATGACGACATCTGCTATCTGCGGCAGGCGCATCTGTTCCAGCGGTTTGGACTCAGTGGTCTGGACACAAATTTGGCCCGTGATGACGACCATTATTTGGCGCCCAAACTGGCGGCGATCGGGTATCCGGCCTCGCAACCGCCGCCCTGTCACACCCTGATGCCCGCAACCAACAAGCGCGTGATGCAATATCCGCCGGGAACCGGTTTTGTGCTGGCGGCGTTCCCCGAGGGATTTCAGGTGATCCCGCTTTACGTCGTGACGACGGCCATCATTTTTGCCCTGGCGTTGTTTGGAATTTATCGCGCCCGCACCACGGCTTCGGTTTATCTCGCAGCCGCCTTCGGCTGCGTTGCGATCTATCTGATGATCAATCCCACCAAAGCGAGCTATTCGATGGCGCCGACGATGGTGGCCTGCGCGCTGGCGGGGCTTCTCACGGCCCGGTTTTTCTCCGCCCCTCAGCGTTCGCAACGCCTGCTGCTGGCGGGGGCGATCGGCCTCATCATCGGCCTGTCGGTGAATTTCAGGTTGCCGAATTTGGTTCTCGCCGCCGGCTATGGCCTGTTTTTCCTGGTTGCCTTTTTGCGGTCCCGGAAAATCGAATTGTTTCTCCACGGCGCGTTGTTCGCCGTGCTGTTCGTGGCGGGCGCGGCGCCGACATTGGTTGCGAATGCGATCAACGCGGGCAGTCCGTTTTCGACCACCTATGGCGGGGTTGATGTGACGCCTCCCGATTTCAGCTTCGGCATCGTCTGGCAATATGTGGCGGATATGCAATTCGTTCTGCTCGTGCTCGCTGGGGCGTGGACCGTCCTGATGTGGCGTTCGAACCGCAGCGACGGCGTGAACCGGATTGCCTTTGTCACGGCCGGAAATCTCGTGCTCAACATTGCCTTTTTCATGAGCCATCCGATCTTCACGCCGTATTACACGATCCCGATCGCGATGCTTTCGCTCTGGAGCCTGCTGTTCGCATCGCTGCCGCCGGCGCAAGCCGTGGACGATAGCCGGCTCGGGCAGGCGGCAATCGCCTGATCGTGATATGGAGTTTGAATTGGCAGGTTCTCTCGGGCAGGCATCCCTAAACATGATACCATCATCGCTGCGGATCGCCGTTCTGGTGCCGTGTTTTAACGAGGAAGCGGCGGTCGGCGCCGTCATCGCGGATTTTCGCAACGCGCTGCCGGCGGCCGACATCTTCGTCTACGACAATAACTCGTCGGATCGAACAGCTATCGTCGCCCTCGATGCCGGCGCGCAGGTGCGCCGCGAGCGGCGTCAGGGCAAGGGTCATGTGGTCCGGCGCATGTTCGCCGATGTCGACGCCGATATCTATGTGCTGGTCGACGGCGACGCGACCTACGACGCGGCCAGTGCGCCGCGCATGATCGAAACGCTGTTGTCGGACCATCTCGACATGGTGGTGGGTCATCGCATCGATCAGGCTGAAGCCGCCTATCGGCCGGGCCATCGCACCGGCAACCGGATGCTGACCGGTTTTCTCTCGGCGGTATTCGGCCAGGCCTTCAAGGACATCCTGTCCGGCTACCGCGTGTTCTCGCGGCGCTTCGTCAAATCCTTCCCCGTGCTGTCGGACGGCTTCGAGATCGAAACCGAATTGAGCGTGCATGCGCTCGAACTGGCGTTGCCGGTCGCCGAAATCGAGACGCCCTATTACGCCCGGCCGGAGGGATCGGTCAGCAAGCTCAACACCTGGCGCGACGGTTTTCGGATACTCGGTACCATCCTGAAACTCTACCGCTCGGAAAAGCCCCTGCGGTTTTTTACCGGCATCGGAATTGTCCTGAGCGTGATCTCGATTGTTCTCGCGATCCCCGTCCTCGTCACCTATCTCGAGCAGGGGCTGGTGCCCCGCCTGCCCACGGCGGTTCTGTCGATGGGCCTGATGATCCTGGCGGTGCTCTCGGTATCGTCGGGGCTGGTGCTCGATACGGTGACGCGCGGTCGCCGCGAGATCAAGCTGTTGGCCTATCTGTCTCAAGCCCCCCTCAACAGGAACTGATGCGGCCCGGAATCCGGCAACGCCGGAGCGATGGACCGCGCCTCCGCCAGATGCTATTCCGCGCTACATGAGCGACCTATCTCTTTCCATATCGGCGGAAACCGCCAACGATGCCCAGGCGATCGAACGGCTGCATGAACGCACCTTCGGGCCCGGCCGCTTCGTGCTCAGCGCCTATCGGCTGCGCGAGCATGTCGACCATCTGCCCGATCTGTCGTTTACCGCACGGATAGGCACGCTGTTGGTGGGATCGGTGCGCCAATTGCCGATCTGCATCGGCGATACCAAGGCGTTGCTGCTGGGGCCGCTGACGGTGGAGCCGCCGTTCCGCAGCCGTGGCATCGGCCGCGTGCTGCTGGATCGCGCGTTAAAGGACGCCAAGGCCAAAGGACATCGTCTGGTGGTGCTGGTCGGCGACGAGGCCTATTACAGCCGGGTTGGCTTCAAGCCGATCCCGAAGGGCCGTGCGACCATGCCGGGTCCGGTGGACTATAGCCGTCTGCTGGTCGCGGAACTGGTCGATGGCGCATTCGCGGATGTTTCAGGCGCGATCCGCCCGGACTGGAGCCTGACGCGAAGTCAGGCCTGAGATTCGCTTCTAAAAACAGGTCACGCGCTCGGCGGCGATGTAGCCCAACAGCAATCCCGCGCCGAACAGCAGCACCAGGCCGGCGGCGCCGAATTCGATCCCGCGCATCACGAGCGCGCCGCTGCCGTCGCGGCCTGCGGTCATCCGCTGTGCCAGCCCCTTGGCGGAGACGGCGATAACCGCAATGGCGGCCACGGTGATCGCGGTGCCGAGCCCCATCACAAAGGTGGCCGCGATGCCGGCCCAGAACAGTCCCTGCGCCAGCGCGAATACCAGAACCAGAATGGCGCCCGAGCAAGGCCGGATGCCAACGGTGAATACCGCGCTCAGGCCGCGTTGCCAGCCGCCGGGACCGGCCAGTTGCGCGGGCTCGGGACCATGGGAATGTCCGCAATGTTCATCGTGGACGTGCTCATGATCGTGGTCATGAGCATGATCGTGGTGGTGATGATGTCCTGAAACGCCGTGGTCGTGATCGTCGTGGCCATGATGGTCATGATCGTGTTCAAGCGCGGCGGCGTGCGCCAGCACCAGCGCGGGTTGCGGCCCGGATCGGCCGTATGCTGTTTGCAAGGCCCCGATAAAACCGCGGCCCTTGATCCAGACCAGCCGCAAGCCGAAGGCCGCGATCAGCGCGTAGCTCGCGATCTCGATCACGCGTTCGGCGCCGCACATGGTGCTCGCGGTCACATTGAGCAGCCAGGCGCCGATGCCGACGATCAGCACCGCGACCAATGACTGCATCAACGCCGACACGAACGACAGCGCGATGCCGCGCCGCGCCGTCTCTTCGTTGGCCACAAGGTAGGACGAGATCACGGTCTTGCCGTGGCCGGGACCTGCGGCATGGAATATCCCGTAGGCGAACGAAATCCCGAGCAAGGTCCAGACCGCGCTGCCGTCGGCCTTGGCGGCGCGAATGGTCGCTGACATCTCGCGATAAAATTCGGATTGTTTTGTCAGCAGCCAGCCGACGATGCCGCCGATTTGCGCATCGGGAGCCGCGCGCGAACCGCCGAACGGATTTTGCGCCAGCACGTCATGCAGCGCACCATCGGCGGTAAGCCCCAAGGCTGCGATACCAAGACAAATCCACGCCATCTTGCGGTTCGTTGTCATGCGCGTATTCCTCAAGGACAATTCACGGAAATCTTGTTGGCGAACATCGCACCATAATTGGCGTTCTCGCCATTAAGAAAAGTGTCTTCGTTGAGCTTCAGGGCGGCGGCCGAACCGTCGCTCGGCCGCTGGACGGCGAGGGTGCAGGTGGCAGGCGCGTCGACCAGCCGGATTGGATCCTTTTTCTGCAGCGAGAAATCGACGAAATAGCTCGGGTCGTAGATTTCGAGCGCGAGTTGCCTGATCTTGATCGGCGTTTTCAGCGGAAGCGTGAAGTGCAGCACCAGCGTGGCATCCCTGTATTCGAGATAATAGTCGATCGGATCGGCAAATTTCTGCTTTTTGTTGTCCACTTTGGCAAAGGTGAAGAAAGCGAATTCCTTCAGCGACTCCACGTTGGTGTGCGCCAGCGGCGCCAGTTCCTCGCGGGTGTAAACGCCTTTCCTTTTGGTCGCGATGCCCTGCAGCGCATAGGTCGAAAACATGTCGTCGAAGGTCCAGGCATGACGCACGCCGGTCACCGAGCCATCGGCAGAGAATATCAATTCGCTTGATGCGGTGACCCAGACATGCGGATGCGCGCTCGCCGGATTTGCGCAAGCGAGCGCGGCGAGGAGAGGTAGTAGACGAAGCCATCGGGGCATCAAGGCCTCCACATCATTGTTCATGCCCGCTCTGCTCACTCCCTCCCTCCGCGAAGCGGCGGGGAGGGGTGGGGGTCTATCAACTCGCTCTGCTGTTGCCGGCGAGTTTGCTCAACCACCCCCCACCCCCGACCCCTCCCCGCCACGCGCTTCGCGCGCGGGGGGAGGGGAGAGATGCATCCTCATATCTTCTTCGAGAGGCCGAGGAAGAAACCACGCCGCGGGCCGAATTGCGGGGCGAACACGCCGATGCCAGATCCGTCCCTGATCTCGTAGACAGAGTCGAACAGGTTGACGACATCGAAACGGATGGTCACCGGCTTCGGATCATTCGGCAGCAGGAATTCGCGCTTGATGCCGACATTGAACTGGGTATAGGCCGGCACCGTGCCGATATTGGCATCGCCGTCGCGCAGGCCACTGCCGTAGATCATGTCGGCGCTCAGCTTGATGCCGCACGGCGACAGCCCGTTGTCGCCGAATGCTTCCGCCGCGGTGGCCATCCGGCCGCAGAATTGATAGATCGCGCCTGCCGAGGCCGTAATAAACTGGTTGTGATCGGTGTAGACAAAGTGCGACTGAACGTAGCCAAGCTCGGTCAGGCCGCCCAGCGTCGCAAGCGGCGTGGTGCTGTCGAACAGATACTGGTTCGACACCGGATCGGTCGCGCGTTGCTGCGCGACGGCGACGTTGCCATAGGCCTGGAAGTTGCCGCTGGTGTACTTGCCGTGGAATTCGATGCCTTCATTATATCCCTTGGCATAGTTGAACGCGCTCAGCACCAGCGCCTGGCCGAACAGGCCGTTGTCGATCAGATCGGTCGCGATCTTGTAATAGGCATCGACGCCGAGATCGAGATTGGAGCAGGTTTTACCGTCCGAGGCGCAGCCGAATTTGAACTTCTGATCGAATCCGGCATCGAAATAATGCGAGCGTTCCGGCAATACCGGATCGCTCTGTCCCGTCACCGCGCCGGTGGTGTTGTTGAACAAAGCGATATTGGCGGGCGCGGCCTCCACCAGTTCCGGCGGGGTGAAGTAGCGCGCGTAGCCGGCATGGAACGTGGTGTTCTCGAACGGCTTGTAGGTGAAGCTCAGCCGTGGGCTGAACTGGTTGGCGTTGATGAATTGTTCCATCTGGTCGAAGCGCAGGCCGGCGTTGATCGTGAATTGATTGGTGACTTTCCACTCGTCCTGAACATAGACTCCCATCAGCATCGCGGTTTTCGAAACATTGTCGGTGATTCCGACAGGATTGCCGTTGTCGGAGCCGTCGCACACCATGCAGGGCTCGACCAGCGACGTATTGCCGACGAACGCCTGCTCGCTAGAGACAGAGAAGCCGCCGCGGACCGTATGCGACGAGTTGATTTGATATGAGCCGTCGCCCTGGATGCCGTTGGTCAGCGAGGTGCGGCTGATATTCGAGGCGATGCCGTTGATCAGAAGATCGCCGATCGGGTCCGGCGTAAACTGCAATTTGTTGTAACGGGAGAAATAGGACAATTGACTGTCGAATCCATCGACAGATCTTTGCACCGAGAGCACGTTGAACTGGGTGGTTTCGGTCTGGTTTTCATTGAGCAGCGCGGAGTTGAAACTGGTCGCGCCAAAAGCACTGGTGACGTTTCCCGATTGTCCGATCGATTGCCCCGGAACATTGGGAATCTGGAAATTATTGATCGCGGTTCCCGAGATCAGGCTGATCCGTGTGGCCGGATCGATGAATGCGGACATAAAGGCGAAGCCGCGTCCCTGCTGGGTGAGATCGTGAATCGCATCATACGCGGGCGTCGGGTTTTCAATGCCCACCGTGTTCTGCAGATAGCGGCCGGTGAAGTAATATTGCACGCCGGCAAAGCAATTATTGGAGGCGGGGTTCGTCTTCGCAGAACCCGAAGCGGTCGCCGGAGTTGCAGGACAATTGCCGCCGAACGTGCCGCCATACTCGATGGTCGGCGTGATGGTGCCGTGGCTGCCGCCATAGACGCCAACGCTGCCGCTGTTGTTGAACAGATCGGTGCGGGTCGTGATGTCGACGAGGCCCGTGGTGCGTAGTCCGAATTCGGCCGGCAGGGCGCCGGTGACCAGTGAGATGCTGCCGACAAAGCTGGTGTCGAAGATGCTGCCGAAGCCGGTGACGCCGTCAGGCAGCGGCACCCCGTTGATCCGGTACTGGAGATTGGCGTGATCGTTGCGGATGTGCAGCGAACCGCTGGCCGCGGAATCCTGCGAGACGCCGGGCGCCTGCAGCAGCACTTGCTCCACCGATTGGTTGGTGCCCCCCGGCAGATCCTGAATCGTATCGTGGTTGATCGTGGCGGAGGTGGTTCCAGCGGTGGTGTAGAGATTGCCGCGCGCCTGATCGAACACGTTGCCCTTCGCGGCCAGTTGCTCGGCGGGCGAGACCAGTTTCGGCGCCCCGGTCGGCGGGTTGACGCCGCTGCGGGCGGTAACCGTATTCGTCCTCGGTTTCAGTTTCGGCTTTGGCCTCGCGGCCGCTTGCTTGGGGGCATCGACCACGATGTCGGGAAGCCTGGTCGCGCCGTTGCTCGAAGGCTCCGCCGTTTGCGAGTGCGCTGCGCTGCCGAGGCCGCCCAACAGAAGTGAGGCTGCGCTGGAAGCAACCAGAAGAGGTTTTGTAAAGGCTGACATTGGTCCCAATCCCGATAAGGCCTCGACCGGTTTCGCCGTCGGCGAATTCGGAAGGCCTGCCGTCGGCAGGCGACGGACTGATTTCGATTTTTCCCGAAAGGCCTGCTGCAATGCGCAGCGAGCCCTTGGGAGCTAACGATCGATCGAGATCAGGCGGCGGGAGGGGCGCGAGGCTGAAACGCGACGCGAACCGGGCTCAGATGAACGAACCCGGCTTCGGTGGTCAGGTAAACGAATTCCACGGCGTGCGGCAGCAACAGCGCCGGCGGCGTGGCAGACAACGCCGCATTGGCCATCGCGACCACGGCGCAGATGGCGCAGAAATCATCGGTCTGCCGGTCGGAATCGTGATCGGATGCCGGCCGTTGCGGCGTGGATTGGCTGACGGCGTCCGGCGCGGGCAGGCGGCTCGCGAAGGCAACGTCGAACTGGGTCGTTGCGGATTGCAGCGCAGACGCGACGGGTGTGGCGATGGCGTGGAAATGCCCGAACGACAGCACGAACTGAACGGCCAGCGCAAAAAGCGCCAGCCGTGTGCCGTGTTGGACGTTCGAACGAAACCACTTCATGCCGACAGGCGCCTTGCGTGAGCGCGCGGGGAGATCCCGGCAACGCTGACGTTACAATATAACATCGCAAGAACAGACGGATTGTGTCAACCGTCGTCCCGCCATGCGTGGCGACAATTCGCCGGGCTTGTGTGATTCACGCAACGGCATTGACCGAATTGTGATCAGCGTCCCTCGCGCAGCCAAGTGGCCGCGAATGCGCCGAGCAGCAGCAGCAATCCGATCAGTCCGGCGAAGATCGGCAGCACGCCGACGCCTTTGACGACGCTGGCGTCGCGCATCTTGACGCCCATCCAGCCGTCGCCGCGAAACACGCTGGAGGCATGCACCGGCACGATGCGCGGAAGGTCGATGCTTGATCCGTCCACGACGCGGCGCACGTCGCCGCCGGTGGCCAGTGACAGCGGTTTCAGCATCTCGGTGGTGGAGGTGACTTCCGAAAATTCCTTCGGATTGGTCGGGCCGACATTGATCAGCGCTTTCAGCGTGCCGTCGGTGGCCTGCCACAGCCCTAATTCGCTGGCGGGGATCGTCGTGCGCCATGTTCCGGGTTCGCTGGCGCTAAGCGTCAATTCGCGCGTGGCGCCCGATGGCGAGGTCACCGTCACCGGCGTCACGCTATCGGCCATGGTCTGGCGCAGCACCACCAGATCCTTGCCTTGTACTTGCAGGCGCAATGCTTCTTCGTCGAGATCAGGCTGCTTCATCAGCCAATGCGACATCCGCCGCAGCAAATCGAGATGCGGGCCGCCGCCTTCGTAGCCGCGTGCCCACAGCCAGATATGATCCGACAGCAACAGCGCGACGCGGCCTTCGCCGTACCGCGACAACAGCAGCAGCGGCTTGCCGTCGGCGCCTGTCATAACCGGCGCGCTGGTGGCGTTGCGTGTCTCAACGGCGCGGAAGAACCGGCTCCAGTGCGGCGGCTCGCTGGCGGAGCCTTCGAGGCCGCGCGTCACCGGATGGCGTTTGCCGGCATCGCTCAAATGCGCGTAGAACGGTTTCTCGGTGACGCCGACCGGCTCGGCCGGCAGCACCGAATCCAGCGGAGTGCGCCAGATGCTGGTGGACGACGCGTAGTCGGGACCGGCCGATACCAGTACGGCGCCGCCGGCGCGCACATAGCGCGCGATATTGTCGAAATAGGCGATCGGCAGCACGCCCTGGCGCGCGTAGCGGTCGAAGATGATCAGCTGGAATTCGTTGATCTTCTGCTGGAACAGTTCGCGGGTCGGAAACGCGATCAGCGACAATTCATTGATCGGCGTGCCGTCCTGTTTCTCAGGCGGACGCAAAATCGTAAAGTGTACGAGATCGACGCTGGCGTCGGATTTCAACAGGTTGCGCCAGGTGCGCTCTCCGGAATGCGGCTCGCCCGAGACCAGCAGCACGCGCAGTTTGTCACGCACGCCGTCGATCGCCACCACTGCGCGGTTGTTGACCAGCGTCAGTTCATTCTCGAGCGGCGAGGCCTCGATCTCGACAATGTTCTGACCGGCATGCTTGATCTCGATATCGACATTGACGGTCTGGCCGCTTTGCACCGTGCGCTCGTTGATCACCTCGCCGTCGCAGCGCACGACGACCCTGGCGCGCTCGCCGCTGACGCCCTGATCATCCAGCCGATAGGTAATGGTCTGGACCTGTCCGACGATGCCGAAACGAGGTGCTGCCGAAATCGCGATGCGACGATCGCGTTCATCCTTGCGGCCGGTGATCAGCGCATGCACCGGGGCCTGGAAGCCGAGTGCGGCCGCGTTGGCGGGAATATCATGCACCCGCCCGTCGGTAATCAGGAATGCGCCGGCGACGCGATCGACTGGAACATCCGAGAGCGCCGACGACAGCGCGCCGAACAATTTGGTGCCGTCGGTTTCGCCGTCGGCCTGACCGGCTTCGACGACCCGCACTTCCAGTCCGGCGATCTTCTTGAGACTATCGACCAGCGCCTCCTGCGCTTTGGCGGTCTCGCCAGTGCGATTGCCGAAATTCTGGCTCGGGCTCTTGTCGATCACGACCGCGGCCACCGACGACAGCGGTTCGCGCTCTTCGCGGGTGAAGGATGGATTGGCCAGCGCCAGCAAAATGAGCGCCAGCGCGGCCACGCGGACCGCCGCGCCGCGGGCCCGTCCCAGCAGCAGCAGCGCGGCAATCGCCACGATGGCGGCGAGCGCAAGCCAAAGCACCAGGGTGGGAACCAGCGGGGTAAACGCGATGCCGTATTGCATGCCGCGCTCCTACTGGCCCAGCCGCTCGATGAGCGCCGGCGCATGAACCTGATCGGCCTTGTAGTTGCCGGTCAGCGTGTACATCACGATGTTGACGCCGGCCCGGAACGCGAATTCGCGTTGCCGCGGTTCGCCCGGCGTCAGCGGCAGCATCGGCTGGCCGTCCGGGCGCATCGCCCAGGCACCGGCGAGATCGTTTGAGGTGATGATGATCGGCGAAACGCCGTCGCCGCCGCGCGCCGGATGCGACGCGGCCTCCTCATCGTCCTCGCGCGGCAGGGTCTCGACCCAGGTTTGCCCGGAGTCAAACCGGCCGGGAAAGTCGCGCAACAGATAGAACGTCTTGGTCAGTACGTGTTCGCGCGGCACCGGCTCCAGCTCGGGAACATCGAGCGAGGACAGGATGCCGCGCAGGGTCAGCATGCCCGGCGTCTGCGAGGCGCCGTCGCCCGGCGTCGCCTCGATCGCGTCGCGGGTGTCGAACAGCACGGTGCCGCCCTGTTTCATGTAGGCGTCGATGCGGTTGAGCGCGTCCTGCGGCGGCTTCGGTGCGCCGGGCACGATCGGCCAGTAGATCAGCGGGAAGAACGCCAGTTCGTCACGCGCGGGATCGATGCCGACGGGATCGCCGGCCTCTAACGCGGTGCGCTGCCCGAGAAACAATGTCAGTCCGGACATCCCTGCCTTGACGATGGAATCGACGTCGGCGTTCCCGGTCACGACATAAGCCAGCCGGGTCTGCGACGTCGCCTTGAGGGCGAACTCATCGGTAGCGCCATCGGCGCGGACCGGCGAGGGTACTGCCAGCAGGGGCAATAGAATAAAAGCGAGCGCCAACGCCGCGGGCGCCGCGCGTCGTCTCAGGAGGGCAGCGATACCGGCGCCGAGCATTGCGACAATGACAGCATCGATCAGGAACAGCGCCAGCGCCGACGACAGCAGGATCCCGCGCAAATCCCGTGGCTCGGAATTGGTGTAGCTGGCGCGGCGCGCGCGCAGGCTCGACGTGTCGAGCGGCGCGATGCGATCCGCAGCGGCGAGCGTATTTACCGCGAGCGGACCGTCGGCCGGCCCATACAATCCCGGCGGATGATCGGAAGTCGCGCGATCCCGGAAATCGGCGGACAGCGGCTTTGCGGTCGAGGGCGGCGGCCCGAACGCGCCGAAACCATCCAGCGTACGTAGCGGCGCTACTGTCTCGGTCCCGGTCTCGCCCGCGACACCGGCGCCGGGGTTCGCCGTATAGCCTGAGGTATCGACGATCCGCCGCAGCATTTCGACAAAGGTGCCGGACAGCGGCAGATCGGACCAGCGCATATCCGCGCTGACATGAAACAGGCTCACGAGACCCTTGCCGCGGCGCTCGCCGGTGACCAGCGGCGTGCCGTCCTCGAGCGAAGCCCAGCTTTTTGTCGCCAGCACCGCATCGGGTTCGGCCAGCACCTGCCGGTTGATGGTGATGTCCTTGGGCACCGCCAGACCGGCAAACGGTCCGTCTGACGCGAACGACGCCAGATGCTGCGGCTTTTCCCAGGTGAGGCTGCCGCCGAGGCTGCGGCCGCCGCGGCGCAGTTTGACGGGCACCAGATCATCATCGGCCTGCGCCAACCGCGGGCCGGCGAAGCGCACCAGCACGCCGCCTTGTTCGATCCAGGCCGAGATGCGTTCGCGAATTTCCGGCGACAGCGTGCCGACATCCGCCAGCACGATCATCGGCAGTTTCTGGTCGAGGAATTGCGTGATCGCCTGTTGTGGCGCGCCGCGATCTCCGAGCCGCACGTCGGCGAACGGCCCGAGCGCACGGGTCAGATAGAATGTCGAAGCCAGCAACGGCTGCGCGGTATCGGTGCTCGATCCGCTGACCACGCCGATCGCGCGCCGGCGCCATCTCTTGTCGAGCAGTTGCACCGCGCCTGCGGAGCGCTCGCCGGCGATTTCAAGCCGCGCGATGTCGTTGCGCAATTCGACCGGCAGGTCGAACGAGGCTTCGGTCTCGCGGTCCTGCGGCGCAAATGTGTAATGGGCTTCGCCGATCGGCGATCCCTTCTGGTCGAGCGCGCGCACGGTGCCTGCGGTAATGCCGCCGTCGGTGCGCAGCACTTTTACAGTCATCTTCGCCGCGGCATTTTCGGCCGCGACCAGCGCGAGCGCGGAGGGATTGCCGCCTTCGAAAATCGTCAGGGTCCGGTCGCCGATGGTCTTGCCCAAGGCTTGGGTAAACTCCGGTCCCCGGCCGGTATCGACGCCGTCCGATAGCCACGCGATCTCGCAGTCGCCGGTGGTTTTAAGAAACCGCTCGAGCGCGGCAAGCGTATCTACCCGATCGATCGAATAAGGTTTCGGCACGATCTGGCGCAACGCCACCCGCGCGGTGCCGCCCGGCATGATCGTGATGTCGCGCGCGGGCTCGGACAGCGGCACCAGCGCGACGCCGCGCCGGTTGTTGTCGGCATTGGCGATCAATTCGTCGGCGGCTTTTACCCGTGCGTCCCAGCTGCTGGCCGCGCTCCAGCCATCGTCGAGCAGGATCACCAGCGGGACGCTGGAGCCGGCCAGTCCGGTGGGCGGATTCCAGATCGGCCCCGCGGCCGCGATAATCACCAGTGCGGCGGCGAGCAGGCGTAACGCGGTCAGCCACCAGGGTGTGCGCGACGGCGTCTCTTCTTTCGGTGCGATATCGAACAACAGCCGCGTTGGTGGAAACTCGATGCGGCGTGGCCGCGGCGGCATCACCCGCAACAGCCACCACAGCACCGGCAGGCTGAGCAGGCCCAGCAACAGGAACGGTTCGGCAAACGAAAGCGGCAGTCCGGCGATCATGCGCTGCGCCCCGCTTTGACGGTCGAGGTGCGCGCGCTGCCCTTGCTGACCATCATGCCCGAATGCAGGAACAGCAGCAGTTCGGCGGCCGAGCGGCTGGTGGTATGGGTCGAGAACAGCCAGTCGAGCTTGTTGGTCTCGCCTCGAATCTCGTCACGGTGCTGCGCCACGCGCGCGACGTAATCGTCGGCCCAGCGCTCGGCGCGGCCCGCGGTGATGATGCCGCCGCCTTCCGGTTCGACAAATTCGACACGGCCCGAATAAGGAAAGGTTTCTTCCGCAGGATCGACCACCTGGATCAGCGTGCCGTGCGCGCCGGATGCGGACAATCCGGCCAGCATGGTTTTGATGTCAGATATCGGCGACCAGAAATCCGACAGCACGACGATTTCGGCCAGCGCCGAGGGCACAAAGGATGGCGGCAGGCTGAGGCGCGCAGCGTCGTCATGCAGCATCGCTTGCGCCATCTTGTCGATGACGCTGCGGCTGGCGGTTGGGTTGATCAGGCCGGGAATGCCGACGCGCTCGCCGCCCGCGACCAGCAGTTCGGCCAGCGCGAATGTCACGATCAAGGTGCGTTCGAGCTTGCTGTCGCGCGCCTGTTTCGAGGCGAAGGCCATCGAAGGCGACCGGTCCGGCCAAAGCCACACCGTGTGCGCGGCCTCCCATTCCTGCTCGCGGACATAAAGATGATCGTCGCGCGCCGAGCGGCGCCAGTCGACGCTTTGCGACGGCTCGCCGGAAACGAAACGGCGATACTGCCAGAAACTTTCGCCGGCGCCGGCGCGCCGCCGTCCATGCAGGCCGTGGATCACATTGGCCGCGATGCGGCGGGCTTCAAGCACCAGACGCGGCAACGAGGCGGCGAGCGTACGGCTTTCGCCATCGGCACGTCGTATCGCTGTGATTTCCCCGGCCGCGTGCTTGGTCTCTGCGGCCATCAACCAATCCGCGTCTTCAATTGCCGGATCACGTCGGAAATGGTGCGGCCTTCGGCGCGGGCCGAGAAGGTCAGCGCCATGCGGTGCTTGAGAACGGGCTCGGCCAGATCAAGCACGTCGTCGATCGAGGGCGCGAGGCGGCCGTCGAGCAAGGCACGGGCGCGAACCGCGAGCATCAGCGACTGGCTGGCGCGCGGACCCGGGCCCCAGGCGATCAGCTTGCCGGCTTCGCCGCCTTCCGGGCCGGGACGCGCGGAGCGCACCAATGAGAGGATCGCCTCCACGACGCTGTCGCCGACCGGCAGCCGCCGCACCAGCCGCTGCGCCGTAATCAGAATCTCGGCGTTCATCGCCGCCTTGGCCAGGGTCTCGTCCGCGCCGGTGGTCTCGAACAGGATACGCCGCTCGGCATCGCGGTCGGGATAGTCGACGTCGATCTCCATCAAAAAGCGATCGAGTTGCGCTTCCGGCAATGGATAGGTGCCTTCCTGCTCCAGCGGATTTTGCGTCGCCAGCACGTGAAACGGTTTCGGCAGATCGTGGCGCGCGCCGGCCACCGTGATGTGCTGTTCCTGCATCGCCTGCAGCAGCGCAGACTGGGTGCGCGGGCTGGCCCGGTTGATTTCGTCGGCCATCAGGAGTTGTGCGAACACCGGCCCCGAGATGAAACGGAACGAGCGCTTGCCGGCAACGCTCTCGTCCAGCACTTCGGCGCCCAGAATATCCGACGGCATCAGGTCCGGCGTGAACTGGACGCGCTTGGCGTCGAGCCCGAGCGTGATGCCCAGCGTCTCGACCAGCTTGGTCTTGGCCAGACCCGGTACGCCGATCAGGAGCGCGTGGCCGCCCGACAAAATCGTCACCAGCGTGTTTTCAACCACCTTTTCCTGGCCGAAGATGACGGTGGAGATCGCTTCTTTCGCAGCGCGGATTTGACCGGCGACCTGCTCGGCCGAGCGGACGATCACGTCTTCGAGTTTTTCGACACTGTTTGCGCCAATCATATCTGCGCCCGCCATTTCGTCGTTCTCCTTGGTCGCACTCCCGCCGGAAATGTCACGATTGCGTCGTCATGCCATGAACCCCATGCTAAACTTATGCGAAGGCCATGTATTCGTTGAATTAAACTATCCCCACATTATCGGCGTTTCAGGCTATTAACGGCATCACGATGTGGCGACTTGATGAGGAGGTCTCGCAAGGGCCTCGACCGTGTCGCACAGCGGATTACTTCTCCCGAAAAGACGTGCACCAATCGTGCCAAACCAAGAGCGTGTAGACTCAGGGCAAACCATGGCGAAGCAAGGGCGGATCAGCGATCAAGGCCGCGAAGGCAACAAAACCTTGCAAAACCTTGATGGAATAGCCGCGGCCGCCCAACAAGCCGCGAAGGACGCTGGCGATGCGGGTTCCACGCAAAAGGGCACGCAAAAGGGCGCGCAAAAGGGAATGCCTCCCGTGCATTTGTGGAATCCACCGTTCTGCGGTGATCTCGATATGCGGATCGCGACCGACGGGACGTGGTTCTACCTGGGGACGCCGATCGGACGGCCGGCGCTGGTCCGGCTGTTTTCCACCATTCTCAAGCGCGAGGACGGCAAGCACTTTCTCGTGACACCGGTGGAGAAGGTCGGCATCCGCGTCGACGATGCGCCGTTCCTCGCGGTGGAAATGCAGAAGGACGGCGAGGGCAGCGACCGGCGGCTGAGTTTCCGGACCAATGTGGACGATTGGGTCGCCTGCGATAGCGCGCACCGGTTGCGTTTCGAGGCCGCGGCCGATGGCGGTCTCACGCCCTATCTGCACGTCCGCGCTGACTTATGGGCCAAGGTTACACGGGCGCTCTATTACGATCTGGTTGACATGGGCGAGGAGCGAGTGGTCGATGGTCGCACGATGTTTGGAATCGCATCGGCCGGTGAATTCTTTGCGATGGCCGATGCGGAGCAGGTGAGGGGCGCCCTTTGAACGAGCCGATGCGGAACGAGCCGATGCGAAAGCCGGTGCCGGCTGCGATCAGTTCGTTGGAATTTTTCGATCGGGCCCGCTCACGGCTGAGCTTCGACGTGCCGGCCGGCCTGACCGATGCCAGTATCATCCCGTTGAGCGGGGACCAGGGCAATGATCGCATGCTGGAGATCGTCGCGCGCGAACAGCCGATCCGCCCGGCCGCGGTACTGATCGCGGTGGTCGACCGTCCGGAGCCGACCGTGCTCCTGACCCAGCGCTCCGCGCATCTCAACGATCATGCCGGCCAGATATCCTTTCCCGGCGGCAAGATCGATCCGGCCGACGCTTCGCCGCTCGATGCGGCGTTGCGCGAAGCCAATGAAGAGGTCGGCCTGGAGCGGGAATTCATCGATCCGGTCGGCTATCTCGATCTCTACGGAACCGCGTTCGGATTTCGTATCTTGCCGACGGTCGCCCGGGTGCGGCCGGGCTTTGCGCTGCGCGTCAGCGCGGCCGAAGTGGATGATGTATTCGAGGTTCCGCTGGCGTTCCTGATGAACCCGGCGAACCATCAGATTCACAGCAAGGAATTCCGCGGCATCGAACGCTTGTACTACGCGATGCCGTATGAAGAGCGTTACATCTGGGGGGCCACGGCCGGAATTCTGCGCGTGCTGTATGAGCGGATTTACCTCCCATGATCCGTCCGGCTCTGACCGAAGTCGGAATTTTCCTGATCCCGTTCGCGGTCTATGCGCTGTTTTTGCTGGCCACCCGTTCCGGATTGCTGCTGCCGTCGTCGTGGCCGATGCGTATCGTCGGCAGGCTGGTGATTGGTTCGCTGCTTCTGGTGGTGATCGGTTTCGTCCTGCTGGCGCAGTTTTCCGGTGGCGCCCCCAACTCGACCTACATTCCCGCCCATATCGAGAATGGCAGGCTGGTTCCCGGAGTTGAGAAATGAGCAGCGCGCGCGTGCTGGATGACGCGCCGTGGCTCACACCCGGTCCATCAGCCCGCGTGCTCGAATTGCTCAATGGCAATGGCGAGGAAGCGCGCGTGGTCGGCGGCGCGGTGCGCAATCAATTGCTGAAGATTCCGATCGATGATATCGATATCGCGACTACCGCGGTGCCGACCGAAGTGATCCGCCGCGCCAAGGCGGCCGGCGTCAAGAGCGTGCCGACCGGTATCGACCACGGCACCGTCACGCTGGTTGTCGACGGTCAGCCGTTTGAAGTCACGACATTACGCGAAGATACCGAGACCTTCGGCCGCAAGGCCAAGGTCGCGTTCGGCCGCGACTGGGCGCGCGATGCGCAGCGGCGCGATTTCACCATCAACGGCCTGTCCTCGGACGCGGTTGGCGCGGTGTACGATTACGTCGGCGGGCTCGACGATATCGTGGCCCGTCGCGTGCGCTTCATCGGGGATCCGAATTTAAGAATCGCCGAGGATTATCTGCGCATCCTCCGATTCTTTCGCATTCACGCCGCCCATGGCGCCGGCGAACCCGATCGGGCGGGCTATCTCGCCTGCATCGGCGGCCGCGCCGGGCTTGCGACGCTCTCGGCCGAGCGCATGCGGATGGAAATGCTCAAGTTGATGGTCGCCGGAGGCGCCGCCGGCGCGATCACGGCGATGTCCGATGGCGGGCTGTTGCTGCCGATCTTTGGCGGCGTCGCCTATACCGGGCCGTTTGCGGCCATGGTCTCGGTCGAGCGCCAGCTTGGATTGGCGCCGAACCCCATTCGCCGCCTCGGCGCGCTGGCGGTCGCTGTCACCGAAGACGCGCGACGGCTCGGGACCCGCCTGCGCTTGACCAACGCCGAAACCAGAACGCTCGATTCGATGGGGCATCGCTGGTGGCGGCTTGCCGGCATGGACGAGGCGAGGGCGCGGCGGCGGCTCTATCGGTTGGGCGAGGAACGCTATCGCGACCGGCTGATGCTGGCCTGGGCGCGGGCCGGCGCGGAGGCCGACACAGAATCCTGGCGCGCGCTCGCCACTTTGCCGGAGCGCTGGCGCGCGCCGAAATTTCCGTTGAAAGCGGCCGACTTCATCGCCCGCGGCATTGCCGAAGGCCCGGCGCTCGGGCATGTGCTCGCGCTGGCCGAAGACGCCTGGCTCGCGGCGAATTTCCCGCTCGATGCGACAGCACTTGAGGCCATCGCCGAGCAAACCGTGGCGCGCTTCAGCAGGGATCACCGGCTGTAAAAAAAGCGATGCCGCCGAACGGGGGGGAAGGGCGGCATCGCAGGGTGCTTCAGACAGAATGGTTTTTTAAAATATTACGCTACGCCACGCAGACAACTGCTCAGGCCGCTTTGCGCTTCTTGCGCGAGGCTTTTTCGTCGTCATCGTTATCTTCGTCCTCGTCGTCCTGATCTTCCGCCTCGTCCTCTTCTTCGTCATCCGACTCGTCGATTTCGGCGGATTCCAGTGCGGCCAAAGGAAGCGTTTCGCGAAACAGATCGCCTTCTCCGCCCATCCACAGGCACGCAACGTTTTCGTCGTGCACTTCCGCCACCGTCATCGGATGACCGCCGGACTTTAGAATGACAACATCGCCTGGTTTCAAATCCATGATCTCTTCCTCGGTTGATCGACGCGAGCCTCAACCTAGCGCGATGTCATGACAGGTCGATCACGGCCACGCGTCCGCTTTGTGTCGCCGACACAAAAGCGGTGAAAGAGCGGTGGTGATGGAACTCGTTCAGCGCCGGTAGCGCGCAGGCGTTACGGCCACTTCACTTCCGGCGGCATCGACGACAGGATCGAATCGACATTGCCGCCGGTCTTGAGGCCGAACGTGGTGCCGCGATCGTAGAGCAGGTTGAACTCGACATAACGGCCGCGGCGGATCAATTGCTCTTCGCGCTCGGTCGCGTTCCATGGCGAGTTGAAATTGCGGCGCACCAGTTCGGGATAGATGTTCGCAAAGGCGCGGCCGACTTCTTGGGTAAAGCCGAAATCGGCATTCCAGTCGCCGGAATCATGATGGTCGTAGAAAATGCCGCCGATGCCACGCGGTTCTTTCCGATGCGGCAGATAGAAATATTCGTCGCACCAGGCCTTGTACTTGGCGTAGTCCGCGACGCCGTTATGGCCGTCGCAGGCGGCCTTCATCGCCGCATGAAACGCGATCGTATCGGTATCCTTCTGGGTCCGCCGCCGGTCCAGCACGGGGGTGAGGTCCGCGCCGCCGCCGAACCAGGCCTTGGTCGTCACCACAAAGCGCGTGTTCATATGCACGGCCGGGACATGCGGATTGCGCGGATGGCCAATGATCGAAATGCCGGACGCCCAGAACCTGGGATCGTCAGCCGCGCCGGCGATCTGGGCACGGAATTCGGGGGCGAACTCACCATGCACCGTCGAACAGTGCACACCGATCTTCTCGAACAACCGTCCGTGCATCAGGCTCATCACACCGCCGCCGCCACCCTCGCCGGCATGGTCGGTACGGTCCCAAGCCGTGCGCACAAAGCGCCCGGCCTCGCCGGGGTACAGCGCGGCCGGCGCGTCGTCTTCCAGCCGCTCGAAGGCCCGGCAAAGCTGGTCACGCAGCGCCTCGAACCAGGTCCGGGCCCGTGCCTTGCGATCGTCGATCATGGAAATATTCATGTCCCAGTGCCTGACTTCCCGAATACCTAACTTCCAATGCCTAACTCTGCGGGCCGTTGCCCGGACTGGTTTGCCGCAACGCCTCGCCCAAGGCCATCGCGGTCGCCATCGCGATATTCAGCGAGCGCAGGCCGGGCTTGATCGGAATCACCAGCCGCGCGTCGGCGGCGGCGGCGACGTCGTCTGGAACCCCGGCGGATTCGCGCCCGAACAGCAAAATGTCATCGGCGCCGTAGCGGTAATCAAGATAGGAGACGGCCCCCTTGGTCGTGAAAAGAAGCAGCCGGTAGCTTTGGTCGTGACGCCATTGCTGGAATTTGGCCCATGAATCATGGCGCATCAGGGTCACCTGGTCGAGGTAATCCATGCCGGAGCGGCGGAAATGCCGGTCGGATACCGGAAAACCCGCGGGTTCAATGATGTGGGCTGACACGTCCAGGCAGGCGCAGAGCCGCAGAATCGTCCCGGTGTTCTGGGGAATGTCGGGCTGGAAAAGCGCGATCTGCATGATGTGACGGCCGTTTGGGTGTCTCGTGAAATGTCCGAATAAATCATCGCTATGCGCGGAATTAGTGCATTGCACGCGAGCCAGCCGATAGCGGGCTTGCGCTCGTCCGGCAAGGGTGCCAATAGAACGATTCTGGACTGCTTGTTCCGCCCGATTGGCCGGGAGAAGTGGTCTTTCTGCCGCCGCGGGGGTCGCGGGCGCCGGCAGCCACCCTTGCTTCGTTCATGCGTTGCCTGGGGCGGTTCCACCGGCTGCAGCCGAGAAAGGGTTTGGGATCGTGACGACAGCGTCTTCGGCGGATACCACACGCCGTGATTTCCTTTTTGTTGCAACCGGAGCTGCCGCCGCCGTCGGTACGGTATTTACCGCGTGGCCGTTCATCTCCCAGATGAATCCGGACGCCTCGACCATCGCGGCCGGCGCGCCGATCGAGGTCGATCTGACGCCGATCGCCGAGGGACAGGACATCAAGGTGTTCTGGCGGGGCAAGCCGATATACATCAGCCACCGGACCAAGAAGCAGATCGACGAGGCCCGTGCGGTGCCGGTCGCGAGCCTGCCCGATCCGGCGACCGATCAATCCCGGGTCAAGGAGGGCCATGACCAGTGGCTGGTCGTGATCGGCATCTGCACCCATCTCGGTTGCATCCCGATCGCCCATGAGGGCAATTACGACGGCTTCTTCTGCCCCTGCCATGGTTCTCAGTACGACTCCTCCGGTCGTATCCGCCAGGGACCTGCGCCTCTGAACCTTTACGTTCCCCCCTATCAATTTGTTTCCGACAGCAAAATCCAGATTGGCTGAGCCTCGGATGCCTCGTCCGAGACTGTAAACCCGTCGCTCCGTCTTACTTCCCCAGGATCGCATCATGAGCGGACCATCCGAATACCAGCCCAACCATCCCGCCTTGAAGTGGATCGAACGGCGTCTCCCGATTATCGGGCTAGTCCATTCTTCCTTCGTGGCCTACCCGACGCCGCGTAACCTCAATTACTGGTGGACCTTCGGCGCCATCCTTTCGATGATGCTCGGGGTGCAGATCCTGACCGGCATCATCCTGGCGATGCACTACACGCCGAACGCCGACCTAGCGTTCAAGTCGGTCGAAAGCATCGTGCGCGATGTGAACTACGGCTGGCTGCTGCGCAACATGCACGCCGCCGGCGCCTCGATGTTCTTCTTCGCCGTTTACGTCCACATGTTCCGCGGCCTGTATTACGGGTCATACAAGGAGCCCCGGGAAATCCTCTGGATTCTCGGTGTCATCATCTACCTCCTGATGATGGCGACGGGCTTCATGGGCTACGTGCTGCCGTGGGGCCAGATGAGCTTCTGGGGCGCCACCGTCATCACCAATCTGTTCTCGGCCGTTCCCTATGTCGGCGACAGCATCGTGACCCTGCTGTGGGGTGGCTATTCGGTCGGTAATCCGACCTTGAACCGCTTTTTCTCGCTGCATTACCTGCTGCCGTTCGTGATCGCCGGCGTGGTCGTGCTGCACATCTGGGCGCTGCATGTCGCGGGCCAGAACAACCCGGCCGGCGTCGAGCCGAAGACCGAAAAAGACACCGTGCCGTTCACACCCTACGCGACCATCAAGGATGCATTCGGCGTGTCCTGCTTCCTGCTGTTCTTCGCCTGGTTCATCTTCTACATGCCGAACTATCTCGGCGACGCCGACAACTACATCCCGGCCAACCCCGGCGTGACCCCGGCGCACATCGTGCCCGAATGGTACTACCTGCCGTTCTACGCGATCCTGCGTTCGATCCCGAACAAGCTGTTCGGCGTGATCGCGATGTTCTCGGCGATCATCGTGCTGGCGTTCCTGCCCTGGCTCGACAGCGCCAGGACGCGCTCGTCCAAATATCGCCCGCTGGCCAAGCAGTTCTTCTGGATCTTCGTCGTGGTCTGCATTCTGCTGGGTTATCTCGGTGCGCAGCCGCCGGAAGGCATCTATGTGATCGCCGGCCGTATCCTGACCTTCTGCTACTTCGGCTATTTCCTGATCCTGCTGCCGCTTCTGAGCCGGATCGAAAAGCCGCGGCCGCTGCCCAATTCGATCGCCGATGACGTACTGTCGAAGTCCGGCAAGGCGGTTGCGTCAGTCGCGATCATGTTCGCGGTGGCCGGCGCGCTATTCGCCGGCAGCGTGCAGAACGCGCGGGCCGAAGAGTTGGCCGTACCGCCCTCGCAGAAGTGGTCGTTTGCCGGCCCGCTCGGCAAGTACGATCGCGGCTCGCTGCAGCGCGGCTTGAAGATCTACAAGGAAGTCTGCTCGAGCTGCCACGGACTGTCATACATCGCGTTCCGCAATCTCGCCGATGCGGATGGTCCGGGCTACTCGGTCGCCCAGGTTGCGGCACTGGCGTCCGAATACAAGATCAAGGACGGCCCGAACGATGCCGGCGATATGTTCGACCGGCCCGGTCGCGCCGCCGACTACTTCCCGTCACCCTTCGCGAATGATCAGGCCGCCCGCGCCGCCAATGGCGGCGGTCTGCCGCCGGATCTGTCGCTGATCACCAAGGCTCGTTCGTATGAGCGCGGTTTCCCGCAGTTCATCTTCGACTTCTTCACCCAATTCCAGGAGCAGGGGCCGAACTACGTCAGCGCGATCCTGCAGGGTTTTGAAAAGAAGCCGGCGGACGTGACCCTGCCCGAGGGCACTTATTACAACAAGTACTTCCCCGGCCACGCCATCAAGATGCCGAAGCCGCTGGCCGACGGTCAGGTCACGTTCGACGACGGTGCCCCGGCGACGCTGCCGCAATACGCCCATGACGTCACCACGTTCCTGATGTGGGCGGCGGAGCCGCATATGGAAGCCCGCAAGCGGCTGGGTCTGCAGGTGTTCGTGTTCCTGATCATCTTCGCCGTCCTGATGTTCTGGACCAAAAAGAAGGTCTGGGCCGACGCGCACTGAGCGCTTCGCGATCATGTGAATTGAAAAAGCCCCTGCGGGGGCTTTTTTGTTGGCTCTGTCATTCCGGGGCGATGCGCAGCATCGAACCCGGAATCTCGAGATCCCCCGATGTGCAATTGCACATCTGCGGTCTGGTGCTAACGCACCATCCCGGAATGACGAAGTTTAATTGCCTCATGACCCTGCTGCGGACTAAAATAGCCGACGACGCGTCGTGAGAAAATCAGGAGGAACCCATGGGCACCAGCATTTCGTTCAAGCGTCCGGACGGCAGGGACGCCAACGGCTATCTCGCCAACGCGGCGCGCGGCAATGCGCCGGGCGTGGTCGTGATCCAGGAATGGTGGGGACTCCAGGAGCAGATCAAGGGGCTGTGCGACCGCTTTGCGGTGGCCGGCTTCGATGCGCTGGCGCCCGATCTCTATGCCGGCAAGGTGGTGCCGTATCACGACACTGACGCCGCCGGCAAAGAGATGAACTCGCTGGATTTCATGGACGCCACCACGCAGACCGTGCGCGGCGCTACGCAGTATCTTGCCAAGAACGGCGCCAAGGTCGGCCTGACCGGCTTCTGCCTCGGTGGCGCGGTCACCATCATCGGCGCCGCCAAAATTCCGGAACTGACCGCGGGCGTGGTGTTCTACGGCATCCCGCCGGAAGCCGCCGCCAAGCCAGCCGACATCAAGATTCCGTTGCAGGCCCATTTCGCCAACAAGGATGATTGGTGCACGCCGCAACTGGTCGACGCCTTCGAGAACGGCATGAAGTCAGCCGGCAAGTCGCTCGAACTGTTCCGCTATGACGCCGAGCACGCCTTCGTCAACGAACAGCGGCAATCGGTGCACGACCGCGAAGCGGCGGAACTGGCGTGGGGCAGGGCGACGGAGTTTTTCAGGAAGCATTTGGGGTAGGGATTTTCTCGTCATTGCCTGCGACAAACGCGAAGCGTTTGCGCAAGGGAGCGAAGCGACGAAGCAATCCATTCTTTCTTGTTGTTGCTCTATGGATTGCTTCGCGGAGCCTGTCATCGGGCGCGCGTTCGCGCGACCCGTTGGCTCGCAATGACGAGACGACATAGCGGCCGGATTGTATTAGTCCGCCTTCCTCACCCCATCCCACCACGCGCACGTGCCCGACATCAGTCTGTAATTGCCGTCCATCACCTGAACCGGTGCGCGCAGCCCGGAGGCGGCGGCGCGCATGCGCATTTCGCGGGCGACTTCGCGATCGGCGGGCGGCAACCAGACGCGCTCATGGCCCCACAGACTTGGGCCGGCATGCATCTCGAACGGTTGCCATGTCGCGGGTTCGATCTCGCGGCCGCCCCAGCCGCATTCGATCATGAATGACGATGGGCTTTTGGCGTAGAACGACGTCATCAGATCGTTGGTGTGCCGGCCGAGCGTGACGCCGATGCGATTTTCCTGCGTTAACGCGACGTCATAGGACTGGCCGACATCGTCGAGCGAAAACAATTCCACCATCAGATGATGCATGCCGTTCTTGCCGCTCTCGATCAGGGCCAGCGAGTGATGCCGCGCGTTGATGTGGAAGAAATAGGCGCGAAACGGCTTTTCGATGTAGTCGCTCAGCGCAAAACCGAGCACGTCGACATAGAACGCCATGACCGGCTCGAGGCTCTCGACCGTCAGCACCGCGTGTCCCAATCCGAGCGGCCCGGTGCGAAAGCCCGATATCGAACGGCCGGGGCTGAACGGCGTGTCGTCGATCTCGGCGCCATAAAACGCCTCCAGCCGGTTGCCCGCGGGATCGTGAAACGAAATCAGCCGGTGAACGCGTCTCGCATCGGCCAGCGTCTGCGGCTCGGCGGTGACACTGACTTCGGCCTGTTCCAGCCGGGCGGCGAGGGCGTCGAGCGCGGCCGCGTCGGCGACTTCCCAGCCGAAGAAACGCGCGCCTTCCGGCATCGAGCGGTCGATCACGATGCGCTGCTTGCGGTCGTCCATCCGGAACGCCAGCAGGGAGGAACTGCGCTCCACCGCCTGCAGCCCGACCAGCCCGGTGCCGAATTGCCGCCAATCGTCGAGTGCGGCCGAGCCGAACCCGGCATATCCCAGAGCCTGCAATGGCATGGCGCGTCTCCCGCGTTCTTTTGTAATCTTGGCCGGAATCTTACGCATATTTCGGGCCGTTCAACACCAAAAGATGCGCCCGAAATCGGCCGTCCCTGGCAGGCGGCACAGCCATACCGTCCTTGACGAAGGCGGCCAGCCATGGTGTTTACCTCTCCATGAGCACCCTCGTACGCCCAGCCCGTCTCTGGTGGCGCACCTCCTAAGAGGTGGCCGGTGCGATTTCATTTTAATCAATCGTCAGAGGCCGTCATCGCAGTGCGACGGCCTTCTCGTTTGTCCTGTGTGGCGTTCCCTCGGCAAGTTTCGTAAGAGGATCACATGAACAGGACAGCCTTTTCACTGCCGGCCCGCAGCCTCTATCGCACCCATGGCGGGCTTGAGGTGACGCGTTCGGTGGAGCAGTTCTCCGGCGACGCCAAGCGGCTCGATGATTTGATCGACCTGCTCGATAGCCGCCGCGGTGTGGTGCTGTCGTCGGGCACTACAGTGCCCGGCCGCTACGAGAGTTTCGACCTCGGCTTTTCCGATCCGCCGCTGCGGCTCGAAACCACTGGCACGAATTTCCTGCTCGACGCGTTGAATGCACGCGGCGAAGTGCTGATCGCTTTTATTGGCGACGTGCTGCGCGAGCCCTGTGTCGTCGTCACCGAAAAGACCTCGCGCCGTCTCGCCGGCCATATCGTTCGCGGTGAAGCCCCGGTCGATGAAGACCAGCGCACCCGCCGCGCCAGCGTGATGTCGCTGGTGCGCGCGCTGGTCGCCGCACTCGGCGCCAATGACGATCCGATGCACGGCCTGTTCGGCGCCTTTGCCTACGACCTCGTGTTCCAGATCGAAGATCTCGTGCAGAAGCGCCCGCGCGAAACCGACCAGCGCGATATCGTGCTCTATCTGCCGGATCGCCTGCTGGCCTATGACCGCGCCACCGGACGCGGCGTGGTGCTGAGTTATGATTTCGCCTGGAAGGGAAAATCTTCCGAAGGCAAATCTTCGGAAGGCTTGCCGCGCGACACGCCGGAAAGCGTCTATGCCAAGACATCGCGGCAAGGCTTTGCCGATCACGCACCCGGCGAATACCAGGCCACGGTCGAAACCGCGCGCGCGGCGTTTGCGCGCGGCGATCTGTTCGAGGCGGTGCCGGGACAATTGTTCGCCGAACCCTGCGAGCGCTCGCCGGCGGAAGTGTTCCAGCGGCTGTGCCGGATCAACCCTTCGCCCTATGGCGCGTTGATGAATCTCGGCGACGGCGAGTTTCTGGTGTCGGCTTCGCCGGAAATGTTCGTGCGCTCCGATGGGCGGCGGGTCGAGACCTGCCCGATTTCCGGCACCATCGCGCGCGGCGTCGATGCGATCGGCGATGCCGAGCAGATCCGGCAATTGCTCAATTCGGAAAAGGACGAATTCGAGCTCAACATGTGCACCGACGTCGACCGCAACGACAAGGCGCGAGTCTGCGTCCCCGGCACGATCAAGGTTCTGGCGCGGCGGCAGATCGAGACCTACTCAAAGCTGTTTCATACCGTCGATCACGTCGAGGGCATGTTGCGGCCGGGTTTTGACTCGCTCGATGCGTTCCTGACCCACGCCTGGGCGGTGACGGTGACCGGCGCGCCCAAATTATGGGCGATGCAGTTTGTCGAGGACAATGAGCGTTCGTCGCGGCGCTGGTACGCCGGCGCGATTGGTGCTGTGAATTTCGACGGCAGCATCAACACGGGTCTTACCATCCGCACCATCCGGATGAAAGATGGACTGGCCGAAGTGCGGGTCGGCGCGACCTGCTTGTTCGATTCAGACCCGGCCGCCGAGGACCGGGAATGCCAGGTCAAGGCGGCGGCGCTGTTTCAGGCGCTGCGCGGCGATCCGCCGAAGCCGCTGTCGGCCTTCGCGCCTGACGCAACCGGCTCGGGCAAGCGGGTGCTGCTGATCGATCATGACGACAGCTTCGTGCATATGCTGGCGGATTATTTTCGCCAGGTCGGTGCCACCGTGACTGTGGTACGGTATATTCACGCCCAGCATATGCTGGACACCCAAAGCTACGATCTCCTGGTACTGTCGCCAGGGCCGGGGAGGCCGGAAGATTTCGCCATTTCCAAAACCATCGGGGCCGCACTCGACAAGAAGCTGCCGGTGTTCGGCGTCTGCCTCGGCGTGCAGGCGATCGGCGAATATTTCGGCGGCCAGCTCGGCCAGCTTACTCAGCCCGCACATGGAAGGCCGTCGCGGGTTGCGGTCCGTGGCGGGCGGCTGATGCAGAACCTGCCCAATGAGATCGTGATCGGCCGCTATCATTCGCTCTATGTCGAGCGCGACAGCATGCCCGCGGTGCTCGAGGTGACGGCCTCTACGGAAGACGGCGTCGCGATGGCGATCGAGCATAAGACGCTGCCGGTCGGCGGTGTGCAGTTTCACCCGGAATTGCTGATGTCGCTCGGCGGCGAAGTCGGCCTGCGCATCGTCGAGAATGCATTCCGGCTCCGCGTGCCAATGAATTGAAGATTAGATCTGCAAGAAATCTGAAAAGAGAAACCGATGACTTTTGAATATGATTTGAAGTCCAGCGTCCGCACCATTCCGGACTATCCGAAACCGGGAATCCTGTTTCGCGATATCACGACGCTGCTCGGCGACGCCCGCGCGTTCCGCCAGGCGGTCGATGAACTAGTGCAGCCATGGGCCGGCAACAAGATCGACAAGGTGGCCGGCATCGAGGCACGGGGGTTTATCCTCGGCGGCGCGGTGGCGCATCAGGTGTCGGCCGGTTTTGTGCCGATCCGCAAGCGGGGCAAGCTGCCGCACACCACGGTGCGGATCGCTTACTCCTTGGAATACGGCCTCGATGAAATGGAAATGCATGCCGACGCGATCCTGCCCGGCGAGCGCGTGATTTTGGTCGACGATCTCATTGCGACCGGCGGTACCGCCGAGGGCGCGGTCAAGCTGATGCGCCAGATCGGCGCCAATGTGGTGGCCGCCTGTTTCATCATCGATCTGCCGGATCTCGGCGGCGCAGCGAAACTGCGAGCGATGGATGTGCCGGTGCGGACGCTAATGGCGTTCGACGGGCATTGAGGGATTAGGCGAGAGGCGCGAAGAGCTCTCGGCGTCTTCAATTGTCATACGCGGGCTTGACCCGCGTATCCATCACATTGCGAAGCGGGATGGATTGCCGGGTCAAGCCCGGCAATGACAAAGTGGCTAAGGGTACCGGCTCAAGACCGGGACGACGTGTTGATAGTTAGGCGCGTCACGACCCCTGCAACAGCAAATGCAGCTCCAGATCGCGGAAGCTGGAATAGTTCTTGCGGATCCACTGATGCAGTTCGGTGGAGGAATCTTTTTCCTGCCGCAGATATCCGGTGAACGAGAAATTCAGCCGGTCGATATAGGTCTTCAAGAATGCCGGCAGCGCAGGGACGCGTATGATCCGGCCATGGCCCATCGCGGGGGGCAGTTCGCCGCGCACCACATGTTCATTGTCGATGGTCACCAGCGACGTCGCCGGGATCTGGTCCTGCAGCATCGGATAGCCGCGCGCCGAGACCCGGTCGGTGTCGGCGACGAACAGGATGATCGGGGCGACGCCACGCCGCGCGGCTTCTTTTAGAAAACCGATCTCGTCGGTCATCGTGAAGAACTCATCGAAGGCGTGAAAGCCGAGATCGATCACCTTGGCGATACCGTCATTGACGATCAGGCGATCCATCAGCGTCATCTTGCCGAAAGTATTGTCGACATTGGCGGTCTCGGTGATCCGCGGCAGATATTCGAGCAGCGACGGCTCTTTCAGGTTGATGTCGAACGCCGTGACGGTGCCGTTTTTCAACAGCAGGAATTCGCTCAACAGCCGCGCCAGCAGGGTCTTGCCGACCAGCGGGCGGGGCGAGCAGATGATGTAGATGGGCGTCGCGGACATCCCGGCTATATCAGGCGAATTTTGCGCCTAATCCAGCCCAATCATATCGACCGCGCCATTATTTTTCGCCGTTGCGGCCGCCGGATTTGCTGGAGCCGACCAGATCGGTCAGCTTGATGCGGTCGAATTCGCTCCAGACATTGGCCAGCCAGTGCCGGACATAGCCGCGCAGTACGAACGAATAGTTCGCGGCCTCGTCGCTGGTGCCCTTGTTGGCGACGAATTTGAGGAACGGCACCGAGGCGACCTCGACCTGCTCATACGCCATTTCGTTCAGCTTGGGGATGGTGAGTTCGGTGGCGTCCTTGATGCGGTGGAAATAGGAATTGTAGGTCGCCTGATCCCACTCGAAGAAGCTGGTGTTGTTGATGAAGTTCTTCACCAGGAAATATTTCGCGCCCTGCATGAAATTCGCGGTCTCGGCGATCTCGTCCAGCGAGGCGATCGAGGGGCCGAGGATATGGAACACCGCGAAGGTGATCTGGCCGGTTTTCGCGGCATCGAGAAAGCCGATATCGCGCAATGAGGCCAGGGCCGGCGACAACAGACCGGCGCGGACGTCGATCACGGTTACCGAGGGGCTGGCGGCATTGAGCGTATCGAAGATCTTCATCTGGTCCGAGGTCGTCGTCATGTCGACGATCTCGGTAATGTCGGGATGGAAGCGCTTCAGCGTGCCGCGCGGGGATTCGGTATCGAAGGCGCGGGTGGGTACGTTATTGGCACTGAAATAATCCAGCAGGGTTCGCGAGACCGTTGTCTTGCCGACCCCGCCCTTGTCAGCGCCTACCACAATCACTACCGGCTTCGCCATGAACGCCCCTTGCGCGAAATATTATGTCCCGACCCGTCGCTTCTATACACGATGCGATCGGAATGTCCCCCGCCTGCTTTAGGCGGGAACATGGCAGAAACAAGGGAGAATTCAATTCATTAGACGGCGGGTAGGGTTAATCGTGCCGATGTCGTTAATACCGCGCGGGTTCCGGCAGCGAATGGGCTTGGTCGCCCAAATCGTTAGTGCTGGCCCCAAGGACCTGCGGGAGGACCAACAGGAGGAGCGCCGGGAGGACTTGCGGGATTGCCCCAAGGTCCCTGCGATGCGCCAGGAGGACCCCATGGGCCCGACGCCGGTGGCGGGGTCTGGCCGTCGGCCGGCAGCGGGGGTGGCTGATCGTCCGGTGCATCCGACGGCAGAGTATCCGAAGGCAGAGCCAACCGTCCAGGATCGTGCCCGCCGGCGAATTTCACCAGTGCCTGGACGCGGGCGTCCACCGACGGATGGGTCGCGAACAAATCCGAAAAACCCTCGCGCGGGTTATCGAGGCACAATTCCATCACCGCGGAAGTTGCGCCGGGAAGCTCGCCGCGGTTCTCGATCTTGCGCAGCGCCGAAATCATCGCGTCGGGATTCTTCGTCAGTTCGACCGATCCGGCATCGGCCAGTAATTCGCGTGACCGCGACAGCGCCAGCCGCACCATTTGGGACAATAGCCACGCCAGCGCAATCAAGGCGACCGCGATGATGATGACAAGGATCGCCGCGCCGCCGCCCGAGCCTTTCCGGTCGCTGCTCGACGAGGAGGACGACGATGAAGAAGAGGAGCGGGATGACGACCATCCGCCGCCATAATAGCCAAAATTGGTAAAGCCGCGGAACAGGAGCTCGGCGAAGAATCCGACCACGCCGGCGATGATCACCGCGATCACCATCATCTGCACGTCGCCATTGCGGATGTGGGTGAGTTCGTGGCCCAGCACGGACTCGACCTCCTGGTCGTTGAGCGCGTGCAACAACCCGGTCGTGACGGTGATGGCATATTGGCGCTGGTTGAGCCCGGTCGCGAACGCGTTCAGCGCGTCGCTGTCGATGATCTTCAGCTTCGGCATCGGGATGCCGCGCGAGATGCAGAGATTTTCCAGGAGATTATACAGCCGCGGCTGCTGCTGCCGCGTCACGTCCTCGCCGCCGGTCACGGCATCGACGATCGACTGGTGGAAGAAATAGGCGATCACGATCCACAGCACGGCGCCGCCCGTCGCATAGGGAAACGCTGTCACCAGGTCGCGCGCCGCCTTGGCTAGATAATAATCGACCGGGCCGCCGGCGTTCATCAGCACTTCGGCTATCAGCGCGCCGGCATAGACCATCACATAGATCAGAACGAACAGCCCGGCGAGCAGCAGCATCGAACGGAATTTGTTCGATGCGATATGCGTGTAAAGACCATACGCGGCCATGATGCGCTGCTCTGCCGGGGTGTCCTAAAGCGTCAGAACTTGACCGTCGGCACCGCCTCGACTTCGGTCCTGGACGCGCCGAGGTCGAAGAAATCCTTGCGGGTAAAGCCGAACATGCCGGCGAACAACGCGGCCGGCATCTGCTGGATGCCGGTGTTGTATTCGGAAACCGCGTTGTTGAAGAAGCGGCGGCTGGCCGCGATCTTGTTTTCGAGGTCGGACAATTCGGTCGCCAGTTGCTGAAAGTTGGCGTTGGCCTTCAGATCAGGATAGGCCTCGGACAATGCGATCAGCTTGCCGAGCGCGCCGCTCAACTGGTTTTCCGCGGCGGCGACCTGTCCCGGTCCCTGCGCCGTCATCGCCGCGTTGCGGGCCTTGACCACATCGTCGAGCGTGCCGCGTTCATGCGCCGCATAGCCCTTGACGGTTTCCAGGAGGTTCGGGATCAAATCGTGGCGCTGCTTGAGCTGCACGTCGATGTCGGCAAACGCCTGATTGACGCGCTGACCGAGCGCGACCAGGCGGTTATAGGCGCCGATCGCGAACAGAACGAGAATAACGATGACGCCGATAACGATCCAGCTGGTCGACATGGCCAACAACTCCTGATGAGACAATAAAGGCTGATAGGGTAGACCAAAAAGCGGGCGCGCGGCAGCCCGCCGCGAGATGGGTTATCCTTGGTCGGGCGCAAGGCGGGTTTAGTTCAACGGAGGGAGGAGTTTAACCGGGACTCACCGGTGATCGAGGTGCCTGAGATAGGCGCAAAACATATCCGCCATGGCATCGGCGTAGGCTTCGATTTCTGCTGGGGTTCGCGGACTCTCCGAGAATTGCTTTCCGACCTCGCTGAGTGTGGTTTTGATCAGGTCGCCCGCCAATGCACGTGTCGCTTCCGAAGCATCCGGCAGCGCCACCCGCATGAAGGCCTGGACAATCTGCTCTCCCGATGCGTGCGCCGCCTGCGCCTCGGGCGCATCGCGATACAAAGGTGCGGCGTCGTTCAGCGCGACACGCATGTCGGCCTCGTCACATTCCGAGCGGACAAAGGCGAGGACAAGGGCGCGTAACCTATCGAGCGGCGGTCTGCCGGCGTCCTCAAGGATGGCGCGCAGCATTTCGCTCGTCTGCTGCCATTCGTCGCTCTGCAGCCGGAACAGGATCGCTGCCTTGTTCGGGAAGTACTGATACAGCGATCCGATACTGACTCCGGCCTTCTCGGCGACCCGCGCGGTGGTGAAACGTGGCGCGCCTTCCCTCGCCAAAACCTGAGCCGCGGCCTCCAAAATCGTGCTGACCAGCCCCGCCGAGCGGGTCTGTTTGGGCTGTTTTCTTGAGGAAATCCGGTTGCTTAGGCGATCGGCCATGAGCGGTGCACCAAACGCGATTAGAAAACGCGACTAATTAGTCGTATTTCTGGCTGGGCGCAAGGACGCGCTCAGTTAAGCCCGGAGACGACCATGACCACCCTGACCACCGCCCCCGTCAAACCCCTGCTGGATCGCTTGTTCGAGCAGGCCGCTGCGGCTTCGCCGGCCACGCTTCCTGCAGCGGCCTCTCTCACCGCCGAGGAGATCGGGCGCCTGATGCGCAGCAAGACCGATTACCTTGATTTCTACGGGCACCTGAAAGATTTTCCGCTCCCGGTCTCGCGCGAGACCGGCGCGCTGCTTTACATGCTGGCGCGAAGCTCTCGCGCGCGGAACATTGTCGAGTTCGGGACGTCGTTCGGCATTTCGACCCTGCATCTCGCCGCGGCCCTGCGCGACAATGGCGGCGGCCGCCTGATCACCAGCGAATTCGAGCCATCCAAGGTGGTCCGGGCGCGCGATCATCTGACGGCCGGCGGTCTCATTGACCTTGTGGAAATCCGCGAAGGAGATGCGCTGCAGACGCTGAGTTCCGATCTTCCCGACACGATCGATCTTGTTTTGCTCGACGGCGCAAAGGCGCTCTATCCCGAAATCCTGAATTTGGTGGAGAGCCGGCTCAGGCCGGGCGCACTCATTGTCGCTGACAATGCCGATTACAGTCCGGACTACCTCGCGCGGGTGCGCTCGCCCGAAAAAGGCTACATCTCCACGCCGTTTGCGGAGGACGTCGAGTTGTCGATGCGGCTGCAATGATGGAACGCGACGTATTGCTGCAATGGAGCGGTGTTCGGGATCACGTAGGCCTGGCGTCGTTCGTCGGCTAACGCCGCGCGCCAGCAACCTCGCGATAGAGATCGGCATACTGGCTGGCGCGGCTTCGCCAGAAAACATCCGTCGACATGCCGTTCATCTGTATTTCTTTCCATGCCGCTTTGTCTCGGAACAGGACGTTCGCCTTGCGCAACGCCGCGGCGAGATTTTCGGCGGTGACCGGTCCAAACTTGAACCCGGTGGCGTGATCGCCGCCGGTTTCATCGAAATCGCGAACGGTGTCTTCGAGGCCGCCGACCCGTGACACGATGGGAACAGCGCCATATCTGAGCGCACAGAGCTGCGTGAGACCGCATGGCTCAAATCGGGAGGGCACCACCAGCGCGTCGGCGCCTGCCTGGATCAGATGCGCCAGCTTTTCGTCATAGCCGATCAGGACGCCGATCTGCCCCGGATTGGCATTCGCGGCCGCCCGGAATTTAGCTTCGAGTTCGGCGTCTCCGCTTCCGAGTAGGGCTAGCTGCATGCCTTCTTGCAGCAAGGCTGGAATACATTCGATCAACAGATCCAATCCTTTTTGCCAGGACAGACGGCTGATCACGCCGAGCAGAATGGCCTCGTTGTTGGGCTGCAGGCCAAATCGTTGCTGCAAGGCGGCCTTGTTGGCAAGGCGACCGTGAAGATCGTCCAGGCTGAAACGATCCGGAATGTCGCTATCAACAGCGGGATTCCACACATCGATATCGATCCCGTTGAGGATGCCCTGGAGTTGGCCGGATCTTGCGCGCAGCAAGCCGCCCAGGCCCATGCCGCCCTCGTCGCTTTGAATCTCGACCGCGTAGCTGGGCGAGACGGTCGTAATGCGGTCGGCAAATTGAAGCCCGGCTTTTAGAAAGCCGATGTCGCCATAATATTCGACGCCGTCCACCGTAAAAGAGTCCGGTGGCAAGCCAATTTCGCGCAGCATTTGCTGCGGAAAGCGGCCCTGAAAGGCCAGATTATGGACTGTCATAATCGTGCCCGGATGCGGCTGGCCGCTGTAGTGCAGATAGGTGGGCGTCAAGCCGGCCTGCCAATCGTGCGAATGAACGACGTCTGGCACGAAGGACGGAACGCCGCCCAGACCGATGTCGGCGGCGGTGCCCGCCAGCGCCGCAAATCGCAGGCCGTTATCCGGCCAGTCGACGCCCTCGGGTGAGAGATAGGGATTACCCGGGCGCCCAAACAGATGCGGCGCATCCAGCACGAACAAATCGAGTGCACCGCAGGAACCACTGAGAAGGCGTGCCGGTCCGCCAAAGAAATCCCGCCACGCCAGCACCTGCTCGGCCTTTTCCAGCGCGCTGATGGCAGCGGGATATCCCGGCAGCAAAGTGCGGGTTTCGATACCTTCAGCCTTGAGCGCGATCGGCAGGGCGCCGGTTACGTCGGCGAGGCCACCGGTTTTGATGATGGGATAGATTTCCGAAGCGACCGAAAGGACGCGGACAGGCCTCATGTATTCAGCCTGTCGATCATCGGCTGGGTGATCAGGCAAATTCCCTGATCTGTGCGTCGGAAACGGCTTGCGTCGAGTTCGGGATCTTCGCCGACAACAAGTCCTTCGGGAATTTTCACACCGCGGTCGATCACCACGTTCCGCAATCTCGCGTGCCGCGCCACATCGACATCGGGCAGGATCACCGCGCCCTCGACCCGGGCATGCGAATGCAGGTGTACGCCAGTGAAAAGCAGCGAGCGCCGCAGCGACGCGCCGGAGACGATGCAGCCGCCTGCGACCAGCGAGGTCACGGCTTCGCCGCGTCTGCCCTCTTCGTCATGCACGAATTTGGCGGGTGGCGAAATCTCGGCATAGGTCCAGATCGGCCACGACCGGTCGTACAGATCAAGCTCCGGGATCACGTCGGTCAGATCGATATTCGAGGACCAATAGGCGTCGACCGTTCCGGCATCGCGCCAGTAACTGGGCTGATCGGCGCCGGAGCGGACGCAGGATTTGCTGAACTGATGCGCGATGGCGCGGCCATGTTTCACAATATAGGGAATGATGTCCTTGCCGAAGTCGTGGCTCGAATGCGGATCGGCGGCATCGCGCTTCAACTGGTCGAACAGAAATTCGGTGTTGAAAACATAGATGCCCATGCTGGCGAGCGACACGTCCGGCTTGCCGGGCATCGGCGGCGGGTCGGTCGGTTTTTCGAGAAAGGATTGTATGAGGTCGTTCTCGTCGACATGGATAATGCCAAAGGCGCTGGATTCCGCGCGTGGCATTTCGAGGCAGCCGACGGTGACATCCGCGCAGGATTCGACATGCTGCTTCAGCATGATCTCGTAATCCATTTTATACACATGGTCGCCGGCGAGCAGTACGATGAACTGGCAGGCATGGCTCTCGATAATATCGATGTTCTGATAGACGGCGTCCGCGGTCCCGACATACCACATGGTTTCGGAGACCCGCTGGCTGGCCGGCAGGATGTCAAAGCTCTCGTTGCGCTCCGGGCGGAAGAAGTTCCAGCCCATCTGCAAGTGACGAATGAGACTGTGCGCCTTGTATTGGGTCGCAACCGCGATGCGCCGTATGCCTGAGTTCAGCGCGTTCGAAAGCGCAAAGTCGATGATGCGCGATTTGCCCCCGAAATAGACGGCCGGCTTGGCGCGTCTGTCGGTCAGTTCCTGCAGCCGGCTGCCCCGGCCGCCTGCAAGGACAAAGGCGAGGGCGTATCGTGACAACGGTTCGTTCGGGACGGCTCGCATTTTTCTTAGCCTCCATTGAGCCACACCAACTCGCCATCCCGACCGGTCGTTCCCGGGGCTCGGGCCTCCATGACATCAACGGTATCCGGAGCGATCGATGAATGCCAGCAGGATTGGTCCGGCACGACGCTTGGAAAGCGCGGCCCGCCGACCTAGAGTTGGCCAGCTACAAAAATGGACGCGGCTGTTTTTGTGATAAAGGGATTTTGTCATGAAGGGATGGCGTGCCCGCCTGGGATTTCTGGTGCCGCCGGGAAATCCGACGGTCGAACCGGAAATGATGGAGCTGGCGCCCCCTGACGTATCGCTGCATTTCACCCGGATGAGCGCGGAGGGTCAGGCCGGGACGCACACCGGCCAAGAAGAGCGCAATCTCAGCCAGCTTGCGAGCATCCCGGCCTGCGTCAAGCTGCTCGCCATGGTGTCTCCCCGCGTCATCGTGATGGCGCATACGGCCACGAGCTATACGCTGGGACAAAAGCGGGAAGCTGAACTGGTGGCGCAGATGGAAGCCGCCAGCGGCGCGCGCTTCATCACCGCCTTTGGAAGCGTGCTCGCAGCCTTCTCTCATCTCGGCGCGCGCCGCGTCGCCTATGCCACACCCTATTCGGCCGACATGACAGCACAGGGAAAGCTGCATCTCGAACACTGCGGCATTGAGGTGGTCAGTTCGGGCCATCTGGCTGACGTCCGCAATATCTACGAGGAAACCAGTGAACGGGCCTATGCGATCGCCCGGCAGGTCGATCATCCCAAGGCCGATGTGATCTTTCTCAGCGGCGTCGGCATGCCGACACTCGATGCATTGCAGTCCCTGGAAGACGATTTAGGCAAGCCGGTTGTCTCGGCGGCTTCGGCGATGATGTGGCACGCCTTGCGCACCGCGGGCGTTCGCTGCAGCATCAAGGGCTACGGCAAATTGCTGGAAGGCAGCTAGAGCGTCAATTCCCGCGACAAGATCGGCGAACGGTCATGCGGGACGAGTGAGGGAACGATGAGGCTCGCGTCGAGGCTGTGCGCCATCCTGTTGGTGTTGCTTGCAGCGCCAACAGCTTTGGCGCAATCGAACTATCCGAACCGGCCGGTGAAAATCGTGGTCGGTTTTACACCCGGCACCGCGCCGGACCTCGCGGCGCGCATTCTCGCTGACCGGTTTGCGGAAGTCTGGGGTTCGCCGTTCGTGGTCGAGAATACGCCGGGCGCCGGCAGCAACATCGCCACCGATCACGTCGCCAAGGCCCCCGCCGACGGTTATACGCTGCTGATGGGCGGAAATTCCTCGCTGGTCATCAATCCGAGCCTGTACGAGACGCTGCCGTTCGACCCGCTGAAAGACTTCGCACCGATCTCGCAGGTGTTCATCGCCGCCAATGTGCTCGCCGTTCCCTCCGCGCTGCCGATCAGGAGCGTGGCGGAACTGGTGGCGCTCGCCAAGGCGAATCCCGGCAAGCTGTCCTACGCCCATGCCGGCGTCGGCACGTCGCAGCATCTCGGCGCCGAATTGTTCAAATACATGGCGCATGTCGATATCGCCGCCGTGCCCTATCGCGGCACGACCGCGCTGATGCCGGACCTGCTCGCCAGCCGAATCACGATGTCATTCGCCAACATCTCCAACGTGATCCCGCTCGCGCGCGAAGGCAAATTGCGCGCGCTGGCCATCACCTCGATCAAGCGCTCGGCGTTGGCTCCCGATTTGCCGACCATGGCGGAATCCGGGTACCCCGGTTTCGAGGCCGTGCCGTGGTTCGGCCTGCTGGCGCCGGCCGGAACGCCAAGGGATGTTCTGGATAAATTGCATGACGAGACCGTCAAGGCTTTGGCGACGCCGCAGATACGCAAGAAGTTTGTCGAACTCGGGCTTGAGCCGGTCGGCAGTACGCCCGATGAGTTGACCGCGATCATCCGGAAAGAAACGCCCGCATGGGCAAAGGTGATCAAGGATGCCGGTATCAAGCTCGGCAACTAGCCGCGAGCGCCTTGCGGCTCGTCGACAAGGAGCCGTCTTCAGGTCAGCCATGCACGCCGGGCGTAGACGTTTTTGTCGAATTGCGAACGGTATGTGCAATCGCCGTACAAAATGAGGTCAAAGCGCAAAACAAAAAAGCATTCATCGCGGTTTTGGCGATTTCCGGCAAAACCTTCGCGTTGACGCTGAAAGCCACCGTACAATACTCTGGATTTCATCCAAAAAATTTCGCCTGTTTGGATCAAGGGGCATCGTTAAATGACAAGCGCGGACATTACGGCCGTTAACGCCGGTGAAAGTCTCACGCGACGGCAGTGGAATGTGCTCGGCATCACGATGCTGTTTTGGCTGTTCGATGGCTACGAGACATTTGCATTATTGCTGACGCTCGGGCCGTCGCTGCACGACCTTTTACCAGCCAGCGAACTGTCGACGCTGCCGCGCGTCGCCGCCTATCTGATTTCGATCACGCTGTTCGGCTGGGCGGTCGGCGGCGTGCTCGGCGGCTTTATCGGCGACCGCTTCGGCCGCCGCCGGACCATGATCTGGGCGGTGGTGCTCTACAGCATCTTCACCGGCACCAGCGCGCTGGCGCCGACCTGGCAGTGGCTCGCCTTTACCCGCTTCCTCACCGGCGTCGGCATCGGCGCCGAATGGGGCGTCGGCACCTCGCTGCTGCAGGAAATCTGGCCCGAGCGGCTGCGCACCAAGGGCGCCGGCATTTTACAAGCCGCATTTTCCGGTGGCTTCGTGATCGCCTCGCTGCTGTGGCTGCTGCTGGGCGGCTCGTTCGGCGCCTCATGGCGCTGGATGTATGCGGTGGGTATCGTGCCCGCATTGTTCGTCGCCGTGCTGGCGCGACAAATCCCCGAATCCGAGCGCTGGACCAAGGTGAACCATTCCATGGCGGCGATCGGCAGCGCGCTGCGCGCCAATGCCCGCAACCTCGTCGTCGCCATCATTGTCTCGGTCTCGATCACGGTCGGCTTCTGGGCGATCTCGTCATGGGTGCCGACCTACGCCGCGTCGCTCGCCTCCGATCCGAAAAGCGGCGTGTATTATGCCGGCATGGCCGGTTTGCTCTATGCCATCGGCGAAATCTTCGGCTGCATCGGTTTCGGCTGGTTGTCCGATAGCTGGGGCCGCCGCGGCACGCTGGCGTTCTATCTGGCCGGATCGATCGCAATCACGCCGATCGTGTTCCTTTGGGTGCGCGATCCGCAAATCGTGGTGCTGCTGCAGCTCGTCAACGGCTTCCTGACCGGCGGCCTGTACGGCTGGTTCGCGGTGCACCCCCCGGAAATGTTTCCGACCAGTATCCGCTCGACCGCGATCAGCCTGATTTTCAATTCGGCGCGGTTCCTCGCGATGTTCGGCCCGATCCTGGCATCGAGCCTGATCGCCTTCTTCGGCGGTTACGGTCCGGCCGCCACCACCCTTGCCAGCGTCTTTGCGGTCGGCTTAATCGCATTGTTCTTCCTGCCCGAAACCAAAGGAAAGCCGCTTCCGTCATGACCAAAGCTACCGATGTGAAGGCTACGCATGTGCTTAAACCGGGCGAAGTGGTGACGCTGCCGCCGGCCGGGAATATCAGCTTCGAAATCGAGAGCGGTCAGCGGCTTCGCCTGGCGCAGCCCGAAGGCGAGCAGGTCGCCGACCTGATCTCTTTCAACCGTGACGATGCACGCGAATTGCTGTCGATGCATTCGAGCCGCGCGGTCAATCTGAACTGGAAGCTTACGGCGCCGCACACGCTCTATACCAACCGCACCCGCGAAATGTGGAAGATCGAGGAAGACCTCACGGCCGAGAATTACTGCGGCGGCGGCTATTGCAGCGAGCACCTCAACGTCGCGCGCTATGGGGCGCCGGGAGAGGCTGCACCGAACTGTCAGTCCAATCTCGAAGCCGCCATCCGCGGCTATGGCATGGACCGCTGGAATTTCAATATCGACGCCTGTTTCAACGTCTTCATGACCGTCGCTTACGACGAGAACGGTGTGTGGGAAATTCGTCCGCCCAAAGGCAAACCGGGCGACTACATCACCATGCTGGCGCTGATGCCGCAGATCGTGGCGATTTCGAATTGCCCGATCCTGTTCAACTCCTGCAATAACTTCAAGCTGAAGCCGCTGACGCTCGAAATCCTCGCCTAGCGAACTACTGCTCCTCGGTCACCGCATCGCCCCAACGCCAGCGCCGGGCGCGGGCGTAGTCTGCCTTGGTGCGGCTGGGCACTTTGGTCAAAGCGAGACCATCCGGCGTGCAGAGTTTCGCTGTCACGTCGACCTTGCTGACAATGGGTTGCGCCAGCACGCGGGCGGGATGCGATGACGTAGGTGTGCGCGTCAGCGCGACATAGCTGAATTTCTCATCCTCGAACGGCAACTCTGCGCCCTTGATCTGCATATGCGCGCGCAGCCGCGGCAGGCGCTGGGTGAAATGACACCAGTCGGGCGCGGTGAGGGGACACGCCCGGTCATGCGGGCAGGGGGCGGCGACATGCGCGCCCAAGGCGATCAACTGCGCGCGCAGTTCAATGATCCGCGCATAGCCGGAGGGCGTGCCGGGTTCGACGATAACAAGCGTATCGCGGGTTTTTGCCCACATCAGCTCCGCGAGCGCGCTTCGTTCCTTGTCGCTCAATTCGGCGATCACGTAGCTCGCGACCACGAGGTCGGCCGGCTCGGCCGCGGCGAGCGCGGCGCGGGCTTCGCCGCGCTGATAGGTCATTTGGCCAAGACGCGAGCTGTCGCGGCCGAAATCCAGCGCCAGCGCGCGCAGGGCGCTGTTGGCATCCAGTAGCGTGAAAGCCTGCAGCGATGAAAACGCCTCGGCGGCGGCCCAGCTTGCGGTGCCCGGCCCGGCGCCGACATCGAGCAGGCTGGCCGGCGCAAACTGAGGATTGATCTCGCGCAGCGCGTTGAGGCTAGCGGTGACCGCGGCATAGGTCGCCGGCATCCGCGCCAGCGCATAGGCCAGCGCGTCAATCTCGGATTTGATCGCGCCGGAATGGCCGCCGTCGCGGTAGGTCTTCGAGATCGCCGCGGCGCGTTCGGCCGCGTCGTTGCGCGACAGCCCGTGCAGCTTGGCGTCAAGCGCAGCTTTCAGTTCAGCGGGAAGATCGGGCGCGGTCATTTTTTTCTTCCCTTCTCCCCAACCAACTCGGGTTTACCCGAGTTGGCTATTCTGAATTTGTCGAAGTCGGATATATCCGACTTCGAGTGGGAGAAGGTGCCTTCGCAAAGCGAAGGCGGATGAGGGGTCTCTTTCCATCGATAGACCGGAACCCCTTACCCGTCTCGAATTCGCTACGCTCATTCGAGTCACCCTCTCCCACAAGGGGAGAGGGGAAGGAAGTGCCGCATCACGCCACGTGCTGGTCGAGAATCTTCACGGCTTCGTCGAGCGCGACCGAGACCAGTTGCGAGACGCCGCGCTCGGCCATGGTGACGCCGAACAGCCGGTTCATCCGCGCCATCGTGATCGGATTATGCGTGATGATGATGAAGCGCGTTTCGGTGGTCGCGGTCATTTCGTGCAGCAGGTTGCAGAACCGTTCCACATTGTGATCGTCGAGCGGCGCGTCGACTTCGTCCAGCACGCAGATCGGCGACGGGTTGGTGAGGAACACCGCGAAGATCAGCGACAGCGCGGTCAGCGCCTGCTCGCCGCCTGACAACAGCGACAGCGTCTGCGGCTTCTTGCCGGGCGGCTTGGCGATGATTTCAAGCCCGGCTTCCAGCGGATCGTCGCTCTCGATCAGATGCAAGGAAGCTTCGCCGCCGCCGAACAGTTCCGTGAACATCCGCTTGAAATGGCCGTTGACGATTTCGAACGAGGTCAACAGCCGCTCGCGCGCCTCGCGGTTGAGGCTCTGGATGCCTTGGCGCAGCCGCTTGATGGCTTCGACCAGATCGTCGCGCTCGGTGGTCAATCCAGTGTGCTGCGTCTCGACCTCGCGCAGTTCTTCCTCGGCGCGCAGATTGACGGCGCCGAGCCGCTCGCGGTCGCGGCGCATCTTTTCGAGATTTTCCTCGATCTCCGCCAGCGGCGGCAATTCCGCGCCGGGCTCGATTTCGGCGAGACCCGCGACCGCATGCGGTTCGATTTCCAGCATGTCGTGGATTTCGCGCTCGATATCGATCAACCGGCGCTTGGTGCCGTCCATCCGCTCTTCGGCGCGGGCGCAGGCTTCGCGTGCGCCCGAAAGGGCCTCGAGCGAAATCTTGGCGGCGCGATCGGTTTCCGCCATCGCGCTTTCGGCTGATGCCAGCGCATCGGCGGCAACGCGGCGGCCGGTTTCGGCGGCCTCGATCTCGCTGATCAGCGCGCGGCGCTTTTCCGCGAACAAAGCCGGCGCATTGTCGAGTTCGGCGCGCTCGGCTTTGACCTCGGTGACGCGGGCTTCAATGGTCGAAATCTGCGAGGCCGCGCTCTGCCTGCGGTCCTGCCATTGGGTGCGCTCGCCGATGATCGCCTGCAGCCGGCGATCGGCGAGTTCAGCTTCCCGCGCCAGCGCCTGGGCTTCCGCCCGCACCTGCGCGGCGAGGCGGCGATGCCCCTCGATATCGCTGCAAACCATCGAGAGCCGGGATTCGGTCTCGAGGCTCGGCGGCAATTCATTAAGCGCAGCCGTGGCGCTCTCATGCGCGCCCTCGGCTTCGGCGCGGTCGGCGGCGAGGCGCGTATGGGCTTCGGTCAGCGCCGATTTGCGCGCCGCGTGGCGGTTGATTTCGCGCTCGGTCGCGGCATGACGCTCACGCGCGGCATCGGCCTCGCGCTGGGCGGCACGCCAGGCATCGCGCGCGGATGTTTCGGCGACTGAGGCCGCCTTGAGTTCGGCCTCAGCGCTCTCCAGCGCCTGACGCTTGATTGAAGCCTCGATGCGGGCCTGTTCAAGCTCGTTTTCGATATCGACCAGCCGGGCGCGCTCGGCCAAACGTCTCGCCGCACCGGTCGGCGCGTGCGCGGCGGCGACAAAACCGTCCCAGCGCCAGACATCGCCTTCCAGCGACACCAGCCGCTGGCCGGTCTTGAGCTGCGAGACGAGTTCTGCGCCACGCTCCTTGGCGACGACGCCGATTTGAGCGAGACGCCGCGCCAATTCCGGGGGCGCCTCGACATGGGCGGCGAGGGCTTCGACGCCTTCGGGCAGTGCAGGATCGCCCTCGGTGACGCCTGAATTGGTCCAGCGCATCGGGGCCGAGGGATCGACCGGCGCATCGAGATCGTCGCCGAGTGCCGCGCCGATCGCCTTCTCATAACCCTTGGAGACGGTGACGCCGTCGATGATCGGCGGCCACAGATTCTTGGTCTCGCTGTTTACGAGTTTGGAGATCGTGCGGGCTTCGGTCTCGAGCCGTTGCACGCGCTTGTCGGCTTCGTTGAGCGGCGCGCGGGCGGATTCAAGTCTTTGGCGAGCGGCGACATGGCCGGCTTCGTTGGCCTGCGACGCCGCTTCGGATTGCGCGAGGTTTTCCTGCGCGGATTCCATTGCGCCGGCCAAGGTCGCGAGATCGCCGTGGCCGCTGGTTTCCTGCGCCAGCTTGGTTTCTTCGCTCTGGACGTTGGCGATTTCCTGATCGAGCCGCGCCAGCCGGTCGCGATGCGTGCGCACGCTGGCTTCGAGCTGGTTGCGCTTGGCGGTGAGGTCGGCGAGTTCGGTGGTCAGCTCGGAGAACATCCGCTCGGCGGCCGCCAGCGTCGCCTCGGCTTCCGACACGCGCTCATCGACGCCGCTGCGCTTCTCGACGCGCGACTTGATCTCTTCTTTCAGCTCAGTGTCTTCGGTATCGAGCCGTTGCAGCGCGACCTCGGCGTCGGCGCTCTGTTGCTGTTCGCGGGCGACGTCGGCCGAAAACTGCGTCAGCCGGCGATCGAGTTCGGCGACGCGTTCCTTGGCGCGCTCTTCCTCGCGGTCGAGCGTTTCGCGCGCATTGGTAAGGCGCTGCAGCCCGGCCGCGGCACGAGCTTCGCTCTCGCGCAGCGCCGGCAACTCGGAAGCGCGGATCGCCTGTATACGTGCGGCCTCGGCTTGTTCGCGGGTGCGCTCGGCCATTTCGCGAACACTGAGGTCATGAACCTGCGCGGCCTCGCCAACGTCGGCATGGGCGCCGACCCAGCGCAGATGGAACAGCATCGCCTCGGCCTTGCGGACTTTCGCCGCGACCTCGCGGTAACGGATCGCCTGCCGCGCCTGCTTCTTCAAGCCGTCGATCTGTCCGGCCAACTGCCCGATCACATCCTCGACGCGGGTGAGGTTGGTTTCGGCGGCCTTGAGGCGCAATTCAGCTTCGTGACGGCGGGCATGAAGCCCGGCGACGCCAGCGGCGTCTTCCAGCACGCGGCGGCGCTGCTCGGGTTTGGCCTGAATGATCTCGCCGATCTTGCCCTGGTGGACCAATGCGGGGGATCGCGCGCCGGTGGCGGCATCGGCGAACAAAATCTGCACGTCGCGGGCGCGCACGTCGCGGCCGTTGATGCGATAGACCGAGCCCGCTTCGCGCTCGATGCGGCGGGAGATTTCCAGAATCTCGCGGTCATTCATCGCTGCAGGTGCGGAGCGATCGGAATTGTCGATCGTCATCACGACTTCGGCGTGGTTGCGCGACGGACGATTGCCGGAACCGGCGAAGATCACGGCGTCCATGTCGGCAGCACGCAGCGATTTGTGCGAGGTCTCGCCCATCGCCCAGCGCAGCGCCTCGACCAGATTCGATTTTCCACACCCGTTCGGCCCGACCACCCCGGTGAGACCGGGTTCGATCACGAAGTCGGTGGGTTCAACGAAGGACTTGAAACCGTGAAGACGAAGGCGCGTGAGTTTCATGGACACGATGCTCTGTTGGCAAGGCGCGAATCTCCCTGCCGGGACAATACCATAGAAGGCAATGTCGGTGTGTGGGCGAGTCGCTCCTTGCGGCTCTCATGGCAGCGACAATGGCGAGGCCGGAGCTTGAGGGCAACCGCCGCGCAGGGCTTTTCCCAAGGGATTTAGAGACTTTTATGTAGGTTTTTACAGAGGTTATCCACAGATGTTGCAGCAGTGAACACCGCAGAACCACAATCGCCCGCGTCTCCGTAACATCAGGGAAATGTGCTCGTGCTGGCATCCCGGCCTTGGCCGGGACGGCGCCGATTCGGCCAAAGCCGCTCAGCTCTTGAGCAGCGCCTTGATCCGCTTGTCGAATTCATCGAACGAGGTTTCGCCCTTGATCATCTCGCCGTTGAGGAAAAAGGTCGGCGTCGAATTGACCTTCAATACCTCGTTGGCGAATTTCTGATCGGCGACGATCTTGTCGAGCAGCGTCTGGTCCTTGAGGCAATCATCGACCGCCTGCTGGCTCAAGCCAGCCTGCTTGCCGATCCGGGTCAGGGTTTCGGTGGTGTTCTTCGTCACCCAGTCGCTTTGCTGCTTGAACAGCATGTCGGTGACTGCGAAGTATTTTCCGGCGTCGTCCTTGGCGATGCAGCGCGACAGCATCGAGCCGGCGGCGGCCTTGATGTCGAGCGGGAATTCGCGGAACACGTAGCGGATCTTGCCGGTGTCGATATAGGCCGCCTTGATCTTCGGGAACACGTCGGCGTTGAAGGCCGCGCAATGCGGGCAGGTCATCGACGCGAATTCAGTGATCGTGATCGGGGCGTTGGCGGGACCAAGCGCCATGTCCGGCAGCGAGACCGGCTTGGCGACATCGGCCGCCCCTTGCGCCATTGCCTCGGTGATCAGGCGCAGCGGCGAGAAACCGGCGAGCAGGCTAAGCCCGGTCAGCGACAAAGCGGCGGTGAAGGCGCGGCGGGTGATGATCAAGGTCTGCTCCCGAATTGGCGCGTTCACGCCCAAAGAACCCAACGGATATTGCACGGATGACGGTTCGCAATGCGCTTGGCTAACTTGAAACCTCAATTGTGGCAATGGCAGGCCACTCCCTGAGGCGTTGCTGGCAGGCTCAATTTCGCTTGATCGAGGCGCCGAGCCGCGCCAGCGCGGCCCGCAAATCCTCATCCTCGATCGAGGTCAGGGTCTTTGCCACCTCCGCCACGGCCCTGGCATCGGGGGCCGCGGGGGCTTTTGGCGCCTTCCGGCGCGCCAGCGGCGCCTGCCGCAGCGCCAGTTTTCCGACCGCGTTCCATCCGAAGAAGCGGTTGACGCGCTGCAGGATGACGTCGGAACCGTGCTGGATTTCCAGCGCCATCGGGCCGTCCACCCGCAGCACCAGCGTGGCCGGTTCCTGCGGCTGCCCCTCCACCGGCCGCGGCCATTGGATCTTCAGCGGCTCGGCATGAACAGCGATTTCGGGACCGGCGATCTCAGCCCAGCGCGTGACCAGTTCGCGGGCCGCAAATCCCTGCTTGGCATAGGCGTCGGAAAACACGTCGCTGAGCAGGACGGAAAGCGGCTTGGCGCTGATCGGGCCGGGTTTGGACATGCTTTCTTTGTATCGCTGTCTTTGCGTTCCCGTCATTCCGGGGCGCGCGTGACACGCGCGAACCCGGAATCTCGAAGTTATCCTCGCGAGATTCCGGGTCTGGACCTTCGGTCCATCCCGGAATGACGTTATATGGCGGCATGACTCTATCAGGCGCAGCCAGCAAGCGAAAGAAAGCCTCATCCGCCGAGCACGATGAAGCCGCCGCCCGTCCGGCGCTGCTGCTCGACTGGTACGACCGGCATCGCCGCCGGCTGCCGTGGCGGCCGCTCGCGGGCGAGCGCGCCGATCCCTATGCGGTCTGGCTGTCGGAAATCATGCTGCAGCAGACCGGCGTCAAGACGGTCGGGCCCTATTTTGAGAAGTTCATGGCGCGCTGGCCGAATGTCAGCGCGCTGGGTCGCGCCTCGCTCGACGATGTGCTGCGGATGTGGGCCGGGCTCGGCTATTATTCGCGCGCGCGTAATCTTCATGCCTGCGCTGTCGCGGTCCTGCGGGACCACAACGGCGTTTTTCCGGACACCGAAGAAGGCCTGCGTGCGCTGCCGGGGATCGGGCCATATACGGCGGCGGCGATTGCCGCGATTGCGTTCGGCCGCCGGACCATGCCGGTCGATGGCAATATCGAGCGCGTGGTGTCGCGGCTGTACGCGGTCGAGGAACCGCTGCCATCGGCAAAACCGCTGATCCAGCAATTGGCCGCGACATTGCTCGGCCCGTCACGAGCGGGCGATAGCGCGCAAGCGTTGATGGATCTGGGCTCGTCGATCTGCACCCCGAAAAAGCCCGCCTGCGCACTATGTCCTCTAAACGACGGCTGCGCGGCGCGTGTTCGCGGCGATCAGGAAGTCTTTCCGCACAAGGCCCTGAAAAAATCAGGCGAGTTGCGCTGCGGCGCGGCGTTCGTGGTGACACGTGGTAGCGAACTATTGGTTCGCAGCCGCCCCGAAAAAGGCCTGCTCGGCGGCATGACCGAAGTACCCAATTCAAGCTGGCTCGCCGCACAGACGGACAAGGCGGCTTTGCAGCAGGCGCCTGAGCTGAAAGGCGTCACGCGCTGGCATCGCAAGGCGGGCGTGGTCACGCACGTGTTCACGCATTTTCCGCTGCAGCTTGTGATCTACACCGCGAACGTTCCCGCCCGCACCCGCGCCCCGGAGGGGATGCGCTGGGTGCCGATCGCGACACTCGGCGATGAAGCGCTGCCGAATGTCATGCGCAAGGCGATTGCGCATGGGCTCGGGGAATAAAGCGCCTCTATTTCGCGCCGCTCCTATTGCAGGAGAATCGGCAGATTGAGCGGGCCGCGGAAGCCGAATCCGTGCCAGCGCACGCCCGCGGGATCGGGCAAGGTCATGTTCGGGAAGCGCTCGAACAGCATGGGCAGCAGGATTGAGCCTACGGTTCGCCGCGACAAATGCGCGCCCGCGCAGTGATGCGGGCCGTTGCCAAAGGCCTGGTGAGGATTGGGCTCACGCAGCCCGTTATAGTTTTCGCCATCCTCGAAGACGTCCTCGTCCCGATTGGCTGACGCCTGGATCGTCATCACGGTGTCGCCTTTGGGGATGAAGCAGCCGCGGATTTCCGTGTCCTCCATCACGAGCCTTGAACTCGCCTGGATCGGCGCCACCCACCGCACCCCTTCCTCGAAGGCGGAGCGCCATTTTTCGCCTGTGCGCACGTCCTCAAGCTGATCCGGATGGGTGAGCAGGCCGTAGAGGATCGTCAGCAGGGCGTCGCGCGGCTCGTTGATGCCGCCGCCGATCGCGATCTTCACATTGGAGATCATCTGGCTCTCAGCAATTGGGTTCTTGGCGTGGACCATGAAAGAGAGCGCTGAGGAATCCGGTTCGGCCCGCACACGTTCGGCGTTGGTGCGAATACATTGGTCCATTTCCGCATTGGCGATGTCGGTCGCGGCGAAAGGCCCTGGCGTCCAGCCGAAATTGCCGGAGGCATCGATCAAGGCCTGCGACCAGCGCTGCATGTCCGCATCGCTCGCATCCGGAATGCCCATCGCATGCGCCAGAATCCGCGCGGCAAGCGGCCCCGCGAGCGCGGGAAAGAGATCGACCACCTCACCGCGCGGCAGCCGGTCCAGATAGGCTGCGGCCAGTTTCGCATATAGCGGCGCCCAGACGGATTCGATTGTCTTCGGCATCAGGGCCGGCATCATCGCCATGCGTTCGGACCGGTGTTCGTCGTGGTCCTTGCGCATCAGCGTATGCGCGAGGAAGGCGCGCGTCATGGGCGTGTTCGGGTCGTCGGAGCTGAACAGCGCCGCGTTGTCCTTCACATATTTGGTGTCGGCGGCCTTGGTGAGGAAGGTGCGGCCCACCGATTTGACCCGCAATACCGGCGCTTCGCGTCTCAAGCGCCGGTAGATCGGATAGGGATCGCGCGTGAGCTCCTCGATCGTGATGGTCTCGTCCAGGGGCGCCAGGCTCGTGGTCAGCATGGGTGATCTCTTTGGTTGTCGACCGCTATGTGCCGAGGCGAAGCATATGGGCAGGCGGGAAACAGTACAATCCGGTGTGCCGATGAGTCTGCGATCTGGAACTGCGCTCGTGCGCCGGCGGGCATGCGTTGGCCGATTGCGGCTCTCGGAGATTCCGCGTGGGCCGGGTGGGTAGCGCGTAAACCCACAAACGTTAATTTTTATGACTGAAAATGATCGCTGGCGTCGGGCATTCTTCCCGCAGAGCAATATGCTTTGCTGCGGTGCATACCGGAACACCCGCGCAATTTGAGCGTATGCTCCTCCCATCCGAGGCGGAGGAATGCCATGCAGCATCGCTTCAAAGCTCACCTTGAACCCGAAACACTCAATCTGTTCGGATTGATCGCCTTCATGGCGTTATTCGGAGCGGGAATCTTCTACGCTGGTGCGTCTCTTCAAATACCGTAGAGAAGCGCGCAGCTCTGGCTTTTCGAATTGTTGCCCGCAATTGGCTCAGTTTGCGGCAGCGACCTTTGGTTTCTCCCCGCCGACGACGCGGACAACTGAGCCTGCTTCGATCGATTCCTGCGGATTGTCGATCAGCCTGTCCGCCAGGGTAATTCCGGATTGAATCTCGACATGATTGCCGAGATCGCGGCCCAGCTTCACCGTTTTCAGAGTCACCTTGTTGTTGGCGTCGACCGCGGCGACGCGCATACCATTGTGGCCGAAAATCAGCGCCGTGGTCGGAATGCGCAGCGCGGCGGCGTCGGCGGGAATGTGGAATTGCACTTCCGTGAAAGCGCCGGGCCACAGCTTGCCGTTCGGATTGTCTGCCTGCAACTCGACCAAAGCGGTGCGGGACGTTTCCTCGACCGCATTCGAGGTCGACGTCAGCTCCGCCTCGAACGTCTCTTGCTGGCCGGGAATATGCAGCGTCGCCTTGACACCGGGTTTGATGTCGCCAAGGAACGCTTGCGGGACATTCACAAAAATGCGCATGCGATGAATGTCGGCGATCTGGTAGAGGGCCCTTCCCGAGGTGCCGCCGGCATTGAGGAGATCGCCGATATTGACATTGCGCGCGGTGACGACCCCGTCGAACGGCGCCTTGATCTTTTCAAAACCGGTCAGCTCCTGGAGGCGGTTAACCTCGGCCATTTGTGCCGTTACATTGGCTTTGGCAACGGCCAGCGCCGCGTTTCGCGAAGCCGAGTTCAAGCGATCCGTGTCGCCCTGTTCCAGCGTCGACCACCCCTGCGCGACCAGCCGCGCCGTCCGCCCGTTGGTCACCACGCCAAGCTCGGCGTTGGCCTGCGCCTGTTCGACGGCGGCCTGCAATTGAACGAGCTGCGCTTTGGCCTGTTCGAGTTGCTGGTCGAGATCGGGCGCCGAGATCGTCACCAGCACGTCGCCTTTCTTGACGCGCGAGCCGATATCGTTGTGCCAGGCCGTCACGTAGCCGCTGGCGCGGGGGAACAACGAGTTGATGTTGAAGGCATTGACGTTGCCCGGCAAAAGCAGCGACTGCTCCGGCGGACCGGGTTCGGCCTGAACGACACGCACCGACGGAACCGCTTGTTCGTCGGTCCAGGCCTTGACCTCCTGCTTGCTCTTGGCGCGATCATGGATGCCGAACCCGGCCAGGGCGACCGCGCAGACCGCAACGAAGCCCAGCAAAAACAGGATCCGGCGGGGCCGGGCAGGGCGGCTGGCGGATGATTCCGAAGACATGAGGGCTCCAGTTTAGGCGTGGGCGGGCGGGGTGACCGCCTCGGGTGAACTTTTTTGGCCGCCGTGGACGATGCTGAATAGCACTGGTACGAACACAAGTGTGGCGAAAGTAGCAAAAAGCAGGCCACCGATCACGGCGCGGCCGAGCGGCGAGTTCTGCCCGGGCTCGATCGCCATCGGCGCCATGCCGATGATCATCGCCAGCGCCGTCATGATCACCGGCCGAAACCGCGTGCCACCCGCTTCCATTGCGGCCGCCAGTGCGTCCTTGCCTTCCGACAGCTGCTCGCGCGCGAAACTGACGACCAGAATGCTGTTGGCGGTAGCGACACCCATGCACATGATCGCGCCGGTGAGCGCCGGCACCGACAAGGTTGTAAAGGTAAGGAACAGCATCCAGACGATGCCGGCCAGAGCCGCCGGAAGCGCCATGATGATGACGAAGGGATCGAGCCAGGACTGGAAATTGACGACGATCAAGAGATAGATCAGGACGATCGACATCGCCAGACCGACGAACAATTGCCGGTAGGCATCCGTCATCGTCTTGGCCTGACCCCGTATCGTGACGGTCGATCCCCTGGGCAATTCGGCGCGGGATTCATCGACGATTTTCTGCACTTCCGTGGCCACGCTGCCGAGGTCCTGGCCCTGTGTGGTCGCATAGATGTTAACGGTCGGCCTGATGTCATAACGCGAAACGAGCGCGTTGAGCGGCTCGGGCGAGAAGGTGGCGAGGCCCCCCAGCAACTGGGTGGACTGAGCTGCAGTTATTGGCAGGTTCTTGAGCTCACCGAGCGTGTCGATGCTGTATTGTGGCGTTTGGACGGAAACCGGATAGGACACGCCATTTTGCGGGTTCAGCCAGTAGGTCGGCGCCGTCTGCGTGCTGCCCGACAGCGTCGCCTGAATGCTTGTCGCGGCATCGCCTTCCGTCAACCCGACGACGCCGGCGAGTTCGCGGTTGAAATCCACTTTCAAGGCGGGACTCTGAAACTGTTCCTGGATGCGGGCATCTGCGACGCCGGGGACATGGCGCATCTTGCCAAGCACCTTGTTCGCGAAGGCGCGGCTGGCGTTGAGATCGGCGCCGGCAATCTGGATATCGAGGGGAGCCGGGGAACCGAAATTGAGAATCTGGGTGACGATGTCAGCGGGAAGGAAGGCGAAAGTCGTGCCCGGAAAAGCCGCCGGCAATTTCTCGCGCAGCATCTTCACATACTCGTCCGTGCCGGCTTCACCCTCCTTCAGGCTGATCGATATGTCCGCGTCGAACACGCCGATCGTGCCGGAATTGCCATATGAAATATTGATGCCGCTGTTCGGCAGGCCAATATTGTCGACGATGCCGGTGATCCGGTCTGGCGGTATCAGTGTTCGGATTTTCTGTTCGACCTGATCGGCCAAACGCGTCGTTTCCTCGATTCGCGTTCCGGTCGGCGCGCGCATGTGAATTCTGATCGCGCCGGCGTCGATCGAGGGGAAGAAATCCTCTCCCAGGAACGGCGCGAGGCCGATGGATATCAGGGTTACGGCTAGGAAGCCGCCGGCGAACCAGAGCCGGTGATGCAGCGCCAGTTCGAGCAGGCCCAGATAGCCCTGCCGCAATCGTTCGAAATAATGCTCGAAGCCGCGCTGGAAGCGGGCGAAAAAACCTTTCGGCGGCGGCTGGCCATCGTCCGAACGCGTCGAATGATGGTGCTGGTTGCGCAGCAGAAAGTGCGCCATCGTCGGCACCAGCGTATAGGTCAGGATGTAGGAGGCGATCATCGCAAAGACCACCGCCATCGCCAGCGGCCGGAACAGATAGCCGGCGACCCCGCCCAGCGACAGCAGCGGCACGAACGCGATGCAGATGCAAAACAGCGCGATCGTCGCCGGGGCCATGATTTCCTGCGCGCCATGGGTGATGGCTGTCAGGATGTCTTCGCCCTTTTCCTCCATGTGGCGGTTGATGTTCTCTATCGTGACCGTCGCATCGTCGACCAGAATACCGACCGCGAGCGCGAGACCGCCGAGCGTCATCACATTGATGGTCTGGCCGAGCGCCGAAAGCGCGATCAGCGAGCTCAATACGGCCAACGGTATCGAAACGGTGATGATAAAGGTCGAGCGCCAGCTGCCGAGAAAGACCAGGATCATGAAGCCGGTCAGCGCGGCTGCGATAATTCCTTCGCGAACAACCGCCGCGACGGAGGATCTAACGAAGTTGGACTGATCGGCGACATAGGCGAGATTGACCCCTTCCGGAAGCGTCGCCTGAATGGCCGGCAGGCGCGCCTTGACGTTGGCAATGATGTCGAGGGTCGAGGCGGAGCCGATCTTCAATATCGACATCAGCACGCCCTTGCGGCCATCCGAACGCACGACGTTGGTCTGCGGCGGGGAACCGTTGTGGACATGGGCGACATCGCGGATGAAGACCACCACGCCGTTGACCACCTTGATCGGCAGATTGTTGAAATCCTCGATGACTTTCGGCGAATCGTTGAGATCGATCGTGTACTCGTAGGAACCGATCTTTTGGGTGCCGACCGGCGTGATCAGGTTCTGCCGGGCGAGGGCGCTGCCGACATCGGTCGCCGAAAGACCGTGGGCGCGCAGTGCGTTCTGGTTGAGGTCGATCTGGATCTGCCGGGGCGCGCCGCCATAGGCGTTCGGCAACTGGGCGCCCGCAATCGTCGCCAGCGCAGGCCGGATGAAATTCACGGCGAGATCGTTGAGCGCGGTCTGGGAGAGGGTATCGCTGGACAACGCCAGCTGGATGATCGGAACGCTGCCGGCGTCGTAAACCAGCAGGAACGGCGGGGTGACGCCGGTCGGAAGCTGCTTCAGGACGGTTTGGGAGATCGACGCGACCTGGGCCTGGGCCGCGCTGATATTGACCGTCGGCTGGAAGAACACCTTGACGATGCCATAGCCTGGAAGCGACTGCGATTCGATATGCTCGATGTCGTTGACGGTGGTCGACAGTGACCGTTCGGAGATCGCGACGATGCGGTTGGCCATATCGTCGGGCGGTAATCCGGTATAGCTCCAGATGATCGAGATGACCGGGATGTTGATGCTCGGAAAGATGTCGGTCGGCGTGCCCAGGATCGAGCGGACGCCGAAAATCGCGATCAGGATCGCCATGACGACGAACGTGTAGGGACGCGCAAGAGCTAACCGAACGATCGCACTCATCAACCAGGGCCCTGAATTTAGAGATTGCGCCGTCCAACGCCGACGACAATACGCACCATCTGGTGCGGCCGCCGCAGCGGGTAGAGCAGCACGAACCGGCCCTCGATTGTCACGTCCACCCTGGCTTCCCTTGAGAGAGGATATTTTTCGCCAGACTGCGTACCATTAAAATGAGCGTCAAGTTACCATTGGGTCATGTGCGGCAATTATCACCGAAATAGACTTCAGAACGCGCTGAAACCAGCAAAAACGGACTTCGGAACGGGCTGAAAACATTAAATTAGAATTCATTCTGTTGAATAGATGGGCGCTAACGGGTCCGTGACCAGGTCTAACCCGCGCTGGGGCGCTGGCCCGGCGCCGGCATCGTCACAACAGGCGGTTTTGCGTTGAGGCCTTCAACCTGAAAGCCGGCGACGCGCTTGTAGTTGGCGGCGATGGTGTGCAGTTCCTCAACCGACAGCACGTCGGTCACGACATTGTAGCCGTCGGGCGCGCGTTCCTCGACCATCTGCATCACCTGCTCCGGGCCGTTGCGGCGGTTGAGCATCACAAGGTCGGTCGTCGCGGGCCGGCGCTCGGCTTCGTACGCCAGCAGCGCCGCGCTGGTCGCGCCATGCGCGAGAATCTCGCGGGTCAGAACCCGGGCGTCCAGAATGGCCTGCGACGCGCCGTTGGAGCCGATCGGGTACATCGGATGCGCGGCGTCGCCCATCAGGGTGACCCGCCCAAACGTCCATTGCGCGACCGGATCGCGGTCGACCAGCGGATATTCATAGGCGTGCGGGCAGTTGCGGATCAGGCCGGGCACATCGAGCCAGTCGAAGCGCCAATCCTTGAACCAGGGCAGGAACTCGTCGAGGTTGGCGGCGCGGTTGTAATCCTCGCGGCGCCATTGATAGGTCGGCGGCATGTGCCGCTCGGCGACCCAGTTGATCAGGAATTTGCCGTTGCCGTCGGGCTGTTTTGAAATCGGATAGCAGACGAATTTCAGGATCTCGTGGCCGGCCATGATCATGGTGCGGCCCGAGAGAAACGCATCCGACGCGGTGATGCCGCGCCACAGGATGCGCCCGTTCCACAGCGGCGGCCCTTCCTGCGGATAGAGCTTTTCACGGATCGCCGAATGGATGCCGTCCGCGGCGATCAACAGCGCGCCGTCATGGCTGCCCCGGGATTGGCCGGTCGCCTTGTCGATGAAGTCGGCGCGAACGCCGGTGGACGTCTCGGTCCAGTCGCGCAGATGATGGCTGGTGAGGATGTTTTCCGGGCCGAGACGTTCGGTCACCGCATCGAGCAGGATCTGCTGCAGCGTGCCGCGATGGATCGAGAATTGCGGCCATTTGTATCCAGCCTCGATACCGCGCGGCTCGCACCAGATCGGCTTGCCGTGCTTGGAGAAATACGCCAGCTCGCTGGTGCGGACGCCGGAAGCGTCGAGCCGCTCAAGCAGCCCGAGTTCGATCAATTCGCGCACCGCATGCGGCAGCACATTGATGCCGACGCCGAGCGGCTTCAGCTCCGCGACACTTTCGAAGATCCGGCAGGGCACGCCGATCTGATGCAGGCTGAGCGCCAGCGTCAGTCCACCGATGCCGCCGCCCGCGATAAGAACCGTCATGTCACGCTCCTGTTACCGGGGCGTCATGACACGACAGGCAGCGAGGGGGCAACTGCGAAGGGATTGGGAGCGGCTAGCTCGGGCGCCGTTTCGGCCGGTCGAGGCCGTGTCCGGTTTCCAGCATCAGCTTTCGCAGCCAGACCGATCCCGGATCGAACTGGGCCCGTGTCGGATAGAACATGAATTGTTCATCGGGGCCGGGATCGAGCGGCGGCGTGACCACCTTCAGCGCCAATGGCTTTGCCAGCGCGGCGATCAGGCGGCCGGGGACGAAGGCGACCAGATCCGTGCGCGCAACGATGTGCAGCGCCTCGAGATAGCCGGGCACCACCAGCGCGATGCGCCGCTCGATGTTCTTGGTGCGCAACCAGTCGTCGATCAGGTCGGCACTCTGGCCTCGGATCACGACGGCGACGTGTCTTGCTCTTAGGAAAGCCTCACGCCCCGCGAGCTTTGTTCCCACGGGATGACCGCGCCGCACGACGAGCGCGTCGCGGTCGGTATAAAGCAACTGGCGGTGAAATCCCTTGAAGGCGTCGCCGATCGAGATCACGAGATCGATGGTGCGCGCGAACTCCGCGTTGAAGATCGCCGGGCCGCGCCAGGGCACGATGTCGAGCCGGGCGTTGGGCGCCAGCCGCGAGATTTTTTCCATCAACGGCGGCACCAGCAGCTCGACCGCGAGATCGGGCATCATCAGCCGAAAGCGCCGCTCGCTGCTCGCGGCGTCGAAATCGTCGGGAATAAAGAGCCCACGCACCTGGTCGAGCGCCTGCGCCAGCGGCCCGCGCAGCGCCTGGGCCCGCGGCGTCAGTTCCATCCGCGCGCCGGTGCGCACCAACAGGGGATCGCCGAGCATGTCGCGCAGCCGCTGCAGCGCATGGCTCGCGGCCGGCTGCGACAGCCCGACCCGCATCGCGGCGCGGCTGACATTGGCTTCCAGCAGCAGCGCGTCCAGCGCCACCAGCAGATTGAGATCGAGCGCGGCTAAATTCATCAGATGAATATATATCATATGGACTATCGATTGGAAGAATGCCGTGCGCCGCGGGAGGATGGCCATCACCTCATCAAGGGAGATGCTGCCATGAGCGCGCAGGCCAACAAGAAACTGATCCAGGACATTTTTGCCGCCGCCGCAAACCCCGATCCCGCGGCGCGCGACCGTTCGCTGTTTGTCGCCAGTCTCGCCGACGACGTGACGTGGGTGGTGACCGGGCAATATTCGTGGTCGCGCACCTTCACCGGCAAGGCGTCGATCCTCAACGATTTGCACGGTCACGTCCGCTCATTGCTGGTCGACCCGGCGCGGACCATCGCCGAGCGCTTCATCGCCGATGGCGACATCGTGGTGGTCGAGGCGCGCGGCAACAACCTCACGAAGTCTGGCGTTCGTTACGACAACGAATATTGCCTGGTGTTCCGGCTGGAGAACGGAAAGATCAGGGAAATCAGGGAATATTGCGATTCAGTGCTGACCGAAAAGGCGCTGGGACGGTTTCCAGGCTCGCACTGACTTCTTGCACTGACTTCTCGCGCTGACTTGGCGCATCCCATCACACACTTGGCGCGACCCCATCACAAGGCATTGCGTCCGATATATTCATGCAAACCCAACGCTTGCGTTTCAACACGCGCTGCCGTTTAAATGCCCGGCAACGGCAGCGCAAAATGAACTGAGCCCAAGATCAATTCCGGTATCCAATTCCGCAAGATCTGTGGGTCAATGCCGCAAGGGGAGAAAAAAATGTCATCAAAAATCTCATTCAAAGAGCATGCAAAGATGAGTCTTTTTTCGGCGATCCTGTCGTTCGCCGCACTATTGGTTTGCTCCGCAGCACAGGCGGCCGAGCCAAAACTGGTCGTCACCACCGAGCCGAAGTCGCAGCCGGAGAGCTTTACGCAGGCGCCGGACGGTTCATTGATCATCGGTAGCGCCAGCAAGCCCGTGATCTACCGCGCCGCCAAGGGCGCGACCGAGGCGAAAGTTTTCATCGACGTCAGCGCCGCCGAGGGGGCTGTCAGCTTTCTCGGGGTACTGGCTGATGGTGCGACCAACACGCTGTGGGCCTGCCAGATCATCGGCACCGGCAAGAACCGCCATTCGATCCTGCGCAGCTTCGACCTGACCAGTGCGGCGCCGAAACTGCGCTGGCCGCTCCCCGGCGACATCAATCTGTGCAACGATTTCGTGGTCGGGCCGGACAAGGCGCTCTATGTCAGCGATACCTTCGGCAGCCGGATTTTCCGTCTCAAGCCGGGCGCCTCGGAGCCCGAATTGCTGATCGAGGATCGCACGCTCGACGGCATTGACGGCATCACTTTTCTCGGCAGCGAACTCTACGTCAACAACGTAATCTCCAATAATCTGTACCGGATTCCGCTGGATGCGACCGGCAAGGCCGGCGCGCCGGTGCAGATCTGGCCTGATCGGCCGATCAAGGGACCGGACGGCATGCGCGCCGCCAACGGCAAGCTCTATCTGACCGAAAACCGGAACGGCCGCGCCGACGTCGTGACCGTCAATGGCGATCAGGCGACCGTCGTCACCATTCTCGACGGCCTGACCCAGCCGACCGCGATCGAGCCGGCCGGCGATATTCTGTGGGTCGGCGACCGCGCCAAGGACAAGGCGATCGCGCTGCCGATGCCGAACTAACAAGCGGACGCAACGTAGCCCGGATGAGCGAAGCGACATCCGGGTGTCTCCCTCAGGGTTACCCGCATATCGCGGAGCCTGTCATCGGGCGCGCCTTCGCGCGACCCGTTGGCTCATGCGGGCTACCGCCGTTGATCGCATCCCTCAGCCCGCCTTGGAGCCCGTCACCGTCAGGTAAATCGAATAGAGCGACGTCGTTCCGCAGATGAACAGGCGGTTGAGCTTGGCGCCGCCGAACGTCAAATTCCCCACCATTTCGGGAATCAGGATTTTGCCGATCATCGTGCCGTCGGGGTCATAGCAATGAACCCCTTCGGCGCTGCTGGTCCAGATCCGGCCATCCCGGTCGATACGAAAACCGTCGTAAAGACCGGCTGGCGATTTCGCGAAGATCTCGCCGCCTGACAGTTTGGCGCCGTCGACAGCGAAGCGGCGGATGTGCTGCGGACCGCTCTCCCTGTGCGTCGCGCCCGTGTCGGCGACATAGAGATATTTCTCGTCGGGCGAAAACGCGATGCCGTTGGGGCGGAGCATGTCGGTGATAACCGCGGTGACCGCGCCGGATTTGGCGTCGACGCGGTAGACGTAACAGCCATCGATCTCCTGGGTTGCCTGATCCCCTTCATAATCGGTGTCGATGCCGTAAGCGGGGTCGGTGAACCAGATCGAATCGTCCGACTTCACCACGACATCGTTGGGCGAATTCAGCCGCTTGCCGTTCCATTTGTCCGCGACGATGGAGATCGAGCCGTCGATCTCGGTGCGGGTCACGCGGCGCGTGAGATGTTCGCAGGTCACCAGCCGGCCCTGATTGTCGACGGTATTGCCGTTCGAATTGTTGGCGTGTTCGCGGAACACCGAGACTTCGCCCGAGGGTTCGACAAACCGCATCATGCGATTGTTCGGAATGTCCGACCAGACCAGATAGCGGCCCGCCGCGAACCAGGCCGGACCTTCCGCCCAGCGCGCGCCCGTCCACAAGCGCTCGACGCGCACGTGACCGGGGAAGCATGACTTGAAGCGCGGATCGAGAACGACGATTTCCGTTCCCTCGACTTGACCATACCACATCAGAATCTCTGCCTTTCGATATCGCCGCGCAACATGACTTCGGGACTCAATCCTCGCGAACTTGTCCGCGCGTCCTCGCGTGAATTCAACTATTCCCGTTTTCGTGCATTCCGATCATAGCCAAACGCGTTCTTCGAATCCCGCATCGCAGCAACAGTCGGAAATAAATAACTGAGCTTGATCACGAACACTCAACTTGTCGAACGGCATGCTCCGTTGGTAATTACCGGGACGGTCGGGGTTGTGGCTTTTATGCAACTCTTGGCCGAAAACGTATGCAGTCGCGAGCGTGGGCGTGAACTTTCCACATTGTTCAACCATTACGCCATCGACTGAAACAAAGCTTCCTATGCCCTTGGGGGAAACCAATGCGTCACATCAGGATCAAGCTTCTCACCTCTGCCATCCTCTCGGTCGGCCTGATCAACATGGCCTCGGCCGCGGATCTTCCCGCGCGCGCGGCCACCTATTCGAAGGCGCCCGCGATCGTTGATGCCGCCTACGACTGGAGTGGTTTCTACGTAGGTATCAACGGCGGTGGCGCGACCAGCCGCTTCGACTGGAACGCGGACGGCTTCGGCGACGAAGGCAGCCACAACGCGACCGGCGGAACGGTCGGTGGCCAGGTCGGCTATCGCTGGCAGATGTCTTCTTTGGTGTTCGGTCTGGAAGCGCAGGGCAACTGGTCTGATTTCAAAGGCAGCAGCACCAGCCTGTTGTTCCCCGGCCAGACCAATACCAGCAAGATCGACAGCTTCGGCCTGTTCACCGGCCAGATCGGCTATGCCTGGGACCGCGTCCTGGTCTACGTGAAGGGCGGCGCCGCCGTCACCGACAACCACTACACGGCGAACTCGACGATCGGGCCGCTGATCGGCTTCGACGCGACCAGCGAAACCCGCTGGGGTGCTTCGGTTGGCGTCGGCATCGAATACGCCTTCGCGCAGAACTGGTCGCTCGGCTTCGAATATAATCACCTCTTCATGGGCAACCCGGACGTCAATTCGTCCACGGGCTTCCTGATCGCCGACCATATCAAGGAAGACGTCGATCTCTTCACCGCGCGCGTGAATTACAAGTTCGGCGGACCGGTGGTCGCGCGCTACTGAGCTGATCCGAAATCTGACCTGAAAGCCCCGGCATCGTCCGGGGCTTTTTCGCGAGGTAGGGCGATTTCAAGCAAGAGTATCGGCAGCAACCGCAGTGCCCGCGACAGTTGTCTGGACGCATAAGCTACGCGCGCAATGCTTCGTGATACCTGGTAATTCAGGAAGATTGCGCGGTTCTCAGCGGTGGGGCGCCTTTACGCATAAATAACCGTGTCGCCGGTTGTTGGCGGGTTCGCGCGGCTCAAACCCAATAATTAATAAACATTAAATTCGATGCACCTAATTTGCGGCGGTCACAATGCAAAGGCCATGCATGACCTACGTCGCGACGTACATCTACTGGGCTATCGTTGTCTTGTGGCTGACCGTGCTTTCCAGCGTGGTGTATTATTATTTGCGCAACCCTAGCGCGTTCGGTACGACGCGCCTGCTGTTGACCGTGATCGGCATCGATACCGTTCGGAATATTGCGGAGAACGCCTATTTCGGCCTCTACTTCGGCGGAAAATATGGCGTATTCCCGTATTGGACCGTCGAAGTCCTGGGACGGCCTGAACTGCTGATCTTGCCAAAAATTACCAATGTGGTGGCTGGCTGCGTCGTGCTCGGCCTGTTGCTGTTCCACTGGTTGCCGCTTGCCGTCCGAGACTGGAAACGATCGGAGCAACGCGTACACGACCTGCAAACGCTCGCAGCGGTTGATCCGCTTACAGGCGTGTACAACCGGCGCCAGTTCGAAGTCCTGGCGCGTGCCGAACTGGCGCGATGCCAACGTTATATACGGCCGTGCTCGTTCCTGATGATTGACATCGACCACTTCAAGCGCGTGAACGACACCTTCGGCCATGAGATGGGCGATTGGGTCTTGAAAATGGTAGCGACAACGCTGGCGTCCACGAGGCGAGACGCCGACGTGGTCGCCAGATTCGGCGGTGAAGAATTCGTCGTTATGCTGCCGGAAACCGCAGCGGAGGCGGCGGCGAAAGTGGCAGAGCGAATCCGATCAACGGTGTTTGCAAACACGCTGGCCATTGGAGAGTCCAAGCTGATCCTGACCATCAGCGTCGGAGTTGGCGAAGCCACAGCGAGTTCAGCCGGCATCGAAGCCGTGCTTCGAGACGCAGATCGGGCGCTCTACGACGCCAAGCAATCTGGCCGCAATCGCGTCTGCGTCGGAAACCGACTGTCAGAGAGCATCGCGCAGGCAGCCGAATAACGCAATATTGCGCTTGATATCTCGCCTGGGCAGGGAATGCGCACCAAAACGGACATCCCCTGACCGCTCTGAATTTATGGGTTTACACCTGATCCCATCATGCCCAAGGCCGTTGCGACGCGATGATTGAAACGAGAACGGCGCCTGCAAAGCGGCGCCGTTTCGTTATCAGGACCGAAAGCTCGATCATCGCGCGAGCGGCGGCGGGCCGTGCCGATAATTCCGGCCGGCGTGCCCTTTTTGTTGTGGCGTCGGTTACCGGCGCACGCTATTCGCGTTAACAGCGAAAAATCGAACCATAAAAAGTCGAGCGCGGGAGGCAATGTGAGGATTCTAAAGTCGGTTGAAAAGGTTCCAGGTGGACTCATGCTGGTTCCTCTGCTGCTTGGCGCCGTCTGCAAGACGTTCGCGCCGGGCGCGGGCACTTATCTCGGATCTTTCACCAACGGCTTGATCACCGGCACGGTGCCGATTCTGGCGGTCTGGTTCTTCTGTATGGGCGCTACAATCGATTTGCGGGCGACCGGCACCGTGTTGCGCAAATCCGGAACGCTGGTGGTCACCAAGACCGTCGTCGCGTGGATCGTCACCATGATCGCCGCGCGCTTCATCCCCGAGGGCGGGATCACGACCGGCATCTTCGCCGGCCTCTCGGTTCTCGCCATCACCGCGGCGATGGACATGACGAATGGCGGTCTCTACGCCGCGGTGATGCAGCAATACGGATCGAAGGAGGAGGCAGGTGCTTTCGTCCTGATGTCGATCGAGTCGGGTCCGCTGATCAGCATGCTCGTGCTCGGCGCGTCGGGTATCGCTGTGTTCGAGCCACGGTTGTTTCTCGGTGCCGTGCTGCCGTTCCTGATCGGGTTTGCACTCGGCAATCTCGACAGCGATCTGCGCAAGTTCTTCGGGCAGTGCGTCCATCCATTGATACCGTTCTTCGGCTTCGCGCTCGGCAACGGCATCGATCTCAACGTGATTGTCCAGACGGGCATCGGCGGCATCCTGCTTGGATTGATCGTGATCGTTGTGACGGGAATCCCGCTGATGCTCGCCGATCGCTTCATCGCGGGCGGCAATGGCACTGCGGGATTGGCAGCGTCAAGCACGGCCGGAGCGGCGATCGCCAATCCCACTTTGATCGCCAACATGATTCCGAGCTTCAAACCCGTGGCGCCGGCGGCAACGGTGTTGGTCGCGACATCGTGCCTGGTGACCGCAATCCTCGTTCCGATCCTCAGCGGATTCTGGGCAAAGAGGATGGGACATGTTCCAGCGGATGAGGTCAGGCATTCAACGAACGATACGAATGTCGAAAACCTTCGGCAGGGCGTCGAGCCGATCTGAAGTGAGCCCCCTGGCTGGTGTGGTCGTTGCAGATGATGGAAACGACAACGGCGCCGTGAAGGGCGCCGTTGCGTTATCAGGAAGCAAAATTTGTCAGGCCGCTTTGGTCTTGAGGTGGCCGAACATGATGTGCTTGGCCTCATCGTCCATTTCGGTCTTGAAGGCGAACTTGTCCTTGTACGTGATCGCGCGCGCGGCGGCGGGCCGAGCCGAGATTTCATCAAGCAGCCGCTTCACGTTGGGATATTTCGTGAAGACGTCGTCGCCGAGCACGAAGGGCGCCATCCGTGCCCAGCCCCAGAACGCCATGTCGACGATGGTGTAGGTATCGCCGACCATGTAGCGGCTACCCGCGAGATGGGCGTCGAGGATCTTGTAGTGGCGATGCGCTTCGTACTGATAGCGGTTATGCGCGTATTCGAGGTCCTTGGGCGCGGCGTGCTTGAAATGCACCGCCTGTCCCGAATACGGACCGAGGCCGGTGGCCACGAACATCAGCCATGACAGCGTGTCGGCGCGGTTCTTCGGCGTGTTGGGAGCGAGGAACTTGCCGGTCTTCTCGGCGAGGTAAAGCAGGATGGCGTTGCTGTCGAACACGAACACGCCGTCGTCGTCGATCGCCGGCACCTTGCCGTTCGGATTCACTTTGAGAAATTCCGGCTTGAACTGATCGCCCTTGCGGGTATCGACCGGGATCAGCTCGCAGGGAAGGCCGGTTTCTTCCAGAAACAGAGCGACCTTGGTCGGGTTCGGCGCACCGTTGAAGTAGAATTTGAGCATTCAAATCTCCCTTGTTGTTTGTTGCCGAGAAAATCGGGACGTATCGGGCTTTGGCGACAATGCCACGGACGATATGTCCATGCTGAAATTCCGGCCGATACGCAACAGACGAGTTCGTGAAGGGGCCATGCGCAGGATGCGCAAACTACCCGACGGGCAAATCAAGTCACCTTCCGCTTGCCGCCTGTCCAGCCCCTCCGTGAAAAATATTCTGATTTTCCGAAACGGCAAATCAATCCTATATTGACGCCGTCCCGTCCCATCTGAGGGGCGGCTCGCGATCGTCACGGACGCGGGACGGGATGCGGTGGACGCGGATGTGCCTTTGACGAACGGCACTGAGGCGGACGGCGAAGTCGTGTGGTCCTGACGCCTCGACGCTGGCGTTCAAGTCTCGCGAAGGTATTCGCGAGGCGACGGTGGCAAAAGAGCCCGATCGCCGGGGAGAGCACGAAGTAAGCCGTAAACCATTGCGTGGGGAATGCCGGGTGTTTCCGGTGTGACCTGACTAACGCGTGTGCTTTTTACTCACGACTTTCGCACGCGCGGCAGCGGGCGCACCAGGCGCCCGGCATTCCCTGCGCCCTCTGTAAGAGGAGGGTACCGGTTCATGCATCAGTCGGGCGCTTTGCGTCGCGATCATTCACGCGTCATGCCCGGACTTGATCCGGGCATCCATCAATCTTCGTGAAAAATTTTTTGAAGGGATGGATTGCCGGGTCAAGCCCGGCAATGACGAACTCAGCGGCGTAGGGTGGGCAAAGCGAAGCGTGCCCACCGGCCAATCTCTATTGTCTGAATAAAAATTGGTGGGCACGGCGCAAGTGCGCCTTTGCCCACCCTACAAGTGCCGAGCTAAATGAAAAACTCAGCCCACTGCCATGCCGGAACGAATCTCGGCGCGCAGTTCGTCGATCAGGCGCAGGCCCTTCTTGGTCTCGATGTGCCAGAAGGTCCAGCCGTTGCAAGCACCCGAGCCCTGCGCGACTGCGCCCATGCGGTGGATCGAGCCTACCTTGTCGCCGAGCATGATGGCGCCGTCGGCGCGCACGAGGGCGCCATGACGCTTTTTGGAATCGACCAGTTTGGTGCCCGGCGAAATCATGCCGCGCTCGATCAACTCAGAAAATGCCACGCGCGGCGCGTCGCGCGCGGTCATGAACGGGGCCAACGTCGCTTCAGGCAGCGGCTCGATCGCGGCGATGCGTTCTTGCGCGGCGGCCGCATAGGTCTTGTCGCGTTCGAAGCCGATGTAGCGGCGGCCGAGGCGTTTTGCCACGGCGCCTGTCGTGCCGGTGCCGTTGAACGGATCGATCACGAGATCGCCGGGCTTCGACGACGACAGCAGCACCCGCGCCAGCAGGCCTTCGGGCTTTTGCGTCGGATGAACCTTCTTGCCGTCGCTGCCCTTGAGGCGTTCGTCGCCGGTGCACAGCGGGATCAGCCAGTCGGAACGCGCCTGCACGTCCTCATTGGCGGCCTTGAGCGCTTCGTAATTGAACGTGTAGCCCTTGGCTTTTTCGTCGCGCGCGGCCCAGATCATGGTTTCGTGGGCATTGGTGAAGCGGCGGCCGCGAAAATTCGGCATCGGATTGGTCTTGCGCCACACAATATCATTGAGGACCCAGAAGCCGAGGTCCTGCATGATGGAGCCGACGCGGAAAATATTATGATAGGAGCCGATCACCCACAACGTTGCCGACGGTTTCATGACGCGGCGGCAGGCCAAAAGCCACGCGCGGGTGAAATCGTCATAGGCGGCGAACGACGAAAACTTGTCCCAGTCATTATTGACGGCGTCGACGTGGGATTCGTCGGGCCGCTTGAGATCGCCCTTGAGCTGCAGATTGTACGGCGGATCTGCAAACACCAGATCGACCGAACCGGACGGCAGCTTCGACATCTCGGCGACGCAATCGCCAACGATGATACGGGTACTCGGATCGGACTCAAATTTAGTGCGGGGCGCCCTTGCAGACGCCCCGCGACGCGACACAACCATGACTCAATTACTCTGACTCAGGCGACGCTGTCGGCGACGCGGGACTAAACAACCGACTGGCCACACATTGCCGTGGCAAAGTAAAAATCGGCTTAACCCGGCAGTTCTTTCTCGCTAGGCAATTTTTACCGGGCGGGGTATTAACGGAATGGAAATTCCCGCCGCACGCGATCTCGGCGAGGCTGCTGCGAAAAGTAAGTTGAGAATCAAGCTGACAAGCAAGTTGGCAAGTAAGCCAACAAGAATTTGGAATGAGGAAAGACGATCATGCGTTACGATGATTTTCGCCGCAGTGACGACGTCGAAGACCGCCGCGATGACAGCAGCGGCGGACTGGGCGGTGGCGGCGGTTTTGGCCTGCCGATGGGCGGCGGTGGCGGCCTTGGCATCGGCACCGTTATCGTGCTCGGCCTTATCGGCTATGCCTTCGGCATCGATCCGCGCATTCTGATCGGCGGCGCCGAAATTCTGACCGGCGGCAGCAACGGCCAGGCGCCGACCATTCAAACCGATCGCAGGACCTCGTCAGCCAAGACCGGCGTGCCGACCGACGATATGGGCAACATGATCGCCGGCATTCTCGGCGAGATCGACGATCGCTGGTCTGAGATTTTCCAGGCCTCGGGCCAGACCTATGTGGGTCCGAAGATCGTGCTGTTTCGCAATGCCACCAATGGCGGAAGCTGCGGCCAGGCGCAGGCGGCGATGGGGCCATTTTACTGCCCGCCGGAAAAGCGGATCTTTCTCGATACCAATTTCTTCCGTCAGGTCGAAACGCGGTTTCACGGCTGCTCGGGCAATGCGTGTAAATTCACCGCGGCCTATATCATCGCCCATGAAGCCGGCCATCACGTCCAGAACCTGCTCGGCATCCTGCCGCGCGTGACCCGGCTGCAGCAGCAGTCCGGCGACAAGGTCGCGTCCAATGCGCTGCAGGTGAAGATCGAGTTGCAGGCGGATTGTCTGTCCGGGGTGTGGGTCAACCGCGAGGAAAAGAAGCGGCCCGGATTCCTTGAAGCGGGCGATATCGATGCCGCGCTGACCACGGCGTCGGCGATCGGCGACGATACGCTGCAGCGTCAGGCCACCGGGCGCGTGGTGCCGGATTCCTTTACCCACGGCTCCGCCGCGCAGCGCAAGCAATGGTTCATGACCGGCTATCAGCAGGGCACCGTCCAGGCCTGCAACACTTTCGGTTCGGGAGCGTTGTAATCTTGCCGCGCGTGCCCTGGATGCTGCGCGGCGTGAACAACGCGGCATCCCGTCCGGGACACGAGGAATAAAGCGCCATGTCTTCTATTAAAGTGTCTTCCATTGAAGTGTCGTCGATCGATGAGACCAAAGCCTTCGTGCCGCTCAATATCGCGGTGCTGACGATTTCGGACACCCGCTCGCTGGCGGATGACAAATCCGGAACCACGCTGGCGGACCGGCTGGTCGCGGCCGGGCACACGCTTGCGGCGCGCGAGATCATTGTCGATGATGTCGATGCGATCAGGATCATCGTCAAACGATGGATCGCGGACGCCGGCGTCGATGTCATCATCACCACGGGCGGGACTGGTTTTACCGGCCGCGACGTGACGCCGGAGGCGATCGAGCCGCTGTTCGAAAAGCGGATGGATGGCTTCTCGATTGCGTTTCACATGCTGAGCTATGCCAAGATCGGCGCCTCGACCGTGCAGAGCCGCGCCACCGCCGGAGTGGCGGGCGCCACCTTTATCTTCTGCCTGCCGGGATCGCCCGGCGCCTGCCGCGATGGCTGGGACGGCATTCTCGCCCACCAGCTCGATTACCGCACGCGGCCGTGTAATTTCGTCGAGATCATGCCGCGGCTCGACGAACATCTGCGCCGGCCGAAGGCGCAGGGCGCATCGGCGTGAGTGTCGTTAATGCCGTCGGATGATCCGTTTCAGGAAAGCCCACAAAGCATGCCCCGCATTCACATAGGCTTCGGCGCGGAGCTGATGGGCGCGCCGCGTATAGAAGGCCAGGCGTTCCGGCGTGACGCGGCGCGGGAGGCTCGCGCGCCGCGCCGGCGTCATAGTTCGCGTTCCCAGGTCTCGCCGATCAGGCTCTGACCAAAACTGCGATGCGGCTCGGTCGCGACCAATTTGAATCCAGCGTCTTGATAAATCTTTCGCGCAGCGACCAGGATGCTCTGGGTCCACAGCGTGATCTTGCGATAGCCGCAAGCTCGCGCGAATCCGATGCATTCGGCGACCAGCCGCTGGCCGAGGCGCTGTCCGCGCCCTCTGGGGTCGACCAGCAGCAGCCGCAGCTTGGCGACATCGTCGGACTGCCGGACCAGAAACACCGAGCCGACTTGCGTGCCATCGATATCGGCGATCCAGCAGCGCTCGCGCGAGGCATCGAACGAGCTCAGGAATTTGGCCGTGATCTCCGCCACCAAAGCTTCGAACGAAGAATCAAAACCATATTCGCTGGCATAGAGTGCGCCATGGCTCTGCACGATCCATCCGATGTCGCCCGGGCGCGGTTCGCGCAGCACGGCCTGAGGCCGTGCTGCCGGCTGCGTGCCGAGCAGCCGTTCGATCGCACCCATCGCCTCGATCAGGCGTTGGCTGTCAGCGGGTCCGAGGGCCGCGAGCGTGGCGGCGACCTCGTCGTGCGAACTGCGGCTGACTTTGGCGAAGGCTTGGCGGCCCTTGGCGGTGAGGCTGAGCTGATATTGCCGCCGGTCCGTCGGCAAGGGTTTGCGGGTAATCAGCCCGGACTCGTCGAAATTCTGGACAATCCGGCTGAGGTAGCCGGGATCGAGACCGAGTTCGATGCCGATTTCTTTTGCGGAGAGGTTTTCGCGGGTCGCGAGTTCGTACAGCACGCGCGCCTCGCTCAGCGAGAACGGGCTCTTGAGTAGCTGCTGGTCGAGAACGCCGAGCTTGCGGGTGTAGAAGCGGTTGAAAGCCCGCACCGCCGATATTTGTTCATCCGGATCCATGGCGCACCTCGATACTTGCCATTGTCAAATAATTATTTGACTTTAGCAAGTATCTTGATCAGGCCACGATGATCCGGCTGCGCAGCAGCGTCCGCGACGAGCGGCCGAGCTGGCGCAGCAATTTGGCCTCCGAGCGGCGGGCATCCGGCAAATAGCCGCCGAGCCGGTCGTAATGGTCGCGGGCGATCAGCAGTCCCTGGTCCGCCGAGGGGCCGGCGATCATCCGGGCCACGAATTTGAACCCGTCGCGCAGCCGGGTTTCGGAATAGGGCGAGCGGGCGTAGCGGAAGATACCGGCGCGGGGACGGTCGCTGTCGGAGACGCGCTGGATGAATTGCGTGGTCTCGTCGATCCAGCCGGAATCCAGCACCGCGCCGGCATGCAGGAACATCAGCCAGGGCGAGCGGGCCTGGCGGGCGCCGGCGGCGAGAGCGGCGGCATGCGAGCCCTCGAACGCCAGGAAGCGGCAGCCTGCGACATCGGCCACGCGCTCGATCACGTCAGTGCCGGCCCGATCGACCAGCAGCACCTCGCGGATCAGCCCGGCTGCGGCGCCCGGCACCAGCGCCGCAAGCGTCGCGACGGTTGGCTGCTCGGCACCTTCGGTCGGAATGATCACGCTCAGCATGGACGGCTCTTCGATGCCTCAACTGATGGAAAAACGCTGCAATGAGAAAACGCCGCACTGTTATCACCTTGTCACACTCAAATCAGCCTGCCCGAGTGCAGCTTTTTGCGGCAGGCGCGGGATGCATGACCGATCTGGCCGTCGCGCGATTCAGCTGTGGATGATCCGATGATGTTCTTGATTTGTTCTCATCATGTGTTATGTACAGACCATGAGCCGAGCATCCTCACATGCCCTCAAGCACCCGCCGGTCACGGCGCCCTCCGAGCCGGCGGGTGCATCTTCTCCTTTTGCCGAACTGGCGGTCGCGATCGATCGCGAACGGCGGCGGGGCCGCGGGGCGCAATCCAACGACAGCGGCCGCTTCGAGGCCGAAGCCCGTGTTGCCTTCGACGACGGCTGGCAGAGTCTCGACGAATTGCCGCCGTTCAAGACCACGGTCGCGCTCGATACCGCGCGCAAGGTGATCTCTCGTAACGACTCGCCCGATATCGGCTTCGACCGCTCGATCAATCCCTATCGAGGCTGCGAGCATGGTTGCGTCTACTGCTTTGCGCGGCCGACCCACGCCTATCTCGGGCTGTCGCCGGGGCTCGACTTCGAATCCAAATTGTTCGCCAAGCCGGACGCGCCGGCACTTCTGGAAAAGGAACTGGCGGCGCCGGATTATGAACCGCGCATGATCGCGATCGGCACCAACACCGATCCCTATCAGCCGATCGAGCGCGAGCGGAAGATCATGCGCGGCATTCTCGAAGTGCTGGAGCGCGCCTCGCATCCGGTCGGCATCGTCACCAAATCGGCGCTGGTGACGCGCGACATCGATATTCTGGCGCGGATGGCCAAGCGCAATCTCGCCAAGGTGGCGCTATCAGTGACGACGCTCGATCCACAGCTGGCGCGGACGATGGAGCCGCGCGCCTCGACGCCGGCAAAGCGGCTGGAAGCGCTGCGGCAACTCTCCGAAGCGGGAATTCCGACCACGGTGATGGTCGCGCCGGTCATCCCCGCACTGAACGATTCCGAGATCGAACGCATTCTCGACGCCGCGGCGCATGCCGGCGTCAAGGAAGCGAGTTACGTTCTGCTGCGGCTGCCTTTGGAAGTGCGCGATCTGTTTCGTGAATGGCTGATGGCGAACTATCCCGACCGCTACCGCCACGTCTTTACGCTGATCCGCGACATGCGCGGGGGCCGCGACTATGATTCGCAATGGGGAACCCGGATGAAGGGAACCGGACCGATGGCCTGGATGATCGGACGCCGGTTCGAGATCGCCTGCGAAAAGCTCGGGCTCAACAAGCGGCGCTCGAAACTGACCACCGATCATTTCGCGCGGCCGAAACCAAGCGGCCAGCAGTTGAGTTTGTTCTAGAGCATGATCCGGAAAAGTGGGAACCGGTTTTCCGATAAGATCATGCTCAAGAGTGAGGAATAGTCGATGAACGAGAAGCCGCCACAACCGGTCGCGCGACTGACTATGGTGACGCTCGGCGTCAGCAACATGCGCGCCAGTATCGCATTTTACGAAGCGCTCGGCTTTGCACGAAAGTTCAAGGCAACGGGCGAGATGGTCGCGTTCTTCGACACCGGCGGCACCGCGATTGGGCTGTTCCCGTGGGATGAACTGGCGCATGACGTCACACTTTCCGGCCAGCCGCGACCGCAGGCCTTTCGCGGGATGACGCTGGCCTGGAATTGCCGCACCACGGAAGAGGTCGATGCGGTACTGGATTTTGTGATCGCAAAAGGCGCGTCGCTGCTCAAGCCCGCGCAAAACACCGATTACGGCGGCTATTCCGGGTATTTCGCCGATCCCGATAACCACCTCTGGGAAGTCGTGGTCGCGCCCGGCATCGAGGTGGGCGAGGATCGGCGCGTTCATTTGCCGGATTGAGCCGCCGCAACACCTGACTGGCGTGGAACGCTTCTCTCCAGCGGCGAATTGCAGTATTGCGGCGCGATGAGCGACACGACTGCACCCGCACCGCAACAGCAGCCGGTGGTCATCTTGACGACACCGCGGCTGATCCTGCGCAGCGCGACCGAGCAGGACATCCTGGTCATGCATGCGCGGGTGTTGGGCGACCGCGAGGTGATGCGTTACGTGTTCCAGGGCGAGCCGATGACGCTGGAACGCGCCGAACAGGTGATGCGTAAGTTTTTCACTTTCGGCGACAGCCTCACCGGCATTGCCGTGCTGGCTGACCGTCCAACCGGCGAAATCATCGGCTTTGCCGGTCTGTTTCCCTGCGAAGATTTGGGCGTGAAAGATCTCGAAATCGGTTTCGTGCTCGCGCGTCAGGCGTGGGGTAGGGGGATCGCGACTGAAATCGGCGAAGCGCAACTTGCCTTCGGATTCGAGCAACTTAATTGCCGGCGACTGCTCGGTCTGGCCGATCCGCGAAACGGGCCGTCGATTCACGCGCTGCAAAAGCTCGGCCTGCAATATCTGAAAGACGTGACGGAACCGCCGCGCGCCAGGCGCAGCGTGTTTTGCATCGAGGCCGATGCGTGGCGCGTCAAGCTTCGTGACCGCGCGTCGTGAACAGCGGGCATAGCTGAATTTTCCCGTTGTGCGGCGGCGGCCGCTTGCGCACCATCGCGGCATGATTCGCGAAAAGTCCAAAAAAGATCCGACCAGACTGCCGAAGGGCGTCATTGCGGTGGCGGCGCCGAGCTTTCGCCGCGAGCGAGCGCTGATCAAGCGCGGCGTCTGGCCGGTGGCGGGCTGCGACGAGGCCGGACGCGGGCCATTGGCGGGACCGGTGGTCGCCGCCGCCGTGGTGCTCGATCCCAAGCGGATTCCCAAAGGCATCGACGATTCCAAGCGGCTGACCGCGGAGCGCCGCGAGGAACTGTTCGAGGAAATTTGCGCGACCGCGTCGTTTGCGGTCGCTTTCGCGTCGCCGGCACGGATCGATCGCGACAATATTCTGCGCGCGTCGCTGTGGGCGCTCAAGCGCGCGGTGCATGCGTTGCCGGAAATGCCAAAGCACGTATTCGTCGATGGCCGCGACCGGCTCGATACCTCCTGCGACTGCGACGCCGTGATCGGCGGCGACGGGCTGGTACTCTCGATCGCGGCGGCCTCGATCATCGCGAAAGTTTCGCGCGACCGCCTGATGTGCAAATTGGCGCAGGATTGCCCGGGCTATGGTTTCGAGACCCACAAGGGCTATGGCGTGCCCGAGCATCTCGCCGCGCTGAACCGGCTCGGCCCCACAGTGCATCACCGCCGCTTTTTCGCACCGGTTGTGGCGGCGCGGGAAAAACATCAGCCGGCGACGGTCGAATCCACGATGACCACGCTGGAAACGCAGCTCGATTTCGAGATTCCGGCCGGCGTGTGAGGCAGTTGCCTCAGAGGCCCACGCGCTTTATTACCATTGCTATACCATCGACCAGGGCGAAGCGTTGGTCCTCATCCCCATGACACGACGCCGACGTCGTTGCTCCAGATGAGAAACGTTGCGGCCGGTCAGTTCGTGTCAAAGTGATCCAGCCGCCTCATGCGTTTCACCTCCCTGATCGTCGAACTGATCCGTGCCCGGCCGCGGCTGATCGTCTGGATCGTGGTGCTGCTCCAGGCGGCGCTGTGGCTGATCCTGCCGATGCTGCTGTACCGAAGCCCGCCCGGCGATCTGGCCATGGTCTTGGCTTATGGAAGGGAATATCAGGTCGGGACTGATCTCGGTCCGCCGCTGGCATTCTGGCTTGCCGATATCGCGTTTCGTGCGGCCGGCAATCACATCATCGGTGTCTATCTGCTGGCGCAGCTGTGTTCGGTCGCGACGTTCTGGACGCTGTTTCTGCTGGCGCGCGCGGTGGTCGGCGGACAGCAGGCCGTGCTCGCGGTGTTGCTGACGATGACGGTGGTGGCGTTCAGTTCGCCCGGCGTCGAATTTGGCCCCCTCGTGCTGGCGCGCCCGCTCTGGGCGCTCCTGCTGCTGCATTCCTGGCAGATCATCGGCCAGAACCGGCGCAACGCCTGGTTCGCCTGGTCGATCGAGGCTGGATTGTTGCTGCTGACCACGCCCGCTGCGATCGGTCTCTTGCTACTGGTGGCCGGATTTGCGCTCGCCACCGCACGCGGACGACGGGTGCTGACGTCGTTCGATCCGCTGTACGCCTTGCTGGTGATTATCGTGCTGGCGCTGCCTTATATTATGTGGCTGATCCGTGCGGATACGCTGGCGCTGCCGCATTGGCCTGATGTCGCTGATCTCAGCGCAAGGGCGCTGCATTGGGGCTGGCTGCTCGGCGGCCTGCTGCTCGCAATCTCAGGCATCATCGCGTTGGTGATATTCAACTCCGGCTGGTTCACCCGCAACCCCGAAGAGGCGCCGATCATTTTCCGGCCGCCGGTGGATCCGCTGGCGCGCAATTTCGTCTATTTCTTCGCCATTGTTCCCGCGCTGGCGGGAAGCCTGATCTCCGGGCTGTTTAATCTCGACGGCGTCGTCGGCGGCGCCGGCATCGCGTTGTTGCTCTCGGGACTGGCCGCGATCGTCGCAACCGGCGATCTGGTGCAATTGCGGCGCCAGCGCGTGCTGCGCACGATTTGGGCCGCCGCCGTCGTAGCGCCGGCGCTCGCGGTCATTGCGGCAACGCTGTTGCTGCCCTGGACCGGAAGCGGCGAAGTCGCGACGTCGCTGCCCGCGGGTGCGATGGGGCGATTCTTCGACGACAGCTTTGTGCGGCGGACCAGCCAGCGACTTCGAGCGGTGAGCGGCGATGCCGAACTCGCGAGCCTGATCACGCTGGATTCCGCGCGCCCGCATCTGTTTCTCGCTGCGGAGCCGCAACGCACACCATGGCTGAATGCGGCGAAATTCAACGAAACCGGCGGCGTTGTGGTGTGGCGCGCCTCCGATACCGCCGGCACGCCGCCACCCGATATCGCAAAGCAATTTCCCGGCCTGGTGCCCGAAGTGCCGCGGGCGTTCGAATGGCTGGTGAATGGCCGCCAGCCGCTGCTGCGGGTCGGCTGGGCCATCGTGCGGCCCAAGAGCCCTTAACAATTACGATGCCCTCATGGTGAGGAGCGCGTCGGAGTTTATCATCGGGCCGCGCTTCGCGCGGACCCGTTGGCGCGTCTCGAACCATGAGACCGGATTGTTGCCCATCCTTCGAGACGCGGCGAAGACGCCGCTCCTCAGGATGAGGGTCCCGCAGCTTAGGATGAAGGCGTCTGCTCCAGCGCCTTGGCGATGGCGCGAAGATCCTGCCACGACATGCGCTTGTAGGATGGCGAGCGCAGCAGATAGGCCGGATGGAAGGTCGCGATCGCCTTGATCACCCGCGTGCCGGTGTCGTAGTCGAACCAGCGCCCGCGGGTTTTCATGATGCCGTCGCGCGTCGACAGCAGGGTCTGGGTCGATGGATTGCCGAGCGTCACCAGCACATCCGGATTGACCAGTTCGATGTGCCGCTGGATGAAGGGCAGGCAGATTTGCGTCTCCTGCGGCGTCGGCGTGCGATTGCCTGGCGGCCGCCACGCAATCACATTGGAAATGTAGGCGCTGGAGCGGTTGAGCCCGATCGCGGCGATCATCCGGTCCAAAAGCTTGCCCGATCGTCCGACGAACGGCAGGCCCTCGATGTCTTCCTCGCGGCCCGGCGCCTCGCCGACAAACATCACCCGCGCCTGCGGGTTGCCGTCGGCGAACACCATGCGCGTGGCGGTGAATTTCAGCGCACAGCCGTTGAAATTTTCCAGTAAGGCCCGCAGCGCCTCGAGCGTCGGCGCGGTGCGCGCGGCTTCGCGTGCCGATGCGATCGCGGCCTCCGGCGGCGGCGCCAGCTCGCCACGCCGGGCCGGGACGGCCGCGGCAGCCGGCATTGCCGCAGGCGTCGACCTCGGGGGCTTGGGCGCATCGATTTGATGGGCCTCAGGCGCAAGGTCGGGATCGGAGAGCCGGTTGACGGGCTCTTCCGTCAGCGCACAGTCGACCCCGGCCTCCAGATAAAAGGTCAGCAACTGCCGGACGGTGGGGGCGGGATCAGGTGTCATGGCACGCATTCAGAGGCATCGGGTCATTCTAGAGCGGACCGCACCGCAACGAAACGCATAACTGTGCATTCCATGGTTGTTCTTGGTCCAAAAATCGGAAACAAACCATCCTCGGAAACGTTCTAAACCGGGCTGAGACCAGATCATGAGCACCGAAGAATTGCCGCCTCGCGAATCCATGGAATTCGACGTCGTGATCGTCGGTGCCGGACCGTCCGGCCTTGCGGCAGCGATCCGGCTGAAGCAGCTCAACGCCGATTTGACCATCGTGGTGGTCGAGAAGGGCTCCGAGGTCGGCGCGCATATTCTGTCCGGCGCGGTGATCGACCCGGTGTCGCTCGACAAGCTGATTCCGGATTGGCGTGAGGACGCCGACTGTCCGCTGAAGACCCAGGTCCAGGTCGACAAGTTCTACTGGATGACTGGAAGTTCGGCGATCTCGCTGCCGGGTTTCATGATGCCGCCGCTGATGGACAATCATCATTGTTTTATCGGCTCGCTCGGCAGTGTCTGCCGCTGGCTGGCGCCGAAGGCCGAGGCGCTGGGTGTCGAGATCTATCCGGGCTTCGCCGCAGCCGAAGTGCTCTACGACGAGAAGGGCGCGGTGCGCGGCATCGCGACCGGCGACATGGGGATCGCCAAGGATGGCTCGCACAAGGATTCATTCACGCGCGGCATGGAACTGCTCGGCAAGTACACGCTGTTCGCCGAAGGCGCGCGCGGCAGCCTGACCAAACAGCTGATCGCGAAATTTTCGCTCGACGCCAACAGCCAGCCGCCGAAATTCGGTATCGGCCTCAAGGAAGTCTGGCAGATCGATCCGGCCAAGCACCAAAAAGGCCTGATCCAGCATTCGTTCGGCTGGCCGCTGAATAATTCAACCGGCGGCGGCTCCTTCCTTTATCATTACGACGACAATCTGGTGGCGATCGGCTTCGTCGTGCATCTCAATTACGACGACCCTTATTTGTCGCCGTTCGATGAATTCCAGCGCTTCAAGACCCATCCGGCGATCCGCACGCTGTTCGAAGGCGGCAAGCGGCTGGCCTATGGCGCGCGCGCGATCACCGAGGGCGGTTATCAGTCGGTGCCGCGTCTGAGCTTCGCCGGCGGCGCGTTGATCGGCTGCGCCGCGGGCTTTGTGAACGTGCCGCGCATCAAGGGTGTGCACAACGCGATGGGCAGCGGCATGCTGGCGGCCGAACACGCCGTCGCCGCGCTCAAGGCCGGCCGCGCCAATGATGAGTTGGTCGACTACGAGAATGCGTGGCGGGATTCGCCCGTGGGTAAAGACCTGCACCGGGTCCGCAACGTCAAACCGCTATGGTCGAAGTTCGGCACCATCGTCGGCGTGGCACTGGGCGGCTTCGATATGTGGTGCAACACGCTCGGCTTCTCGCTGTTCGGAACGCAGTCGCATGCCAAGCCCGACCGCAAGACACTCGATCCGGCCAAGGCGCATGCGCCGATTGCGCCGCCGAAGCCCGATGGCAAGCTCACCTTCGATAAGCTCTCGTCGGTGTTCCTCTCCAACACCAACCATGAAGAGGACCAGCCGGTTCACCTGAAGGTCGCCGACCTCAATCTGCAGAAGACCTCCGAGCACGATGTGTTTGCCGGTCCGTCCAACCGCTATTGCCCGGCCGGAGTCTATGAATGGGTCGAGGAGACCGCAGGGCCGCGCTATCAGATCAACGCCCAGAATTGCGTTCATTGCAAAACCTGCGACGTCAAGGACCCCAACGGCAACATCACCTGGGTTCCCCCGGAGGGCGGTGGCGGGCCTTATTACGAGGCGATGTAACCACGATTGCGTGAGGTGTGCTTACCCTCCTGCCCATCCGGCCACGATACCGCCACACTGAAAGCGTTTTCAGGCTAGGCCGGCTGGATTGGCGGCCACCGGGCCTTTTCGCCAATCGATTCGTCACCCCGTATCCTTGCGGTTGATCGCCAAAAGCGGCATTGTCGCATGGCTTGATGCCGCCGATCGGGTTCGCATTCGAGATTGATCGTAAGATCCTGCCGTAAATCCTGGAGCTAGGGCGAACCGTGATGTTTTCCATTCGTTTCAATCGCTGGACGATTGCCGCTTTTGCCCTCACTGCGCTGGCGCTGCCCGGCTCGGTTTCGGCGCAGACTCCCGATCATCCGGCCGACAACTCCGCGCAATTCCCGTCCGGTCACGATATGAAATCGATGACGATGTCGGGCAGCTATCTGGCCGCCCGCCACGCCAGCGTGGAGCGCGATGCTGCTTCGGCGGCAACGTTCTATCGCTCGGCGCTTCGCATCGATCCGAAGAACAATGAGCTGCTCGATCGCGCCTTCATCTCCTCGCTCGCGGACGGTGACATCGAGGAAGCCGTCAAGCTGGCCGACCGGATTCTGACGATCGACAAAACCAATCGCGTCGCCCGCCTCGTCATCGGCGTGCGCGACCTCAAGCAGAAGAAGTATGCGAGCGCGCAAGCCAACATCAACCAGTCGATTCGCGGACCGATCACCGATCTGGTCGCGACGCTGCTGTCGGGCTGGGCCACTTACGGCGCTGGCGACTCGAAAGCGGCCGTCGCCAACATCGACAAGCTGACCGGCCCGGAATGGTATCCGTTGTTCAAGGACCTGCACACCGGCATGATCCTGGAACTCGCGGGCAAGGACAAGGACGCCGGCGTGCGTCTGGAGCGCGCCTACAAGCTCGACGATTCCATGCTGCGCGTCGCCGACGACTATGCGCGCTGGCTGACCCGCAACAAGGACGATCCGGCGGCGCTGGCCGTCTATGAGGCCTTTGACAAGAAACTGCCGCGCCATCCGCTGGTGCTGGAAGGCCTGCGCGAAACCAGGGCCGGCAAGAAATTGTCGCCGCTGGTCGATTCGCCGCAGACCGGCGCCGCCGAGGCGCTTTATGGCATCGGCGCGACGCTGACCCGCCGCGGCGGCGAGGATCTCGCACTGGTCTATCTGCAGCTCGCGCTTTATCTCGCGCCCAATCATCCGCTGGCGCTGCTGTCGCTGGCCGATCTCTACGAATCGGTGAAGAAGCCGGCGATGGCGATCAAGGTCTATGAGCGGATGCCGGCCTCCTCGCCGCTGAAGCGCAATGCGCAGATTCAGCTCGCGACCAATCTCGACGCCGCCGACCGCAGCGACGAGGCGATCAAGATTTTGAAGGGCGTGACCAAGGAAGATCCGAAGGATCTCGAAGCGATCATGGCGCTCGGCAATGTCGAACGCGGCCGCAAGAAGTTCGCCGATTGCGCCGTGACCTATTCGCAGGGCATCGATGCCTTGCCGGATACCGCCGACAAGACCAGCGCGGTTTATTATTATTACCGTGGCATCTGCGAGGAGCGCTCCAAGCAGTGGAGCAAGGCCGAGGCGGATATGCGCAAGGCGCTCGAGCTGCAGCCCGAGCAGCCGCATGTGATGAATTATCTCGGCTATTCGTGGATCGACCAGGGCATCAATCTCGACGAAGGCATGAAGCTGATCAAGCGTGCCGTCGATCAGCGCCCGGATGACGGCTACATCGTGGACTCCTTGGGTTGGGCCTATTACCGCATCGGCAATTACGAGGATGCGGTGAAGAATCTCGAGCGTGCGATCGATCTCAAGCCCGAAGATCCGACCATTAACGACCATCTCGGCGACGCCTATTGGCGCATCGGCCGTACGCTGGAAGCGAAATTCCAGTGGGCCCATGCCCGCGACCTCAAGCCCGAGCCGGAAGATCTGCCGAAGATCGAAGCCAAGATCGAAAACGGTCTACCCGACGACACCTCCTCGTCGGCGGCTTCCGCGGACAAGAAAAAAGAAGACGGCAAGGGCGGCTGATGCGCGGCTGATCGAAGGGCTGGTCGCCAATGCTGATTGAAGAGGCGCGAGCCAAGGTTAACCTGACCCTTCGGGTGGTTGGGCGCCGCGTCGATGGTTATCACGATCTGGAAAGTCTGGTGGCGTTCGCCGATTGCGCGGATCGTCTCAGCCTCGTGCCCGGACCCGGCCTTGATCTCACGACCATCGGACCGCTCGCGAGCGCGTGCGGGGAGACCGCCGACAATCTGGTGCTGAAGGCGGCGCGGCTGCTGGACGAGCGCGTGCCGGACATGAAGACCGGCAGTTTCACCCTCGACAAGGTGTTGCCGGTCGCCGCCGGGATCGGCGGTGGTTCAGCCGATGCCGCGGCGGCGCTGCGCCTGCTGGCAAAGCTCAACGGCCTCGCGCTCAATGACAACAGGCTGGTGGAAGTCGCATTGTTGACCGGCGCCGATGTGCCGGTGTGCCTGGCCTCGCGGCCCTGCGACATGACCGGTGTTGGCGAAAACCTGTTGCCACTGAGTTTGCCGAAAATGCCCTGCGTGATGGTCAACCCGCGGGTCGCGGTGGCGACCAAGGACGTGTTCAGCGCGCTTGGCCTGCGCAACGGCGAGCTTTTGGTCGGTACCAGCGATATCCTCCAGGCTCCGGCGTGGCCCGAAGCAGGGGCCTCGGTCGAGGATTGGGTGGAGGCGCTCGCCGAAAGTTCCAACGACCTCGAAGCTCCGGCGATGCGGATTCAGCCCGTCATCGTTGAGGTGATCGCGGCGCTCAACGCCGCTAACGGAGCCTGGCTGGCGCGGATGTCAGGATCGGGCGCGACATGTTTTGCGATCTTTGAAAATACCGCGGAAGCGCAGCGCGCGGCGCAGAAGATCCAGCTCTATCACCCGCAATGGTGGGTGCATGCGGGGGTGTTGAGCTAGGTCGTCTTCGTAGGGTGGGCAAAGGCGTCTTCGCCGTGCCCACCATCTATTTCCGACGCAGTGTGGTGGGCACGCGGAGCCGGTCATCGGGCGCGCATGCGCGCGACCCGTTGGCTTTGCCCACCCTACGCGGTCTCGTTTCAGTCTAATGCGACCGCGCCAGGCAGAACGCGACCACCTGTTCCAACGCGGTCTTCATCGGCGAGGCCGGAAACAGCGCCAGCGCGTCGACCGCCATCGCGCCGTAATGCTGGGCGCGGCTGATGGTGTCTTCAAGCGCGCGATGCTTGGTCATCAATCCGATGGCGTGATCGAGGTCGCCATCGCCGATCTCGCCGCGCTCCAGCGCGTTGACCCAGAACGTCCGCTCGCTGTCATTGCCGCGGCGGAATGCCAGCACCACCGGCAGCGTGATCTTGCCCTCGCGGAAATCGTCGCCGATGTTCTTGCCGAGCTTGGCGGCCTTGCCGCCATAGTCCAGCACGTCGTCCACCAGCTGGAAGGCGATGCCGAGATTCATCCCGACCGAGCGGCAGGCGGTCTGCTCCGCCTTTGGGCGATTGGCGATCACAGGGCCGACTTCGCAGGCTGCCGCAAACAATTCGGCGGTCTTGCCGCGGATAACAGCGAGATATTCGTCTTCGGTGGTGGCGGTATTTTTCGCCGCCGCCAGCTGCATCACTTCGCCTTCGGCGATGGTTGCCGCGGCCGACGACAGAATATCGAGCGCGCGCAATGAGCCGACCTCGACCATCATGCGAAAGGCCTGGCCGAGCAGGAAGTCGCCGACCAGCACGCTGGCCTCATTGCCCCACAGCATGCGCGCGGACAATTTGCCGCGCCGTAGTTCGCTCTCATCGACCACGTCGTCATGCAGCAGGGTCGCGGTGTGCATGAACTCGACGGAGGCCGCGAGCTTGATATGGCCGTCGCCGGAGTAGCCGGTCAGATTGGCCATCGCGAGCGTCAGCATCGGGCGCAGCCGCTTGCCGCCCGAGGAAATCAGGTGATTGGCGACCTCGGGGATCATGGTGACTTCCGAGCCGGTCCGCGACAGGATGGTGGCGTTGACGCGCGCCATATCGGCGGCGACAAGCTCGACCAGCTGATCTATCGAAGCGTTCGAGGGGCTTTCGAAGGGTACAATAACCGCCACGCTGGTCTCCACATTTGCCCAATTGGCTCTATCCTCGGATATAACAATAGAAAGTGCCGGCTAGCGCGGCAAGGGCGTGAAGGCGATAAGACGCGTCACAGACTGTTGCCGCCGGTCGCCAAATCCGGTCGATAAAATCGATAAAGGAGAGCCACAGGTGCGGGAATTGGTGCGGACCAACGATATCGTGCTGGTTTCAGCCATCGGCGCGCTGCTCGACGGCGCGAATATCCATCATCTGGTGCTGGACCAGAACATGAGCATCATCGAGGGCTCGCTGGGGGTGATTCCGCGCCGGATTCTGGTCCATGAGGACGATAATCGCGAAGCGCGCCAGATTCTGCGCGATGCCGGCCTGTCCCACGAGCTGCGGGCCGATGACTGAGCTACCCCACACCGAGGATGCGTTTCTCGGCGGGAAATTGCGCCTGCGGCAGCTCAAATCAGGTCATCGCGCCGGCCATGACGCGATCCTGCTGGCGGCCGCGACCTCGGCGCGATCAAGCGATCGTGTGGTCGATTTGGGAGCCGGGGTCGGCGCCGCGGGCCTGGCGCTCGCCAAGAGGCTACCGGGAATAGAACTTGTCCTGGTTGAAATCGATGAGGTATTGGCGGATCTGGCGCGCGGCAATGCCGCGGCAAATACGATCGGGGCCGAAATCATGGTGCTGGATGTGACGTCCGGCGCGGGCGAATTTGCCGACGCGGGGTTATCTCCCGACAGCGTCGATGTTGTTCTTATGAACCCGCCATTCAACGATGCCGCGCGGCATCGTGTTTCGCCGGACAAAGCGCGCGAGATCGCGCATGTGGCGACGGACGCGACGCTGGAGGGCTGGATTCACGCCGCGCGGCGTATCCTGAAATCCGGTGGCGTGCTCACCATGATCTGGCGTGCGGACGGTTTGGCCGAATTGTTGGCGGCGCTCGATCGTGGTTTTGGCAGTCTGGCTATCTTGCCGGTTCATGGCGATGCGGCGTCGCCGGCGATACGCGTGCTGGTGCGCGCCATCAAGGGCGGCAAAGCGCCGCTGCGCATGCACGCGGCGCTGATACTAAATGGTGAGGCTGCAACGCCCAATCGGCAGGTGCAGGATGTTTTGGCGGGGAAGGGGATCTTGCCGCTGGCGATGCTATGACGATAGCTCAAGCGGAAGTAGTTATTGGGGAAGCGACTTTACCGGGGAAGCGATTTGGAGCGCTGCTGCTCCGGCGCCGACGTGAAGTGGATCGCCGTGAAAAGGATGCCCATCAGCATCATCAGCAGATAGATTTTCATGATTGGCTCCGCTGCATCGTGCGCGTTAACTAGCACGGTAATGCAAAATGTAATCCCCCAGTTCAATGACAGTCGCGTGATAAGAAAGCGTTAACTTAGAGGTAACGGCATGACGGAACAGACGGCATCTTCCTGGAAATCGTCCGGTCTTATGGATCGGTTGATGGAGTGGCTTCCAGCGCGGCTGCGGCGTGGAACCGCCGTGGTGCCGGTGGTCCGGCTGTCGGGCGTGATCGGCGCGGTGACGCCGCTGCGGCCGGGCATGTCGCTGGCTGGCGTTGCCCGCACGCTGGAGCGCGCCTTCGCGACCAAGAACGCAAAAGCTGTCGCGCTGGTGATTAATTCGCCCGGCGGTTCCCCGGTGCAGTCGCGCCAGATCTATTTGCGCATCCGCCAACTCGCCGCGGAAAAGAAACTGCCGGTTTTGGTGTTCGTCGAGGATGTCGCGGCCTCCGGCGGCTATATGATTGCGTGCGCGGGCGATGAAATATTCTGCGATCCGTCCTCGATCCTGGGCTCGATCGGCGTGGTCGGCGGCTCCTTCGGATTTCAGGAGCTGATCAAGAAAGCGGGCGTCGAGCGGCGGCTGTATACGGCCGGCGCGCACAAGGCGATGCTCGATCCGTTCCTGCCGGAAAACCCCGATGACGTCGCGCGCGTGAAAGCGCTTCAGCGCGAGATCCACGCGATTTTCATCGCGCTGGTGAAGGAGAGCCGCGGCACGCGCCTCAAGGGCGCCGAGGATGTGCTGTTCACCGGCGAATATTGGGCCGGTGAGACCTCGATTTCGCTGGGCCTGGCGGACGCGATCGGCGATCTGCGCTCGACCCTGAAGGCGCGCTATGGCGACAAAGTGCTGACGCCGGTGGTCGCACCGGCGAGCGGAATGCTGTCCGGCCTGTTGGGCCGCCGGTCGGCGGGAACGCTGGCCTCGCTGGAGGCGCTTCCCGGCCTGCCGGAGGAGGTGATTTCCGCGCTGGAGAGCCGGGCAATTTGGGCCAAATTCGGGTTTTGAGGGCCGATTGCCCGCGCCATTTGGTCTCGGAGATGTCAATTGCGGACCGGCCCGGCTTGGGAGAGAATAGGTGTTGGGGGCGTGACGAATGGACGAGGATCGACCGATGCCGCCGTTTATCGCATTCGCGGGCGCCCTGGGTGGGCTGGCCGTGGTTCGCTGGGCCTACCGGACAGCCGTGCGAATCAACCTGGAATTGGACGAGGCCCGTCGTGTGCGGGTCGCGGAGGCCTCCCGGTCGCACGATATTCCGACCCTGCGGCGGGATCCCACCACCGGCGCCTATCGCCCGGGCTGAAACGGCCTCATCCTGAGGAGCGGGCGAAGCCCGCGTCTCGAAGGACGGCCAGGATTCCCGACTTCATGGTTCGAGACGCGCAAGATGCGCTCCTCACCATGAGGGAACCGTGGCTCCCTCGCCTTGATTCCCCGGTCCGCCGCCGATACGGTCCCGCGCGTCTCTGACCCCCCTCGCGAAGACCTGACCCGACGATGGATTCCCTGCCTCCACACATGCGCCCGGAACGCTCGTTCCAGGGACTGATCCTGACGCTGCAGCGTTATTGGGCGGATTACGGCTGCGTGATCCTGCAGCCCTATGACATGGAAGTGGGCGCCGGCACCTTTCACCCCGCCACCACGCTGCGCGCGCTTGGCCCCAAGCGCTGGAACGCGGCCTATGTGCAGCCGTCGCGGCGGCCGAAAGACGGGCGCTACGGCGAGAACCCCAACCGGCTGCAGCATTATTACCAGTTTCAGGTGATCCTCAAACCGTCGCCGCCGGACATACAGGACCTCTATCTGAAGTCGCTCGCCGCGATCGGCGTCGATTCGCATCTGCATGACATTCGTTTTGTCGAGGACGATTGGGAAAGCCCGACGCTCGGTGCGTGGGGTCTCGGCTGGGAATGCTGGTGCGACGGCATGGAAGTGTCGCAGTTTACGTATTTCCAGCAGGTCGCCGGTGTCGAATGCGCGCCGGTCGCGGGCGAACTCACTTACGGGCTGGAGCGGCTCGCGATGTATGTGCAGGGCGTCGACCGCGTCTACGATCTCAATTTCAACGGCCGCGACGGCAATGACCGCGTCAGCTATGGCGACGTGTTCCTGCAGGCCGAGCAGGAATATTCGCGGCATAATTTCGAGTACTCCGACGCCGACATGCTGTTCAAGCAATTTTCGATGGCCGAGGAAGCCTGCAAGAAATATCTCGAGGCCGGCTGGAAAGACGGCAAGCGCGAAGCGCATCTGATGGCGCTGCCGGCCTATGACCAGTGCATCAAGGCCAGCCACGTCTTCAATTTGCTCGACGCCCGCGGCGTGATCTCGGTGACCGAACGTCAAAGCTACATCATGCGCGTGCGCGAACTCGCGAAGGCCTGCGGCGAGGCCTGGGTGCATACTGAGGCGGGCGGGGCGGGTTCTTCACCCTCCCCTTGAGGGGGAGGGTCGCTCGCCCATGCTTGGGCGAGCGGGGTGGGGTGATCAGCCGGCGGTTTTCGAAGTTTGGGTTTTCAAATTCGGTGACGCCTCTGCTCCCCTCCCCCTTGCGGGGAGGGGTCGGGGGTGGGGTCTACAGGCGATGAACAATATGGTTGAATCCGGCGCGATGGATGATCGCCAGCAAGCGTTTGCACGCCGGATGCGCGCGCAGCCGACCGATGCCGAGCGCGTGCTCTGGCAGCGGCTTCGCCACGACATTGCGTTGGTAGGTTCGCATTTTCGGCGGCAAGTTCTAATCGGTCCGTTTATCGTTGATTTCGCTAGTCGTAAGACGAAGCTCGTCATCGAACTCGATGGCGGACAGCACGAATGGCAGAAGGCGGCCGACGCACAGCGCACGCGCACGATTGAAGCCGCCGGCTATCGTGTTTTGAGGTTCTGGAATAACGACGTGCTTGGAAATCTTGAAGGGGTGCTCAGCGAAATTCAGCGCGTGTTGCCCCCCACCCCCGACCCCTCCCCGCAAGGGGGAGGGGAGCCGCGCCGGCGTGCGCCACGACGTCCTCGCAAAGAGCGCAACTAAATGCCCGATCTTCTCCTCGAATTATTCTCCGAAGAAATTCCCGCGCGGATGCAGGCGAAGGCGGCGGAGGATCTGCGCCGCATGGTCACCGACAAACTGGTGGCCGAGGGGCTTGTGTATGAAGGCGCCAAGGCTTTCGCCACGCCGCGCCGCCTGACGCTGACGGTGCACGGCATTCCCGCGCGGCAATCCGACCTGAAGGAAGAGCGCAAGGGACCGCGGGTAGGCGGGCCGGACGCGGCCATACAAGGCTTTCTCAAAGCCACCGGTCTGGCCTCGCTCGACGAAGCCAAGATCCAGCGCGATCCCAAGAAGGGCGATTTCTACATCGCGCTGATCGAAAAGCCCGGCCGAGCTACGTTGGACGTGCTGGCCGACATGCTTCCGGTGATCATCAGAACCTTCCCGTGGGCGAAATCGATGCGCTGGGGCGAGCGCTCGGCGAAGCCCGGCGCGTTGCAATGGGTGCGGCCGCTACACACGATTATCGCCACGTTCGGCATCGAGACCGAAGAACCTGACGTGGTCAAATTCGATGTCGCCGGCATCGAGGCCGGGCAGACAACGTTCGGCCATCGCTTCATGGCGCCGGCGCCGATCAGCGTGCGCCGCTTCGAGGATTACGAGGCCAAGCTGAAGGCCGCGAAGGTCGTGCTCGATCCGCAGGCCCGCAAGGACATCATTCTCGCCGACGCCAAGCAACTGGCGTTCGCGCAGGGGTTCGAACTGGTCGAGGACCATGTGCTGCTCGACGAAGTGGCGGGGCTGGTCGAATGGCCTGTCGTGCTGATGGGCTCGTTCGACGAAGCATTCCTGTCGATCCCCGGCGAGGTGATCCGCGCCACGATCCGCAACAACCAGAAGTGCTTTGTGGTCAGCGATCCCAAAACCGGAAAGCTCACCAACAAGTTCATCCTCACCGCCAACATCGAAGCCTCCGACGGCGGCAAGGCCATCGTCGCGGGCAACGAGCGCGTGATCCGCGCGCGATTGTCTGATGCGAAGTTCTTTTACGAGACCGATCTGAAGACCAAACTTGAGGACCGGCTGCCGAAGTTCGACGGCATCGTGTTTCACGAGAAGCTGGGCACGCAGGGCGAGCGGATCAAGCGCATCGAGTTGCTTGCCGCGAAAATTGCGCCTTGGATCGGCGCCGATGTTGAAAAAACAAAGCGCGCGGCGCATCTCGCGAAGGCGGATTTGTTGACTGAGGTGGTGGGCGAATTCCCGGAGTTGCAGGGCTTGATGGGCAAGTATTACGCAAGAGCCCAGGGAGAAAATGTATCCGTCGCCGCTGCGAGTGAGGAACACTACAAGCCGCAGGGGCCCGCAGACCGCGTTCCGACCGATCCGGTGAGCATTGCGGTCGCGTTGGCCGACAAGATCGATACGCTGATAGGATTTTGGGTAATAGATGAAAAGCCAACAGGATCGAAAGATCCATTTGCCCTTCGTAGGGCAGCGTTGGGCGTAATTAGGTTGCTCAACGACAATCGGCGTCGGATTCCTTTGATTGATGTTTTTGATGCGCACGCTGAGCGCATCCGTGAGGCGCTGGGGCGCAAGGGAGTTTCGATCGGGTATATTTCTGTTCCATGGGCTGGTAAGCAAGCTCAGCAATTGAGCCTTGACCTCCTTTCCTTCTTCGCCGATCGCCTAAAAGTCCAACTCCGCGAGCAAGGCGCGCGCCACGATCTCGTCGACGCCGTGTTCGCACTCGAAGGCCAGGACGATCTCCTGATGGTGGTCCGCCGTGTCGAGGCGCTCGGAAAATTTCTCGATACCGACGACGGCAAAAATCTGCTCGCGGGCACCAAGCGCGCCGCGAATATCCTGCGCATTGAAGAGAAAAAGGACGGCAAGGCTTTTGATGGCGCGCCGGATGCGGCGCTCTATAGTCTCGACGAAGAGAAGACTCTCGCCAAGGCGATCGATCAGGTGAAGGCGGAAGCCGGTGCTGCGGTCGCCAAGGAAGATTTTGCCGCGGCCATGACCGCGATGGCCAAACTTCGCCCGGCGGTCGATGCGTTTTTTGACAAGGTCAAGGTCAATGACGACAACGCGGCCGTGCGCGAAAATCGCTTAAAACTGCTCAACGAAATCCGCGCCGCGACGCGTGCGGTGGCGGATTTTTCCAAGATTCAGGATTGAGCTTGCGATGGATCGTCTGACGCGCGCTGCTTATGACAATGACGCGGCGGCGTTCGCGAAGGATTGGCACGAGCAGCCGGCGCCGGTCGATCTGCAGGAGATCGTCGCGCGCTTCTTTATCCGGGGCGGCACGACGGCCGATATCGGCTGCGGCTCCGGGCGTGAAGTCGCGTGGCTGAATGCGAACGGTTTTCCGGCGGCCGGATTCGACGCATCTGAAGGTTTGTTGGCGCAGGCGCGTGCGCGATATCCCGATCTGAATTTTGCGTGGGCTGAATTGCCCGCGCTGCGCGGCATCGCCGCCAACGCCTACGACAATGTGCTGTGCGAAACCGTGATCATGCATCTCGACCGCGACCGGATCGCGCCGGCGGTTCGTCGAATGCTTGATATCGTCAAACCGGGTGGGGTTTTCTATTTGAGCTGGCGCGTTACGGAAGACACCGATCAGCGGGACAAACATCAGCGGCTTTATGCGGCATTCGATGCTGAGCTGGTGCGGGCGGAATTGGCGGCGGAGACGTCGTTGCTGGACGAAGAGATCGTCAGTGCGTCCTCAGGCAAGAAGATTCATCGCATCGTGGTGCGGAAGTCCTAGAAGCCGTGGAGGTCTTAGAAGCCGTCATTGCGAGCGCAGCGAAGCAATCCATGTTTACTTTGCCGCGCGATGGATTGCTTCGCTGCGCTCGCAATGACGGGAATACAAAAGCCCCGCCCGGGTGGGGTGAACCCGGGCGGGGCCTTGATGTCCGGTCGCCGCTGCGGAAGCCCGGACAGTGTTCAGGCGTGTTACTCGACCACCTGAACGATACGGCGTGAGCGCGGTTCGACCAGTACGGTGCGGCCGTTCACCACGGTGTAGCGATAGGGTGTGACGCCGAATGTCTGCGGCACGTCGTAATAGGTTACGCCGGCTTCCGGCAGCACGCCGCCGACCACCACGCGATCCGGGATGGTGTATTCGGGCACGTGTTCGCGCACGATATATTCACGGAACGCGGGGCGCTGATCGACGGCGATGCCGTCGACATCGTCGTTGATCACGACGCTGCCGCCGCGCACGATGCCGACGGTGTCGCTCTGTGCCTGCGCCGCGATCGGTGCACTCATAGCGATGGTGATCGCTGTGATGGCCAATAGTTTGTTCCGCATGTCCAAAACTCCTTCGCGATGATTGCGTGCCGGCCTGCGCCCGCACGCAAACCGACCCAATTCATCGCGTACGGCATCGTTCCCGAAAAAATGGTCGTATTGCCGCTGCAAGATTCGGCAATTTTTGAGATGTCACGGAACCCGTTGAAGCGGCAGGCGTCTCCTATCGTGGAACCGCGCCGCAGGATAAAGTTCGCCCCTCGATTCGACATTTCCCCACATTTTGAAGCGGAGACAGATCTATGGTCATCACGTCAGCCCATATTCAGCCCATCGTGGCCCTGATTGCGGGTGTCATCATTCTGATCATGCCGCGCTTTCTCAATCTGATCGTCGCGATCTATCTGATTTTTATCGGATTGGTGGGGCTGGGCCTGTTCAAGATGTTCCACATGTAGGCCTTGGAGGAGGCTTCGCGCCTTGCGCGGAGCCGCCCAAAGTGGTGTAAGGCGCGCAGTTCCTCCCCCTCTCGCGGATGTTTGCAAGTCATGGCCAAAGCCGTCGCCAAGTCTAAGAAAATCGCAGCGAAATCAAAGTCATCCACGCCGGTTCGGGCAAAACCCGCCCCGGCCGTCTCGGCCCGCAAGCCGCTCAAAAAGAGCGCGGCCAAGCCGGCGCCCAAGCCCGCCAGCAAAACTGCAAGCAAGGCTGCCGTAGCGAAAGCCTCCGTGAAGCCGGCCGTTGACGCCGCGAAATCCGGCAAATGGGTGTTCACCTTCGGTGACGGCAAGGCCGAGGGCAAAGCCGAGTTGCGCGATTTGCTGGGCGGCAAGGGAGCTAATCTGGCCGAGATGGCCAATCTCGGCCTGCCGGTGCCTCCGGGATTTACGATTCCGACCTCGGTCTGCACGTATTTCTACGCCCACGACAAATCCTGTCCGGCAGCATTGAAAGCGCAGGTCGAGAAGGCGCTCGACCATGTCGGCAAGCTGGCCGGCAAGGCGTTCGGCGATTCCAAAAATCCGTTGCTGGTGTCGGTGCGTTCAGGCGGACGCGCCTCGATGCCGGGCATGATGGATACCGTGCTCAATCTCGGTCTCAACGACACCACGGTCGAAGCGCTGGCTGAAATGTCCGGCGATCGCCGCTTCGCCTATGACAGCTATCGCCGTTTCATCACGATGTATTCGGATGTCGTGCTCGGCTTCGAGCATCATCACTTCGAAGACATTCTCGACACCTTCAAGGACGGCCAGGGCTACACGCTCGACACGGATCTGACCGGCGACGACTGGGTCGAACTGGTCGGCCGCTACAAGGATGCGGTGGCGCGCGAGACCGGCGCGGATTTCCCGCAGGACCCGCACGCGCAATTGTGGGGCGCGATCGGTGCGGTATTTTCATCCTGGATGAATGCGCGCGCGGTGACTTATCGCCGGCTGCACGATATTCCGGAATCCTGGGGCACCGCCGTCAACGTGCAGGCGATGGTGTTCGGCAATATGGGCGAGACCTCGGCCACCGGTGTCGCGTTCACGCGCAATCCCTCGACCGGCGAGAGCAAGCTCTACGGCGAATTCCTGATCAATGCGCAGGGCGAAGACGTGGTGGCGGGCATCCGCACGCCGCAGGACATCACCGAATATGCGCGCAAGGAGTCCGGGTCTGACAAGGCATCGATGGAAATCGCGATGCCCGAGGCGTTCAAGGAATTGACGCGGATCTACACGCTGCTCGAAAAGCACTACCGCGACATGCAGGACATGGAATTCACGGTCGAGCAAGGCAAGCTGTGGATGCTGCAGACCCGCGGCGGCAAGCGCACCGCGAAAGCCGCGCTTCGCATTGCCGTCGAGCTCGCCAATGAAGGCCTGATCTCCAAAAAGGATGCGGTGTCGCGGATCGATCCCGCGTCGCTGGATCAATTGCTGCACCCGACCATCGATCCCGCCGCCAAGCGCGATGTGATCGCCACTGGTCTTCCGGCTTCGCCCGGCGCCGCCGCCGGCGAAATCGTGTTCTCGTCCGATGAGGCCGCCAAACTTCAGGCCGATGGCCGCAAGGTCATCCTGGTGCGGATCGAGACCAGCCCGGAAGATATTCACGGCATGCATGCGGCCGAAGGCATTCTCACCACCCGTGGCGGCATGACCTCGCACGCCGCGGTGGTCGCGCGCGGCATGGGCAAGCCCTGCGTCTCCGGCTGCGGCAGCATCCGCGTCGATTACGGCCGCGGCACCATGAGCATCGGTTCGCGCACCTTCAAGACCGGCGACGTCATCACTATCGACGGATCGGTCGGCCAGGTGCTGGCCGGCCGGATGCCGATGATCGAGCCGAAACTGTCGGGCGAATTCGGCACGCTGATGGGCTGGGCGGATTCGGTCCGCAAGCTCGGCGTTCGCGTCAATGGCGATACGCCCGATGACGCGCGCACCGCGATCAAGTTCGGCGCCGAAGGCATCGGACTTTGCCGGACCGAGCATATGTTCTTCGAAGAGACGCGTATTCGCACCGTGCGCGAGATGATTCTCGCCGAGGACGAGCAGACCCGCCGCGCCGCATTGTCGAAATTGCTGCCGATGCAGCGCGCGGATTTCGTCGAACTGTTCGAGATCATGAAGGGCCTGCCGGTCACGATCCGGCTGCTCGATCCGCCGCTGCATGAGTTCCTGCCGCACACCCAGGCCGAGATCGAGGAAGTCGCGCGCGCGATGAACACCGATCCGCGCCGGCTGGCCGATCGGGCCCGCGATCTCGCGGAATTCAATCCGATGCTCGGCTTCCGCGGTTGCCGGCTCGCGATCGCCTATCCTGAAATCGCCGAGATGCAGTCGCGCGCCATTTTCGAGGCCGCGGTCGAAGCCGGCAAGCGCACCGGCAAGGCGGTCGGGCTTGAAGTGATGGTGCCGCTGATCGCCACTAAAGCCGAGTTCGATCTGGTCAAGGCGCGGATCGACGCGACCGCGCAGTCCGTGATGAAGGAAACCGGCGTCAAGCTGAGCTACCAGGTCGGCACCATGATCGAGTTGCCGCGCGCCTGCCTGATGGCCGGCGAGGTCGCCGAGACCGCCGAGTTCTTTTCGTTCGGCACCAACGATCTGACGCAGACCACCTATGGCATCAGCCGCGACGATGCCGCGGGATTTCTCGGCACCTATATCGCCAAGGGCATCCTGCCGATCGATCCGTTCGTCTCGGTCGATCGCGACGGTGTCGGCGAGTTGGTGAAGATCGGCGTCGCGCGCGGGCGCAAGACCCGTCCCGGCCTCAAGGTCGGCATTTGCGGCGAACATGGCGGCGATCCCGCGTCGGTCGCGTTCTGCCACGAAATCGGCCTCGATTACGTCTCGTGCTCGCCGTATCGGGTGCCGATCGCAAGGCTCGCGGCGGCGCAGGCGGCGCTGGGCAAAGCTGTGACCAGCCAGGCTTGAGCTCGCGGCGCATCTGACAATTAACAAAGACGTCGTCATGCCCGGGCTTGTCCCGGGCATCCACGTCTTATGGTGCGTCCGAGAAGTGAAGACGTGGATGGCCGGGACAAGCCCGGCCATGACGATGGAACCCTCTTTCTGCGACGACGAGCCGTTACGGATTCATCGCCCCCGCAAACTTTCTTCATCATTTTTGTTGACGCGATATTTACCACTTTAATCCCGTCGCCATTTACCAATACTTTTGATGTGATCCGCGCAACCGCAGCAATTCCTTGCGTGTATCGCGCCGGCAACGCCGATTAACTCCCTCGCAACCTAAATTCGATAACACCAAAAAAGATCGAATTGCACGGATGTACTGAAGTTCGGTCCTGCGTGTGTAGTGTTGCGTTGCGTGAGTGTATCGATGTTAGTAGTGCGTAACCGGCCGAAGGGCGCGCGTTTCGCGTTCTTCGGCCTTGGTCTTTGCGCTTTCGCATTGACCCCGACAGAAGTCGGATATCAGGATATCGCATCACTGCTGGCCCGGCAGCCGGGTGTCGCTGAGCGCTGGCAAAGCCGTGTCTTCTCCGCCGCCAGCACCATCCAGGTCGCGACCTACAGCTTCGGCCATCCGATCGGAACGTCCACCCCGCAAGCCGCGACCTACCGGCTGGCGAGCCTCGACAATCAGGGCATCGATATCACCGGTTCAGTGACGCGTAATCCGATGGCGCAGCCGCCGGCGCGCTATCAGGCGGCTGATTTCCCCAAGGTCGATCGCACGCTGAAGGGCGACCGCCTGGTCGCGATCCCGCCGCAGACCGAGCCGCCCACCGAAGCCGCACCCGCGCTCGAGGATCCCTCGACCTCCAATGCGTCCGTCAGGGGCGCGAAATCCGCCGAACTGACGCCGGCTGCGAAGCCGGCCCCGCTCGATGCGGAACTGGCGGCGGCGCTGAGTGCCCCGCCGCTTCCGCAATATGATGTTTCGCTGTCGCTCGAAACCCAGCCGCTCGACGATATGAAGATCGCGCCCGACGTCGCGGCCGCGCCGCTCGAGAGCAGCGCGTCGCATGACGGCTTCTCGATGAAGACCGCTAGTCTGTTTTTCGGCAGCAACTCGCTCGGCGCTTCCGTGGCCAACATGGAGCGTTGGCAGCCCGGCGAAGAACCGACGATCGTGATGCCGGGCGCGACGCCCGATCCCGACATGAAGGTGTTGGCGTCGTTGCCGACGGCCGCTGATGAATTGCCCAAGGCCGGTGACAGCGGCGAGAGCATCGCCGCCAAGGGCGAAGTCAATTCGGACAATCAGCGCGCCAAAACCCCGGCCGAGCGCCTCGGCCTGTTTGACGAGAAGTCACGCGCCAAATCGGAAAAATGCCTCGCCGAAGCCATTTATTTCGAGGCTCGCGGCGAAGCCGTGCGCGGCCAGATCGCGGTCGCGCAGGTGGTGATGAACCGGACGTTCTCGGGCTTCTATCCGAACACCGTGTGCGGCGTGGTCTACCAGAACAAGCATCGCCATCTGGCGTGCCAGTTCACCTTTGCCTGCGACAACGTCGCCGACGTGGTGCGTGAACCCGACATGTGGGATCGCGCCCAGAAGATCTCCAAGGCGATGCTCGATGGCCAGTTGTGGCTGCCGGAAGTCGACAAGTCGACGCACTACCACGCTTACTGGGTGCGTCCGTCCTGGGTCAACGAGATGAAGAAGATGTACAAATTCGGCGTACACACCTTCTATCGGCCCCGCGCCTGGGGCGACGGCAGCGAAGCGCCGAGCTGGGGCACGTCAGCGCAGACCGCCGAAATCTCTGCAAAACTCGCCGAAGCCGCCAAGAGCTCGGCTGAAATTTCCGATACCACCGTACGGCGCTAGCCTTTTCATCATTTGACGTGCCGCTTGTGGCCGCCCGCCGCTAATCGCAGGGCTGCCTTGCAACGGCGCGTTTGGCCGCATGGCGGGTTGGGATTTCCATGCTAATGCATTAACTTGGGCTCCGCGCCGAATGGCGATGTTGGTACTTGCCGTCAGCCGATATTATGGCGTGATCCGCACCAAACGCCTCTGAGGAATTACCATGGCCGCGACTGAAGGCGATCTGCGCCCAACGCCTGCCGCTACGACCTGGCGCACGCCGCTGGTGATCGTGGTGTGCGGCTGCCTGATCGCCATGCTGACATTCGGTCCGCGCTCGGCGTTTGGGTTCTTCATGCAGCCGATGAGCCGGGAGTTTACCTGGGGCCGCGACGTGTTCGGTCTGGCGCTGGCGATCCAGAACCTGCTGTGGGGCATAGGTCAACCGTTCGCGGGCGCGATCGCCGACCGTTTCGGCAGCCTGCGCGTCATTTCCGCCGGTGCGGTGACGTACGCCGCGGGCCTGATCATCATGCGTTATGGCGCGACGCCGTTGTCGCTCGACCTCAGCGCCGGCGTCCTGATCGGCCTCGGGCTATCCGGCTGTTCGTTCAATCTGATTTTGTCGTCGTTCGGAAAGCTGCTGCCGCCGGAATGGCGCGGCGTGGCCCTTGGCGCAGGCACCGCGGCGGGATCGTTCGGGCAATTCGTGTTCGCGCCGTTCGGGGTGGCGATGCTGGACAATTTCGGCTGGCAGCCGGCGCTATTGGTGTTTGCCGGTTTGATGCTGCTGGTGGTGCCGCTCTCGCTGGCGCTGGCGACGCCGGCCGCGGCCACCACCGGAACCGTCGCGGTGGCGGAGCAGCAGACGTTCAAGAATGCGCTGGCCGAGGCGTTCGGTCATCGCTCTTATGTGTTGCTGGTGCTCGGCTTCTTCACCTGCGGATTTCAGCTCGCCTTCATCACCGTGCATATGCCGGCCTATCTGGTCGATCGCGGCATCCCGGTTCAGGTCGGCGGCTGGGTGATCGCCACCATCGGGCTGTTCAACATCATCGGATCAATCAGCGTGGGCTGGCTGCAGACCCGGCTTCCGAAGCGCTACATTCTCTCCGCGCTCTATTTCACGCGCGCGCTAACCATCGCGGCCTTTATCACGCTGCCGATCACCACATTCTCCGCGATCATGTTCGGTGTCTTTACAGGTTTGACCTGGCTGTCGACGGTGCCGCCGACCTCAAGCCTGGTCGCGGTGATGTTCGGCACGCGCTGGCTGGCGACGCTGTATGGCTTTGCGTTTTTCAGCCATCAGGTCGGCGGCTTCCTTGGCGTGCTGCTCGGCGGCATCGTGTTCGAGAAATTCGGATCGTATACGCCGATCTGGTGGCTGTCGGTGCTGTTCGGCTTGCTGTCGGCGCTGATTAACCTGCCGATCGTGGAGGCGCCGGTCGTCCGCCCGGTTGCGCAGCCAGCCTGATCCGGTAAACATCCCCTAGGTTCGGAAAAGCAAAATTTCGCGGGAGGCGCCGGTGGGAACGTTCAAGGCGATCAGGATCGACAAGGCGGAAAAGGGCACCACCGCCGCCCTCACGCAATTCGACGAAGCCGATCTGATGGACGGCGACGTCACCATCCGGGTCGAATGGTCGACGCTGAATTACAAGGACGGCCTGGCCGTCACCGGCAAGGCGCCGGTGGTGCGGCGTTTTCCGATGATCGCGGGCATTGATCTGGCCGGCATTGTCGAGCAGTCGTCGCATCCGCAATGGAAGCCCGGCGACAGGGTCGTCTGCAACGGCTGGGGCATGGGCGAGACCCATCTCGGCGCCTATGCGGAGAAGGCTCGCGTCAAGGGCGACTGGCTGGTGCGATTGCCGGAGACCATATCGACCCGCGATGCGATGGCGATCGGCACCGCCGGCTACACCGCGATGCTGGCGGTGATGGCGCTGGAAAAGCAGGGCCTCGCGCCCAAGGATGGTCCGATCGTCGTCACCGGCGCCGCCGGTGGCGTCGGTTCGGTGGCCATCGCGGTGCTCGCGAAGCTCGGTTATCACGTCATCGCCTCGACCGGGCGGATGTCGGAGACCGGCTATTTGAAGGGGCTCGGTGCGGCCGAGGTGATCGACCGCAATGAATTTTCGGGACCGGCCAAGCCGCTCGCCAAAGAGCGCTGGGCGGGCGGTATCGACAGCGTCGGCTCGACCACGCTGGCCAATATTCTCTCGATGACCAAGTACCGGGGCGCGGTTGCCGCCTGCGGTCTGGCCGCCGGCATGGACCTGCCGTCCTCGGTCGCGCCGTTTATTTTGCGCGGGGTGTGTCTGTTGGGTATCGATTCCGTGATGTGCCCGATTGAGTTGCGAAAAGCCGCCTGGAGTCGCCTGGCGAGCGATCTGGATTCCGGAAAACTTACTGAAATTACTCATGAAATTGCGCTTGACGGGGTCTTCGCCGCCGGTGCAAAAATCCTTGCCGGCCAGGTTCGCGGTCGAATCGTGGTAAAAATTCTCTAAGTTTGTTCAGACTTTACCAACCAAGCTGCTCCAATGTTGCCACGGTTGGTATGGTAAGCACCGGGTAAAGAACATGAGTTTGCCCGTGCTCGGTAAAAGTCGGAGTGTCAGCATGCTTGCGCGTTTCGTGTTGGGGGCCGTAGCGGCCGGTGCCGTGATCGCGCCCGCTCTGGCCGGGCAGATGAATGCCGAAGAGGCTCGCAGGTTCGTCTCCGGCAAGGTATTCGCCTTTACCTGTTTCGATGGTACCCGCGGCGCAGGCCGGGTGCTCGACGACATGGGCGCGGCGGGCGCCGTGCAGTTCAACGGCTCCGGTCCGATTCGTCATTTGCGGTTGCCCGGCAATACGCTGCAGATTCGCGGTCAGGCCGTGTGCGCGTCGATCAAGGGCATTCCGTTCGAGCCGTGCTTCAATCTCGACAAGAAAGACGAAGTCAGTTTCCGCGGCTCGGTCTCGGGCATGGGTTTCGCCTATTGCGATTTCCGTCATCAGGGCGCCGCGCAGATGCTGATGGCGCGGGCGGTGGCGCATCCGATGCGTCCGCGTTCGCTGGCGCCGCCGGATCAAACCGGATCGGTCGAGGTATCCGCGCGGGTCGAGACGCCCCGCGTCGAGAGCGCCAGGATGGAGCCGGTCAAGGCAGAGGCGAAGTCCGAGCCAGCAAAGTCCGAATCTGTGAAATCAGAGAACGCTCTGGAATTGCGCCGCTCGACCGACTGATGCTGCATCGGGTTTAGAGCCTTATCGCTTCTGATTGAATCAGAACCGGGCTCTCATCTTTTATTTTGACGCGTTTTCTACCGCAGATAAGTCTACGCAATCTGCGTAAACTTGATTGCTATGCGAACCGGTATCCACGGAACCTGTCATCGGGCGCGCATTGGCGCGACCCGTTGGCTCGAAAACGCTTTGGCTGCCGCGCATCAATTCATCATCGTGCCGCTCCGTGTCGCCGGTTGACGTGCAGTCAGTCGCTGTCGATCGACAGCAATCGCGCTGAACTTGAAGCCGGCAATTTCCGCAACTCGGCAAGTGCAGCCTGAACCTTAAATTTACCAAGTCACCGCTATCGTCGCGCCGCCGGAACGGCAGGTGCGTCGATCGTTCCTCGCCATGATGTGAACGTCCGCGCGCACCGGGTGAATGAAAATGAAAAACCTGCTCAAGTTGGCCGCACTCCGATCGATCTCCGCCAGGCTCACGGCTATGGCCATCGCTGGCGTACTCTTCATGGTGTTCGTCGCCTGCACGGTGCTTTTCATTGCTCGCGCTGAACTCGCCAACGAGCGGACCGAGCGGGCCCACGCGGTGGTCGATGCGGTCTGGGGCATGGCAGAGAGTTTCCAGCGCGCGGCGGAATCCGGCGCGATGACCCAGGACGAGGCCAAGGCGCGTCTGTTCGCCGACGCCAGCGCGATCTGGTTCGAAGGTCACACCAACTACCTCTTCATCTATGACACCGAGACCGGGCTCTGCGTGATGAACGCCGGAAATCCGGCCCTGATCGGCAAGAATATCCGTGACCTCAAGGATGTGAACGGCCTGCCGTTCGCATCGATGATGCTTGATATAGCGAAACGGGGCGAAGGCACGCTCCGCTACCAGTTTCCCAGGGGAGGAGACAAGGTCCCGCAGGACAAGGTCGCCTATGTTCGCGGCTTTGCGCCCTGGCACCTGATGATCGCTTCCGCCGAATACATGACCGAAATCGACGCGACCTTCTGGGGAATGGTCCGGACCGCCGCCATGGTGATCGGTGTTCTCCTGCTGCTCTCGATCGGCATCGCCTGGGCGGTCGCGCGCAGCGTGGTGAAGCCATTGTCTCGCCTCAAGATGCGCATGGCGGGTCTCAGCACCGGCGAACTGGATTCTCCCGTTGGCGATGTGGACCGGCATGACGAGATCGGCGAGATGGCGCGTACGGTGGAAGTGTTCAAGGGCGCGATGATCGAGACCGACCGGCTGCGTGCCGAGCAAACCGAACTCGAGCAGCGCCAGTTGCAGCAGCGCAAGGAAGACATGCACCGGCTTGCCGACGATTTCGAAGGCGCCGTTGGCGAGATCATCGAAACCGTGTCGTCGGCCTCGGGCGAACTCGAAAGCTCGGCCCTGACGCTGACCACGACCGCGGAACGCGCCGAAGAGCTCACCACCAAAGTCGCGGCGGCGTCTGAAGAGGCCTCGACCAACGTGCAGTCGGTGGCATCGGCGACCGAGGAACTGACCGCGTCGGTCAACGAAATCAGCCATCAGGTGCAGGAATCGGCGCGGATGGCCACCGATGCGGTGGCTCAGGCCCGCAAGACCAACAGCCGCATTGGCGAACTGTCGAAGGCCGCCGCCCGCATCGGCGATGTCGTCGAACTGATCAACACCATCGCCGGCCAGACCAATCTGCTGGCGCTCAACGCCACCATTGAAGCGGCGCGTGCCGGCGAAGCCGGGCGCGGTTTCGCGGTCGTGGCGTCCGAGGTCAAGGCGCTGGCGGAGCAGACTGCGAAAGCGACCGGCGAAATCGGTCAGCAGATCACGGGTATTCAGGCGGCGACGCAGGAATTGGTCAACGACATCAGGGAAATCAGCGGCACCATCGAGAAGCTGTCGGAGATTTCCTCCACCATCGCAGCCGCGGTGGAAGAGCAGGGTGCGGCGACGCAGGAGATTGCCCGCAACGTGCAGCAGGTCGCCCACGGCACCATGCAGGTCTCCTCCAACATCACCGACGTTCAGCGTGGCGCCAGCGAGACCGGTACGGCCTCGTCACAGGTACTCTCGGCGGCACAGTCGCTGTCCGGCGACAGCAACCGCCTCAAACTCGAGGTCGGCAAATTCCTCAGCTCGGTAAGAGCGGCCTGATAGACCGACCTACTGCACGGCCGCGCCATCGGATGATGGTGCCGATCGCCGGCGAAACAGGATTCGCTGGTAGAGCCAGCCGATCGCCACCAGCACCAGGCCGAGGCACATGAACGACAGCGCGCGGTAGACACCCGTGAGCGTCGACATGTCGATCAGGAAGGCCTTGAGGATCGTCAACGCAATGACGACAGCCGAGGCAAGCCGGGCGCGTTGCGAGTTGAACAGAATGCCGATCCCAAGCAACACCACGCCGAACGCCAGCCACGCAATCGAATAAGTGTATTGTTCGGCGCCGCCGGTCGCACCACTGCTCAATGCCGGGCCGTGGTAAAGCCTGCGGATTTCAAGCGTCACATAACTCAGGGCCAGCACCAATGCCGCGCCCGCGATCGTATTGGCATAGGCGGCCGCTCGCCGGCCCGCGACTGCGTAGGATAACAGCAGCGCCAGTATCGCAGGCAGCGCATAGCCGAGCAGCAGGGGATTAATGAATGCGCCTGTTATTTCGATGCGCCATATGGCCGGATTGTCGAAGAACAGTAATCCAAATATCGCGGCCAACCCGGCAAAAATCGTGAGCAGCACGGCGGCGACATTGTGGATGACGCTGCCGGTGCGGATCCGCAGCCGCTCGAGGCCGATTGCCATCGCCAGCGCCGCGCAAACATGCAGCGCCGTTTCCGTGAGGCCAGGAATGTCCCGGTAGACATCGCCGCCGTTGATGGCATGGCTGATTTCCAGGAACACCAGCAGCACCGTAAACAGGATCGCGGCGGATTCCACCGTGCGCAACGGCACGTCGTCGCCGCGGCGGCGCAGGAAGATGCTGGCCATCCAGAACGACAGCGCCGGCAGGCCGTAGCCCAGCAACAGCCAATTGAAGATCGGCGTGGTGCCGACGGCATCGCCGACGATGCGCGGCTCGTAGCCGATGCGCAGCGCCACGATCCCCGCGAGAATAGCCGCCAGCGAGCGCAGGAACGGAATCGGCCGCTGCATCGAAATCCAGGCGGTTCCCATCGACGTCAGCGCCAGCGCGATCGTGAGCCAGCCTTTTTCCAGCGCAAAGGTCAGCGCCAGCGCCAGCGCGCCAAGCGCGCCGGTGGCGAACAGCGCAATCGAGATCGGCAGACCCGGCCGGTTGTCCCGCTTGGTGAGAATTTCGGTCGCGGCGCCATAGGCGGCAGCAACGATCACCGCCAGAATTGCAAACGGGATCGAGCGGTCGAGATGGGCGATGCGCGCATAAAGCGCGATCAACAGCGCCAGCGGCGTGAAGACCGCCGCCGCCGACCACACCACCGGGATGATGGCGCTCACCGAGCGGCCCTGTGCGAGGAATCCCGCGGCGCCGAAGCCGATCGCAAAGATCGCCGCCGTGATCAGATGCAGCGAAACCGAGCTGTCAGTCGCGACAGGGCCCATGCCGGGTAGCGGCCCGCCCGGCAACACCAGCATGTCGGGATTGCCGCTGACCGCCCATGCCGCGAACACGATGAAGACGAAGGCGGCTGCCGCGCCGACCGCGCCGGTGGCGGCTTGCGCCCGCCATGCCACCAATAATGAGCCGGCCACGAGTACTGTGAACACGATCATGGCGGCGTCAGCATGGAAGCTCGCGAGCACGATCAGGGTTGCGCCGGCGAGATAGGCCGCGAGCGAACCGGATGAGATCGGCTCGATCCGGCCCTCATCGGCCGGCGGCCCAAACATAAAGCCACACACCACCAGCAACGCGGCCAGCACGAAACCAGCCACGACGTGGAACGCATGCGGTCCGATCATCGAGGGGCCGCACTCCAGACACGGGAAGGTCCAGAGCAGTGCGAACAGGATGGTCGTGACGGCAAGCCAGCGCCACAATCTGATCCGCGCCAGGCCGAAGGCGGCCGCGGTGACGATCGCGAGATAGATGTACAACGCCCAGAAATCGGGTTTCTCGGACGAAACCAGAATAGGCGTGGCGAAGGCGGCCGCGACACCGAGACCGGCCAAAGCCGGTCCGTGCAGCAGTGCCGCGGCGAGCGTGCCCAGCGCCACCAGTCCGAGCAGGATGAAGGCTGTCGCAGGCACCAGGAAACCGTACAGCGCGTAGGCTGCATAAACGGTCGCGAAGGCGACGGCGGTTCCCGCCGCGGTGAGGATCGCCGGAATATTGGCGATCGGCAGCACATCGATGGTGGAGACGCTCTCTTTGCGCCGTGTCCATTCGCCGGCCGCCAACAGCGCCAGCGCAAACGCGCCACCCAGCAGCGTTCGCACGCCGGGTCCGAGCAGTCCCGCTTCGATCGAATAGCGGACCATGAAGAAGCCGCCGAGTGCCAGCGTCAGGCCTCCGACCCAGACCACCCAGCGGGTACCGATGCGCTCCTCAAAACCGGGCTGGGCCGGCGGAAGCGGCGGCGGCGTGGTGGCTCCGGCGGCGATATCGTCCGGCGCGGTGGGTGCATCCACTGCCGCGGGCGCGGCAGGTTCTGTGCCGGCCACTGTCGCCGGCTGTTCGGGCGCGATATCCGGCGATGGGGTTGTCGGAGCCGGTTCGGGCGCAGCGCGTGCGGGGAGTGGCGGCGGGGCCGGCCGTTGTTGGAAGCCCGGCTTTGGCTGAAATCCAATGGCTTCCATCGCATCCAGCCGCGCCCGCAGGACCGCGGCCTGATTAAAGGTCTTGCGCGCGACAATCAGCGCCACAACGGCAATCGCCATCGCAAAAAAGTCGAACATCAAGCCTCCAGCAGATCGGCCCGACGTCTGGGCAAATCGCGTCAAATCCGCTTGTCGCGTTAATTCCGGCGCCGCCGGATACGCTGGCGTCGTCAGGTCAATCCCGGTGTGTGTCGGTATCGCGCCGGATGGTTCGACCCGCGCACAGGATTTCACGCCCCAATCTGCATTGACAGGGCCGGTCGCGTCCGTGAGTGCGAATTCGGGTGATAAAAGTTCAAAGACGGCGGGCGTGGGCGCCGTTGATGGATATCATTCGAGATCGACGCGGAATGGCCGGCCTTCGACGGTCATGCTGCCCGGGCCCATCTCGTCGAGCGCCCGCAGCATCCGCCCCTCGCGCCCCAGCGCCTTGTCGGCCAGGCTGACGATCAGCCGGTTCGGCGATGCGATCGGGGAGGCCGCGCGTATTTGCCGCGCGATCGCGATTTCGTCGCGGTGCGGATTGAGCATGCAGACGGCCGCGAAAGCGCTCGCGGTTGAGCGGCTGATGCCGGCATAGCAATGCACGACGAGCGGCGCGTTGCGATCCCAGCCGCGCACAAAATTCAGCACCTGCTCGATGTGGGAATTCGACGGCGCGACAAAGCCGTCCATGTGCTCGATGATGTCGTCCATCTGCACCTTCAAATGATTGGCCGGCAGCACCGATTCCGGCCGCTGCACCTGGGCGACATTGGCCATGACGGTGAGAACGTGACTGGCGCCGACCGCCTTGACGGTGTCGGGCAATGCGGCGAGGGAACAGACGTGAATCATGGGAGTCCTTTTCGAAGCGATTATATGCCCGCTCGCAAGAGGGCGAAAGCAGGTCTCGCGTGTAGCATGTAGGGTGGGCAAAGGCGCTCTTCGCGCCGTGCCCACCACCTATCGTGTAAGTAAGATGGTGGGCACGCTGTCGCTTTGCCCACCCTACGAAGATGAAATGGTCTTGAACCGCTCCAGGAACCGCTTCTCGGCCTTGGCCGCGGTCCAGGGTGTCAGATAATCGCGCTGCGTCGAGTCAGGCAGGCCGGGATCGCGGCCGAATAGCCGTTTTGCCTCGGCTTGCGCAAACCCTGCGAGGTGCGTCGCCTCGAGATAGGCCGCGCCGCGGTCGGCCGCCTTGATCTGCTGGGTGATCGCATCCGGCAACACCGCCGGCAGGCCGAAGCGGATGTGGATCGCCGACAGCAATCGTTTTTCGACGGCCTTGTAGTTCCCGCCGAGTACGGCCTTGAATGGCGAGATCATGTCGCCGATGACATATTCCGGCGCATCGTGCAGCAAGGCGGCGAGCCGGAAGCGGATGTCGATGCGTGGCGTCTGCTCGCGCATCACGGCTTCAACCAAAAGTGTGTGCTGCGCCACCGAGAAAATATGCGCGCCGTTGGTCTGCCCGTTCCAGCGCGCCACGCGCGCCAAACCATGAGCAATATCGGCGATTTCGATATCGAGCGGCGAGGGATCGAGCAGATCGAGCCGCCGCCCCGACAACATCCGTTGCCAGACGCGCGCGGCGATATCGGGCGCGGAAGACGATTTGCCCGCCGTCATTTGGCTTTGAGACGGGGCGTGCGCTGTTTTCCGGCGCAATTCTCGTGGCAAAAGCAGGTGACCAGATGGTCGTTGACCAGGCCGGTGGCTTCCATGAAGGCATAGACGATAGTGGGGCCAACGAATTTGAATCCGCGCGACGCCAGTTCCTTCGACATCTTGATCGACAGCGGCGTTGACGTTGGCACGCTGGCAGTGGTCTTGAAATGGTTGATCTTCGGTCTGCCGTCGACGAAATCCCACATGAATTTGGAGAAGCCGGGGCCGTCTTCCATGATCTTCAGATAAGACTTCGCGCTGTTGATCGCGCCTTCGATCTTGGAACGGTTGCGGACGATGCCGGCATCGTTCATCAGCGCGTGAACTTTTTTTTCGTTATAGCGCGCGATCTTCTGCGGCTGGAAATCGTCGAAGGCTTTGCGGAAATTGTCGCGCTTGCGCAGGATCGTGATCCACGACAGACCGGCCTGGAAACCGTCGAGGATGAGTTTTTCATAAAGCGCGCGGTCGTCATATTCCGGCACGCCCCATTCGGTGTCGTGATAGGCCATGTAAAACGGATCTTCGCCCGGCCACGGGCACCGCGTCAGGCCATCGGCATGCAGGCGCGCGGATCTCGTCATGCCACGGTCTGCCGGGGTGGTGAGCGCACATCATCCGGGTCGGCGAGATGGAGCGCGAGGCCGCCGGATGTCAGCGGAATTTTTGCGTCGAGCGCGTCGGCGACGCGGTCGATCCGTATCAAAGCAAGAGCGTTGTGGCCGGAGGCCGAACCCATGGTGCCCACAGGCTTGTCGCCGGCGAGGATCGCAGCCCCCGGTTCCGGCGCCGCGCCGTCGAGAATGATCCGGACGGTGCGCGTGCGCGCGGTGCCGCGATGCTGCATCCGCGACACGACTTCCTGTCCGACATAGCAGCCCTTGTCGAAATCGACACCATGCAGCCGGTCCATGTTGGTTTCGTGCGGAAACGCATCGCCATACATGAAGTCCAGCCCGCCGCGCGGCACGCCCGACGCAATCCGATGCGCCTCATAGGCTGTGCTGTCGACCATGTCCGCGCCGATCAGATCGGCGGCTTTTTGCGCGAGATCTTGCGGCACCAGAATCCGCCAGCCGAGCGCGGCGTTGCGGGGATCGATAAACGCCAGATCGGGTTTCAGCGTGAGATCGCCGTCCCAGACCGCCAGCACCCCGAGATTATCGGAGAGATTTTCGACGGTGACCTTGGCGCGCAACCGGTAGAAACCAAGCTTGTCGGCGAGACCTTGCGCGAGCACACGCGGGCAGTCGATCAGGAAACCGCCGCCATGGCCGGAAGGCGCTTCGGTGATCAGAAAATCCGTCGTGATCTTGCCCTGTGGCGTCAGCAACGCCCCGAACCGCGCCATGCCCGGCAGCAGCGCCGTGATATCGGTGGTGACAAGGCCGTTGAGAAAGTCGCGGGCGTCGTTGCCGCCGACCTTGATCACGCCCCGGTCGGGCAAAAGCGCTGCTTTCATGTAAAAATCTCGTGTGACATGTGCAGCAGAGTGTAAAGCGGCCATGTCATAAACGACAAGGCCCGCGCCGGGCGCAACCACCGGCCGTCATCACCCGCGAAAGCGGGTGATCCCGTACGCCGCGGCCTCACGGCTCAACGACAACTGCCTCTTGAATACTGGTTCATCAGGTCAAGCCGGGCGACGACAGCGAATGCGAGCTTACTGCTTCGCCATCTGTATCGAAAACTCGCCATTGCGTACGCGCAGGGGAAGGCCTTCGACGAATTTCGCGACCGCATCTTCGCCGTAGGTACTGACCAGTTCGGCGAAGGCCGCGAACAGGCTGGCCTGCGCCAGGCAATCGCCATCGACACCATCGTGCCGCGCCTCTGCCCAGGCCTCATTGAGATAACTCAGCGCAGCCTGTTTCTGCTCTTGATCGGGCAACGGGTCGCGGGCGGTTGTGAAGGAGGCTGGATGGCTCATGGAACTCATCGAATGTGGGCGCGGTCCAGGGCGGAGCGCGTCGAATGCGTGAGGTGTAGCATGCGTCAGCGCGCCGCCTAGAGCACTTCTTTAGGAAAGGTTAACGGCGACCCTCAACATGAATCTGTTGTGCCAAAATCGAAATTTGCTTTCGGAAAATTGCTTTAGTTGGCGTAGCGCGCGGTGAGGTCCTTGGAAATCTTCGAGCCCTCTTCGATATAGCGGCGGATCGCGACGGAGGCGGCGGGCGTGCAGGTGCGGTAGGTCTGCTGGAAGCCGTTATAGCCGCGGTTGAAGCCCGCGATCATGCGTGCGCGGCGATCACCCGAGGGGGTTTCGGCATCGATCAGCGCCTGCATTTCATTGCGCCATTTGCCGCCTTCATTGGTGCCGCAAATGCCCCGCAGATAGTGCAGGGTCCCGAGAATTTCGGCCAGCCGCTGCAGGTCGCCGTCAAACGGCGCAGCCGCATCCTGGGCCCGCGCAGGGCCAGAAATACATGCCGAGAAGACAATGAGGGCGGCGAGAAAATACTTTGACATGAATGGGTCCGGGACCGCCGTGATATGCCTTTTCAATGCGCTGGAAGCAAGGCGCGGACGCCCGTTATCAGGCCCCGAGCACGCGCCGGGCGGACTGGATAATGTCTTGCAGCCCGGGGGTGATGGTGAGATCGCCGAGCGCATCGGGGGCAAGCCACCTGAAATCGTCAAGTTCGTCGTTGAGCACCGGCTCGCCGGAGGTCCAGCGCGCCGCGAACGACATGATCAGGTAATGCCCGCCACCGCCGGTTCCCGGCACCACCTCGCGCCAGCCGGCCAGATCGACGATCTCGATTTTCAGGCCGGTTTCCTCATCGACCTCGCGCTGCAGGGCTTGGTGGAGGGTTTCGCCGAATTCGACCCGGCCACCCGGCAGCGAATAAAAGCCTTTCGCCGGTGAACGCGCGCGCCGCACCAGCAGAACCTTGCCGTCGCGAAAGATCGACGCGCTGACGGCCAACTGGGGATGGGGCGGCTGAATGGGGGACGTCACGGCATGAACTCAAGAAGGGGAACGTGGTTCGCAAAAGACCATGCCCGATAGTTGGGCCAAGGTCTAATCGACCAGTCTAATTCGACAACTCAATGGTTCATGATGAAGTCGACGTCGGCCTCGGCGCCCGCGCCGTTGATAATGCCGCCGGCCTGCGCCACCAGCGGCTTGACCCAGCCGGTGGCCTGTTCGGCCAGGACAGCGCGGGTCTTGTCCTGCTGGGCTTCGCGCATGGCAGCGCTGACCGCGGTGAGAATCGAGGTCATGGCGGATGTCAATTTGTCGAATTCGGCGCGAATTTTCGTGTCGGCGGCTTCATAGGCCTCGATGGCGAGGTCGCGCGCCTTGAAATTCGAAGCGGTGAAATGCTCGCTATAGGATAATGGCTGCCATGCCAGAAAATCCTCCGAACATTCGGGCATGTCCGGAACCATTTCGAGCAGCATGATGGCTTCGTTGAAATGATTCAGATAGTCGGTGGCAAGGCCGGTGCGGGGATTGATGTTGGCTGCCCGCAATTGGGCAGCGCGCGCCTCCTGCTTGGGGCCCGTTCTGGGGTCAGGTCGCGGGGGCGCGGTTGATGTCATCTGCGGCAGTCTTATCGGTTGGGGTTAAAAGGTGCTGAACAGAATACCTTTTTGGGCGACAGAATGTGCGGACGTTTCGTAATCACCTCATCACCGGCCGTTATACGGCAGATGTTTGGCTTCGCCGAGCAGCCGAATTTCCCGCCGCAGTTTAACATTGCGCCAACGCAACCGGTTTCGGTGGTCATCATCGAGCACGGCGCGAGGCATTTTCGCCTGATGCGCTGGGGGCTGTGGCCGGCCTGGGTCAAGGACCCCCGTAATTTTACGCTGCTGATCAATGCGCGCGCCGAGACGATCCGGGAAAAGCCGGCGTTCAAGAACGCAATCAGACGCCGGCGCTGCCTGATTCCGGCGGACGGCTATTATGAGTGGCACACTTCCGAGGGGCGCAAGCGGCCTTATTTCATTCATCGCCGCGATGGCGCGCCGATTGGAATGGCCGCAATCGCGGAAACCTGGATGGGACCGAACGGCGAGGAGGTGGACACGGTCGCGATCGTCACGGCGGCGGCGAGCGCGGATCTCGCCGTGCTGCATCACCGCGTGCCGGTGACCATCGAACCCCAAGATTTCGAACGCTGGCTCGATTGCCGCAGCGATGACGCCGAGATGGTGATCGCGTTGATGAGCGGACCTGAAGAAGGCGAGTTCGCCTGGCATGAGGTCTCAACCCGCGTCAATCACGTCGCCAATGACGATGCGCAATTGGTGTTGCCGATCACCGCGGAGCAACGCGCAGCCGAGGAGCAGAAGCCGGCGAAGAAGGTTGTGCCGAAGAAGCCGCCGGTGTCCGAGGACGACGGCCAGGGGTCGCTGTTTTGATAGTAATGGGTCTCCGCTACTCGTCATGCCCGGGCTTGTCCCGGGCATCCACGTCTTACTTTTTCGGTCGCTAGTTAAGACGTGGATGGCCGGGACAAGCCCGGCCATGACGCGTTGATAGGATCGTAGGGTGGGCAAAGGCGCACTTGCGCCGTGCCCACCGTCTTTCAACGGTGGGCACGCTATCGCTTTGCCCACCCTACGGGACCGTCGTCGCAATCACCCGCCAACACCGAGCAATTCCTTCAGCTTCTGCACGGCACTATCGGGTGTGGTGAGAACCGGCAGGCCCGAGGCCTCCGCGACCATGGCGGCGGCCGGCGCCATGCTGTACTGCGCGAGTGCGATCAGATCGCAGTCGCGCAAGTCGCGGGCAGCCTGTGCGACCAGCCGGTCGTGTTCGGCGCGATCACCGCGATCCAAAGCCGCCAGTGCGCCTTCGGCCAGTTTCGGCACGACCTCGACCCCGCGCGGAAATTCCGGCGGCATCGACACCAGTGTCGGCGGGAATGTCGAGAGCAGGCCGATGCGGTGGCCGCGGGCGGCGGCCTGCTCGATCATCGCCGCATTGGGCTTGAGCACGGGCATCGGCGCATGCGCGCGCGCGACCGCCTCGATGCAGGGGCCGAACGCCGAACAGGTGAACAGGATCGCATCGGCGCCGGTGGTTACAGCGTATTGGCCGAGCGCGAGAAAACGATCGGTCATGGCGGCGGTGAGCCGGCCCTCGCGCGCGACGTCCGCCGACAGGCTGTCATCGAGCAGATTCATCAGGCTGACGTCCGGCCACAGCCGCGCGAACGAAGCCTCGATCGGAACCAGCGAATGTTTCAAAGCGTGAATGAGAGCGACGCGCATGGGGTTCAATCTGGCGTTAGCCCGGTGAGGTGTCAATGTCGTTCGGCGCGGCCTTTGACGGCGTAGCTCATCGGAAAATATTCAGCGCCGCGTATTGCAGCAGTATGATGGTCTTGGCGTCCACGATGCGGCCGTCGCCCATCATCGCGAGCGCCTGATCGATCGGCAATTCCAGCACCTCGATATCTTCGCCCTCGGAAGCAAGCCCGCCGCCGCTGCCGATCCGCATGTCGGATTCATATTCGGCGACAAAGAAGTGGATTTTTTCGGTGACGGCGCCCGGGCTCATGAAGGCTTCGAATATTTTCCGGACAGCGCCAACCCGATAGCCGGTTTCTTCTTCCACTTCCGCGCGAATCCGGATTTCCGGCGTTTCATTATCCAGCATGCCTGCTGCGGCCTCGATCAGCAGATCGTCATAGCCGTTGACATAGGCCGGATAGCGAAACTGCCGTACCAGCACGACCGTGCGCTGCGTCAGATTGTAGGGCAACAGCGTCGCCGCATTGCCGCGATCGTAGCTCTCGCGAGCTTGCGTCTGCCATTCCCCGCTGGCGCGCCGCCATTCGAAGGTGGTGCTCTTGAGCGTGTAGTGGTTGTCCGAGAGCAAGCGGACGTCATGGATGCGAATGCGGTCGGAGACGGTCATGCTGTGCCTGCTGTTTTTGCTTACGGTGTCGGCTCGCGGCCGTCGAGCCACTTGGCGTAGACGATGCGCTCCTGCGCCAGATAACCGAGCGACTGATAGAATGTCTGAACCTGGCTGTTGTCGGACCGTACCATCAGTTGCAGCTTTTCGATGCCGCGCTCGCGCAACCAGTCCTCCGCGGCAGCCATGACGATGCCGCCATATCCCTTGTGGCGATGATCGGGATCGACGGCGACATAATAGACCCAGCCGCGATGGCCGTCATGTCCGACCAGAACCGTGGCGACGACGGTGCTGCCGTCGCGCCCCGCCAGCACCGCCGCATTCGCGCCCTTGCGCGCCAGCGCGATGTCGGCGGCGGGATCGTTCCACGGGCGCGTCAAGCCGCAACGCTGCCACAGCGCGATCACGGCGGCGATGTCGGCGTCTTCGATCGGGGTGATCGTGAGGGTTGGGGCAGGGGCGGTCATGAGAGTTCCTTGTTCTGTCCTCATCCTGAGGAGCGGCGTCAGCCGCGTCTCGAAGGATGTGCAGCACCGGGGCTTTCATGGTTCGAGACGGCGCAAGTGCGCCTCCTCACCATGAGGATCTACAGCACCTTGCCGGGGTTCATAATCCCCAAGGGATCCAGCATCGCCTTGATGCCGCGCATCAGTTCGATCGCGACCTTGTCCTTGACGTCGGGCAGTTCGTCGCGCTTGAGCACGCCGATGCCGTGTTCGGCGGAAATCGATCCGCCCATCCGCAGCACGATCTCGAAGACAACGGCGTTGACCGCGTGCCATTGCGCGAGGAAGTCCGCGGCGTTGCCGCCGACCGGCTGGCTGACATTGTAATGGATGTTGCCGTCGCCGAGATGGCCGAACGGCACCGGCCGCGACCCCGGAATGAGTTTGACCACCGCGGCATTGGCTTCCGCGATGAACTCCGGCACCGCGGCAACCGGCACCGAAATATCATGCTTGATCGAACCGCCTTCGGGTTTCTGCGCGGCCGACATTTCATCGCGCAGTTTCCAGAACGCGCTGCGCTGGCCGAGATTGGCCGCGATGACGGCGTCGTCGACGATGCCGTCTTCCATGCCCTGCGCCAGGATCGATTCCAGCGTGTCGCGGGCGTCCTCGCGCGACGACGACAATTCCATCAGCACGTACCAGGGATGCTTGCCGGTCAGGGGATCGCGAATGTCGATGCCATGGCGCACGCTGAAATCGACCGCGATGTCGGCGAGCAATTCGAAACTGGTCAGACTGCCGGCGGCCTCGTTGCGCGAGATCGACAGCAGTTTCAGCGCCTGCGCCGGCGATTGCAGCCCGATGAAGGCGGTTTCCACCGCGCGCGGCTTTGGAAACAGTTTTAGGGTCGCCGCGGTGATGATGCCGAGCGTGCCTTCGGCGCCGATGAACAGATTGCGCAAATCGTAGCCGGTATTGTCTTTCTTCAGCTTCGACAGGCCGTTGAGGATGCGGCCGTCCGCCAGCACCACTTCGAGCCCGAGCGCCATCTCGCGCGCGACGCCGTAAGCCAGCGCGGCGGTGCCGCCGGCATTGGTCGAGAGATTGCCGCCGATGGTGCAGCTTCCTTCCGCACCGAGTGACAGCGGAAACAGCCGGTCCGCGTCAGATGCCTTTTGCTGGGCGATCTGCAGCACCACACCGGATTCGCAGGTCATGGTGTTGGAAGCGACGTCGATATCGCGAATTTTGTCGAGCCGCCGCGTCGAGACCACGACCTCGCCATTATGCGGGGTCTGTCCGCCGACCAGTCCGGTATTGCCGCCCTGCGGCACCAGCGCGATCCGGTGTTCGCTGGCGAGCTTGCAGATCGCGGAGACCTCCGCGGTCGAGCCGGGCCGCAACACCAGCGGCGATCGTCCGTGGAAAAGGCCGCGCTCTTCGGTCACGTAGGGGACGATGTCGGCCGCATCGGTGACCGCATATTTGTCGCCGACGATGCCGCGAAAGCGCGCGATCAGGTCGGGTGAAAGCGGGAGGATAGCGGGCTGAACGATATTCATTGTCGTCTCTTGTTTTGTTTTTGCTGTCTTTAGTCCCGTTCCACCGCGGCGCGGCGCAACCGGTCATTGATCGCTTCGCCGAGCCCGTGATGCGGCACCGGCATCACCGCGATGGCGCGGGCTCCCCTGGTATCGAGGGCGCGAAGATAGCCGAAAAGATTGGCGGCGGCCTCAGTGAGATCGCCGCGCGGCGATAAATTCATGACCGTAACAGCCGTCTCGACGCCGGCCACTAAACTTGGCCCGAACGCCAGCAGTGCCTCACCGGCCTCGATCCCCCGGGCATTGAGCCGCACAGGGGTTCGCGGCGCATAATGCGACGCCAGCATGCCCGGCGCCAATGGCTGGCCGCTGTCATTGTCGGCATCGTCAGGCGGCTGCACCAGCGCCCGGCCCAGCACGCGCTCGATCTCGGCGCGGGGCAGCCCACCCGGACGCAGCAGCATCGGCGCCTCAAAACAGCCGACGATGGTGGATTCGACGCCGACATTGACGGCGCCGCCGTCAATAATCAGGTCGATCAGCCCCGCAAGATCGTGATGGACATGTTCGGCTGTGGTCGGCGAGACGTGTCCCGACAGATTGGCCGAGGGCGCCACGACAGGCCCGCCAAAGGCGCGCAGGATGGCCCGGGCCACCGGATGCGCGGGAACCCGAACCGCGACGGTATCGAGCCCGGCGGTGGCGAGATCGGCGACCGGGCAATCCGGCGATTTCGGCAGCACCAGCGTCAGCGGGCCCGGCCAGAATGCTTCGGCCAAAGCAGTCGCGGTCGCGTCAAAACGGGCAATTTTCTGCCCGGCCGCGAGATCCTCGACATGGGCGATCAGGGGGTTGAAGGCGGGTCGGCCCTTGGCCTGGTAAAGCCGCGCAATCGCCGCGGGGTTGGTAGCATCGGCGCCCAGCCCATAAACGGTCTCGGTCGGGAACGCGATCAGGCCGCCCTGCGCCAGGCACCGTGCGGCCGAGGCCACGGCAGCCTCATTTGCCGGCAAAATTGGCGTTGTCAGGCCCACATTCACGGGAATTAACGTCCTCAATTCGGCTTCTTGCGGTATGCGAAAGCCAAGGCTATAAGCCGCGTTCTTGTCGGAGTGTGGCTCAGCCCGGTAGAGCACTGCGTTCGGGACGCAGGGGTCGCAGGTTCAAATCCTGCCACTCCGACCAAGATTTCAATTACTTAGCTAAACCTCCAGTTTTTGTATTGCGGAGGCGCTGCCGCTTTTATTTTTGGTGGCCCTATTTGGGCCCCAGCGGCCCGATCTACATGTTCCTTTAGAGAAAGGAACCATTGAATGTACCAAGTCTCATTTTTTAAGAACGTATCGGACCCGCTTTTCTTTGCGGTAACGCCCGACGTAACCGGATCGGTTTTGCCGAGGCCCGCCGATTGGCAACACTGGTTTTCGCAGCCCGTTTATCCAGAGCACGCGCTGCCAGAAAGCGAGTTGGTAAAACTTGAAGCTGGCTTCAAGAAAGACGGTTACTTCATTTACCCTAGAAAGAAGTAGATCGCTTTTTCAGCTGGCGGCGTGGCTCCTGAAGCTCGTAGGATGGATTGAGCGTAGCGATACCCATCACGTCGTCATATCAGTCGTGTTGAGATTGGCGTCGTGCGGCAGGCTGATGGGTTTCGCAAGTGCTCTACCCATCCTACGAGCTATTTTGATCCACTTGCGGACGGATCGGCGGCCTCCCATGTCAAAGGGGAGGAGAAAGCCATGGCCTTCGATCGTAAATTCGTGACCGCCACCAGCATGATCTTGGGCGCCGCCATTGTTGGCGAGCATGTCTCTGAACATCTCGTCCAGGCGCCGCAACCAGCGACACCTTGGTTGCTTTCGCAAATCGTCTCGACCGGATCGTTGACGGTGACCGGAGCCGGTTTCAATACGACCACCTTCGCCCCGTTGCTTCTTCCGATCGACAAGCCGGCAGAAAAGTTGGTCGCGAGATCGTCTTAGGCGGTACTGGCCTGTTTCGAGCCCTAGTGGCCTGTTTTTAAATTGGCAGCTCGTAGGATGAGTTGAGCGTGGCGATACCCATCAATCGTCGGTACAAGATGATGGGTTTCGCAAGTGCTCTACCCATCCTACGATCTCTGATTACAGAACCAGCGACGCAGCCTGCTCCGCCGGCGCTTCCTCGGCATTGGGATCGCCGGGTGCGGTCGCCCAGGCCAGTTCGACCAGCGTCACGATCCGCCGGCCGGCGCCGTCAAACTGGCAGACGATCAGGCCCTGCTCCTCGATATAGGTCAAAAGACGCCGCGCACGGCGCAACGAGTGCGAGCCATAGGCGCGCGCAATCGCGGCATCGCCCGGACAGGGCCAGCCTTCCTTCGCGGCGCGGGCGACCATCATGAAGACACCTTGCATGTCCTCGGGCAGGATCGAGGCGCGAACCGAGACATCCTGCCACGAATCGTCCTTCGCCATATCGGAGTCGAGGCCGGCGCGGGCATGCGTCAGCATTCGGCGGAAATCGCTCAGGTCCGGCACGTCGGCACCGAGCCCCTCGATCCGGCAGCGGACCACGAACTCCTGATAGAGCACGCCGATCGACGCGGAATCCCGCGTCGGGCTCGGCCATGACCGCGCGCAGAATACGCTCGACGCGCTCACGCCGCTCGGCCAGTTGCTCGGGGCTGAGCGGCGGCTCTACCAGTTCGGGCTGAACCTCCAGCGCGCTGGACTTCGCCATCATCAACTGGCTGAGGAGATCGGGGGACGACGGCGGGCGGCGCTGGGTCCGGATATTCTCCGGCGGCGGTGCGGCGAGAATGGTGCCGCGGACGTCCTCCAATGTCGCGTTCGGCAGCGGCATCAGTCGCGGGGTCGCATTGCGCGGCTGGGTATCGGTCGGGCCGATGCGCAGTTCAAGCGGGCGGCGTGACAGCGCCGGGCCGAGCGCCATGAATTGCCCGCGTTCCAGATCGCGGAAGGCTTCGGCCTGCCGCCGCTCCATGCCGAGAAGGTCGGCGGCGCGCGCCATGTCGATATCCAGAAAGGTGCGGCCCATCAGGAAATTGGAAGCCTCGGCCGCGACGTTCTTGGCGAGCTTGGCCAATCGCTGGGTGGCGATGACCCCTGCAAGCCCGCGTTTGCGGCCCCGGCACATCAGGTTGGTCATGGCGCCGAGCGAGAGTTTGCGCGCCTCGTCCGAAACTTCGCCCGCGACGGCCGGCGCAAACAGCTGCGCTTCATCGACCACCACCAGCATCGGGTACCAGTGGTCGCGGCCGGTCTCGAACAAGCCCGCCGAGAAAGGCGGCGGCGCGCCGCATCTGATTCTCGGCGTCGAGTTCCTCGAGATTAAGCACGGTCGAGACGCGGTGGATGCGCGCGCGCTCGCCGGCGGCCTGCAGGCCACGCTCGGTATGGTCCTCGGCATTGATCACGAGATGGCCGAAGCGGTCGGAGAGCGCGACGAAGTCGCCTTCGGGATCGATGATGGTCTGCTGCACCCAGGGCGCGCTCTGTTCCAGCAGCCGTCGCAACAGATGAGATTTGCCGGAGCCTGAATTGCCCTGCACCAGAAGGCGCGTGGCTAGCAGCTCCTCCAGATCCAGAGCCGCCGCGGCACCCGCCGTTGTGTGTCCCATCTCGATCGCAACGGTCATGCCTCGACTCAAGTCTCCCAGTGGGGAGGGCTTACCAATCCCGATACGGCGCGTCGAGCGCTGGTGATGAGCAACCCCCATGTTCCTGTCTGGTTGGATCGTTCGTCATGGCTGAGGCGGCCGATTGCGCAACAGTTCCACAAAATAATCCGCAGCGGGGGTCAGCGAGAACCCTGCGCGCCGTACCAGCACCATGGGCGGGGCGGGCAGCTTTTCGATCACCGGAATCGCGACGATCGCCTTTTTCACCAGCGAGAATTGCGTGAACTGCATCGGCATCATCGCCAGCACGTCGCTGTGGAGCAGCGCCAGCATCACGCTGAGCGCCGACTGGGTCTGCATCACCAGTCGTGGCGGCGGCAATTCATGACGGCGGAAAATTGCGCCGAGTTCGTCGTTGGCTTCCTGCGTAATGCTGGTCGTCAGCCAGTCGGCCTTGGCCAGATCGCGCAGCGAGACCGGTTTATTTGACTTCCGCGCCAGCGGATGCCCGGCCCGGCAGACGATCTGCCTGTCATTGTCGAACAGCTTTTCGATCACCAGCCCTTCCGGGAGATGACTGGATGGCCGCGGCCCGATATAGAAATCGACGCTGCCGTCACGCAAGCCCCCGATCAGGGTCGGGAAAAAGCCCTCGATGATCCGCAGATGCACGCCCGGATAACGCTTGTTGAAGCGCGGCAGTGAGCGCGGAAGCAGCAGGACGTGTGCTGCGATCGAAAGACCGGCGACCAGCGATCCGCCGACGCCCCCCACGATCTGGTCGACTTCCACGCGCGCGCGTTCGACGTCGCTGAGGATCGCCCTGGCGCGCTGCACGAAAGCTTCTCCGGCCGCAGTCAGCACCATGCCCTTGGTGCGCCGTTCGAACAGCGGCGCACCCAGCTCATGCTCGAGTTCGCGGACGCTGCGGGTCAATGCCGGTTGCGCCAGCCGAAGTGCGCGCGCCGCGGCGCGCAGGCTGCCATGTTCGGCGATCGCGGCGGCATCGCGGAGTTGGTTCAGCTTCATGGCCCCCAGACTGCCATGATATCATTTTGGTATCAATTGGACGATTTTGATATCTTACCGTGATCTCAGGCCTCCCTTAGGCTTGCCGGCAAATGGAGAGGCATTTCCATGGTGCCTCCTAAGCCAATTGCGCGATCGCTCGGCCCAAACCGAGCGACGTGCCGGGAGGAACGCATTATGAGATTTGCTTCGTTCGCAGAGAATGGCGTCAGCGGACTGGCCGTCCGCACCAAAGCCGGTGGCTGGGCCGGTCTATTGAAGAATGCAGATGGCTTCCCCGGAAGCCTTGAAACCCTGCTGAGCCGTGGCGACAGCCTGAACGAGGCCGCGACAATCCTCGCCAGGGGAAAGCCGGTCGATCTCGACCTGATAACGCTGCGGCCGGTGCTCTCGAATCCGGGAAAAATCATCTGCGTCGGTCTGAACTATGCCGACCATTCCGCCGAGAGCGGGTTCAAGCAGCCGGATTATCCCACGCTGTTTGGGCGATTCAATTCGAGCCTGATTGCGCATGGCGCGCCGATTGTCCGCCCCAAACTCTCCGAGCAACTGGATTATGAAGGCGAGCTGGTCGCGGTGATCGGCAAGGGCGGCCGGAATATTCCGAAGGCGCGGGCGCTCGATCATGTCGTTGGGTACTCGATTTTCAACGATGCCTCGATCCGGGATTACCAATTCAAGTCGCCGCAATGGACCATGGGCAAGAATTTCGATGACACCGGCGCTTTCGGTCCAACTTTGGTGACCTCGGATGAATTGCCGCCGGGCTGTCTCGGCCTGAAACTGGTGACCCGGCTCAACGGCCAGGTCGTCCAGAGCGCGATGATCGATGACATGGTTTTCGATGTCGCCACGCAGATCGCGCTGGTCAGCGAGGCGATCACGCTGTCGCCGGGCGATATTTTCGTCACGGGCACGCCATCCGGCGTCGGCCTCGCGCGCAAGCCGCCGCTATGGATGAAGCACGGCGACGTCTGCGAAGTGGAGATCGACCAGCTCGGCATTTTGCGCAATCCGGTTGTCGATCAGGATTAAGCGCATGCGGCCGGCCCCGGGATACCGACCGGGGATTGGATACAAAAAAGAAACGAAAGGAGGAGGCCATGACCCAGATCAGAAGCTTGATGGGCGCAACGCGCCGTCCGGGCGAGCTTGGTGTGCATTCGCTCGATGCGTTCAACCTGATCGTACCGGATATGCAACAGGCGGAATCTTTCTATTCGCTGTTCGGGCTTGATTTGCAGGCCAGAGGCAATCGCCTCGACGTCCATACGTTCGGCAATCGCCATCGATGGGGCGCGATCACGGAAGGCGCGAACAAGCGATTATCTCATCTGTGTTTTGGCGTCTTCGAGGAAGACTTCGCCGCTTTCCGGGAGCGTCTGCAAAAGCTCGGCGTCAAACAGGTCGACCCGCCGCCCGGATTCGAATCCAACGGCATCTGGTTTCACAATCCGGACGGGCTCTTGATGGAGCTTCGGGTCGCGGAGAAATCCTCGCCCAACGAAAAATCATCCTTCGGTCTGGTTTCCTCGCCGCCCGGCACCCAAGCATCCCACAGCCGCAACCAGTCGTCGCGGGTGCAGCCCCGGCGCCTCGCGCACATTCTGGTCTTCACCTCGGACGTTCTCGGATCGATCGCGTTTTATGAGCGCGTATTGGGATTGCGGCTTTCGGATCGCAGCGGTGACGGCATCGCCTTCATGCATGGCATCCATGGCAGCGATCATCATCTGATCGCGCTGGCCAAGGCGGAAGGCCCCGGCCTGCATCATGTGAGCTGGGATGTCGGCTCGATCCACGAGATCGGCCTTGGCGCCATGCACATGGCGGACAAGGGTTTCAGCGCCGGCTGGGGTCTCGGGCGCCATGTGCTCGGCTCCAACTACTTCCACTATGTGCGCGATCCCTGGGGCAGCTACGCGGAATATTCGGCCGATATCGATTACATCCCGGCCAATTGCGACTGGCAGGCCGAAGACAACCCGCCGCATGATTCCTTCTACGTCTGGGGCCCGACCCCGCCGGAAGATTTCGCGTTCAATTATGAGACGAAGCGTTGAGACCGATGAGCCCCGCCATGCATCACGAGACAACGCAGGTTCTGATCGTCGGCGGCGGCCCCTGCGGTCTGATGCTGGCGAATGAACTCGGACGCCGCGGTATCGCGGCAATTGTGATCGATCAGAAGACGTCGACGGCGTTCAGCCCGCAGGCCAATGCGACACAGGCGCGATCGATGGAGCATTTCCGGCGGTTGGGTTTCGCCGACGAAATCCGCGCCATGGGCTTGCCGGACGACTACCCCACCGACATCGCCTATTTTACGCGATTGACCGCGCATGAATTGGGGCGGGTCAGCCTGCCGTCGGCGCGCGACGCGCAAAAACTAATCAAGACCATGGACGGTTCCTGGAGTGCGGCGGAACTGCCGCACCGGGTCAGCCAGAAATTTGTCGAGGCCGTGCTCTATCGGCATGCCAAGGCCTGCCCTTCAGTCGAACTGGCGTTTTCGTCGCGCGTGGTCGCGATCGAGCAGAATGCGGATGGCGTCACGGCCGAGATCGAATCCGTCGACGGCGGAGCCGTCAGGCGGATTCAGGCGCAGTATCTGGTCGGCGCCGACGGACCGCGCAGTCTGGTGCGCCGTTATCTAGGGATCGAATATTCCGGCAATAGCGGTGCCGATCGCGATTTCATGGGTGGTCGAATGCTGGCGCTCTATCTGAAGTCGAAGACGTTCTATCAGGTCTGCCCGCATGCCCGGTCGTGGATGTACTGCACCTTCAACGCCGAACGGCGCGCTCTGTTGATCTCGGTCGACGGCAAAAGCGAATTCGTCTTCCACACCCAAGTCCGCCCCGACGAAGATCCCAATTCAGTCGATGACGCCAAGGCCCTCGACATGTTCCGGCAGGCGGTGGGCGCGACGATACCGGTTGAAATCCTGTCACGTGATTTCTGGCTCGCGGGGCGCGCGCTGGTGGCCGACCGTTTCCGTTCCGGCCGCATGTTTCTCGGCGGCGACGCGGTTCACTTGTTCACGCCGACCGGCGGCATGGGCTACAACACGGCCATTGAAGACGCGGTCAATCTCGGCTGGAAACTCGCGGCCGTCCTGAAGCAACAGGCCGACGAAGCGCTGCTGGACAGTTACGAGGCCGAACGCCGGCCGGTCGCGCTTCGCAATACCGGCTTTGCCAGAAGCTTTGCCGATTCCATCGGTCTTTATCGTCCGTCGCCCGCGCTGGAAGCGGAGGGGAGGGCCGGCGAAACGTCGCGCCGTCGCGCAGGCGAATATCTCGCTAACCATGCGAGGTCCGAATTCAACATCCCCGGCTTTACCTTTGGCGCGCGGTATGACGGCTCGCCCATCATTGCCAGCGATAGCGCGCCGTCGCCGCCCGATACGCCCACCGCCTATGTGCCGACCGGCAAACCCGGCGGACGCGCGCCGCATGTCTGGCTCAGAGATGGCCGCTCGCTGTTCGATTGTTTCGGTTTCGAATGGACGTTGCTTTGCCTGGGCGACGATCAGCGTCAAGCCGACGCATTTCTGACGGCGGCGAATGCAGCAGGGCTGGACCTCAAGATCGTCAGTATCGACGACGAGGAAGCGCGCGACCTCTACGAAAGCGATCTGGTGCTGATCCGCCCCGATCAAATCGTGGCCTGGCGGCATATCGCGGATTCCGTCGTTGATCCCGTCGACGTGCTAGCGCACGCGGTTGGCGGCATGCCGAATAGCAGACCCAAGAGCGACAAGACGCCGAACGATAAGGCCGCACCCCTTCTGCGGAGTGCGTGAACTGCGAAATTGATACCAGCCGCGTTGGCGGTGATCGACGAGCCCTGGCCGCAAGAGTTGGGGACGAACCGGAGGAAAAATGGATAGCAAGCGTTGGTCGATCGTGGCCGCCTCGTCATTGGCTCTGGTTGCGAGCCAGGGACCCATCAATGTGTTCGCCACCGGCATATTCATCAAGCCGATTTCCCAGGAACTCGGCTTCGGCCGCGGCGATATCGCGACCGCGATCGGCATATCCAGCGTGATGACGGCGGTCGCGTCGCCGTTTTTCGGCCGCCTGATCGATCGTTACGGCGTGCGGACGCCACTCGCGGTGTCCATCATCCTGTTTGCGCTGGCGACAGCGGCAATGTCATTGCTGCCGGGCTCGGTGTTCGGGCTCTATGCGATGTTCGCCTTGGCGGGTCTGTTCGCCATCGGCCAGACGCCGGGCTCCTACTCGAAAGTCGTGTCGGCCTGGTTCGACCGGCAGCGTGGTTTCGCGCTGGGCATCGTGCTGGCGGGAGTCGGAATGGGAACGATCGTCCTGCCCATGATTTGCAAAACCCTGATCGGATCATTCGGCTGGCGCGAAGCCTATCTCGGGCTGGCCGGGTTGATCATCCTGTTGGCGCTGCTGCCCGTGCTGGCTTTCATCAGGGAACCGGCGCGAACTCTCGCCGGCGGTCCGTCGCCAGGTGTCACGCTTCCCGGCGTCTCCATGCGGGAGGCCGCGCACGACCGGCGCTTCTGGTACATGATCGTTTCCTTCTTCCTGGCGGTGGTCGCGATCAACGGCAGCCTCGTGCATGTCGTTCCGATGCTCACCGACCGCGGAATGTCCTTGTCTGACGCCGTTACGATCATCTCCTCATCCGGTTTTGCGCTCATTGTCGGCCGGCTACTCGCCGGATGGATCATCGATCGGGTATTCGCGCCCTATGTGGCGGTCTTCTTCCTCGTCTGTCCGATGGTGGGGCTCCTGATTCTGGCGCTGCAGCCAGTCGAAGTGTCGCCCTTGGTTGGCGTTCTCCTGCTCGGTCTCGGCATCGGCGGCGAAACGGATCTATTGTCCTACATGGTTTCGCGTTATTTCGGATTGGCCAAATTCGGTACGATCTACGGATGGATTTTCACCGCGGCGCTGGCCGGCAATGCGGTAGGGTCCTCGATCCTGGGGTGGGCGTTTCAATTGACCCATAGTTATTCCGCGACGTTGATTGCCTACAGTTTGCTGTTAGCCGTCGCGACCGCGCTGACGCTGGTGCTGGGACCGTATCGTTACCCACCCGCCGATCGTCACGACATCGCGGGCGAGCTTGAACTTCGAACGGTCAGTTGAGCTTGGCCGCGGCTTCAGCGCGCTGCCGCTCTGGCCGCGCCAGAATCGACAAGGCGGGACGAGCGTCAGCCCATCCCGCCTTGGCAGGTGCTTCTCGTTCGAGCGTCGCCGCGCGCTATAGCCAGGGATGCGCGACGCTCATTTTCTTCTCGTAGGCCGCGATCTGGTCTTTCTTCAACAGCGAAAGCTCGATTTCATCGTAGCCGTTCAGGAGGCTCTCGCGTGAGAAGTCCGCGACGTCGAAATGGTCGACCTGTCCGTCCGGTCCGGTCACGGTCTTGGCGCGCAGATCGACGGTGATTTCGGCGCCGGGCAGTTCGGTCAGGAACTGGATCAGTTCGTGGACCCGCTTGGCGCCGAGCCGGATCGGCAACATGCCGTTCTTGAACATGTTGTTGTAGAAGATGTCGGCGAACGACGGCGCGATCACGCAACGGATGCCGAAATCGAGCAAGGCCCAGGGCGCATGCTCGCGGCTCGATCCGCATCCGAAGTTTTCGCCGGCCACCAGGATCCTGGCGTGGCGGAAAGGTCCCTGATTGAGCACGAAGTCCGCCCGCTCTTCGCCGTTGTCGTTGTAGCGCCGTTCGGAAAACAGCGCCTTGCCGAGTCCGGCGCGCTTGATCGTCTTGAGGAATTGCTTGGGAATGATCGCGTCGGTATCGACGTTGGGAATTCCCATCGGGGCTGCCACGGCCTTCAGCGTCTCAAACTTTTCCATCACGATTCTCCCTTCAAATCTATCTTCAATGCTCGGCCGCGGTTGGCCGTCCCAAACCGATCAAAACCACCGGCGTCTGAGGCGCGACCCCCGAAAGCTCGCTGTTCACGATCATGACCGCGTTGGAAAACAGGCTTTCGTCGGTCACGTCGACCAGATGGGTATCATACAGCAAAACGGCGCCAAAAAAGGCATCGATCGGATCTTCCGGTCCGAACAGGTTCATCGACTGGAAGGATTTCTGCCAATTTTCGACATTCGTCTGATGCACGACCGCATGGCTGCGTTGCAAACGGACGTTTCCGCGCCGGTCGACGATCCGCAGCGAATGGCTGAAATCGGCTTTTGGCCGGTAAACGAACGCGCCAGCGGTCTCGGCGACCAGTTCAACGTCGTCTTCGCCCTGCCGGAACGACCGGGCCGCGACGCGCCGGGCCTGGCGTTCGGAGACCGCCTCGGTGTCTCCGGAACTGCGCAGCGCCGCGGCGCCGGTGGCGATCGCGCGGATCCGGCCGGTTTGCCGGTCGATCTCGATGGATATGTCGACCGTTTTCGGGTCGGCCCCCAATTTGCCGATCGCCTCCAACGCTTCGGCGCGAAGATGCACGATATCGTCCGAGGACGGATCGGGATTGGCCCGTTCGACGACCTCGCGAACCATCGCCAGCGCCGCGCCGATCGACGAAATGATTTCCGCATCTTTTGCGATTTCGAAACGCAAACTTAAGCCTGCGGCGACCGTGGGCAACAACGCGCCGATGCCGCCACCCGTCCCGATCAGAACCTGCTGCTCTTCCTCAAGCTGATAATCCCTGATCAGGGATTGTATCGTCGGCATCACCTTGCCCGCGGCCGAGGCGAGCACTTCTTTTGCCAGCGCGACGACGTTCTTTTGCAATTTTGCCGCCAGCGGGGCAAAGGCGGCGCGGGCGGCTTCCGCCGGCGCGTAGCAATGCATCTCCGGCGTCGTCAGTCCGGCGGCATTGGCGGCGCAGGTGGTGGTCAGCGCAAAGCGGCCATGGTGTTCGGTCTCGATCGCGACGAAGTCGTCGCCGTCGCCGGGCTTCGGCTCGAAAAAAACCACGCGGGCGTTCTCGAACACCTCGGCGGGCGCGAAGCAGGCGTATCGAAGCCCCGCGATATGCGCGCTGCGCGGCCCCACCTCGCGAACGGAATTATCCGATATCCTGATCAGGCTGCCGCCCGCGACGCCGAGCACGCGCACATCGAGTGAACTGACGAACGTATCGTGGCCGCCGACATTGGCATAGGTCACGACCGGACGGCCGGCCTTGACCACGCCAAGGTTGGTCGAGGTGCCGCCGACCTCGAAATAGATTCCGTCGGACATGCCGACATGCATCAGCGAGCCGGCCACGCTGGCCGCAGGGCCCGACAGCATCGTCATCGCGGGCCGGTGGCGCATTTCGCTGATGCTCATCACGCCGCCGTCGCCGCGCATGATCATCAGCGGCGCATCGATGCCGGCATTCTTCATGCTGGTTTCGGTCAGACTGGCGGTCGCGATCATCCGTGGCAGGATCGACGCATTGATCACCGCTGTGCGCGTTCTTGTCGTCAGTCCATACAGCCGCGTGACCTCGTGTCCGCAGGTGGTCGGCAGATCGAAATCTTCACCGACCTCGCGAACGAGCTGTTCGGTGGACGTATTGTCGACGCCGAAGGCCGCCGATGCCACCAGCACCTGCGCGCCGTCTGCGCGCAGCGCGCGCACGGCATCCTCGACCCCCTTTCGGTCGAGCCCGTCGCTGAGCAGGAACTGGTTGCTGGTTTGCAGGACACGGCCTGGCGCGAGTTCAATGGGGTCGATGCGCACCTGCACTTCGGCCAGCTTCGCCGCCTTGGCTGAGGAGAGGCCGACGATTCCGACCCGCGCCACGTCGCCTTCCAGCAACGCATTGGTCGCCTGGGTCGTACTGTGGGCGAGCAGGACGACGTCGCGCGCATCGATGCCGGCATCGCTCAAAACCTGCTCGAATACCTGGATGACGCCGGCCGCCACGCCGTCCTTGTGATCATGAGTGGTGTGAACGGAGGAGCGCCCGGCGACGCTGCCATCCATATTGTCGATCAAGGCGGCTTTGGTGAAGGTCCCTCCGACGTCGATCCCGATGCGATAGGATTTTGTGCTCAAGGCTTCGTCCAATAATCCATCCGGGCCATCTCACCAATCCGAATAACCGGTTGATCCCGCGGGCATTTTGCAAGCGCGTTCAATACGCCCTGCGCTTCTCGTACCCACTGGCGAGGAGTGAGGTCAACCCACAATCGTCGCATACGCGCGTGCTTCCGGCTGGCCCTCGCCCAGGCTACTTCCCGTCAAAGGGCCTCAGCGTTTTCGTAGCACCTCTTCTGGTCGGCATTCTATCCCGGAGGTACGGTCCTTGCATAATATGCAATCTTCGCTGGGCCGAAGGGACATATAAAGTGAGCTTGAGCATGCGTTTCCGGATTTTGTTGGTTTTCGCAGTCTGGCTCGTGGCATTTTCGAATCCGGCGCGAGCCGAGTACCCGGAGCGGGTGATTACCTTGATCGTCGCTGTGCCTCCGGGAGGGGCGGGCGATCTGGTCGCGCGGCAATTTGCGAACAGGCTCTCCGAATTACTGAATCAAAGTGTCATCATCGAAAATCGCGCAGGTGCCGCCGGCACCATTGCTGCGGCGTTCACGACGCGCGCGGCGCCGGACGGCTATACGCTGCTGCTCTCATCGACCGCGACCCACTGCGTCGCGCCGGTCGTCTACAAGAATATAACGTATGATCCAGCTAAAGACTTTTCGCACATTGGTTTGATCGCGACGGCACCGGCAATGCTCAGTGTTCATTCCGCGCTGCCGATTCATTCGGTCGCCGATCTTGTCACCTATGCCAGAGATAAGCCGGGCGAACTGAATTTCGGCTCTTCCGGCACCGGTAGCGGGCCGCAAATGTGGGGAGAGATGTTCATGGCAGCATCGGGCGTCAAGCTGACCCACGTTCCCTACAAGGGATCGGCTCCCGCGGTGGTCGACCTGACCGCCGGCAGAATTCAAATGATGTTCGATGCTGCGGCGGCGCAGATCTCAGGCCTGCAAACCGGGCAATTGCGTCCGCTCGCTGTATTGAGCGAACAACGCTCGATTTTTTTCCCCGAAGTTCCAACGATGGCCGAGGAGGGCTATCCCTCCGTCGCAGGTAATTTGTGGTACGGCCTTTCCGGTCCCGCGAAGCTCCCGCCTGATATCGTGGCGCGCCTTGAAAACGCTTTGCAAAAAATTGCGGTGATGCCCGAATTTCAGGAAGCGTTGAAGCAGGTCGGCTTTGTTTCAACCCCGATGTCCGCGCAAGCCTATTCCCGGTTCATTCTGGACGAGAACGGCAAGTACCGGAAAATTGCGCGGGCGGCGAATATATCGGTGGAATAGCATTCTCGATGAGAGCTTGCAGGACGGGCGCGCGTCGCAGCGCGAGAACGGGTGTCGCCACATCGTCGTCCCGGCGAACGCCGGGACCCATAACCACAGGACGTTGTGTTGCGCGCAAGTCTTCCAACAGCATCCTTCAACGATGGGCCGCGGGGTATGGGTCCCGGCGTTCGCCGGGACGACGATGCTTGATTGGTTTTACCCGACGGGCAAATCAACGAACAAACCCGCTCGGCTTCTCTCGAATGTCCAGTCCCTCCCGAAAAAATATTCTGATTTTCAGAAATTGCAAATCAGTCTATATCCATCGCCATCCCGCGCTCACAAGAGGGGCGCTTCGCGGTCGTCACGGACGTTGAATGCGGGATGCGATGGACGCGGATGGTGCTTCTGACGAGAGCACCTGAAGCGGACGGCGAAGTCGTGTGGTCCTGACACCCCGACGCTGGTGTCAAGTTCTTGAGAAGCAAGCTTCTCAGGGGCGACGGTGGCAAAAGAGCCCGGTCACCGGGGAGAGCACGAAATAGACCGTTAAAACCATTGCGCGGGGAAAGCCGGATGTTTCCGGTGAACTCGTGGTGACTAACGCGCGTGTTTACTACCACACCACGCGCGGCTGCGGGTGCATCGGACACCCGGCTTTCCCTGCGCCCTCTGTTTGGAGAGGGGCAACGATTTTGAAAAACCTCGGGCGCATCGCGCCGCGAGAATGCGGGAGTGTGCGGATTTACTCGCTACATCATCCGTCGTCCCTGCGAACGCAGGGACCCATAACCACAGGACGTTGTGTTGTGCGAAAGTCTTCGAACAGCATCCCTCAACGATAGTCCGCGGCGTATGGGTCCCTGCGTTCGCAGGGACGACGTTGAGAGATGAACTCCAAATCAATTCAAAGAAATATTCGCAGCTTTGATCACTTCCTGCCATTTCACGGTTTCGCTTTGCATGTAAGCCGCGAAATCTTCAGGGGTGCCTTGAATGGGCTCGATGCCGGCCGTCTGCAATCTTTGTTTGACGGCCGGATCGGCGAGCGCCGCGGTGATCAGGCCGTTCAATTTTTCGATGATCGCTCGCGGCGTCTTCGCTGGAGCCACGATCCCTTGCCACGCAGAGGCTTCGTATCCGGGAAAGCCGGCTTCAGAGATTGTGGGCGCATTCGGAAATTCTGCGGTGCGTTCCGGCGAGGCGCTGGCCAGAACCTTCAACATCCCGGCGTTGATCGATTCACGGGCGGTTGCCACGTCCAGCATCATGACCGGGACCTGCCCGGAGAACAGATCCTTGAGCGCGGGCGATGCTCCCTTGTACGGGACATGGACCATTTGGACGCCGGCACGATTCAACAACAGCTCCATCGCCATTTGATGCGGGCTGCCGGGCCCCGCCGAGGCGAAGGCGATCGTGTTCGGTGCAGCCTTCGCCATCGCAATCAACTGCTCCAGCGAGTTTGCCGGGAAAGCCGGGTTGGCGACCAACAGAAAGGCGAACCTGCCGGTCAGGGAGATCGGCGCGAAATCCCGGGCTGGATTGTAAGGCAGGGTTTTGTAAAGACTTGGATTAAGCGCGTAGGTCGTCAATGACGCTGATAACAGAGTGTAACCGTCCGGCGCCGCCCGCGCGACCAGCCCCGCGCCAATTTGCGTGCCGGCCCCCGGCCGATTTTCGATGATGACGGGCTGATGGAGGGATTCGGAAAGTTTCTCGCCGATGATCCGGGCCAGGAGATCGTTGCCGCCGCCCGGTTCGAACGGCACGATCATTTTGACCGGGCGCGATGGATAATCGTCAGCCGAGGAGATCACCGGCAGAAGCACGATCGAAACGAGGACCGCAAGGGCGGCAAAAAACTTCGCGGCGTTTCCTTGCAATTTTTTCGCCCTCTTGTTCATCAACGCCCCGCATCGGTACATGACAGAACCAAACCGAAAGAGTGATCGAGAACGCGCAGACGCGTCACTTGGCTGCCGCCGCGCCCGCTCCGGAAACCTGGACATCCTGTTCGCCATTGCCGCCGCTCACGCCGATCGCGCCGACAAGTTTGCCGTCGATTACGATTGGAACGCCGCCCGGCGCTCCCGCCACACCGGGAAAGGTGAGAAAGAATGGATGACCGGCTTCGATCCCGTCGTAAAAAGCCTTGGTCGGCCGCCGGTATCGCGCCGCCGCGACGGCCTTCTGTTGCGCGAGTTGAACGGCGGAATAGGGCGCGCCGTTCATTTTCGCGAAGTAAACCAGATCTCCCGTCGGCTCAACGACCGCGACTGCGTTGGGAACGCCGATCTCACGCGCCTTTGCCATCGCGGCTTCTGCCACCTTTTGAGCCTGCTCGATATTTATCGGCCAGCCAAACGGCGGCGCGGGCGGCGGCACCGGTTGCTGAGTCCCGGCGGCAGGCTGCGCCGTTTGGGCGGAGACCCCGGCGGTCCCCGGGATTGTCAGCAACATCGCTACGATGAGTGTGCGCGCTTTCATGACCGTCTCTCCCATCCTGTCCCCGCTTTGCCAATCCGACGTCGCTCAGCCGCGCCGTGGGGTGTTGACTTGCGCAAGATCATATCGTTTCATACGAAACGATATGCACGCGGCCGATTTCGAGTCAATGCCTTGGTGTACGTCGGCTTGGCTTGCGATGGGCGCATTGCGACTTGGAGTGTTGGAGTGGTGCGACTTGGAGCTTGCGACATGAGTCTCACGAAACGTCGACCCGCCACTGGCGCGGCACAATTAACGCTTCGCGATTTTGTGCCGTATCGGATCGCGGTATTGGCGCGCGGTATAAGTGCTTCACTCGGCAAGAAATATCGGGATCTCGACATCACCATTCCCGAATGGCGATTGATCGCCCATCTGGCGGAGGTTGGATTGTGTTCCTCGGGCGAGATTTGCGCGCGGACCTCGATGGACAAGGCCATGGTGAACCGCGCGGTCACGCGACTGGTTGCCGCGGGATTGGTTCTGGCGGGTACCTCCGGGCAAGATCGGCGGGTCAACGTGCTGAAGCTCACACCGCGCGGCCAAAGAATCTACGAACGGATCGTACCGCTGGCGCTCGATCACGAGAAATCGCTTCTGGATCCGCTGTCGGCAACCGAGCTCAAGGAACTTGTGAGAATCCTCGGTAAACTACAGTCACAAGTCGACAGGTTGTGGGCGCCTTCCGGCTCAGATGAATGAATGACACTATTGTTGCGTTCGAATTTCAAGGAAGAGCCAGATGAACGTCGACGTCCACTCCCATATCGTCGATCGGCAATATCTGGACGATCTGGTTTCGGCATTAGGGCTCGAAACGGAATCGACCGGCGACGGCAAGAACTCTTTTCAGAAGAAATGGTTGCACCGTCGCGTGGTCGCGGACGGATATGTTCGAGGCCAACCAGCGCTTGATCGAAATGGACAAAAAAGACATCGCGGTGCGGATTTTGTCGCTGAGCGCGCCCAATGTCTATCTGTGGGATGAAGCCAGCCAACCCGCCGCAGCGCGGCATATCAACGATGTCCTGGCCAAACTGTGCCGGCAGCATCCGGATCGGTTTATCGGCCTGGCAAGCCTGCCCCTGAAAGATATCGAGGGTTCGCTTGTCGAACTCGATCGCTGCATTCACGAACTTGGAATGAAGGGCGTCATCATCGGCTCGAATGTTGACGGTCTTCAACTCGATGACCCTAAATTCGATCCGATTTGGGCGCGGATCAACCAGCTGCGGCTGCCGGTTTTCGAGCATCCGATGTTTCCCAACAACAGCGCGGGATTTGAGGGGTTCGAATTGCCGCTGCGGCTCGGATTGATTTTCGATACCACGCTGGTGGCGACGCGGCTGATTTATTCCGGCGTTTTTGAGCGCTACCCGGATTTCCCCTACATCATGGCGCATACCGGGGGAGCGCTGTTGATGGCGCTCGAGCGTCTGGACAATGGCTATCGGCTTTTTCCGGACTGCCGGCGTTACATCAACAAATTGCCCAGTGAATATGCGAAGCGGCTCTATTACGACACCACGGCTTTCGGCGACAAGGCGCTGAGCTTTGCGCTCGATACGCTGGGGGCCCAGCAATTGCTTTTTGGTACCGACGATCCCTTCATCGATGCGGATACATCTCATGTCACGAAATTGGCGATCAGCGCGGCCGACAAGAAACAAATACTCGGCGCTAATGCGGTTCGTATATTCGGTTTGTAGGGCATATATTGCGCACGGGGAACCGGGGCGACGTTGAGAGTTGCTTACGCTCGCAATGACGTTGTTGAGAATATTATCTACCCGACGGGCAAATCAATGCGCATGGCACTGAACGGTTTGTCCAGTCCCTTCAATAAAGATATTCTGATTTTCCGAAGTTGCAAATCGGTTTATATCCATCGCCATCCCGCGCTCACAAGAGGGGCGTTTCGCGCCGCGGGAATGCGCAGACGCGACTTATTTCGAGACGCACGGTTGGACTGTTTGAAATTGTGGAAACGAGCGCGGCGCCAAGCTTGACTTTTGAATGAATTTGCAATCGATTGCAGATAAAATTCGGATTTCGGCAAATCCGACATCGCGTCGGAGGACAAAGCGAAGGCCATGAAGAGGTTAGACGTCATTGCGTTCGCGGGGGCTTCGAATTGGCCGCTTTGGGCGGGGCAACGTTTGGGCATTTTTTCGGCGGAGGGCATCGATCTCGCTCTCACGCTCACCCCGACCTCTGCGCATATGGCGCAGGCACTTCGTGCAGGAACGGCGCAGGTTGCGCTGACATCGATCGACAATGTGATCGCTTATGCGAACGGTCATGGTGAGGTACCGCTGGACGGTCCGGCGGATTTCTTTTCGTTTATGGGGGTCGACGACGGGCTTTTGAGCATCATGGCCCAGCCTGGCATTGAGACGGTATCCGCACTGCGCGGCAAGACGCTTGCCGTCGATGCGCTCACGACAGGCTTTGCCTTTGTTCTCAAGGAAATTCTGGCGCGAAACGGAATCGGCGACGAAGATGTAACCTATCTGGCCATTGGAACCGGCACCGAGCGCCTCGCCGCGTTGAAGGCGGATCAATGTGGTGCGACTCTGCTCAATGCGCCGTTGTGCCTGGCGGCAGAGAGCGCAGGCAAGGTACGTGTCATCAGGACCAGAGACGTTCTCGGTAGCTATCAAGGCATCGTCGGCGCGTCGCGACGAAGCTGGGCTCAAGAAAATCCGGATCTGTTGGCGGGCTTTATCCGGGGTTTTTACGCCAGCCTGCAATGGCTGGGCGATCCCCAAAACAAAAATGCTGCATGCGCGATACTCGGGGAGCGGCTGCCGAGCGTCGAGCGGGCCGTTGATCTCGCTTACGACGTCTTGATCACCAATGGCGGCCTGAAGCGGACGCTCAAGATCGACCGGAGTGGGGTCGATTGCGTGATCAGACTGCGTGATCGATACGGCAACCGACCAGGAGAGCTCGGTGGCCCGGACCGGTACATCGACGATACGTTCAGACGCGAGGCGCTTGCTTAAGGTCGGGCTTTGCTTGATTTCTGCGATCGCGCGGTGTCGTTATCTTCTTCAGCGCGCTCTTGCGAGGAACTGCCGTCGAATTGCGAACGATCAGCTTGGCAGGCAGAACGACATTGCGGGCCGGGCTATCGAGCGTTTCGATCGCCTGTTGAAGCAGGTCGGCGGCCTGGCGTCCCATTTCCCTGTGGCTGATGCGAATGGTCGTCAGAGGTGGTTGGACCATGTCGACGAGGGGCATATCATTGTGTCCGACAATTGAAATATCGCGCGGACATTCGAGCCCTTCCTCGCGCAAGACGTCGTAGGCGCCGAGCGCCAGCAAATCGTTGGCCGCCACGATCGCCGTGATTTCGGGGTGGGCTTGCAGCAGCCGGCGCGAGGTCTCTGCGCCGGCTTCCCTCGTGTACGTTTCCGCGATTTCGAAAGGAGTCTGGGCTGACTGCAATCCATGTGAGGCGGTCGCCTGCATGAAGCCGCGCCGTCGCAAGAATCCGGTCGAGTGCTCGCTGGGACCAGCGAGGTGTCCGATTTTGCGGTGCCCGAGTTCGACCAGATGATCGACGGCCAACTGCATTCCCAGCATGTCGTCGGAGACCACGGCCGACAATCGCACGTCTTTTTCCGCTCGATTGACAAGCACCGTCGGTAGCCGCTCCGCAATACAAAAGGCGGCCAACGGATCGTCCCTGACCACGGTGGCAAGGATCAGTCCATCGACGCGCCGCGCGATCAAGCCGCCCGCGAGATCCAGTTGCGTCTTGGCATCACTGCCCACATACGCAACGATCACCGAATACCCCTGCGCCGACAAACGCTCGGTCGCGCCAGCGAGAATCGGCGTAAAAACATTGGTCGCGATATCCGGAACGAGGATGCCGATAAGCTTGGAGCGCCCGGTCCGAAGACTCGCAGCCACCGGATCGAGACGGTAGCCGAGCGTCTTGGCGGCTTTAACGACCCGGGCGACGGCCTCCGGAACCACCATCGATTCCGTGGCCGGGTTCAACGCGCGCGAAACGGTAGACACATGGACCCCAGCCAGCTCCGCAACCTGTTTCATCGTGACGGTGCGGCGGCTGTTTCCTGACTGCGACAATCTCGCTTTCACGCTGTGCCCATTTTTTCATTTCACCAAGTCGCCCGGAAAAGACTGCGATTCCTGTTCAGTTACAATCGACCGTATAACAATCGATTGTACATGGTCGGCCCGCCGACCGGCCCCCGCTGCCCAGCAAATCGCCATCCCGGCTTTTATAAACTTGTTAGAATCCACTTGACCAGCCGAATATACTCTGCAATCGATTGTATGAAATTTAGATAAAGCGACCTTCGGGAGTGTTCGATGAAGAAAACATTCGTTCGCGGCACCTGGCAAAAGTCGAGGGCCTTTTCACCGGCCATCATCACCGAGGGTGGCAAAACCGTCTGGATCGCCGGCCATACCGGTCAGAAAGACGACTCCGGCAAGTCACTTGCCGGCGATTTTGAAGCGCAAGTTTATCAGACCTTCCGCAATATTGAAGCGACGCTGATGGAGGCGGGCGCCTCCCTGAAAGATATCGTCACCATGACGGTATTTCTGACGGATCCGCGCAACACGACGCGGATGACGGAAATTCGATCGGAGATATTTGGATCCGATTTTCCTGCGAGCGCGGCGATCACCGTCACGGGCTTCGCCGATCCAAATATGCTGATCGAAATTCAGGGCATTGCGGTCATCGACTAAGTCGCGTTACTCAATTCGGAGGGAATAGTCATGGCATCCGTCAGCACCAGCGCGGCGATAGGCGCGCGGCTCGATCGGCTTCCGATCACGCGCCTGCATCGCAAGGTCTTCGGGCTGGTCGCGATCGGAATGTTCTTTGAGGGGTTCGACATCTACATCGCCGCCAGCGTTCTGGGCTCCGCGTACAAATCCGGATTTTCGACGCTCGCACAGAACGGCTTGTTCATTTCAGTGACGTTTATCGGAATGACCCTCGGCGCTCTTCTGACCGGACTCTGGGGAGACAAGTTTGGCCGGCGTTTTACCTATCAGGTCAATCTCACGCTGTTCGGCGTTGCGTCGTTGGCTTCGGCATTTGCGTCGAACATGGAAGCGCTCATTGCGCTGCGCTTCGTGATGGGGCTTGGTCTCGGTGCCGAGAATGTCGTCGGATATTCCATCATGACGGAATTTTTCCCGGCCAAAGTCAGAGGCCGATGGTCCGGGATGATCTGCACCCTGGTGACGGCCGGCCTGCCGGTCTCCGCGCTGCTCGCGTGGCTGCTGGTGCCGGCGTTCGGGTGGCGGGTGATGTTCGTCCTCGGCGGCATTGGCGCTCTGATCGCCTGGTTCCTCCGCAGGAGTTTGCCGGAATCTCCCCGCTGGCTGGCATTGGTCGGGCGCGAAGAAGAGGCGGACGCACTGGTCGCCGATTTCGAGCGCGAGGCTTCACTTCAAGGTGCACTGACGCCATCCGATCCGGTGTTGAAGCCTGTCATGCCGCTGGCTACGGGGAGTCTCTTTCACGAGCCGTTCCTGTCGCGGCTCATCGTGGGCTGCGTATCCCTGATGGTGGTGAACACGCTGATCTATGGCTTCATCACCTGGTTGCCGACGTTCTTTGTCGGGCAAGGCGAGTCGATCGCCCGCAGCACCGGGTTTGCGCTTCTGATGTCGGTCGGCGGTCCGCTCGGGTCCACCATGGGAGCTATCTCCGCGGACACCTTCGGACGGAAGCCGACCATTATCGGCGCGGCCGCGAGTGCCATCCTGCTCTGCGCAGCCTTCGCGCTGTCGGGCAATTCGTTCCTGACAGCGGCGATCGGCTTCCTGCTGACGATCCCGATCTATGTTCTCGTAGCGGCGCTTTTCGCGGTCTACGTGCCCGAACTTTTCCCGACGGAGTTTCGGCTTCGCGGTGTGGGTATCTGCAATGCCGCCGGACGCAGCGCCAGCATCGTCGTCCCGCTGTTCGTCGGTCCCGTCTTCGCACATTATGGCGTCAGCGGCGTGCTATCAATCATGGGTGCGGCGCTTCTGATCATGATCGGCGTCGTCGCGTCGCTCGGTATCGAACCGGGACGAAAGGGCATTGAAGAAGTAAGTGTCGCTGCGTAGGGCGGACACAAGATATCGACTTAACGGTCTTCAAGGAGGCAGCATGAGTGAGATCGCAGGTTTACCGTCGGCTTATGCGGACGCTCTCAACGAATTCGAGAACGCCTGGAATAATCCCCGTTTCACCCAGATCGAACTGCCGCCCGTTCAGGTCAACCGGGTTCTGAGAGAGAAATACATCGCAAGCCCTGCGGTAGAGCTGTCGCGCAGCATGGTCTGGGATATGGAGAGCAAAAAGGCCTGGGACCCTCTGACCTATATTCCCTATGTGGTTTCAGAAGGAGGATCCTGGGGACGCCATCATCTGGCCGGCGAGATCGAACGTTGGTCGCGATCGTCCATTCAAGGAAGCTGGCTCAATGTCGGCCGGGGCCGGGTTCTGGAAGACGTTTTTGTCGATCACGTCAGGCAGAAGGTCCTGTTTATGGGACGTGCGCAGTTGCCTCGCGAGGATGTTGTTCTTCAGGCTGACGCGTACCAGCCCCTGTTTCATGTCGAGCATGCCGCAGGCGGCACCGAAGCCGACCCGCTCAATCTGTGGCGGATTGTGATTCTAACGGAACAAAAAGACGAGAGATACAAAGCGCCATTCGATGAAATGGTGCGACAGGGAACACTGCCGGGATTTCTCGAAATTTATATCGAGCGCGACCTGCACGTTAAGTTGACGCGGATTTAGAACTCAGTTCCGCGGAGCGGCCGCCGCTCGGAGACTCGCGCCGTCGATTTAAGCCTCTCTTGCACGCAACCCAGCACCGACAGGAATGCGGGTTCTGAAACATTGACGATTTGCAATCGATTGCATAAATATCTGCAATCGATTGTACGATCCAACTTCTGGAGGGTGAAATGCGCGCGGAATTGCGGTCGGCCAAGCGCTCAAGCGGCTTGGGAAGCATTATCAACACCGAGCAGGACGTGACGCCGGTCGTGCTCGCGGCGATGGCGCAGGCTCCCAATGCGCGCCTGAGGCGCTCGCGCCGCAGGTGCGTGTGTTGGCTGTGGCGCCCGGCGTCGTCGACACCAGTTTCGTGCCGGGACGAGGCGCAGACTTCAACGATAAGACCGCCTCGACCACGCCCTTGAAACGGATCGGTAAAGCCCAGGATATCGCGGCCGCAATCCTGTCTTGCGCCACCCATCTGACGTTTTCCACCGGAACGACGATTTTCGTCGACGGCGGCCGGTCGCTGTAGCGGGAGTAGACATGCGTGAACCCCGAAACAAGGTCTTCATCACCTGCGCGGTGACGGGCAACCTGACCACGCCGGACCAGACGCCGCATCTGCCGATCACCCCTGAGGAAATTGCGGATGCCTGCCTTGGCGCTGCCGAAGCCGGGGCCGCGATCGCTCACATCCATGTGCGCGACCCCAGTAGTGGCAAGCCCTCGATGGAACTCGGTTACTATCGCGACGTCGTCGAACGCATCCGGACGAAAAACACTCAGCTCATCCTGAACATCACGACGGGGCCGGGCGGACGGTTTGTGCCATCGGCCGATGACCCGCGAGTCGCCGCGCCGAGCACTACGTTGATGGTTCCGGAGAAGCGGGCCGAGCACATCGCGGTGCTGCGTCCGGAGATATGCACGATCGACCTGAACACTATGAACTCCGGCAAAGAGGTCGTGATCAATACGCCCGGCAATGCGCGCCGAATGGCAAAGGTCATGAAAGATGCCGGCGTCAAGCCTGAGGTCGAGCTGTTCGATTCCGGCGATATCGCCCTGATGAATGACATGCTGAACGACGGAACGTTTGATGGTCCGGTGCTGTGTTCGCTGGTGATGGGCGTGCGTTACGGTTTCCGGCCGTCCCCGGAGACCGTGATCTACACGCGGAACATGCTGCCAACGGACGCCCAGTTCACCGCTGTCGGAATCGGAAAATGGTCGTTCCCAAGCGTCACTCAATCCTATCTGGCCGGAGGGCACGTAAGAGTGGGGCTGGAGGACGCTGTATATCTGTCACGCGGACAGCTTGCTCCCTCCAATGCGGCGATGGTCGAAAAGGCGCGCCGGATGGTCGAGGATCTCGGCGCGCAGATTGCGACGCCCCGTGAAGCCCGGGAGATTATCGGTTTGCCGACCCGTCTCGTCGATATCAGTTCAGCCTGAGGAGAAACGGTGGCGATGTCAAAAGCTGATGCCTACAAAAGTCCTGAGCGATTTGCGACCAAGGCTATTCGCTTGACTGCGAAGGCATCCGACGCAGAATCGATCGCCCCGGCGGTGCAGGAAAGGCTTCTCACGCCTGGACCCGATGAAGTCGTTGTCGAAGTAAAGGCGGCGGGCGTGAACCGGTCCGACGTCAAGGCCGCGACCGGGCAGATGTCATATGCCGTGTTCCCCCGAACGCCGGGCCGTGATTTTGCCGGCATCGTCGTCGGCGGTCATCCGGAGTGGTTGGGACGGGAAGTGTTCGGATCTTCGGGCGATCTCGGCATTCGCCGCGATGGCACCCATGCCAGTCATGTGATCGTTGAGGCGGCGGCGCTTGTCGAGAAACCCGCGGCGCTTTCGATGGAAGAGGCGGCCGGTATCGGCGTTCCCTTCGTCACGGCGCTTGAAGGGTTTCGGCGGGCACGAATGCCCACCGCGCAGGAAACCGTTCTTGTCCTTGGCGTCAACGGCAAGGTGGGGCAAGCCGCGGCGCAGATCGCTGCCTGGCACGGCGCACACGTCATCGGCGTTGTCCGCAAGGACGAGGGATACGAAGGGCACATCAGCGCGCCACTCGAGGTCATCAACTCCGCAACAACAGATGTGACCACGCGTGTTCGCGACCTGACGGGCGGCAAGGGCGCGCAGATCGTGTTCAACACGGTTGGCAGTCCCTATTTCCAGGCCGCGCACAAATCGTTGGCGATTGAGGGACGTCAGGTTCTCATCGCAACACTAGAGAAGGTTGAGTTCAATATCCTCGAGTTCTATCGTGGCCGGCACACTTATGTCGGGGTAGACACGCTGGGTTTCTCCTCAGTCGCCAGCGCTGAGGTGCTGAAAATGGCGCTACCAGGCTTTGCGAGCGGGCATCTCAAGCCGTATCCCATCGCCCCTAATGCGATCTATCCGTTTTCCGATGCCAAGGCCGCCTATCTCGCGGCCAGCGGGTTGTCCCGCGATCGGGTCATCCTGAAGCCTTGACCGGCGCCCGACGGTCAAGGCAGGGGAGCCGACCTTGACCTGTAACGCCTTCGCGAGCGTGGCCGCGATCTGGTCGCGAAGGTTGACGGGAAAGTGGTTTTGAAGGACCGTGGTCCTGTCTGAGCGGTCCCGCGCTCTCACGATCCCTGCAGAAAACCCGGAAGAGGACAAAGCAAAAATGCCATATGCGACAACGGATGACGGCGTACGCCTTTACTACGAGGAGACCGGTAAGGGGCGACCACTCATTCTGGTGCATGAATTTGCCGGGGACATCAGAAGTTACGAGCCGCAGTTACGCCATTTCGGAAAACGATACCGTGTGATCGCATTCAATGCGCGGGGCTTCCCCCCGTCGGACGTTCCGGAAAGCCGGGAATCTTATTCGCAGGCGCGGGCGGCAGATGACATCCTGTCCGTACTCGACCACATCGGCGAAAAGAAAGCCCATATTCAGGGGCTTTCGATGGGAGGTTTCGCGACGCTCCATTTCGGCCTTCGTCATCACGATCGGGCACTGTCGCTGTGTATTGGCGGATGCGGATATGGGGCGGAACTGGAAACGCGGGAGACCTTCCGCGCCGAGGCCGACACGATTGCCGATTTTATCAGATCATCGGGCATGCAGGCCTTTTCAGAGCGATATGCCTACGGACCGACCCGGGTTCAATTCGAAAACAAGGATCCGCGTGGCTTTGCCGAATTCAAGCAGATGCTGTCGGAGCATTCAGCAACCGGTTCGGCGAACACCCAGGCGGGTGTTCAGAAGGAGCGACCGTCGCTCTATACGTTGGTTGAGGAAATGCAGAAAATCACGGTGCCCACGCTTGTGATTTCCGGCGATGAAGATTGGCCGTGTTTGCTGCCCGGCATCCTGATGAAACAATCGATACCGTCCGCGGCGCTTTCGCTCATTCCAAATGCAGGTCATGCCATCAATATCGAGGAGCCGGACGAATATAACCGGATCGTCGGAGAGTTTCTCTCGCAGGTGGACAGCGGCCGCTGGCCAATGCGGGATCCCCGGGCTATCAGCAAGTCCATCACGGGAATGAAGCCTTAAGCTGTCACCACCGCTGCTCTGCTCCCCTCCCCGCCGCTTCGCGGAGGGAGGGGAGAAGATCACACGCGATTTCTTCCTCGTATAGCCGCTCGACACGACGGGGTTGCCGGGAATCCCGTCGAAGCCGATTATGCCAAATCTACATCGACGCAATTTTCAAAAACCGGTGCGCGCTTCAACAAGCCACCCGAAAGAAAGCTCGATCCGAGGCGTTCGAACCCTTGTCGCGACATCGCAGGATCGCGCGCCCACAGGCCGGCATCGAGATAGCGTTGCAGGGAGTGCGCAAGCAGTTCCTGCGGTACATTGGGAAAAAAGGAAACGACGGCCTCGGCGAGCTCTTTGCCGCTGTGCGCGTAGAGCCATTGCTGCATCTTCGCGAGTGACCTGGTTATCGCGACAAATGCATCACGGTGTGCCGCGACCTTGCTCCGGGTCGAGATAAAGGCCGTGTAGACGGTAGGCCCCCGCGAACTGGCTGCATACAGTATGTCGCCGGCCCCATCTATTTCCGCCCGTGAAACAAAAGGCTCGAACGCCTGCATCACATCGAGCTGTCCGCCGCGGAGCGCCGCGTAATTATCCGGCATGATTCGATCGGAATTTCGAGTGATAGTTGCCGGATCAACACCGGCTTCGCGCAAATCGTGCTGCAGGCACATCCAGGGTGTCGGTACCTCCGAGACACTAGAAAAACGCAGATGCGCAAGGTCCGGGAGCTTGAATGGCCTGGAATTGCCAATCAGGAAAAACGGGTCCTTTGACACAACCTCGCCAAAGCAGAGCAGGGGGCTTTTATCGTCCCGGTCGTGCGCCGTCATCACGCGCATCGGACCGCCCCAGGTCAGATCGATCGTGCCATCTAAAAGATGGGCAATTGCATCGCCCGGTGCGTCGCTGGAAACCAGTTCAACATCGACGTCCTCGTTCGCGAAGAAGCCGAGCACGTGTGTCGCGTAATACGGCGCATAGAAGACGGCCCTGAAATTCTCCATTAGTCTGATCTTCACATTGGTCTCCAAAAGTCGGTCTATTCCAAAGCCAGGCCGGAGGACTTGATCGGGCCGGCCCATTTGACGATTTCGCCGGCAACGAATTGCGCGAGATAGGCCGATGATCGCCGCTCGTCGGCGACGGGATCAATGCCGTTTTCCTTGAAGCGTTTTTCCACCGTCGGATTATTCATGGCTGCGACAGTAGCGTCGTGCAGCTTTTGAACAATCAAGGCGGGCGTGTCCCTGGGCAGGAAGAACGCGCTCCAGTTGGTCGCCTCGAAATTAGTCAATCCTTGCTCATGCGCCGACGCCAGATTTGGCAGACTAGGCGAGCGCCCGTGGCTCAGTATCGCAATCGGCTTGATCGCGCCGCTTTCAATTTGGGGAGCCGCGACCGGCGTATCGATACAGAGATAATCGACACGCTGGGCCACCAGATCCTGCATCGCTGGCGCCCCGCCACGATAGGGGACATGGGTGACATCGACGCCGATGCGCGCGTTGATCAATGCGCAGCCGAGATGGGTAGCGGATCCTGCGCCTGCCGAGGCAAATTGCATCGTCTTCTGGTTGGCCTTCGCGTAGGCAATGAATTCCTGTAGATTGTTTGCGGGCAAATCCTTGCGCGCCACCATCACCAGCGACAGGTCTGCGATGAGCACGACCGGGGTGAAATCAGTCATCGAATTGTAAAATGGCTTTTTATAGAGAGTTTGGCTGACAGCCTGCGTGCCGACATTGCCGAGCACGAACTGGTAGCCGTCCGGCGCCGCCTTGGCGACCCGGGCGGCGCCAATCATGCCGCCGGCTCCGCCGATGTTCTCGACGATCACCTGCTGCTGCAAGGCCTCGCTCAAGGCAGATTGCAGGATGCGGGCAACCGCGTCCATTGGACCGCCGGTCGCGAACGGCACCACCATCGTCAGCGGCCGGTTCGGCCAGGTCTCGGCTCTGATGGATGTAGTTGACACTGCAAGCAGGGCAATCAGAACAAGCCGAATCATTCTTGAATTCCGTGGCGGAAGTTCGCAGTTATTTTCGCGTTCGCTTCCTTCCCTTAGCAGTTCGGTGTTCTGGCTCCAAATGAGTTCATCGGCGAACGCTTCTGGCGAAGTTCACAAATCGATGACGATGTCGCCCTCGGGCTGCGCGCAGCAGATCAGCACGTTACTATTCGCCGGTGGGTCGATCGGGTCGGGCTGGTAGCTGGTCTTGCCTGCGACAAGCCCGGTCTCACAGGTGTGGCATACCCCCGATCGACACGACCATCGTACAGGCACATCGCAGGCCTCTGCCAGTTCGAGCAGACTGTAGAATGTTGGCTCCCACCGTACATTGAGACCGCTGCGCGCGAACGAGACCAGCGGTCCTGAACCGGCAAGCCCGGCCGGCGGATGCGGCGGCCGACGCGGTGAAGCGGCAATGCCTGGCGTAATGGACGGACCGGCGCCGAACATCTCGGTGTGGATGCGATCCGGCGTGACGCCCAACGCGGCAGGGCCGGCACTCAGATCGCTCATGAAGCTCGAAGGGCCGCAGATGTAGAAATCGGCATTGCGTGGCAAGTCGAGCCCCCGAAGCACTTGCGTATTCAGGCGCCCAGCGGTGTCGAAATCAACATCGGGTCGATCCTCGGGATCTGGCGAGCTGTAGCAAATATGGCTGTGGTGGTGCGCAAGTCCTTTGAGAAGTCCACGCGTCTCCTCGGCAAATGGATGTTCGCGACCGTTACGTGTTCCATAGAGCCACCAGATGTCCCGCGTCGAGGCTCCCGCCGCCAAGGCGTGAAGCATTGCGAGCACCGGCGTCACGCCGATCCCGGCACTCAACAAGATCACAGGCGTGTCACCGGGCTTTAGTGTGAAATCGCCGCGTGCCGCGCTTGCGGGAACGATGTCGCCGACCTGTAGTTCGTCGTCGATGTAGGCGCCGGCCGCGCCATGGGCTTCCCGCTTGACGCTCACGCGGTAATGCACGGCGCCGGGCTCTCCCGACAGCGAATAGCTCCGCATCAGCGCAGGCGCCAATCCCGGCCCGAGCCGCAGCACGATAAACTGCCCCGGGAGAGCCGCGGCGAGATGTTGTCCGTCCGTCGGCTCGAGCAGCAAGGAAATCACGTTACCGCTCTCGCGCACCTTGCGCGCCACGCGAAGCGGGCGGAATCCCGGCCACGCCGGCGGCTGGCCGGCCGCTGCAGTGAGCCCGGCATTTCCCGTCGTCCCGCCGCCCTTGCGCTCCTGCGTAAGCAGCGCCTCGAAGGAGTGCCGCCACCCCGTGCTCAGCGCCGGGATGCGCAGCGCGCGCTCCAGCTGATTGCGGGGGTGACCGGGCATGTAAAGGAGCGTATTGACTTCGAACACGCTCATGCGCTCGGGCCCGGACGCGACCTGCGTGATCTCGTCGCCGGCCTCGACTTCCCCTTCGTCCAGCACACGGAAATAGAAGCCAGGCCTGCCGTGCTTGACCAGCAGTGCAGCCATTTCCGGTTCGTCCAGCCGGATACCGACCCGGTAACAGGTGACGCGTGGCTGCGTCACCTCGAACAAAGCGCCGCCGATCCGGTAACGGTCTCCGATACAGACCTCGGCATCGGACAGGCCTTCAACGGTAAAATTCTCTCCGAATTGTCCGTAAGTGAAATCGCTTCGTCCGAACTGGTTCTGCCAGAACCGATAGGAATCCATCTGATAGACAAATACCGCCCGGCGTTCGCCGCCGTGGCCGGCCAGGTCGCCTTGGCCGTCGCCGTCTACGTTCAATCGACGTACCATACGTGGGCCCTGAACCGGCATCTTCCAGATGGCGGTATGGACCGTCTGGCCTCGCCAGGTGATGTCGCGCGGCAGGCCCACATTGACCGAAAGCAACCGTCCCATCACGTGCCGCCTCGAATGAACAGAATAACACCGGTTACATTGCTGATATCAGGTGCACCTTCCATTCGACTTTTGGAAGAAGCAGGTCATATCAATGTATGAGTTACCGGCTAACCATTCTGCGTCTATGTCCAAATTACCTTGATAATGTCGTCGGTTTCCGTTCCGATCAATTCCACTCACCCTGCATAAAGGAGACAATCATTATGCTTGCAGTCAAACCTCCTCAAGTGCGGACTTCAGACATGAAGCTCGAGGTCATTGTGATTCCGGTTGCAAACGTCGATCGCGCCAAGGGTTTTATGGCGGCCTGGGCTGGAGGCTCGACGCCGATTTCGGCTTCGAGGATGGTTTCCGCGTGATTCAGTTCACGCCGCCGGGATCGGGAACTTCGATCATCTTCGGCACCAATGTCACCGCAGCTGCTCCCGGTTCGGTTAAGGGGTTATACCTGGTCGTCTCTGACATCGAGATTGCGCGCAAGGAGTTGCTGAGCCGTGGTGTAAAGGTCAGCGAGCCGTTTCATGGCGGCGGCGACGTGCACTTCGGTACCGACGAACCGCATTTGTTCGGCAATGTCTGGATCGGCGGCCCGGACCCCGGACGCCGTAGCTATTTGTCGCTGGCCTCGTTCAGCGATCCGGACGGCAATGGCTGGATGCTCCAGGAAATTACCGCGCGGCTTCCAGGTCGTGTGGCGGCTGATACGACCTTTACCTCGGCAGCGGATCTCGCGGCCGCGCTACGGCGCGCCGAGGCCGCACATGGCGAGCACGAGAAACGAACGGGCGAGCATGATGTGAATTGGCCGGACTGGTACGCCGAATATATGGTGCGCGAGCAGGCCGGCGAGACATTGCCAACGTGAGCACGCGACAGCGTCTTGCGGCAATTTGCAGGTAGTTGTCGGTGGCCGACCCGCTGTAGGCTATATGCGTTCTATCTTTGAGGAACTGCAATGAGCCACCGAATTCTCGTCTTTTACGGGTCCTACCGCTCCGACCGGATGGGCATCCGGCTCGCCGAATTCGTGGTGGAGCGCTTTCGCCGCCGGGGCGATGCGGTTGAGCTGATCGACGCCAAGGCGATTAATCTTCCGATGCTCGATCGGATGTACAAGGAACATCCGCCGGGAAAAGCCCCTGAGCCGCTTGAGCGGTTGGCCGGCAAAATTCGCGATGCGGATGGATTTATATTCGTCACCGGCGAATATAATTGGGGTATTCAGCCCGGACTGAAAAACCTCACGGATCATTTCCTGGAGGAATGGTTCTGGCGCCCCGCCGCGATCGTGAGCTATTCGGCAGGACGTTTGTCCGGTGCGCGGGCTTCAACCGCGTGGCACGGCACATTGTCCGAGATGGGAATGGTGGTCGTTTCGAGCACGATTGCCGTTGGGCCCATCGGTCAGACCCTTAGCGCTGACGGTACGCCGACAGGCGGAGCCGGTGAGGCTCTCGAACGGGCCTTCCCGCGCTTTGCCGACGATCTGATGTGGTGGGTAGAGGCCGCCAAGATGCAGCGGCAACGCAAGAAGCCGCCATATTGATCGCCTAACCGCCAGTCATCCGTTCCCACTCACTTCGGGTGCATCGTGAAAGCGTAGTGGGCTGGCTTCACGATGCCGCGGCGAGGGCTGGCGCGGAGACGTCCCCGAGTGCCGCTTCAAGAATGCCGACATCCTGCTCAACGGTACCGCCGCTTACGCCGACGCCCGCGACCAAATGACCCTCGCTCTTGAGCGGCGCTCCGCCGCCCATGGAACAAAACCTTCCGCCTGAAAGTCCCATCAACGGGAAGAGGTCCTGCCCGGGTTGCACCAGCGGCGCAATCTCGGCAGTTCGCAGTCCCACCAGCGCCGACGTGTAAGCCTTTCGTTCCGCTATCTCGATCGCGAAGGCCGGTGCTCCGCTCATGCGGTGCTGGAGAACGATGTTGCCATGAATATCGATGACACAGACGGCAACCGGAACCTTGGCCCGTGCCGACTGTGTTTCGACGCGGTCCGCAATATTCTTGGCGAAGGCGAGCAAGTCCATGATCGTGTCCTTTGTGTAGCGCCAAAGAGAAATTCGGCCCCGCATCATTCGAGGCCGTTAGCCTCAGTGGCCAAGCCGCTCCAAATAAGTTCCCAGGCGATTCTCGGCATCTCCGGGCTGATGAAAGCCCTGCTCAAATAGAGCCTTGATCTTGCCCTGCGCCGCCGGCCGGGCGATCGAGGTCATGCACGCGTCCCAGCCGGCTGCGATCTCGACGTCCTGAGGCAGGCTTGCGGCATTCACGAGGCGCTTCGTGTTTGCGATGGCCCATTTATCAAACGATGCGATACGGGTCGCCAAAGCATCGACGAAACTGTCGAGTTCGCTGTCCGGCAGCGACCTGTTCACATAGCCATAGGCTTCAGCGAGGTCGCCCCCGATGTCATGAGAGCTCAGGAGCACTTCGAGGGTCCTCTGTCTGCCCATTACCCGTGGCATGCGCGCCATCGGTCCTCCGCCCGCGACCAGGCCGACTCCGACTTCCCACTGTGACAGCAGCGCTTTCTCGCGGCTTGCGAAACTCATGTCGCAGGCCAAAGCGAGTTCGCTTCCGTTACCGGTCGCGCGTCCCCGGATCATGGCGATCGACACCACGGGCGCGCGCGTCAGGCGGACGAGGATGTCCGGCCACGCCTCCAGTCCTGTCGGCCCCTGAGGCATGCTGGTCAGATCTTTCATGTCCGCGAGGAAATCGCTGTGATTGAGGAAAAATCCCTCAACGGCACTGTCGAAAACCACGACCTTGAGATTCTCGTCGGTCTCAATGGCCGCGACGATTTCCTTGAACTCGCGCACGAACTGCGGACCCAGTACGTTCAACGGGGGATTGTCGAAGGTGATCCGCCAATAGGCCGGGGATGAGCGGGTGAGCCGGATCTGCGATTTCGCTGTCGTTGCTTTCATTTCTTTTGCTGTCGTTGCATTCATCGGAGCCTCCATATGTTGATACTTACCAGCTGGTGGTATGAGCGTTGGTTGGACGTCTCAGCCCTGCTAGCTATGCGACGGGTCCCCGTAGCGGAAAGGCGCTCGTTGAAAGCGCCTCTCAAACGGCAAGTCGCGTCGCATCCATGCGGTCGCTCGTTGGTATTCGATCTACGAAGCCTGCACCGCGGCTGGCGCCTTGGTTTTTTGCTTCAGCGCTGCCATCAGAGTCTTCGCGGCCGGTCCCGAGGAATGCGGGTTCTGTCCGGTGATCAGCAGGCCGTCGCTGACGACGTGAACCGCCCAGTTGGCCTTCTTCGAAAAGACGGCGCCGAGTTTCAGCATCTCGTCTTCGACCAGAAATGGTACCACTTTGGTGAGGCCCACCGCTTCTTCCTCGCCATTGGTAAACCCGGTGACTTCCTTGCCCTGCACCAGAGGCTTGCCGTCCGGCGTCTTGACATGACGCAGCGCGCCCGTGGAGTGGCAGACGATACCGATCGGCTTGCCGGCCGCAAGAAAGGACTCGATCAGTTTGGCGGAATCCTTGTCTTCGGCGAGATCCCACATCGGACCGTGGCCGCCCGGATAGAACACGGTGTCGAAATCTTCCTGCCTGACGTTGTCGAGCCGAACGGTCTTGTCGAGTTGCAGTTCCGCCGACGCATCCTTCTCGAACCGCAACGTAAGGTCGGTCCGCATGTCGGGTTCGTTGCTCTTCGGGTCAAGCGGCGGCCGTCCCCCTTTCGGGGATGCAAGGGTGATCTCCGCGCCGGCGTCCTTGAAGACGTAATAGGGGGCCGCAAGCTCCTCGAGCCAGAAGCCGGTCTTTCGTCCGGTGTTGCCGAGCTGGTCGTGCGACGTGATAACCATGAGTATCTTCATGTTCCTCTCCACTATTTGGTGTTGCACACTCTGAATAGATTTGTGTCCATGCGACCGCTGTACGACCCGCGACGCATTCTTCCGTCCTGTGTCACCGGTTTATTTTAGGCGGCACATAGGTGAAGTTCAGAGGACGGGTTTCCGAATCGCTTCGTTCCAATTCGCTCAATGGAAAGGCCAATATCGCGCTTGTGCCCATCGCCCCCGAGCGATGGTTGATGGTTCCCCGAAGTTCGGCCACAAGCGACCAGATGATTTTCATGCCTTGGCCCGGCCTGATGTTTTCCGATCCGGATCCGTCATCCATGACGATGCATTCCACTGAGGTCTCGCGGTTGATCAGTTCGACCTGAATCTTTCCGCCGCCGTCCCGAAATGCATGTCGCGACGCATTGGCGATTAGCTCGGATACGATCATGCCGAGCCGCCAGCAGCGCGACGCATTCAACTGAAGAGGGCATTCGATCAATACCAGCTCAATGCCCCGGTGTTGCAGCTTGGCGCGGCTGATGGACTGACAAAGCTCACGCAGATACGCCGCGGCATCCATCCAGCCATCGTCAACCGGCATCTGCAACGCCCGGTATACACGGGCGGAGTTGGTCACCTGTTGGATCACGCCGGCCAGCGCCACCTTGACATCGTCATTGCCGGACCGCGCCGCCGACAGACTGGCGAAGCCGATTGTGGCCGCCAATTCGTTATTCATGCGATGCATCAGCTCCCGCAGCAAAAGATATTCACCGGATACCGGTTCATTGCATGCGCCAATTTCAATCGAACGGTACGCGCCACCACGATGTGGCGTTTCGCTTAATGCTGACGGCATGCCCTTGATCCTCGTGATGGCCTGTTGTGGTGATGCGATTTTCATCCGAGCGCGCGATGATAGCGGCTCGGGGTCTGTCCTGTGACCTTGCGGAACACCGCCGTGAAGGAACTCGTCTCACTGAAGCCGACGGTTAATCCGACCTCGGTTACGGAATGTTTTCGCTCGGCCAACATCGCTTTCGCCTGCTCGATGCGACGATTGGTGTGGTAGCGGTGCGGCGGAACGCCGAACGATTGTTTAAACGCCCGGCAAAAGTGAAACGTGCTTAGCCGAGCCAGCCGGGCGAGCATGGCGAGCGGGATCTGCTCGGACAAATGTTCTTCGATATAGCTGGTCACGATTCGCTGCTGCCAGGCGGCAAGGCCGCCTCTGACCAGATCACCCCTGACGGAGGCGACGGGGCGCGTCGTGCTGCGATTGAGGCGTACGAGTTCGTGGATCAGGACGACGCCGAGCGCTTCAATATAGAGTTGGCTGGCACTTCCCGGGGCTTCAATCGCCTGTCTCAGCTTCGCAGCCGTGTTCTGGATTGCGGCATCCTCAAAGAACAGGCGGGGCGCAAACGGGATATCGACCAGGCTCTCGTTGCAGTCGATCTCAAGTGCAGTTGGGTCGAAGTAGAAATAAGTAACCGACGTCAGCGAGCGTGGATCATACCATTCACGGTAGTGATGGCCCGCCGGCACGAAGGTAAGTTTCCTGGCGACGTCACGCAGCGTCGACCGCGGCGCGCCTTCGACGCTGGATTTACCGTCGCGCCGGACACCTTGTTGATAGGCGGCCAGGAGATGCAGTGGCGAGCGGAAGCTGTGATCGACGCGCTCCTGCGTCGTCGTCTGGACCAACTCGACGCCCATACCGCGCCACTCCATTCCGCTGCGGGTCACCGCGCTGCGTGGAGCAATCTCCACTGTCGGAAACGAAATAATGCCGGCGGACTTATTTTCGCTGCTACCAACAAGAGTTCGCCGGTCGGGGCGCACGGCGCAGTTGTGAGTGAGAGCTTGCGGGGTGTTCTTGCCAAAGGACTTCAATGGCACAACGCCGAACGATTGGGAGGTGTTCAACATCGCATTCAACCTTTGTGTTTCTGGTTTTGGGCGCTGGCGTATTCCGCCCCCTGTTTTATCCATGGAGGCACAGTAATACGCGGCTGCGAACCGCTTCCATCGCACTTAGGTTTCTTATGCGGCCGATAAACCTATACGTAGGTTTACGGATCAGGTTGGAGAGCCGCCGTTTCGGAAATTCAAGACTGACGCAAGATTTGGCGAAATCCAGCAATCGCTGGCGAGCAGACGATCAGGGATCGGGTATCGATGAAAATGTGATCGGGTGAGTATCGTTGGTTAAGTGCAGCTCATTCGATCGCCGCCAGCCTCTCACTTCCAGGCCCCGGTTATCCCCCCGAGCCTCGGCCATGATGGATTATGCGAAGCCGCTTCTCCCCGGGCCGCTTTGTATCGGATGCAGGCGCGATGGGCCGGCGGCGGTAAAGCCGCCGGCCCCTTTTTCTAATTTGGATGTGGAGAGGCTAACCTTCGATGCTTCAGCTTTTTGTTTCGCTGCGGTGCTGGTGCAAGGCCGTGTTGAGGCACTCGATCGAGGTGTCTTCGTCGAAAGGCTTTGTCAGAAAGCACATGGCGCCGTCATCAAGTGCCTGTTTGCGGGTTGTCTCGTCGGGAACCGCGGTAATGAATATAAAAGGTACCTTGTATCCCTGGCCGCGCAAATGCGATTGCAGTTCGACGCCGCTCATTCCAGGCATACGAACGTCAGCGATTACGCAACAGGTTTTGTGCAGTTGAGTGGACTGCAGGAATGCCGCGGCGGAGGCAAATGTGCTGACGATATACCCGAGCGATCTGACGAGATTGTTCAAGCCGGCGCGAATAGATGCATCATCGTCAATGATCGAAATCACCGGTGCTACGGTCAAAACACAGTCCTTCACAGGGAGCGGAATCCCGCCCACAAGAATAGCGAGCAACAAGACTGAGCTGTGGTACCCCTGCTGAATATAATACTTAGGTTTGCATTGCGCGGGGAGCGGACTCATGGACGCGCAACGCACAGCACGGGCCATGAATTCTGCGGTCGGGAATGATAACCGGAAGCGAAGGAGGTTGAGATGGATGACCAAACGGTGCAGATGGCGCTAAAGCGTCATTGGGATGCTTCGGACGCCAACGAATTCGAGGCCGAGCACGACATCTACCGCGAGGATGCGGTGCTTGATTATCCCCAATCGGGCGAGCGGATCCGCGGCCGGCGCAACATCCAGGAGAGCCGAACCGTCCAGCCCAACAAGAAGCGCTTTACGGTGCGGCGAGTAGTCGGCAGCGGCGATCTCTGGGTTACTGAATTCGTGCTTACCTATGACGGCATACCGTCCTACACGGTGAGCATCATGGAATTTCGCGACGGACTGGTGGCCCACGAAACGCAATATTTCGCCGATCGGTTCGACCCTGGAGCCTCGCGTGCACATCTTGTCGAGCGAATGGGCGAAATCACGTGATGCCAAAGGCAGCTTGAGGTGCGCCTAGCTGGTCCGCTTGATTCCGAGCAGTTCAGCCATTCTCACGAGGTCCGCGAGAGAGCGAGCCTCCATCTTTTTCATCACATGCCCGCGGTGGATTTTCACCGTGATTTCGCTGACCTCAAGCCGGTGCGCAATCTGCTTGTTCATCAGACCGGAGATGACAAGGGCCAGGACTTCCCGTTCGCGCGGGGTCAATTTTTCGAAGAGATGCCGGAGCTGCGACACGGCCGTCTCGCCGTCGCGACGCTTGCGGTCCTGTTCGAGCGCGCGGATTACTGCGTCGAGCATGTCCTGGTCCCGGAACGGTTTGGGCAGGAAGTCGACGGCGCCAGCCTTCATCGCCTTCACCGACATCGGAATGTCACCGTGCCCCGTCATGAAGACGATCGGAATGTGAATGCCTGCCTTGGCGAGAACGTCCTGAAATTCCAGACCATTGACGCCCGGCAACCTGATGTCGAGCACCAGGCAACTGGCAATATTTGGAAGCTTGCTCTCAAGTAATGCCGTGGCCGTGCTGAATACTTCGACCTGCAGGTTCATTGACCGGAATAAATACGTCAGCGCGACCCGCATGGATTCGTCATCGTCGACGACGAAAACGATTTGCTCGGGTTTCACTTCCATGGCGAGTTGATCCGATCCGTATCCACGCCGGCCGATGGTGACCTATCGACCAAGGTCCCTTAAGGCTTCTTCAATAGCCTGAATCCTGTGTCAAGTCCCGGTTATACGATCCAACCTGACATCTCTGTCTCATGACGCGAGGTCTTGGGTGTACGGCAGAGCGAACTGGAATGTGGCCCCGGGCTCTTTCCGGTTTTCCGCCGGCCATAGCCGTCCGCCGTGATCCTCGATGATTGAGCGGCAGATCGACAGTCCCATTCCCAGCCCGCCGGGCTTGGTGCTGAAGAACGCGTCAAATACGTGGCCCGTAATCTCCTCGGAAATTCCGATGCCGCTGTCGCTCACGGCGACCACGACCTGACCGGTTTCGCTGATGCAGGAGCGGATCAGCAATGCATGTGGCCGGTCCTTGACCGTCTGCATCGCATCGATACCGTTCATGACGAGATTGATGATGACCTGCTGAAGCTGGATGCGATCCGCGACGACCTGGGGTATCGCGGGAGCCAAATCGAGCCGCAATGTTACACGCTTGGCGTTGAATTCGCTGTGCAGCAGCGCCACAACCTCGTTGATGACGTCATTGACGTCGAGCGGGAGCTTGTAGGTATCGGCCTTTTTCAGGAGGCCGCGGACGCGACGGATGACGTCGCCGGCGCGGTTGCCATCCTTGACGATCCATTCGATGGCGCCGCGCACGTCATTCAGGTCCGGTGTTTCGCGCTGGAGAAAGCGCAGGCAGGCCTGGCCATTGGCGACAATCGCCCCAAGCGGCTGATTGACTTCGTGCGCGATGGTTGCGCTGATTTCGCCGAGGGTCGCGACGCGGCTGGCATGAGCCAGCGCCGATTGCGCGGTGTGCAGCGCGCCTTCGGCCTGCTTGCGGTCCTCGATATCGGTGTTGGTGCCATACCAGCCGGTCACCGCGCCGCTCTCATCGCGCAACGGCTCCGCCCGAAACAGGAACCAGCGATACGCACCATCGAAACGCCGCATGCGCGCCTCGACATCTTCGGGTTTCCCGGATGCCAGCATTCCGCGCCAGGCTTCAAGCAGCCCCGCGCGGTCGTCGGGATGAAGCGCGGCCTGCCATTCCCACCCCAGCGACTGCTCCAGGGAGAAGCCGGTGTAGTCGAGCCAGCGCTTGTTGATGTATTCGGCGAAACCGTCAGCGCGTGTTCGCCAGGCCAGGCTTGGGATTGAGTTGAGTGTCAGCCGCAGCTCCCGTTCGGCTTCGGCAAGCTGGGCCTCGCTGCGTTTCAGGGCGTGTTCGGCGATCTTCTGATCCTCGACATCGATGCCCACCGAATACCATTTAATGATGTTTCCCCGCTCGTCGCGTTGCGGTGCGCGTCGCATCGTATACCATCGATATGCGCCGTCGGCCCTGCGTGTGCGCACATCCACGGACATGATCTCGCCTTTGGTTTGCGCGGTGTGCCACGCCGTTTCGAATGTCCTGAGATCGTCCGGGTGATAATAGGCTGAAGTATTCAGTCCTTTGCCCGTGGCTTGTCCCTGATCATGTCCTGTGTAGGTCTGCCACGTTCGATTGACGAAGCTGCGCGTGCCATCGGCATCGAAGGTCGACACCATGACCGGAATCGAATCGATCGTCAGCTGTAACTGGCGCTGAGTCTGCGCCAGTTCCGCTTCACTGGCACGCAACGCGTCCTCTGCGCGTTTCCTGTCTTCGATGTCGTAGGTCGCCGCGTACCAGGCGACAACTTCGCCGTTCCTGTGGAGCGGCACTCGCCGTGTCATGAACCAACGGTACTCACCATCGGCTCCTCGGAGCCGCACTTCCGACTCGAATGAGCCGCCAGTTGCGAGCGCGACGTCCCAAGCCGCCTCGAGTCGCGGAACGTCATCGGGATGGGTTATGATGCTGGTACGTGTCGTCCACTTCGTTGTTGTCATGCCGCTGTAGGTGCGTCCGACCTGATTGACAAAATCGATGATACCGTCGGCGCGGTGGCGAAGTACCAACACAGGTATGGTATCGATGATTAACTGAAGCTCGTGCCGGGCTTCGGTCAGGGCTTCCTCGCTGCGCCGTCGAGCCTCCTCGGCCAGTCTTCGATCCTCGATATCGAATCCGACACCGTACCATCTGATAACATTGCCGTCGTCGTCGCGCAGCGGCACGCGGCGAACCCAATACCATCGGTAAGCGCCGTCGGCTCTTCGCAGTCGCTGCTCGATCTCGAACGCCTCGCCGGTGGCGATATGCACGCGCCATTCGCGTTCGACCATCGCCTGATCGTCGGGATGCAGCGCGGATCCCCAGCGGATGCCCTCGATATTGTCCTGCGAAAGCCCTGTGTATTCCCGCCAGGCCCTGTTGCGAAAATCCATCGAGCCATCTGCTCGATAGCGCGCGGCCAGCACCGGTATGTTGTCGACCAGTTGCCGGAGCTCCCGCTCGGTTTGTCGCATGTTTTCTTCTGCCCGCGCGCGTTCGAGGTTTTCAATACGCAGCGTTTCGTTGAGCTTTCGTAGTTCCTCCACTGTCTCTTGCTGTTCATCACGTACGCGTCGTAGCGAAGCGGTCGCACGCCTTTGAGCGGCGCTCATCGACACCACGAACAATGCAGCAATGGTGAACAGAACAAGCCGCGGTAATTCCTTGAACTCAAGGGCGAGCGAATAGACCGGCTCCATCAGAAAGTAATCGAACGCCAAAATGGTCAATGCTGTGGCGAGCAGGGCCGGGCCGGGGCCAGAGATCCACGCAACCATCATGATCCCGCAAAGAAACAGCGACGTCGACGGATTTACTCCCCAAAGCCGGTCGAGCGCGACATCCAGCACGACGGTCAAAGCCGGCGTCGCACACGCGATCCCGTAATCCAGGATCACGGGCCGTTGGTGCCGCGACGAAAGCGTGGATGCCGACATGTTATCTTCTCCACCGAGCGGCTGGAAGAATAAGAAGGAGTTGGCCGCGCGAAAATAAACCTGAAATGGAAACTCCTATTAAAACACGGACTACAGGCATCAAGCTGTCGCCATTCGCAAGCCGTCTGAGGGCTCATAGTTTAGTACGTCTGCTGGCACGTCAACAACGCCGCTCGAAATAGCAAGAACGCGACAGATTGCGCATTGGGCAATTCGTAGAAGTCGTTTGGGAACGGGCGTGTTGTGGTCCTCACATCCCGGTCATTCCAGAACTCAATCCTTCGAAGCCTGAGAGAGATCAGCCATGGATACAACCGCGATATCGGAATCTATCGATCTTGACCGCCGGTATGTTGTTGAGGCCGCGGCTTTGGGTATTGCGGCCGCCGGCGCCTACAGCCTGCTGCATCCGGTACGGGCCGCGGCGGCGGTACTCGAAGAAAATCCGGTTCGCCCCTTCCACGTCGACTTCCCCGACGTGGCGTTGATCGATCTGCGCAGGCGCATCAAGGCGACCAAGTGGCCCAGGCGGGAAACGGTGACGGATGCGTCGCAAGGTGTGCAACTCGCGACGATGCGCGAACTGGCGCGCTATTGGGAGACGGATTACGACTGGCGCAAGGTCGAAGCGAGACTGAACGCGTTGCCGCAGTTCACGACCGATATCGACGGGCTGGAGATTCATTTCATCCACGTGCGTTCGCAGCACAAGAATGCGTTGCCGGTCATCATCACCCACGGATGGCCGGGCTCGATCATCGAACAGTTGAAGGTCATCGATCCCCTGACGAATCCGACCGCGCATGGCGGAAGCGCATCCGACGCGTTCGATGTCGTTATTCCGTCGCTGCCGGGCCACGGGTTTTCAGGGAAACCCACCGCCACCGGTTGGGATCCCGTTCGCATCGCAGGCGTCTGGATCACGCTGATGAAGCGCCTCGGATATGCGCGATTCGTGGCGCAGGGCGGCGATTGGGGCGATGCCGTCACCGAGCAGATGGGGCTCCTGGCTCCCCCGGAATTACTTGGCATTCACACCAACATGCCCGCCACGGTGCCGGACGATGTCGCGAAGGCACTGCAGTTCGGCAGCCCGGCGCCGGCGGGCCTGTCAGCCGATGAACAGCATGCATTCGATCAGCTCGACTTCTTCTACAAGCACGGCCTGGGCTACGCCCAGGAGATGTCGAACCGTCCGCAGACGCTGTACGGGATCGAGGATTCGCCGATCGGATTGGCGGCCTGGATGCTCGACCATGACGCGCGTAGCTATGAACTGATCACCCGCGTCTTTAATGGCGAGTCGGAAGGTCTGACGCGAGATGACATTCTCGACAACATCACGCTCTATTGGTTGACGAACACCGCGGTCTCATCGGCTCGGCTGTACTGGGAAAACAAGCTACCGTTTTTCGCACCGAAACACGTCGCCATTCCGGTGGCCGTGAGCGTCTTTCCCGATGAGATCTATGCGGCCCCACGGAGCTGGGCCGAGAAAGCGTTTCCGAAACTTATTCATTACAACCGGCTCGACAAAGGCGGTCACTTCGCGGCGTGGGAACAGCCAATGGCCTTCAGTAACGAATTGCGCACCGCGTTCAGATCGTTGCGCTCCTCGCAGAACGGATAGCCGTGAGCGGTATCACCGCTGCAATCGTATAGCTCAACCCGTCACCAAACCTGGGAATGCACCCATGAAAACGATCAAGCTCGCCCACCCGATCGACCGCGATCGCCGCCAGTTTTTCGGCGCCGCCGTGATGACCATTGCTGCTGCGCAGCTCATCCTCAATGGTCCTGCGGCGGCCCAACCCGGCAAAACCAAACCCGAATTGCCGAAGATCAAGCGGGGGACGCATACGTCATTCGCTCCCTTGAAGCAGATCGATGCGGGTGTCCTGAATATCGGATACGCCGAGGCAGGTCCCGCGGATGGGCCCGTGGTTATTCTGCTGCACGGCTGGCCCTACGACATTTACAGTTTTGTCGATGTCGCGCCGCTGCTGGCGTCCGATGGATACCGCGTGATCGTCCCGTATCTGCGCGGCTATGGCACGACCCGTTTTCTTTCCGCTGAAACACCCCGCAACGGTCAGCAGTCGGTGGTTGCGGTCGACGTCGTCGCCTTGATGGATGCGCTCAAAATCGAGAAGGCGACCGTCGCCGGCTTTGATTGGGGCGCACGGACGGCCTGCATCGTTGCGGCTTTGTGGCCGGAGCGCTGCAAGGCGCTGGTTTCCGTGAGTGGTTATCTCATTGGCAGCCAGGAGGGCGGCAAGGCGCCGTTGCCGCCGAAGGCCGAATTGCAGTGGTGGTATCAATATTATTTCGCGACGGAGCGCGGCCGCGCCGGTTACGACAAATACCGCCATGATTTTTCGAAGCTGATCTGGCAGCTCGCTTCGCCGAAGTGGGATTTCGACGATGCCACGTTCGATCGTTCGGCCGCGGCGTTTGACAATCCGGATCATGTCAGCATCGTGATTCACAATTATCGCTGGCGGCTCAGCCTCGCCGAAGGCGAAGCGAAATATGACGATCTGGAAAAGCGGCTGGCCACGGCTCCGATTATCACCGTGCCGACGATTACGATGGAGGGTGACGCCAATGGAGCGCCACACCCGGAGCCCGCTGCATACGCCAAGAAGTTCTCCGGCAAGTATGCGCACCGGACCATCAAGGGCGGTATCGGACATAATCTGCCACAGGAAGCGCCGCAGGCCTTCGCGGATGCCGTGGTTCAAGTCGCCGAAAGCTGATCAGCACGATTAGAATTGAGCCGTCGGGGTTGGCGGTCCCATGCTTGTGGGGGCGGACCTGTCCGATTCCAACGCAAGTTTTCGATGGATCGCGACCATGCGAATAACGAGGATTATTGCGTTAGGTGTGCTCGCGCTTGTCGTGTTGCTTATCATCGCGGAATTCGGTCCAGCCGTGCTGAGCGGCAAATAATCTTTGGATTGCCCAATGTTTCCGCGGCTTTTGCGGGTCATACTTTGGTGTGATCCACCCCGTGATCCCCACCGTGCTAGCGTTTCGGTGACCGGTTCCGGGGGTGCCCGCGCGATGTTGTCTCAAATCAATGAGAAAGCGATTGTCCACGTGGTCGACGACGATGCGTCGATGCGTGGCGCGCTGGAAGGGTTGTTCGACTCGGTGGGGCTGGATGCGCGCACCTACGCAACGGCGCGCGATTTTCTGGCTGCGGGCCTGGCGGATAAACCGGGGTGCGTCGTGATCGATATCCGTCTGCCCGACATGAACGGATTGGACTTTCAGGCCCAGCTCGTTGACAGCGGCGTCCGTCTGCCGGTCGTGATGATGACCGGGTATGGCGATATTCCGATGTCGGTTCGCGCCATGAAGCGAGGAGCGGTCGATTTCCTCTCCAAACCCTTCCACGATCAGGACATGCTGGACGCCGTAATGGCTGCCATTGAGCGCGACCGGCAGCGTCGCACCGTTGAGGGCGACATTTCGCAGTTGCAGCAACGGTTCGGAACACTCTCTGCCCGCGAACTGCAGGTCATGCAGCTGGTGACCGCGGGCAAGATGAACAAGCAGGTCGCCAACGATCTCGGGATCAGCGAAATCACGGTAAAAATTCATCGGGGGGCGGCGATGCGGAAAATGGGGGCGAAGACCCTGGCGGATCTCGTTCGGATGGCCGAAGCGGTCAAGCCGAAGGGGTGACAAAGGGTCGCGGTAACACTCCTGTATAGTTTCGAGGCGCTCCCTCCCATGGGATGGTCGGCGCTGTCGATTTGACTGACTGGTCCGGGGGATGGGGCATTCAATCCGGGGTAAAGGATGAGGCGTGCCAAGAGAGTTTTCAATCTCGGTCGTTGACGATGACGAATTTTTCCGGATAGCGCTCGTCGGATCGCTCCGTTCGCTGGGGTACGGTGCCAAGGGATTTGCGTCCGCGGAAGAATTTATCGCGGGTGGTGGGGAGGGATCATCCGATTGCCTCATCACCGACCTTCACATGCCCGGCATGAGCGGACTGGACCTCATTCGGCAGCTCGCGGCACGCAACTCGAAACTGCCGGCCATCATGGTCACCGGGCGTTCGGAGCCGGGGCTGGAAGCCAAGGCTGCGGCGGGCGGCGCCGTCTGCCTGCTGATGAAGCCGTTCGAAATAGATACGCTGATGAGCTGTCTCGAAAGAGCCCTGAAGATCTGATCTTCGGCGGCGCGCACTTATTCGGCCGGGGTGCGTCGCATTATCCGTGTCTCATACATTGATATGACGAGCGCCTTCCGAAGGTTGGATGGCAAAGCACTCAAAAGCCCCGCACGGTCATGTTGATGATGAACGCCCGCGTGACCAATGCCGCGCCCAAACAGCAAACATGAACGGCCGGTGGAGAATTTTACATGCGATCCGACATGATTCCGGGAGCGATCTTTCCCGATTATGAGCTTTCTGACCATGCCGCGAAACATCGCAAGCTCTCCGAGCTCCAGGGCGGGGATCCGATGGTGCTTGTGCTGGGACGTGGAGGGTTTTGCCCGAAGGACCGCCGGCAGGCCGAAGGGCTTGTTGAGTTGTACCGTGAACTTGAGGTTGCTTATTGCCGGTTGGTCACGATCACGACCGATAATATCACGCAGACGAATGAATATCGCAGCGGGGTCGGCGCTCACTGGCCTTTCCTCTCCGACGCGCGGCGGCTCATCCAGAAAGATCTCGACATCGCCGAATATACCGATCCCGTCCACAATCCCATGATCCCCCATGTGATCGTTCTTGAGCCGGGTCTCGTCATCTACAAAGTCTATAACGGCTACTGGTTCTTCGGACGGCCCACCGTGGAAGATCTCCGCCAGGACCTGCGCGCCGTCGGCCGGAAATGCCGGCCGGATTGGGACATCACAACGCCAGAGCTCAAGGCGGCGTGGCAGCAAGGCCACAAGGAACGTTTCTATCCTTACGGCAAGACTTTCATCCAAACGATCGGTGAACAGGATTAAGGAGAACGGAAATGGCACGTCCTCACCAGCCAGGCGAATCCGCTTTCAGATCGATCCTGCCGGAAGATATTGACTGGAAGCCGTTCGCCGCGTTCCCGCCGACGGTCCGGCTGGCGGTGCTGGTCGGAGAGCCAAGTCAGCCCGGACCTTATGTCGTGAGGGTCAAGGTGCCCTCCGGCGTGAAACTGATGCCGCACAGTCATCCCGAGGATCGAATCTACACGGTCATGTCCGGCGTGTTCTATATCGGGCTCGGCGATCAATTCGACGGCGACAAGATGAAAGCCTATCCGCCCGGCTGTGTCGTTGTGCTGCCGGGCGATACCCCTCATTTCCATTGGGCCAAATCAGGAGAGTACGTTACCCAGGTGACGGCGATCGGGCCGCTTGGCCTCGACTATATGGACGCCCACGACGATCCCCGGAGCGGGGCTTCCTAGAGCCACGCATGACCCAGGCCTACGAAATCATCGAGCACAGTTATGACGTGGTGATCATCGGTGCCGGCGGCGCCGGCTTGCGGGCTGCGCTCGGGATGGCGGCGTCGGGATTGAAGACGGCGTGCGTCACCAAGGTGTTTCCGACGCGCAGCCACACCGTGGCGGCGCAAGGCGGCATGGCCGCCTCGCTCGGCAATATGCATGACGGAGATAATTGGCGTTTCCACATGTACGACACGGTCAAGGGTTCCGACTGGCTCGGCGACCAGGATGCGATCGAGTATATGTGCCGGGAGGCCGTGCCCGCGGTGCTGGAACTGGAACATTACGGTGTTCCGTTCTCGCGCACCGACGAGGGCAAGATCTATCAGCGTCCGTTTGGCGGCCAGACCATCGGCTACGGCAAGGAGATGGCGCAGCGCACTTGCGCCGCGGCCGATCGGACCGGTCACGCGATCCTGCACACGCTTTATCAGCAATGCCTCAAGCACGGCACCGAGTTCTTTGTCGAATATCTCGCGCTTGATCTCTTGATGGATGAAGGCGGCGCCTGCCGCGGCATGCTGGCATGGAATATGGAAGACGGCACGCTGCATCGCTTCCGGGCCCATCGCACGGTGCTGGCAACCGGCGGTTACGGCCGCGTCTATTTCTCCTGCACCGCAGCCCATACCTGTACCGGCGATGGGAACGCGATGGCGTTGCGCGCCGGACTGCCGCTCGAGGACATGGAATTCACCCAGTTCCATCCCACCGGCATCTACGGTTCCGGCTGCCTGATTACGGAGGGCGCGCGCGGCGAGGGTGGCTACCTCACCAATTCGGAAGGCGAGCGCTTCATGGAGCGCTACGCACCGAGCGCCAAGGATCTGGCTGGACGGGACGTGGTCTGCCGCTCGATGACGATCGAAATCAACGAGGGCAGGGGCTGCGGCCCGCTCAGGGATCACATCCTGCTTCACCTGGAGCATCTCGGCGCAGATTTACTGCATCAACGGCTGCCGGGCATCAGCGAGACCGCCAGGATTTTCGCCGGCGTTGACGTAACACGCGAACCGATCCCGGTGCTGCCGACCGTCCACTATAATATGGGCGGCGTGCCGACCAACATTCACGGCGAAGTCGTCGCGATGCGTGACGGCGATCCCGAAGCGATCGTCCCCGGATTGATGGCGATCGGCGAATCCGCCTGCGTCTCGGTGCATGGGGCTAATCGGCTCGGGTCGAATTCGCTGCTGGATATCATCGTGTTCGGCCGTGCCGCGGCGCTGCGGGTGGTCGAATCGGTCCGGCCCCGCGACGGTCACGTCGATCTTCCCGATGACGCGACCGACCGCGGGATCGCCCGGTTCGACCGGATCAGGTGGTCAAAGGGCAGGACCGGCGCTGGCGCCATCCGGCTGGCGATGCAGCGGACGATGCAGCGCCATTGTGCGGTCTTCCGTGACGGCCCGCTGCTTGACGAGGGACGGATCAAACTCGACGGCGTGATTACGATGATGCGCGACGATCTTGGCGTCACCGATCATTCGATGATCTTCAACTCGGATCTCGCCGAAACACTCGAACTCGACAACATGCTCGCCCAGGCCAGCGTCAGCCTTCATTCGGCGATCGGCCGGAAAGAAAGCCGCGGCGCCCATGCGCGGGAAGATTTTTCCAAGCGAGACGATGTCAATTGGCTCAAGCACACATTCTGCTGGCTCGACGACGCCGGCGGCATCAGGCTCGACTACAGGCCGGTTCACATGCAGCCATTGTCGAACGATGTCGCGACGATCCCGCCGAAGGAACGTGTCTACTGATCGGCGAGATGCCAGGGCAGGGTCCTATCGTGAAGGACGAACAAAGCCGCGGATCAAGCCCGCGATCTCATCCGCCGCCGTGTCCAATGCAAAATGACCCGCATCGAGCATGTGAACCTGCGCACCCGGCACATCCCGGCGATAGGATTCCGGTTCCGAAATGTCGAACGAGGGATCGTATTTGCCCCACATCACCAGCAGCCGCGGCTGGTTCTTGCGCATCCAGTCCTGCCATTTCGGATAGGCATCGACGTTGGTGCGGTAGTCATAGAACATATCGCTCTGGATGTCGGCCTGGATCGGCTGGCTGAGAAAAGCGAATTCATCGCCCCACAGGTCCGGATCGTAACGCTCGATGTTGGGATCGCTGCCGAGATGGCGGGTCCGGGTCGCCGCCAGCGACAGCAGATTGGCGCGAAGCGTGTCTTCATGGGCGGCGCGATCGGCCCAAAACGCCCGCCGTGCCTTCCACAGCGCGCCAAGGCCTTCATTATGCGCCACCGCGTTCTGGACGATCAGCGCCTCGACCCGTTCCGGATGGGCGAGGATCATGCGAAAACCGACCGGGCCACCGTAATCCTGCATGTAAAGCGTATAGCGCGAGAGCCCGAGCGCTTCGGTGAAGTGCGTCATGGTCTCGGCGCTGTGGTCGAACGTGTAGGTGAACTTCTTTGCGTCCGGCCAGTCACTATGTCCGAAGCCCGGATAATCCGGCGCAATGAGATGATAGCGGTCGGACAGCCGCGCGAACAGCGGTTCGAACATCCGCGATGACGAAGGAAGCCCGTGCAGCAATAGAAGCGTCGGCGCATCCTTTGGCCCGGCCTCACGGTAGAAGATCGAGAGGCCGTCGATTTGTACTGTGCGATAGAAGGTCGGATGTTGCACAGGATGTTCCTCCCCTGACTGGGCCAGCAATTGCGATGATGTCAGCAGCACAGAGATCACGAGTGACAGGCGAAGAAATTGCAGCATAGGATTATTCCGACACCTCGAAAATGAGTTCCAGCGCAATCGTGACGCCAAGGGGAAGACTGGCGACACCGACCACCAACCGGCAGGGGTTTTTGTCCGGCCCGAAGACGTCCTGCAGCAACTCCGAAGCGCCGTCGGCGACTTTGGGCTGGTTGCGCACGTCTCCCGACGTGACCACCGATATACCAAGCCGCACGATCCGCGTCACCCGATCGAGTGATCCCAGATGCTGCCGCGCGACGGCGATACCGTTGAGTGCGGCGAGGCGCGCTGCCTTTTGCCCAGTTTCGACATCGAGCTCGGCGCCGATCCGCCCGGTGAATTTTGCCTCACGGCCTTCCGTCGGCAGCATTCCGGTCAGGAAAAGCAGGTTGCCGGTCTGCACCGCCTCGACGTAGGTGCCGAACGGTTGAGGCGGCGCCGGCAGCTTGATGGCAAATTCCTTCAACCATTGCTCGGCGCTGGCTGGCCGGGCGCTCTGGAGCGTTACCATTTGCCGACATGTGCGCCGCCATCGACGTGCAGCACCTCCCCGGTGACCTGGCCGGCTTCCGTCAGATAGACGATCGCGTCGACGATATCCTTCACGCTGGAAATCCCTCCCATCGGCTGCAACGTCTTGAGGAAATCCTTGGGGTGATCGATGTGCATCGGTGTATCGACGATACCCGGCGCGACTGCGTTCACACGGATACCCTGTTTGGCATATTCCATCGCGAGATTCCGTGTGACGGCTTCGAGGCCGCCCTTGGTCAGCATCGGAATGGAGGCGTTAGCCCCGGCGATCGGATGGTCCACCAATGTCGAGGTAATATTGACGATGCTGCCGCCGGATTTCTGGGCCAGCATCTGCTTGATTGCGAACTGGCTGATGAAGAAGAAGCCTTCAATGTTGACGGAAATCAGCGCGTGCAAATCGTCGACGGTGTATTCGATGAAAGGCTTTGAGAAGTAGATGCCGGCGTTGTTGACCAGCACATCGATCGATCCGAATTTGTTCATCGCGACGTCGACGATCGCCTCCGCCGTTTTTGCTTCAGAGATGTTTCCATCGACCAAGGCCAGCCTGGCTGATGTCTCGAACGTGTGCGATTTTGTGATGTTTCGCGAATTCGCCACGACTCTGTAGCCGCGATCCAGGAAAGCCGTGACTGCGCCGGCGCCAATCCCCTGCGACCCGCCGGTCACGATCACCGTTTTCTGCGTATTCGCAACTTCCAGGCTCATCGTTCTTCTCCTGTTCGATTGAATCGGGGGCCGCGCGCCGACGAAGGCCGGCGATTGCGGTTCGGGTGAGGACAATCTGCGATGCAATCCTGCGACCCGCCATTCAGCCTTGGTAAGGAGCGGGTCATATCAACGTATGAGTAGGGAGGTAAGACCTCGGTGAACTATCGCGCCTCAAATAGTCGCCTCGTGCGGCGGCGAGCTAACACATTCGGATATCCAACGCAGCAAGAGCGCGACAGAAGCAGCATCGACAAACTCATAAAATGTTTTGGCTGGAGTGGCTGCGTGGCTCCAGACGATGTGCTTTTGCCGCCCGACTGATCAGCCGCTTTCGTCGGGCCCCTGTGGAACGACCAATCGAGGATCTTATGAACGAGGCAGCGAAAATCCCCGATCTGCATTCCGAAAGTCCCGTTCCGTTTAGCCCCGCGGTCGAGCGGCCAGAGCCCGATGAAGCCGAAACCATTCGGGGGCTGATCTCAGCCATGCACTACATCAATGAAAAGACGTTGGCGGATGGTGGTCATGCGATCAGGAGCGTTCACGCCAAGAGCCATGGCATTTTGCAAGGCTATCTCGAAGTGGACGCGGGCTTGCCGGCCGAGCTTGCCCAGGGGTTATTCGCAAGGATAGGCCGCTATCCCGTCGTGATGCGAATTTCCACGCTCCCGGGCGATATGCTGGATGACAGCGTATCGACGCCGCGTGGCCTGGCCGTCAAAGTAATCGGCGTCGAGGGCGAACGGCTTGAAGGATCCGAGACGGACGTCACGCAGGATTTCGTGCTGATCAACGGTCCGGCCTTCGGCGCACCGACTCCGAAAAAATTTCTGTCGGTTCTGAAACTGTTGGCAATAACGACCGATCGCGCTGAACGGCTCAAGAAGGTCCTGTCCGCGGTCATGCGCTGGGTTCAGAGACGGATCGTTGCGGTCAGCGGACAGCCCAACGTGACCGTGGCAAACCTGGGCGGCCAGCCGGAAACCCATCCGCTCGGCGAAACCTTTTACAGTCAGGCGCCGTTGCGATTTGGCGATTACATCGCGAAACTTTCCGTGGCGCCAGCGTCGCCCGAGTTGAAGGCTCTCACGGAGGCGGCACTGAACGTCAACGGCGTTCCCAACGGGCTTCGGGCAGCCGTCGTGGAGTTTTTCGGGAAGAATGGCGGCGTATGGGAGGTCAGGGCGCAGCTCTGTACCGACCTCCAACAGATGCCGATCGAGAATGCAGCAGTGATCTGGCCGGAGGAGATGAGTCCATTCCGGCGGGTTGGCCGGATAACGGTCGTGCCGCAGTTGGCGTGGAGCGAGTCGAAGTCGTCGGCGGTTGACGACGGCATGTCGTTCGCGCCCTGGCACGGGCTTGCCGCGCATCGGCCGCTCGGCGGGATCATGCGCGCTCGAAAAGCAGCCTATGAAGCGGCCAGGAAATTCCGAGCCGAAAAGAATGGCTGCGTCATTCAGGAGCCGCAAGAGACGGTGGTTTTTGAAGAGTGAGTGCGCCCGCGCGGCATCGCGGGCTGCGAGGGTTTGAGTTCGAAACAAAAGCGTGAGCGACCTCTACCAAGGCATATAGGGAAAGTACCTCTGTATAATTAGCCGGAGCGGCATCTGACGCTACCTTTTTGGTACCGAGACGCCAGGAGGTACAGGCCTCGACAGCGCGTCAAACCAATGGAGATGAAGATGCGTAAATTAGCTATCGCCATTCTGGGCGGAATTTTGATTACCGGATTAACAGCCCAAATTGCCACGGCATCCCAGCAACACGAGCGCAAAGCGCATCGTGCGATCCTCGACACGGGAGAGCAGTTTCGCAATGCCAATAATCTGGCCGCGAGCACCTCATGCCAGAATCGGGAAGCGGGAAATCCGTATGATGAGCAGACTGATTTCGAGTCATGGTCAGCTTGGCGGAATTCCGGCGCCTGGGACAGCCACAACGACTGTCGGTAGGCTGGTCCGTCGGCTCCCAAGTCGGGATCAAGTCACGATCTCGCGACATGAATTAGCCAGTCGGGAAAAGGGGCGGAAAGGTTGCCCTTTTTCGTGCTATTGATGTACCCGAGAGGTCCGCGCTCTGGGAGTTCCAGGCTTTCGAGGAAGCCTGCAGACAAAGCCCGGCGCACAATAGGAGGGATCGACATGACGGTTTCGACGGAACGCGCAGTGCTTGCCGGCGGCTGCTTTTGGGGCGTACAGGATCTGCTGCGCCGATATCCCGGCGTGATTTCAACCAGGGTTGGCTATACCGGCGGCGAAGTGCCGAATGCGACCTATCGCAACCACGGCAATCATGCCGAGGCGATCGAAATCAGCTTTGATCCGAAGGTCATCAGCTATCGTCAGCTGCTGGAGTTCTTTTTCCAGATCCATGATCCAAGCACGATGAACCGTCAGGGTAATGACAGGGGCGCGAGCTACCGCTCGGCGATTTTCTATACCAATGACGAGCAGAAACGGGTCGCGGAAGATACCATTGCCGATGTCGATGCTTCCGGCCTTTGGCCGGGCAAGGTTGTCACCGAGGTGGCGCCGGCCGGACCGTTCTGGGAAGCCGAGCCTGAGCATCAGGATTACCTGGAGCGGTTTCCTGACGGTTACACCTGTCACTTCATACGGCCGGACTGGAAGCTGCCGCACCGACAGGCGGCCGATCAGAAGGTCGCGGCGAGATAGGCGATAGGTGAGGCCATCCTGACGTCTTGAGGAACGGGGATCTGAACGCGGAATGGATTTCATCGAACTGGACGACGTCGCGCTACGCTACGAGCTGAGCGGCAAAGGCGAGCGCACCTTGGTGCTGGTGCACGAAATGGGCGGCTCGCTGGAAAGCTGGGACGAGATTGTCCCGCCTTTTGCAGGGTCCCGCCGCGTGTTGCGCTACGATACCCGCGGGGCCGGGCTATCGCAGAAGGTACGCGGCACGCTTGCCCTCGATACCATGGCCGCCGACATTATGGCGCTGCTCGACGCACTCGGGATCGCGGGCAAGGTCGCGCTGGCAGGCGTCGCCGTCGGCGGCGCGATCGCGCTGCATTTCGCCGCCCGCTATCCGGAACGTACCAGCGCCGTCGTGGTGGGCAGTCCGGCCACCGGCATCGCGGCGGACCGCCGTGCCGCAGCGCTTGAGCGCGTCACCCAGATCGAGACCACCGGCATGGCATTGGCCGTCGAAAGCGCGATGCTGAACGGTTATGCGCCGGAGCTTCGCGGCGATATCAAGCGCTTTGAGCGCTTCCAGGCGCGCTGGCTCGGCAACGATCCCGGCAGCTATGCAGCGATCTGGCGAATGCTGGCTAACGCGGACATGCAGGAGGAATTGACCCGGCTTCGTTGTCCGGTGCTCGTGATCGGCGGCAGTCTTGACCGCGTGCGGCCGCCGCCGCTGGCCGAAGCCGTGGCCAAAGCCATTCCCGGTGCGCGTTATATCGAAGTTCGCACCGGGCACTATATGGCGGTGCAGACGCCTGATCTGATCTCCGATTGCATCGAGAATTTCCTGCAAGAAGTCGGCGTCTGATCGAAATTTATTATCCCCCATCACAGCAAGGTCTTCCGGCATGAACTCGGCACCAGTGCACCAGATTCCCGGCGTCTATCATCGCAAGATCGGCGACATCGTCGTCACCACCATCAGCGACGGTTATCTGGATGGCACCCTCGACGTGATGCGCAATGTCGACCTCGAGAAGGCGAGCCAGATTCTGCGCGACGCCTTCCGGCCGGCGCGGCGCACCAGCGTCAATACGTTCCTGATCCATTCAAAGGGCCGCCTCGCGATCGTCGACACCGGGTCCGGCAATTATCTGCAGCCAACCGCCGGCTTCGTTCAGCGCAACCTCGCCGCCGCCGGTATCGATCCCCGGTCGATCGACACCGTGCTGCTCACGCACATGCACCCGGATCATTCCGCTGGGCTGACCGACATGTCCAATGGCCAGCTGTTGTTTCCGAACGCAGAACTGGTGATGCACGAGAACGAATTACCGCATTGGTTCGACGACGGCGCAATGGCCAAGGCCGACGAGCGGGCGAAGAAGCTGTTTTTTCAAGCGGGCCGCGAACAGGTCGAGCCCTACAAGAGCCGGACGCGGCTGTTCAGGGAGGGCGAAGTTTTCCCCGGCGTGACCGCGGTGCCCAGCCATGGACACACACCGGGCCACACCGCCTATCTCGTCGCATCCGGCAATGACCAGTTGATGATCTGGGGCGACACCGTTCATGTGCCGGAAGTGCAAACCGCGATTCCGGCCGCCGGCATGGGCTTCGATACCGATCTCGCCGCAGCCGCGGCGTCGCGCAAACGCATGTTCGATCGGGTCAGTGCCGATGGCGTGCTGGTCGCCGGGATGCATCTGCATTTTCCGGCCTTCTCGCGGCTGGCACGGCGTGGCGACGCCTATCAACTTTATACGGAAGCATGGGTCCACGCGATGGATGCGCCAGTGATCGGTGTAAATCCCTAGCGGCCGCTGAAATTGGCCTAACCCAAACCGATACGTTTCCTGAGTTCCGGTTGCTGCGCGAGCACATCGCTCAGCCAGGGTACAACGCGCTCAGACGTGTCCAGGGCTTCATCTGGTGATCGATAGCTGACGCCCGAATAATACTGCACGGGCGTCCATTGTCCGCTGTCTTCGATGTCGCGCCGGAATTCCTCGAATCCGTAGCTGCCGTCCGGCCGCGCGAAAATATCAACGCACCGGTCGTGGTCAGAGTTTTCGACACTGACAAAGACGATCCATGATCTGTCGATGCGTTTTGACATGCAACCTTCCAGGCGATCAGCCGCCGAATTGCTGAGGGGTCACCGAGCCGCGTACCGACCAGCCCGTCATCCGGCGTTCAAAGATATCGAAGATCGCATACATCCCGACGCCCATGATGCCGACCACGAAAAGCGCCGCGAATACCAGCGAGACATTGAAATTCGAGCTCGCGATCAGCATCACATTGCCGATGCCGTTATTTCCCGCGACGATTTCCGCGATTACCGAGCCGACAAAGGCGAGCGTCACCGCGATCTTCAACGAAGCGAAGAAGTAGGGCATCGATCGGGGAATTCCGATCTTGATCGTGATGTCGCGCTGCGAGGCGCCGAGTGACCGCATCACTTCCAGCAGTTCCGGCTCGATCGTCGCAAATGCGGTGGCGATATTGGCAACGATCGGAAAGAACGACAGCATGAACGCGGTAATCACCGCCGGCACCGTGCCGGTGCCGAACCAGATCACGAAAATCGGGACCAATGCGGCTTTCGGCACGCTGTTGAAGCCGACCAGCAAGGGATACAGCGCGCTATAGGCGAGGCGGGATGAGCCCACGATAATTCCAAGCATCATCCCGAACACCACGGCAACCACAAAACCCATAAGCGTCGTGGATAGCGTGGCGAGGCCGTTGATGAAGAGCGCGTAGCGGTAGGTATACAGCGCTTTGAGCATTTCCCAGGGGGTCGGCAGCACGAACGTCTTGATGTTGAACGCCACGACGATCAGCCACCAGGCGGAGACCAGCACAGCCGCGGTCAACCACGGCGCCAGCCGTTGCAGTGAATTCGCGCTCATGGCTGTTTTCCCGGGCCGATGTGGTTGCGCAGATCCTGGACCAGTTCGACGAAATGCGGCGCAAAGGTCGACGCCAATGTGCAGGGGCGGGGCAGATCGACAGTGCGGGTCTTGATGATCCGGCCGGGCCGCGCGCTCATGACGTGAACGGTTTGCGCCAGAAAGACCGCCTCACGCAATTCGTGTGTCACCAGCACAATGGTGCATTTGCGGAACGACCATAATTCCTGCAGCACGTCCCATAATTCTTCGCGCGTAAAAGTATCCAGCGCAGCAAAGGGTTCATCGAGCAACAGGATCGAGGGTTCGTGAATCAGCGCGCGGCAGAGCTGCGCGCGTTGCTGCATACCGCCTGACAATTGCCAGGGCATGCGATCGGCGAAGCCTGACAGTCCGACCTTGGCCAGCAGAGTCTCCGCGCGGTCGCGATTTTGCGCGCGGTCCTGTTTCTGCCGGCTGCGATAGGGCTCGACGATCTCCAGCGGCAGCATCACATTGTCGCGGATATTGCGCCACGGCAGCAGCGTCGCGTTCTGGAACGCCATGCCGACGGTCTTGAGCGGCCGCAGCACTTCCTCATTATCGACCTTGACGCTGCCGCGGTTCGGCCGGACCAGCCCGGCAATCAGCTTGAGCAAGGTCGATTTGCCGCATCCGCTGGGTCCGACGAGGGCGAGGAATTCGCCGTGCGCGATACTGAGATTGGCTGATGACACCGCCAGCGTGCCTTCACCCTGACTTGAATCAGCTGATCCGTAGATCAGATCGACATCGGTCAGCTGGATAAACGTCATCGGCGAAATTCTCGGGGCCAAACAATCGCAAAATTACTGGATCATTCGATCCTTGAGCGGCGGCAGATAGGACGGATCGAACACTTCCGCCACGGCTGGCTGCCGCGGCAGATTGTAGGCCTTGGAAATGATCGCAATCATCTTGCCGAGCCGCTCCGGATCCATGTCGCCATAGCCGGATTTTCGTACATTCTCGGTGAGGATGCAGCAATTCAGCGCGACGCGGAGCCGCTCGCGTTCGATATCGGCATTTAATAGCGGCTCGAACGCCAGCGCGGCCTTCACGCCGAGTTCGGGATCGCGGGCGACGTCCTGCAGGCCCTTGACGGTCGCGCGCAGGAAACCCCTGACGGCGTCGGGTTTCTCTTTGAGGAAGCGCGGCGATGCAGCAACTGAATTGCCATAGAGCTGAAGTCCATAATCCTTGTACATGAAGTAACCGATATCGGATTCCTTGACGCCCTTGGCTTGCAGTTCCAGCAGCGAATTGAAGATCTGTCCGGGGACCGCATCAACCTTGCCCTGCACCAAAAGAACCTCCCGGAGGCTCGGCTCGATATTCTGGATCTGCATCGAAGAGATATCGATGCCGGTTTGGCCGGCAAAGACCGGAAACAGCTTGAAGGTAGCGTCGTTGGCCGCCGATCCCAGTCTTTTGCCGTTGAGCTGTTTGGGCTCGGTGATCCCGCTGGATTTCAACACGATAATCGCGGCGGGAGCCTGCTCGTATCCGCTCATCAGCACCGGAAAGGCCTGGCCCGGATTTTTCGAATTGAAATCCAGCACGACGTTGATATCGGGAAATCCCATGTCGTAGGTGTCGGACGCCAGCTGGCGGACCACCTCAGCGGAACCTTTTCCGCGATCGATGCTGACATCGAGGCCTTCGGCCTTGTAGTAGCCTTTCTGCAGCGCGACGAAGAAAGCACTGTGGGTGGCGCCGGGAATCCAGTCGAGCGTGAAGCGGATTTTTGTTTGGGCATTGGCGGCTTGGGGCGCTGAGATGATCGCGAGAACGGCCGCTGCCATCAAAACAATACCGCGCGCGTATGTCATGCTGTTCTCCTGAAAAGATGATGGCGAGAGATTTTCGGGATCAGGCCGTCACCCCGGCGGTACCCAGAATTTGCCGCGCCCTTGCGCGCTGCGCGTCGGAAATCGTCAGGCGTTCAGCAAAATTCTCATTGAGCGGCGCGGTGGCATCGATCCCCATTTTGGTGACCGTAAAGGTCTTGGGATCGGAGGTCGGATCGATGATGGCCGATTTGACGCCGGGAACCAGGAAGATGTCCTTTTCGGCACGAACCCGGGTCGCGACGGCCCACATCACATCCTCCATGTCAAAGATGTCGACGTCGTCATCTACCACGATGACGTGCTTGGTGTAGAGTTCGGTTCCCAGTGCGGTCAACATCGCCATTTTCGGTTCGCCCTCTGCAATCTTCTTCATGGACACGATTGCAAGAAACGCGCCGCAGGTTTTATGCGGGACGTGCACCGCTTTCACATTGGGCAGGTTGCGGCGCAGCGCATTGAGAATTTCGCCCTCGCGGGTGATGCAGGAGATCAGGATGTGGTCGCGCGACATGCCGGAGACCACGCTGTGAAACAGCGCGTCACGGCGCATCCGGACCCGGTGCGCCACAAAGACATTTTGCGTGCTGCGATAAGAGGCATATCCGGTGAATTCTCCGAACGGCCCTTCCGGCTCGTGCACGCCGGCGAGAATCTCCCCCTCGATGACGATCTCCGCGCCCGCAGGGACTTCGATGTCGTTGACGCCGCAACGGGCCAGGCGATAGGGCTCGCCGAACAGTCCGCCGATGATTTCATACTTTCGAACGTGAGGCGGATAGGCGTAGACCATCGATCCCATGTAATGCAGCGGATGGGTTCCGATCACGATCGCGGCGGGCAGCGACTGGCCACGCGCTTCGGCGCGCCGGTGAAATTCATACATGCGCCGGCGCGAATGCAGCGATATGCCGAGCCGGTTCTTGCCTTTCAGCATCAGACGATGAAAGCCCGTGGTATCGACGCCGGTTTCGGGGTCGCGCGCGCAGATCTGGCCCGCGGTGATATAGGGTGCGGCATCGACCGAAAACTGAAAGGGAATGGGCAATTGGGTGAGGTCGACCTGATCGCCCTCCAGCACGATATCGTCCCACGCTCCCCGGGAAACCACTTCGCAGGGAATGTAGTTCTGGCAACGATCGCGAAACGCTGATGGCAGATTGCGGGCTTCGGCATTGAGGCAGTGCGCCAGCAGCTTTCGATTGCCGGCAATGTTGGTCACCACGGGGGTTTTGGTGCCGTCGATATTCTCGAAGATCACGACCGGGCTCTTGCCGAGGCGGTCGAGTTCGAACACCACCGAGGTCATTTCGAGGTTGCGGTTGACCGGCTCCCGAATTCGAAGGATTTCCTCGGGAAACTCCCGTTCTACCGTTTCGAGAAATCCACGCAGGCTTTGATTGTCGTTGGTCAAGGTCGGCTCCTCCCTCGATTTCTATCTTATCAGCTTATATGATAAGTTGGATTCGGCGAGCCATTTTGCGGATGTTCCGATTGTTTATGCAGCCTGAATTCTGGGCTTCATGCACAAGGCGAGGGCAGGCGGCCGGCGCGGGAAGGACCGCGATGTCAGCAAGGTGCCGTAGCCGGTCAGGCAACGCGGTACAGTTCGCGGTTGTGGGGGATGCGATTTATGTGTGAAATGTTGCAATGAATTTGAAAGAACAGAATCGTCATGGTGGCTAAAAGCGCCGAGCAGGCGCTCTCTCCGCAGAGCCTCACCGATCGCATCACCGTGACGTTGCGCGAGCACATCGTCGGCGGCAAATACGCGCCAGGCCGCCAACTCCCCGCGGGCAAGGATCTTGCCCAGGCGTTCGGCGTCAGCATTACCGTGATCCGCGAAGCGCTGTCGCGCCTCAAGGCGGACGGTCTGGTCGCATCGCGGCAAGGCAAGGGGGTTTTTGTCGCTGAGGATTCAAAGGCCCGTCCGTTTCGGCTGGTCAAGTCGAACGGCACGCAGCGTGCGCTGCTCGAAATCTTCGAACTGCGGATGGGCGTGGAGGTCCAGGCGGCGAGTCTGGCGGCGAAACGCCGGACCGCGCGCGACCTCGCTGTCATGACCAGGCATTTGAAGGCAATGCAGCCATCGCCGAAATCATTCGATCAGGCGCTGCTCGCGGACCTCGCCTTTCACCGGGCCATTGCAGAAGCGACGCGGAATCCCCTGATTGTCAGCTTCATGGAATTCCTTCAGCCGCATCTGCATGAGTCGATTGCATTGGCGCGCAGCAATTCGGCACGGAAGCCGGAAACCGAAATGGCGGCCTATCAGGAACATCGCGAGATTTTCGAGGCGATCAAAGCGCAAGATCAGCGACGCGCGCGGACAGCCGTGCGTCGCGTGCTGGATGGCAGCTTGCGCAGGCTGAGCGACAGCGGGCAATTGCAGGCGGACTTCCGCTCTCCACGGAAGGGCTGATTTATCGCCTAGCGGACGGCGATGACGTCGATCTCGATCAAGGCGTCCTTGATCAGAAGTCCGGTGGTCCCGATCGTGGTGCGCGGCGGCGGCACCGGGAAGTATTGCCGCCAGACTTCGTCGAATCCCGCGAAATCGTTGAGGTCGATCAGGAACACCTGCGCCTTGATGACCTTTTCGAACGAACTGCCCGAAGCGGTCAGCGTCCGCTTGAGGTTTTCCAGGATGTATCTCGTCTGCAACTTGATGTCCGAACCGTAGAACGGAAAGTTCGGGTCCTTGCGTGCATCCTTCGGCACGCCGGTCTTGAAATCCGTCGCGAGCTGACCGGCGGCGAATACGTAGCCGCCGACCGTCACGGCTTCCGAATAATTGGCAATCGGCCGGGGATTGCCGGTGTCGGCAATTACTTCGTGCTTGGTCGCGCCGCCGGGGACGTAAGCGATCAGATCGATCTCGATCAGCGTGTCCTTAATCAGCAAATCCGTCACGCCGACCGTGGTGCGCGGCGGCGGCACCTTGAAATATTCGCGCCACACTTCATCGAACGCCGCGAAGTGATCGAGATCTGTGAGGAACACCTGCGCCTTCACGACATGATCGAGCGTGGTGCCGGCTGCGGCGAATGTGGTCTTCAGGTGCTCCAGCACGAAGCGGGTCTGAAGTTTGATATCGGAGCCATAGAAGGGGAAGTTCGGATCCTTGCGCGCTTCCTTTGGTACACCGGTCTTGAAGTCCGAGGCCAGCTGTCCCGCGGCAAAGACGAAATCGCCGGTGCGTGTGGCTTCGGTATAGGCGGCCAGCGGCTTGGGATTGGATGAGCTGACCGCAATCAGGCCGCCACTCCCCGGTAGCGCGCTGATCAGATCGATCTCGATCAGCGTATCTTTGACCAGCAGGCCGGAGGTGCCGACGGTAGTCCGCGGCGGCGGCACGGCGAAGAATTCCCGCCACACCTCGTCGAAAGCCGCGAAATCCCTGAGATCGGTGAGAAAGACCTGCGCTTTCACCACATCGGCGAACGTGCATTCGGCTGCCTGAAGCGTGTTCTTGATGTTGTTCAGGATGAAACGGGTCTGAAGTTTGATGTCGGAACCATAAAACGGAAAGTTCGGATTCTTGCGGGCTTCAGTGGGCACGCCGTTCTTGAAATCGCTCGCCAACTGCCCCGCCAGAAACACCAATCCGCCGGCGACGGTCGCCTCGGTGTAATGGGCCAGCGGCTTCGGATTATTGGATGTGACGGCACGGGGCTCGATCATGGCGATACTCACGGGGTGAGGGGAACGAAATGCGAGACGTGATGCTTGCAGAGGCTTTGGCTTGCGGTCGGCTCAGCTTAAGGGGGCAATTCCGGCCTCACAAGATTAAATTGCATGCGTATGCAATGCCGCGATGATCATTCCGTATGCACCCTGACGTGACGGCCGGGATCAGGGCCGTCGTGGTTCAGATCGCCGGGAGGCCGGGATCAAACCGTAGGGCACTCTCGGCCCATTTCGCTACCCGAAGCAGATGATAGTCCTGCCGGTAGGCGCCGACCAATTGCACGCCGAGCGGCAAGCCGTTTTTGCCAAAGCCCGCCGGCAATGAAATAGCGGGCGCGCCGAGCAGGGTCCATGGCGCGCAATATTCGGCGTCGCCGGTGTAACTGAGGCCTTTCGGCGCTTCGCCGAAGGCGGGCAAAGTCACGACGGCGTCGAAGCCGGCGATGTCAGCCGCAAGACGCGATCGCAGCTTTTCCTGTTGGGCCTTGGCGGCGAGATAGTTCCAGGCGGCGTGGACCTTGCCGGTCTGCACGGCTGTTTTCAGATGATCGCTGGTGCGGTCAGGATAGCGCGCGACGAGATCGCCAAAAATCAGCGCCGCCTCGCTGGAAAGGATAGTGTTGATCGCGCTCCAGTTGGTTTTATCGAGCTCGGCGAGTTCAAGCTCTTCCGCAACGGCCCCTGCATCGCGCAATTTGGCGAGCGCTGCGTCGAATACTTTTTGCTGTTCGGGCTCGACCTTCGACCATTTATCGAAGCGCACGATCGCAAGGCGCGGCTTTTCCAACGGCGGCACGCCTTGAGCGATATCAACCTGAAAGCCGGGAAGCGGCCGGCCATGCGGATCGAGATCACTGGAGGCCGCCAGCAATGACAGCGCGTAGGCCACATCGTCCACGCGCCGCGCGAAGAACCCGACGTGATCGAGCGAGGGGCTGAGCGGATGCACGCCGATGCGCGGGATCGCGCCGAAACTCGGCTTGAGGCCGACAACGCCGTTGAAGGCCGCGGGCCGGATCACCGAACCCAGCGTCTGCGTGCCCAGCGCCAGTGGCACCAGGCCGGCGCCCACCACCGCCGCTGAGCCGGAGGATGAGCCGCCCGGCGTGTGCGCATGGTTCCAAGGATTGACCGTGGGGCCGGGATGACGCCAGGCGAATTCCGTCGAGACGGTCTTGCCGAAAATCGTGGCGCCGAGGCTGCGCAGCCGCTCGACCACCCAGGCGTCTTTGGCGGGAATATGATCGCGGTAGATCGGCGATCCGTTCGTGGTCGGCATGTCCGATGTCGCGATAATGTCCTTGATGGCAACGGGAATGCCGGACAACGGACCCGGCCGGTGCGAGATATCCACGGGCAGATGTTCGAACGCCCTTAATTTTGGTTCGACGGCTTTCGTTCTCTCGAGGCAGGCTGCTACATAGCGATCCGCGGCGGTTTGATCGCTCTTGAACAGACGCAGAAGTTCGAGAACCCCGGGGAGAGCGGCGCGTGTCTTCGGATCGGTCATGTCGGAAATCCCTTTGACGTATGGCTCTGACCGGCGATCAGGTCTTTGGCGGCGCGACGTGGCTGGTGAGCCGACGCGCGATGTTGCGCCGCAGCGCGTTGAATTCCGGCGAGGACACGTCGCGCGGCCTCGTCAGTTCGATGCGGAAATCGCTGTCGATCCGTCCCGGGCCGGCGCTCATGACCAATACACGATCCGCCAGCAGCACGGCTTCCTCGACCGAATGGGTGACGAAGATCGTAGTGACGCCGGTGCGGGTCCAGATCTGCAGCAATTCGTGCTGAAGCTGCTCACGGGTCAGCGCGTCGAGTGCTCCGAACGGCTCGTCCATCAACAGGATGTTGGCGTTGTTGGCCAGCACGCGGGCGATCGCGACGCGCTGCTTCATGCCGCCGGACAATTGGCTGGGATAGCGATCTGCGAAAGGCGTCAGGCCGACCATCCTGACGAATTCATCGGTGGTCTTGTCGATTTCCGCGCGCGGTAATTGGCGCTGCCGTGGCCCAAAACTGATGTTCTCGCGCACCGTCATCCACGGAAACAGCGCGTAGTCCTGGAACACCATGCCGCGATCGCTGCCAGGACCCGTGATGGCCTTACCGTCGATCGAGGCCTCGCCGGTGGTCGGTTCCTCGAAGCCGGCGATGATGCGCAAAAGCGTCGATTTCCCGCAGCCGGAAGCGCCAATCAGACAGACGAATTCGCCTTGCGGAATCGTCAGGTCGACCGGCGCCAGCGCCTCGACCTCGTCGTCGCCGACCGCGAAACGCTTGGTCACGCCGCGAACGGTCAGGATTTCCTCGTGAAGGGCGTTACTCAAGATGCTGCGGGCTCCAGCTCAACAGGCGGTTGCTGATCGCGACAATGATGCGGTCGGTGACGAAGCCGCAGGCGCCGATCACGATCATGCCGGTGATCACCAAATCAGTTCGTGACAGCGTGCGGCCGTCCATCACCACCGAACCGAGGCCGGTCGGAACGCCGGTCATTTCGCCGACCACGATCAGGATCCAGGCAAAGCCGTGCGCGACCCGCAGCCCGTTGAAGATGGCGGGCAATGAGGCGGGCAGCACGATCTGCCGGAACATGCGTGTACCTGAGCAGCCGAGCATCGAGGCCGCTTCGAACAGCCGCGAATCGATCGAGCGCACGCCGAATATCGTGTTGAGCAGGATCGGATAGAACGCGCCGAGAAACACCAGGAAGATCGCGGCATTCGGCCCTAGGCCAAAGAAGATCATCGAGAGCGGCAGCCACGCCGTGACCGGGATCGGCCGCAGCAGCGAGATCGTCGGGTCGAGCAATTGCCGCAACAGCTTGATGCGCCCGATCAGTAACCCTAAGGGAATGCCGACCAGCGCGGCGAGGAAAAACCCGCCATAGACCCGCTGCACGGATTTCCAGACATGGATCAGGATCGTGCCGCTGAAGGCATCGTCATAGATCCCGCCGAACGAGAAATCGTACATCATGACAGCGACCTGATACGGGCTCGGAATCAGCCGCGTACCCGTCATCGCGACGGCGCGATCCCAGACCAAAATCAGAAGGATAGGAAAGCCCGCGCCAAGCGCGATCGCGCGCAGCGTTTCCAGCCGCTGCCGGTTGCGGCGGCGAAGTGCTACCGCGGCAACCGGTGCGTTTGGTTCTGCGCCTTCTGCCGCGATGATGGCGTGGTCGTTCACGTCGGACTACATGAACTGTTCAGTGATCGCCCGCGACATGTCGGGGGCCTGGCGAACCTGCTTCTTCTCGACCATCAGCGCGCTGTAGGATTTTGCGCGCTTGATGAACTCGTCGTCGATCTTCCAGGTCAGCTCGACATTGGGCACCGCGATTTCGATCGATTTGCGCTGCTGGCCGAGCTTCTGCATCGCGACCTCGATCATCTCCTCCGGATGCGCCATCGCATAGTCGGTCGCCTTCTTGTGCATCTCGACGATCATCTTGAGCCGCTCGGGATTCTCCTTGATCATCTTTTCGCTGGTGGAGAGGATCATGTTGAGCGAGCCGATCGAGGTCGAATAGGGATATTCGATCAGCCGGCCGGTGCCGTTGGCGAGACTGATGGCCGGGCCGGGCTCGGCGCCGACATAGGCGTCGATATCGCCGCGCGCCAATGCGCCGGCCATGTCGCTGAACGACAGCCGGATCGGCTGAATGTCCGCGATCGACATGCCCTCGGCCTTGAGCCGCTCGAGGATCACGACCTCTTGCGTCGAGCCCGGGAAGATCGCGACGCGTTTACCCTTCAGGTCCTTGATCGTCTTGATGTCGGATTTGGCGTCCGCGATGATCCCCATGCCACGGTTGGTCGCGGCGGCGACGATTACGACCGGCTCGCCCGCGGCGGCGCCAAACAGGAACGCGGCAATGCCGTGAATGCAGGTATCGACGGTGCCGGTCAGCACCGCGTTCTTGCCGTCGGTCGGGCTCTCGAACGGCACTACCTCGACGGTATAACCCGCCGGCGCAAACCTCTGGTAGAAGTAGGGCGTGATGCCGTGAATAAGCTTGAGCGTGCCGACCCGCAGCACCTTGTCATCGGCCTGGGCTTGCGGGGTGGTGGTGAGAAGCGACAGGACTCCGAGTGATACGAATAACAGACGCGACAGCAACGAATTGGGCGCAACAGGCATAACGACCCTTTCAAAGGACGATCTTGAAGCAACCCGGCGGCGCCACCCTACAGCAGGCATCAAATCGAGTGAACTAAAATGCGGGTGAACTCGGGCGTATTCCGGGTGGAATTATTCACGATTGCATCCATGGTTCGAGACGCGCGGCGGTGCCGCGCTCCTCACCATGAGGGTCTCGGTAAGTCCTCATCCTGAGGAGCCATGCGGAGCATGGCGTCTCGAAGGATGGAGCCAAAAATTCGCAATCCAGCCCAACCCGTGCTGTCTACGGCTTTCCCGCTTTGAAGGCGCGCAAAACCTGCTCGCATTCAGGCCCGGATCGCACGCACCACGCCTGCTGTGCCGCCACGGCGCCGGATTGCAGGGCGGCGATGATTTCGGGCGCGGGCTTATCGATGACCACGCCGTTGGCGCGCATGCGCGCGTAGTTCTCCTGCAAACGAGTAGACAGCGCGACCCACAACTCGGCCTCGGTCTGTCGGCTTGCTGCATCGATCGCTTCCCGCAATTCCGGCGTCAATCCGTCATAGACGGCCTGGTTGACGCTCGCGACCGACATCGGCAGCGTGTAGTTGATTTCGCTGAAACAGGGCAGGAATTGCCACAGCGCGCGGCCGGCGCCGCCGTCGCCCGATGACAGCACCGCGTTGATGCTGCCGTCGACCAGCTTCGGCATCGTATCGGCGAAGCTGATCGAGACGGCCTTGGCGCCGGCGCCGGCAAAAATCTCGCGTGAGATCTTGTCGTAGGTGCGGATCGACAGGCCTGACAAATCCGACGTCGTCTTCAGCGGCGTCTTCGACCAGATGCCGGAGGGCGGCCACGGCGTCACATAGAGCAGCCGCTGGCCTCGGTTGCGAAGTGCGGCGACAAAATACGGCCGGGCGAGATCAGCGAGGCGCTTGGCGTCCGCAATCGACGTCACCAGAAACGGCAGCGAGGGCAGCGCGAAGATCGGGTCTTCTGTTTCGAGCGATCCGGCAAAGGCGTCGCCGGCCTGAACGCGGCGTTCCGCAATCGCGGCGAGCATGTCGGCCGATCGAATGCCCTTGGCGGCGTCGAAACTCGGATGGATCAGCACTTTTCCGGCGCTGAGTTCGGCGACGTGCCGCGCGAATGCCGTGACGCCAAGCCCGGGCATCGCGCTTTGCGGGTATTCGGTCGGCATGTCCCAGAAGGTCTGGGCGCGGGCAGTCAAGGGATTATGCAAGAGGAGAACGCCAGTCAGCATAAGAAGAAGTCGCACGGTTCCTCCCGGTCCAGGCCGGCATACGCTGCAGCGCACGCTTCTTGGTAGCGAGGATCGGGCGGCGCGTAAACTGCCCGGATGGCCCAATTTCAGGCGTTTTGACCCCACTGCGGTAACCTTGCCCACAAGTTCCGCTGGCGCTGCAGGGAACGCTTCCTAGATACTCGGTGTTGCCCCATTTGGGTATTTCAGGAGGCCTGTATGGTCCCGAGGAATTTATTCATTGCGGTCATTTGCGCTGTCATCCTGAGCTGGAGCGGTCTGGCGCGCGCGGAGCAGTACCGTCCAAGCGAGTTCCTTACGCTGGATTTGTCCAAAGCGGTGCTGTCGCCGAAGCCGCTCGGGCCTGCTTCGGGATTCATACCGGGTCCACTCGATGTGAAAACCGATAATGGCAGCGCTGGCTTCCGGGCCAATACCGAAGCCGTCACCACCGAAACCGCCCAGGCACAACCGGCGACCACCGAAGCAAAAGCCGCACCTACCATTACGGTTCACAAGACCCGAATTGTGCACGCGGAGAAGCCGCGCGGTTCGACCCGAACCAAACTCGCAAAACGCCACGGCAGCCCACTCGATGCGCAGGCATTTGATGCGAGGGTTCAGGTCTGGCCTTGCAGGTCCGGCGGCATCTGCAACTGGAAGCGGTAGCGCAATAAGCGGACGGATCTAAAGTTTCGTCATTGTGAGGAGCAAAGCGACGAAGCAATCCATTCTTGCTTGAAGCCCCATGGATTGCTTCGCGGAGCCTGTCATCGGGGCGCGCGTTCGCGCGACCCGTTGGCTCGCAATGACGGTCCTTGAGACCCCGAGTCATCCCCCCGTCGCAAAACCTTCCGCCCAGAGTCAAAAAACCTTCGGCTCTGAGTCAAGTTGAGCGGGCACCCTCCGTCGTGATTCGACGAGGTGGCCACAATGGCGATTGCGATCCCTACGCGAAAGACGCTGACAAGGCGTGAGCTTCTGGTGCGCTCCGCATCCACGGTCGCGCTCGCTAGCGTGGGAAGCCTCGCAAGACCCTATCTCAGCCGCGCCGCGGATCGCCCGCCGATTGTCAGCGGCATTCAATCGGGCGATGTGTCCGGCGGCTCCGCGGTGGTGTGGGCGAGGGCGGACCGGCCGGCGCGAATGCAGGTGGAATACTCGACCGTTGAAAGCTTCAAGACCATTCTCGGGCAGGCGTCGTCAGACGCGCTGCCCGCTCATGACTTCACCGCGAAAGTGCTGCTTGGAAATCTTCCGCCCGGGCAGGATATTTTCTACCGGGTGCGGTTCGAAGAGTTCGCCGCGGGACTATCTGGCGAAACTCAAACAGGACATTTCAAGACATCGCCGGCTGAACCGGCGTCGGTCTCGTTCGTCTGGTCGGGCGACACTGCAGGCCAGGGCTGGGGCATCGATCCCGGCCGCGGCGGCATGCGAACCTACCGGACCATGCTGGAAAATCGTCCGGATTTCTTCATCCATTCCGGCGATCACATCTATGCCGATTGCACGGTGCCATCAGAACAAAAACTGCCGAACGGCGAAATCTGGCGCAACATCGTCACCGAAGAGAAATCCGTGGTCGCACACAGCCTCGCGCAGTTTCGCGGCAATTATAAATACAATTTGCTCGACGACCATCTGCGCGCCTTCCACGCGCAGGTGGCAATGTTTGCGCAGTGGGACGACCACGAGGTTTGCGACGACTGGTCGCCGATCGGCAGCGTCGACGAGACTGGTTACGCCGAGGACGGCACTTCCAATTTGGTCGCGCGCGCCCGCCAGGCATTCTTCGAATTCATGCCGATCCACGGGGTCTCCGAACAGGCCGGCCGGGTCTATCGCAAGATCTCCTATGGACCGCGGCTCGACGTGTTCCTGATCGACATGCGCAGCTACCGCGATTCGACCTGGAACAAGCGTGACGACCCCGGCGACGCGTTCATTCTGGGACCGACCCAACTGGCGTGGCTGAAGCGCGAACTCGCCGCGTCGGACGCGACCTGGAAGGTGATTGCCGCGGATCTGCCGATCGGGTTGATCAGCACGGATGCCATAGCCCTTGGCGATGGCCCGCCGGAGCGGCGCGAATGTGAGATCGCCGATTTGTTGTCGTTCATGAAGCGCGCTGGCGTCCGCAACACCGTATGGCTGACCGCCGATATGCATTACACCGCCGCGCATCATTACGATCCGAACCGGGCAGTATTCACTGATTTCGAGCCGTTCTGGGAATTCGTCTCCGGCCCGCTGCACGCGGGAACCTGGAGTCCCGGCGAACTCGATAATACCTTCGGCCCCCAGGCGATGTATCAGAAGGGTTGCAGCGCCGAGCAGGGCGAAAATCTCGCGCCCTGTTTCGGGCTGCAGTTTTTCGGCCGGGTCGATATCGACGGCGCATCAGGGGTCATGACGGTGACCTTGAAGGACGTCGACGATCGCTCGCTATGGTCTGTCGGCATCGAGCCGCAGTTGGATGCACGGCCGGGACGGATGCTGGCGGAACACATTTGAGAGGTACTTTTACGTTCACCGCGCCACGATCATATAGCCGCCAAACACCAGCAGCATCGACAGCAGCGCGAGCGTGCAGACCACGCCGGTAATAATCGCCAGTAATTGGTTGGCCTCCAGCCATTGTCGCAGCGCCCTGACCATTACTTCTAACCCGATCTTGATTTGGACTCTGCGCTTCCGGCAGACTATCAAGCAACTGTCACACTGTCTCATCCGTCAGGTCAATCCGACCCTATTCATATGACGGCGCCGGCCCCCCATCCGGTGATTTCAGGTCTTCAGGAGTACTCATGGAACAATTGCAAACCCAGGGCATCAGCCTGCCGCGGCTTGGGCTCGGCACCTATCGATTGCAGGGCGACGCCTGCCGTGCGGCGGTCGAAAGTGCGCTCGGCCTCGGCTACCGGCATATCGACACCGCGGAAATGTACGGCAATGAGGAGGCCATCGGGGCAGCCCTCGCGTCGACCAAAGTCCCGCGCAAGGACCTGCACATCACCACAAAAGTCTGGAACGAGAACCTCGCGCCGGACGCGATGCGCCGCTCGTTCGATGCCAGCCTGAAAAAGCTGCGGCTCGATCAGGTCGATCTTTATCTGGTGCATTGGCCGGCGAAGAGCATGAACCTGCCGGCGATGTTCGAGACGTTGCAGAAGCTGAAGCAGGAAGGCCGCACCCGCGCCATCGGGGTGGCCAATTTTAACATCGCGCTGTTGAAGACCGTGGTCGAGGAGATCAAGGCGCCGATCGCCTGCAACCAGGTCGAATATCACGTGATGCTCGATCAGACCCCGCTGCGGCAATATATGGCGTCGAAAGCGATCCCGCTGGTGGCCTATTGTCCGCTGGGGCAGGGCCGGGCGGCTTCGGATGAGACGCTGATCGCGATCGGCCGCAAGCATGGCGCCAGCGCGGCCCAGGTGGCGCTGAAATGGCTGCTGGATCAGGACGGCGTCGCCGCGATCCCGAAGGCCTCGCGCGCCGAAAGCCAGAAGGCCAATCTCGACGCGCTCGATGTCGGGCTCGACGAGGAAGATATGAAGGCGATCGCAGGCTTGCCGAAAGACAAGCGCTTTGTGAATCCCGGCTTCGCGCCGGCGTGGGATTAAACCGCTCGCCGCAAGGCCTTCGTCGGAAGCCCAAAAGAAAATGGCCCCTTGCGGGGCCATTTTTGTCTTATGCCTTAGTAATCGTGATGGCGATGCCGCATGACCACAACCCGGTCGTGATGGTGACGATGCCAGCCATGATCGCGATGCATGTCGGCACGCGCGTTCATTCGGTCATGGTCATGCCTGATCATCATTTCCTCGGCACTTGCAATCGACGGTGCGGCAATGGCAATCGCGCCAAGCGCTGCAATAATAAATCCAAACTTCTTCATCATGTCCTCCTCGTTTGAGCGGGACACCAACATCAAGTCACGGGGAACGTTCCAGATGAAACTGGAAAGAATTCTGAACAGCCGTTCATCCGGTCATTCAATGATCGCCTGATACACCAGCGCATTGATCTTCTGGCGATAGTGCCAACGAATGGGACCGGGCGCTGCCGACAGATATACGACCGCAAGGTCCTCTTTTGGGTCGACCCACCAGTCGGTGCCGCTGGCGCCGGGCCAGGTGAATTGCCCGACCGATCCCATCAGCCTGACCACACCGGGTGTGGTGCGCACCGCAAGCCCGAGGCCGAATCCGAAATCGGCGCGGGTCGGATCCGCATTGCCGACCAGATTTTTGATGTTCGGGCCGAGCTGGTCGGACAGCATGTAGTCGATGGTCTTGCGGCCGAGCAGACGCGCCTCGCCGGCGCGGCCGCCGTTCAGCAGCAGCATCGCAAAGCGCAGATAGTCGGACGCGGTCGAAGCCGCGCAGCCGCCGCCGCATTCGAATTTCAGCGGCTGCGTCAGTTCGGGGCTGCGCGCCTGCGGCTTGCCGGTATCGGGATCGACCGGCAATGGCCTGGCGTAGCGTGCAGCCTTGTCCGCGGATATCGCGAAACCCGTATCGGTCATGCCGAGCGGACCAAACAGGGTTGTCTGTAGATATTGTCCAAGCGATTGCTTGCTGATCTGTTCGATGGTGAGGCCGAGCACATCGAGACCGAAGCCGTAGTCCCATACGGTGGCCGGCTGATACAGCAGCGGCAGCGATGACAATTTGTCGAGGAAGGCTGCGCCGTCATAGTCGCGTCCGGCATCGCTGCTGCCCGCCGGGTACATCTTGTGCACCAGCGTGTTGCCGCGTCCGCCATAGACAAGTCCGGAGGTATGGCGCATCAGGTCCTGGATCGTGATTTGCCGATTGGCCGGCACGGTCTCGGTCGTCGGCTCGCCGCCATCACGTACGGCGACGCGCATCTGCGCGAATTTCGGGAAATATTTGGCGAGCGGATCGTCCATCAGGATCTTGCCGCGCTCGTACAGCATCAGCGCGCCGACCGTCGTCATCGGCTTGGTCATCGAGGCGATGTTGAAGATGGTGTCGGTGGTCATCGCGACACCGGCCGCCTTGTCGCGCCAGCCATAGGCGTCGAACACCACCAGTTTGCCGTGCCGGGCGATGGCAATGACCGCGCCGGGAATGCGTCCGGCGTCGATATCGGCCTTCAATGTCTCGCCGATCCGCGCCAGCCGCTCGCTGGAGAGGCCGACTTCTTCCGGTTTGGCACGTGGCAACGGGTCGTCGGCGAAGGCGGCGCCGGACGCCAACAGGCACAGCGAGGTTGCGAGAACTTTAAAGGCCTTCATGAACGCCTCCCGTGCGGGCTCTGCGGCCCCCGATGGTTGTGTCGCAAGGATATGGCACCCCGTCCGCAGAGACCAGTCGAGTTTGTGCGGTGTCGGCCTGCGGCTTGCGCAAATCCGCTGCCCGGCGCATCATCGATCGATAAAAATAACCTTTGGGGAGAACGCCAGCATGTCCGCATTGTCACGCCGTCATTTTCTTGCGCTTACGGGCTCGGCGGCTGCCGCGACACTGTCAGGGCGCTCTCCAGCCGATGCGGCGATGGGACCCAACGACAAGTTCGATCTGGTGATCAAGGGCGGCGACGTGCTCGATCCCAGCCAGTCGCTGCGCGGCAAGCGCGACATCGGTATCCGCTGGGGCGTGATCGAGGCGATCGAGCCCGAGATTCCCGCCGCCCGCATCTCCAAGAGCATCGACGCCACAGGCAAACTGGTCACGCCGGGCCTGATCGATCTGCACTGCCACGTCTATCCCTATGGCTCGGCGATCGGCATTCCCGCCGACGAATTGGTGCAATTTCAGGGAACCACCACGGTGGTGTCGGCCGGCGATGCCGGCGTCAACAACCTGGCGGCGCTGCGGCGTTATATCGTGGCGCAGACGCGGGCGCGGATGTACGCGTTCCTCCACATCGCCAACAATGGATTGTCGGCGTTTCCGGTCGCCGAGCTCTACAATATCGACAATGCGCAGGTCGAAGCCTGTGCGATGGGGCTGGCGGAAAATCAGGATTTTCTGATCGGCGTCAAGGTGCGGATGTCGGAAAACGTGATCTACAAGCACGGCCTCGAGCCGCTCAAGCGCGGCATCCAGGCCTGCGAAATGTGCGGCTGGCCGGCCAAGATGATGGTGCATATCGGCGGCGTCGAGACCGGCGCCCTGATGTCCGATATTCTAAATCTGCTGCGGCCCGGCGACGTCCTGACCCACGCTTATTCCGGCGCGCCGAACAATGCCGGTGTCTTCACCAATATCGTGCAGGACGGCAAATTGTTGCAGGCTGCACTCGCGGCCAAGCAGCGCGGCGTGATCTTCGATGTCGGCCATGGCGGCGGTAGCTTCGATTTTACCGTGGCCGAAGTCGCGATTCCCGGCGGCTGCACGCCGGACACCATTTCGTCGGACATGCATGTATTTTCCGGCAATTCGCCGGGCATGCCGTTCCTGCCCAATGTGATGGGCAAGTTCATGGCGATGGGCTTCACGCTGGAGCAGGTCGTGACGATGACCACCACCGCGCCGGCGAAGATCATCAACCGCGCACCGAAAATCGGGACGCTCCAGATCGGCGCGCCCGGCGATGTCGCGATCATGGATCTGGTGGAAGGTCCGGTATCGTTTGTCGACACCCGCAACAACAAGCGCGAGGGCAAACTCTCGCTCAAACCGGTGCAGACCGTGATCAACGGCGTACCGTTCGGACGGCCCTATCAGTCGCCCTTTGCGGTGAGATAGGCGCTTTTCAACCCGTCATGATGTTCAATCGCTCAAAGTGGGAGACACCATACCAATGCGCGTTATTCTCAAGCCGTTATTCTGCGCGACGGCGCTGTTGGGTGCGGGATTTTTCATGCCTTCTGTAAACGCGGCGACCTTTGTGTATGTTGGAAACGCCGACAGTCAGGATGTCAGCGTTCTCGAACTCAAATCGAGCGGCGACCTGACACCGGTCGAAACGAAGGCGGTGCCCGGTCCTCCCAAGCCCGGCGGATCGCTGCCGCTGGCGGTCAGCCCCGACAAGAAACGTCTGTATGTCGGCTTGCGCAACGAACCCTATTCGGCGGTGACATTTGCAATCGATGGCAAGACCGGAAAATTGTCGCTGGTAGGTCCCGGTCCGCTGGCCGATTCGATGGCGTATGTCGTCACCGACCGGAGCGGAAAGTTTCTGTTGAGTGCGTCGTATGGCGGCAACAAGATCACGGTCAATCCGATCGGCCAGGATGGAATCGTGCAGCCGGCGCAGCAGATCATGGCGACGCAGCCGAATGCGCATTGTATTCTGCCGGATCCATCGAACCGCTACGTGCTGCATACCAGTCTCGGCGGCGACCTCGTGTATCAGGAGAAATTCGACGCCAAAACCGGCCAGCTGACGCCTAACGATCCGCCGAGCATCAGCGTCAAGGCCAAAGCCGGTGCGCGTCATCTGGTGTTTTCGCCGAACCAGAAGTTCGTCTATCTGATCAATGAACTCGACGCATCGATCTACGTTTTTCCGTGGGATGCCAAAACCGGTACCCTGAAGAAGGAAGTTCAGGTCACGACTTCGCTGCCGAAGGGTTTTGACGGAAAGCCGTGGGCTGCCGACATCCATCTCACGCCGGATGGGAAATTTCTCTACGCCTCCGAACGCACGTCCAGCACGCTGACGGCCTTCAGCGTCGATCCGAAGACGGGGGTGCTGACATCGATCGATTCCTTTCCGACCGAAAAACAGCCGCGCGGCTTCAATATCGACCCCACCGGCCGCTATCTGCTATCCGTCGGCCAATTGTCCAATAGCATGACCAGTTATGCGATCGATAAAGCGAGCGGCAAACTGACCAAGCTCAAGGAATATCCCATGGGCAAGAATCCGAACTGGGTCGAGATCGTCAGCTTCCCCCGCTAGAGATGGGCCGGCCCAAGCAACGCCTGCGCGCCTTCCCATAACTGGCTGACGACTTCGCCAGCGGGTTGTGCGCGGGCGAGCCGGCCGGACTGGCCGGACCATGCCTGCATGCGATCGATGTCATTGGCTTTGACGGCCTCGTCGCGCATCGCCTGGGTCAATCCGCGTTGCACCGGGTAGGGCGCCGGCTTCGGCGCGTCTGACGAGCCCGCGGCGCGGGCATAGGCGGTCGCGATGGTGCGGCCGGGACGGCCTGAGAACGCGCGCGTCACCATCGTGTGCTCCGGCAAAGCCTGTCCGATCGCATCGGCCCAGGCCTGCGGCAGCTTGGCCTCGGGGCAGCGAAGAAACCCGCTCCCGATCTGAACGGCGGATGCGCCGAGCAGCAACGCCGCGGCGACACCGCGCGCGTCTCCAATGCCGCCGGTCGCGACCACAGGAATATTGACGGCATCGACCACCGCCGGGATCAGCGCAAACAGGCCCACCATATGGGCTTCGGCGGTCGCGGCATCGAAGGCGCCGCGATGGCCGCCGGCTTCCATGCCCTGTGCGACGACCGCGTCGGCACCGGCATCCTGCGCGGCACGGGCTTCGGTCACCGTGGAAATATTCGCAAACCACTTGATCCCTTTGGCCTTCATCCGCTCGACAAAGGCTTTGGGATAAAGCCCCATCACCGACGAGATGACCGGCGGCGCGGCCTCCAGCATCGCATCGCATTGCGCTTCGAAATCCGGCGGCGTCGCATCGCCGGCTTGCGGATGGACCTGCGGTCCCCACTCGCCCAGGAATTCACGCACGGCGTTTTCCGTCTCGGCATGGCGATGCGGCGTGGGATCGGGGATCCACAGATTGAGCGCAAAGGCGCCATTGCTCTTGGCGCGGACTTCCGCAGCCCAATTCTTGATCGCGTCCGGCTGCATCAACAGCGCGCCGCAGGCCCCGAGCCCGCCGGCATTGGCGACCGCGATGGACAGCGACGGCGGGCAGGCACCGGCCATCGGCCCGAGCAGGATCGGCACGCGCAGACCATAGGAATTCGCAAACGCCTGCGCGCGCGTCAGGGCCGGATGGGAGGTCGTCATGGAGAACACCTGATCGGTTGTATGGTGGCGATGCCGCCGGTGGAGCTGCGCTCGCTGGTCTTGGCTACCACGATCTGGGATCGCGCGAAAATCCGCGATGTCCTGATAGCAAGTACCGCGGCAACCACCAGCGCCGCGGCGGCGATCAGCGATGCCACGCGAAAGTCGCCGAGATGCTCGGACAGGAATCCGGCCAGCGTCGGTCCCGCCATCTGACCGATCGCGAAACTCGCGGTCATGCGGCCGATGGCCTGATGGGAATTGCCGGCGGAAAGAATCGGCGCGGCGATCAGGCCGAGCGCCGTGACGCCGAGGAACGTTCCGCCCAGCAACAGCGCCGACAGGCAGATGCCGGTCATCGTCATCCATTCGACGCTGGCGGCAACGCCGACGGCTTCGATCAGGCACGCCACGGCAAACGCGTTCATGATGCCGATCCGCTTGCCGAGCCAGACCCAGATCGTGACGGAAGGGATCGCGGCTATGCCGACGACCATCCAGGCCCAGGGTTCGAACGCGTGAACGGCGGGCGTGAGCCTTATGATCGCAATCAGGAATGTCGTCGTGATGACGTAGCCGAAACCGAACAAGCCGTAAGCCAGCGTCATCGTGCCGATGCCGGAGGGGCCGGCGCGCGGCGTCGCCGGTTGCGGCGGTGCGGCGACACTGTGCGCCGCCGGAATCAGCGTCGCGGCGACGATGGCGGCCAGCAAGGCGATCGCGCCCGAACCGATCCACAGGTTTCGCCAGCCGATGCCCGACGCCAGCATCGCGGACACCGCAATGGCCGAGATCACGATGCCGAAGCCGACGCCGGCGAAGTGAATGGCCGACAGCGATCCTCGTCCCGACAGGGTCAGGCGCTCCAGCACCAGCGTCGACGCGCATACGATCACGAAGGCGCTGGCGGCGCCGCCGATGAAACGAAGCGCGGCGAACGAGGCGATATCGGACGGGATCGCCATGGCGGCGGTCGAGACCGCGCTGATGGCCAGGGCGGCCAGCAGCCAGAAACGTGGCCGGCGCACCGCGAACGGCAGGCCCGCGAGCACCGCGCCGAGGAGATATCCGACGAAATTGGCCGATGCGATCAGCCCGGCGTTGGATTTGCTCCAGCCGAGCGCGCCGATCATGGCAGGCAGGATCGGCGTGTAGACGAAGCGGCCGATGCCGAGTGCGGCGGTCATGGCCGCCATTCCGCCGAATGCCAGCGCTATCGAGCCATCCCGTTGCATGATGTTCACCACCGCTATTGTGGGGGGACACTAGAGCAAACGGGATTCCGTCGGGTAATGGTTTGATCAGATGGCCGCTATCGCACGCAGTGATGGCAGGCGGATTATTCGGCGGCCGCCATCGTCAGGGCGGGCCGGACCATCTCCATGAACGCGCGCAGCGCGCTGGAGGCCTAGGCTTCGCGATGCCGGATAAAGACGGTCTCGACCTGTCCCTCGTCATTGGGCAGCGGATGGACGCGCAGCCGTCCGCGCTCCCACACCGAGCCGAGCAACGCGCGCGGCAGCAAGGTCACGCCGACGCCGGCGCTGACACAGGCGATGATGGCTTCGATGGTGCCGAACTCCAGCAGCCTAGTGCCGACAATGCCGCGCCGCGCCAGCATGGCTTCGAGTTGCAGCCGATAGGAGCAACCGGCTTTCAACACCACGATCTTGAGGTCCGGCTTCCGGCTCAAGGCCTCGAAGCTGGTGATGGTGGGAGCGGTCAGGATCACCAGTTCTTCCCGCACAAAGGGATCGGCCAGCAGGTCCGGATGATTGACCGGACCGCAGACATAGGCGCCGTCGAGCTGCCGATCGAGCACTTGTTCGATCAGCTCGGCGGTAGTTCCCGTCCGCAACGACAAATCGACCGCCGGATAGGCCGCCACATAACGCGCCAGCGCCGGCGACAAATGCAGCGCGGCGGTCGTATCGAGCGAGCCGATCGTCAGGGCGCCGGAAGGCGTTCCCTCGTCGGCCACCGCGCGTTTGGCGTCGTCGAGCAGGCCTGCGGCGCGGGCCGCGAAGGGAAGCAGCCGCTGGCCCGCCGCGGTCAGCGTGACCCCGCGATTGGTTCGCTCGAACAATGCGAAGCCGAGTTCATCCTCGAGCGACTTGATGCGCGCGGTGACGTTGGACTGCACGGTGTTGAGCTCATGCGCAGCCTTGCTCATGCTGCCCGTGCTGGCCACGGACTGGAACATTCGAAGGTCGGCAGCGTCCATCTTGCGGGTTCCTTACGCGTGGCGCGATCTTACAGGATTGCCGTAAATCCCGCCATGCCTCCACCGTCACGCTTCGGCCGTCACGCCCGGCCGCGCTTCTCGATATTGGCGCTCCGCGCCGGCACGCCGAATTCCCGGTGGCAGACCTCGGCCAGCACGGCGATGCCTTCGCGGATTTCCTCATGCGTGGGGCTGGCGAAACACAGCCGCAGCCGGCTGCCGGCATAGGCCTTGTCGGTGGACCATTCCGGCCCGGGATTGATGGAGACGCCGGCGGCCAGTGCGGCCTGGTAGAGTTTCAGCGTATCGACATGGTCGGGCAGTTTGACCCACAGGAAGATGCCGCCCTTGGGATCCTCGAATTCCGCCGAGGTGCCGAACTGCTCGTTGAGCGCTTCCATCAGCGTCTCGAGCTTGGCGCGCAGGCCGCGCGTCAATTTCGGCACATGGGTGTTGAAATGCGGCGCGCAATATTCCGCCAGCACCATCTGCTCCAGCGCGCCCGAACCGGCGTCGGTCTTCAGCGCCAGCATCCGCGACATCACGCCCCATCCGGCGACGATGTAGCCGACGCGCAACGCCGGAGCGATCGATTTGGAAAATGAGCCGATATGGATGACGTTTCCGGTTTTGCTCATGGCATGGATCGCCGGCGGGCGTTGGCCGTCCCAGATCAAATCGGCATAGCAATCATCCTCGAAGATCGGCACGCCATATTGTTCGGCCAGCTTCAAGAGTTCGGTGCGGCGCGCCACCGGCATGATGGTGCCGGTCGGGTTCTGCACGGTCGGGATGGTGTAGATATATTTCGGCGTGATGCCGCGGCGCTTGAGGTCGGCGAGCGCCTCCGCCAGCGCGTCCATCCGCATGCCCTCATGATCGAGCGGAATGCCGACGACATTGACGCCGAGCCGGGTCAGCCGGTTGATCGCGCCCTGATAGCTGTCGCGCTCGATGATCACGGTATCGCCGCGGGCGAGCAGCGTGGCGTTGACGAGGTCGAGCGCCTGCAGCGAGCCGGAGACGATCAGGATATCGTCGGCGGCGCAGCTGATGCCGGCGTCGGCTTTCAGTTTCGCAGTGAGAAATTGGCGCAGCGGCAGATAGCCCTGCGGGCCGCTGGCGAGCCCATAGGTCGCCAGCGTCCTGCCCTCGCGCTTGAGCACGGCATTGACCGCATCGATCAGGCCCTCGACCGGGACCTGATCCGGATCGTTGTTGCCGCCGATGAAGCTGTATTTGGCCAGCCCGGTCCATTTCGCCGCCGCCGCGGGCAATCCCGCCGGCAGCAATGGCGCGAAGTCGAATACAGCGGCGGTCATGAACGGCGTCTCCCTTGTTCTTTGTTGGTTCCGACCATATGCAAATTGGCATAGTTTGTCGCCATCGCGGCCACGCCGCCGGAGCCGTTCTGCCCTGCGTAATGAAGCTGGCGCGGGCTTGCTAACCCGGCTAATGCTCGCCTCGCATAATGTGAGACCCTTGAATGGCCGATCCGATCCAGGAAGTTCTGCATGCCTTCGCCAACGGCGAACTCGTCGTCGTGACCGACGATGACGACCGCGAAGGCGAGGGCGATCTGATCGTCGCGGCGTCGCTCTGCACCGCCGAGAAGATGGCATTCATCATCCGTCATACCTCGGGCATCGTCTGCGCGCCGATCACCACCGAAGACGCGCGCCGGCTGCGGCTCGATCCGATGGTGGCGCATAACGAATCCAACCACACCACCGCCTTTACGGTCTCGATCGACTACAAGCCCGATGGCGGCACCGGCATTTCGGCCGACGAGCGCGCCTCCTGCTGCCGCGCGCTGGCCAATCCGAATGCCGGCGCCAATGATTTCGCGCGGCCCGGCCATGTGTTTCCGCTGATCGCGCGCGACGGCGGCGTGCTGCTGCGCTCGGGCCATACCGAGGCGGCGGTCGATCTCTGCAAGCTGAGCGGCCTGCCGCCGGTCGGCGTCATCAGCGAATTGATGAACGACGACGGCACCGTCATGAAGGGCGAGCAGGTGGCGCGGTTCGCCAAGGCCCACAAGCTCAAGCATGTCACCATCGCCGACATGATCGCCTACCGCCAGGCGCCGGGAAAAGCTGATCGAGCGGGTCTCGACCTTCACCACCGAGAGCCCGATCGGGCCGCTGCAGGGCTACGCCTATCGCTCGCCGTTCGACCCCATCGCGCATGTCGCGTTCGTCTATAACGGCGTCGGCGACGGCAAGAACGTGCTGACCCGGTTTCACAAGCCCAATATCGTCAAGGACATGTTCACCGGGCCGAAGCGCATGCAGGCCGTGCTCGAACATTTCAAGAAGGCCGGCAGCGGCGTGCTGGTTTACCTGCGCGACGGCGCCGCCGGCGTTCCCGTGGCGCCGCTTGCCGAAGAGAAATCCGCCGAAGCCGATCGCAACAGGCAATGGCGCGAAGTCGGCGTCGGCGCGCAGATCCTGCGCGATCTCGGCGTCACCTCGATCCGCCATCTGACCTCGTCGGTGCACGACTACAAGGGACTGTCCGGTTTCGGCATCGAGATCGTCTCCAACGAACTGCTTGAAGGCTAGGCGTGTTCGAAAGTTAGACACCGTCATTCCGGGCTCGATGCTACGCATCGCCCCGGAATGACGGAGAAGCGAGAACCGTCCAATTCAATTGCGCTTCGGCCTTTGGCGCTTTAATTTGGTCCATAACCGATAGAATGATGCGAAAGGAATTTTCATGAGCGTGCGCCCTCAGGCCAAGGACAAGCCGTCCCCGGTGAATTTCCAGTGGGACGATCCGTTCATGCTCGACGAGCAACTCACCGAAGACGAGCGCATGATCCGCGACACCGCGCGCGCCTATGCGCAGGACAAGCTGCTGCCGCGCATCACCAAGGCCTATCTGGAAGAAAAGACCGATCGCGAGATCTTCAACGAGATGGGCGAACTCGGCCTGATCGGCATCACGCTGCCGGAGGAATATGGCTGCGCCAATGCGAGCTACGTCGCCTATGGCCTGGTGGCGCGCGAGATCGAGCGCGTCGATTCCGGCTATCGCTCGATGAATTCGGTGCAGTCGTCGCTGGTGATGCACCCGATCTATGCCTATGGCGACGAGAACCAGCGCAAGAAATACCTGCCCAAGCTCGCGACCGGCGAATGGGTCGGCTGCTTCGGCCTGACCGAGCCCGATGCCGGCTCCGATCCCGGCGGCATGAAGACCCGCGCCGAGAAGACCTCCGACGGCTACCGGCTGACCGGCACCAAGATGTGGATTTCCAACGCGCCGATCGCCGACGTGTTCGTGGTGTGGGCGAAATCGGCCGAGCATAACAACCAGATCCGCGGCTTCATCCTCGAAAAGGGCATGAAGGGCCTTTCGGCGCCGAAGATCGGCGGCAAGCTGTCGCTGCGCGCCTCGGTCACCGGCGAAATCGTGATGGACGGCGTGGAGGTGCCGGAAAGCGCGCTGTTGCCCAACGTGTCCGGCCTGAAGGGCCCGTTCGGCTGCCTCAACCGCGCCCGCTACGGCATTTCCTGGGGCGCGATGGGCGCGGCGGAAGACTGCATGCATCGCGCGCGGCAATACACGCTCGACCGCAAGCAGTTCAATCGGCCGCTGGCGGCGACGCAACTGGTGCAGAAGAAGCTCGCGGACATGCAGACCGACATCGCGCTCGGCCTGCAGGCCTCGCTGCGGGTCGGCCGGCTGATGGACGAAGGCAAGATGGCGCCGGAGATGATTTCGATCGTCAAGCGCAACAATTGCGGCAAGGCGCTCGACATCGCGCGCATGGCGCGCGACATGCACGGCGGCAACGGCATCCAGATCGAATATCACGTGATGCGCCACGCCGCGAATTTGGAAACCGTGAACACCTATGAAGGCGCCCACGACGTCCATGCGCTGATCCTCGGCCGCGCCATCACCGGCATTCAGGCGTTTTCGTAACATTCCGACCTCATCCTGAGGAGCCCGCATCTTGCGGGCGTCTCGAAGGATGGCCGCGCGGCAGGCCGTGCCCGATGCTTCGAGACGGCCTGGAGTTTATCATGAGCCGCGCTACGCTCGGACCCGTTCGGGCCTCCTCGGCATGACGGTCCGTGAGTGCGGCGTTGATATGGATGACATCCATGGCCGACAACGACGACGTCCCGTTCAACCGCGATTTTCCGCTCAAGCCCGGCGTGGTCGATGAAGTCCGGCCCGGCGTGCGGCGGATTCTCTGCAACAATCCGAGCCCGTTCACCTTCACCGGCACGGTGAGTTACATCGTCGGCAAGGGCAAGGTCGCGATCATCGATCCCGGTCCCGACGATGAAGCCCATGCGGCGGCGCTGCTGGACGCCGTGCGCGGCGAAACCGTGACGCATATTCTGGTCACCCACACCCACCGCGACCATTCGCCGAACACCGCGCGGATCAAGGCCGCCACCGGCGCCACCGTCTATGCCGAGGGGCCGCACCGCGCGTCGCGGCCGCGCTATCGAGAGCGAGAAGCACAATCCGGAATCCGGCGCCGACCGCGACTTCAAGCCCGACGTCACGGTGCGCGACGGCGAGACCATCGAAGGCGACGGCTGGGCGCTGGAGGCGGTGGCGACGCCGGGCCATACCGCCAATCATCTGGCGTTCGCCTGGCCGGAGCGGAAGATCATTTTCGTCGGCGATCATGTGATGGGCTGGTCGACCTCGATCGTGGCGCCGCCGGACGGATCGATGGTCGACTACATGGCCTCGCTGGAAAGGCTGGCGCAGCGCGACGAGGATTTGTATTTCTCCGGCCACGGACCGGAAATCCCGGAAGCGCCGCGCTATGTGCGCTTCCTGATCCGGCATCGCCAGGCGCGCGAGGCCTCGATCCTGCATCGCCTCGCAAAGGGCGAGGCGGATATTCCGACCATGGTGCGCGCGATCTATATCGGCATCGACCCGCGGCTGATGAACGCCGCCGGCTATTCCGTGCTGGCGCATCTGGAAGATCTGGTCGCGCGCGGGATCGTTGCGACCGATGGCGATCCGGTGATCGGCGGGAGGTATCGGCTGGCAGAAGCTTGAGCGCCGTCATTCCGGGATGGTCCGAGGGACCAGACCCGGAATCTCGAGATTCCGGGCTCGATGCTTCGCATCGCCCCGGAATGACGTGAACGTCACTTCTTCACCATCTTCGGCGGCGCCTTGGGCGGGAGTTGCGGCTTCTTCGCCGGCTTGAGGTTGGCGTTTTCGGCGGCGCTGTTGATGTCGTCGATCAGCTTGGTGACGCGCGCGGCGTTGCTGCCGAGATCGCTCTCGAAATAGCGCGACGAGGAGCGGATATCGACGCGCGAATCTCGTCGCCGTCGGCCGTGACGCGGATCGAGACGTCCTCGCGAAATCCCATGATCGGCGTGCGCGCCACCGCCTCGATACGGCCGATCCGGCGCGGCGGCTGCGGCGGGCGCTCGTCGATCACCAGCCATTTGCGCTTGGTGACGAGTTGCAGCGTGATCTCATAGGCCCGCTGCACCGGGACCTCGAGTTCGACCGTCTCGATGTCGGGATAGGCCAGCCGCTGCTGTTCGGCGGAATACAGCCCGGCATAGACGGCGGTGTTGGCGCCGTCGCCGGTGCGCAGCCGCGCCAGCGCCTCGAAGCGCGGCGGATCGATCGGATCGGTGGTGATGTCGTGGATCGCCGGCAGCTTGCGATATTGCAGGCCGAGATAGGCCGGATAGGCGAGCACGACCGCGTCGATCAGGAACGCCAGCAGGATGCGGCTCATGCCGCGCGAACCGTTCTGCCAGATCGCGACAAAGGCGGCGAGGCCGACCAGAATGGAAAGGCCGGCGCAGGCCAGCGCGCCGAAGAAAGTCGCCAGCGCCGGTTTCATTTCGAGAAAGCCGAAGCGGACGATGATGATCGAGACCAGCACCGCGACCACCGAAAACACCGCGAGATTGCGCGCCCAGGACGCCAGGCCGGACACGGGCTCCGACTGATAGGGAGCGGAAAACCTGCGGGCCATCGCTTCAATTCTGCCGGGTTGGAACCTGGCCCCGCGAAATGCGCCGGGCGCTCAAACTGGCCCGTTTGAGACCACGGACCTGCGGCGAATTCAAGGGATTTTGGGCGAATGGTGAGTGGCGAATGGCGAATAGGGGAAGTAGGAAAGGACTACCCCTTAGCCCTTTCTTTCCTATTCGCCACTCGCCATTCGCTCTTCCCCCTCACGCCGCCGCGTTCGGGAAACTGTAAGCCTTGAACTGGTCGCGCAACGCGGTCTTGAGGATCTTGCCGGTCGCGGTGTGCGGAATGCCGTCGACGAACGCGACATCGTCCGGCATCCACCATTTGGCGATCTTGCCATCCATGTATTTCAGGATGTCCTCGCGCGTCGCGTTCTGGCCCTGCTTGAGCTGCACGATCAACAGCGGCCGCTCGTCCCATTTGGGATGATGGATGCCGATCACGGCGGCTTCGGCGACCGCGGGATGGCCGACCGCGAGATTTTCCAGATCGATCGACGAAATCCATTCGCCGCCGGACTTGATCACATCCTTGGAGCGATCGGTGATCCGCATGTAGCCGTGCCGGTCGATGGTCGCGACGTCGCCGGTGTCGAAAAAGCCGTCATCGTCGAGGATGTTGGCATCGACGCGGAAATAGGCTTTGGACACCGAAGGGCCGGAGACCTTCAAGCCGGCCGAAGGTCTTGCCGTCCCACGGCAGATCCTTGCCCGCATCGTCGGTGATCTTCATCTGGACGCCGAACGGCGGGTAGCCCTGGGTCTGCAGGATGTCGAGGCGGGCTTCGCCGGTGAGTTCGGTGAAGGGCGGTTTGAGCGCGGCGAGCGTGCCGATCGGGCTCATCTCGGTCATGCCCCAGGCGTGGCGCACCTTCACGCCCATATCGACGAACGCCTTGATCATCGAGCGCGGCATCGCCGAGCCGCCGCACACCACCATGCGCAGATGCGGCAGTTTCAGATTGTTGGCGGCGATATGGTTGAGCAGCATCAGCCACACCGTCGGCACGCCCGCGGTATGCGTCACCTTTTCGGTTCTCAGGAGCTCATAGACCGAGGCGCCGTCGAGCTTGGCGCCGGGCAGCACCAGCTTGGTGCCCATCGAGGGCGCGGAGAATGCGATGCCCCAGCTATTGGCATGGAACAGCGGCACCACCGGCAGCATCGTATCGCCGGCATTGGCGCCGAGCGAATCGCCGGTATTGGCCATCAGCGCGTGCAGCACGTTGGAGCGATGCGAATACAACACGCCCTTGGGATCGCCCGTGGTGCCCGAAGTGTAGCACATCGCGGCCGCGGTATTTTCGTCGAAGGTCTTCCACTTGAAATCGCCGTCGGCCTCCGCGATCCAGTCTTCATAGGCGACCGCGTTCTTCAGCGTGGTCTGCGGCATGTGCGCCTTGTCGGTGAACACGATGTAGCGCTCCACGCTCGGAAGCTTGTCGGCGATTTTTTCCAGGATCGGCACGAAGGTGATATCGGTCATCACCACGCGGTCTTCGGCGTGGTTGATGATCCAGGCGATCTGGTCGGGGAACAGCCGCGGGTTGATGGTATGGCAGATCGCGCCGATGCCCATGATGCCGTACCAGGCTTCGAGATGACGCCAGGTGTTCCACGCGATGGTGGCGACGCGGTCGCCGAGCTTGATGCCGTCGCGATCGAGGCGTTGCGAGACTTTCAGTGCACGATCGCGGATTTCAGCGTAATTGGTGCGATGGATGGGACCTTCGACCGACCGCGTCACGATTTCCTGCGTGCCGTGGATTGATGCGGCATGCTCGATAATCCGGTGACACAGCAAAGGCCAGTCTTGCATCAATCCGCGCATACGGACGTCCCTCCCGAAGGTGCTTTCGCTTGCCGCAAATCTTCGCGGCTTGGCATGAACTTTAGCGCGCCAAAAGCATGCCGCAATAGGCCTTCTGGCGGCTTGCGCTGCAGCGCGGCGGTCCTGGTTACCGCGGTGGGCGTGGCGCTGATGCTGGTTGGGCAAACCGAACCTGCCGCCGCGCGCAACTCTTCAGCCGCAGAGTCCTTGGGGCACCCTGTTTCGGGACTTTGGGCCGAAGCCGCGCCGGAGCGCCCGCGCGACACCGGTTCCGTTGCCAAGGCCGCGTCCGGCTGAGGCGCCGGCGTGGAAGAGCCTGCGGACGGCAGACAACCATCCGCCGAAGCGGTCAAACCGGCCGAGCAGGCTGCACCTGCCCCCACACCTGCAGCACCGACAGCCGGGCCTGCTGCGCCTCAGCCCTCGGCCTGCCGCCTGGCGTTGTCAGAGGCGATTGCGATAGCTCCCAGCATTCCGGACATCCACGGCGCCGGCGGCTGCGGCGGTGTGGATTTGGTTCGGCTGGAGGCTGTAGTGCTGCCGGACAAGCATCGGGTCACGGTCAAGCCCGCGGCGATCCTGCGCTGCCCGATGGCGTCGGCGATCGCCGACTGGGTCCGCACCGACGTTGCGCAACTGGCGGCCAGCCTCGGCAGCATCGTTACGGATCTCGACAATTTCGACTCGTTCGAGTGCCGCGGCCGCAACCGGGTTGTCGGCGCGCCGCTGTCCGAACATGGCCGCGCCAACGCGCTCGACGTCCGCTCATTCAATCTCGCCAACGGCCGGTCGATTTCGTTGACCGATCGCACCGTGGCGCGCGAGGTGCGCGAGAGCGTGCTGCATTCGGTGTGCGGGCGGTTTTCAACCGTGCTGGGGCCGGGCTCGGACTGGTATCACGAGGATCACATCCATCTCGATTTGATGGCGCGGCACAATGATTACAAAATCTGCCAGTGGAACGTCTGGGATCCGCTGCCCGCGACCCCTCCGCTGCTGCCGGCCGCGCGTCCCGACGAAGCCCCCCAGCGCGAAGCGGCCAAATCCGACGCCGTGAAACCGGACGCAGTCGCTGATCCGGCCGCGGATGCCGGCGCCGAGCCACCGGCCAGCAAGCCGCCAACGAAGAAGCGTAGATAGGGGGGGGGGGGGGGTGTGGGGGGGGGGGGGGGGGGGGGGGTGGGGGGGGTTTTTGGTTTCGGGGGTTCCGGCTTGCTCGAAACGTTTAGAAAACAACAGGCAAAAGAAAAAGCGCCGGTAAAACCGGCGCTTTGAAATGGCAGATGGCGATCAGCCGTAACGGTTACTGATACCGTGCGCCGCCCATATTGGTGTCGGCTTGCGACGCCACCTTCGGCGCAAACGGCGAGTCGCCATGATGCGGCTCCAACACCACCACGATGGTGCCCATCTTCACCCGGTTATACAGGTCGATCACGTCCTCGTTCGTCATCCGGATGCAACCGGACGAGATCGACTGACCGATATATTCCGGCTGGTTGGTGCCGTGAATACGGAACAGAGTGTCCTTGCCGCCCGAATAGAGATAGAGCGCGCGCGAACCCATCGGATTGTCGGGACCCGGTGGCACGAAGGTTGGAACGCCGAGACGCTCGATTTCGCTCTTGGTCGGATGCCAGGGCGGCCACTCGGTCATGCTGCCGACCTTGGCGATGCCGGACCACGCCATGGCTTCTTCGCCGACCGTGATGCCGTAGCGGATCGCCTTGCCGTCGTTCTGCACGAGGTAGAGATAGTGATTGTCGGAATCGACCACGATCGAGCCGGGCGCTTCCTTGCGGTGATAGTCGACAATGGCGCGGCGATAGGCTTCGGCAACGGCCACGTTCTCGTAGCGAATCTTGGCCAGCAATTCCTTGTCGCGCGGCTTGAAAGCGGCGGTGTTGGTCGCTTCGTAATTGGCGGTTTCCATGCAGCCCGAAAGCAGCAGGCCGGCAGCCAGAACGCCCAGTTTTAATTTCAGCGACGACATGATGTACTTCCGGTTGAAGTCCTGCGTCCGCGGGCGCCCATATTGCGCCTTACACGCGACGATTCCATTAATAACATTATCGCCGAAAATGGCAATAATTCCAGCGGTTCTCCCGCGATGCGGGACGCTAGCTGTGTCTTTTTTGCCGCAACTCTATGGTGTTTCGTCCCATTTTTGGGCAGGAGAGCTTGGGCCGCCGAATCCCCGCCACCCCGCCGCCATCGGGCTGCCGCAAATCGGCGGCGGTTCACGTCCCCGTCATGAAGCGCTTGCCAGAATCGAGCTAAGTCCTTTGGGTGGTTACCGCCCGTCCAGTCCCGGAGTTCCCCATGTTTTCAGTGTTTGTCCCCGCCGACTCCTCGCTGAAAAAGGCTGCCTCGGTCGATCTCAAGGCGTTACCGGAAAACGCTGTCTGGATCGACATGGTCAAGCCGACCGGGGAGGAGGACCACGCGGTCGAAGGCCTGGCCGGCATCGCGGTTCCGACCCGCGAGGACATGCAGGAAATCGAGATTTCCAGCCGGCTCTATATCGAGAATGGCGCGCGCTACATGACGGCCAGCCTGATGTGCGCGGCCGACACCCAATCGCCGCGGATCACGCCGGTGACGTTCATCCTGTCCGGTCACCGCCTGGTGACGGTGCGCTATGACCTTCCGGCGCCGTTCACGCTGGTGGAGAACAAGCTGGCGCGCGGCGCCGCCCCCGGCATCAATGGCGAGATCGTATTGATGGAATTGCTCGATGCGGTGATCGACCGCTGCGCCGACATTCTGGAGCGGGCCGGCGCCGACGTCGATACGGTCAGCCACGCCATCTTCGAGCCCGAGGGCGCCGCGCGCACCGGCCACGCCAAACGCTATTCCGAAATCCTGATCCTGATCGGGCGCAAGGGTGACCTGACCTCGAAGGTGCGGGAAAGCCTGGTTTCGATCGGCCGCCTCGTCACTTTCGTTACCGCCGAGGCGGACGGCGTCAAATGGTCGAAGGAGATGCGCGCGCAGCTCAAGACCATGCAGCGCGACGTGGCGTCGCTGACCGACCACGCCTCTTATCTTTCCAACAAGATCACCTTCGTGCTGGATGCGATGCTCGGCGTCGTCAATCTTGAGCAGAACAATATCATCAAGCTGTTTTCGGTGATGGCGGTGGTGTTGATGCCGCCAACCCTGATCGCCTCGATCTACGGCATGAATTTCAAGGTCATGCCGGAACTCGAATGGGAACATGGCTATCCCCTGGCAGTTTTGATGATGCTGTTCGCCGCAATCCTGCCTTACTTCATCTTCAAGTGGAAGAAGTGGCTTTAGGACAAGCCATTTAGCCGCATCGTCGCAAAGGTTAAGAAAGCGATGGCGCCTCGTGCGACCGCTGCCTCAATTTCACTGCTAAAATTTGAGCGTTGCGCTGAACGTTTGTGCGACGGCTTTCTGCGATAACGCTGTCTCAAGTCGCGAGGACAGCAATGGTTGAGAAATTCATAACGCAAGGGCGCAACGTCATCGACTTCGCCCGCTATCAACAGGACCGCCACGCCGCAGTGAGGGAACTTGCTGTGTCGGCGCGGACCTGTCGGCATTGCGGCGCGGCGCTATCGGAAGGCGAGCGGGAGGACGAGTGCTCCAGCGCCTTCAATATCGAGGCGCGCGATCTGCGCAGCGGCCCGCGGAAATTCCGTGCGGATTGATGGGGCTTGAAAATGTCGCCACATCTTCCGCCCTCATCCTGAGGAGCATCGCGACGCGATGCATCTCGAAGGATGGTGCAACGATCGGACTCGCGGCTATCCTTCGAGACGCTTGCTTCGCAAGCTCCTCATGATGAGGACCTTCGCTACACGTGCTGGCCGCCGTTGATATGTATCTCGGCGCCGTTCACATACGAGCTGGTCTCGGTGCACAGCACATAGATGATCTTGGCGACTTCGTCGGGAGTGCCCAGGCGATGCAGCGGGATCTGCTGATCGACGATTTTCTCGGTGCCCGGTGACAGGATCGAGGTGTCGATCTCGCCCGGTGCGATCGAGTTGACGCGCACGCCGATGCGGCCGAAATCCGACGCCATCTCGCGGGTCAATGAGGCCAGCGCCGCCTTCGAGGTCGCATAGGCAGCGCCCGCGAACGGGTGCACGCGCGAACCCGCGATCGAGGTGACGTTGACCACCGAGCCCTTGGCGGCTTTCAATTCCTCGATCAGCCCGCGCGCCATCATGATCGGCGCGAAGAAATTGACCCGGAACACATGGCTCCAGGTGTCGATATCGGTATCGACCGAGCCGAGCCGTCCGCCGCCCGGCGCCTTCGGCGAGATCGCGGCATTGTTGACCAGCGCGTGCAGTTCGCCGCCCTCCAGCCGCTCGCGAATTTCCGAGATCGCGCGCGTGGTGTCGGCGTGATCGGCGAGGTCGACCTGGATATGATCCTCGGGTCCGGCGCCCCACGGGCATTGCTCCGGGAAGGGGTGGCGCGAACAGGTAATGACGCGCCATCCGGCGCTGGAAAAGCGGATCACGGTTGCATGGCCGATGCCGCGGCTGGCGCCGGTCAGAAGCAAAGTGCGCCGTGGCGTATTGGCGGTACTCTGGAAGGGACGTCCTTGCTCGGGTCATTACGGGTAAAGCCGCGTTTTGGACCAGGGCTGATCCGGGGCCGTGCGGCGGAATTCGATGCGGTCGTGCAGGCGGAATGGGCGGTCGTGCCAGAATTCGAACCGCAGCGGGGCGATGCGCCAGCCGCTCCAGCCCGGCGGACGTGGCACATCGCCGATCAGATATTTGGCGCCGAATTTCGCGATCGCCTGTTCGAAGGCAAATCGGCTTTCCAGCGGCTGCGATTGCTGGCTGGCCCAGGCGCCGATCTGGGCCTGTTTCGGGCGGGTCGCGAAATAGGCGTCGGCTTCTGCCTCAGTTACGGGTGACACATTGCCACGGATCCGCACCTGCCGGCGCAGCGATTTCCAGTGAAACAGCAACGCCGCCTTGGGATTGGCAGCGAGTTCGCGGCCCTTTTGGCTGGCGATATGGCTGTAGAAAACGAAGCCCTGGGCGTCAAAACCCTTCATCAGCACCATGCGCACGTCGGGTAGGCCGTCGGCATCGACGCTCGCCAGCGACATCGCGTTGGGGTCGTTGGGTTCATTCTTCGCAGCCTCGGTGAACCAGTCGCCAAACAGCGCAAATGGCTCCTCGGCGGCGGTGAAATCACCGGATGTTAAGGGTGTCGGGTGTTTGATGGAGGTCGTGTCCGTCATCCAGGGAGTTCCGAGTTGCGCCCGCCCGTGGCCCAGAGCGTGTTACAGCCCCTATATAGGCTCAACCTATATAGGGCATGGGGAGGCGTTGGCCTATCGGCGATCAGCCCGGCCGGTGCGGTCATGACATTGATTCTAATTGGCGTGAGCTCCGGCGGCTGCAGCATGTCCCGTAGCGAGGGGGCTTTCAGCAAAGAGAGTGCCTTCGCCAAAATGGGCGACAGCGATGTGACGGGCTCGATCAGCGCGACCCAGGTCAGCGCCGTGGTGGCGACGCCGACCGAGACCGATCTGGCCTTTGCACGCAACGCCGCTTCCGACGTGCTCACTAAAGGCGACAAGGATTCCAGCCAGCCTTGGGAAAATCCGGAAACCGGCGCCCGGGGCTCGGTGACCCCGCTGGCCAAGGCCTATGCGTCGGAGGGGCGAACCTGCCGGGATTTTCTGGCCAGCTACGTCAACGGCCGGGCGGAAACCTGGCTGCAGGGCGCCGCCTGCCAGTCCAGTCAGGGTCGGTGGGAAATTCATACCCTCAAACCTTGGAAGCAAGGCTAAGGTTTGGAGACAGGGTTAGAACTGGAACATGCGCTGGGACCCCGTTGCAAAAATGCCACGAACACCCCAGATGAAAACAGAACCGGGCCATCAGGCCCAAATTTAAGATCCCAAGTTTAAGATCAGATTTCCCTGAAGGAGACGAGACGGATGCGCGACCCCTATGAGGTCTTGGGGGTGCCGCGGGGCGCCAGCGCTGCGGCGATCAAGAGTGCCTATCGCAAGCTTGCCAAGAAGCATCACCCCGACGCCAACAAGAACGACCCGAAATCCGCGGAGCGCTTTTCCGAGCTGAACTCGGCCAACGAGATCATCGGCGACGACGACAAGCGCAAACAGTTCGACCGCGGCGAAATCGACGCCGAGGGCAAGCCCCGCTTTCAGGGCTTTCCCGGCGGCGGCGACCCGCGCGCGCGCGGCGCCGGTCGTGGCGGCTTCGAGAGCCAGACCTTCCGGACCGGCGGGTGCGGGTGGCTTTGGCGGCGGTGGCGGTTTTGAGGACATTCTCAACAGCATGTTCGGGGGGGCTGCGGCGCGCGGCGCCCGGCCAGGCCCAGGCGGCACCTTTGAGTTCGACCCCGGCTCGATCGCGCTCGATCTCGATCTCAGCGTCGCGATGACGGTGTCGCTGCAAGAGGCGGTCAAGGGCGGCGAGAAGCGTGTTCGGCTGCCGAACGGCAAGGAGCTCAACGTCAAGATTCCGGCCGGCGTCGCCGCCGGCCAGCAGATCCGCCTGAAGGGGCAGGGCGAGACCGCGCCCGGCCACAAGCCCGGCGATCTCCTGATCACGGTGAGCATTGCGCCGCACGCTTTCTTCAAGGTCGACGGCAGCGATCTGCGGGTCGATCTGCCGATCACGCTGTATGAAGCGGTGCTTGGTGGCAAGGTTCGCGTGCCGACGCTTGGCAGCGCGGTCGAGCTGTCGATCCCCAAAAATACCTCGAGCGGCCGGACCTTTCGCCTGAAAGGCAAGGGCCTTCCGAAGGCCGGCGGCACCGGCGACCTGTTCGTCACTATCCGGATCATGCTTCCGGACGGGAACGATGCCGAACTGGAGGCGTTGATGCAAAAGTGGCGCGACGGACATCCCTATAATCCGCGCAGCGATCTATAGCGTTTTCGAGCCAACGGATTGCGTGAATGCGCGTCCGATGACAGGCTCCGTGGACGCCGGTTCGCGAAGAAAACTAAAAAAAGTTGAGACAGTAAATCCATCTTCCGAAAAGGTGCAGCCTCGACCGGGGGACCAGCGCGGTAAAACCTCGATCGAGGCTGCTCGCGTCGATCGGCGGATCGAACGCCCCTTATTTTCGCGGGAACACCCGGTGCGATTTTGAGACGCGCCGATGTCTTGATTCCAGATTCTTGATGTCGGAATTGGGACACCGACCGGTGTGCCCTATCCGTGGCTCTTCACCGCCGGTCTTCTCGGTCTGGTCATAGACCAGCCGGGCGACCTGGTTGAGCCGGGCCTTGTCGGTGGGGCCGCTCAGCACATAACCGACCCCGTTCTCGGACCAGTACATCGCGCCGGAGTTTTCGGCGGCGGTGTAGCGCATCTGCGCGGTGCCGGTTTCGGAGCGCGAGGTATAGAGCGTGAAGCGTTCGCCCGAGGCGTTCTCATACATCAGGAACGAGGCAGGCCCGGTCGGGCCGGGCAACAGCCGTCCGCCGACCAGCTTCAAGCCGGTTGCGTCCAGTTCAGGCGCACGGACGTCCCAGCCGCAGCGCTTGGTCAGCCATAGCTGCAGATGCGCGCGCTCGTCGCCGGGCACCTCGACCGGATGGCGCACCTCGACCACATACAGCCGATGCGCATCCAGTGCATCCAGCGTCAGGTTCTGGAACGGCGACGGTGACGCGGCCACGCCATGCGCCACCCAACCGGCGCCCCCGCCGCAGATAAACGCTACCAGCGTCGCGGCAATCGCGCCGTAGATCCAGGAGCGCGGTCGTTGCACCAGCCGTTCGAGCTCAAGCCGCTTCGGCACCGCCTCATCGGCGACCGAGTCATACCGCGCATGCAGTGCGTCCGACATCGCGCGCCATGACTGCACCCGCGCGGTGTCTTCGGGATGCGTCGCCAGCCACGCCTCGACATCGCCGCGGCGTTCCGCCGGCAATTCATTGTCGACATAGGCGTGCAGTTCGTCTTCGGTGACGGGAATCATGGGCTCGGTCATTGTCGTTGTCTTTCGGTCGAAATCATTCCGGCGTTCTCTCCGCCGGCCCTTGCAGGTGAGCGGAGAAAAAACCGTCGGCTTGTAATCGCTTCCCCAAAATTCATATGCGGCATATCGCTTGCTAATATGCCGGTCATCATTTCACCTGGCGCAACACCGGGCGTTCGCCCTCGAGCGACGCCTTGACATGAGCGCGGGCGCGCGCGAGGCGCGACATCACGGTGCCGATCGGCACGGCCTGGATGTCGGCGACCTCGCGGTAGCTCAATCCTTCCAGCATCACCAACAGCAGCACTGCGCGCTGCTCTTCCGCCAGGGTCGACAGGGCGCGGGAAATATCGCGGCCTTCGGCTTCGGTGCCGCTGGCTTCGGGATTGTTGTCGAGCAACGGCATGAATTGCGGCCGCCGCGCCAGCGATCGCCGCCGGTTCTTGTTGAGGTTGGTCAGGATCGTATAGAGCCAGCTTCTGACATCACCACCGAGAAACAGCCGCTCCGAACGCAACGCCCGCACCAGCGTATCCTGCACCAGATCGTCGGCGACGTCGGCATCGCGCGTGAGCGCACGCGCGTACCGGCGCAGCGCCGGAATCATGGCTTCAACACTCTCTCGAAACGCAGTCATTGCAGCGCGATCCTGAATCATCCCGATAGCATTCACTATCGGCTACCTTGACACCTCACACAACTAACACCGGCACGACGCAGCTATTCCGGCTGTTGGATTTACGACGCAAACAGACATAATCCGGGTCTGATTGGGGCTGTACCGGCCGCGGGGGCTGGTGTACCTCCAGACCGGCGGTGGCGTTAAGCGTTGAATGTGGCATACCAGCGCAAATCGATTGGAAAGCGGATGGCGCAAAATTCAGGTCTGATGCAGGGCAAACGCGGGGTGATCCTCGGCGTCGCCAACAACCGCTCGATCGCCTGGGGCATCGCCAAGGCCTGTCACGCGGCGGGTGCGGAAATCGCTTTGACCTGGCAGGGCGACGCGCTGAAGAAGCGGGTCGAGCCGCTGGCCAAGGAAATCGACGGGCTTCTGCTCGGGCATTGCGACGTCACGGATGCCGCGACCATCGATGCGGTGTTCGATGTGCTGAGGGAAAAATGGGGCAAGATCGATTTCGTGGTGCACGCGATCGCGTTCTCCGACAAGGACCAGCTCGACGGCCGCTATCTCGAAACGTCAGCCGATAATTTCTCAAAGACCATGATGATCAGCTGCTACTCGCTGACCGCGATCGCGCAGCGCGCCGAAAAGCTTCTGACCGATGGCGGCTCGATCGTGACGCTGACTTACTACGGCGCCGAGAAGTGGATGCCGCATTACAATGTGATGGGGGTCGCGAAGGCCGCGCTCGAGGCGAGCGTGCGCTATCTCGCGGCTGATCTCGGCGAGAAGAACATCCGCGTCAATGCGATCTCGGCCGGACCGATCAAGACCTTGGCGGCGTCCGGGATCGGCGACTTCCGCTACATCCTGAAATGGAACGAATACAACACGCCGCTGCGCCGCACCGTGACGACAGAAGAAGTTGGCGACAGCGCGCTCTATTTGCTGTCGGATATGTCGCGCGGCGTCACCGGCGAGGTGCATCACGTCGATTCCGGCTATCACGTCGTCGGCATGAAACGTCCCGATGCGCCGGATATCTCGCTCAGCAATTCCGCGGCCAAGGAATAGTTCAAGGAATAGCTGCCGTACGATGTCCGCGCCGACCATCTATTATATTCGCCACGGTGAAACCGAGTGGAATGCGCAAGGCCGATTCCAGGGCACGCAGGATATTCCGCTCAACGATCTCGGCCGCAAGCAGGCCGCGGCCGCAGGCTCAATCCTGACCGGCCTGTTCGAGCGCGATGGGCGCAGCGAAGCGTCGCTGGCGTTCGTCGCGAGCCCGCTCGGCCGCGCCCGTTCGACCATGGAACTGGTGCGCGGCGTGCTGAAATTGCCGACAAGCCAGTACGCGGTCGATGACCGCTTACGCGAAATCGGCTACGGCCGCTGGGAAGGCTCGACGCTGACCCAGATGCAGGCGTCCGATCCCGCCATTTTCGCCGCGCGCCAGAGCGACCGATGGACCGTCCCGCCGCCGGACGGCGAGAGTTATGCGGCGGTGCAGGCCCGGATGACCGACTGGTACGCGCAGCTCACATCGGACACGGTCGCGGTGGCCCATGGCGGTACCGCGCGGGCGCTGATGGTCGCGCTGGGTGTTGAAACCCCCGACAGCGCCGCCGAGCTGACAATCGAGCAGGGCGCGGTGTATGTGTTCCGTGACGGCGGGCTGCAGAAGTATAGTTAAGGGCGTTATCTATCGTCATGCCCGGCCTTGTGCCGGGCATCCACGTCTTTCTTGCGGGACATTAAGGCGTGGATGGCCGGGACAAGCCCGGCCATGACGAGAGTGGATCATTTGACCCCTCTTCCGGAGCGCGTTACGACAAGTCAGAATTGACTTACATTCGGCGATCGAGCCCACCATGTCCTTCAACACCTTTGGCCATATGTTCCGCGTCACGACCTTTGGCGAAAGCCACGGGATTGCGATCGGCTGCGTGGTCGATGGCTGTCCGCCGCTGCTGCCACTGACCAATGAAGACATCCAGCACGATCTCGATCGCCGCCGTCCCGGCCAGTCGCGCTTCACCACCCAGCGTCAGGAAGCTGATGCGGTGAAGATTCTGTCCGGTGTGATGGCGCATCCGGAAACCGGCGAGCAGGTGACGACGGGCACGCCGATCGCGCTGTTGATCGAGAACACCGATCAGCGCTCCAAGGACTATTCCGACATCAAGGACAAGTTTCGTCCCGGCCATGCCGATTTCACCTATGAGGCCAAATACGGCCTGCGCGATTATCGCGGCGGCGGGCGTTCGTCCGCGCGCGAGACCGCCTCGCGCGTCGCCGCCGGCGCCATCGCCCGCAAGATCGTGCCCGGCATGAACGTGCGCGGCGCGCTGGTGCAGATGGGGCCGCACAAGATCGACCGCGACAAATGGGACTGGGACGAGATCGCCCGCAATCCGTTCTTCTGTCCCGACAAGGACAAGGCCGCATTTTTCGAAACCTACCTCGACGGCATCCGTAAAAAAGGATCGTCGATCGGTGCGGTGATCGAGATTGTCGCCGAAGGCGTACCGGCGGGCCTCGGCGCGCCGATCTATGCCAAGCTCGACGGCGAGTTGGCCGCCGCCTTGATGAGCATCAACGCGGTCAAGGGTGTCGAGATCGGGGCGGGATTCGGCGCGGCCGAATTGTCCGGCGAGGAAAACGCCGACGAGATGCGGATGGGCAATCAGGGCGTCAGCTTCCTCTCCAATCATGCCGGCGGCATTCTGGGGGGCATTTCCACCGGGCAGCCGGTGGTGGCGCGCTTCGCGGTGAAGCCGACATCGTCGATCCTCTCGCCGCGCCGCACCGTGGATCGCAAGGGCGCCGACACCGACATCCTGACCAAAGGCCGCCACGACCCCTGCGTCGGCATCCGCGCGGTGCCGGTCGGCGAAGCCATGATGGCCTGCGTGCTGGCCGATCATTTCCTGCGCCATCGCGGGCAGGTGGGCGGGTAGAAGTCACAAGGCGCATGGCATGAAGCGAGCACTGGCGGCTGTCACGATCATCTTCGCAGTGGCGGTGTGCGCGGCCACCCAAAGCCGCGCGCAATACCTGACGGGCTCGGCGCGCGAAGACTTCATCAAAAGCACGGCCAAAAGCTGCATGCAGACCAAGCCCAACAACAAAGAGACCAGGGATATTCCGGACTCGCTCTTTGAGGGGAACTGCCGCTGCTATGCGAATGCGCTCGCGGAAAAGCTGACCATCGCCGACATCCGCTCGGGCAACACGGCCGTGACCGCCCCGATCATGCAGGCCGCCGCCTCAATTTGCTATCGCAACATGAAAGCCGAAGCCGCCGGCCTGTACAAAGCGGGCCAGTATCCCAAGCAATAGTACAGGCAGCGAGTAGCAAGTAGGGCGGATGAGCGCAGCGTAATCCGCCGTCACATCCGCCGAGTTGGCGGATTGCGCCGGAGCCTGTCATCGGGCCACGCTTTGCGCGGACCCGGTGGGCTAATGCGCCCTACGGGCTTGGTCGGCATCAACGATCGGCTGTCAGCCGGCCGGGAATCCGCCGGATCAAGCGATCAATGCGTGACCAGTACGCAGGTCGAGTCGGCAAGTTTTCCAAAGGCCTGCTCGCCCGGCATCGTCTGCACGAGGCGATAATAATCCCATGGATATTTCAATTCTTCGGGGGTCTTCACCTGCATCACGTACATATCATGTTCCATCAACCCATCGGCGCGGATCTTGCCGTTGGCGGTGAACATGTCGTCTATCTTGATCTTGCGCAGTTCGGCCATCACCTTGTCGGGATCCGTGCTGTTAACGGTCTTGACCGCGTTCAAATAGGTCAGGGTCGCCGAGTAGTAGGCGGCCTGATTCATCGTCGGCTCGCGTTTTGTTTTTTCGAAATAACGTTTGGCGAATGCGCGGCTCTTGTCGTTGAGGTCCCAGTACCAGCCGGTCGTCAGATAGAGTCCCTTGGCGGTTTTCAGCCCCAAGGCATGAATATCGGTGATGAAGGCCAGCAACGCCGCCGGCTTCATTGTCTTCGACAGGCCGAATTCGTCAAACGCCTTCAGCGAATTTGTGAAGTCGTTGCCGGCGTTTGCAAGTCCCAGAATCTGGGCGCCCGAACCCTGTGCCTGCAGAAGAAAGCTCGAGAAGTCGGACGATGACAGAGGCACGCGCACGGCTCCGATCGTCTTGCCCCCATTGGCCGCTACAACTTTGGCCGCGGCATCTTGCAACTGGGTGCCGAACGCATAGTCGGCAGTCAGGAAGAACCAGTTCTTTCCACCGTTCTTGACTATCGTCGCCGCGGTGCCGTTACCGAGCGCCGTGGTGTCGTAGGCATAATGCACCGTATAGGGTGTACAATCCTTTCCAGTGAGCGAAGCACCTGCGGCACCGATTGCAAAGAACGGCGTCTTTTTTTCCTTTGCGATCGTCGACATCGCAATGCTGACGCCGGTATTGGAGCCACCGAGAACCATGGTCAGTCCGTCGCGATCTGCCCATTCACGGAATTTCTGCGCGCCTATGTCGGGCTTGTTTTGATGGTCCGTGACCATGAACTCGATCTTGTTGCCAAGCACCGAGCCGCCGAAATCATCGATAGCCATCTTCGCAGCTTCAACGCCGCCCTGTCCGATGACGTCGGCATAGAGGCCGGACATGTCGTCGATATCGCCGATCACCACCTTGTTCGACGCTGCTTGCGCGACTGGAATCGCAGAACAGAGAGCAGATGCCGCAAATACAGCCGCAGCAAGGTTAACAACTCGCTTCATCATCCGTCCTCCCGATATACGTTTTTGTTATATCGCGTTATCTTAGGAGAACACTCGCTCGTGTGGTATTGGCCTTTGGTCTTCAACAACTCTTGGGCACGATTTGGTGCACGCTTGCGCTCGAAACGCTTCGATAATGTTGCGGCGCGGCATTGACGCGAAAACGAACTCCTACCGACAATCGGAACAATCTTGCGGCTCGGGACTTGAGTCTCGGTTCCGTGGAGCGTTGAAACAATGCTTGGGATTCCGTCGATCGTGCCGTATGGCGCCGATCAAACCCTCTATCTGGTGTTGGAAGCCGCAGGTCCGGAAGCATTGGGTCCGGAAGCATTGGGTCCGGAAGCATTGGGGCTGCAAGTTTCGAGGCTTCAAACCGCCGTTGAGCGGACGGACATCGAAGTGATCATTACCGACCTTTTATCAGGGCGCTTCAATGATCCCATCGGTATCGTCGCCTTCAACACGCTCGAACATTGGACTAAAGATGTGTCCAAGGATATCGCCCGGGAAATTCAGTGTCGCTGCGACATCGAAGGGGATCAAGTTCCGGACTATTTGACAGGTTTCATCGAGACGATCCGCCTCGCCGAGAGCTAGAAGACGAAATCACGCCGAATACGGTGCCGCCATGACATGGTTCTACTGGGATACATTTTGGTCCCTGGCGGGAAGCCTGGTCTGCTTCATGATTATCGTGTCGAATCCGGATGCGGTCGTTTCTGCCAGATAATTTGCACGATGGCTCGCAGGGCGGATGAGCGAAGAGGATCGCCACACCCCTCTGGGCGAAGAGCTATTTCTTGAACCGGCCTGGACTGTCTTCGAGATTGCTTCGCATTCGTCGGGTCATCGAGTTGCCGGATGCCGGGACAGAACGCGCCGCCATCTCTGCGTAAATTCCGTTTTACTTGAGCAAACCATCGAAGGACCATCCGATGGTGCCTGCTTGCTTTCCAGTAGTTTCCCTTATCCGGACTCGCCCGATCGCTCTGGAACGACGTCATCAGCACGGTCTGTAACAAAACCGTCTTGTGCATTGAATCTGTAAACAACACCGGTGCGACGGTCTTGACCTTCCCGCAACTTGCGCCGCAAATGTGCTCCTGATGAACGCACTCGAACTGCATAATCTGAGAGACTGGCTGATTGACGGCGCCCGCACGACGTCCGGGTCGGCGCAGATGGTGTCGCATCTGTGCGAGAGCCTGGTCCGGGCGGGTTTGCCGCTCTGGCGTGTCGGCATTTTCGTCCGGACCCTGCATCCCGATATCATCGGCCGCAATTTTATCTGGCGGCCCGGCGCCGAAGTCACCATGGGCACCACGAGTTTCGAGGTGCTGGATTCGCCGGAATATCTCAACAGCCCGCTGGCCATCGTATTCGACAAGGGCCTGGAGGTCAGATGCCGCATCGACGATCCCCAGAGCAAACGCTTTCCCTTTCTCGATGACATGCGCGAGGAAGGGGTGACCGATTATATAGCGCTGCCGATGATTCAGAGCGACGGGTCGGTTCATGCGTCGAGCTGGACCACCAAGCAGCCGGGTGGATTTACCGATGACCAGTTGAGCGGTCTTCGTTCGCTGATATCGCCGCTGGCGAGGCTGATCGAAGTCACGCGCCTGCAACGCACGGCCTCGGTCCTGCTGGATACCTATGTCGGCAACCGCGCCGGTGAGCGGATTCTCGGTGGCCAGATCCGGCGCGGCCACGCCGAAACCATGCATGCGGCGATCTGGCTGTCGGATCTGCGCGGTTTTACCGCGCTGTCGGACCGGCTGCCGGCCGAGACCGTGGTCGACATCCTCAACAATTACTTCGATTGCCAGGTCGCCGCGATCACGGCACGTGGCGGGGAAGTGCTGAAATTCATGGGCGACGGCTTGCTCGCGGTGTTTCCGATCGCCGAGCAGCCCGGTGACACGGAAGATGTTTGCACCCACGTTCTGGCCGCCGCGCGCGAGTCCCGCGCCAGCGTCGAAGCCATGCACTTTCCGGTCGGTGAAACCATCGAGCGCTTTCGTTTCGGGGTTGCGCTGCATGTCGGAAAAGTTCTGTACGGCAATATCGGCGGCGGCAGCCGGCTCGACTTCACCTGCATCGGACCCGCGGTCAATCTGGCGGCACGGCTGGAAAAGATCGCCGGACGACTCCATCGCACGGTAGTGGCGTCAACCGCCTTTGTGCGCGCCTGCAATGACGGCTGGGACGATCTCGGCGAATTTCCGATCGCGGGGTTCTCAAAGGCCGAGCGCGTCTATGGATTGCTGGACGAGGTCGCGGTCCCGGCGTGATCCGGGCCTCTAGAGCTTTATCGGTTCTGACCGGGCTCTAATCTTTTTTTGACGCGTTTTCTTCACGCGAACCGGTATCCACTTCGCTCGAAAACGCTTTATTATTCTTCCGGCTCGGTGGTGAACAGCAGCGGGTAGCCCTTGGCCCGTCCGGCGTCGGTGGCGCGCGTCGCCTTGGTCTCGGCGACGTCCTTGGTGAAGACCGCGACCACGCAGACGCCGCGCTGGTGCGCTGTGATCATGACCTTGTGGGCCTGGTCCTCGGTCATGCGGAATTCCGCCTTCAGCACGGTGACGACGAATTCGCGGGGCGTGAAGTCGTCATTGACCAGGATGACCTTGTGCAGGCGCGGCCGTTCGGTTTTGGGCCGAACCTTGGTGCGCGGCTTGGTGACGGCGTCGATCATGCGTGTGGCACCTCCTGACATCCAACGAATGTTGATCCGTCATTCCGGGGCGATGCGAAGCATCGAACCCGGAATCTCGAGATTCCGGGCTCATCGCTACGCGATGCCCCGGAATGACGAATGATGGACTATTCGAATGGTACATCCTCCGAACCCGGCGCGGAACCATCCGTTTCGCGATGGCTTCATTGCAGCGGCGGCACCGTGCGCAGATAGGCGATGATATCGGCCAGATCGGTTTCCTTCAGCGCCGCATAATATTTGTATGCCATTGGCGGCTTGAGCGGATGGCCATCGCGGGCGACGCCCTGGGTGATGGCACGGGCAACTTCCGCATCGCTCCAGGCACCAATGCCAGCCGTGCGGTCTGACGTGATGTTGGCCGCGGTGGCTGCCACGGCTTCAGCCGGAGCCCCCGGGGGGACGGGAACACCCGGCCGCCACGGCCGAGTCCGCCTTTGAAATCCGAGACGCCGCGCGACCACGCGGTGTGGCATTCCATGCAATGGCCGATGGTGACGAGATAGGCACCGCGTCCGACGGGCTCAGTGAACATCGCCTTGGTGAACCCGGCTTCGGCGGCGGGGTAGGGGTCGCGACGCACCGGGGCCTTGTAGATGGGGTCGGTGACTTCGTTGTGGACCGGTTTGACGGTGCGCAGGTAGGCGACGACGGCCGTGAGGTCGTCTTGTGTCAGCGCCTTGTAGAAATTGGCCGGCATGATCGCCGCCAGCGCTACGCCGGCAAAGTGACCATGGTCGGGGCGGATACCTTCGACCAGCGCGCGCTTGATCTCGGCATCGCTCCAGCTTCCGATGCCGGTTTCCTTGTCTTGGGTAATGTTCGGCGCGGTGGCGACAAAGGCCGGCGTGTCGAATGTCAGCCCGCCGGAAAATGCCTTGTCGGCGATCATCTTGCCGGTCGCGTCGCGCGGCGAGTGGCAATTGCCGCAGGCCATGATGGTGTTGACCAGATAATCGCCACGCTGTGCCGGCGTTTCAGCCAAAGCGCTGGTAACAATGGCGCTGTTTAAGAAGGCTGCGTTGAAAGCGACAAGCAGCCAAACGCAGCACACGATGCAGATCCGAAACATTGATGCCCCCTCGTTGAGGCAGGCTGTATCGCACGAGAATCCCGTTGCCGCAAAATTCTTTGAAGTCAGCTTTGGTGGATGGCTGATGAAATCTCGCTCAAAACGAGATTGAGGCGGCCTCGCGGCTAATCTTCCAACCTGCAAGCCCGCCTCTAACTCGCAAGCCTGCTTCTAACCTGCAAGCTTGCTTCTAACCTGCAAGCCGGCCTCTAACCGGAATGTGAACGTCAAATCATGTTCCAGCTTTTCGAAAGCCGCTTTGCGTGTCAACATCCTGTCATACGACGGGAGGGCCGCTATGCGCTGGTATGTCTCGATCGGAATGGTGCTTGTCGCGGGAGCGCTCGCCGGAGGTGATGTCGCGGGCATCGCGGCGCCTAACCCGCAGAGCCGGCTCAGCCATCGATCGGCCGCGAAAGACGACGCGCCATTGGTCGATGTCGAACTGGTTCTCGCCGTCGACGTCTCCTATTCGATGGACATGGACGAGCTAGCGATCCAGCGCGAAGGTTACGCGCAGGCGATCGTTTCCCGGGAATTCCTGCAGGCGCTAAAAGCGATGCCGCATGGCAAGATTTCGGTGACCTATTTCGAATGGGCCGCCTCCGGCGACCAGAAGATCGTCATTCCCTGGCGGGTGATCGATGGCCCGGAAACCGCCGACTCGGTCGCCGAGGAAATCCTGAAAACCCCGATCCGCCGCGCCTCCCGCACCTCGATCTCGGGTGCAATTTATTTCGCGATGCCGCTGTTCGAAGCCAATCCATATCGCGGGCTGCGGCGTGTCATCGACATCTCCGGCGATGGCGCCAACAATGACGGTTCGCCCGTGACCGTAGCGCGCGATATCGCGCTGTCTAAAGGGATCACCATCAACGGCCTTCCGATCATGGTGAAGGAGCCGTCCTATTCGACCATGGATATCGAGAACCTGGATTTTTACTACGAGGACTGCGTGATCGGCGGCCCGGGCGCCTTCGTGGTGTCGATCAAGGACCGCGATAAATTCAAGGAAGCGATCCGCACCAAGCTGCTGCTCGAAGTCGCCGGCCGCATGCCCGAGCGCCCGGTCGTTCCGGTCGCCGAGAAGTCCGTGGTCGAGCGGGAGCCGCGGGTGTCGTGTTTGATCGGCGAGAAGATCTGGCAGGAACGGCAGGAACGTTGGGGGCGATAAAGGCGAACCCTCATGGTGAGGAGGCGCGAAGCGCCGTCTCGAACCATGGGATTGCGGCCATCCTTCGGGACGCGGCTGCGCCGCTCCTCAGGATGAGGACGTCACCTCCTGAACCGCGCCACCAGTTCGACATGCGGCGTATGGCGAAATTGATCGACCGGCGTCACGCCTTCGATGGTGTAGCCGCCATCGATCAGAATCCGCGCGTCGCGGGCGAAGGTCGCGACGTTGCAGGACACCGCGACCACCACCGGGATTTTGCTGGCGGCGAGTTGCTGGGCCTGCGCCTGCGCGCCCTGGCGTGGCGGATCGAACACGACAGTATCAATGTCGCGCAGTTCCTGCGGTACCAGCGGGCGGCGGAACAGATCGCGAGCCTCCGCCTTGATCGGCTTGAGGCCTGATGTCGAGGTCACCGCCTTCTGCAACGCCATGACCGCGCCGGCGTCGCTGTCGAAGGCCGAAACCCGCGATTTCGCGGCCAGCCTCAGCGCGAACGGTCCGACTCCGCAAAATAAATCGGCGATATGTTTGGCGCGCTTGCAATGCCCGGCGACCAGCGCCCCCAGCGCCTCTTCGCCGGCGACGGTGGCCTGCAGGAACGAACCCGGCGGCAGCGTCACGCGCGCGGTGCCGATCGCAATCGTCGGCGGGGTGCGCATCAGCACCAACTCCCCATGGCGCGTCAGCCGCGCCAGTCCACGTTGCTCTGATAGCCGCGACAGGGTTGCGATCATCGCTGATGGCAGCGGCCCCGAGCCGCGGACATCGACATCGAGGCCATTATCGGTGGCCGTGACCTGGATATCGAGCGGCTTGCCGACCGGTATCAGCAGCTCCGCGATCGCCCGTGCGGCATCGAGCGCTCCGCTCAGACCGGGATCGAGGATCGGGCAGCGATCGATCGGAACGATGTCGTGCGAGTTGGCGACGGCAAAGCCGACCTTGAGCACATCCTGCGAATCTTTGCGGGCGTGCAGCGTGATCCGCCGGCGGCCGAGGCCGTGGGCATCGATCAGCGGATGCACCTCGCAGGCGATGTTTGCCTGAGCCAGCGTTGCGACCACCAATTCGCGTTTCCAGTTGCGATAATGATCTGCGTCCCAATGCTGGATCGCGCAGCCGCCGCAGCTTCCAAAATGCAGACAGAATGGTTCGATCCGCTCGGAACTCGCCTGTTCTACGGCGATGAGCTGGCGGCGCTCGGAATGATTGCCCGGCACCGGCGCCACTTCGACGGTCTCGCCGCCGAGCGTGTAGGGCACGTACACCGTCTGGTCGCCGGCATAGGCGATGCCGTCGCCGAGATGACCGACATGATCGATGAGAAGTCGTTCACCCACGGCGCGCGCCGATGAAAAATTCGATATTGCCGTCGCCGCCCGCGATCGATGACGGGAACACCTTGATGTCCGTGCAGCCCAGCTCCGCCACGAATGCCGCGATGTCGTCGCAGACTTCCTGGTGCACCTCGGCGCTGCGGATAATGCCGCGCTTGGAATGTTTCCGCGCCGCCTCGAATTGTGGCTTGATCAATGCCAAGAGATGCATCGGTGCTGCGGCGAGTGACAAGGCCACGGGCAGCACAGCTTTCAATGAAATGAAACTGACGTCGATGACGACGATATCCGGCCGCATCGGCAGGCGCTTGCCTTCAAAGGCGCGAATGTCGGTCTCCTCCATGGAAACGATTTTGGGGTGGCCATGCAGCGAGGGATGCAGTTGCGCGCGCCCGACATCGACGGCGAATACCACGCTGGCGCCATTGGCCAATAAAACCTCGGTAAATCCGCCGGTCGATGCGCCGATATCGAGGCAGACATGATCCTCGATATCGATCGGGTATTGCTCCAGCGCGCCGGTCAGCTTGACGCCGCCGCGCGACACAAAGGGATGCGCCGGCTGCGCCTGCAGCACGGCGTCGGCGGGAATGCCTTCGGATGGTTTGACGACCGGTCTGTCATTGGCGGTGACGAGACCGGCCTCGATCGCAGCCTGGGCCCGCGCCCGGCTTTCAAACAGACCGCGCTCGACCAGCAACAGGTCGGCGCGTTTGCGAGGGGGCGTATTGGCCACGTTCAATCCGATACGCGTGTAGAGCAGATTGCGGCCGCAAGAGCCGCAAGACTGGCCGCAAGGACTGGCCGCTTTAGGCCAGCTTCACCGTTTCGGCCTTGAAGTCCTTGCCGAGGGCTTCGAACACCTTGGCGACGATGCCCTTGGCGTCGAGGCCGGCGCGGGCGTACATCGCATTCGGCGAGTCGTGATCGAGGAACACGTCGGGCAGCACCATTGAGCGCATCCGCAAGCCGCCGTCGAGCATACCGTGATCGGACAGCGTCTGCATCACATGGGAGCCGAACCCGCCGATCGAACCTTCCTCGATGGTGAGCAGAACCTCATGATCGCGCGCCAGCTTCAGCACCATGTCGAGATCGAGCGGCTTCATGAAGCGCGCGTCCGCAATGGTGGTGGACAGGCCGTGGGCGGCCAGCTCATCCGCCGCCTTCTCGCATTCGCCCAGACGGGTGCCGAACGATAACAGCGCGATCTTGGTGCCTTCGCGGACGATGCGGCCCTTGCCGATCTCCAAGGGTATGCCGACTTCCGGCATTTCGACGCCGCGGCCTTCGCCGCGCGGATAGCGCAGCGCGCTCGGGCGATCGTTGATCGCGACTTGCGTGGCGACCATGTGCACCAGTTCGGCCTCGTCGGAGGCCGCCATGATCACGAAATTCGGCAGGCAGCCGAGATAGGCGTTGTCGAACGAGCCGGCATGGGTGGCGCCGTCGGCGCCGACCAGTCCGGCGCGGTCGATCGCGAAGCGGACCGGCAGGCCCTGGATCGCCACGTCGTGGACGATCTGGTCGTAGCCGCGCTGCAGGAAGGTCGAATAGATCGCGCAGAACGGCTTGTAGCCTTCGGTCGCGAGACCCGCGGCGAAGGTTACCGCGTGCTGCTCGGCAATGCCGACGTCGAAGGTGCGGTCGGGGAAGGCCTTGGCGAACAGGTCGATGCCGGTTCCCGACGGCATCGCCGCGGTGATGCCGACGATCTTGTCGTCCTTCTGCGCTTCCTTGACCAGGCTCGCGCCGAACACGTTCTGGTACGAGGGTGCATTCGGCTTGGACTTGGCCTGGGTGCCGGTGGCGATGTCGAATTTGACGACGGCATGGTACTTGTCGGCGGAGGCTTCCGCCGGGCCGTAGCCCTTGCCCTTTTGGGTGACGACGTGAACCAGGATCGGGCCGTCCTTCATGTCGCGGACGTTCTTGAGGACCGGCAGCAGATGGTCGAGATTATGGCCGTCGATCGGGCCGACATAATAGAAGCCGAGTTCCTCGAACAGCGTGCCGCCGCCGACCATGAAGCCGCGCGAATATTCTTCGACGCGGTTGGCGCGATCAGCCAGCACTTTCGGCAGGCGCTTGTTGATCTGCTTGGCGGCGTCGCGCAGCGAGCGGTAGGTCTTGCCGGAATACAGCCGCGACAGATAGGCCGACATCGCGCCGACCGGCGGCGCAATCGACATGTCGTTGTCGTTGAGAATGACGATCAGCCGGGAGTTCATCGCGCCGGCATTGTTCATGGCTTCATAGGCCATGCCGGCGGACATCGCGCCGTCGCCGATCACGGCGATCACATTATTATTGCCGCCGGAGAGGTCGCGGGCCACCGCCATGCCGAGGCCGGCGGAAATCGAGGTCGAGGAGTGGGCGGCGCCGAACGGATCGTAATCACTCTCGGTGCGCTTGGTGAAACCGGACAACCCGCCACCGGTGCGCAGCGTGCGAATGCGGTCGCGCCGGCCGGTCAGGATCTTGTGCGGATAGGCCTGATGACCGACGTCCCAGATCAGGCGGTCGCGCGGGGTGTCGAACACGTAGTGCAGGGCCGTGGTCAATTCGACCACGCCGAGGCCGGCGCCGAAATGGCCGCCCGTCACCGAGACCGCATCGATGGTTTCCTGGCGCAGCTCGTCAGCGACTTGCTGGACTTGTTCCACCTTGAGCCGGCGCAGATCTTCCGGGGTCTTGATGGTGTCGAGGAGCGGCGTTTTACTAAATGTGGTCACGGCGATATTCCAATTTTGCATGTCGGGAAAGCGGCCCGACGTGTGATGGGTTGCGCGGGTTCAGCGCAAAGATAACCCAGACGCCGGATGCCACCTGAGCAGGCCAAGGAGCACTCCAAGGCCTGATTCAATAGTCTAGATCGGCTCCGGATCGTTCAATGTGATGTACATCACATATGGGCGACTTCACCCTTCCCAATCATTTTTCCAAGCTATTTGAGACGCTTACTACCGATAGAAATCAGCGGAAGGGCACCCCTCATCAGCCCACAGAACTGCAAGCTTTACACCAAAGCGGACGCCAAAGCCAACCCGCTGAGGTTATGGACCGGTATCCATGATGGCTATGGAACCCGGGATTTCAATCACAATGAGACATCCCGGAGGGCGATTGTAGCAATATCGATGGCATCCCTATGGCCGGTGGGGCCTGTTTGACGCCTTTTTGGCGATTAATCGCGCCCCTCGCGGGTCCCCGGGGATTAACTATCGCCGCAGAGAGTCCCGCAATTGCATACCCGATAGTCGCCCGATGATCCGGGGCGTCACTGCACGTCGAGCGGTTCAGTCCCGACGGCCTGGCCGCTTGCGTCGGTGGTGATCTTGTCGACCCGCGCTTCGGCCTGGCGCAGCAATTCCTCGCAGCGCCGTTTCAGGGCTTCGCCGCGCTCATAGATGGTGACGGATTCTTCCAGCGGGACCTTGCCGTCTTCCAGCCGCTTGACGATCGATTCAAGTTCTTCGATTGCGCGCTCAAAGCTCAGCTTCTTGACGTCCGCCTGGGTGTTTTCGGCCATTATGTGTTTTTCCGGATGCGCCCTTTGTCGGCGCGGATTCGAAGATATTTATGCGGGCATATTGTGGCGGGACTTTTTACGAAGAGACTTTCTGCAGAAAGCTCACGCCCCCATCAACGCGGTGACGTGGGCCGCGACTGATTCTTTGAGCCCCTGCAGATCATAGCCACCCTCGAGCACCGACACAATTCGGCCACCGGCGGCTCCGTCGGCGACGTCCATCAGCTTGCGCGTGACCCAGCCGAAATCCTCCGCCTGCAAATTGAGCGAGGCCAGGGGATCACGATGATGCGCGTCGAAGCCGGCCGAGATGATGATCAGTTCGGGGCTGAATTTCTTCAGCTGCGGCAGGATCACGTTCTCGAACGCGGCGCGGAATTTGGCGCCGCCGTCCTGCGAGGCGAGGGGCGCGTTGACGATGTTGTCGTGCTCGCCGCGTTCGCCGCTGGCGCCGGTGCCGGGAAACAGCGGCATCTGGTGCGTCGAGCAATACATCACGGTCGGGTCGGCCCAGAAAATGTCTTGCGTGCCATTGCCATGATGGACGTCGAAATCGACCACCGCGGCGCGGGCGATGCCATATTTGCGCTGGGCATGACGCGCGGCGATCGCGGCCTGGTCGAAAAAGCAAAAACCCATCGGCTTGTTGGTTTCAGCATGATGGCCCGGCGGGCGGGTCGCGACGAACGCATTATGATGCGTTCCCGCCATCACGGCATCGGTCGCGGCCACGGCGCCACCGACGCCGCGCATGACAGCTTCCCAGGTGCCCGGCGACATCGAAGTGTCGCCGTCGAGATAAACCAGGCCGCTGGAGGGCGCGATGCGCCGGAGTTCATCGACATAGTGCTCGTCATGGCACAGCGTGACCAGATCGAGCGAACCCTCGGGCGCTTGATCTCGCACCAGAGCATCGAATTGCTTTTGGCCGAGGACCTCGTTGACCGCGCGAATCCGGTCGGGACGTTCGGGATGTCCCGGCGGGGTGAGATGGTCGAGGCTGGCGGGATGGGTCAGAAGAAGCGTCATGCGATACCCCGGCGCGTTCGGCGCGCTTTTGGAGGAGGAGGTAACTTAAGCTGTCACCACGCCCGGGGAAAGAGGAGGGGAGCTTTCACCTCGCCCCGCGTGCGGGGAGAGGTCGCCGTGCTCTTGCGCGGCGGGTGAGGGGGACTCTCAGCGAGCTCGGTGCGTGGAGAGCCCCCCTTG
>CAWBPE010000011.1:0-386068 GCA_963790595.1 uncultured Alphaproteobacteria bacterium | reverse complement strand
CAACCCTCTCCCACAAGGGGAGAGGGCGCGCACTTTCACTGTTGCGATAGCTCAGCTCACGAAGCTTCGTGAAATTGTTGCGCGCAGGCTCTATAATAAAGTCATGAAACATCCGCTTTCACTATTCTTCGCCGCCGCAGTGCTAATCGTTACATTTAGCCCAGCTTCTCGCGCTCACGCCCAAGCCGCCCCCGTCGACGTCCGCATTCTCGCGATCAACGATTTCCACGGCAATTTGCGTCCGCCGAGCGGCGGTATCCGGATTGCCGATCCCGCCGACAAGACCAAAAAGATCGTGGTGCCCGCCGGCGGCGCCGAGCACATGGCCACGCTGGTGCGGCAATTGCGCGAGGGCCACAAAAATACGATCTTTGTCGCGGCCGGCGACCTGATCGGCGCCAGCCCGTTTCTGTCGGCGACGTTTCACGACGAGCCGACCATCGAGGCGTTGTCGATGATGGGGCTGGAAGTCGCTTCCGTCGGCAATCATGAATTCGACGAGGGCAAGGACGAGCTGCTACGCATGCAAAATGGCGGTTGTCATCCCACCGATAAATGCCAGGGCCCGCATCCGTTTCTCGGCGCGAAATTTCACTATCTCGCGGCCTCCACCATCGCGACCGATACCGGCAAGACGGTCTTTCCGCCTTACGAGATCCGGACATTCGACGGCATTCCGGTGGCCTTCATCGGCCTGACCTTGAAGGGCACGCCCGGCATCATCTCGCCGGTCAGCGCGGCCGGGATGGAATTCAAGGACGAAGCCGAGACCGTGAATGCGCTGGTGCCGGAACTGAAGGCGCGCGGCGTCGAGGCCATCGTGGTCCTGATCCACGAGGGCGGCTGGCCCACCGGCGATTATAATGAGTGCCCGGAGATCTCGGGCGCGATCGTCGACATCGTCAAAAAGTTCGATCGCGCGGTCGACGTCGTGGTCTCGGGCCACACCCATCAGGCCTATGTCTGCGAGATCGACGGGCGGCTGGTCACCTCAGGCGACAAATACGGCACCATCGTCACGGCCATTGACCTGAAGCTCGATCCCGCGACGCGCGACATCGTCAGCGCCAAGGCCGACAACGTCATTGTCCGCACCGCCACCTACGCCAGCGATCCCGGGCAGACCGCGCTGCTGGAATCCTACGAGAAGCTGGCCGCCCCGATCGCCAATCGCCGCGCGGGATCGCTCATTGAGACGCTGTCGCGCGCGCCCAATGAAGCCGGCGAGAGCGCGCTCGGCGATATCATCGCCGATGCGCAACTGGCCGCCACCAGTTCCACGGCCAATGGCGCCGCGGTCATGGCCTTCACCAATCCCGGCGGCGTACGCAGCGACATCATCAAGAAAGACGATGGCACGGTGACCTATGCCGATCTGTTCGCGAGCCAGCCGTTCCGCAATCAATTGGTGACGCTGACGCTGACCGGCAGCCAGATCCGGAACATGCTGGAACAGCAATGGCTCGATCCGAAGCGGCCGCGGATCCTGCAAGTCTCGAAGGGGTTTGCCTATGTCTGGGACGGCGCCAAGCCCTATGGCGAGCGCGTCATCGCTGACAGGATGTCACTGAACGGCGCGCGCATCGATCCCGCCGCGAGCTACCGCGTGACGGTCAATAACTATCTGTCGGTCGGCGGCGACGGGTTTACCGCGCTGAAAGACGGCACCGCGCAGCAGGTCGGCGTCTACGACGCGGACGCGCTGTACAACTATTTCAAGGCCAGCGGGCCGATCGCGCCGGTGAAGCCGGATCGGATTGCAAGGGTGAATTAGCCGACGAGACGACGCGGCGGTTAGCTCCCTCGCCCCGCTTGCGGGGAGAGGGTGGGGTGAGGTGAACCTCCCCCGAATTGGTGGACACCTGTAGTAGGCTCTCAGAGCCAGGAGGTGTCGGATGGAAGGACGTCCACGTCGGTCGTTTACGGACGACTATAAGCAGCAAGCTGTTGATCTGGTGGCTTCGAGCGGTCGATCGATCGGTTCGGTAGCCAAGGAGCTTGGGCTGCGTGATTCGGTATTACGGCGCTGGGTCGAGCGCATGGGGCGCGGGCCGACGGCAGCGCCGCGGCTCCCCACACAGCAAGCGGTGCTGCCGTCGGCAGACCAGGCTGCGGAGATCGCCCGTTTGCAGCAGGAGAACGAGCGGCTGCGGATGGAGCGCGACATTTTAAAAAAGTCGATCGCGATCTTTGCTGGAGTTCGGACATGAGGTTCCGCTTCATCGAAGATCACCGCACCGATTACCCGATAAGGATCATGTGCGGTGCGCTCGCCGTCTCGCCGGCCGGCTATTATGCTTGGCGCTCACGTCCGCAGAGCCAGCGGTCCGCCGCCAATCGTGACCTCATCGATGACATCAAGCGGGTTCATCGTGACACCTGCGGGCGCTATGGCAGCCCGCGTATTCATGTTGAGTTGACGGCCCAGGGTCGCGGGGTGAGCCATGGCCGCATCGAGCGGTTGATGCGCCATCATGGTATCAGGGCCATCATGGCGCGGCCACGCAGAGCGCGAACCACCGACAGCCGTCACGATTACCCGATCGCCCCGAACCTGATCGACCGGAACTTCATCGCCGCCGCGCCTAACCGGATCTGGCTCGCCGACATCACCTATATCGAGACCGATCAGGGCTGGCTTTATCTCGCAGCCGTCATGGACCTCTGCAGCCGCAGGATCGTCGGCTGGGCGATGGACGATCATTTGCGCACCGAACTGCCCTTGGCGGCCCTCAATATGGCGACATCAACCCGACCGACTGATGCCAATCTGATCCACCACTCCGACCGGGGCGTTCAATACGCATCGACCGACTACCGCAACGCGCTTCGCTCGGCCGGCTTCCAGGTCTCGATGAGCCGCAAGGCCGACTGCTATGACAACGCGCCGATGGAAAGCTTCTTCCACACCCTCAAAACGGAGCTCGTTCATCACCGGCATTATGCAACACGAGCGCAGGCCAAACGTGATATCTTTGCTTACATCGAAGGCTTCTACAACCGCACGCGCCGCCACTCGGCCATCGGTTATAGAAGCCCGATCGAGATGGAGCTAAAAGCAGCTTAACCCTGTCCACTTTTTTGGGGGAAGATCAGGTTGGGGTGAGGGGTCCAAGTCTATCGATAGAGCGTAACCCCTCACCCGAAATTCCCGCTACGCGCGAATTTCGACCTCTTCCACAAGGGGAGAGGTGAAGGAGTCGCACGCGGGGCGAGGTGCAGCTAACCCCGCTTCCGCGAAAAGAACGCCTTGAACGCGGCGATCGCTTCCGTCGAGCGCATCCGCTCGCCGAACAGATGGCTTTCCTGATCGATCCGGCGGGTCAGATCTTCCGGCGGCAGTTTTAGAAGCTTGCGCGAGATCGCGACCGCCTCGGCCGGCAGCGAACAAAGCTCGCGGGCGACCTTGCGGGCTTCGTTGTCGGTGTGACCATGCGCCACCACCTTATTGACGAAGCCGGCCGTGTTGGCCTCGTCGGCGCTCACCGGACGGCCCATCACCAGCATGGCGAAGGCGCGCTGGTGTCCGATGCTGCGCGGGATCAGCAGGCTGGAGGCGCCTTCCGGCACCAGACCCAGATGGATGAACGGCGTCGAAAACGTCGCCGCGGCGCTCGCGACGACGTAGTCGCAATGGAACAGCATGGTGGTGCCGATGCCGATCGCGATGCCGTCGACTGCGCCGATCAGTGGCTTGGTGTTGTTGGCCAGCGAATACAGAAACGTCACCGCGTCGGACGCGCGTGGCGTGTCGGTATTGGTGGTGCCGTCTTTGAGAAAATCCTCAAGATCGTTGCCGGCGGTAAAGACGCCCGGTCCGCCCGAGATCACAATGCAGCGGATTGCCGGATCGGTCTGCGCACTGTCGATCGCCGCACTCATCGCGCGATACATTTCGCGGGTCAGCGCGTTCTTCTTCTCCGGCCGCCGCATCGTGATCAGACGCATGGTGTCTTCGTCGGTAACGATCAAATGCCCGGTCATGGCTCAGCCTTCGCAAGCGGGAGGGAAATGAGTCTTCAATGGACAGCTTACATCATCTCCCGCAGCGCCCAAAACCCGGGTATACCTGCCCTGAATGTGACGCAACGACGCGTGGGGACGACACGATGCAGCTGACCGGGATCCACCATCTGACCGCGATTTCAGCGAAACCGCGCGACAATCTGGCGTTCTATACGGGTTTGCTCGGCATGCGCCTGGTCAAGAAGACCGTCAACCAGGACGATGTCAGCGCCTATCATCTGTTTTACGCGGACGGCAAAGCCAATCCCGGCACCGACCTGACCTTCTTCGATTTTCCGTCGCCACCGGAACGGCGCGGCGCCAACAGCATCTCGCGCACCGGACTACGCGTCGCCGGCGAGAAAACGCTGGGCTACTGGCGCGACCGCCTTAAGAACGCCGGCGGCCACACCGGCGATGTCACGCAAGTCGACGGCCGGCTGACGCTGCCGTTCGAGGACAAAGAAGGCCAGCGGCTGGTGCTGGTCGATGACGGCGGGGTTGGCTCCGCGTCGCCATGGGAAAAGAGTACCGTGCCGGCCGAGCACCAGATCCGCGGTCTCGGCCCGATCGTGCTCAACGTCAATAATCTTGCGCGTACCGAGCGGGTGCTGACCGCGGTGATGAACATGCGCCAAGTGCGAGACTATGCGGCGCCGGATGCCGACGCGCGGGTGCATGTGTTTGCGATGGGCGAGGGCGGCCTCGCCGCCGAGTTGCATGTGGTCGAGCAGAAGGATTTGCCGCTGGCGCGGCAGGGCGCCGGCGGCGTGCACCACGTCGCGTTCCGCACACCGGACGCGACCCAATACCATGCCTGGACGGCACGGCTCACCGAACTCGGCATCCGCAACTCCGGCGAGATCGACCGGTTCTATTTTCAGAGTCTGTATTTTCGTGAGCCCAACGGCATCCTGTTCGAGATCGCGACCGACGGCCCCGGCTTCGCGACTGACGAGCCGATGGAAACGCTCGGCGAAAAACTGGCGCTGCCGCCGTTTTTGGAGTTGCGAAGAGCGGCGATCGAGGCCGGCCTGAAGCCGATCGGGTGAGGACCGTAGGGTGGGCAAAGCGAAGCGTGCCCACTACGGTGTGAAATTAGAAGGAAGATGGTGGGCACGGCGCAAACGCGCCTTTGCCCACCCTACGGACTCGGATTATTTCGGTATCGCACGTGATCTCGTTCACATGTCCCACGCACAGGCTGCGCTACAACAAGCATTCGAATTGCCAATGAAGGGGATTCGCCAATGCTCGCCGAGAAGTTCTTGCTTCTGCTGGAGACACTCAGGAGCCGCGCCCAACCCGACGGGAGCGAGCGCGTGGTGAGTTCGTCGCCCCACATCCCGGTGCAGCTGCCAGAGGTGAAATCGCCGCCGTCGCAGCCGGTGCGGTAGCCGAGGTCCCTTCACCCCAACTGTACAAGACAGCAACGGCTCAGCCGCAATCCGTTAACCAAGATCTTTAGCCGCGATCTTTCTTGGCTTGCGGCGGTCGCTTCGGTTCGGGCTGGGTATTGCGAACGGCCTCGGTCAGCATCTCGCGAAGCTGAGCTTTTGTCTTCGGCGGTTCGCGCGTGAAGGTTTTTGTCCATGTGGCCATGGTCAGTATATGGGGATGCCACAGCCGGTATTAAACCCCTGATGGAACTGAATCATCTGGCGCGGTTCCCTCACACTGCGTTGGGAACCCGACATAACAGGTTCATTGGCAGGAACTAATCTGGCCATAACAGCTTATCGCGCATAGCTCATAGACCCGGAGGCTGCCATGAAGATCGCAGGGATTCTTACGGCTGGTATTGCGGCCTTTACCATTCTCAGCTCAGCGGCATTAGCCCAGCAAGCGCTGACGGGAACGATCACCGGAATTAACCGGCTCAATGACACCATCGCGATCCAGCAGACGCAAAGCGGCACGGTCGGCGCGAATACCCGCGGCGTCGGCGAGGAGTTCAAGGTGCAAAAAGGCCTCTCGCTGGAGGATCTGCACGCCGGCGACAGGGTCAGCTTTTCCGTCAGTGAAGCCGGCGGCAGCAAGACGGTTACGAAACTGCAGCGGCAGTGAATCTGAAGTGGTTTCGTGGGGTGGGCAAAGCCAACGGGTCGCGTGAACGCGCGCCCGATGACGGGCTCCGCGTGCCCACCACCTCATTTTCATTGTTAGATGGTGGGCACGGCGCAAATGCGCCTTTGCCCACCCTACGATCTCTGCGCGAAAAAACTAATTTCGCTAGCAGGATCAACGTGATTCCATGTGTCCAGTCCCTCAAGCAAAAATATTCTGATTTTCAGAAATTAAAATCACCCTTATAACGTTCGCTGTCTCGTCCCACAGAGGGGCGTATCGCGATCGTCACGGACGCGGGGCGGGATGCGGTGGACGCGGATGCGCCTTTGACGAATGGCGCAAAAGCGGACGGCGAAGTCGTGTGGTCCTGACGCCTCGACGCTGGTGTCAAGTGTGCGCAACAAGTTGCGCAGGCGACGGTGACAAAACAGCCCGATCACCGGGGAGAGCACGAAGGAAACCGTTAACACCATCGCGTGCGGGAATGCCGGGTTCTCCGGTGCAACCGTGGTGACTAACGCGCGTGCTTACCACCACTACACGCGCGGCTGCGGGTGCATCGAGCACCCGGCATTCCCCACGCCCTATGTTAGCGGGGCGGAAATTTCTGGCATGACTCGGGCGTGATGAGCCGCGGGAATGCGAAGGTGTGTCTTCCGTCTGTGTCTCCCGTCATTGCGAGGAGCGAAGCGACGAAGCAATCCATTCTTTCTTTTCTAGGCGACATGGATTGCTTCGCTGCGCTCGCAATGACGATGTTAGGGCCACGAGCGAAGAGCGTTGGGCGGATGGAGCTACTACCCCAGCAACACCGCATCCGCGCCGTTCACCGCTTCGGCGCTGTCCATCACCGTGCGCTCCAGCGCTCCCGCCTGCACCGAAATGTTTTCGGCGAAGAATCTCGCGAGCGTGATGTAGCGTTGCGGATCGCCGGCGCTTTCGCCGAGATCGCGCACCGCGAGCGCTTCGCCGGCCAGCATGCAGCCGCCGAGCGTCGAGCCGAACAGCCGCAGATAGGGCGTAGCACCTGCAAGCGCCTCGTTCGGTGCGGAGGCAACGCGCTCCAGCAGCCACCGACTGGTGCGATCGAGCGATCCCAACGCGTCGCGCAGTTTGGCGCCGGTGGTGCCAAAAGTGGGATCATTGGAGGCTTCGACCTTGCCGACAATGCCGGACAATTCATCGAGCAACGCCCATACCGACTCGCCGCCATTCGCCGCAAGCTTGCGGGTGACGAGATCAATCGACTGGATGCCGTTGGTGCCTTCATAGATCGGAGTGATGCGCGCGTCGCGATAATGCTGCGCGGCGCCGGTTTCCTCAATAAAACCCATGCCGCCGTGGATCTGCACACCGAGCGACGTCACTTCATTGCCGATATCGGTGGAGAAGGCCTTTGCGATCGGCGTCAGCAGCGCGCCGCGTGCGGCGGCGGCGGCGCGCACTTTCGCATCGGTGGCGCGCGTGGAAATATCGAGCGCGACGGCGGTGGCGTAGCAGATGGTGCGCGCGGCCGCGGTCATCGAACGCATCTGCATCAGCATGCGCTTGACGTCGGGATGCACGATGATGGGGTCCGAGCCGTTGCCGGTTTTGCCGACGGCGCGGCCCTGGCGGCGCTCTTGGGCAAAAGCCAGCGCCTGCTGATAGGCGCGGTCGGCAATCCCGACGCCTTCGAGACCGACGCCGAGCCGGGCCTGGTTCATCATCGTGAACATGCACAGCATACCGCGATTTTCTTCGCCGATCAGGTAGCCGATCGCACCGCCCTTGTCGCCCATGGTCATGGTGCAGGTCGGCGCGGCATGCATGCCGAGCTTGTGCTCGATGCCGCTGGCATAGATATCGTTGCGCGCGCCGAGCGAGCCGTCGGCGTTGACGAGAAATTTCGGGATCAGAAACAGCGAAATGCCCTTGGTGCCCGCCGGCGCGTCGGGCAACCTCGCCAGCACGAAATGAACGATATTGTCGGTCATGTCGTGATCGCCATAGGTGATGAAGATCTTGGTGCCGGTGATGCGATAGCTGCCATCGGCAACGCGCTCGGCGCGGGTGCGCAGCGCGCCGACGTCCGATCCCGCCTGAGGCTCGGTCAGCTGCATGGTGCCGGGCCATTCACCCGACACCAGCTTTTCGAGATAGATTTTCTTCAGCTCATCGCTGCCATGGGCGTCGAGCGCCTCGATCGCGCTCAGCGTCAGCAGCGGACAGAGGCCGAAGGCAATATTCGAGGCGCTCCAGATTTCGGTGCAGGCCGCGTTTACTGCGAGCGGCAGGCCTTGTCCGCCGAACGCTTCGGGACCGGAGACCGCGTTCCAGCCGGCTGCCGTCCAGCGCTTGTAAGCGTCGGGCCAGCCGGGTGCGGTGGTGACCTTGCCGGCGTTGAGCTTGATGCCGTGTTCGTCACCGACTTTATTCAGCGGCGCCAGCACATCGGAGGCAAAGCGCCCGGCTTCTTCCAGCACGGCGGCGGCGATGTCGCCGTCGAAATCGCCGTAATGGCCGGCTTTGAGGGCGGCCTGCAGGCCGGCGCCATGGTTGAGGGCCAGCAGCATGTCATTGATCGGTGCGCGATAGGTCATGACCGTGGTCTCGCTTCAACGCAGGAGAGTAGCGGGCTGCCGTCTTCCCACGAAACCGCCATTGCCTCAACTCCCCGGTGGGTGCGGCGAACTGGCAGGGAACAGGGGAGGCGGTGCGATTTGAGGTCGGGAAGCCCCGGTTGGAGGGTCGAAAATGCCGCTATTATAAAGGGAGAAAATTCAGGGGCGGATTATGGCGCAAATAGCTGGTTTAGCCGGTTGAAATGGCTCAACTCCCCCTATAGACCGGCGTTGCCAGAGGGAATCCGCGCGGCTATCGTCCCGCCGCTTTCCAGACAGGTTATTGGGGCGTCGCCAAGTGGTAAGGCAGTGGATTTTGATTCCACCATGCGGAGGTTCGAATCCTCCCGCCCCAGCCAGGCACTCTCTCAACTTAGGAGAGTGCACAACTATATCATGAAAAGTCCTTAGAATATAGGCATTATTGCATTTTTCACAGCGTCTCCGCGTCCTGAAAAATCGCAATTTCTGAGCGAAAATGCCGAAAGTCTCTAGCCTAGCCCCGCGATATTCCCGTTTTGGGGAGACTTTCCGCAGAGACATATTTCGATCTGCACTGCGCGAAAGTCTCGCGGTGGTTTCAGGTCTCCGGCCGGCCGTTTCTTGGGCTACCGCGGGGCTTTAGTCGCATATGTTCGCCGAAGATAATGTCTTCGCAACCCGACGCTCGCTTACAATATCGAAACCTTCAAGCTGGCCGGAAGATTCAAATCCTCGAAGGCCTGCCGCTCGCGCCTCAATAAGGCGAGAGCAAGCCAAACTCTTAGTGACGGAGTCCAGTTGGTTCGTGAGTGTCTGCTTTCGGGACAAGAGCGGACGAGGTGAGAGCGCATTTTGATTTCTGCTTTTGACCCAGGCCGTGTAAAAACGATTTTCCTCCCCCAAAAACTGCGCGCAACCGGGGCGATCCGCGTCGACACGACGGTTGGAGCATATTTTTGCTGGATCGATTCTGGAGTCAACCCGGGCGAACCTCAGACCACGCTAAGCGAGGTGAACGGTCACACGATGCGCATAACAGCACGAGCTCTTCAGGCCCGGATTGCCACCAGGAGCGGCTTGATGCCGACGATGTTCATTACGCGCGTGAGGTTGTAGGCGAGTACGTTCAGCGCCATCTCAGTCGCTACCTTCGGCAGCGTCTTCATCAGAAAGTGCGTCGCACCCATCCGCATCTTCAGCGTGGCGAACGGATGCTCTGCGGTTTCGCGGCGCACACGCATGGCTTGTGGATTTTGATCGAGCCGCGTCTGCGCGGCCTCGACGACGTGTTCGTGTTCCCAGCGTTTGATGCGGCGCTCGTTGGACGTTGTGCACTGATCCTTGAACGGGCATGTGCGGCACGCCTTCGTCAGGTAAATCCGCATTTTCTGACCATCTTCATCAGCGATGAAGTGGTGCGCCAGCTTCTCGCCGGCCGGGCAGCGATAGACATCGTCCTTGGCCAAATAGACAAAATCAGATTTCCCAAAGCGGCCTGCCGACTTGGCCCCCGAGGTTTGCGGCTTGGGTAGTGTGACCGCGATCCCGGCCTGTTCGCATGCCAGGATTTCCTCACCTTTAAAGTAGCCCCGATCCGCAACGACGTCCAAGTAGTCGCTGTGCAGCGCGGCTTTCGCAGCCTGCGCCATCGTCGCCAGTTGCGATCTATCGGTGCCGACGTTGGTGACCTCGTGCGCTACGATCAGATGGTTCGTGGTGTCGACCGCACTTTGTACGTTGTAGGCGACCATGCCTGAGCCGCGCCCGCTCGTTGCCATCGAGCGGCAATCGGGATCGGTCAGCGATATCTGCTTGTCGGGCGAGGCGAGCAATGCCTTTTCAATCGCGGCCAGCCGCTTCACTTCTTCTTCAAGCTTCGCCAGCTTTTCCTTAAGCCGCGTCTTGGTCAGCAGCACCGTTTCCGACGGCTCTTCTCCTGCGGCAGTCCGGCGGTCAGCGGTGTCCAGTTGGCTCATGTAGCGCGCCACGCTCTCTTCGATCTGCTTCTGGCGGCGCTGGATCTTGCCTTGCGTGAAGTTGTTGTCGCGACTGTTCACAGCCTTGAACTTGCTGCCATCGATGGCAACGCTGGCCTTCGTCAACAGGCCCATCTTGCGGCACAACTCGACGAATTGGGCGCAAACCTTCTTGATCGCGGGGCCATTGTCCTTGCGGAAGTCGGCGATGGTCTTGTGATCCGGCGCAAGCCGCCCGGTCAGCCACATCACCTCGAGATTGCGGCCAGCCTCGCGCTCCAGCCGCCGGCTCGATTGGATCCGGTTGAGATAGCCGTAAATGTAGAGCTTGAGCATCGCCGAAGGATGGTACGCTGGCCGGCCGGTCGCTGCTGGATCAACGCCATCGAACCCGAGGTCGCGGAGTTCTAACGCATCCACGAACACATTGACCGCGCGAATGGAATTGCTCTCGTCCACCCAATCATTGAGGCATTCCGGAAACAGTGTCGTCTGCTGACGATCCGCCCCTTGCACGAAACCCTGCATCACTCCCCCCGCCGATTCAGCAGCAGAATCATAGCATCGACGGAGTTTTCACACAGCCTGGACCCGGAACGGACCTCAGCTCAAGTCAGCACTCATGTTCCCGAACTATCTCAGTGGCCTGATTTGATTTTAGCAGTGGCCCATTTGAAGTGTGACGCTCGTCACAGCGAGAATGAAATGTCTCGCGTACTCTTGGGATCACGGTTGGCAGGAATGACCCTGCTCCGAAACGGACAGGGGATATGACATGACCAATCTGAACAACGAACTGAGCTTCGACGAACTCGATATGGTCGCTGGCGCTGGCCTTGCGGAAGCGTGGACGATGGCGGTCGTTGCTGCAGGCATCAAAGGCGTCAACGACGCAGCGAGCCTGGCCATTGAATCGGGAATGGTTTCCAAAGCCGGATCGGGCTCTGGCGGCGCGGGTTCTGGCTCTGGCAGTCCGGTTTGTCCGGGTTGCCACTCCCCGGCTTGATTTCCACCAGCCGACAGCAATCAAAAAGCCCCAGCCTTATAGCTGGGGTTTTTCTTTGGGCGCCCCATCAGTTGGCGGCCTCTTTCATTTCAGGCCGAGCCAGATATGGAGTTTGGGACAGCCGCCGGAGGCCCGAGGCTGGCGAGATCGAGTGCGATCAGGAGTTCGTGCGCGCTACCCCGGGGAAAGGTGATTCAATGACCCGGGCCACCACGCGGACCTCTCGGTTGTCGATGCCTCTCGTGCCGGAATACATGGCAAGTAGGCAGGTCGATTCGCTGGCGCTTTTCTTGAATCACGCCTCGCGGTTACGCCGAGCCACGTCTAGAGGGGCCATGGATGCTGAATGATCTGAGTGGACTGAGATTGTGGCACTTCGCAGTCGGCGGCGCGTTGCTTCTAATCATAAGTCTATACCAAGTGTACGGTGTCTTCGGTGAGCAATGGGACCGTTCCGACGTGCTTGCCCATGGCCGTGACGCCCAAGCGCGAGTAGTTCGGGAGACGGGGCTCGAATCCGTGTTGATCGAATGGACGGGCGAAGGCGGCAGGCTGCTAACAGCGGAGAGTAAAACAGGAAAAGCGTTCGCTCGGAGCAGTTTGGGCGTAACGGTGCCCATCAAATATGATCCAGCATTGATTCGGGAGCCGGTCATCCTGTTGGAGGTCCCGGAGCGCGAGCGGTCAGACGCCTTCTGGCTTCGGTCAAGCCTGATTTTAGTTGCCGGACTCACGGCAGTCTGTGCTGCCGCGGCCTTTTCGATGTGGCGCGTAGGCCGGGACGCTGCGTCGAAATAAGCTGATCCGAACCAATTTCAGCATTATCTTAAACACATTTCGCCGGCGTCACATCCCACGCAACGACGCTTGCTTACGCTTCAATCCCTGTCGCGCGCTGACGAGCTAAGAAGCGCCGTCGCATCGGCCGCAAATACTTAATTCCAGTGAATTTCACTACGGAGCTTCTTGTCGTTGATGTAATAGCGGTAATCTATCGGGGCATCCGTAGAATTTCGAAGTTTGGCCGTCGCTATGCATCGCAGGTCGTCCTCTGAACGGCTGATTTCCTTGATATTGGTAATCGTGTTGATTTGACGTTCGTCGGACACAAGTTTGTTCAGATCGGCGATGTTTGTGTAATAATCGCAATTTGGAAGTTTTGCTGGCGCAAAAACAAGATTGGCGGCAAAGACGACACCAGAACAAGCGAACGCAACAAGCGATTGGAGCTTGGCAGCTCTTGGCAAGGGTCGGTCGCCTAGCTGAGGCTTCGAAAAATATAGCCAGGGAATGACCAGGAACCACCCGAATGTTCCAAGGATGAACCACGGGATGAAAGACCGCCCGCGGTAACGTGCGAACGATCCGGTTGCCGCTCCATTGCAGATTGCGTAGACTAAGAGAAATGCCGGATCCCAATGCATTTGCCAACTTCTTGAAAGAATTAATGGTCGTATTGCAGGCTGACTGAGCAACTACCGCGACGTATTGAGTTGCGGATGATATTTAAGATGCCCGCGTAAACTCAAACTGAGATCGAGGGCGCCTACATAAATTGCAATGAGTTTAGAATTATACGGGAGAACCTTTCCATGGCGAAGTATAATCTGCCGCAGCCCCTGTGGAAACGAAATGTTGCAGGTATTCTAGATTTTCTATTTGCCTTTTTCTTCTTCGGATTTCTGCTCAATAAGATTTTCGGGCATCAGGCACACCCGCCTACAATCAACACCGGAGTAACAACGACAGAAATGTTCGGTCTCGACGGCTGGCCGGCATTGATGTGCATAGTGTTAGTCGTGGCGTATTTCATCGTCCTTGGAAGGACCGGTGGCACGATCTTTCAGCGGCTGTTTGGTATGAAACGAGCGTGATCTGCACGGGAATATTTGCCCGCGCCTAAAGTTGGCAATGTCCTAATTTGCTTTAGGATCCTCGTTCCATGAGTAGATACGCATGAGCCTTTACTCGGTGCTGTTCACCGTCATCGTTCTGGGTGTGGGTGCCTACTTCGGTGTCTTGCGCCCAACGACGGAGAAAAATAAGGGCCGCCTCAATCGGCGGCCTCTTTTATAGCATCCAAGCATGGAATGTCGCTTGTTGGCACTAAACCGACCTGACCGAATAGCCGGACGAGGTCTGCTTGTGGGGTTAGACCGGACATGCCGCACCGGCGGGTCAAGGTCTCGCTTTGACCCCAACCGGACATTGCGCCTAGCCGGACGGGAGTGGTAGTTGCCGGCGACGTGACAGCGTGTTGTGAAGGCGCGCTGTCACGCTTCGTCAACGCCGTGGCTGCAACGATGGTGCGCAGCGCGGGCCGATGCATGCCGGATGGCACAACCCCAAGGGTAAATCCTGATCTGCCCCCGCGATTGGCGCGGGGACGACCTGAAAGAAATTACTTCTGATCGACCGCGCGCCGGGTATCACCGTCGCCCTTCAACCTGGCAACGATCCAGCGGCCAATGTCGCCGAGCCAGTTGCCGCCGTTGATCGCGTCGAGGTCGGCATCCGTCAACTCGATCGCTTCGAACTTCATCTGATCCATGTTCTGCATCGTCGTGTCTCCCATTGGGATCGGGCGGACCATTCCGCCGTCGATGGCAGGACAATGCCGAAAGCCCCGGCGCGTCGCTGTGACTCACGTCACACAAGGAAAAGGGCGGCTCGGCATCACGCTTGAAGCGCGCACCTGACGCCCTGATTGGCAGGGTAGATGACTACGATTCCTACATCGGTGTTTCTATAGGCTTTACTAAATCGCAATCGAAAACAATATCGATCGATGGAATTCCCGTCGTCGTAATCGGACAAGCTGACTTAACAGAAATCTCGCTGTTAAAAATGATTCGGCTGTTCAATCGACTTTACGCCCGATTCGGCTCGTCCGATTCGGATTTCAGCACTCAACGATGATTGCGAAGCAGGAATGTTCGATCTTGTGAGTTCGTATGTAGGTCTGCATCGTAAGGTCGCGGCGATGAAGCGCACATCGACATTCCAAACAATAAATACGCGCCGCGCGCGGGTAAGGCCACCACGGACATTGCTTATCGAAGTTGAGCCCATCGATCTAGGGCCCAGTTTACTGCAGCTTCTGTGATCTCAGGCACAGAGTGACAAAAACCATGCGGTGTATTTCTGCGACCACTGTTTGGGGGGGGGGGCTGGCCCCTCCTAAAAGAAGGTGACGGACATGACCAAACCTATCCGCGAAAAGCGTGAGCTGAGCTCGGGCGAACTCGATGCCGTAAATGGCGGCAGCATTCTCAACATGGCTATCGATGCCGCCGAAAAGTACCTGCAAGGCTTGGGCGGTCGTTTGATTGCCGCCGCAAACCAGCCGGTGACGTCATCGCCGTCCATAAGTCTGCACATGCGATAATACCATTCGCAAGTTGCACCAAGAGGCCGCCCTAGTGGGCGGCCTCTTTCGTTTGGCAATAGCTTCGCTGGCCTCCGCGTTCAGGCTTCCTGATGCTCGGCCGATCCCGCGGCATCAATTCTCTCGCTACGGCAAGACGCTAGGTGTTCACGATGTAATAATATCGCATCTCGATGGCCAAGCTTCTTGCCGGCTGTGGCAACGCGCCTATACTTTTCTTCATGGCGACCAACTCACCCGAACTGAGAGCGTTCTTGCTTGGCACGCCTTTCTTTGGCGGCCTCTCGAGTGCGAGTTTGGACCTCCTGATTTCGATGCTGGTCGAACGCAGCTTCTCCGTCGGCGACACTGTCGTTGCGGAGGGTGACCCGGGACGCTCGATGTTTATCGTTCACTCCGGCCAATTAGGAGTGAGCAAAAAAGCTGATTCCGGGCGTTCATTTCGCATGGCGAGTCTGGAGCCCGGCGATTTCTTCGGTGAGATGACCTTGATCGAAATGCAGAACAGGTCGGCAACAGTCGTCGTTGAAACCCCGACCGTTCTTTACGAAATGACCGCTCAAAAGCTGTACGCCTGCTACAAGGCTGACGTTCATGCTTATGTTATGGTGATGCAGAATATCGCCCGCGAGCTCTGCCGTCGTCTTCGCCGCGCGGATGATCGTTTTGCCAAATCGCAAATGCTTGAGGCAAGAAAATAGCATCTCGAGCAAACAGGCTCAGGTTTGCCAGCGTCAAGCACTGAGGCCAACTGCGCTTTGGGTCAGAGTAGTTGCCGCTGGGCAAAGGAGGCAAACGTTCCCGGTACATTCGCGAGGTCGTCATAGCTTCCACTCTGTACCACCTTGCCGTCAACAAGCACGATGATGCGGTCGGCTTGACGCACGGTAGTCAGCCGATGCGCGATGACGAGCCGGGCTACGTTGAGATTGCCGAGGGAATTGCTCACGATCGCCTGGGACCGGTTATCGAGCGCGCTGGTTGCTTCATCGAACAGCAGGATTTGCGGGCGGCGGGCGATCGCGCGTGCAATCATAATTCGCTGCCGTTGGCCGCCGGATAACGTATTCACGCCTTCAGAAATCACGGTGCTCATGCCCATCGGCATCGCCTTGATGTCTTCCTCCAATCCGGCGAGGCGTGCGGCCTCCCACGCCTGTTCAAGCGGTAGCTGCACGCCGCCGCAAATATTATCGTAGAGGCTTCCAGTCGCCAGCTTGCCGTTTTGAAGGACCACGCCGAGCTGGCGGCGCACTGCGCTGATATCGAGCGTGTCGATGGCCTTGCCGTCCAGGAAGACCGTTCCCGACTCGGGTTTTTCGAAAGCGAGCAACAGCCGGAAGAGTGAGGACTTTCCGCTGCCGGAAGGACCAACAATCGCGACATATTCACCTTGCGCGACCCTCAGGGAAACGTTGTCCAGCACGGGCGGACCGCCTGCGGCGTAACGAAAGGTCACGCGGGAAAGTTCTACCGTTCCGGTCAGTTCACCCGGTGACTTACGGTCGTCCGAAATCTCAGCTGCGCCGGTAATAAGGGGGCGCAGACGAGTAATGTGCGGAATGGCTATCAAGGCTTCGCTGATTCCGGATGCGAAAGCGCCGAGCGACGCCATCGATTGTCCAAACGCGGAGAAAAAAGCAAGAAAGCCGCCGATGTCGACCAGCAACCTGCTCTTTAGGTAGGTCGCTGCGGCAAAGACGATAAGGGTTGCGACCAATGGGTAGGCTGCTTCGAAGACGCCGAGGACATTGGCGGCATGTTGCGATCCAAGGAAATTCCGCTTCTGCGCAGAGAATTGCCTCGTCCACACCGCAAGGGCGCGAGCTGTCGCATCCGCGACCCGCAATTTTCCGATGCCGGCGATCAGTTGCAAGACGAAACCGCCGATTTTACCCTGCAGGCTGAAATATTTCGTCTCGTGGTAGAGCCGCGCGCCGCTGACGGTGAGAATCACCGCGGCCCGGAGCAGGCTCAGGGCCAGCGCGACGAGGCCGAGCTTGAGATCGTAGTAAAACAGCAGAGCTATGCTGAACAAAGCGAACGAACCGCTTATCATGCCGCGCAGCGCGCGCCCGGTGAACACGCGGCGCGCGGCGTCAATTCCCATCGCGCGGTCGACAAAGTCGCCCACGGTGTATTCACGGAACAGCGCGGTCGGCAGCCTGAGCATCCGGTCGATCACGGCCGCCTGCAGCTTCCAGTCCATCGTACCTTCGACCCTGAGCATCGCCAGGCCTTGCATGGTCTGTACACTCGCGACCGCTACCGCGGTGACGGCCAAAGCGAGGGCGCAAAACGCGAGTTGGTCGAGTTCGCTGCGCGGTATCACCGAATTTATGAGAACGCTCGTAATCAGCGGCGTCACCAGCGAAAGCAGGCCGATCGCAATGACGCCGAGGGCGATCCGAAGGAAATTCCCCTGCGCATGCCGAACCGCGAAAACCAGGAGGTCCCGAAAACGAAGCGGGCGCGCGGGCAATGCGGGATAGAAAGATGCGGCTTCCGGGGACAACTCCATGGCCAGGGTACGGTCGACCGGCCGTTGGATTCCTGTCCGGGGATCAAACATCAGGTAGCCACGGCCCCCGCCGCGGATCAGCGCGACCGGATTTCGCGCCCTACCGTGCCAGGCGACCAACGGGCCACTATCGTCTTTCCACCATTCTCCACGCAACAATGTCCGGCGAACGCGTAGATGCGCTGAACGGGCGATATCGATGACGCCGGCAAATCCCGGCTGCGTGACGGCAGACGGAGGAGCGCCGGTAAATGGAGTGTCGATCATTTCCGAAGTTAGACGACAAACGGCGAGCAGGGGATCCGTTTGATCGGGCGCGATGCCGACTTGTCCGGCACGGGGCACGACGACGTTGGCAAGACGATCGAAAGCTTCCATCGTTTGCGCGGTCATCAACTCGCCCCGGAAGTCCAGACGCCGTTTCTCCCGCTTGACGTTGCGCGCCAGGCTGTCGCGGATGCCGCTTGCTGCACCCAGTTGAAACTGCGCAATTGCGTGCCACAGCATATTGCCCGCGGGCATGCTCTCGCTGCTGGCGGCGCTGCACCCTTCTGGTCCAGCCTCGATCCACATTCCGGCTGTAAGCGGTAGCGGCGGGGCGCCTGAGGTGATTTGCGGCTCCAGCCCCATCGATGTGACTGTCCCGGATTCCAGCGAAACCCAGATGATGCTGCGTGCCGGCCCCCGGCGCCGCTCGCCCGGTGGAATCCGGGCGGCTTCGCCGCTCGCGACTTCGAGCATATCCCAACTCGGGTTGGTCCCGGTGATCAGCCGGGCGAGTTGCCTGATCCAATCGGCAATAGGATCGAAGGAGTTGACGGCTGCCTGCGGCATGACTGCGGCATTGCTGCCGGGGCTTCCCACGGCGACAATCTGGATTGGCGAGCCTAGCCTTTTGAAGCTCTCCTGCAGGTCAAGAATGAGTTCGCCATTTTCGACGCGGAACAGATGATGCCGAGTTCTTCCGTGTTCTGTGACCGCGAAGATGTCGACATGCCCGGACGTGACCTTCAAGGCATAACCGCGATGGTCGAGCAGTTTCGGTCGACGGCCATCGAAGGCGATCGAACAGAGGGCACCGGCCTCCCGCCCCGCGATCGTCTCGATCTGCTGAAGGAGAGATTCGGTCATTCCTGCGCCACGAGTTTTGCGTAAGCGCCTTCCAGGCACATGAGCTGTTCATGGGTTCCGTGCTCGACGATATTGCCTTGCTGCAGCACGATGATCTCGTCGCAGTCGCGGATCGTGCTCAGGCGGTGAGCGATGATGATGCAAGTGCAACCGCGGCGCCGCAGGTTATCGTCGATGATATTTTCGGTAATCGGATCGAGCGCGCCCGTCGCTTCATCAAGTACGATGATGGATGGATTGGAAACCAATGCCCGTGCAATCTCGATGCGCTGTCGCTGGCCACCGCTGAAATTCGTGCCGCCCTCATTGATATAACAATCGTAATTTCCAGCGCGCGTCGCGATATCCTCGTGGATCGCGGCATCCTTTAAGGCACTGAAAATGTCACTCTCGGAGACGGTCGAGTCCCACAATGTGAGGTTTTCCCGTGCTGTTCCATCGAACAGGAAGATATCCTGGTCGACGTAGGTCACCGAATTGGCGAAGACTTGAGACGGTATCTCATCGAGCTTCCATCCATCGATGCGGATGGCGCCAGCCCATGGCCGGTAAAGGCCGCAGATCAGTTTGCCTAGAGTGGATTTTCCGCTACCGGACGTTCCGACAAGAGCGACCCGAGATCCGGGTTCGACATTGATCGTAATGCCGTCCAGCAAGGGAGCTTCCAGTACGGAATAGCCGAACTTGATATCGCTGAGTTCGACGCGGCCGGCCAATTTGGCCGGAAAGCGCTCCGGTGAGACGGCGTGATCATTCCGGTTTCCGGGAGGATAGTTGTAGACGTCCTCCAGCCGTTCCAGCCCGCCCTTGACGGTCTGCAGACTGCCGATGTAGTTGACGAGTTCGGTGACCGGTTCGGAAAAGCTCGCCATCAGCGATTGAAATGCGACGAGGCCTCCCAACGTAAGGGATCCTTCGATGACACGCAGGCCACCGGCGCCAAGGATCGCCGCCACGGTCAATCCGGAAAACAGCGTCGGGAACATGTCCAGAAAGATCGATGATGCACCAAGTTCCTGCTCGGCGTTCAACACCTTTGCCTGGATTCCGGCCCATTGGCCGAAGGCATCGTCTTCCAATCCACTTGCCTTGAGCGTTTCGATGCCGCGTACGGCACCGACGGTAGCCCCGACGAGTTTTCCCTGTTCGAGTGCAACACTGCCGCTAAGATCTTCACGGCGGCCTCCGATCAGTTTCAGCGCCAGTACGTTGACAAGCGACATGCCCACGCCGATGGCGGCGAGCCGAAGGTCATAAATCGCCATTGCCATGGCAAAGAATACGATGGATGTGAGGTTGAGTGCGTTGGCAGCGATGCCGCTGGACAGCAAGCGACCTATTTGTTCATTCGCGCCGACGCGCGTCGCGATATCGCCGGCATGGCGTTGCGTGAAAAATTCGATTGGCAGCGTCATCACGTGCCACAAAAAGCGGCTAACCATGACGACTGATAGCTTGGTTTGCAGCCGCAGCAACACGGATTGGCGCAGAAACGTGAGTGCAGCACGGATCAACGCGGTCAGCGCCATACCGATCAGCAACGGAGTAAGCCAACTATCGGTGTGCTGTATCAGAATGTTGTCGATGAAGACCTTGGAGAATCCCGCGGCGATGATAGCTGGAACCACCATCGCGAGGCTGACGACGACCAGCAGCCCGACTGCCAGCTTCGATGATCGCAGCTCGCGCAACAGCAATCGCATTCCCTGCGGCTTGCTGCCGGACTTTTGGAAGGCCGGTGTTGGCCGGATAGTCAGGGCGACGCCAGTGAACGCCAGATCGAGCTCCAGCATGTCGATCCGCCGGCGGCCGGTGGCAGGGTCGTTGATGTAGACATCGCCGGCGTCGATGCCCTCCAGCACCACGAAATGATTAAAGTTCCAGTGGATGATGCACGGCATCGGCAGGTTGCGCAGCGAAGCGGGCTCGTTCCGGAAGCCCTTGGCGTCCATGCCGAATGTACGCGCCGCCCTGACAATATTGCTTGCCTTGCTGCCGTCGCGAGAAACGCCGCAAGCGATGCGCAGTTGCTCCAGCGGGATCCATGCTCCATGATATGCGAGGACCATGGCCAACGCAGCGGCTCCGCACTCGACGGCTTCCATCTGCAGAATGGTGGGCGTTCGCCGGACGTTCCTGTGCCAAAACATCCTGCGCACCCGGTGCCAGATTGATGGCGGCCGGAGTTGCGTCGGAGCCGGTTGCTGCGACGAGGTGCTATCCATCAAGTCCGGTCAATTTCTTGAAGAGGGGGACTACCAGATCGAGCGGACGTTGCCGCCGTGTGGTGATTTCTGCGCGGGTCAGCGTTCCGCTGGTCAGTCGGACGGGGGGGCCGTTTCCAACCGCCCAACGGTATCCGCTGGTCGTTTCGGGATCCTGCTCGAGGCTGACGGTCGCGGCATATGCAGCACCTTCCTTCGAGAAGCGAGTGACCAGATTGTCGTTGTGCAGCACTGCGGCCATGCCTTGGGGAGTGATCGGGAAATCCGAGATCGCGATCACCGTGCCGACCATAGTTCCGAATTCCTCGCGTTTCACGGTGCTCGGCTCGATGCGGACAGGCATCCCCAGCTTTACGTTCTTGCCGCGTTCGGCGGGAATATAGATCAGGGCTTCGAGCCTCGTGCCTTCGCTCTCTACGGCGATCACCGGCGTACCGACGGACAGCACCGCACCGGCGGAAATCTTGACTTCGAGCACGCGTCCTTCGATCGGGCTGATGATTTGGGTATTTTGCGTTAATTGACTCGCTGCGGCGTCCATCTGTCGGCGCGCATCATTGACAGCGAATTCTGACGTCTGGTTTTCGCGCTCGCGCTGCGCCTCCAGATCGCTCTGTTGCGAGCGCAATTTCAGAATCTCGTTCTGGGTATCCTCCCGTCTTTGCTGGGCGTCGGTGAGATCCCGGCGGCGCTCCTCGAAGTTCCGCCGCGTCGTCAGCCCCTTCGCCAGCAAGTCATCGAGATTTTTGACGTCGACCGTGAGAAAATCGATTCGTTGCGATGTTGCCTTGATCACTTGATTGAACGCGGCCTCAAGTTTTGCCATGTTCTGACGCTTGGATGTGAGCTCCCGTTCGGTCTTCTCGATCAGGTCTTTATGCTGTCGCTCTTTTTCGTGGAACACCTCGACAGCGCTCGCATGACGTTGCTGAATGTCGGTCTGGACGATCTCTGCGATCGGCTGCCCCTGTGAGACGTGATCGCCGACCATAACGCTGATCGTCGCCAACCGGCCCGCGGCCGAAGACGCCGCTTCGACGACGCGGCCGCCGCCGCTTATCAGAATTCCTTCGCCAGCGGCGCGGGTCGGAACGCGTCCGACGATGCCCCAGGTTACGGCGGCGACAAGCGCTATGCCGATGACGAAGATGATGATCCAGTCGAGTGGCCTGGTAATGCGGACGAGGTGATCGAGTTGTTCGGGTGATGCTGCGCGTTGCAGCGCAACAGCGCGAAAAACCCGTTGCGAGGTATCGGTCATTTTTGCGGGTCCATCACCTGGTCGGAAACCGCCTCGCAAGCTGCGAGCCGTCGCTGAAATTGCGGGCTACACACGGCCATGCTCCTGTCGTCGGAAAATAATACACAAAATGCTATCTGGAACAATCGAACGGGCGAGGGCATCCTTTCCGTGAGCCCGCAGCGGACAATATTGAAGTGATCACACTAGCGGTTTTTGTCACGGCGAACTATGCTCCATGGGGGATTTTCGAGACTGGTCGAATGGACATCGCCGTGATGTGGAAGTTTATGGCGGGATGTATAGCTGCTCCGCCCAAACGCACCTGGGCGCGCCCTGAACGATTTCCGGGCGCCGGGAATTCCATGACGACCGCTCTGTTCCTGCTGGGCGCTGCAATGATCGTGTTCCTTCCTGCGCAGTTGGAGGGCGGAGTCCTCAGCGAGAACGATTTCAAGAGAGTTGAAACGGTCAAGCCGCTTTTCCAGAGCCTGATGGTCGATCTCGTTCAGACATCGAAAAGAACGGATATCTCCGCCAGCGATGCAGATTGCGTCAACACGACCATGCGTGAACTGCTCCAGATCTCGGAAGAACTTTCAAGCTACGAATATCTCATCACCATCGAGAAAGAGATCTCCGATGCCGACGACAACAGTCCGGTGAGGGACGTTGTCAAGTTCGCGATTGAGAAGACAAGCACGATTCTGGCTGAAGAAAGAAAGCGGCTGGCCGTGCTGTCGGACCGATGCTCGCGCTTTCCGTTGGGTTTCGGCAAGACTCAGCAGGCGCTGCAATTCATCGATACAACGACCAATCTTCTTAATTCCATTCAGGTGCGCCTGTAGCCGGCCGAAAAAGAGTAATTCTCATCGGCCCGAAAAGCCGCTGACCGTTCGATATGCGACGTCGTGCCACATACGGCCCGGAGCTGTTCCCGTTTGGTCGAGCCGCGATCGCCGCTCATTTTTGTTGCGTGATGTCCGTCACATCGGGCTGCCGATCAGGGGACTACGGTCCTCATCGTGGTTGGCGGGAATCGTCCCACCCCAAATGCAACAGGAGATGGCAATGACCAATTTCAAGAATTCCGATCGCGACGACCAGTTTGCTCTGATCGAAGACGCGCAGCTCGATGTTGTCGTCGGCGGCGCGATGAACATCCCGCTTTCGCCCCAGCTCGCACTGGCCGCGCTCCACGTCGGCCCGGTGATGAGGGATATCTGGAGCCTACCCACGCTCGGCACCTACCACTAATCATTCCCGGAGCCGCAGATCAGCGCTCTGCTGCGTAATGAACGTGGATAAGCTTGCGGCCATCTCCGCCTACGCCTCCGCGGTGTTGCCGAACCGGCTATTGAAGCAGGTATCGGCACCAGCGGCATGGCCGTTTGAGCAACTGATTTGTGTTGTGACCTGTCCGGGGCAAACCGGGTAGAACTGGATGTCCGGGTTGACCCAATTTGACCAAAGCTCGCTTGGCACAGAATCTGCGGCGGATCGCCGCAGCGTCCTAGCGACCGCATTACAGGCCCAGGCTTTCACGCAACCGCCGGAGCTGTGGCCGGATTCGCTCGCAGCCCAGTTCGCGATCGAATTTGGCGATCGCATCCGTGCTGGGATCGGCGCGCAGGCGAGCCAGACGCGCGGCATCGCGCGCACACGGATCCTCGGTCGGAGCCGGCTCAATCTGCGCTACCGGCTTGGAAGCTGGAGTAACAGGAGCGGCTGGCGGACGCGGTTCGACGCTAACGCTTTCCAATAAACGTTGAACCTGGGCACTCAGCCGAAGGCAGGAAAGATCGCGTTTGAAGCTTATAATCTCGTCCGGTATCGGGTTGGAACGTAGCCGCGCCAAACGCTGTTCGTCGCGACTGCAGGCGAGCGCCGGGTCAGGCGGCTCTGGCGCGGCTGCCGTTTTTGGTTGCGGCGGTTTCGAGGGCTCGGTTCTCGCGAGCACAGAAGGTGCCGGAGGGGATGGATTGCCGGCCGGATTGAGCTGCGGCGGCGAAACGTAAGGAGGCGGCCGAACCGCGGTGGTGGGCTCCCTCCCTACTAGGGCGGGATCCCTGACGACAGCCTGCTCGATCATCTTCGGTGCAGGCGCCGGCACAAGCGGAATGGTCGCTCCGCCGAGAGAACCATAGATAAACGGCTCCTGTCTGCCCCCTGTCATGTTGATTACTTCGTCACGGACGCGACCAAGCGCAATGCGGACATCGAGACCGGGTTCGGTGAGATGCTTGACCAGTGCAGTCGCGTAAGGGCTATTCCCTCCATCGCCATCGTATGATGTCGAGCCTGCCTTCGCGGCGTAGGCAACCAGAGTGTCGGCGCTGACATCCTGAATCTTTGCCAGTCCACCTTGAACGACAGCGCGCATCCCAGCGGAACGAAGCTTGGTAGGAAACGGATTGTCGCGGCAGGCATCGAGCAGGATCAGACGCAATCGACGAACCGATTGCAGCGCCCAGATGATGCGGTCAAGCGAGACGGCTTCGTCCTCTACATCATATTCGCGGCCTAGTTTGGCATCGACCGGAATGAGATAGTTCGTGCCGCCAACCTCGATGCCATGGCCGGCATAATAGACCACGGCAATGTTGGCGTTCTCCGCCGTCAGCAGAAATTCTCGCACGGCGCGTTTAAAATCGACGACGCCGAGGTCGTTGCGCGAAAGCACGACCTCAAAACCGGCCGACTTGAACAACGTCGCGATAGAAGTCGAATCATTGATCGTATTCGCCAGTGTCGAGGCACTCTTGTAGGCCGAGTTTCCGATCACCAGCGCGACGCGACGATCTGCCTTCGCACCGGTGGCGAACAACACCCCGGTCGCGAGAAAGAAGCAGCAAACTAGTAGATCTCTCGGTTTCATCTTCAGTAATATTCGCGCCAGGAACGATGACGCCGCGGCCTCGGGCGGTGCGGCGGGCGGCCACTTTCCGTCACGGTGACATTGATTACGGCGGAATAAACCGGCGGATCGTGCGCCACATGGTTGGCATCCGCGAACAAAAGACGGAGCTTATGCGGTCCAGGCGGCAGCGTTATCTTGGCCTCGGTCTGACCGGCACCAAAATGAAGGTGGTTGAAATCACTGGGAATGGGCTGGTCGAGCGGGGGAAGTTCCGCATCGACGAGCAGATGATGATGTCCGGTGTTCGGTTTGTCGAAACCCGCCGGCGCGACGCCCATGTTCAGAAGGCCGAAGCGAATGATCGGGGTCGGCGTAATATAAGCTCCATCGGTAGGATAGATGAAATAAACCTTGGCATCCTTCGGAGAAGGCTTTCGGGTGCCAGTCGCAGCCGCTGCTGGCGCGGGTGCTACCGTCTGGTCGACCACTTTGACCTTGATGCGATCGGACACGATCGGCGGTGAGTGCGGTACGTGATTCTTGTCGCCGAACACCAACTGCAGGGTATGCTCCCCCGGCGTAAGGGTTATATCGGTTTCGGTCTGGCCCGCGCCGAAATGCAGATGCTGGAAGTCGTTCGGAATTTCCGTGTTAAGCGCCGGCGTCGGTGCGTCGATGATGAGATGATGATGACCCGAATTCGCACGATCGGAACCTGCCGGCGCGACGCCCATGCCGCGAAGACCAAAATGGATCGTCGACTTGGCGGGAAGCGTGTCGCCATCCTTCAGGCCGACGAAATATACAGCCGCGCCCGCGGGCGACGACGTCGGACCGCCAGCCTGACCAAAGGCGGCATCGCCGAGTGCCAGAACGCCGCAGAGCGGCACCAGGATGGAGACAAGTATTCGATGTATCATCGCAAAATTTCCCTGGAAATTGCACCTTCAGGTGCGGACACGACCCGCTTGAAATAACTTCATTAAACGCACCAAAAGATATTCGCCTGCCGAGCAATGTAAACCGAAATCAGGCCCTTGCGGCGCGGCCTTCGGGCATCTTGCTGATTATCGCCAAATGAAGCATTCTGCCTCGATTGTAGGTGACGTCGCATTTTGATGGAGCTTCGGGTAAATCCGCTCCGGGAAAACTAGATGAAATTGCGTTTGTTATTTGTGATCTGCGTCACATCGGTTTTTACCGTGGTCGCTGGAACCGAGGCGATGGCGCAGCGCGGCCTTAGCACCAATCCGGCGACCGAACCGCCGCAGGGTCAGAAGGATGTCGTCGTATCGCAAAAACAGAGCGTCGAACCCGGTGATATTTTTCGCGATTGCGATGATTGCCCCGAACTCGTGGTTGTTCCGCCTGGCGATTTCGTGATGGGCTCCGGTGACACGCCCTACGAAAAGCCTGAGCGCACGATCTCAATCTCCCGTCCATTTGCTATTGGCCGTCGCGAAGCGACATTCGCCGAATGGGACCAGTGCGCCGATGCTGGAGCGTGTAAGTACCGACCCGACGATCATGGCTGGGGACGTGGTGACCGGCCGGTGATCAATGTAAGCTGGGACGACACCAAGCTCTATTTGGCGTGGCTGTCGCAGAAAACCGGACAAAAATTTCGGCTGCCCAGCGAGGCCGAATGGGAATACGCCGCGCGCGCCGGAACCAAAACGCCGTTCTGGTGGGGCCGGGACGTTGGCACCGGCCATGCCCAGTGCGAGACCTGCGGCAGTCCGACCGGTCAGAAGATCGTCCCGGCCGGATCTTTCCGACCCAATGGCTTCGGGCTCTACGATACCGCGGGCAACGCGGCCGAATGGGTCGAAGATTGCTGGAACGATAATTATCGCAATGCGCCCAAGGATAGCGCGGCCTGGACCAGTGGAGATTGCCGATTGCGCGTATTGCGCGGCGGCAACTTCGTCGGCAAGGCTACGGATGTCCGATCTTCGGCGCGCTTTCGATACGACGAAGACGTTCGTTATTATGCCAACGGTTTTCGGGTGATGCGAGAATTGCCATGATTTTACGGCGCTTCACCGTGCTGCCAATTCAAGTGTTGGCGGCAACACTTTCGATCAGCTCCGCGGCGCTTGCGCAGTCTTATTCGGCCAAAGGTCAGATCGGTTATCTGCAAGAATGGGAGATGGAGGGACGCTTAGCCAGAACCTTGACCAGCAGCGGGGTAAATTATAATGGCCCGGTGACGCTGCGGCACGTCGGGTTGTGCAGTGTCAACGGCGTCGAGGAAAAGTCCGGCGTAGTCTGGCTCAAGCTTTCACCGAAGACCGCAGGCATAGACGGGACTCTGGCCATGGCGGACGACAATTGTCGGATCGTCGCGTCGGCGCCACCGTCATATTCTGGATTACTGAACTGCCGCGATGGTCAGGGTGTGCCGATCTATTTTTCTATCGATCAGACGGAGACGGCCGTCCGAGACGGCGCAGAGACCACAAAATAATTGCTCCTGGCGATCCTAACCCCAGCCGCGAGTGTCGGCAACATCGGCCCATTTCATCTACGGAATAGACCGCGCCTCCCGCGTACATTTCTCGCTAATGGCTTTACTGACAGGCTCAGGCGGCCTGCTGAATAAATGGCGCTCGTCCCACTCACGGGACACACAACTCAAATACCGCTTCACAACCGGGTCGTTGTGATTGTCGTTCCAATAGCCCGCAATGACCCCGATGCCCCCGATCAGAAATATCAGAACAATCCACGTATTGCGCAGACGTTTGATCCATTTGTCTTGCATCAGTCTTGTCTCCCGCCATCAGGTTAGGTGCCGCCCGATGAACGATGGATACCGCGGGGAAGCTGACCTCCACCATCAGCAGCCGTTCGTTGAACAACAGCCGGTTAGGAAGCTCAGTCAGGACATCATGCTGCGCGAGGAACTTGATGCGAGATTCTGGAACGGCGCCGTTCTGTGATGTCTTCATAGGTGCAAACCCATCCACCGTCCTCAAGCGGTTGGTGGTAGATCGCAATCAAGCGGCCGTCACCTAATTCCTGGAGAAAGGTATCGGGCCGGCGCCGGTCTATCTGCGCCTTCCGTTCCTGATAAATATCATCGACCGTGCGGCCCGGATAATTGCCGCGGGCGCAACTGTCGGCGAGGATGTCATAGAAGCGCATCCCCATGCGAAAGGTCGACATCTGCTGATGGTAGATGCGGCAAAACTGTTCGTTGACGAGTTGCAAACGATCTTGCGCGTCGTAGAGACAAATGCCTTGGGGCATCGTCGCGATGGCCTGCTCGAAACGCTGGCGAAACGTGCCGGGCGGAGCAAAGCGCCAGGAGAGATCGTACCACGCGACGGAACCGAGCCGGGACAGCTTGCGGTGGATCGCATCCAGCCTCTGAATATATTTAATAAAGAGGAGCGGCATCGGGATGCAGGCCTGCGGGCGCAATTGCTCAAGGCTCCATCCGATCATAAAAGGCTTCTAATTTGCTTAAACCTGATCGGGTAAGAGAGCGAAAGAGGCTGTTCGACCTCCGCTAAGTTCCGCAAAACAGGTAAGGAATTGATGCCTGATAGTTTGCCGGAAAATCCCTGTTGGCCGCATAAAATTCGCTGTTCTTCAGAAAAAAATCCCTGATAAGTTGCTTAGGGTATTGTCCGAAAAGTCTCTGCGGTGCAGCGGTTTCATGCTCTCAAATGGCCGCCTGGAGAGCTAAAATCGTGATTTTCCCTGTTAAATTCCCTGATAACAGGGAATTTTCGTGGAGGCTGGTTCGATCAGCACTGCGCCGCCAGCCAGGCAGTCTCGAAGCTGGAGATAACGCCCCTCAAACGCAGAAAAGCCTGCTGTTGGCGGGCTAGCGCTGCCGACTGTGATCAGTTTGCTGGATAAGGGCGTGACCACGAGCCGGCAGTGCCCGATAATGCCCTTCAATTGCAGCTCTTGTCGCCAGGGTGATTCCTCGCCCGCGGAAGAGCGGGCATGTTCAGGTGGATGCGTTTTCCTCATTAGTAGAAAACGAGGAAATTAAGGGTCGACAGGCGTTGCAACTGCGGACTCTTCAGTTCCTGCTCTTATTGGCGAAGAGGTCGTGGACCAGGTTTCTAAGCCAGGCATTGCCTTGATCTGCATCGAAGCGTTTGTGCCAGAACTGCGATACCGCGAACGAGTTGCATGAGACCGGCAGCGCGACGATCCGCATTTGGCCGAAGGCTTCATAGACCTGAGCTAGCTGTCGCGGCACGACGCATAACAGATCCGTATTGGCAATGATGTTCGGCACCGCCAGAAAGTGCGGCACTTGCAAGGCGACCTTTCGCTCGCGGACGGCCTTGTTAAAACTCTTCTCCATAGCGGCGTTCGTCGCGCGAAGGAATACATCAGGCCCGGCGTCCGGACGTCCGACGACGAGGTGCCATTCCGAACTGAACTGTGCAAGCGTTAGACGCTTGGTGATCCGCGGATGCTTGGGCCGTACGATGCAGACGAAATCCTCCATGAACAGGTCGTCGCGATACACATCGCTGGGCCGGTCGACCCAGCCGACAGCAAGATCGATACGGCCGGACGCCAACTCTTCAGAGACGCGCGGTCGCGCCAGGCGGCGAACCGTCAACCGGATGCCCGGTGCGTCGCGCCGCAACCGTTCGATCAGGCGCGGCAAATAGACGATCTCGCCGATGTCCGAGAGCATCAGGTTGAAGGATCGCTGCGCGCGATCCGGTGCAAAGGAGGGCCCATCATGCAGCACGTTTTGAATCGAATCCAGTGAATGACCGAGCGATACAAAAATCTGCTGGGCGCGCGGTGTCGGCAACATTCCACCACGGGTGCGTACCAGGAGTGGATCGCCAAGCTGCTGGCGCAACCGTTTCAGCGCGGCGCTGACCGCCGGCTGCGACAGACCCAGCCGGGCGGCCGCGCGCGTCACGCTATGTTCGCGGATCAGAGCCTCCAGGACGATGAAGAGATTGAGGTCGAGTTTTCTAATATTCACCATAGTAATAAGATATATCCGGAATAGCGATTTGACAAATAATGCCAACCGCTCATGGTTCGCCGCGAATTCACTGGAGATTTCGCATGACCACCTATGAGACGCTTCTGATCAAGAAATCCGATGGCGTTGCCGTCATATCGCTCAACCGCCCGACCAAGCGTAACGCGATGAACCCTGCGTTGCACCGCGACATGACTGCGGTGCTTGAGGAATTGCGCAGCGACGACGCCGCAAGGGTAATCGTCATCACCGGTGCCGGCGACGTGTTCTGCGCCGGCATGGACCTGAAGGAGTTCTTCGTCGCTCTGAAGGACAAGCCAGCTGAATATGAGGCGGTATGGAGGATGGCGGTGGAATGGCGTGGCCGCACGCTGCGTTATTATCCGAAGCCGGTGATAGCGATGGTCAACGGTTTCTGCTTCGGCGGCGCCTTCTCGATTGTCGAAGGCTGCGATCTCGCTTTTGCGGCGGAAGACGCCACCTTCGGTCTGTCGGAGATCAACTTCAAGCTGTTCCCGGGCGGCTGCGTGTCGAAATCGCTCGCCAATCTGCTGCGCCCGCGCGACGCGCTTTATTACGGCATGTCGGGCGACAGTTTCGATGGCGTCGAGGCGGCGCGCATCGGCTTCATCAACAAGGCGTTTCCGAAGGAAAAACTGGTTGAGGAAACCATGGCGATCGCGCGCAAGATCGCCGGCAAAGACGCTCACGCCCTACGTGCAACCAAGGATGGCTATCATTTCTCCCTCGAGATGACGTGGGAGGCTGCCATGAATTACTCGATGGCGAAGGAACTGGAACTGGTGCAACGGCAGGGAGATGCCTTCCGCAAGGAAGGGATCAAGGACTTCATCGACGGCAAGTATAAACCGGGGCTCGAGACCCATCCGGGTTGATGACGCACTTACGCGCTGTCGGAGAGGTGCCAATTCGGATGCCGCTTTTCCTTGAAACTCGCGATGCCTTCACGGGCTTCCTCGCTCGCAATCCAGCGTGCGTGGAGGCCGTGGAGGTCTTCTGTGTCGCCCGCGGAAAGCTTGAGCATCAGGGCTTTCGCATTGGCAACGGCGCCGGGGGCGGCACCGAGGAATGCGGTCGTGATCTTGTCGAGTGCAACATCCATCTGCGCCGCGGCGTGAATGCCATGAACCAAGCCGGCAATCTCGGCCTGTTCGGCACCGAAGCGATCGCCGGCGAGCAGATAGCGTCGCATGAATCGCGTGCCAAAAGCGGCCAGGAAGATCGGCATCAGCGCGGCCGGCGGGAATCCCAGCCGCACCTCGGGAATGGCGAAGAACGCATCCGGCGTCGCCAAAACCACGTCGCACGCGCACGCGAGACCGAGGCCGCCGCCGATGCAGGCGCCTTGCACGATAGCGATAGTGGGTTTGGAGAACGAATTCAGCCGATGGCAGGTGTTGTCGATCGAGGCATCGTCGCGAATGCCTGCCTTTGCGCCTCCCGCCAGATCGGCGCTGACATCCGCACCGCTGCAGAAATGCTTGCCTTCTCCGCGCAGAACAATGATCCGAACCGAGGCGTCGGCGTTCAGTCGATCAAGCGCTGCGATCAGCAGCGCGAGCGTTTCACGATCCAGCGCGTTGCCCTTATCGGGACGGTTCAGCGTCACCGTGACGGTGCCGCGCGCGACCGGGGATACCATCAGCTTTGGCAAGGTCATCGGCTTGGCATCCTTGCGACGTTCACACACGAACATCCTTCGAGGGCAGGAAACATTGCACGGCGCTAGAAGTCGCCGAGAGTCACGGCGAAACGTCTCGATACGATACAACAAATAAAAAGCAAGGAGGAAAGTCATGCGTTCGGCCTGGTTCCTGGCGGCAGCTGTGCTATCGCCGTTGATCGCTTGCGACAGCGCTTATGCCGGTGACGGCGTCGTCAAGATCGGGATTCTGAATGACCAGTCCGGCGTCTTCGCTGACAGCACCGGTACCGGGTCGACCGATGCCGCGCGCATGGCCGCGGAAGACTTCGGCGGCAAGGCAGCCGGCATGCCGATTGCTATCATCGCTGCGGATCACCAGAACCGGCCGGACGTCGGCGCCGGCATCGCCAGGAAATGGTTCGATCTCGAAGGCGTCGACGCCATCGCCGACCTCGGCAATTCTGCCGTTGCCCTGGCCGTCAACGAAATTGCCCGCGAGAAGAACAAGACCATCCTGGTCTCGGCCGGCGGCACCACCACGTTGACCGGCAGCGCCTGTTCGCCAAATACCGTGCAGTGGACCTATGACACATGGTCGCAATCGAGTGCTATCGGCACCGCGCTGGTGAAGGCGGGAAACCGCAAGTGGTTCTTCCTGACTGCCGACTATACTTTCGGATATAATTTGCGCGACGAGACCAGCAAGGTCGTGCTCGCCAATGGCGGCGAAATAGTCGGCTCGGTGCGTCATCCGATCAACAGCTCTGACTTCTCGTCGTTTCTGCTGCAAGCGCAGGCGTCGAAGGCCAACGTCATCGCACTCGCCAACGGCGGCAATGACACCGCCAACGCGATCAAACAGGCCCAGGAATTCGGCATTCAGAAGGGCGGACAGATCGTGGTTGGTCTTTCGACCATGATCACCGACATCAAGGCGTTGGGGCTGAATGCCGCGCAGGATCTCTACGTGACCGAGACCTTCTACTGGGACCGCACGCCCGAGACGCGGGCCTGGAGCAAGCGGTGGTCCGAACGCAATGGTGGCCGTTATCCGACCATGATGCAGGCCGGCGTCTATGGCGCGACGCTGCATTATCTCAAGGCAGTTGCGGCCGTGGGGTCGACCGCCGACGGCCGCAAGGTGGTCGAAAAGATGAAAGAAATGCCCACCGACGATCCGCTGTTCGGCAAAGGCACGATCTTGTTGAACGGCCGCAAGATCCACGATGTCTATGTCTTCCAGGTGAAGTCGCCGGAGGCGTCGAAATATCCGTGGGATTTTTACAAGCTGGTCTCTACCTTGCCGGGCAAGCAGGCCTTCCTGACGCTAGAGCAAAGTGGCTGCAATCTCGGTCATTAAAAGAAGACAGCATGGGGACCGGCATGAACCTACGTGACATCACGATACGCAATGCGCTGCTTTATCCGAATAAGGAAGCGCTGGTCTTCAACGATCGCCGCGTCAGCCATCGGGAAATGGCTGCGCGCAGCTTCCGTTTGGCCAATGCCTTGATCGGATTGGGTCTGCGGCCGCAGGAACGCGTGGCGATGCTGGCGCCCAATTGCTGCGAGTATCTTGAGGTGTTCGGAGCCTGCGAGAGCGCGAACCTTATCATCGTCAATATGAACCATCGGTTGTCGTCGCGGGAGCTGATTCAGATTGTGCACGACTGCGAACCTGTGGCGTTGATCTTCCACGAGCAATTCAGGGGTCTGGCGGAAGAACTGATCGCGGCGCTGCCGGGCTTGCGCCGCATTATCTGCATCGAAGGCTCGCGGGACGGCGTGGCCGCCTATGAGGAGCTACTCCAATCGGCGCCGGACACGCCGCCACAAGTGCCGATCCGCGACAGCGACGTCGCCTATCTGATCTACACCAGCGGCACCACCGGCAAGCCGAAGGGCGTCATGTTGAGCCATCGGGCTGTGGCGGAATCCGCGCGCTGCATCTCGCACGAAGGCGGCGCGCGCTGCTCCGACAGGATGTTGATCGTGATGCCGATGTTCCATATCGGGGGCCGTATTGAGCAGCTGTCCTACACCATAGTCGGTGCGACCATCGTGCTTTACGCCGCCTTCGACGCCAGCACCATTCTCCGCTCGATCGAAAAAGAGCGGGTGAGCAGCGCGCATCTCGCGCCGATCATGGTGCAACGCCTGCTGGATAGCCCTGAACTGAATGCCGTTGACAAGAGCACGTTGCGGACGATCCACTATGCCTCTGCGCCGATGCCGGTGCCGACGCTGCAGCGTGCAATCGCGGCCTTCGGGCCGATCCTGACGCAAGTCTACGGCATGACCGAAAACATTGTGGCGACGCTGCTGACGCCCGAGCAGCACATCTTGTCGGGAAGCGACGCCGAGGTCTGCCGGCTCGGCTCCGCCGGCCAGCCGTTCCTCACATGCAAAATCCGTATTGTTCGTCCGGACGACAGCGATGTCGACGTCGGCGAGATCGGTGAGATTCTGGTGCAGGGTCCCGGCGTCATGAACGGCTACTGGAACAACAACATTGCGACCTCGAATGCCTTGCGCGACGGCTGGTTCTACACCGGCGATCTCGGGAAGTTCGATAGCGATCGCTTTGTCTTTGTTGTCGATCGCAAGAAGGACATGATCATCTCCGGCGGCGAGAATATCTATTCCTGGGAGGTAGAGGAGGCGCTGCGCTCGCATGCCGCGGTGGCGGAAGCCGCCGTTATCGGCGTTCCCGACGCTGAATGGGGCGAGGCGGTCAAGGCCTTCGTGGTCACGCGCGACGCGGTAAGCGCGGACGACCTGATCGCGCACTGCCGTGCCAATATCGCCAGCTACAAGAAGCCCAGGAGTATCGATTTCGTCGAAGCTTTGCCGCGTCTGTTCAACGGCAAGATCGACAAGAAGGTGTTGCGTGCGCCGTTCTGGTCCGACGCGACACGGCAGGTGTCGTAAACAATGAAAGCGTCGTCCACCCGACCAGCAATGTCAGTTTCCGAACTCGACGAGTTCCGGCGCAGCCTGCGCCGCTTCGTCGAACGCGAATTGATGTCGTTCGAGCGGCGCGCCATGTCGCCTGCGGACCGCGCGGCTATACAACAGAAAGCAAAGGACGCCGGTTTCTGGCTACTGGCCGTGCCCGAGGAATTGGGCGGTCAGGGGCTTGGGCTCTCCGGCATGGCGGTGTTTTGGCACGAGATTTCCCGCACCACGGCGGTGCCGGCGCGGGATCATTCGCTGTTCGGTCCGGTGCCCGGTCCCATTTTGCTGTCGCTCACGGGCGCGCAGAAGCTGCGTTACCTCGATCCCGTGCTCGCCGGCCAAAAGGTCGCCTGTTTCGCGCAGACGGAACCGGATGCGGGAGCCGATCCGGCGTCGATGCGCACCCGCGCCGAGCGAAAGGGTCCGGATTACGTCATCAACGGCGTCAAGCGCTTCATTACCGACGCGGACAAAGCGGACTTCGCCCAGCTTATGGCCGTGACTGACCAGGCCAAAGGTGCTCGCGGCGGTATCTCGTGTTTCCTGGTCGATATGGACCTGCCGGGCGTCAAGATATCGGCCAGGCACCAGACCATGATGGGCGATGCGCCCTGCGAGATCGTGTTCGACAATGTCGTTGTCCCCGCCGAAAATCGCGTCGGTGAAGAGGGGCAAGGCTTTGCCGCGGCGCAGCGCTGGCTCAACGAGGGCCGTATCAGGCACGGCGCGCGCGCCTGCGGCGTTGCCGAGCGATGTCTCGACATGGCGCTCGACTACGCCAGACAACGCAAGACGTTTGGTGAGCCGCTGGCTGAACGGCAGGGCGTGCAATGGATATTGGCGGATTGTTTCACCGAACTGCATGCCACCAAACTGATGGTCCGTGATGCCGCCGCCAAACTCGATGCGGGCGAAGATGCCCGCGCCGAAACGTTCATGGTGAAAATATATGGCGATGAAATGGGGTTTCGTGTCGCGGATCGATGTCTTCAGCTTCACGGCGGCATTGGATTGACAACCGAACTGCCGCTCGAAAAGCTCTGGCGAGATCAGCGGAGTTTCATGATTACCGAGGGGCCGACGGAAGTGCTTCGCACAGCGTTGGCCAAACTTATCCTGCGTGGAGCAATGTGATGAAAGAACGCAAGCCGATACGCTCGCAAATGGGCTGGAGCACGGTCGACAAGATCGTCGTGCGCGGCCACGATCTGCCGAACCAGCTGATCGGGAAAATCGACCTCGGCGGCATGGCATTTCTTGAAATCATGGGACGCCGGCCGACAGCGCAGGAAGCCGACACGTTCAACGCGCTGCTCGTCACCCTGGTCGAGCATGGCATGACGCCGCAGGCGATTGCCACGCGCATGATCAACGCCGCGGCGCCGGAGGCGCTGCAGGCCGCGGTTGCTGCGGGATTGTGCGGCGTCGGCAGCGTGTTCGCCGGCGGTTCTGAACAATGCGCGAAGATTCTTCAGGAAGCGCTGAAGGATAGTTCCGGCGATGACGACCTCCTCAAGATCGCCGCCGGTATCGTTGAGTCATATGTCTCGCGAAAGGCAGTAATTCCAGGCGTCGGCCATCCCCTGCACAAGCCCGTGGATCCGCGCACGCCGGTCCTGTTCGGCATTGCGAAACGCAACGGCTTTCGCGGCCGATATGTCGCGCTGCTGGAAGCGATCAGTAAGGAAGCCGAACGGCGGCTGGAGCGCTCGTTGCCGGTCAACGCCACCGGCGCCATCGGTGCGGTGTTGTGCGAACTTGGCTTCCCGTGGCGAATTTGTCGCGGCATTGCGGTGATTTCGCGTGCCGTGGGACTTGTCGGTCATATCGCTGAAGAAATGCGAAATCCTATCGCGTTGGAAATCTGGGAGCGAACCGAAGCCGAAGTGTACGAAAATAGAGACTGAGCCGCTAAGGCACAGGCATAAAGCGGGAGGAAGTGATGAGGCGCTTTGGGATTTTGTTGGCGCTCGTCCTGGGGTCATTTGTGATGGCTGCGAACGCCGCTTCGTGGCCGAATAGGCCAATTCACTGGATTGTGCCGTATCCGCCGGGCGGCGGCACCGACTTGCTCGCGCGTGTGATCGGTGCGCAACTCGAAAAATCGCTGGGTCAGGCCGTCGTCATCGACAACAGGCCGGGCGGATCGACCGTTATCGGTACCAATGCTTTGGCGAGCGCGACACCCGACGGATACACCGTCGGGATGGTGTTCGATTCGCTCGCGATCAATTCCGTGCTCGGCGTACCAACCTCGTACAATCCCGAGAAGGATTTCGTGCCGATCATCAAGCTCGCTTACGTCCCGCTGGTCTTGACGGTGAACTCGAAACAGGCGCCGATGAAGACGCTGCCGGAGCTTGTCGCATATTCGAATGCGCATCCCGGCTGGTTTACCTTCGGCTCGCTTGGCCCGGGAAGCCCGCATGAAATTGGCTTCCTGTGGTTCAATCGCATGTCGAAAATGGAGGCACTTGTGGTGCCATACAAAGGTGTCGCGCCCGCGTTGCAGGATGTGATCGCCGGACAGATCAAAGGTATGTTTGTGGGTGTCTCGGTGGCCGACGAGTATATCAGGCAGGGGACCCTGCGCGCCCTGGGCGTAACCACGTCGCAGCGTCTGATCAGTGCGCCAGACCTGCCGACAATTGCCGAGCAAGGATACCCCGAATACGATTTTACGACGTTCTACGGCCTTGCCGCACCAAAGGGCACTCCACCTGAAATTGTTGACCGGCTCAACAAAGAGATCAACCGCATTTTCCAGATGCCGGACATTCGCGATCAGATCGGGAAAACCGGAGCGATCCTTGGCGGTGGTACGCAGCAGGAATTCGGCAATTTCCTGACCGCCAATTTCGCCAAGTTCAATAAAATTATGGCGCTCACCGGCGATAGGCCGAAGTGATGGGCCGAAACGGGGAGGGCGGTAGTTGACCGAGATTTTGAAAGGCGTCCGGGTTGTCGAACTCGGCACCATGATCACGGCCCCGCTGGTCGGCATGATCCTGGGCGACTTCGGTGCCGACGTCATCAAGGTCGAGCGGCCGGACGGCGGTGATCCATTCCGCAGCTTTCGCGGCGGCCTTTACAGCCCACACTTCATCGCCTTCAACCGCAACAAGCGCAGCGTCGCGCTTGATCTGCAGACCGACGCCGGAAAGGCGTCGCTGCGGGCGTTGCTGGCCGAAGCCGATGTACTGCTCGACAACTACCGTTCAGGCGTGATGGAGCGCCTCGGGTTCTCCGCAGAATCCATCAAGACGGAATATCCCAAGCTGATTTGGTGTTCGATCACCGGATTCGGTGCGGACGGGGCTTATGCCGGCCGCCCCGCTTATGATGCTGTCGCCGGTGCGCTGTCCGGTCTGGCGAGCGTCACGCTCGACCCTGAGAAGCCGCAGGCGAGCGGTCCGACGATCGCCGACAACGTGACGGGCATGTACGCGGCATGCGGTGTTCTCGGCGCGCTTTATGAGCGCGAAAAGACAGGTCGGGGCCGCCGGATCGAGGTCAACATGCTGGAGGCGGCCGTCTCATTCGTTCCGGACGCCTTCTCCAACTTCACGCGGATGCAGATCGACAACCAGCCGCGTACGCGCGTCGCCAGCTCGCAGTCGTATGCGTTCAGATGCGCCGACGGCAAGCTGATCGCGTTACATCTGTCGTCACCGCAAAAATTCTGGGAAAGCCTCCTGGACGTGATCGAACGCCCCGATCTGAAAACCGATGTCCGGTTTGCCACGCGGGATGCCCGGGTCCGCAATTACGCTATCCTTGAAGAGGAACTTGCGAAGGTAATTGCGGGTAAGGATCGCCTGCACTGGATGACGAAGCTTGATCGTGCCGACGTTCCGTTCGCCCCGGTGCAGACGGTTTCAGAAGTGCTGGACGATCCACAGATCAGGCACTTGGAGACCTTCTACCAGCAAACCCACCCAACCGAAGGGCTTTTGACGCTGATCCGCCGGCCGATCCTGATCGACGGCAACCGCGATATTCAATCGTGGCCGCCTCCTGTGCTCGGCGAGCATACGCGTGAAATCCTGAAGGAATTATCTGCAATGAAATCGAATCCAAAAAAGAACAAATCATAAGCAACAGCGACGAGGCGGTTATGGACATGGCGAGCTTATCTCCGGCGGTTCTTCCCAAGCATCGGGACCTGTTCTATGGCGGTGGCTGGCATGCTCCGCTCGCGGGCCAATATGCCGAGAGCCATAATCCTGCGACCGGAGAGGCGATCGGACCGGCCGCGCTTGCCGATGCGCACGACATCGATGCGGCGGTGCGCGCGGCCCACGGCGCCTTCACTGCCTGGCGCAAAATACTGCCGGCCGCGCGCGGAGCCATGCTGCGAGAGGCAGCCGGGATCCTGCGGCGAGAGGCTGGGGCACTGGCGATGCTCGACGCGATGGATACCGGCAATCCCGTCACGATGCTGGCGGGGGACGCCCATTTTGCGGCGGCCGGGCTCGATTATTTTTCAGGCCTGGCCGGGGAAATCAAGGGTGAGACCATCCCGATGGGCGATGGCAATTTCAATTATACCATTCGCGAACCACTCGGTGTTGTCGCACGCATCGTTGCCTACAATCACCCTCTCATGTTTGCGGCGATGCGTATCGCCGCCCCTCTCGCTGCTGGCAACACCGTTGTCGTTAAGGCGCCTGATCAGGCGCCCCTTTCGCTGCTGCGGTTGGCCGAGTTGATCGGTGAGATTTTCCCTGCCGGCGTCGTCAACTTCGTTACCGGAGGCCAAACCTGTGGCAACGCCCTGGTTGAGCATCCACTGGTGCGCAAAGTGACGCTGATCGGCGGCGTGCCGACTGGAAAAGCGGTTATGCGCGGCGCGGCCGATACGCTGAAACCCGTCCTGCTCGAACTTGGCGGCAAAAATGCCCTGATCGCCTATCCCGACGCGGATGTCGAGGCGCTGATCAACGGTGTCGTCCAGGGTATGAACTTCACGTGGGCGGGCCAGTCCTGCGGCTCCACGAGCAGGGTTTTCTTACACACCTCCATCCATGATCGTGTGCTGGAGGCCGTGGCCCGGCTCGTTCCGCAACGCCATAAACCTGGCAAACCAACCGATCCCGCGACGACTATGGGAGCACTCATCAGCGCACGGCAGTTGGAGAAGGTCGAAGGTTTCGTCGCCTCGGCGCTGGCCGACGGGGCGCGGCTGATTTGCGGCGGCCGGCGGCCGGCCGACCCGGAACTCGCCAGAGGCTTCTTCTACGAGGCGACCGTTTTTGCCGATGTGACGCCCGAGATGCGGCTTGCTCGCGAGGAAGTGTTTGGGCCGATCATGTCGGTCTTCCGGTGGGAGGACGAGGACGCCTTGTTCGATCAGGTCAACGCTCTTGATTTCGGTCTGACGGGCTCGATCTGGACACGCGACCTTGACATCGCGCATCGCGCCGCACGGCGGCTTGAGTCCGGCTATATCTGGATCAACAACACCAGTCAGCATTTCATCGGCGCTCCGTTTGGCGGGGTCAAGCAATCGGGCATCGGCCGCGAGGAGTGCTTCGAGGAACTGCTTGAATTCACTCAGGTGAAAAACGTCAACCTCAGGCTGAGATCCGATTGATGAACGGCCTACGACCATGTGATCGTAGGTGCAGAAGTGGCGGGATGTGCGCTAGTATGGTTGGCGACTGATAAGCAAGACGTAAAATCCAGTCAGTTCGCGGATTGATGAGGTTCGCACAACTGCTTATCAGTTGATCGATCATTCGCGGAATGTCGGTTATGGAATTTGGCAATCTGAGCCGGCCGAACCAATCGGAAATGGCGCCGGCCATCTTGGCCAAGGAGCCGTCGGCAACCCTTTAACCTGACTGATATTGAGGACTGCCAGCGGGTAGCGCCTTGCGGGTGAGCCGTCTTAGTAGCCACGCGCCGCTGGCGACGGTCAGTAGTTGCGAGCCAACGATCAGCCAGAAACCGCTCGCCAAATTCTCCGTCGAATGAATCGTCATGGCGGCGCCCATCAGCACCGGCATCAGGGCTGAGACGAGATTGCCGATACCGTTGACGAGGCCATAGGTGCTCCCGACCGTGCCGGGCCGAGCCACATGCTGCACCATCGTCGGTATCGCGGGTGCCTGGATCCCCCAGAATGCGCCGGCAAGCACAAGCGCGGATGCCGAAACATAGGGCTCGGCGATCATGATCGCGGCCGTAACGGACAATGCCGTCGCGACGCCGCCGAAGACGAATAACACCGGCACCATTCGCGTCGGGATGCGATCGATGATCGCGCCGCCGACAAATTGCATCAGCAGGCCGACCACGAATGGCAGTCCCGCAAAAATGCTCATCTGGCTGAGCGAGAAATGATGAGCCTCGCGCAGATAGGCCGGTAGCCAGGTGCTGGTTCCCCACAGATAAGACAGCGTCGCGACCTCGATTAGAAGAATCGGTACGAGATGGGGAGTTTCGAGCGCGGTATGCACAAGTCCGGCAATGCCGACGCGCGTGCCGGACGTGCGCGGCGTCCCGGCGGGTCGAATGAAGAGCAGCACCAACGGCAGGCCGATGGCGAGGTTGAGGGCGGCGAGCGCCCACAGCGAGTCGCGCCACCCGAACTGTGCCATCAGGAAGGCTATGATTGGATAACCGGCGGCGAGGCCAATGCTGACGCCGAACGAGCTTACGGCGTTGGGCTTTCCGACCTTGTCGGGTGCGAAGTTCTCACTCACATACATGGTCTTGAGCGAGAACAGGGGCCCCTCGGCAATACCGAGCAGCAACCGCCAGCCGAGCAGCAGCAGGACGCTTGTGGTCAAGGCGGAGACGCCGGTGAAAATCACCCAGAGCACGATACTGACAAGCAGCCCGGTGCGAACGTCCCATCGCGAACTCGAACAACGGTGTCAGAAACCAGGCCGAGATCCCGTAGCCGAACAGAAACACGCTGACCAGACGTCCTTGCGCCACCCGGTCATTTTCGAGATCGAACACACGCAGGAAGTCTCCGTTGGTAATCATCAGGGAGACGTTGATCCGATCCATATAAGCGATGCTCACGATGAGCATGAGCACGAACACGCCTATCCATCGTTTCCGAGACATCTTGCTCTCCTGCGGACATTGCGCGTTCATACATGTCACGTGCCATGATCCGGACGAAAATCAGAGCGATGTGGGTTTGGTGACGCGATGAGAACGCTCGCCGCGTAGCGTTGGTGTGCGTCGCGCCTAGGTTTTGCCGGCAGCCGTGAGTTCGACCAACTGCTGCCGGGCCTGTTGTGCCAGATAACGCCGCAGTCGTATGACGCCGGCATCGTGTTGATAGAGCATCTCGAATTTTTCGAGCCCGGGCATGCAATCAGCCAGCATTTCCCGATCCTGCTCCAGCACGGCCCAGTGACGCGGTTCGATGCGCGTCTTGTAAAGAAAGCGCCAGGTGTCACGTTGCCAGCCGCTGACCTTGCGGACCCGCCAGAAGAAATTGGCCGTCGATTCTTCGTCGATCGGTGTCGCGTAGGCGATGATGCCGAAGTTTCCGCCGGGACCGGCCGAGGCCGGGTAGGGGATTTCGAGCCAGACGTAGAGCGTTGAATCGTCGACCAGTTCGCTCCAGTCGAAGTTGACGTTGCGCTGGCCGTCCTTCTCGAACACGAATCCCTTCGGCGTGTCGCGCGTGACGAAATGGGCCTGGGTGTCGCCCGCGAACATCGTATGCGAATTCGAGTGCAGGAATGTTCCGTGCATCGGATCCATCAGATTGTCGTAGGAATAGCGCCAGAACATGTGCCAGTCCGCATAGCAGACGAAGCTGGAATATTCCGGCTCGGAAAGCTGCATCGGCGGCACGAACGGGGCCGGTTCCTGATGCAGTGCGTCGCCGAACCAGACGAACACCGCGCCGGCGCATTCAAGCGACGGATAGGTCTTGACAGCCTTCTTGCCTTCGAGCGGACAACCGGGCTGGCCGGGCACCGCAAGCACCGTGCCATCGGGGCCGACCTCGACGCCGTGATAGTTGCAGCGGACCCGGTCGCCCTCGTTGACGCCGCGAGACAGCGGCACCGCGCGGTGCGGACAGCGGTCGGTTTGCGCATGAATGACGCCTGCGCTGTCGCGCCACAGCATCAGCGGTTCGCCCAGCCGTTTCAGCCCGACCGGTTTGCCGCCTGTTTCGACGAAGCGCGAAGGCAGTACCGGCCACCATCGGTTGCGCAGTCCGGTGCGCAACCTGGCCTGGACATCCTGATCGGTGGGGGCGGCTGCAACCGCGGGAGCTGCGGCAGGACGCTGAAGATTGGTCGTGTTCATGATCTCAACCTCCGAGGTCGCGCATCAGCGCAGTGAAATTCTCGCTGGTCCATTTGCCGCCACCCTGCGGACGCACGCGCGAGGCATTGAGCGCCGCGATCAGCGCATCGAGTTCATGCGCGCCCTTGGCAAAGGCGCCCTCAATCGCATCGGCGAGATTGAGTTCCCATTCCGTCGGCTCGCGTTCGCGCGACTGGTGCGGACTGAGATATGGAAAAGTGTATGTCGCCATGATCGTCTCCATTGTTCCAAACGCACTATGGCCTGTCAAATATCGAGGACGAGCGAAGCGCCCTTCGCTCGCGAAACACATGTCATCATGATCTCGTTACTGGCGCGCTCTGCCGCCGACAGGATGCTGTCGCGGTGATCGACTTCGCCCTCCAGCACGCGCACCTCACATGTGCCGCAAATTCCCTGCTCACACGACCGCGCAACTTCGACTCCGGCCTCGGTGAGGACTTGCAGGATGCTTTGTTCCGGCATGACATCAAGGCTGAGGCCCGAGCGCGCGCAAATCACCCGGAAGCCTCCCGAAATCTCGCCTTGGGGGCGTGCGCGCGGTGCGAACCATTCGAAACGTACGGTTCCCTCCGGCCAATGTGCGCTGGCACCTTCCACCGCCGTCATCAGGCTTTCAGGACCGCAACAGTAGAGGATGGTATCGGGCTTCACCTCAACAAGACATTGCGTAACATCGAGACGTGTGCCTGCTTGCGAGACGTGAACGGAAACGTCACCGCCATGGGCCTTCGCCTCTTCGAGAAACGGCGCCTGCTCGATACTGCGGGCGCAGAACAGCAGCGTCCATGCCGCGCCCGCGGCTGACGCCGCCCGCATCATCGGCAGCAGCGGCGTAATGCCAATGCCGCCGGCTATGAACAGATAGTTCCGGCTGGCGACAAATTCGAAATTGTTGCGTGGCTGCGATATCTGCAGCAGGACGCCGGGACGCAAGTTTCGATGGATGTGCCGCGATACACGGCCGCCGTCTATCTCGCGTACGCCGATACGATAACATTTGCGCTCGGCCGGATCGCCGCACAGCGAATATTGCCGGAGCAAGCCGTCACCCAGATGCAGATCGACATGGGCGCCGGGGTCGAACGGTGGCAGATCGCCGCCGTCTACCGCGCAGAGTTCGAGCGCCAGGACGCCGTCAGCCTCCCAGCCGATGCGGCGAAGGCGCACCTCGAGCAGCGCGTCGGACTCATCCTGGGATTGGGCTTCCGTCATCGTTACCTCGCCCACGGATGCGGCGCGCCGCTCATATCGACATAGAGAGACTTTTGCGCCATCCAGGCGCGTATACCGTCGCGTCCTTTTTCGCGGCCGAGGCCGCTGTCCTTGACACCGCCGAATGGTGTCGCGATGGAGAATTGTTTGTAGGTATTTATCCAAACCGTGCCAGCGTCGATCGCGCGCCCGACACGCCAGGCTTTGGCGAAATCACGCGTATAGATCCCGCAGGCGAGACCGTAGGCGTTGTCGTTGCCCTGTGCGATGACATCGGCCTCGTCGTCGAAGGGTAACACGGCGAGCACCGGGCCGAAGACTTCATCCCGACACAGGCGCGACGTATTATCGAGACCGGCAAGGATTGTCGGCTCGAAGAACACCCCATCTTCGAACGCTTTCCCCTCCGGCCGGCCGCCGCCGGCAAGGATTTGCGCGCCATCTTCCCGGGCTCGGCGTATATGGGCTTCAACCGCATCGCGGTGATCGGCATGGATCAGCGGGGCAACCTGCGTCGTCTCGTCGAAGGAATGCCCGATCCGGAGACGCTTGGCGGCCGCAACCAGTCGGGCAACGAAGCTGTCGTAGATACGGCGTTCGACAAAGAGGCGCGACCCGGCGATGCAGGACTGCCCGGTCGAAGAGAAAATTCCAAACAGAACTCCGGCGATGGCGAGGTCGATATCGGCATCTGCAAATACAATCGTAGGCGATTTGCCGCCGAGTTCCAGCGAGACCGGCATCAGTTTTTCGGAAGCCTTGCGCGCGATGCCGCGCCCGACTTCGGTGCCGCCGGTAAACGACACTTTCTTGATTGCAGGATGCGTCACGAGCCTGTCGCCGACGATGCTTCCGGCGCCAGGCAAGGTAGAGAAGATGCCAGGCGGAAGTCCAGCGGCTTCGACGATGCGGGCGAATGCGAGGCAGACCAGCGGACTCCAGGAGGCCGGCTTCAGGACGATGGCATTGCCCGCGGCGAGCGCCGGAGCGATTTTCTGGGCGTCCGACGCGATCGGCGAATTCCACGGCGTGATCCCGGCGACAACACCCAGCGGTTCATGAACGGAAAAGGAGAGATAGTCGCCGCGCGCAGGAGTCAGCGAATCCTCACTGGTCTCGAGGACCGCGGCCATATAGCGGAACGTGCCGGCAGCGCTCGCGGCGAGCGCGCGCGTTTCGGTCAAGGTCTTGCCGGTGTCCCGGGATTGCACATAGGCGATGCGATCTGCTTCGCGGGTGATCCCGTCGGCGATACGATAGAGAAAGCTCGCCCGCTCGTGCGGCCGTAGCTTCTTCCACGCCGGATCGTTCGCCGCCACCTGCGCGCGGTCGATCGCCAGATCGACATCCTCGACAGAGGCGCTATGAAGGACGCGGTTCAGCGAACCGTCGGCGGGGAAATGCGACACGATTTCGGCGCCGCGCCCCTGCCGCCATTCGCCGGCGATGAATAATTTGTCTTCAGGCAATTCGAAGGTCTGCACTGTTCTCTCCCTAGATGACCAGCGCACCGGTGCGGTTGAGGATTTCGCGTGCCACGCTGAAGCCCGCCATCAGCGAGGTCTTCGGATTAAGCGGCGAAGGGTGTCCTTCAAGCCGCAGGTCGAAATCGCCACAGCCCGCGCGGACCGAAATTTCGTGCACGTTGCGGGCAGCCTTGGGATCTGCGATCAGGCGAACTGTGGTCGCGTCGAAGCCGAGACCGGCGATCGCTACCGCCGCTGCTACATTGGCATTCTGCGGATAGTCTGTTGCTGCCTGCCGGGCCGTGCCTTCGAAAAATATTTCGGGCGCGGATAGAGCGTCGAGATCGAGCAGGCGTTCTGCCGGCGTGCCGCGCCAGGCTTTGGGCGGCTTTCGCCCAGTGTAGGTCACTGTTTGCAGGCCAGAGAGACGTGCCGCGCCTAACGCGTCGAGACCTCCGACGGCCCCGGAGGGCAGAACCAGTCGCGCTCCGTGCCGTTGTGCGGCCGACAATAATGTGGCCCGCAGGTCATCGTCGGCCAGCGCTCCGATTGAAATCACAACAAGATCGCAGCCGCTTTTGAGGATCGTTTCGCCGTATTGGCGGACCGCAATATGTCCGGCGCATTCAGCAACGGCATCGGGTGAATCCGCGAGCAATGCCGCGAGATCCGTATGCACGGATGTCGCGAGCGCGAGCTTAGGGCCGATGCGCTCCAGCAGCGCCAATGCGCGCTGTTCTGAACCAGATCTGACGAGAATACCGAAATGGCCGAGCGGAGCCGTCAGGCCTTCGGCGAGGGCGGTCAAGACTGTCTCCGCCATGCCGCCGGCGCCGATCATTCCGAGGCGTCGAAGCGTCACTTCACGCCTCCCGCGGCACCCGCCGGCGGTCCTGCGAAACTCTCGGCGAAAGGTCCGATCGCGACCATGTCGATCTCGATCATGCGCGGGCCGCGCGAGGCCATGGCCTCGGTGAAAACCGAATCGAAGTCTTCGATGCGTGCAATGCGGGTATGCGGCAATCCGACCGCCTTGCACACCAGCGAAAAATCCGGAGTGAGGATGTTGGAATAGACATGGCGGCCCTCATATTGCGCATCCTGGATATTGCGGATAACGCCATAGCCGCGATCGTTCATCATCAGGAACACGGCGTCGGCTTCCATCTCGACCGCGGTCGCGAGTTCCCCGATCATCAGTTGCGAGCCGCCGTCGCCGACCAGGGTCACAGTCTTTGCGCCGCTGTTGGCCAGGGCCGCGCCGATTCCCATTGCAATGCCCTGGCCGATCCCGCCCCCGAGCGCATGGACGCCGAGATGAGGTGCGGCGATCTTCACGTAACGATTGCCGAACGTGCTGTTGGAGATCGTGACATCGCGTACCCAGGGATGGCCTCCCGCATGCACCCGCGCACTGAGAATATCGGCCAGCACGGCGTAGGGTCCGAGCAACTTGCGCAAGTTGGCTTCCGATCGTGTCCGCGCCTGTGCCAATCCGTCGAAGAACGCGGGATCGGTTGCAAGCTTCTGCGGCAGCCGCGCCAGAAGTCCTTCAAGCGCCAAATTTGCGTCACCGGCGATAAACAGATCGACCGGATAATTGCGTCCGGCTTGCGTCGGTTCGGCATCGATCTGGATCAGCGGAAGCGGCAGCTTCATCAGATTGTTGCGCGTTTCGTTGCCGCGCAGTCGCGAGCCGACGACGAGCATCAGATCGGCGCAATCGTAAATCTCCTGAGCCTGCGGGGTCATATTGAAGGCGCCGAGATTGCGGGGATGGTTTTCGGGCACGACTGCCCGGCCGTTGGTGCTGGTAACCGCGCCGAAGCCGCGCTCGACCAGCGCGGTTGCTGCCGCGCTTGCAGCTCGTGAGCCACCGCCGAGCCACAGCAGCGGACGTTTTGCCGCAAGAACCTGTTCGGCGAGCACATCAAGAAGTGCCGGATCAGGCGGGACCGGCACCATATGGCAGCGCGCCGCTATCTGGCGCGGTGCGATCGGTTCGCGCTGCACATCGACCGGAATTTCGAGGGTGACCGGACCGCTCGGTGCGGCCAGTGCGGTATTGGCGGCGCCGACCAGCGCATCAAGCGCCTGCCTTGGTTCCCAGATGCGGATGTAGGCCTTGCTGATCGCCTTGAGCATATCGCCCTGGCGCGGCACATCATGGATCGCAGCGCGATCGCGGTCCATGAAGACGCGGTCGACCTGTGTCGTGATATGCAGCACGGGTGAGCCGGCCGTTAGCGCCTCGACCTGCGAGCCCGCCGCATTGCCCGCCGCGGTGCCGGTCGATGTCACGACCACCCCGAGCGAACGTGAGACTCGGGCGTAGGCGTCGGCCATATTCATGGCGCCGGCTTCGCCGCGCGCCGGCACGAAGCGGATTCGGCCCTGGCGCGCGATGGCATCGAGGATCGGCATATTGTGGATCGAGATCACGCCGAAAATCGTGGTGACGCCAAGATCCGCCAGTCCACGCGCGATGATGTCCCCGACCGGTTCGATCGCGGCGCGTGTTTCGGTGGGCGATGTATGTTTCATTTAGTGTTCACCTTTAAATATGCCGCGACACGCCGCCCGAAATTTCGAGACTCGCGCCGGTGATGTAGCTGGCAGCCGGCGAGCCAAGAAACAGGATCGCCCGTGCGGCTTCCTCCGGTTGGCCCAGCCGCCCAAGCGGAATGTGTTTAGATCGCGCCAGATTGGCGAACCATTTATCGCGCGTTTCAGCCTTGTCGGCGCGCGCTTCGAAGCGGCGTTGCCATTGGCCGGATTCGACGAGCCCGAGCAGGATTGAGTTGACGCGGATACGTGGGGCAAATTCGACGCTTAGCGATTTCAAAAGACTTTGAACTGACGCGCGGGCCGCGGCCGTAGCCACCATATGCGGTTCCGGCTGGAGTGCGAGCAGCGAATTCACGCCGACGATCGCGGCCGCATCGCTGCGTTCGAGTTGGGATTTGAATGCTTGTATCGGCAATGTCTGGCTGAAAATTTTCAATCCCAGTTCCTGCCGCCAGTCGTCGTCGCTGGTGGTTGCAAAGGTAGATACCCGGCCCTGGCCGGCATTGTTGACGAGGAGGTCGACTTTGTCGCCGCTCCAGGCGCCAACCGCTTGCGCGAAGCGTTCGACGTCGGCGCGGTCGAGTACGTCACAGGTTTGTGCCAGAACGTCGGCATTCGGCAGCGCCATCAGCTCGTGTTTGGCGGTCTCAAGCCGGTTCGCATCTCGCCCGCAGATCGCAACGCGCGCGCCTTCGCCCAGTAGCAGCCGCGCCGCAGCGAGGCCGATGCCTGAACTACCGCCGGTCACCACCGCAATACGATTTTTAAAACCGAGGTCCACCTGTTCGCCCTTTCACGCTGCTGCGCCGCTCTTGCGCCCGCGCTGCGTCTTCGCCGGTTTTTTCTCGACGGTTGCTTCAAGTGACTGTACCTGAGGGTCCGTCCAGCCAAGCCGCTGCGAGATTTCCCGCGCGGCTTCCTTGGCCGCGGTGGCGATTTCGGCGCGACGCGATGCGCCGCCGAATTGCACGGTTTGTCCGCTGACATTCAATGCGGCCACGGGGGTGCCGGACGCATCGAAAATGGCTGCTGCGACCGAGGAAATGCCCGGCTCGTAATGGCCATCGCTCCACGCCAGTCCCGCCGCCAGATCCCTATCGAGCCGTGCACGCAAGGCCGAGAAAGTTGTCGGCGTGTGCGCGGTCGCGCTTTCAAGCTGAACGTTCCTGTAGAGGTCCGCGACCCGCTCCGGCGGAAGATGGGCCAGAATGATGCGGCCCATATTGCCGGCATGCGCAGGCTGGCGGCTCCCGACATGGATATTGCTGGCGAAGGCATGGTTTGGCGTGCGGCGGACCACAAAGACGATCTCGCGCCTGTGCAGCACACCTAGATGTGTCGACAGACCCAGCGTTTCGCTGAGACGGGCCAATACGGGCGTCGCGGTCTGCACCAGGTCGCCGGAGAAAAACGCGCGCGCCGCGAGCGCGACCAGTCCGAGTCCGATGCGCCAGCCGGAATCGTCGTCATCACGCTCGATTAAGCCTTCAGCCTCCAGCGTATGCAGCAAACGAAGCAGGGTGGTGCGGTTGATCCCGATCGCGCTGGCCGTGCGCGACATGTTGGCGACACCGTCGCCATCCGCGATGCGGCGCAACAGCCGCGCGGCGCGTTGCACCGGCGGCGAAATATAGGAGGCGTCCGCAACCAGTTCAGTCATGACGCGCCTCCTTGACGAGCTTTTCCAGCAACCTTGCCACGATGATGGGCGCCTCTTGCGGCAAAGCATGGCCAGTTGCGGCGATTTCCTGATAGTCGAGAGGGTTCTTCAGTGCGGCATGGAGCGCGCGTGCGCCGGCGGGCGGCGTTACGGCATCCTCGGCGCCAATCGCGACACAGGTTGGCGCCGTAATCCGCGCCGCGTCCGCCAACAAATCGCCATGGCCGAGCGCGCGAACCGCCTGGGCGTAACCGGTTTTATTAAGCGCCGCCATTGCGGATCGGACCCGTGCCAGAACATCGGGCTTTTTCTCGGGCGTATATACGAGCCGGGCGGCGCGGCTGGCCGCGAAGGCTTCAGGCCCCAATCGTTCGATATCATCGATCCGGCTCTGCACGTTGGGTGGCAGGGCCGCACTGGTTGCGACGCGATAACCCAGGGCTGGTGACAGCAGCGCCAGGGCAGCGACGCGGGCCGGATGCGTGGCGGCAAAGCTTCCAGCAAATAGCGAGCCGAGCGAATGGCCGACGAGGACTATGCGTTCGAGGTCCAAGGCATTGAGCACGTCGATGAGTGCATTCGCGTAGTCGGACGGATGCGGCGATTCTATCGCCAGCCGCTGCGAAGCGCCGTAACCCGGCGCATCCCAGGCGTAAACGTCGAGCACGGGATCGAGCACCTCCATCAGGGGCGCAAAGCTGGAGGCATTGCTGCCGACGCCGTGCAGCAGAACGACGGGCGTGCCGCCTCGCGCACCTGCGCGGCGCAGCACATCGACGCCGGCGGCGCGCACAGCAGTGGGGTTGGTGGGGATCGCGCTCATGTGAAGACAAATCCGGCATCGACGGGCAGCGTCTGGCCCGTCAAGGCGAGGGCGCCCGGGGTCAACAGAAAGAGAATTGTTGCCGCGATGTCTTCCGGGATTTGTGCTCCCGGAACCGCGCGGCCCTTTTCGTAGACGTCATGGCGCTCCTTTGGCACATACTCGGTCGCCTCGTTGCGCATGATGCCGGGCGCCACGGCGGTGATGCCGACGCCCCTCGGCCCAAGTTCGCGTGCAAGCGACCGCGTCATTGACATCACCGCACCTTTGCTCGCGACATAGGCGAGCAAGCGCGGTGCGCCCCATAGCGCCGTGTCAGATGCGACATTAACGATGCGCCCGGTTCCGGACTTGACCAGCAACGGTGCAAAGGCGCGCGTGACCAGCCAGGTGCCGCGGGCATTGACTTGCATCACCCGGTCCCAGACATCGATCTCGATCTCGTCGAACAACGGCCCGCCAATGCCGGTCGCAATCGCGGCATTGTTGACCAGACCGTCCGTGCAGCCCTCATGCGCCTCAACATCTGCCGCAAACCGCGCAATGCTTTCGGGATTGGCGAGATCGACGGTGACGAAACGCACGGACGCGCCGCTTTGCCCGATCACGGCCGTCGTCTCCCGCCCGGCAGCCTCCAGCACGTCGGCCAGTACGAGCCGCGCGCCGGCGGCGGCGCAGGCTTCGGCAATCACGCGCCCGACACCGCGCGCCGCGCCGGTCACGACGATCGTGCGGCCCTTGAGTGACGGCAGGCTGATATCAGCCATGTCGGGGTGAGGAGTAGCGGTGCTCATGTCAATGCACCACGCGCGGAACATAATGCAGAACGCGCTTTTCGATGGCGGCGACAGCCCAATACATCACGATGCCGATCAACGTCAGCAGCGCGATGGCATCGAACACCATTGCGGTATTGGCCTGCCCTTCGCCAAATGTGATGAGATAGCCCAATCCGGTTTCTCCGCCGACGAGCTCGCCGACGGTTATTCCGATGACAGCCAGCGTGGCGCCGATGCGTAGGCCTGCCATCAGGTTCGGCATCGAGGCGGGGAAAAATATTTTCCAGAAAATTCGTGCGCGGCCCATCGAATAGGCACGTGCTAGATTGACGAGATCGCGGTCGACGGTGCGCATCGATTGCAGCACATTGACCAGAATCGGGAAGAACACAACGAGCACGGTCACGATCAGCTTCGGCCAGGCGTTGTAGCCGAACCACATGATGAATAGGGGCGCGAACGCGACTTTCGGCGCGATCTGAAGCGCCAGAATGTAGGGAGAAAGAACCTTCTCCCACAGCGGCGACAGGCCAAGCGCGTAGCCGCAGATGGCACCGAACAGGCTGCCGAGTACAAAGCCTATGACCGAGAGCGTGGCGGTCGAGAGAAAATGCTTAAGCAGACTTTCGCTTCGCCACATGCGGCCCATCTCGCTGACGAGATCGCTGAGGCGCGGAATGATGTATTTCGGTACGCCCAGCGCCGGCGGCAGATATTGCCACGCGACAAGCACCAGAACCGCGAAGGTCAGGCTCGCGGCCGGTAGTGCAAAGGACGCGGCGCGATCCCGCCAGCCGGGCGCCGCGGGCACAGCTTCAGCCGACAAAGTCATTGCTGTAGAGCTCCTCGATCGGTACCGCGGTCTGGATGATGTCGTTGTCGATGTAGAATTTCTGAACCTTGCGCAGCCGCTCCGGATCGAAGCGGCCGAGATTGGATGGCGGATCGGTACGATAGGTTTCGGTCGCGTAGCGCTTCAGGATGCGCTCGATCTCGGCCTCCTTGCCCGCATGTTGCGGAACGGCGGCGACGTAGTCTGTCGCGGCCGCGGCCGGATCAGCGATGCAATCGCGCACAGCATGAAGGATGGCATGCACAAACCCGCGCACGGCCTGCGGCTTCTTTTTGATGGTCTCGTCCGAGGCAAATACCGCCTGCGCCATGGCCGGGAAGACAGCATCGACGGAAAAATAGTCGAGCGGCACGCCGGCGCCTTCGATGGTATCCGACCATTCGGGCGTTGCCATGATGGCATCGAGTGCGCCGGAGATCATGAGCTGCGTCATGCCGGCGGGACCGACCGCCTGGATTTCAAGGTCGGGTTTCTTGAGACCGCTGGCGGCGAGCACGCCGAGTAGCGCGTAATAGCCCGTGTCCTGATAGGCGATGACGCCGACTTTCTTGCCACGGAGATCGGCGAGGGCTTTGATATTGGCGGCCTTGCGTGCGGCGACCTGGAAGATGGGTCGGCCTCCAAGCAAGGCCACGCCGCGCACCTGCAGGCCATTGGGTCGAACGATCATGGTCGTCTCGCCGACGCCACCGCCGAGGTCGGCATTGCCGACCGCAACCTGCTTTGCAGTATCCGCGCCACCGCGTCCGGTCTGAAACGTAACTGTCAGCCCTTCGGCGGTGAAATAACCGCGTTTCTGCGCCAGTTGGTGTGGAACGAAAGCGGGCAGCACGGCGGGCGCCGGAAAAAGATACGTTACCGCTTCTGCGGCAAACGCCCGGCTGACGAAGGCTGGCGCCGCAAGCAGGCCACCCGCAAAGGCGCGTCGCGTGATGAGCATGTCGTGGTCTCCTGTTGCAGAGGTGGAACGTCTAAACATCGACAAGACTGTCGAGGTGCAAAGCGTTGAAGAGATGAGCCATGAGATCGCGGGCGCGTTGCATCGATTGTCGCGCGATCGGATCGCCCCGATGCGGTAGCCCGACCTCGATCTCCTCCACGATGCGGCCCGGCCGCTCGCTCATCACCAGAATCCGGTCGGACATGGCGACGGCTTCGGACAGATCGTGCGTGATCAGAAGAGAGGTCAGGCCGGAGTTGGCAATCGTTCCGGCGAAGTTTTTTTGCAGGACGAGTTTGGTCTGCGCATCGAGCGCCGAGAACGGTTCATCGAGCAGCAGAACGCTGGGGTCGATCGCCAGCGTGCGGGCCAGCGCGGCGCGTTGCCGCTGACCGCCCGAGAGCTGGTATGGATAGCGATCAGCCAGTTCGGAAAGGCGGCAGCGCCGCAGTTCCCGCGTCGCGCGCTCGCGCCGCTCCGCGGCACTCATGGTTCCGGCCTCGAGGCCGAACTCGACATTGTGAATGATGCTGCGCCAGGGCAGCAGCAAATCCTTCTGCAGCATGAAACCGACATGCGGGCTCGGCCCCAGCACCGGCTCGCCACCGAGGGACACGATGCCGTCGCTCGGACGATCGAGCCCGGCGACAAGATTGAGAATAGTGCTCTTGCCACAGCCCGACGGCCCGACAATTGCAACGAACTCGCCGTCGCGAACCGAGAAGCTCAGCCGTTCGACTGCCGTGAAAAGGTTGCCCGGCGTCCCCGGTGCCGGGAAGCGGCGGGTGACGGCGTTCAGTTCGAGCGCGCTGGCGGATGTCGGCATGGACATTCGACGAGAACCCCTTGAACAGCCCCGGACTGCTTTGTCGGAGGCATCGGCCGGGCGTCTTGCTCAGATGTTCATATTTGAACTAGACGTTCACAATTGATCAATTAATGAAAGTTTGCTACGCGCTTGTCAAGAGTTTCGATAGCGGGCGCTCGCGCTTTCCTTAGGCGATATCCCGGCAAAGGAGAAAAACATGCGGATCGGCATTGTCGGCGGCGGCATAGGTGGATTGGCGGCGGCGATCGCGTTGCATCGTGCCGGCCGCGACGTCACGGTGTTTGAGCAGAGCAAGCAGTTTCTGCGCGTGGGCGCCGACATCAACCTGACGCCGAATGCAGTGCGTGCGCTCGACGGTTTGGGCGTCGGTCCTGCGGTACGCGAACATGCGGCGCGACCGACGCACCGCATCAGCCGCACCTGGAACAGTGGCGAAGAGACTTCGCGGCTCGAGATGGGCGACGAGGCCGAACGCAAATACGGCGCGCCGCAACTGACGATCCATCGTGCCGATCTGCTGGCGGCGCTGGCTGGTGTATTCCCGGGCGATCGGGTGCAGTTCGGCAAGCGTGCGCAAACGATCGCGCAAACCGGCGATCATGTTGATCTCAGTTTTGTCGACGGCAGTTCGTCGCGCGTCGATGTGCTGATCGGCGCCGATGGGATCCATTCGGCGGTACGCACCGCCATGTTCGGCGCCGAGAATCCGCGCTTCACCGGTGTAGTCGCGTTTCGTGCCGTGGTGCCGGCGGAAAGGCTGGCCGGGGTGCCTAACCTGCAGGCCTTCACCAAATGGTGGGGGCCCAATCCGGAGAGCCAGATCGTTACGTTTCCGCTCAACCGGGGCCGCGACATCTTCATCTTCGCGACCACAGCGCAAGAGAGCTGGCATCTGGAGTCGTGGACCACGCAAGGCAGCGTCGAAGAACTGCGCGGCTTTTATGCCGACTTTCATCCCGACGCGCGTGCGCTGCTTGATGCCTGCGACGAGGTGTTAAAGACCGCGCTCTATGAACGCGATCCGCTACCTTACTGGTCCAGCGGCCACCTCACGCTGCTCGGCGATGCCTGTCATCCGATGATGCCGTTCATGGCACAGGGCGCCGGCATGGCGATAGAGGACGGTGTGGTACTGGCGCGGCATTTGAGCGGCGTGACCGGCGCGGCAGCCGTTCCGGCAGCGCTTGCGGGCTACGACGCGGCGCGGCTTGAGCGTACCAGCAAGATCCAGATCGGTTCGCGCGGCAACAACTGGCTGCGTGACGGCGGCAATGCCGACTGGGTCTACGGCTACGATGCCTGGGGCGTGTCGCCGCAAGCGGCCTGAGCATTCAGTTCTCAAGCAACGGCGTATTGAAAATAGTCGATCATCCGTTCGTCGTAGACGGTCACGGTCGCTCCGCCGCCGGCCCGGCCGAAGAAGATTTTCTCCGAAAACGGATCGTAGCCGGAAAAAGCGACGTCGTCGCTAAAGCCGCTGGCGATCGTCATGTCGTTTTCGGTTAGCGCAATGCCATCCGTCACACAGCGGACCTGACGTCCCGATTGCAGATCGATAAATCCATCCGGCGTCGGCTCGATGCCAAAGCTTTCGCCGGTCCCAAGTGAGTGGATCACCGTCGGGCAGCGACCCGTCTTGCGCCGATGCGCATCGACCGCGACGATGCGGCGAATGTCGGGCTGCATGTGAATAGTCCTCTTCGCGGTCAGGCGTGGCCCCGCCCACTTTTGTCGAGTGCGGTTGCCTGCCGGCGCGTCGTTCCATCGATCCCGCCGACAATGGCCCATTCGGCAAACAGTTCGGGCTTGCGCTCGAAGGTCGCGGGTTTCCATTCTTCGGTGCAGAAATCGTCGTCGGCGTAATATTCGACCGGTGCTGCCAGCGGATTTTCGAAGTACCAGAAATACGCCGACGAGATCGGATGGCGGCCCGGGCCGATCTCGGTCTTCCACCCCTTCTTGCTCATCGCGATACCGCCGCCGATCACCTCATGGATGTCGGACACCGTAAAGGCGACGTGATTGACGCCGGGCTTTCCGGGACGATTGAGAATGAAGAGATTGTGGTGTTCGCCTACGATCCGGCAGCGCGTGAAGACGCCATGATTGGGATATTCATCGCTGATCACAAATCCAAGGCGCTCGGTGTAGAAACTTCGCATCGCATGAAAGTCGCCGGCGAACATCACAACGTGACCGATGGTGATCGGATAGGCGCGTTCGTGAATTGGGGAACGGCGATTGACGCGATTGTGTGCGCCGGGCGCATTGACCGGCGTTGGCGCGACGGCCACGGTGCGGCGCTGGCTGACGCGGAAGGCGATGCTCAGGCCGTTCGGGTCGCAAATCCGGGAGAGGCCGTCGGCGCCGGTTTCGACTCCGCCGCCAGCCTTCAATTGGGCTAGTGTTTTGTCCAGTTCCTGCGCGTTGTCGGCGCCCCAGATCACTTCGCGGACGGTATTGCCGGCTTCGATCGGCGCCGGCAGGTCAGGAGCGTCGATCGGACGTACGATGACCTCTGCACCGTCGCGGGTCTGGTAAACCAGACGGTCGGCGTCCACGGAGATTTGCTTCACGCCCCAATCATCGAGGAAACGCTTTGCTTCAGCCATGTCGGTAACGCCGAAGATGACTGCATCTATGCCGGAAAGAGCCACTGTGCGATGTCTCCTGAATTGATGGGAACGTTTCGGCGGCATCCCTCCAGCGGTTGGTAGGAGGGTGCCGTTTGCGAGCGTGCGCGCTGTTAAAGGCCAGTCTCAGCCGCGCTTGACCTTCGACAGCGGATGATCCGCCGGATAGGTCGGCGTCACCGGCTTGGGCGAGCCGATCATCACCATGATGATCGCTTCCTCGTCGCCGACATTGATCTCGCCGCGATAGAGGCCGGGCGGCACCGAGATGCAGTCGCGTTCGCCGAGCACCGTGTCGTAGGTTTCGCCGTCCTGCTCGACCATCACCTTGATCTTGCCGCGCAGCACGAAAAACACCTCTTCGGCATCGGTGTGCAGGTGCATCGGGCCTTCCGCGCCGACGGGAAGGATCATGTTGGACAGCGTGAAATGTTCGGCCGCGATGACATTAGTATCCGAGGCGACGCCGGTGCCGCCGGTGCCGATGAAGCGCTTTTGCGCGCGACGGTATTTGGGATCGAAATCGGCCTGGAATTTGAGGGCGTTCCAGTCATAGGGCCGCTCGGCGACGCGGGCGACGCGGCTCTTCATCCAGGCTTCAAAGCTTGTGCCGGCGGGACGATCCCACGAGTGTTTGACGGGGGGCGGGCTCATTTCATTCATGGTCATCTCCTCTGGTTTTAAAAAATCAGGCCTTGTCCTCTGTCGCCTGGTTACGATCGGCGCCGAGGTCGCGCGACAGCGCTTCGGCGGTCTTGAGAATTTCGGTCTTGAGAATGCCGTGCAGTTCGCCCTCGCGGGTCAGGATGGTGACCGCGGAGACATTGATGGCGGCGACGACATCGCCGGCGACATCGCGTAACGGCGCCGCGACGCTGGCCACTCCGGGTTCGAAACCGGAATCCTGCAATACGAAACCGTTCGACCGATCGACTTTCAATTGCACCAACAATGCCTCGATGGTTGTGGGGGTCTGGGCCGAATAAGCCTGCAACGGCGTGTCGCGATAAAGTGCGCGGATCTCGCTCTCGGACAACGCAGCCAGGAGGACACGGCCCATAGCCGTGGCGTGAGCCGGCAGACGCGCGCCGACCTGCACGTTGCTGGCGACCGACCGGCGCGTTGCCATGCGCGCGAGATAGACGACGTCGGTGCCTTGCAGTTCGCCCAAATGTGCCGACCAACTGGTGACGTCACGCAGATGTTCCAGGTGCGGGGACGCAACCGCCACGAGATCGCGCGACTTCAAATAGGCGTAGCCGATCCGCAGTGCCTGCGGTCCGAGTGTGTAGGTCTTGGTCTGCGCGTCCGACTTCAGGAAGCCCATGTGGTCGAGAGTGTAGACCAGCCGATAGGCGGACGAGCGCGTCACGCCGATCGCTTCGGCCAATTCGGACAAGGACAGCCGCCGCGTTTCGCCCGATAGCGATTGCAGCACCTGCAAGCCGCGCATCAACGCGGGAACGAGATAACGCTCGTCGCCCGCCGCATCGTCGGGTGGTGGGGGGGATGTGGAGGCTTGGGCAGGGCCTGACGAATTTTGTTGATCCATAAAATCAAGTTTAGTATACTAAACGTGATCATGCAAGTCCCTTTGACAAAAAGGGCCGGTACGGCTCGTCGGGGTCGTTCGCTTGTTGCTCGGCCACGTTCGCACGCTGATGGGGGATCGTTTGAAAAACGGGGTTGTCATTGTTGGCGGGGGAATCGCCGGATCCGCGCTCGCAATTGCGCTCGCGCGCCGCGGCATCAAAACGACACTGATTGAGCGTGAAGCACATTGGGCTCCGGCCAGTTCGGGCATTTTTATCTACAGTAATGGCCTTCAGGCGCTCGACCGGCTCGGCGCTCTCGACGACATCTGTGAAAGCGGGTGGGTCAGCCCGGACGGTGGTAATCTCTATCTAACGGCCGGCGGCGAGACGATCACCCGCACGGTCTATCCCCGGTTCGGCGACCACATCCCTGCGATCGTCGGCATCCGCAGGCTTGAATTGCATCGTGTGTTGGCGGCCGGCCTGGAACGGCTGGGCGTGACCATTCGTCTGCGTGTTACCGTGGCGTCGATCAGCGACGAAGATCACGCCAAACCAGTGACCGTGGTGCTGTCCGACGGCAGCATACTCACCTGCAACCTCCTCGTGGGTGCGGATGGCATCAGATCGCAGGTGCGTACGCATCTGTTTGGCCCGATCGAGCCGTTCTATACGGGATTGGGCGTGTGGCGGAGTACTCACGCCAGGCCAGCCACCATCGACACCAAGATCATGATGATGGGCGTTGGTACACGGCTCGGCATCATGCCGATCAGCCGCGATGAACTCTATATGTTCGGAACGACAAGCGAGCCGGACAAGCCATTCTATCCGCGAGAAACCTGGCCGCAACAGATGCGTCGTAAATTCAGCGCCTTCAAGGGACCGGCGGCGGCGCTGCTGGAAGAAATAGCGCACGCAGATCAGGTCTTCTATACGGCCATCGAGGAGATGCACTTGCCGTTGCCCTGGAGCAAGGGCCGCGTCGTTCTGGTCGGTGATGCCGCGCACTCCTCCTCTCCATTCATGGGTCAGGGTGGCGCGATGGCGCTCGAGGACGGTCTTGTTCTCGCGGAGATGCTGGCTGCTGCAGAAGACATAGCGGGCGCGTGTACTGCGTTCAGCAAGCGCCGTTTCGAACGATGCAGGTTCGTTCAGGAGGAATCGCGCCGGGTCGGACAGGCCGGTGCGGTCGAGAATTTTCAGGCAACCACCGTCCGTAATGAACGCATGCGCACGGGCGCGCAGCGGGACGTCGATGCATTTTATGCACGCATTGCGGAGCCGATCTGATGTTGATATCGGCGCGTCGTTTTTCTCCGCGGCGCCGTGTCCGACATTGTTTCAATGCGCTATTCGGCGGGAGGGGACCATGGATCGGCTGACGAGCATGGACGTGTTTGCCAAAGTAGTCGCGGGCGGAAGTTTCTCCGGCGCGGCGCGCCAGGCACGCCTGTCGCCGGCGGTCGTCAGCAAGCACATCCAGGCGCTCGAAAACTGGCTTGGCGTCCGGCTGCTCAATCGATCGACGCGCCGCATTGCGCTGACCGAAGCCGGCGAGGCATTCCATGCTCGCTGCACACTCATTTTGGCCGAGATCAACGAGGCGACCGGGGCGGCCGGCGAGCTCCAGACGACCGCGCGCGGCAAGCTTCGCGTCAGTTCACCGGGCTTCTTTGGAGCCCGTCAAGTCACACCGGCGATCGTGGATTACATGGGTGCCAATCCGGACGTCACGGTCGTGCTCGATCTCAACGATCGGTACGTCGATGTCCTCGGCGAAGGATATGATCTCGCGATCATTGTCGGTCATTTGCCGGATTCGACATTGACGGCACGCCGCCTGACGCCTGTCCGTTTCGTGACCTGTGCTTCGCCGGATTATCTGGCGCGGCGCGGCGTGCCCGAGCACCCGCAGGAACTGCGTCACCACGACTGTCTGCAATACACCGGTTTTCACTGGAACATGGGGGAATGGCGTTTTGTGGCGCCCGATGGTGCTCCGATCGCCATTCAGGTCCCGGCGCAATTCGCGTCGGCCACATCCGCTTTGCGGATAGCCGCGCTGCTCGGCGCCGGCGTGATGCAATGTCCGACCTATGTGGTCGGCGAAGATATCGAGGCCGGCCGCCTCGTACCGATCCTGACAAAATATTCTGTTCCGGAATTCAGCGCTTACGCCGTTCATGCGCAGGGTCAGCATGTGCCCGCCAAATTGCGTGGCTTCATCGACCTTCTGGCGGCCCGGTTCGGAGCGAATCCATCCTGGGATCGCTGGCGAGAACGCGCGGGGCTGTCGGCCTGATCGGCATCATCGGGGGATTATACACGATCCGGAGATACAGTTTCTCTCAATTGCCACATTCTCATTCGCGCCGTTGCCTTTAACCTGTCGCCTGCAAACGTCCATCCCGCGATCATTCGTGTTTCGAAGATCCCGGGATGCGCGTCGTTCGTATGGAGGGCGCCAATGAAATTTTATCTCAACGGCCGTGAGGTCGATTTCGACGGCGATAAGCAGACGCCGCTGTTGTGGGTGCTTCGCGATTGGGCCGGCTTGACCGGCACCAAATTCGGCTGCGGCGTGGCACTGTGTGGCGCTTGCACGGTCCATCTGGACGGCGTCGCCACGCGCTGTTGTGTTCTTCCAGTCGAGGACGTGGAAGATCGGCATGTGCTGACGATCGAGGGGTTGTCGAGCGATCGTTCGCATCCCGTGCAGAAAGCATGGATCGAAAAGGACGTGCCGCAATGCGGCTACTGCCAGTCAGGAATGATCATGGCTGCGGCGGCGTTGCTGAAGGAACATCCAAGGCCTTCCGATGCACAGATCGACCAGGCGATGACCAATCTCTGTCGTTGTGCGACCTATCAACGCGTCCGGGAGGCTATCCATGTCGCAGCTCAGGGCTGAACTCGCCGAGCCGGCCGCATCATCCCGGACCAGCCGCCGCAGCTTCCTCAAAGGTGTCGCACTCACGGCAGGTTCTTTACTGGTTCCGATATCGCTGGTTCGTCAGGCCGGCGCTGCCGTCGGCGAGACGTATGAGATTACCGACTGGGTCAGGCTGGACCCGAATGGGCGAACCATCATTGGCGTGTCGCAATGTGAAGTGGGGCAGGGTACGTTCACCGGCCTGCCGCAGATCGTTGCCGACGAGCTCGATGCCGACTGGTCAATGGTCAGCGTCGAATTTGTGACCGGCCGCAACGCCTACCGGATCACCGCGGCCAACGAAGAGTCGCAGCAATTCGTCGGCGCCTCGATGTCAGTCACGCAATTCACGCAACGGCTGCGGATCGCCGGCGCGCAGGCGCGTGAGGCTTTGATTCAAGCCGCCGCGGCGCGTTTCAAGACGCGCTTTACCCTGTGCGAGACCAATCAGGGCCGCGTCTATCACGCCCCGACCGGGCGATCGTTTTCGTACGGTGAATTGGCGGAAGACGCCGCGAAGCTTCCGCTCAATCCCGACCCGCGGCTGAAATCGCCTTCGGAGCGGACGCTGATCGGCAAAAACCTTAAACGGCTGGATACCCCGGCCAAGGTCGACGGCAGTGCGATTTTCGGGATCGACGTGCGAGTGCCCGACATGTTGTTCGGCGCCGTGCGCATGGCGCCGACCCAGACCGGAAAGGTCATCGCGATCAAGAATGAAGCGGAGATCCGGGCGCGTCCCGGCGTCAAGGCGGTCGTGAAAGCGCCGTTCTGGCCGCGCAATTTGCTCAATGCGGTCATTGTCGTCGCCGACAGCTACTGGATCGCCAAGACGGCGGCCGATGCCCTGATCATCGAGTTCGATGAAGGCGCTGCTGCTGGCCTGCACAGCACGAAGATCATGGAGCAACGTCTGGCGGCGCTGGATACCGACAAGGCTGTGGTAGCAACTCGAATTGGCGATGTTCAGGCGGAATTCGACGCGGCTCCCGGCAAAGTCATCGAGGCGAGCTATCACACGCCCTATCTGGTCCACGCCACCATGGAGCCGGTGGTTGCCACGGTGCATGTCCGGGACGGTGAAATAGAAGTATGGGGACCGGTTCAAGGCCAGGACATGGTGCGATGGACGATGGCCAAGAACTTCGACATTCCGGCCGACAAGGTCATCGTTCACACCACCTTTCTGGGCGGCAGCTATGGCCGGAAATATGTCCCCGATTTTGTGCTGCACGCGGCGGTCGCATCGAAGGCCGTCGGGCGACCGGTCAAAGTGATCCGTTCGCGCGAGGACGATATTCGTCACGGATATTACCGGCCGTGTGCCTCCGCGCGGTTTCGCGCCGTGCTGGGCAAGGATGGATATCCCGTGGCGATGCATGCACGGGTCGTCGGGGAATCGCTCTACGCCATGATCAAGCCGAAAGCGATGGTGGCCGCCGGCGGGTGGGACGAGACCATGCTCGATTCCATCTACGATCTCGCCTACGCCGTGCCGAACCTCACCGTCGACAATCTGGACGTCAAGCAGCCGATTCCCGTCAGCTTTATGCGCAGCGTTGGCAGCACCTCCGCGGTCTTCTTTCTGGAAAGCTTCATGAACGAGCTCGCGGACGCCGCGGGCATCGATCCCTATCAATATCGCCGCCGGATGCTGTCGCATGATCCACATGCGATCACGGTGCTCGATCGTGTCGCAGATGCTTCGGGCTGGAACAAGCCGTCGCCGAAGGGAATATATCGGGGGCTCGCGTTCAATCTCTACACCGGCCGGGGCGGAGCATTCAAAACCTACGTGGCGCATGTCGTCGAAGTCGAGATCGTCAAGGGCGCGCCGGCCGTCAGACGCGTGGTGTGCGCTGTCGATGCTGGAACGATCATCAATCCTGGGCTGGTGAAGGCCAACATCGAAGGCGGCATCGGATTTGCCCTGACGAATACGCTCAAAAGCGAAATCACTTTCGCGAATGGAGGCGTGGAGCAGAGCAACTTCCACGACTATCCGTTGCTTGGTCTGTCCGAGATGCCAAAGATCGAGGTCGTTCTGATCGACAGCGATCGGCCGCCGCAAGGATGTGGCGAGGTGTCTCTGGCGCCGGTCGCGCCGGCCGTCGCACATGCGATTTATCGTGGGACCAAAGCGCGGCTGAGATCGATGCCGTTTCGGCAGTCATGCCGTTTCGGCAGCAAACCAGTTAGATGCCGGGGTCAGCGTGACGTTTTGTCGGGGCTGGCGCGAACGCTCTCCACCAACGATGGTGGCGCCGGCTTCGATCAAATCGAACGGCGCAGGGTGATCCGCGTTAGTTCCGACGCGCGCCCAAGCCGCAGCGCAAAGCCCGGCCACAGCGCAGTTCCATTGTTCACGTACAGCGTCATCCCGTCGACATCATATCGTCCCGACACATATCCGGCGTTGGCACGTGCCGCCAACCGGTCGAGTCCGATGATCATTCCACCATGCGTATGTCCAGACAGTTGAAGCGCTACGCCGAGCGCAGCGGCTTGTCTTGCCGCCCTCGGCTGATGGTCCAGCAGTATGATCGGGATGCCCTTCGGCGCACCATTCAGAGCGGCAGCGAGGTCTCGCGCAGGATGCCCGGTATGGGACGCCGACAGATCGGTGACGCCGGCGAGAACCATCTTGCCGCCGCCGCGATCAAGTACCACGTGATCGTTCTCGAGCACTCGCATCCCCATTTCAGCGTAATGAGCCATCCAGGCGCGATAGCTGAAGAAATATTCGTGGTTGCCGGGAATAACGTACACACCGTCTGCGGCGCGCAGGTCACGCAACGGCTCCACGTCCGCGCGTCGCGACGCGAGGCTGCCGTCGATCAAGTCCCCTGTTACCACGATCAGGTTCGCGCCGAGGTCATTCGCCCGCTCGACAACGGCACGCGCCCATTTCGCGGTGAAGAGGCGGCTGATGTGGAGATCGGTCAGTTGCAGCAACGTGTAACCATCGAATTGCGGTGCCAGTCCCCGAATGCCGATCTCGATGTCCTTCAACGGCGGCACCCGCAACGCTTGATGGACACCTAGCGCAGCGAGGAGGGCGGCGACGGAGCCCAGCCCGTAGCGTATACCGTCGGCCACGCTAACGCCGCCACCATGGACAACCATTGCGATCAGCGCCCCGACGTCGAGCAGCAACTGCATCGGCGCGAGCAGGATGATCGCTCCGAACGCCCAATTGAAGAGAATGACCACTGGGCGCGGAAATTCGGGTGAGAAGACGGACCCCGATGAAAGCCGGCTCCAGTAATGATACTGCGACGCGGCGAACAGCATCACCGTCGCAACGCATTTTACCGCGACAGGTAATTGCAAGGGCCATAAGAAGCGCGTCACGACAACAAGACACGGCAAGACGAGTATAAGTCGAAAAATTGGTTTATCTCCAAGGGTACAAAAACTGCTTAGACGGAACCACGGCCGATCACAACAAGGCATCGGCACGGATTGCCGGCTGGGCCGGCCAAATGCGAGCGCCTATTCGGTTTCGGGCCTACTCATTCGATACAGCGTCGGCAGAAAGCCGCCCAGGATGCTCATTTCCTCCGAGGCGTGCTGGTGCAATCCCTGGACGCGCTCATCGGGGACGAGGGCCTTCATCTCCTCGGGCGATATGCTTGACGGCATCGGGTCAAGTTCGCCCAGCCAGAATCGGGAACGCATCACGCAGCCCTCGGCTGTGTCGTAGACGAGATGGAGCGTATGGCCGACCCAGATATCCCGATCCACCGGCCCCGTGCGCGCATAGATGGCGGCGCCGACGCCGGCTTGCTCGAAGCGGGACGTATCCAGAATTGCCTTGGGGTCGCGGAAATTGATCTTGAGTTTAAACAGCGTCGGCCCGCCGCCGAAATATTCATGCGCGATGTGGGTGCCGCCGATATAGCGGCCGGTTCCGCGCTCGCCGATCCAGTCGCTGAACACATGGTCGCGGGGATGCCACCATTTGTAATGCTCGGTGGTGTGAACATATCCGAACCACCATTCCACCATTCGCGCCTTGCATCCGATCATGTGGGTACGGGCCGCGACATGGGCGCGGCCGTCGGGGTGGCGTATCCATCCGCTTTCGAACGAGGAGATCGGCGAGCTCAGAAGGTCATTCGCGTCAGCGAGGCGCATGGATGTCTCTCTCGTCGGTCAGGCGTTCCGGTATAGATGTGACGCAATCGCGCTTTTTCTCAGGCCTATGATGGGGCGCGTATTCGTCCCGGCGCTGATTTGCCTCTTTCTTCCGTCACCTTTGGACGCAACGCAATCTGAGATAACAACGGACTAACTTCACCAACGAGATCATGGGCTTTTCGAACGCTTATGCCCAATAGCTGAAGAACCATTGCGGCTGTTTGCATCTCTGTGGGACGCGCTTTCTCGCCGCTCAAGATTGCTCGCAAGCCCGTTGCCACGACCGCGAGAACCGAGGTGAAAAGAAGCTCGTTAACCAGGACCTCGAATCCCTTCTGCTTCACCCCAATTGCGACGTCCTTCCGAATGCCGGCTGAAATCCGGTCTCGGAAATCTCGCATGTCAGTAAGGGCATTCACGACTAGGTGGCCCCATTCGGGATCCGCGGCGGCAAATCTCAGAAAACATTGTGTCCCCAGGGCAACTCGCTCAGTTCCCTTGCCGATGGGGGCCATGACCTCGTCTACTTCGGCGACGAGCTGAGCGGCGACCTCGTGGCCGACTATATCGACGAGCTCGGACTTGTCCTTGAAATGATAATAAAATGTCCCGATTGCTAAGGCCGCTTCAGCCGCGATCTCACTTATGGCAGCGCCTTCAACACCTCGTCTTGCGAAAACTGTCACCGCTGCATCCATAAGGAGGGCACGCGTTCGCAGACGCTTCGCTTCAGATGCTGCCTTGTTTGTGAATCGCTTCGTATTGCTCCGTTCAACCATCACGATTCAATCATCTCTGCGTGCAGCAACAATAAAAACTTACACGTGGGCATCCGGTTTCGCAATGCGGGGGCGCCGGCCCCTTCCAGCCCGACGTTTAAAATTGACACAAGCCTCAGTTTTTGACAAATTGAGCATACCCTCAGTTTTGGCGTACAGCTGCAGAGGGAAAAAAGGCCGACCCTGAGATCGGTCTTCGCGGTTTCCGGGAGGGTGAAGATGGGTGCGGCGTATGACTTCATAACGATTGGGTCAGGACATAACGGCCTCACCACCTCCTGTTATCTTGCGAAGTCTGGGAAGAAGGTTCTCGTTCTTGAAAAGAACGACTGGTATGGCGGTGGCGTCGTTACAAAGGAGATCCTTGCGCCGGGCTTCAAGTTCGATCTCCACTCGTCGCTACATGTGAATATCCAGGCAAACCCTCTGATTCTGAACGACGAGCTTCAGCTCCGGTCAAAATACGGACTCAAATACCTTTACCCGGAAGCGATCTATTCGACGATCTTCGACGACCAGACGTCGCTGATTACCTATCAGGACGTCGACAAAACATGCGAATTGATTGCCCAGTTTTCGACAAAGGACGCGGAGGCCTACAAGCGCTTTGCGACCATGAGCATGAAGATCCTGCCGATGGTGACGCAAAGCCTGTTTGTGCCGTCGCCACCGCAAGGGACTTTCTATGCCTTGCTCGATCAAAGCATCGAAGGCCAGGAGATGATGCGTGCTCTTCAGATGAGCAAGCTTGAAATATGCCGGGAATGGTTCGAATCGGAAAAGCTGATCATTCACCTTCTCAAATTTGCGGCGGAAACGCTCACCGCGCCCGAGGACAAGGGCACGGGTTTCATACTTTACACGATGCCTGGCATGGTGCATCGCCATCCGATTGGGATTCCCGTCGGCGGAAGCGGGGCGCTCGTCGATGCCCTTATTCGGTGCTTTACCGAGTTCGGCGGTGAGATGCGCGATCAAACCACCGTAACAAAGGTTCTGGTGGAAGGAGGGCGTGCGGTCGGCGTGCGCCTCGAAAATGGTGAAGAGATACGCGCTCGCGACGGTATCGTTGGCCAAATTCATCCGCATTTGCTCGGGGACATGGTTGATGGTCTCGATGAAGGGTTGGTTAAGCGCGCGAAGCGCGTCCAGACCGGCGCTTTTTCCATCATGCCGCAACATCTCGCGCTGAATGAGCCACCGAAATATCACGCGGGAGAGGCCGCAGGTCGCGTGATCCTGGCAAACTATGCGCCATCGAATTTCGAGCGTTTTCTGCGGGTGTTTGACAATTACCGATATGGCGACATGTGGGCGGAAGGATCGACGGATACGATCCTCGCATCGCATATGCAGTGCCAATTTGATGACACCCAAGTGCCGCCGGGGAAAGCCGCCATAACTGTATATGGCTTTGGCCCGTTTGAGCTGAGGAGCGGCGGCTCCGCCGCGTGGGACCAGCGACAGTGGGAAGTTGCGGATTGGCTGCTCGAACGCTTCCGCCATTACGCATCCAACATCACGGACGCCAACATTATCGGCCGAAGATTCGATACGCCATTGGAAGTATCCAGGCATTCGCCGATGTTTCAGCGGGGCGACGTCTCCGGAGCGGGCGAGTATCTGCATCAAATCGGGGGGCAGCGTCCCACACCGGAACTTGCAAAATTGAAGGTTCCCGGGGTCGAAGGCCTCTATTGACGGGTACCGCGATCAATGTCTCGAGTGTCAGTGGCGCCGGACGTGCCACGGCGATCAAGATTTGCCAGGACCTCCGCATCAATTTCGATAGACTGGTCAAGTGATTCCATGAAGTTGTTCACGCCCGAGCACAGTGAGTTGATCGAGGTCACCGATATCGCTCCATGCGATGAAGGAATTCTTATTTCCGGCACCATTATGGGCGTGATGCCGATGAAGGCCGTCCTGACGCCAGTCGAGTTTCGACGCGCCTTCAAATTTGCGTCGCTGGCCCTCGGACTGGCGTTTGTCCGCATGGTCTTCAGGCGCCAGCGGAATGGGGCTCGATCATGAACGCGATTGTTCGGATTCCTACCCTTCTGGCCGGTGCCGGTGCGGTCATGGAGTTGCCGAACTGGCTCCAGAGCCTTCGGGTTGGCGGCCAATGCTGATCTCGGATGCGGGTATCGTCCGCGCTGGGCACTTTGACCGCGTGAAGACCCTTGTCGATGGTCGTTTTCCGACTGCTTCTTTCTGCGAAGTTCCGGAAATCCGACCTATGCCGGCGTAGACGCCGCGGCGGAGATATATCGATCCAGCGAGTGCGATGTGGTCGTGGCGTCGAGGGGGCTCCGTCATCGACACAGCGAAACTCGTCGGCGTGCTGGGCGGGCATGCTGGGGATGCCGCTGATTATGTCGGATTCTCCAAACGGGTCACAGAAGCGGCGACTCCGATCGTTGCGATTCCCATGACTGCGGGCACCGAGAAGTGAATGACCGCCCCCGAACGCAGGCGTTCGCCCGGATGCGACCCCTCTTATCCAGCGGTATTACATCGTGGAGACGTAGTCCCGAGGTTAGCCATACTGTGCAACGGAGGGGCTCAAGCTGCAACGCTTCCACGTCACTTGGCGGCAGCGACGGCGCTGGATGCACTCTCGCATTGCATGGAGGGCTACCTTGCCGTTGGCGACCACCCGATCGCCGACGCTTTGGCGCTTGACGGCATCGCGCGCATATCAAGGAACGCGAATCGTTGCGGCCCAGCACGAAGAGGTTGCCACGCGTATGGAAATGATGTGGGGGGCTTTCGCCGGCGGCGTTGCGATCGGCAAGGGCCTCGGGCCCGCTCATGCGATTGCGATTTCCTGCGGCGATCAGGGCATTCATCATCGCATTTTGAGCGCCTTGGGACTGGTAGCGTGTCTAGACCTGGTCGAGGCGGCTGTTCCGGATCGGAGTCTCAACATACGACTTGCTCTGGGAACGCCGGACGGACGCTCACTTTCTGAAGACGTGCTGGTGCTGATGCGGCAGGTCGGCATGCCGACGTCGCTCTCCATGGCCAGGTATGAGGTCGCTGATCTTGAGCGGACGGCCGCGGCATGCGCGCAAAGTCACTTCATTTCACCAGCCGGATAAGGCCTACACACGAACAATTCAAAATGATGATCACATCGATTGTCTAACTTTGATCCAGCGGGGAGGTAGCCTTGAAAGCATCACTCTTGATCGACAATGAATTGGTGCAGGCGTCCAATGGCGCGCTCTCCAGCCGCAGGAACCCGGTAACCGGCGCCGTGTATACCGAGTTTGCTGCCGCCACTCCGAGGATGCGTTAGCGGCAGTTACCTCGGCGGCCGCGGCATTTCTTGTCTGGTCGAAATCTTCACCCGGCCAACGCCGGGATATCCTGCTCAATGCGGCAAGGCTTCTAAAAGAACGTGCAGAGCCGTTCATGCAAACGATGGTCGGCGAGACCGGTGCCTCGCGTCCTTGGGCGAGGTCAACGCATCGCTCGCCGCCGACATGCTGGTTGAAGCTGCATCCCTTACCACGCACATCAAGGTGAGATCATCCCTGCGAATAAACCGGGGTCATTTTCGTTCGCGTTTAGACGCCCCGTTGGCGTCGTACTTTCGATGGTTCCCTGGAATGCCCCGATCATCCTGGCAGTCCGTTCGTTTGGGACGGCCTTGGCTTGTGGCAATACCGTTGTCCTAAAGGCATCCGAGTTCAGCCCCGGGACACAGTTCATGCTTGCCGAATTGATGCGGGACGCTGGGCTTCCTCCCGGCGTTCTCAACTTCGTCACGCATACGCGGGAGCACGCAAGCTCCGTCGTCGAGGCGATGATCGCGCATCCGGCGGTTCGCAGGGTCAACTTCACGGGTTCGACCGCAACCGGCCGCATCATTGCACAGATGGGCGCGAGATATCTCAAACCGGTTTGCTTGAGCTCGGCGGCAAGGCGCCTCTCATCGTCCTCGACGACGCGGATATCGACAATGCGGTAAGGGCAGCGGCTTTTGGCGCATATATGCACCAGGGCCAGATCTGCATGTCGACCGAGAGGGTCATTCTTCATCGTGACATTGCGGATGTATTTGCGGAGAAGATGACCAAGAAGGTGCGGTCTCTTAGCGCCGGGGACCCTAACAGCAGCGATGCGCCGCTGGGGTCACTCATAACTCCCGAGGCCACAGTTCGCGTCCAAAATCTAATAGAGGATGCGATTGAGAAAGGAGCCGAACCGCTCGTGCTCGGGACGAGAGACGGAGCGATCATGCAGCCGACTCTGCTTGATCATGTCGGCCCGAAAATGAAGATATTCTATCAGGAGTCTTTCGGTCCTGTGACCTGCCTTGTTCGTGTCGACGACCTTGTAGCTGCGATCAGGGCGGCCAACGACACCGAATATGGACTGAAGGCGGCGATCTTCAGCCGCGACGTCAAGCGAGCGCTCGCAATTGCGGATAGACTCGAATTCGGCTGTTGCCATATCAACGGTCCGACCGTCTATGACGAAGCGCAAATGCCGTTGGGAGGAATGAAGGAAAGCGGATATGGCCGCTTCGGTGGACACGCCGGCATCAACGAATTCACCGAGGCCCATTGGGTATCCGTTGAGGACCCTGAGCAGCACTACCCGATTTAGTCGGGGCCGGGCAGAACCGTACAGCTAGCTTACCGCCCAGCGTTAGGTCTTGGTTCGGATGGCGTCGTCACGCCCGCCTATTCCTTGTTCAGGCGGTATCGCCGTGATTTCTCCCGTTGTATGCATCGGATTGCGCGGTCCGCGATGCGCTTATTTGCCAAACCATAGTCCAACACATGAACTGTAAACTTGCCGCTTAAATTCGCGAGCACGCCGACGCTTTGGACTGTTTCGCAATCCGGCCATAGATGAATTTCCTGTAGACAGCGTTGCCTCAGGTCTTGTCGACTGATCGCGACCAAGTGCTTCGCAAACCCCATTGGAAACACCCACTATTCGTAAAACTCAATTGCTATGAAATGTCGGCGTCGGTCGTCGTGCGATGCCAGCAGGCGTTTGCTCTGGCCGGACGCGTCAAGGTCGCCTCAATCATGGCCGGTCGTTAATCAGCTGTTCCGATGTAGATATGTCGCAAGCGCGGGTCGGCGGCGATCTTGCCGGGCGTGCCTGAGAGGCCGAATACGCCGTGTTCCAGCACATAGGCATGGTCGGCGAGCGCCAGAGCGCGATCGACATCCTGCTCGATAATGATCAGCGTTATGCCCGCCTGTTTGAGTACCGCGAGAGCTTCATAGAGCTTGTCCATTACGACAGGTGCGAGACCGAGGCTGATTTCGTCGAAAATGATGAGCCTTGGACGGGCCATCAGCGCGCGGCCGATCGCGAGCATTTGCTGCTGGCCTCCGGACATCGAGGTGCCGCTCTGGTTTTTGCGCTCGGCCAGAACCGGAAACAGATTGTAGACCGCGTCGAGCCGTTGGCGCATCGCCGAAGTGTCCGCGTTACGCGCCGCGATCAGCAGGTTCTCCTGCACCGAAAGCGTCGGAAAAATACGGCGGCCCTCCATGCAATGGGCGATGCCGAGTTCGGCGATGCGGTGCGGTGGCCGGCCTGCGACGTCTTCACCGGCGATTCGCAGGCGGCCTGATGTCGGCGCGATGGCGCCGCTGATGGTTCGCGCGAGCGTGGTCTTTCCGGCACCGTTGGCGCCGAGGATGGCGACGGCCTGTCCTTCCGGGATCGTCAGGTCGATACCCCTGAGCACGCGGGCCTGGCCATAGCCGGAGCATATTCCCTGCAGTTCCAGCAAAGCGGCCCCGGCGCGGTTGACCGAGGGCGGGGCGATCAGAGATGACATCACGCCGCGCTCGGCCGTGGGCTCGACGACATGCACGGCTCTTTGTGCTTCACCTTCTCGCCGGCGGGGGTCTCACCGCTGGCGCGTGGGATGTGCCGGTGCCGAGATAGACCGCCGCGACCTCGTCATTGGCGAGGATCTCTTTCTGTCGGCCTCCAACCAGTTTCTTGCCGAAGTTGAGCACCATCGAGCGCGCGCAACATTCCCGGACGACGCGCAGCACATGCTCGACGATGACGATGGCGTGCGCGGATCGGCGATCGAGTGAACGAGAGCGATCAGTTCGGTGATCTCGCTGTCGACTAGGCCAGCGCCGACTTCATCAGCAATATGATGCGAGGCCGCAGCGCCAACGCGCGGGCAACCTCCAGCCGCTTGCGCCGAAGCAAGGGCAAAGCATGCGCCGGGAGATTTGCAACATCGGCGAGACCGGTCGATCCAGCAGCGCCGCGCGCTCGTCCTGCGCCTCGGCCGCGCGGATGAACGGTTGAATGGAATATTGCGCGACCTCCAGATTTTCCTCGACGGTCATGTCGAGGAAAGGGCGCGGAATCTGATAGGTGCGGCCGATGCCGGCGCGGGCGCGCTCCGAGGCGGGTAGGCGGGATATGTCGCGGCCATCCAGCCGGATCGAACCTTCGCTCGCGGCGATCGCGCCACCTATCAGGCCGATCAGGGTCGATTTTCCCGCACCGTTCGGGCCGATCATGCCGGTGATCGTTCCCGGCTGCAATTGCAGATCGACATGATCGATCGCCACCAGGCCGCCATAGCGCTTGACGATGCCGGAACCTCCAGAAGCGGCGCGTCTTCGTTCATGCCGCTGCCCTCCTCCTGGTCAGAGCAGAGAGACTGGCGCGAATCCGACAACGCCCGCGGCGCGAACCGGATCAACACGATCAGGATGACGCCGGCGATCGCGACATGCGCCTCGGGATAATCGGCCAGCGCCTCGCCGAGCGCGACCACGAACAGCGCGCCGACCAGCGGACCCAGCCGCAAGCCGACGCCGCCGATGATCACCATCGAAAGCACGTCGATCGACCATTGAACCCCGAACATGCCGTAGGGTTCGATGGCGCCGAGCTTGGTCGCCTGTACGCCGCCGGCGATGGCCATCAGGCACTCGCCAGCACAAAGGCGCCGAGCTTGACGCGATAGGGGCGGACGCCCATTTGGGCCGCGGCGTCCTCATCGTCGCGCACCGCACGCAGGATGACCGAAGCGCGGGTGCGCAGGCAGGCCGTGATCGCGAGAGACGCGATCAGCGCGGCGCGAAGGCGTAGTGATAGAGTTCCGCCAGCGGCGGCGGGTCGTCGCGCATAAAGATTCCGGTGGCCCCGCCGAAAGCGGAGACATCGATCATGGTCAGCCGCAGCAGCTCCGCCAGCGCCAGCGTGCCGACCGTGAAATAGAGGCCTCGCAGACGAAACAATGCCGGCGAAACCAGAGCCGCCAACGCGCCACCGGCCACCGCGAAACGGAGCACGACCACCGGCAGCGGGAAGTCGCGCGGTTCAACAGACCGAATGACATAGGCGCCGAGGCCGACGAAACAGGACGTGCCGAGCGAAACCAGCCCCACCGATCCCGCCAGCAGATTCAACTTTCGGCGAGCGTCAGGTAGATCAAGACACGAATCGCGATTTGCAGGCCATACCGGCCGATGAATTCGGACGCGAACCAGAGCAGGACAAACGCGGCGAGGATCACGCCGACTTCCGCGATTCCCGACAGCGCCTTCACGATCGCCTCCGCGCCAGAAAACCGTCCGGCCGGAACGCCAACACGAGCAGAACAGCGCCATGCCGACGAGATCACGATAGCTGTCGCCCAGGTCAGTCCGCCTAGGCTCTGCACGAAACCCAGGACCAGCCCGCCGAAAAATGTGCCGAGCACATTGCCGAGGCCGCCGAGCACGATAATCGCGAGACGGTTGAGAAGATAGCGCCGCCGCTGGATGGTCCGATGAAACGCCTCGCCGATCAGCGTGCCACCGACACCTGCACAGGCCGCACCGAGGGCGAAGGTGACCATTCGGACGCGTTTGACATTGATGCCGAGCGTCCGGCGGCTTGGGATCGGCGGCACTGGCGCGAAGATCGCTCCGAGGGAGTGCGGGAAATCAACCAGTGCATGGCCATAATTAATGTCGACCGCTATTGGGAAGCCGATGACATAGATCAACGGGACGGTGACCGCCGGAGGGTCAACGGGAGCGTTGCGTAATCCCGTTCGATCGAACGCGTATCGGCGCTGAACGCGAGGACAAACACGTTTTCGAGTATGATCGAGACCGCGAACATCGTCATCATCTGCGCCTCTGGTCCGCGATCGGCGAGCGGGATAGCAGGAGCGGGCGACGGTGTTGCCAGCGCGGCGACGAACAGCGCAATCAGGGGCAGGCCGAGCAGGGGATCGACGCCGGTGAATTTGAGAAAGAAGAGGCCGGCATAGGCGCCGACGACGAGGAAATCGCCATGGGCGGATTGACGAGCCGCATCACGCCGAGGACGATGGACAGTCCCAGCGCGGTCAGCGCGAGCATCCCGCCGAGCAACACGCCCGAGACGATCGTGCTCAAGACGGTGCCGATATCGGGCATGAAGCGGCTCCCCTCAGGTCAGGAAGGGAAACAGGAGGTCTCCGGTCTTGGACGCTTTTGGGGGAGATGATTATGGTTTTGCCGCTCTGCCATTGCAACGAGACGATCGGCAACCTCGAGGTGTGGTTCGCGTCGAACTTGATCGGTCGGACGACATAGGTCTTTTCCGTTTTGGCGATGGCGGTGTTGATCTTCTTCGGATGGTCGAGCCCGCGGCGGCGATCGCATCGAGCAATATCTGCGCGGCCCATAGGAATTCGCGATGTGCTGGCTGCTGCTCAGCTTGGTCTCACTTTCGATGCCTTAGCGAGGTCGGCCGCGCCGGGATAGGGAAGGGAAGGATCCCAGTAGCCGCCGACCAGGATGCCATCGGCGAGCTTGCCGAGCGCTTCGGCAAACTGCACCGGCTCCGCACCCTTCTCGATATTGAGCACCTTCGGCGTATATCCCGCCGACGCGATCTGCTCGTGGATCGCGATGGCCTGCGGCGAAATCGTATCGATCAGCACGACTTCGGCGCCCTGCCCTCCGGCTTCACCGATGATCCAGGTGAACTGCGTTTGTCCACCGGGAATCTCGGCGTCTGCATGACCTCGTAGCGAATTCCTCGGCGAGTGCCGGCAGGAGATGCCGCCGATGGCCTGCCCGTTAGGGACCATTGTCGTGCCAGAGCGCGACCTCTGTTGGTCTGGATGCCGAGTTCGGCGAGGGCCTCCCATCGGGCGATCCCGAGGCTCCGGCACCGAGAAGAAGTTCCCAGCATACTTCCATTTGCGAACGGAGGGGAACACTTTGAGGGGATCGCAACCGGTCACGATCGGCTTCTTGGCATGTTCAGCCACCAGCGCACTGGCATCCACCAGCGCCGGCGTGCAGGATCCGAGCATCGCCACGACCTTGTCGCGATAAATCAGCGTCTCGGTATTGGACGCCGTCGCGTTAGGATTGGGCTTGTTGTCGCGGACGCCGAGTTTCACCATCTGCTTGGTCGCCGATCGAAATTCGCTGGCCTCGTTCACTTCGTCGACCGCGCGCTTGTAGCCCCATCGCTGGAAGCTTCCGAAAACGCCGCGGGCCCGACAGCGGCAACGAGGCGCCGATCACGATTTCATCGGTGTGAGCCGTGCCGATGCCGAGGGCGATGGAAATACCGGCGATGCATGCGCCGGCTCGTATGAAGCCTTTCAACCTCCGCATCGAATACTTTTCCCCTTGTTACGTTTGGCAGGCCTTACGATTTTCTTTCTAGGCGTCAATACTAGTTGTCCAGCGTGATACGGCGATAGAGCAGGGGAAGAATCTCGGCGAGACATCCGATCTCCTCGACGCAATGCTGATGCAGGCGGCGGGCGAATTCCGCGTTCAGGTTTTCCGCGCGCATTGCGCGCACTTGCGCTTCCGGCAAGGTGATCGCGGGATCACGGTGCGAGATCAGCCCGAGCCAGAAGCGCGAGCGCATCTCGAAGCCGTAATCGGTGTCGCGCATGAAGTGCGTCATGCGCACGTCATTGATCGGGGCTTCGAGCAGGCGGTCTTGGCGCAAATCGCCAGCGCGCCGGATCGCTTGTAGAGCTTGGTGTCAAAGGTTTCCGAAGGATCGTGGAAATCGATCCTGCAATTTGAACAGCGGTCCGCCTTGCCCGTGAGATATTCGTGAACCAGATGCGAGGCGCCGATACATCGCCATTCACGCGGTTTTCCCAGCCGCTATAGACATTATCGCGCGCAGGCCACAGGCGGTACCATCCGATGTCGCCGAGCCAGCCGAACCACCAGTCGATTATTTGGCCCGGTATCCGGGCATGCGGGACGAGGCCGGCTACGACCCATTTGCCGTCCTCGATTTCCTGATAACCGGACTTAAAGGGAACATAGCCCGGTTTTACATCTCGTTCGCATCTTCGAATCGCATGTGCCTTTGCCTCGCTTGATCTGAACGTCGTCGAGATCCTCCACCTGGTCGCCGCCTTTGAGGGCCAGCATTTCCCGCGCTTCCGTTACCGTGGCCATCGAATGGCCAAGCTCTTCGAGAATTCGGCGGATCTTGGCGACTTGCTCGGCGTTTGACGTGGCGAGCTTGCCGCGTCCGATGAAGAGTGAATCTTCGAGGCCGACGCGCACATTGCCGCCCATCATCGCGGCCTGGGTCGCGAACGGAATTTGGAAGCGCCCGGCCGCCAACACCGACCAGTGATAATCCCTGCCGAACAGCCGATCGGCGGTCTCCTTCATGAACATCAGATTGCGCATATCGGCGCCGATGCCGCCGAGGATGCCGAAAATGGTCTGGACGGTAAACTGCGCCCAGATCAGCCCGCGGTCGACAAAATGAGCGAGGTCAGCACAGATGCCCGATGTCGTAGCATTCATGCTCGAAGCGGGTGCCGTGCTCTTCGCCGAGCATTTTCAGGATACGTTCGATTTGTGGATGTGTTGCGGAAGATGAAATCGTCGTGTCTTGTGCAAATAAGGCTCTTCCCAATCGTATTTCCAGGTCTTGTAACGATCCGCCAACCCGAAGATGCCGAAGTTCATCGAGCCCATGTTGAGCGAGCACATTTCGGGCTTGGCGACCAGCGGCGCCGCGAGCCGTTGCTCGACGGTCATGTTGAGACTGCCGCCGGTTGTCACATTGATGACCGCTGTTGGTTTGGCCTGCTTGATACGCGGCAGGAATTGCATGAACACCGCGGGATCGGGCGTCGGCCGGCCGTCTTTGGGATCGCGGGCATGTAAATGGAGGATTGAGGCGCCAGCCTCGGCGGCGGCGATCGATTGGGCCGCAATATCGCCGGGAGTAAAAGGAGCGCATCCACATCGTCGGCGTGTTGAATTCCGCCGGTGATCGCGCAGGTGATGATGACTTTTTCCGATCGGGGCTTCACCAACGCCGTTACTCCCTCGCCGATACCGGTGCGCCGAAACTCGCCCGTAGATGATTTGTCACGCGCTCGCGCAAGGCCGCCTGTTGCTCAGGCGACCAGCTGCGAAATCCCTCACCGGATTTGAAGCCGAGCCGGCCCGGTTTCGACCAGCCGGTCGAGATAGGGCGAGGCGGCCGTGGGTCGTCGAGTGCGGCCAGCAGGCGTAAATTACGGATCGACCTTGTCAGGTCGGTGCCGACGGATCGGCATTCTCCAGCGGGCCGAGAACGGCCAGGCGGGCGCCGAAACTGGCCTTGACGACATCATCAATGGTCTTCGCATCGCAAACGCCGTCGGCAACGAGCGATACAGCCTCGCGCCACAGCGCATGTTGAGTACGGTTGCCGATAAAGCCCGGGACATCCTTCTCGACCTCGACCGCGGTTTTTCCGACCGAACAAGAAGTTTTAGCGTCGCGTCGATGGCGGCGTCCGAAGTATCGACAGTACGGATGGCTTCGACGAGCGGCACCAGATGGGCGGATTCCACCAATGGGTTCCCAGGGCGCGGGATTTGTCGCGCAGCCTCGCCAGATGGCGGTGATCGGAATACCGAGGTATCGAGGCGAGAATGGCGGTCGGCCTCGCCGCATCCTCGATTTCGACAAACAGCGCCTGCTTGAGCGCAAGATCCTCTGGAGCTGCTTCAATAACAAAATCGGCATCCGCCACAGCCTTGGCCAGTTGGGCGTGCAGATTTATCGCATCGGCAGCGATGGGATCGAGACCGACTGCCTTGAGATTGTCGCGGATGCGCGGCAACGCGGTTGTCCGCGCGCCTTCGAGGGCGTCGAACAGCTCGACCCGGCGACCGGCCGCGGCGAAAACCAGCGCGATGCCAGCACCCATCAGGCCGGCGCCAATCACCGTTATGGCGGGTTTCTCCACCATTCGCTCAGCCCGCCGTGTAGCCGCCATCCGCATAGAGCGTATGGCCGGTGTAGAAATCGGAAGCGCGAGAAGCGAGGAAGAGCAGCGGGCCGGCGAGGTCTTCGGGCTCGCCGAGGCGGCCCTTTGGCACGCGCGCCAGGAAGCCTGCACGCGTCGCCTTGGCTTTGTCGTCGTCGGCGAACATCCAGGCGGTGAGAGGGGAGCGAAATACTGTCGGCGCGATTGCGTTGACGGTGATGCCGGTCGGGCCGAGTTCACAGCCCAGCGCGCGCGTGATACCGTCGATCGCAGCCTTCGAGGCGCAAGAGGCGGTATAGCCCGCGGGATGGCCGAGCAGCCCGTGCGGGATGACATCAACACGATCTTGCCGCCGTCGCCCTGCGCCAGCATCTGCTTGCTGACCGCGCGCGCCATCAGCCAGGACTGCGTCACATTGGCGTCCATCACGTCAAGAAAACGCTCGGGTGTCATTTCGACGATTTTCGACACGTCGTTTTTGCCGGACGACGACCAGGATATCGACCCGGCCAAATCGCTGTTTGGCAGCCTCGACAATTCCTTCGCACTCTTTCTTGGAGGACGGCCGCTTGTTGATCGGCTCCATGTCCGCGCCGAGGCCCCGGCATTTGGCGACGATTCGTCAGCTCTTTGGCCTTACCCGCGGTCAGCACGAGTTTCGCGCCCGCCGCCGCCAGAACTTCGGCCGCGACGGCGCCGAAAGCGCCGGATGCGCCGGCGATGATGGCGACTTTGCCCTTCACGTCGAACAAAGCGTGCGGATTGGCGAGGCCCGATGTCATGGTTTCACTCCCGGTTATACGGAATCACGACCAGCATTTTGCAAACGGAATTGGTGCGGTTGACGATCTCGCGCACTTCGCCCGCTGGGATGGTGCAGCAATCATCGGACCCGAACAGCACGGGTCTCGGTCCCGCCGACGATGACGGTCATGTGGCCTTCGATGACGACATAGACTTTCTCTGAACGGCGTGGAATCCGGTCCCGCGCCGCCACCGGGCAGAAACAGCGAGAAGCCAACCCATCGGTTGGTCGGGCCGTCGGGCTCGAAGCCCTGTAGCCGCAGCCCGACGACACCCCGATGGTTGGGTGTTTCTATACGGTTTGGCATCCTGGTAGCGCTTGACGTGCATTGCGTTTCCTCGCGTGTCGGGTGGCCGGTTTCTCTGGACCTTGCCCTTATCGGCCTGTTGGCGTCAGAACGATGTGCCCTTTTCTATCTGGTAGTTCTGGCTCTTGTTGATCATCGCCACCAGGCGAATGATGCAGCCGTCGCCGCGATCCCAGTTCCAGGGGAAGAAGGCGAAGGTCACGGGCTTGCCGGTGACCGCATCGAGGTCGCCGCCGACGTTCTCGATGCCGAGAATGCCGTTGGTGAAGAGCTTGCGATGCACGGCATCCCATTCCGGATGGGCCGCTTCCGGTCGATGCCGCCGGACCATTGCTTGAATTCCTCGGCTAAATGCCGATGCACGGGCCCTTACGATGCGGGCCGATCGCGGTCGCCAGCGGATGATCGTTGGCCGGGCTGCCGTGGCCGACAACCTTCACCTTCTTTTCGACGAACCAGTCGGCGGCCCAGGACACGAGCCGGGACAACCGGAGAACTATTCTTCGCTGTCGCGGCATTTGTGGTGCCAGCCGGTATTGACGATGATGACGTCGCCGGGGACTCACGGCCTTGCCGGCGGCCTTTTCGAGATCGTCATAGGTGATGAGTTTCCTGACATCTTCTTGGGAATCGGGACCACGAGGCCGGCAACCGAAGAAGTGCGGCAACGGCACCTCGTCGATGAACGGCGTGTCTTCGACGACATGCGCAGGCGCATCGTTGTGGCGTTGTGCATGGGCTGGTCGTGATGCGCTGCGACAGCACACCCGACTTCGCCATGGAGCGGATGCGTTCTGACTTGACGTCTTCTAGTAGGGCCAGTTCGGCGACTGGATCCGAAGCGGTGCGAGAGATTGTAGAATTGCAATCCGATCGGATTGTCGGTGTTCGCCTGGAATTCAATGCCGCGGATCTTGACCACTTGAGTTTCCTCCCGATCCAGGTGTCATTGCGCCTCTTCTGACTGTACCACATTGCGATACAACTGTATCGTATATTGGTTGAAAACACAAGTCGCCTGCGCGCACACGTTTGCTGCGGCGCAAAAATGCGCCGGGCATCGCCTTCACCAGGCATTTGAAATTTCGTCAGAGGTGTGTGGAAATGATCTGCTTTTCCAGCGCCGCTTTGGTTTCGAGCAACCGCCGCGCGATCATCTTGTATTCATCCTTGAAGCGCTGGCTGGGCACCGGCACCGAGATCGCAACGTAATTTCCGGCGGGGTCACGCAAGGCGACGCCGGTCGCGCACACGCCCGACGAATGTTCTTCGTTGTCAACGGCAACGCCGGTCTGGCGTACGGTTTTCATCTCGGCCGCAAGCTCGGCGAAGGTGACTTTTGTATTTTTGGTACGGCGCTGGTATTTCCGGCCGATCAGGTCGACGACCGCGGCGTCATCGATCTCGCCGAGATAGGCTTTGCCGTTCGCGGTGCAGTGCAGCGGATAGGAATTCCCACGACCGGCAACCGTCGGCAGCCGGTGGGGGCCGGTAACCTGGTCGATAAAGACCACCTGATCCTTCTTGATAATGGACAGATCCACCGTCTCCCCGAGTTCTTTCGACAAAGTGACGAGGAACGGCCGCGCCAGCGATGCAAAATCGGTGCGGACCGACGCCGCCAGCCGAAGGAGCGTGGGCCCAAGCCGCATCTTTCCGTTGGGTGACGCCGCGATGACAAGCTTCTCGACTTCCAGCGCGGCGATCATGCGCTGCACCGTCGATCGCGCCAGGTCGACTCGCTGTGCAATCTGTCCGAGACTGAGGCCGGCGTTCTCATGCTCCAGCGCCCGCAGGATCGCGACGGCGCGCGCAATGACCTGGACCTGACTTTTCTCGTTGGTTTCTATCGTCTTCATGGTGGCTCCGGACAATCTCAAGCGCGGCGATCGGCATCCCCTTGCGAGGAGGCTCACATGTTGATACAGTATGTACCACAATACGGTACAATAACAGAGAATGGGGAGGAAAAAGTGGTGACGGTATCCTTTCGATTTGCTGCGGTCGCGCAAGCGCATATTCTTTGCACCACATATCTCTGTCGCCAAGTGTTTTGCCGACAGGTCTTCTGCCGCGCCAGCGCTGAGACGGTTGTCGCCAATCTAAACTCAGAGCCGAACGAGGAGACACCGTTGGTTAGAAAAATCGCGCTCGAAGAACATTTCCTGTGTCCGGGTTTCGACAAATATTGGGCTTCAACCGTCAGCGGCGTCGCGCCGGAAGCTTTGAAGCGCATCACGGCGCGGCTGTCGGATTTCGGCGACAGCCGGATTGAGCCGATGGACAAAGCGGGGATTGCCAAGTCGGTTCTTGCTCTGGCGGGGCCGGGCGTGCAGGTCGAGCCCGATGCTGCCATCGCGATCCGGATGGCGGCCGCCGCCAACGACTATCTGGCCAAGGAGATTGAAAAACGGCCCGATCGCTATGCCGGGTTCGGCCATCTCGCGATGCAGGATGCGACGGCAGCGGCCGATGAACTCGAGCGCTGCGTGCGCGATCTCGGCTTCAAGGGCGTGATGATCAACGGGCACACCAATGGTCAATATCTCGACCATCCCTCGCTGGCGCCGTTCTGGGAACGGGCCGCCGCGCTCGGTGCACCCGTCTATATCCATCCCACCGATCCGGTGACACCAAGTCCAGTGCTTGACGGACACCCGGCGCTGCGCCGCGCGACGTGGGAATGGGGATTTGAGACGGGATCGCACGCCTTGCGCCTCGTTTTCGGCGGCGTATTCGCGCGTTTCCCCGAAGCGAAAGTGATCCTGGGTCATCTCGGCGAGACGCTGCCGTATCTGTTATGGCGCTTCGACAGCCGGGCGAAGCTTTACGGCGTCGAGTTGCCCCGGCCGCCATCGAGCTACATCAAGTCCAATATTGTCGTGACGACATCAGGCATGTTTTCCGCCGAGCCGCTGGCGTGCGCGATGGCGGCGCTGGGCCACGAGCAGGTGATGTTCTCGGCCGATTATCCGTTCGAGTCGGCCGAGGAGGCCGGACATTTCATGGATCAGGTCGCGCTGCCTGAGAACGTACGCGCCGATATCGCTTTCAACAATGCGGCCCAAATTCTGAAACTGTAAGGAAACCAGCCACCGTCCCAAGCCGGCGACAAGACCGGAAGGATCCACAATACCGGAGGAACACGTGACGATCGCCATATCCCGCAGAACGTTTGCGCTAACCGGCGCCTGCGCCGTCATCACATCGCGCTCGGCGTCCGCACAGACCGCCGAACTCAAGGTGTCTCATTTCCTGCCGCCGAACCACACCTTCCAGAAGGCGATGGTGATGTGGAGTGACGAGCTCGAGAAGCAGTCGGCGGGGCGGCTGAAGCTGCGAATTTATCCGGCCGGCCAGCTCGGCGGCGGACCCAACCGGCAGTTCGATGCGGCGCGAAACGGCGTCGTCGATATCGCGATCAGCCTGCACGGCGCGACGCCCGGTCGTTATCCCACGACCGAACTCGCGAGCCTGCCATTCGTCGCACCTTCGACCGGCAATAAAAGCACCGCAACGTCGCGCCGGCTGAGCGAACTGGCGCCGGAATATCTGGCGAAAGAGCATGAGGGCCTGCGCATCCTGTGGATGGCCGCAACCCCGCCGCTGATGTTTCATAGCAAGACGCCGATCCGCACCATCGCGGACTTCAAGGGCAAGCGCATCCGCTATGCCGGGGTGCAGTTCAAGAACATCATCGACAGCCTCGGCGCCGTTCCGTTGCTGGTTCCTCCGCAGGAAACCCAGGACGGACTGGCCAAGGGCATCATCGACGCGGCGACCTTTCCCTATGAAGGCGCGGCGAGCTTCGATATCGCCACGGTGGCCAAAAATACGCTGGAGCCCGGGGTCAGCGCCGCGACCTTCGCGGTCGTGATGAACCCGGCCAGATATGCCGGTCTTCCCGATGATCTCAGAGCCCTGATCGACAAGACGGCCAATCCGGAAGCCGCGGCCAAGTTCGGCGCGATGTGGGACGAGGCTGAAACGGAAGGCAAGACCACGATGCTGGCAAAGGGCACGCAGGTTTCCGCACTGGCCAGCGATCAACTTGAGCAGATGAAAGCAATCTTCCGGCCGCAGCTCGATGCCGCGGTGGCCGAGGTCGAAAAACAGGGCAAGCCCGGCCGCAAGTTCTTCGACGCCTACTTGGCGTAGTCCGGATGACCGAACAGGCCCTCCCGTCCTCGAAGCCGCCAGACGCCGTCCAGTGGCTGCAAGCCGCGCAATTGCGGCTGGCCGCGATCGCTCTCATAACCATGATGCTGGGAACGGTGCTGGACGTGTTCTTTCGCTACGCCTTCAACAAGCCGCTGCGGATTTCCTACGATCTCGTCGAGAGCATGCTGGTGATTTATGTTTTCCACGGCATATCCAGCGTATTCCTCGCCCGCCGCAACATCGTAATCGACGTGATCGATGGGCTGGTCGGCCCGCGTGTTCTGCGCGTGCTCGCGGTATGTGCCGACATTGTTTCGGTGCTGTGCCTGGTGCTGTTTCTGTGGGGCATGTTTGAACCGGCCACGCAGGCCTATCAATATGGCGACCGCAAGCTCGAATTAGGCGTGCCGCTATACGTGCTGTGGGGCTTCGCGCTGGCGGGGCTGCTCGGTACGCTCGTATGCACCATCGCCGCGTTTACCCACATTACCCTGCGCCAATTCCGGAGACAGAAGTGAGTCCCGCTATTGTCGGCGCCATTGGCATCCTGTCGCTGTTGCTGTTGCTGTTTGTGCGCGTCCCAGTCTGGGCCGCCCTGACGCTGGTCGGCTTCACCGGCAACTGCATCCTGTCGGGCCTGCACAGCGCGTTGAGTCTGACCGGCACGTCCGCCTTCGATGCGTCTTCCGCCTACACGCTCTCGGTGATCCCGCTGTTCGTGCTGCTCGGCGAGGTCGCGTCGAACACCGGGCTTTCGGCCGATCTGTTCAACGCGGCGCGATTGCTGCTGTCCGGCGTCCGCGGCGGCCTTGCGATCGCCACGATCGCGGCGTCCTCCTGCTTCGGCGCGGTCTGCGGATCGTCGATCGTCACGGCGGCAACGATGACGCGGATCGCGCTGCCCGAGATGCGCAAGGCCGGCTATGACGACCGGCTGGCGACCGGGGCACTGGCGGCGGGCGGCAGTATCGGAATCCTGATCCCGCCGTCGATCATTCTGGTGATCTATGCGTCGATCGCCGAGCAATCGGTACCGAAGCTGTTTGCCGCGGCGTTGCTGCCGGGCCTGCTGCTGACCGCGCTCTATATGGCCGTCGCGATCGGCATCGCCGTGGTCTATCCGCATTACGCGCCACGCGTCGCGAAAGCGTCGGTGCAGGAGCGGTTGAAAGCATTGGCGGGTCCGTGGCAGTTCATCCTGCTGTTCATCGTCACCATCGGCGGCATCTATGCCGGCATCTTCAGCCCGACCGAGGCGGCGGCGATCGGCGCATTCGGCAGCATCGTGCTCGGTTTTATCGGGCGTCGTCTGACCTGGGCGACGCTATGGCGCTCGATCGAGACGTCGATCACCACGAGCTGCCTGCTGTTCGTGATTATCATCGGCGCCAATCTGTTTTCGTCGTTCATGGTACAGACCCAGTTTCCGACCATGCTGGCCGACGGCGCCAGCGCGATGAATTTTTCCGCGCCGGCGGTGATGATCATGATCGTGCTGGCCTATATCGTGATGGGCTGCTTCCTTGAGGGCATCGGCATGGTGTTGATCACGGTGCCGGTGTTTCTGCCGCTGGTGGTCAAGTTCGGCTATGACCCGATCTGGTTTTCGATCCTCGTCGTGATCGTGGTCGAAGTTGGCCTCATTCATCCGCCGGTTGGCATGAATTTGTTCGTGATCCAGGCGCAGGCGCCCGATGTAAAGATCACGAGCATCTATCGCGGCATCGTCCCGTTCCTGCTCGCACCGCTCGTCCTCATCATCTTCCTGTTCCTGTTTCCGAGCCTTGCGCTGTGGCTTCCTAAACTGTTGTATGGATGACGCCCATGACCAATGTCCTGATAGTTGAAACCCACGCGGAGGCCTATGCCGCCGCCTTGCGCGAAAAATTCACTGGCCTGGAATTGCAGGTCGCACAATCGGCCGCCGATGCCCACGTCGAGTATGACAAGGCCGAGATATTGATCGCGTTCGGCATGGGCATCACGGACCAGCTGTTCGCGCGCATGCCGAAGCTGAAATGGGTGCAGTCGCTGGCGACCGGCGTCGATCATTTCCTGCGCAGCCAGACCCTGGCCCGCGACGTTATTCTTACCAGCGGCCGGGGCATCCACGGCCCTGCGATGCGCGAAGCCGTTTTGCACCTGATGCTGTCGATCAACCATGACAGCAACAGCCTGGTCCGCAACAAGGACATTCACCGCTGGGATCGGCGCGCGTGGCCTTTGCTCGCCGGCAAGACAGCGGTCGTGATCGGCAGCGGTGTCGCTGGCTCAGCGATCGGCGCCGTGTTGCAGGCCCTTGACATGAAGGTCATCGGGGTCAGCCGGATGCCGCGCAACGTCACGGGATTTGACGTCGTGATGCCGCAAGAGGAATTGCCGCTGGTTGCCGCAGGGGCGGACTATGTCATCAATGTGCTGCCAGGTAGCGCAGCCAACCGTAAGATCGTCGGCGCCAATGTCTTTGCGCGCATGAAGCCGAGCGCCTATTTCATCAATGTCGGACGCGGAGAGACGGTCGATGAGGAAGCACTGATTGAGACCCTTAAGGGTGGGAAGATTGCGGGTGCAGGGCTCGACGTTTTCGCCACGGAACCGTTGCCGGCCGAGAGTCCGCTATGGGACCTTCCCAATGTTTTCATCAGCCCGCATATCGGGGGCCTGTTCGAGGAATATCAGCAGATGGCGACGCCCCTGATCACAGGCAACATGAGGGCCTATCTTTCCGGCGATATCGCCCGGATGACCAACGTCATCGATCGTTCGGGGAGATCCGCATGACCGGCATGGTTGATCCGCAAGCCGCATCCTGACGCGAATTTCCCAGGCCGAACTGACCCGGCGCTGGAACGTGGTTCGTCAGGTGATGAAGCAGCGCGGCATCGACGCTGTCGTGATGCAGAACAGCAACGACTGGCTTGGCGGCTATGTGAAGTGGTTCACCGATTTGCCGGCCAACAACGGCTATCCACGGACCGTTGTCTTTCACGCGGATGCTCCGATGAGCGTGGTCGAGATGGGGCCCTCGAATATCCGGCGGACATTCGCCCCTGACGAAACGCTGCATCGCGGCGTCGGCGAGATGCTGCATACGCCGTCGTTCACCTCGATCGGCTATACCGACCGCGACGATGCGCAATTGGCCATCGACGCGCTTCGCCGTCATTCACATCGGACCATCGGCCTGATTACACCGGGCGTGCTGCCTTACGCCTTTGTTACGGCGTTGAAGGACGCATTTGCGAATGCGACATTTATCGACGTCACGCCCGATATCGATGCGATCAAGGCGATCAAAAGCGCGGAGGAAATCGCCCTGATCCGGCAGACCGCGCATCTGCAGGACGAGGTGTTCGCCGAAGTTCTCAGGGAAATTCGCCCCGGCCTGCGCGACATCGACATCACCTCGATCGCGCAGCGCAAAGGGCAGTTGCTGGGCAGCGAGCAGGGGATATTCCTGGGCGGTTCATCACCGATCGGAATCAGATCGCCTTTCGTCCCGCGCTACATGCAGGGGAGGCGATTGGAAAAGGGCGATCATCTGTCGCTGCTGATCGAAATCAACGGCGCCGGCGGCTTCTATACGGAGATCGCGCGGACGGTCGTGCTCGGCAAGGCTTCCTCAGAACTGAAAGACGCCTTTGCGTCGGTCAAGGCCGCACAAGACTACTCCCTCAGCATCATGAAGCCAGGCACGAAGGTCAGCGAAGTCTTCGCGAGCCACAATCAATATATGGCGGAAAACGGCTTGCCGGCCGAAACCCGGCTGTATGCGCATGGCCAGGGCTATGACATGGTCGAGCGTCCTCTCGTCCGTCAGGACGATGACATGACGTTGCAGGAAGGCATGTGCCTGGCGGTTCATCCCGGATATGAAACGCCAGCCCTGTTTGCAGTGATCTGCGACAACTATATGATTGAGGCAAGCGGTCCAGGCGAGTGCCTTCACAAGACGAAGAAGATGCTCTTTGAGATCGATTGATAGTGTCGGCGCGCACGACAATAAACCTACCGGATCGCGATCTTGAATTTGACGGACGATGACGACCCGACCGACGAGATTTCGCAGATCGAAGCGCGGCTCGAGGAGCTTGCCGAGGTCGCCGAGCGATGCCGGAAGATTATCCTGGGTTCCAAGGCGGCCATCGCCGGCGGCGCCGTATTGTTGCTTTTGATGGTGCTTGGCCTGTTCGGATCCAGTCAAGTTGCGGCGATCGGATCGATTGCCGTCGTGCTGGGTGGCATCGTGTCGCTTGGATCGAACATCAGTACGTTGCAGCAGACGCAGGCCGCAATGGCCGCCGCCGAGGCTCACCGTTCGGATCTGATCGGCAGGATCGACCTTCGCGTGGTTGGTGATAGTCGGCCCTGAAACGGATTTGACGTAGCACCGACGATGACAGCGATCGGATGGGATTGCCGATCGCGCCGGTCGTCGCCTCATAATGCTCCCTCATACCTTGATATGATCGGCTTCTCATCGGGGTTGGATGGCCCAGACGCGTCGCAGCAGGTGTTAACCCGTAAATCAGCCTGATATTGCGGCTATGACAAAGTCGTGACGCTGCCTCGGGCAAAAGCGCGATCTTGCGCAAATTACGGCCGGCTCCATTGACGCGGTCGAGCGGGGATACGACATATCCAGCAGTGACGATCAAGGTCACCGCTCAGGAGCCAGATATGAACGCGCCGCCAAACATCGATCCCGTCACCACGGATTCTGTCGGCGGCGTTGTGCACTGGCTGACCAACGATGCGCGCGATGAGCGCTTCATCGACAATATTTTTGCCGAGATGTGTGTCCGGCTCCAGGGAGCGGGTATTCCCGTCAAGCGGGCGTCGCTTCATGTCATGATCCATCATCCGCAATGGCTTGGCGCCCGGATCGTGTGGGTCGACGGGACGCCTGGGGCCGAGATTGTGAGACTGGACTACGATGTCGGCGGGCGATCCGAATACATCAATAGCCCGGCCAATGAAATTCATGACGGCGCAATCGAGGTGCGCGAGAATCTCGAAGGCGATCCGTCGCTGGGCCGCAGGCACGCCATCTATGACGAGATGCGAGCGAAAGGCCTGACCGATTATGTGGCGTGGCCGATCTACCATTCGCTCGGCAAGCGGCATTTCGTGACCTTTGCAACCGACCGGCCCGGCGGGTTCGACGATGCGCATATCGCCGGCCTGCTGAAGACTGTTGCCGGTCCTGGCGCTGGTCAGCGAAATCCGCATCAAGAACCGGCTGGCGCGAACGCTGCTCGAAACCTATGTCGGCTCGCATGCCGGCGAACTCATTCTGGCCGGCGCCACCAGGCGCGGAACCGGCACGACGGTGCGCGCCGCCATCATGATCTGCGATCTGCGTGATTTCACCCGGATATCCGACAACTGGCCGCGCGATGACGTCATCGATCTTCTCAACGGCTATTTCGATGCGATGTCGGAGCCGATTGAGCGGCATGGCGGGGAAATACTGAAATTTATCGGCGACGGCCTGCTTGCCATTTTTCCGCTCAGCGAGCCCAGCGCCTGCGCAAATCTGCTGCGTGCCGTTTCCGAAGCCCGCCGGGCCATGACGGCCCTGAACGAAAAGAACAGTGAAACCGGTCGTGCACCGCTGAATTACGGCATCGGCGTCCATGTCGGAGACGTCATGTACGGCAATATCGGGTCGCAGACCCGGCTCGACTTCACGGTCATCGGTCCTGCGGTCAACATGGCGTCGCGTCTCGAAGCCCTCACCAAGCAATTGGGCAAACCGGTGCTGCTGTCCCGCGCGTTTGCCGACCTCGTCGAAAGCGATTTCGTTCTGGAGCGCGTCGGCGAATATCCGGTGCGCGGCTTCAACGACCCAATCGAGCTGTTTGCGTATCACGGCTGAATGTCGATCGATCGTCAGGCCGAGATTCCCCCAAGAGGTGTTGCTTCAGGGCGAAAACGACTTGGTGAGCGTGCCGGAGTACGATATTGGTCGTACTCAAAATTGACGAGCCACGCCTGCGGTTCGGGGGGAAGAAGCCGGGCCTGTTATGGCAAGCTGCCAGGGGGCGCTTTCCCGCGTTGACGAACTCCCTGAACTCCTTTAGCAGCGGCTAAATCTGATTAGGGAACCAGTGATGTCCGACAGTCCCAAGTTCATAGTAGTGCTGGTCTTTTCGGTGCTATCGTTCGCGCCGATCTCACCCCACTCTGCCTACGCGCAATCCACTGGCGGTGACACGACATGGGCCGCACTTGACGTAACTGCGGCGCTAAATAGCGCAATCGAGGAAAAGAAAGAGACCGTCGACTTACGCGAAAAAGTGGTGCGCCGCTTTTCTGAATGCTCGCTCTTGTACGGGGGGCTTTCAACGCTGACTTCCAATGCTGACGTCAGGAAAAATTATGTTGCAGCCCAACTGGCGACCATGGAAATTGAATCGACGATTGCCAAGCCATTGCAGTCGGAAAAGAGATTGGAGCTTGAAGAAGCCGCTCGAAGATCGGTTGCGCTGCTGTTGCGTACCGTAACAACGCAAGGCGACAAGGAAGTCGGTCCCCTTGTCAAGAAGTGCAAAGCGATAAATGATTTAAAGGAAATCAGGAATGCTTTGCAGGAGCTTTCATCCCAGTAAAGCCGTATGGCATGGCTTGCTTCGATTAATGGCTTGCTTCGATTTAACCATCATTATTGTGGGGCATAAAAGCCGGTCAAGGCGCTGTGTGATGTCTTCTTGGTCGTGCTGAAAGCAAATCCTGAAAAGGGAACGGACCGATGAGAGACCAGAGCTTCCTGCAGTGGCCGTTCCTCGAAGATCGCCACCGGACGATCGCTTCCAGTCTGGAACTCTGGGCGGAGCGTCATCTGGCCGGGGACCATCACCTCGACGTCGACAAAGCCTGCCGCGAGTTAGTGACAAAACTCGGCGAAGGTGGCTGGTTGAAATACACCGCTCCCGGCGAAGACTCAGGCAATATAGACGTCCGGACGCTCGCTCTGATCCGCGAAACCCTCGCACGGCATTCGGGCCTGGCGGATTTTGTTTTTGCGATGCAGGGCCTCGGCGCGGGACCGATTTCGCTGTTCGGCGATCGGGAGCAGAAGGCGCGGTGGCTGCCTCGGACGCGTGCGGGAAAGACGATTTCCGCCTTTGCGCTATCGGAGCCGGGTTCGGGGTCCGATGTAGCCAACATGACGACATCGGCGCGCCGCGACGGCAATAGCTACGTCCTCAACGGCGAAAAGACCTGGATTTCAAACGGCGGCATTGCGGATTTATATGTCGTGTTCGCCCGCACCGGGGAGGCGCCGGGCGCACGCGGTCTTTCGGCTTTCATCGTCGAGGCTGACAACCGCGGGCTTGCGATCGCCGAGCGCATCGAGGTGATCGCGCCGCATCCGCTGGCGCGCCTCACATTCAACAATTGTCGCGTGTCCGCGGATGCGTTGATCGGGACGTCAGGGCAGGGCTTCAAGATCGCGATGGGCACGCTCGACGTTTTCCGCACGTCAGTGGGCGGTGCGGCGCTGGGCTTTGCGCGGCGCGCGCTGGCTGAAACCATCAAGCGGGTCACGCATCGCCAGTTGTTTGGCGCGCCGCTGGCTGAGCTGCAGATGATCCAGGGACACATCGCCGACATGGCATTGGAGATCGATGCGGCCGCGCTGCTGATCTATCGTGCCGCCTGGACCAAGGACATGGGGGCGCCGCGGGTCACGCGCGAGGCTGCGATGGCAAAGCTCTACGCCACGGAAGCGGCCCAGAGGGTGATCGATACCGCAGTGCAAATTCACGGCGGAGACGGCGTGCGCTCCGGCCATCCGGTCGAGGCGCTGTACCGGGAAATACGCGCTCTTCGCATCTATGAGGGCGCCTCGGATGTCCAGAAGGTCGTGATTGCGAGGTCGCTTCTGGCGGGGGCCGCAGGACACTAACAAGCCACTGACAAGGCACTAAAAAGTGACCATTGAAGTAGCCGGGTTGGGGCTTTCCGTGCACATTGACACGTTCACGACGGCCATTTGTCGTCTAAAAGGGATTCAATAAAAACCATCTTCGAACCAAACTAGGGGGGCTAAATGACTGGCGTGAGTGCACCGTCGAATGCTGTGGCGGACAATGTTTCATCCCATCTGTCGCGGCGCCATGTTCTCGCCGGCGCCGCCGCGCTCGGCGCGTCCTGCTTGCTGCCGAACTGCCGGGTGCATGCGCAAGGCGTCCCGCACAAAGTAATAGACACCCACCATCATTTCTATCCGCCGGCCTATCAGAAGGCTTGGCTCGATTGGGAAGACGCGCACAAGGTTCCGCATTTCGCCAATCAGGTCGGCTGGTCGCGCGAAAAAGGCGTTGAGGAGCTTGATAAAAACGGGGTCCAGAGCGCGGTGCTCTCGATGGCGTCCACGCCCGGCCTCTGGTTCGACCTCGATGCGGCGGGCGCCTCGAAGATGGCGCGAAGCTGCAACGAATACGGCGCGGAGATGGTGCGCGATTACAAAGGCCGCTTCGGCCTGTTCGCGACGCTGTCGATGCTCGACACCGATGCGACCCTCAAGGAAATCGAATACGCGTTCGATACGCTTAAGGCCGACGGTGTCGGCCTGCAGACCAATTACGGCGACAAGTGGCTCGGGCATGCATCCTACAAGCCGATTCTCGAGGAACTCAACCGGCGCAAGGCGGTGGTCTATGTCCACCCGCTGGTGGCGGCTTGCTGCGGCCAACTGAGTGTCGGCGCTTTCCCGGCGGTGATCGAGGTGCCTCATGATACGACGCGAACCGTGACCAGCCTGCTTCTGAGCGGCATGCTGGCGCGGCTGCGCGACATCAAGTGGCTGTTCTCCCATGCGGGCGGAACGGTTCCGATGCTCGCCGGCCGGATCGATGCGTTCTACAGCCAGCGGGTAGGAACGGCCGGCAGCTTCGCGCCGGACGGCATCATCACCGAGCTTCGTCGGCTCCACTACGATACGGCAAACGCGACCAGTGCGCCAACGATGGCCGCGCTGCGTGAACTCGTGCCGGCGACGCAGATCACCTTCGGTTCCGACTATCCCTACTTTCCGGTGAGCCAGATCGAAACGATCAGGAAGATGGCGTTGCCACCTAGTGACCTCTTGGCGATCGAAAGCGGAAACGCGGCGCGGCTGGTTCCGCGGTTGGGCGCATGATTCCAGCGTCGGCTTGAAGCCGGCATGGACCCATGAAAGCAGCCGCCCGTCTTCCGGATTGGTATTCGCTGTCTGACAGCGATCGCTTGGCCGCGCTTGAACGGAGCAAAGCGCGGCTCGCGAGCGTCGGGCGCGAACTCAATGCCGTAAAACGGGTCCTGCCTTCAGAGGCTTTGGCGCGAGGTCCGCTCGCCGGCTTGCCTTATGTCGCCAAGGATATGATCGCGACCGGCACGGTCGCGCCGTCATGGGGGTGTTCCGAACCCATGGCGCCGGCATTGCCGCGCGCCTCGGTGATCGACCGCCTGGAACAGGCCGGCGCCAGCCTGATCGGAACGGCTGTGATGACTGAACTGGCCTACGAACCATCCGGTTTCGTTCGCGGCGGCGCGCTTAATCCATGGCATGCGGATGCGATTCCGGGCGGGTCCTCGACCGGATCAGCCATTCTGGTGGCGTCCGGTTGCTGCTTTGCTGCGTTGGGCTCGGATACCGGCGGCTCCGTCCGAATCCCGGCGTGCTGTTGTGGCGTCACCGGTCTCAAGCCGAGTTACGGCCGCCTGCCGGTCGACGGCACGATGCCTCTGGCGCCAAGCCTCGACACGATCGGGATCATGGCCCGAAGTGCTGCGGATCTTGCATTGATATGGCCAGCCATTTCCGGAGAGCGATCACCGCCGGTCGCGGAAAATCTCTCGGGGACGGTGCTGACAGACGCGTTCGACGCCAGCGATCGGCAGGTCCGTGAAATTTGCCGCAATGCCATCGGCGTTCTCGGCGAAACCGGCATGCCGATCGATGCAAGGCCGGGATTTCCCGAACAGGCCGATCAGAATGTCTTGCTGGTGCTGCAGGCGGAGGCCGCCCGGCAGCACAAAGACCGCATGGATGATCCGCGCATCGACGCGACATTGCGAAAGCGCCTGCGCAAGGGCCTGACGATTTCAGATGAAGCGCTCGGCGCAGCGCTCGACGCGTGCGACGCGCTTCGCAATGATTTCCTGTCGCGTTACGTCGGTGAATCCAGTGTCGCTCTGTTGCCGGTGATGCCGGTTGCAACACCCGGTGTCGCGGAGGTCGATCCAGGCTCGGTGAATTTCAATCCGCGAACGCTGTATGCGCTGAGCCGCTTTACCCGGTTTATCAATTATCTGGGCCTACCCGCACTTGCCGTGCCCGCAGGTTTTGACAATCGGGGGTTGCCGGTTGGGCTTCAAATTGTCGGACGGCCGGGGAGCGATGCGTTGCTGCTCGAAATCGGCGTCCGGCTGCAGGCCCGGACCGACTGGCACGGCCGTGTTCCCTCGGAAGTGTAGGCCGGGAGCCGAAAGTTGCGCTGGCCCTGCCTGATGTGACACGATCCTTGCATGACATGCGTCTTAGGTAGCGATATGCCCGGGATAGGATATTACGACAATTTTCTGACGAATACTGAAACGGAGGCTGCACCGTGCAGATATCAAGACAGATCATGAAGCTTGTTGTCCTGGTAGCGGGAGCCGTGGGATTGCTGCCGCTGCCCGCAGGCGCGGTCGGACCCGAACCGGCTCCCCTGGCGAAGCCGGTTGAATTGACGGTCGGCTATCAGAAAGTCGGCCATCTGGCTCCGGTTGTTCTCGTCGCCGATGAGCTCAAGAAACTTGGTGTCGATCTCAAACTGGTCGAGTTTGCCCGTTATGCGGATGCGCGTACCGCGCTGTTGGCCGGCTCCCTCGACGCCGCTTCGGTCGGGCCTGCCGATCTTGCGATCTCGCTGGCGCAGGGATCCACGGATGTCGTTGGACTGATGGGCGTCGGCTCGTCACCGAAATATGTGATTGGCCGAAAGGGCGTGACATTCGATTCCTGGGCCGATCTGAAAGGCAAGAAGATTGCGATCGCGCCGGGCTCGGCCGTCTGGTTCCAGTTCGCGGCGACGCTGATCGAAAAGGGCATCCCCTATAACAGCTTCGAGGCGGTCAATATTCAGGGCGGCGGCGCCAATTTCGATCAGGCCTTGAAGAAGGGCGATGTCGATGCGCTCGTCACATGGGAGCCGTTCGAATCAATTCCGCAAATGGAAGGCTATGGGTATTTCGCCAAGGGCCTCGAATACGGTTCGTCGAAGGCTGTCGGCGCCGAGCTTGGAATGTTCATGACGACGAAGCAGGCGGTCGATACCAAGCGCGCGGCACTCGAGCGCTTTATCTGGGTCTATCTCAAGACAGAGGAAGAGCTCGCTAAATCTCCTTCGGCGTTCGCCGCAGCCTACGCCAAGCTCTCCGGCATGGCGCCCGATATCGCCGCTCAGGCATCGCAGATCATCAAGCTCGGAGAAGTGATCTCGCCGGACCAGATCAAGCGTCAGGCCAAGGGATTTGCCGAACTCGGCGTCATCCAGAAGGATGTTTCGGATCAGATCGATGCCCATTGGGATAGCACTTTCGTCGAGAAAGCGCTGGGCAAGTAACGCGGACGCACTTGCCCGCGATCGATTTGTAGATGATCGGATGTCATGTCGATTTCGACCGAACATTTGAGTTCAAAGCCGTCACACGCGCGCGCGACCGGTCTGGCGTCGTCGATCTTTTCGCCGGCCAGCCGTGCCACGTTGCGGCAAGGCCTTCTGGCGGTGATCCTGCCGGTCGTGGTGATTGCGATCTGGCAGATGGCGGGAACCAATGGGTCGCTGTTCGGTGGCGTGCTGCCGACCCCGGATCGTGCCTGGCAGGCCTGGAAGGTCTGGGCGTTCGGCTCGACCGGTCTCAGCCTCAATCCCTATAGCGGAACCTGGCTTGCCAATCTGCTGTTCTCGGCAGAACGCGTCGGAAAAGGGTTTCTCGTCGCCATCGTCGTTGGAGTGCCGGTCGGCCTCGCGATCGGATGGAATAGAATTGCGTCGAGCGCGCTCGATCCGACCGTGCAACTGCTGCGGCCGATCCCGATCACCGCATGGCTTCCATTTTCGATCGCGGTCTTTGGCATCCGGGATATGGGCGCGGTGTTTCTGATCGCGCTGGGTGCGTTTTATCCGATCGTGGTCAACACCGCGCAGGGCGCACGCGATGTCGAACGTAATCTCATTCGCGCGGCCTTGATGATGGGGGCCGGGAGATGGACGGTGCTGCGGCGGGTCGTGCTGCCGGCGTCGCTGCCATCGATTTTCACGGGGTTGCGGATCGGCCTTGGCATCGCCTGGACGGCCGTGATTGTCGCGGAGATGGTCGCGGTCAAATCCGGTCTCGGCTATGTGCTTTGGGATGCCTATTATGTCGGGCGGATGGACGTCGTCATTGCCGATATGGTGTCCATCGGCGTGCTCGGCCTTCTCAGCGACCGCGTCATCCTGCTGATCGAGCGATGGGCCCTGACATGGCGCCGGCTGCAATCATTCCAGTCATGAAGTAAGGGCCATGGGCACGATCAGCTTTGAAAACGTATCGAAGACGTTTGTCGGCCGGAAGGAAGTCCGGGCGCTGGACGGCATTAGCCTGACCATCAACGAAGGCGAATTTGTCGCGCTGCTGGGCCCGTCGGGCTGCGGAAAATCGACCCTGTTGAACCTGCTCGCCGGTTTCGAGAAGACCAGCGAAGGCACCCTGCTGTTCGATGGTAAAACCGTGTCGCGCCCGGGACCGGACCGCGGGGTGGTGTTTCAGGAGGCGGCATTATTTCCGTGGCTCAATGTATGGGAAAATGTCGTGTTCGGCCTGCGCGTTCAGGGCGTCGCGCGCGCCGAGTATGAAGCGAAGGCGCGGGGCCTGTTGAAGCTGGTGGGGCTTGAAGCGTTTTCGGATGCGCTGCCCGTGCAATTATCGGGCGGTATGCGCCAGCGCGTCGGGATCGCGCGGGTGCTGGCGATGAGTCCGCGGGCCCTTTTGATGGACGAGCCGTTCGGTGCGCTGGATGCACAGACCCGGCTCGCCATGCAGCAATTGCTGCTGGACGTGTGGCAGTCGCTCGGCACCACGGTGCTGTTCGTCACCCACGACATTGATGAAGCCATTTTGCTGTCGGACCGTATCTGCGTGATGTCGGCCCGCCCCGGCCGGATCCTGCGGACCATTCGCATTGCACTGGCGCGTCCGCGCTCGATTACGAGCCTGACCAGCCCGGAATTCATGGCCTACAAGGCCGCGATCATGTCCGACATGAAGATCGACAACATTCACTAGGCGCAAAAGTAACGATGGCCAATCCGCGTATTCCCTTTGTGCTTTCGTCGGATCGTGCCGCGCTGCCGGCATTGAACGGCAAGCGCATCCTCGTTCATCTCGTCGTCAACGTCGAGAACTGGCAATTCGACCAGCCGATGCCGCGCACCATCGTGACGCCGCCGCATGGGCGCGAAACCGTGCCGGACGTGCCGAATTTCTCCTGGGCCGATTACGGCATGCGGGCAGGGCTGCCGCGCATTCTGCGCGCGTTCGCCTCGCGCGGTCTGCCGGCATCGACCAGTTTCAATGCCGGGGTGATCGATGCCTATCCGCAAGCCGCGGTCGCGATGCGCGACGCCGGCTGGGAATTCATCGGTCACGGCATGCACCAGAAGGCCATCAACCATGTCGACGGCGGCGAAGAGGCCGTGATCCGGGCCAGTCTGGACAAGATAGCGGATTTCACCGGACGGCCGCCGCGCGGCTGGCTATCTCCCGGGCTGCGCGAAACCGTCGATACGGCCGATATCCTCAAGCGCAACGGGATCGATTATGTCTGCGATTGGGTGGTCGATGACCGGCCCTCCTGGATGACGACCACCGCCGGGCCGCTGATCGCGATGCCGTATAATCTGGAGGTCAATGATTCCATCATCTACGCCATTGAGCGGCACGCGACCGGCGAAATGGCTAGCCGGCTGGAATTCACGCTGCGCCGGTTCGAGCAGGAATGCCGTGACAGCGCGATTGTCCTGGCGATCGGATTGCATCCGCATCTGATATCGGTGCCGCATCGCATTCATGAGCTGGAGCGCATGCTCGATTTGCTGACGGCGTCGCCCGATGTCGGGTTCTTCACGGGCAGCCAGCTCGCGGACTGGTACACGGCCGTAGCGCCGCCGCCGCTCGCGCGCTGAGGCTAAGTCGCTCAGCGGTCTTGGTTTTGGCTCTAAGCGGCCTTTTGCGCACGGTGCGCGCATAGCAATTGCTTCAACTCCGCCGCCGGTTTCGCCGCACTGAACAGCCAGCCCTGCATCTCGGTGCAGCCGAGCGCGCGGAGCAATTCTCTCTGTTGCTCGGTTTCGATGCCTTCCGCCGTCGTCGTCATGTCGCGGGCCGCGGCGATGTTCACAACGGCCTGAACGATGCAGGAGGAAACGCCGGGCTCGGCGATATCGCTGACAAAGCAGCGGTCGATCTTGATCTTGTCGAACGGGAAGCGTTGCAGGTAGCTCAGCGACGAATAGCCGGTGCCGAAATCATCCAGCGCTATTCGAACCCCGATGGCCCGGAGCTGATGCAGGATGGTGAGGGCGGCGTCGTCGTCGCGAATCAGGACCGCTTCGGTAATTTCGAGTTCCAGCCTGTTCGGCGCGAGGCCGGATTTCCCGAGCGCTTCGACGACCCGTAGCGCAAGACCGCTGCTCTTGAACTGAACCGGTGAAACGTTGATCGCGACCTTGAGGCCGTCAGGCCAGGTCGCGGCTTCGGCGCAGGCCGTGAACAGCACCCATTCGCCGAGCTGGTTGATAAGGCCGGTCTCTTCCGCCACCGGAATGAAGTCCACCGGCGAGATCATCCCCAGTTCCGGATGCCGCCAGCGCAACAGCGCTTCGCAGCCGGTAATCGTGTTGTCCTGGAGGCTGACGATAGGCTGATAATGCAGCTCAAAGCCGCCATCGACGATGGCCTGGCGCATATCCAGTTCCAGCGCACGGCGCGCTTTCGCGCGGGTGTCCATGTCTGGCTCGAAGAAACGATAGGTACGCCGCCCGGCCGCCTTGGCGCTGTACATTGCGAGATCGGCGTTCTTGAGGATTTGATCCAGATCGGCGCCATGCTGGGGCGCCAGCGCGATGCCAATACTGGTATCCGCGACCAGTTGATGGCCGAGACATTCATAGGGGCGGCGGATCGCTTCGTATATCCGCGTCACCAGCCCGGTGACTTCTTCCGGGTCGCTGATGGCCGATTGAACGATCGCGAATTCGTCGCCGCCCAGCCTCGCAACGAAACCATGACCTTTTACGCAACTGCTCAACGCGGCGGCGATGGCCTTCAACAGTTCATCGCCGACCATGTGACCGAGCGAATCGTTGATGCTCTTGAATTCATCGATGTCCAGATAAAGCACGGCCAGCTGCTCGCCCGCCTCGATCCCGGCAAGCTGCTGTTCGAGATGCTCTCGAAACAGCACGCGGTTTGGCAGATTGGTCAGGGCGTCGTGATGCGCCATATGGGCGATCCGCTGGTCTGACTGTTTGCGCTCTGTGATATCCTCGTGGGTGCATACCCAGCCGCCACCCGCCACCGGATTATTTGCGATCTGAATGATCCGGCCTGCGGCGGTTGTCATGACAGTGACGAACAACTTGTTGCGTTGAAGGGCGGCGCAATATTCGTCGATATCGCCCTCAAACGATCCCGTCTGCTTGCGATAGGTGGCGATATCGCGAAAGCTCGCGCCTCGTTTCAGCACATCGGGTGACACCCCGTAGATATCGACGTAGCGCTGGTTCCAGATCACGAGTTGTGCCGACGAATCGAACAGCAACAGGCCGTGCGTCATGTTGTTGACGGCGATATCGAGTCGCTGTTTTTCCAGCGCCTGTTTTTGAAGCAGGAATTGATGTTGCCGGGACAGCTGCCGGACGATCAGGCCGAGTATGCCGGCAATCACCAGCATCGATAGTGCCGCTGCAATGACCAGAAACCGAACTTGCTCATACCAGTCGGAAAGCACCACCGACACGGTCGATGCCGCAATGAGCGACAACGGGAAGCTTGTCAGTGACTGAATCGCGGCAATTCGGTCCTTGCCGTCGACCGTGCTGGTCAAACGGATGGTGCCGTGATCCGAATGGGACAGGACTTTCTCGAAGACGGGCGCCTGCTTGAAATTGTGTCCGATCATCGCCTCGATGTGGGGATACCGCGCCAGCATGGTGCCGTCCCGATGAACGATCGAGATGGCCTCGCCTTCGGCAAGCGAAACGGTGGCCAGGAAGGCTTCAAGGTTGGCAGGGGCGATTCCACGCGAAACGACACCGAGGAAGCTGCCGTCATTGCCGACGATGGCGCGGGAGACGACGATGCTCCATTGGTGGGATATCCGGCTGTGCAACAGCTCAATCAAGGTCTGTGTCGATGCGGTGCCCGCTTTGAGTGCCTTGAAATAGTTCCGGTCGGAAACATTGATGTCCGCGACCGGCCAGGTCTCCGATGAGTTGATGAGCTGTCCGTCGGCATCGAACACGGTAATGCCGGCAAGGTCGGTATAAGCGCTGATTTTCGACTTCAGCATGAGGTGGGTGTCCTCACCTGACATCTGCTGCTTGAAGATTTCGGGGGAATCGATGCCGGCCTGGATCTGCCGGCTGACCGTTATCTGAACGGAGTCGAAGTCCCGGAACAGTTGCTCGAAATGGACGGCTAGCAACTGGGCGGTGTTTTCGAGCTGGCGCTCGCTGTTCTTCAGCGCGCGTTCGCGGAAACTGCCGATCATAATCGCCGTGCCGATGGCTATCCCCACCATCAGAAACAATCCCGCGGCGATCAGCCGGTGGATCGGATTTCCGCGGGTATAGGTTTCGGAATCGGCGGCGGGGAAGTTTCTGCTTATGAAATCGAGCATGGCAACATTCTGTGCCTGGTTGTGTTTAGAACCTCCAGTTGAAGCAAATGATTGTAAGCGCCAGATTGCGGACCGCGCCAATTCCGCGAAATGTGAACGCTATACTTAACTCGCGCTTAAGGATCGATCGGAGTCGCGTAGAATCACCTGCAACGCACGGTGTTTGCGCGATACGCGGCGATCATCTGAAGACCGTGCAACGGCCGTCCGGTGTTTAGTTGCACCTGCTGTTCGACTAAGGGAGTATTCGACAGCGGTATCCGGTTGATCTTGCGGTCAGGTGTCTTAACGCGCCGACGCGCCGGTTGGCTATTTTAGTCCGCGCGCAAATGATGTCGCCGCAGTTTTTCGCGTTGAATGCAACGCAGCGCGCGGTCGGCAACTCGTTTGCTGGAAGCGCCATAATCGACGACATGGACCGTAAACCGGCCACGCTGATCGCCGAGAATAGCGACGCCGGCCACCGTCTCGCATCCCGGCCAGAGACGGAGTTGCTGGAGACAATCCCGGGTGAGATCGGCCCGGCTGATTTCGACGGTGTGCTTGAGGAATCCCATGGTGCAAATCCGAACGCCCTATAGTTGCACCGAGCCCGGCGGCCTGTCCTCACTATAATACTTGTGCGGCAATCGCGTTTCCCGATGGCCGCCCAATGGGAAAAGCCTCGATCAGCCGATAAGGCCGCCATCAGGGGGCGTCAGCGGGTATCACCTTACGGCCGGGCGGGCTTGACCGATCCTATGGTGCAGGGGGGTTGCAATGCGGAATTGACGCTGAAATGGCTGTCAAAGCCACCCGATACACGGGTTATAACCGGCTCTGGCCTTGATTCGGCGCAGGCCGGAGCCGGAATGCCTGCTCATGAGGCCTTGACGGTCAACGACCTCATCGTATGAAATGACCCCATGATCCCAGGCCGATCGATTTTGCTGCTTCTCGCGATTGCTTCTCCGGCGATGGCGGAGACGATGAATTTTGAAAGCTCGACGGCCATACTGGGCGCCAGCTGCGGCAAGGATATCGACGCCAATTGTCTCGGCGTTAATCTCGATCCGGTTCGCCTCAAGGAGTGCCTCGCCCGCAATCAGGATGTCGTGTCGCCGCAGTGCAAGGCCGACTATGCCAGGGCCTTTGATGCGATCCAGAAGCGTGTGGCCGCGCGCTCGGCCGTCAACAAGGCATGCGAGCGCGACAAGCCAAAGTTTTGCGGCGATCCGCAAAACGGCGCAGCCAGCTTTCCCGACTGCCTGTTGAAGACGCGCGGGGTGAGCGCTAGATGTGTCCAGGCGGTTCGCGAAGCGGGGTATCGCTGATGCGATCTGACATCAATGGCCTGACCAGTATCGGCCTGTTGACGGGATCCGTCATGATGTTGGCGGTGGTTGTCACCCCTGCGTATCCGCAGGACGCGATCACGACCGAAAGCATGGTCAGTCAGCTCGCCGGTTTGGATTCCAGTCCGGATTTGGATATCGTCGCGTTGCGCCAGCGCGCCTTTGAGCGCGTCAAGTCGAAGGCGGACGGCCCGTCGCTAAGGCGGCCGCTTGTTGCGGCAGAACTGAACAAGCTGCCGCATTTCAATGTGGACGTTAAATTCAATCCGGACTCTCCGATTATCCGGCCCGAATCCTATCAGACGCTCGGCCGCATCGCCGATGCGCTCTACGATCCGTCATTATCGTCCTATGGCTTCCTGATTGTGGGTCATACCGAATTGACGGGCAGACGGGATGTCAATCTGACGCTGAGCCAGAGACGAGCCGACGCGATCCGTGACGTGCTGGTGACGGCGTTCAAAATATCGTCAAAGCGCATCCAGGCCATTGGTCTTGGCGAGGAGCAATTGCTGGACGGCGCGCGCCCGACCGCGCCGGTCAACCAGCAGGTTCAGGTGATGACCGTTCGGAAAGCGTTTTCGAGCGAAGTGGATACCGGTTCGCATAAAGAAAATGTACCAAAACAAAAGACTAAATCCCGGTCCTGATTCAATCAGAACCAGGCTTTAGCAGTAATGAGACGTGTGGGATTTATGCTCGCGGCCACAACCGTTCGTCCGGCGGCGCGATCTCGGTAACGAGATCCCGGATCAGTGCTTTCTTCGGCAGAGGCGCCAGCGCCGTGACGCCTTCCTTCAGCCGGACCGTGCAGGCGTAATCGACCTTGCCGTCGATCAGCATCATGCATTCCTTGCAGGCGTTGGCATTGATGCAAGAGAACCGAAACGCCAGCGAGGGGTCGGCTTCGCGCCGAAGCGCGCGCAGGCCGTCAAGCACAGACTGGCCATGTTCGAACGCGACCTCGAAGCTTTCCAGATGCGGCGTCTCGCCGGGCACGCCGCGCTGGATAGCGAGTGTTGCCTTCATGCCGCAGCCCTCTTGGTTACTGGTGCACTGCGGCTGAGTTCGATCTTGCCGTTTGACAGGGCGACAATCTGATTGACGCCCCAATTGTCATCGAGGCCGGGAAAATCCTCCCGCTGATGCGCGCCGCGGCTCTCGGTGCGGGCAAGCGCCGGCACCGTAACGGATTGCGCGACCAGCAGCATGTTGCGCAGATCCAGCCAGTCGACCAGAACGGGATCGAACGCCGCCGCTGAGGAGACCGGGACCTCGCCGATGTCGGTTTTTAGCCGCTCGATGGCTTCCAGGGCCGAACGCAGCTTTGGCTCGGTGCGGAACGGTCCGACCAGATCGGCCATCAGCGCCTTCAATTCGGCAACGACCGCCGCCAGATTGGGGACGTCGCGTTTGTGCGCACTGCGCAAGAGATCAAGCGTGGGGCCGGCGGCCTGCGGCTGCCACTTCGAGGAGTTTTGCAATGCATGCAGTGCCGCGTTGCGGCCGGCATGGGCGCCGAACACAAGGGCTTCGGTGATCGCGTTGCCTGAGAGCCGGTTGGCGCCATTGGCGCCGCCGACGGCCTCGCCGCTGACGTAGAGACCGGGCACGCGCGTTCGCAGTGTTTCATCGGCCCGCACACCGCCCATGTGGTAATGCGCGATCGGCGCGACTTCCACCGGATGCTTGGCCAGATCGATGCCGTTGGCCGCCAGCTTATCCACCACGGGCCCGAACGCGCTGCGAATCTCGGCCTCCGGCAGATGCTGGAAACTCAGATAGGCGCCACCGGCGGGACTGCCCCGGCCGGCCTCGACTTCCCGCGTGATGGCGTAGGTCGCGAGATCGCGGGTCAGCACGTAACGCCCGTCGCTGCGGGTGTCTTGCGTTGCATAATCCTGCTCGAACTCACGCATCTCGGCGTTGAGCAGTTTGCCGCCCAGCTTGTAGCGGAACGGATCCCACATGATCGGGTCCATGCCGACCAGCCGTGGCGCGAGATGCCCAATCGGGAAGAACTGCACGAACTCCATGTCGATGAGTTCGGCGCCGGCCCGCAACGCCAGCGCATAGCCGTCGCCGCCCATGTTGGATGACGCGCTGTTGCGGCGGTAAAGCCCGGTCAGTCCACCGGTTGCGATCACCACGGCCTTGGCCGCGAGCGTCACGGCCTGTCCGGTCGTCAGATGCAGCGCGGTTGCGCCGCAGGCTTCGCCATCACGAAGCGCGATATCGACGATCATGAGGTCGCCAATGCGGCGGATACCGTTCGCGTTGTTCAATTGCGTACGCAGCGTGCGCGACACCGCGGGGCCGGTGGACAGAAAATCAACGTAAGCGCAGCGCGGCCGGTCATGGCCCGGCGCCTGTGCCTGCTTGATGTGGCCATCCTCGCGCGCCCAGCCGACTTTCCAGCCGTCCATCTCGCGCAGCCGCCGGGGTCCATCCTCGCATAACAATGCGGCCATGCGCTCGTCGCAGAGCCCGCGTCCGGCCGCAAGCGTGTCGGACAGATGATGTTCCCAGTGATCCGGCGTTTGTTCGCCGAGCGCGGCCGCGACGGTCATTTGCGCCATGACAGTGGCGCCGCCGCGCCCGATCAGGCTGCGGTCGGCCAGCACGACCGAAGCGCCGGCTTTTGCGGCTTCGAGAGCCGCGTACATGCCGGCGCCGCCGGCGCCGATGACGAGGACATCGGTCTCGATATGCGTTGGCGCCGTAGCGCCATTGTTTGCAACAGCCGTCATGATCGTTCCAGTTTCGTGTTGTTTTTTGGCGATGACGTACGGCTCATATTCAAGCGTTCATATCAGGCGGGATCGAAATAGTGGATCTCCATCAGGAGACAGCCGGTTTCCGATTTGAACGGGCCATGAAACGCGCCGGGCGGACGGCAGGCATAGGTATTGGGCTTGAAAGCCTCGCCGCCCTTGCCTTCTTTGTCATTGCCGACGGTGAGATCGCCCGAGAACAGGAAAACTTCCTCCCAATACTCATGGACAAAGGGCGCGGTGGTGTAGACGCCGGGGGCGAAACGAAGCAGGCGGGTGCGGCTGCCATGCTTGTTCACCTCATCGAGTGAGCCGGAGAGAATTTTCTGCTGAATGCCGGCAGGATAACCCGCCGGCGTTTCCCAGCCGCTGGACATATCGAGCGTGTGAAATTCATCGTGGGCTTTGTTGACGGCCATTGGAAACTCCGGATTGGTCAGGCGACGGCGCGGGAAGGCGGATTGGTTTGCGCCGCAAGCTCGTCCGCAAGGTCATAGCTGGAAAGCATGCGGTCGAGCAACGCCGTTGCAGCCTTCCAGTCGTAGGTGCGAAAAGCGTGACCTTTGGTAACGAAGGTAGCGCCCGCATAGAACATCTCGTATTGCGCGTGGCGCGAGGCGAATTCGGAACCGACCGCATCCCACGCCATCTTGTAGAATTTGACCCGATCGATCGCGCCCGCGGCCGGGGATTGCTGGGTCTTGCCGATCAGGCCGGCGATTTCCGGATTGCCGAAGTCCTTCACCGATGAAGGCAACATGATCATTCCGCCGCCCGCCAATTCGCGCAGCGTATTGATCACTTTCGCGTAAAGTTGCTGCGTCAGGGTCTGTGCCGCGTACAGCATTTGCCGGTCGGGCACGAAATAACGGCCGCGCTGCTGCCCCTTGGTTTCCATCGCGACCACGAAGGCATCGACCATGCTGGCTTCGGCGGAAAGCTGGCCGAGCATTTCACGCACCTGCGGGAATCCGACAATGCCGTTAATCTCGGCGGTACGGTGAGCGATGCCGACGAGGAACCGCAGTTTGACCGCGAGACGAATCTGCGCCTGATAGTTCTGGTAGACATGGGCCGGCGTCGCATGAAACTGCTTCTGGCACATCTCGATATTGTCGGCGATGAAGACGCGGTCCCAGGGTACCTTGACGTCATCGAAATAGAGCACGGCGTCGTTTTCATCGAAGCGGCTGGCCAGCGGATTATCGAATACCGACGGCGCCGCGGCCTCGTATGATTTCCGGGAAAGAATTTTCAAGCCCTTGGTGTTCATCGGAACGGCAAAGGAGAGGGCGTATTTTTCGTCGCCGGGCTGCAGCGGCTGGATGCAGGTCACGAATACTTCATTGGCCATGATGCCGCCGGTCGCGAGCATCTTGGCGCCCCGGATCGTCAGGCCTGTGGCGTCGCGGTCAACAATCCCTGCCGTCAAATAAGGATCGGCCTGCTGGGCCGCGCTTTTGGAGCGATCGGCCTGGGGATTGATGATCACATAGGTGAGGTAAAGATCATTGTCGCGCGCATGGCGGTAATAGTCCGCAAGTGCTTTAGCGCGGGCCGGATGGTAAGCCTCGAACACTTCGAGCCCCATGAACATGCCGGAAATGCAGGATGCGACATGGTCCGGAGCGCGCCCCATGAAACCCGCATGCAGCTCCGTCCAGGCCTCCAATCCCTTTCGCCGCACCACAAGCTCGTCGTAGCTGGCCGGCAACTGCCAGATCCGGTTGGCGCGCGTGCCTGTTTCGGTTTCGAACGTCATCAATTCGCGATTTTCAGGCGCGCTCTGGAAATCGAACATGCGGCCGATGGAGGCGACCGCGCCGCGATAGGCCGGATGAACCGTGACGTCCGCCACGCGTTCGCCGTCGAGGTAGATTTCGCGGCCGTCGCGCAGGCTCGCGAGATGCTGTTCACCAGTCTTGATCATGGTTTGCCTCGATGAGCGGGCTGTATAATTAGCTTTATAACAAAGCTATATTGATTTGTGCATCGATTGCTGTCAAGAGTAATGGGCCGCGATGCGGGTCCGGCGCAACTTGTTCCGGAACTGAGCGCTCGCTACAAAATCGCCAACGCCGAACCGAATCGGCCGAGCAGGAATTGCAAGCAGGAACCGTATGGCTGAGAAATCGAGATCTCGATCGATCGCGCCGCAACCCACGGTCTCCCGGCCCGAATTGCTGGTCGATAATTCCGACCAGGCCTTCCGGCAATTCATCCATGATACGCTGGCCTTTTCGGCGCGGCTGCAGCAGGTTCGCAGCCTGCTCGGGCAGGTGATCGGTCTTTCCGGCACGCAATACACCGTCCTGATTGCGATCGCGCATCTTGGCAGCGGAGAAGAGCGGGTCGGCGTCAATCTTGTCGCGGATCACCTGCATTTCAGCGGGGCGTTCATTACGATCGAAATCAACAAGCTGGTGGCGGCGGGGCTGGTCGAAAAGGAAACCGATCCGCTCGATCGACGGCGCGTCGTGCTCACCATCACGCCGAAGGCGCGTGCGCTTCTCAACGAATTGGCGCCGGTGCAGCGGCCGTCCAATGATCTGTTGTTCAGCAGCCTTTCCGCAAAAGACTTTGAGCGGCTGCGTAAAATCATGTCCGGACTGGTCGAGGCTGCGGACCGGGCGATCAACCTACTGGAATATACCTCGCCGATGGCGGCGGCGCGTTCTGCCAAATAGGCGTGCTTCCAGGCGGTGGCTAGCTGACATGATGGGGCGGCTTGGTGCCGCCGCCAAGAAAGGCTTCGGACACCGCGGCATTTCCGGCAAGTTCGCTCGCGGTCCCGGATATCACCATGCGTCCGGTTTCCAGCACATAGGCCCGGTCGGCGAATTTGAGGGTCTGTCGCGCCTTCTGCTCCACCAGCATGATGGTCAGGCCTTCTGACCTCAAATCGCCGATCATGCTGAAGACATAGTCGGTCATTTTTGGCGCCAGACCGAGCGACGGTTCGTCCAGCAACAGCAGACGCGGCTTGGACAGGCACGCCCGCGCAATCGCCAGCAATTGCTGTTCGCCGCCGCTCAGGAGACTGGCCAATCGGCCGCGTCGATCCTTGAGGATCGGAAAACGCTCGAACATCCGGCCGACATCCGTCATCGCGGCCCGCCGGTCGTTCCGGCAATAGATGCCCATCAGCAGATTTTCTTCGACCGTCATGCGCGCCAGGATGCCGCGCCCTTCCGGCACCAGCGAAATGCCGGCGCGCAGATTGTGCTCGGCGGAATTGGGCCTCAGCACCTGATCCCTGAAACGAATCTCGCCGCGAAATGGCAGCAGCCCGGCGATGGCGCGCGCAGTCGTGGTCTTGCCCGCGCCATTGGCGCCGAGCAGCGCCACGATTTCCCCCTCGCGGATGTCGAGATCGATCTCGCGCACCGCGGTCACGGCGCCATAGTGAACCCCGAGGCCGCGGATCGAGAGCATCAGGCTTCCTTTCCGAGATAGGCGTCCATCACGATCGGATCGGATTGAATCTCAGCGGGCAATCCCTTTGCAATCAACACGCCGAAATCCAGCACGTAGAGATAATCGCACAGGTTCATCACGAAACTCATGTCGTGTTCGATCAGCAGGATGGTCAGGCCGCCATCGCGCAGGCGCAGCATCAGACGACGAATGTCCTCGGCCTCGTCGTGATTCATGCCCGCCACCGGCTCGTCGAGCAGCAGCAGCCTGGGGTTGGCCGTGAGCGCGCGCGCCATTTCGACCTTGCGCTGCGTGCCATAGGACAGCGAGCGGGCGCTCTGGTTGCGCACGTCCTGGAGGCCGAAGAATTCAAGCACCTCTTCGGCGCGCGCGATGGCGGCGCCATCAGCCCAGTTCGTCGGCAACGCCCTGCGCCACAGCGCGCCCTCGCCCGGCTGGGCCACCAGCAAATGCTCCCAGACGGTCATGCTGGAAAACAGACGGATATTCTGGAACGTGCGCACCGCGCCGGCCCGCGCGATCCGGTAGGGACGCCAATGCGTGATTGGCTGCCGGTCGAAATGCACGTCGCCGCTATTGGCGCGGTAGGCGCCGGTGATGACGTTGAACAGCGTGGTCTTGCCGGCGCCGTTGGGCCCGATCACGCCGACGATATGCCCCTGCTGCACCTCGCAGGACAATCCCGAAAGCGCCTTGATCCCGCCAAAGGATTTGGTGACGTCGCTCAATTGGAGAAGCGGCGTGCTCATGCTGGTTGCTTGCGGAAGGTGAAGCGGCGCAGCAGCGACCGGTCCAGAATTCCCTGACGCCGGATCAAAAGCACAATGATCAGCAGCGCGCCGAAGGCCGCCGGCCGCCAATCGTCGAGAGCGCGTAATTGTTCGGGCAGCAGAACCAGCAAGGCAGCGCCGACCAGAGATCCCGCGCCGATGGTCGAGCCGCCGAGAATGACCGCGAGCACGAAATCGATCGAGCGTTCGAACCCGAAATTACCGGGCTCGATATAGACATGATGATGCGCGAACAGCCCGCCGGAGACCGCCGCTACCGCCGCACTCATGCCGAACGCGCTGACCTTGGTCATGGTCGTATTGAGGCCGATCAGATTGGCCGCGGTCTCGTCGTCGGCCACCGCGCGCATTTCAAGCCAGACCCGGGACGATTCCATCAGCCAGACCAGAACCAGAATCAGCCCGACCCAGATCCAGACATAGGTGACCGACACATGGGCCATGCCGTGAAAGCCGCCGGCGCCGCCGGTGATTTCCAGGTTGAGAAACAGGCTGCGGACCATCTCGCCAAAGCCCAGCGTTGCCATCGCGAGAAATATCCCCTTCAGGCGCAGCGCGGGGAATCCGATCATCACGCCGATAACCCCGGAGCAGATCGCGGCGATCACGAGAGCCGACGTCAGCGGCACGCCTGATACCACGGTCAAGTAGGACGCTAGATAGGCCCCGATCGCCATGAAGCCGGCATTGCCGAGGGACAGCTGACCGGTCGCCAGGATGATGTAGACGCTGAGCGCGCCGAGCGTGAGGATGCCCACATCTGCCAGCAGGCTCGCGGTATAGGTCGACATCACACCCGCTGCCCCTGGTCCGCGCCGCTGCCGCCCAAAAGTCCCTGCGGGCGAAACAGCAGGATCGCGATCATGAATCCGTAGACCACGAAATCCCTGATCTGGGAGCCGCCATAGGCGACAGTGAGCACTTCCGCGATGCCGATTAGCGGGCCCGCCAGCAGCGCGCCCCAGATCCGGCTGGTGCCGCCGATCACCATCACCGCGATCGCCTTCAACCCGATCTCGACGCCGACATAGGGCGTGATCGCTGCGTAGTGGATCGCGATCAGGACGCCGGCCGCACCGGCCAGTGCGCCTGACATCATGAAGGCGGTCAGGGTGATCCGGCTGCCGGAGACGCCGAGCAGGCGCGCGACATCGCGATTTTCGGCCACCGCGCGCAGCGCCCGGCCCATGGAGGTGCGCTGTACGATGTAGGCGATGACAGCGACCAGCACGATCGTCACGCCGATGACGATCAGTTGCAGTTCGCCAATGCTGACGGGTCCGAGAGCGATACGCCCGCCAAGAAATTCATCCGGCAGTTGCAGGGGATCCGAACCCCATACATTGGTCGCGATGTTCTGGAGAATGATCGAAAACCCGAGTGTGCTCAGCATCGGCGTGACCAGCGGCGCGTCACGCAGCGGCTCATAGCCGATTTTTTCGATCACGGCCGATATCGCCGCGGCGCCCGCCATGCCGGCCGCCACGGCCACCGGCAACGACAGATGCGCGGTGATGGCAGCAAAGCCGAGATAGCCGCCGATCATGAACAACTCGGCGATGGCGAGGTTCAGGATGCCCAGGATGCCCATCACGATCGAAAACGACAGTGCGAGCAGCGTGTAGACTGCTCCCAAGGTCACGCCATTCACAAGTTGCTGCAGAAACATGAATGAGACGCCGCTCTCGCCGGGCTTGTTTATTTAAAGCTCAACCGATTTCCGCGTGCTGCTCGAATCTCGATGTCGCGTAACCATCGACATCGAGGACCGAGCAACACGCAGTGTCGAATAAAACCCTCAATCAGCAGGCCGGATGCCCCGGCACCGAGCTGCATCCCTGCACCTTGGTCGTCCAGGCGCCGTTCTGGCCTTGCAGCACATAGAACGCCTTGATGGCATCGCCATCGTCGTTGAAGCTGATCGGGCCGCCCAATCCCTTGAAGTTGTCGAGCTTGACGAGATAGTCCCGAACCTTAGTACGGTCCGCTTCAAGGTCTTCCGGCTTGCCGGTGACGCCGGATTTTTTGGCGGCTTCGACATACATGCTGACGATCTCGTAGATATTCGCGTCATACATGCTGGGTTCGATCTCCGCCGGCAATCCGGATTCCTTGCGCAGCATCGGTTGCAGTTCTGCGACGAAGGGCGCCGCAAGACCGCCGGTCATCGACGCGTAGAAGGTCGCGGGCGCGACAATCGGCAGTTCCGGCGCCGCTTTCAGGATCGCCGAAGAGATCAGCTGCGTCGCGCCGACCACCGGCTTGATGAACCCCTGGCGCTTCATTTCGCGCAGTACGGTCACCGCCTGGCTGTAGTCCGCGCTGAGCACGACGCCGTCCGGGTTGAGCGACTTCATCTTCGTCACCTGCGCGCTGACGTCGAGGTCGCCGGTGTTGAAGGACAGCGGATCGGTTTCATTGACGATCGTAATGCCGTTCTCCTTCATCATCGCCGGCATGATCTTGGTGCCGACGGTCGCGGCGGTGGCGTCCTTGGCGTCGAAGATGATGGCAACGGTCTTGATATCGAAGGTCTTCTTGAAATAGGGCACCGTCGACTTCGCCAGGATCGACTCGTCGATGGTGTTGCGGAAAGCCCAGGGGCGGTTGGCCTTCGCCACGCCGGGCTTTGACGAAGCCTGCGACATCGAGACCACTTTCATTTCGTTGGCGACCGGGAATGTCACCTCGGCGGCGCTGCTGGTGAGGGGGCCTGCGACCGCGATCACCTTTTCATCGCCGGCCAGCTTGCGCAGCGAGCTCGCCGCCTGCGCCGGCTTGGTGGCGTCGTCCAGGATGATAACCTTGAGCTTGGCGCCATTGATGCCGCCGGCCTTGTTGACCTCCTGCTCCAGCATCTTGAGCGTCACGGTGTTGCTACGGCCCCATTCCGCGAAGGGCCCGCTGCTGGGGACGATCGCGCCGATCGTGATTTCCTTGGTTTGCGCCTGTGCGGAACTTGCGACTGCGATCTGCAAGATCGTCGCAGCCAGAAGTGCGGACCATTTATTGCGAGGCGAATTCATCGAACACTCTCCCATAGTTGTGCAGCCCAGATCATCGTTCATCAGGTTTGGCCGTGCTTATGCGTGCATAGACCGTGCCATCTGTCCTCGGACCAGATCATTTCCCCAAATTCAGCCAAGACAAACACATATTAGACAGCTTTGAAAGTTAGATTTATTACAAAGGTATCTCAGAGGCGACCGGCCGTCCAGTGGCGGCCGGGACCCGGTTACGACACCGCTTTCTTGCGGGCCGGCTTCCGCGGCACGTCAAGCTTGGTGATGTTCGGCTTGGCGCTGGATTCCGACAGATAGCGCTGCAGCGCCATCGCCTGTTCGCTCGATGTGACAAGACGCTCGACCATGTCGACCAGCGAGGAAAATTCTTTTGCGTTAAGACAGCCGAACTCGACGTCGTTGACCTGCCGCTGGATTGGCGCGAGCCGTTCCAGCATGTCGCGTCCGCGCGCCGTGACGCTCAGGCATAGCCGGCGCTTGTCGACGGGATGGCCGGCCTTCTCGATCAATCCCTTCTGCAGCAGCTTGTTGGTAATGACGGTGGTGAAGGCGCCGCTGAGATGCAGGTGATCGGCGACGTCCTTGACGCTGACATTGCCGTCCGCCGAGAGGTGTCCGATCGAAATCAGCATCGTATATTCGATGCCGGCAAGGCCGATCAGCGCGGCGTGGCCCTCGCGCACCGACGAATGGCGGGCCAGAAAGCCGAAGAGGTTGTGAACCAGGCCGCGGAATTTCTGGTCGGAGCCATCGATCAGCAGTTCCTGCCGCGAAACCGTCAACGCGGCCGGTCGCGCCGGCTTCGGGAGCGGCGACTTGATCTTTGAAGAGGCCGCCAGTCGTTCTCGTGCCATTTGTTTCAGCTCACAGTCATTGGCGTTTTATTGCGGTGTCGCGGTCAGTGCGCAGCCCCTGAAAAATCGCGCGGCAGTTTACACTGTGCGACCTGGACGTTGCGTATCGATGCGGGCGTGTTGCGGCTGCGGCCGACGAAGCGCGGCACGCCGTCGGTGAAAACAGCGGCGACCGCAGGCACGTCGCCATTGCGCAGCGCGGAGAGAGCGTCGGGTTGGGAGCCTCCGGCGCAGGCGTCGATCAGGACGACGTCGGCATCCTTGCCCGGTTGAAGCAAGCCCGAGTTCAGCCGGTAGACCCGCGCATTGTTGCCGGTCGCCGCTGCGATCGCCTGTTCCGGCGGCATGTTGCCGAGGCTCGCGAGGTGACTGATGGTGTAGAACATACCGAGCGGCATGATGCCGCTGCCGGTCGGCGTGTCCGTCGCAATCAGCAGCCGCTCGGGCTGGCCGGCTTCGTCCAGCAGTTTCGCCGTCAGCAACGCGGTGCGCAAATTACCGGCGGTGCAGAGCTGCAGCGCGATGTCGCTCTCGTTCACCAGCCGCGCAAAGCCGGCTTCGGGCATCGCGACCGGGCCGCCATTGACGTGAAAGGACACGGTGGGATTGGAAGCCAGCACGTGCTCGGCCCATATCCCCGACGATCCCGGAATCGAGGAACCGCCGGTGTGCATGGTTGTCACCATCCCGAGCCGACGCGCCGCCTGCATCAGCGGCGCATAGTCGAAAGGAGTTTCAAACGCGCCAAAGCCCGCCTTCGCCAGCCACAGACCCTGCGCGACCAGGTCCGCAAGATCGGCTTCAGTCAGGCCCGGCTCGAGAATGATCGAGCCGGCGTGGACCCGCATCCCGCCAGGTCGGTAATCGAGAAAGCAGGCACGCGCGGCCAGCGCCAGGACCTTTACGCCTGCGGCATCTTTGGGGCGGCCGGGCACGTGCACTTCCGATGCGGTGATCGATGTGGTGGTGCCGCCATGCAGGTAGCTATCGAGATATCCGACCACGCGCTGGCGCGGGGTGTAGTCTCCGAAGGTGATGTGGACATGGCTGTCGATCAGGCCGGGGATCGCGGTCGTGCCGGCCGCGTCAACGACAACGTCGCATCCGGCCACTACATCAGATGACAATGTGCCGACCGCGGCGATCAACCCGCCGTCGAGCAGGATGCTATCTCCCGACACGAACGGCTGCTTCAGGTCGCCGGTAACGATGGTTCCGATATTGACAATCGCGGTACGCACATCGTTCCCCTGTTATCGCAGGCCATCTTTGCCGACGGCGTCCTTGGCCGCGAGCCCGCCGACGCGCGCATTGAGCCGGCCGCGATTGGCGAGGCACACAATAAGCGCGACTTCGTCCGCGACCGGCGCATCCGGCGGCAGTGTGATCGTCATGCCGTCATAATGCGACCGGACATAGAGCGCGTCCTTGTGGGCGAGGGGAATATCGATCTGGCTGCCCGGCGCGGCGAGCTTCGTAAAAGACGGTATCCACGCCTCCGCACCGCCGACGGCGTCGCGTAATGGTGCAGCAAACGTCGTCGTCAGCATCGCGTTGGCGTGTTCTAACTCACCGCCGAGGCCGACGATGCCGCCCTTGCCGTAGCTTTCCGTCTTGTAGGAACCCATCAGGTCGGTCGCGAGCTTCGCCAGAACGCGGCCGATGTGGACGCTGGCCTCGATCGCCTCCGACAGATCTTCCTCGTATTTGCCGGCATAGGGATTGCCGATGATGGCAATCGCCGCGACGCGGCGAAGCGGCGTTGTGTGGCAATGGCCCGCCTCGACTTCTTTGTGATCGCAAAAGGACAGCAGGCGGCGAATATCGAGTTTCATGGGAGGCCTCGTGTCATCGGGAAGATACCATCTCGAACCGGCATCAGGCTGCCTGACCCGCGCTAATCCGGGAATCCGCCAGAGTGTAGCTGTCGGACAGCCGCGTCGCCATCGCGGTCGCGCGATCCCAATCATAGGTGCGATAGCTGTGACCGCGGGTGACGAATTGCGCGCCGGCATAGAACATTTCGTACTGAAGATGGCGCGAGGCGAATTCGGATCCCACGGCATCCCAGGTCAGCTTCAACAGCTTGACCCGGTCCTCGCCGCTCATGACGGGGGACACTTGAGTGAGCGAGATCATGCGTGCGATATCGGGATTGTCGAAATCGGCGGCGGAGGAGGGCAGCATCATCAGCGCGCCGCCCGCGAGTTCCCGGATCGTGCTGATGATCACCGGATACATCTCCTGCGATTGCACTTGAGCGGCATACAGCAAATGCTTGTTGGGCAGGAAATACTCGCCGCGCATCGCACCGCCGGCTTCCATGCCCAGCATCATCCCCTCGATCAGGGAGGCCTGCGACGCCAGCTTGCCCAGCACGTCGACCACTGGCGGGAAATTGATGGTGCCGATGGTGCGCGCAATGCCGCGCGCGAGGCCCACGAGAAAGCGCAGCTTTACCGAAAGCCGGATCTGGGCCTGATAGTTCTGATAGACATGCGCCGGCGTGTCGTGCAGCTGGGCGCGGCACATATCGGTGTCGCGCAGCACGAACACGCGCTCCCAAGGCACTTTCACGTCATCGAAGAAGACCAGCGCGTCGTTTTCATCGAATCGGGTCGACAGCGGATTGTCGAATTCGCTGACGGCGCTGGCCTCGAACGATTTGCGCGACAGCAGGTTAATTCCTTTAGTCGCCATCGGCAGTGCGCAGGAGAAGGCGAGATGTTCTTCTCCGGGCTTCAAAGGCTGCCCGGAACTGATGAAAATCTCGTTCGCCATGATCGCGCTGGTCGCAAACAGCTTGGCGCCGCGGATGGTGATCCCTGAGGCGTCCTGATCGACGATGCGGGCCACCATGTCCTCGGCGCCTTTGCCCTGATCGCCGAATGCCTTTGAGCGGTCGCCCTGGACGTTATTGATGACGTAGGTGAGGAACATGTCGTTCTGACGGACGTAATCGAACCATTCGCGAAAGGCCTTGCCGTACTTCTCGCCGTGACGGTCCATGACTTCGATCCCCATCATGATGCCGGACATCGAGGAGGCGACATGATCGGGGGATCGCCCGAGAAAGCCGCAGGATATCTCCGCCCATTCGACCAGCGCTTTGCGGCGCTCGACCAGCTCGTCATAGCTGCGCGGCAATTGCCAGCACCGGTTGACCCGCCGGCCTCCGCCAATGTCGAAGGTCATGCGCTCGAGATTTTCCGGCTTGGACTGGTGGTCGTAGAGCGCGCCGGCCGATGCGACGGCATTTCGATAGGCCGGATGTTCTGCAACGTCGTGGATCAGCTTTCCATTGAGATAGACCGAGCGGCCGTCGCGCACGCTTTGAATATGCTGGGCGCCGTTCTTTACGGAGAGGGTTTGCTTCGATCCAGGACCCGTCATCGCGATGCTCCTCCATGGCCTGCGGGCTCATCACGGCCGCGCACGGTGCGAATAGCGTCGGATAATAGCTAACTTAAGAAGCTATTTCAATACATAATTTTCGGCGGATGGCCAATACGTCCGGCGCCCGGCGAAGATGTGGGCGTGACGATCCGCAATTTCGAGACGTATTCCCGCCGCGCGCAGGTTCGCTTGCCGCCATGCGACGCTTGGCGCTGTCGCACATCCCCCGATCTGTTGCATAGTCCTTATCTTCGGTGGTCGGGCCGGCTGGTCCGCTTTGGCGCCTTCGTTCTGTCATCGCGGCGACGCCGCAGAGAGGAAAACCTGTGTCAGCAGAAATCAACATCTATAATCCGGAGGAACTTGGGCCTCCGATGGGGCAATACACCCATGTGACGCGCGTGAAGGCGAACGAATTTCTGTTCATCGCCGGAATGCTGTCAGGCGATTCCGCAGGCAATGTCATCGGCGAGGGCGATTTCGATCTTCAGACCCGGCAGGTGTTTCGCAATATCGAGGCCGCGCTCAAATCGGCCGGAGCGTCCTGGGGCAATGTCGTTCAATTCACGACCTATCTGGTTCATTCGCAGGACATTCCCAAATTCATGGAATTCCGTCTGCGCGAATTCCCGAAAATGTTTCCGAACGGAAAGTATCCGCCGAACACGCTGCTGATGGTCGACCGGCTGGTGAAGGAGCCTTTCCTGGTCGAAGTGCAGACCATCGCGGCGGTCTGATCGGGTAGCCCATTCTCGCGCAGGAGAAATGTCGATGTCGAAACGGCAGGAATTTCGGATTGCCGGCCTCCCGGCGGCCCTCAGCCATTATACCGATGCGGTCCGGTTCGGAGACATCCTCTTTGTCTCCGGGCTGACGGCACATGATGCGATGGGGCAACTCGTTGGCGGAACGGACGCGGCGGCGCAGACCCGCCAAATCCTGAAGAACCTGACGCTCGTGCTCAATGCGGCCGGAGCGACCATGGCCGACGTTCTCAAAGTGACGGTGTTCCTGACCGACATCAACGATCGCGCCGCGATCAACCCGGTGCGACAGGAATTCTTCGGTGACGCACGGCCGGCCAGCACACTGATCGAAGTCAGCAAGCTGGCGCTTCCCGAGATGAAGGTGGAGATCGAAGCTGTGGTGGGACTGCCGGAAACAAACTGACGATTTGTGTGCAAGGACATTGGAAAAGGATTTTGGAAAGTGAATATGAAATCTCAACTCAGAGCTCTCGCCATCTTCGCTTTCATGATGGTTCTGGGAGGAGCCGCGGTCGATGCGCAGACACCGAGCAAGCCGATCAAGATTGGCGTGCTCAGCGATATGTCGAGCCTGTATGCCGATCAGGCCGGCGTGGGATCGGTCGAGGCCGCAAAGATGGCGATCGAGGACGCCGGCGGCACCTTCGGTGGCCAGCCGATCGAACTGGTCTCCGCCGATCACCAGCACAAAACCGATGTCGGCACTTCCATCGTCCGGCACTGGTTCGATGTCGATGGCGTCGATGTGGTCGTCGATATGCCGAATTCGGCGGTCGCGCTCGCCGTACAGCAGATCGTCAAGGAAAAGAACAAGATCGCACTCTACGCCACTGCCGCGACGACCGAATTGACCGGCAAGCAGTGCTCGCCGAATGGAATCCAGTGGGTCTATGATGCCTATTCGAACGCCGCCGGTCTCGCCAAGGCGCTGGTCGCGAAAGGCGACAAGAGCTGGTACTTCCTGACGGTCGATTATGCCCTGGGTATCTCGCTGCAGAACGAAGCCACGAAGGCGATTACGGCGCTGGGCGGCACGGTGGTCGGCAGTGCGCGCCATCCCCTGAATAATTCGGACTTCAGTTCCTTCCTGCTGCAGGCACAGGCGTCGAATGCGAAGGTAATCGCGCTCGCCAATGGAGGTTCGGACACCATCAATTCCCTCAAGCAGGCGACGGAATTCGGTTTGATCCGGGATCACCTCATCGTGGCACCCCTGGTTTATATCTCCGACATCCACAGCATGGGCCTGCCGGTGGCGCAGGGCCTGACTTTTGTCGAGGGGTTCTATTGGGATCTCAATGACGATACGCGCGCGTGGTCGAAGCGGTTCTTCGAGCGGCGCAAGGCGATGCCGACCATGACCCATGCCGGGGTCTATTCGGAAGTGTCGCATTATCTCAAAGCCGTCAAAGCCGCGGGGACTTCCGATAGCCAGGCCGTTCTGGCCAAGATGCGTGAAATGCCGGTCGATGATTTTTTTTCGCGGGGCGGTACGATCCGCAAGGACGGCCGCATGGTGCACGATATGCTGCTGGTCCAGGTCAAGACCCCGGCAGAGTCCAAATATCCCTGGGACTATTACAAGGTGCTGGCGACGATATCAGGCGATCAGGCTTTCCGTCCGATCGCGGAAAGCGAATGCCCGCTGGTGAAGCAGTAACTGAGCGAAGACCGATGGCGGTTACTTGACCAGCGGACAGCCGCCGTCCGCAAGCGGCCGGAATGCTTCGGCGGCGGGAATCTTTGCAACGAGCTTGTAGAGGTCCCACTCGCCCCGGGATTCCTCCGGCTTCTTGACCTGAAACAGATACATGTCGCGCAGCACGCGGCCGTCGATGCGCAGCGTTCCGTTGTGGGTCATGAAATCGTCGATCGGCGTGGCGCGCATCTGCGCCGTCACCTTGTCGGCGTCCTTGCTGCCGACGGCCTTCACCGCCTTGAGATAATGTAGCGTCGCGCTATAGGCGCCGGCCTGGGTCATGCTCGGCATCCGCTTGTTGCGTTCGTAAAACCGTTTCGACCACGCGCGCGTGGCGTCGTCGAGGTCCCAGTAGAACGCCTCGGTCAGCATCAGGCCCTGGGCATCCCTGAGGCCGAGGCTGTGGATATCCGAGATAAAGGCGATCAGCGCCACCAGTTGCGCGCCGGATTTCGGCAGGCCGAATTCGATGGCCTGCTTCACGCTGTTGGTGGTGTCGGCGCCGCCATTGGCGAGGCCGATGATCTTGGCGCCTGAAGATTGCGCCTGCAGCAAATAGGACGAGAAATCCGAGGTGTTGAGCGGGTGCTTCACCGAACCCAGCACCTTGCCGCCATTGGCGGTGACGACAGCCGCGGTGTCGCGCTCCAGCGTCTGGCCGAATACGTAATCGGCGGTGATGAAGAACCAGTCCTTGCCGCCGCGCTTGACGATGGTCTCACCGGTGCCGTGCGACATCGCGTAGGTGTCCCAGGTCCAGTGCGCGGTATAGGGCGAGCAGGATTTTCCTGTGATGTCCGAACTGCCCGCACTGGTCACCATTGCGATCTTTTTCTTGTCTTTCGACAATTGCATGATCGCCAGCGCCATGCCGGACGCCGGAATGTCGGTAATCACGTCGACACCGGAATCATACCAGTTGCGCGCGATGTTGGCCGCGACGTCAGGCTTGTTCTGGCCGTCGGCGGAGACGACCTCGACCGGCTTGCCGAGCACGCTGCCGCCGAAATCCTCGATTGCCATTTTCACCGCATCGACCGAGCCTAGGCCGCCGATGTCGGCATACACGCCGCTCATGTCAGCCAGCACGCCGATCTTGACCGGATCGGACTCGGCAGCGGGTGCGATGCTTGATACTGCAGAGAAGGAGAGCGCGATCAGCGCCCCAATGGCGGTTTTGTGGTTCATGATTTTCCTGCCCTGAATATCTCTTGATGTCGGTCTGCGCCGACTAACGACATTCAGTCAGAATTCGGGGAAGCAAGCAAGGCGCCCGGATGGTCGGTTCTGGCGCGTTCCCGCTGGATTTCACCGAACTGCACAAGAACGTCCTGATTGTGTCGCCTGATGCCGCATCGGCCAAGCAGAAGGCGCTGACGCAGACCAACGGCTGGTCGCTGCCGCACAAGGATCGCCTGTTCGAAGTTGGAAAGGCTCTAGACCTGACCGCTTTGTTGCGAGGCTATGGGCGCTTTATCAACCTGACGCCCGCGACGGTTTCGAAGCCGTTTGCTTTCGAATGCGATTACCGGCCGATTGCCTGAGATCGCGCCTCACCGGCTTGCGTCCATGCTCTCCAGGAATTCCTTCACCGTGCTGACCTCGCCGGTATTGGCGGCGATGTAGCCGGGCAGGGTGGCGATGCCAGTGTGAAATTCTTTGCCCTTCATGATGTCGAGCACCCGCTGCATCGGCTCGGTTTCGAGAAACGCGCGCTTGCAGACAAAGAAATAGTCTTCGGTCAGAATCCGGATGAAATCCAGGCCGAACTGACGCGCCGCGGCTTCGACGCCAAAACTCGCGTCCGCCATGCCGCTGGCGACATAGGCCGCGACCGCCGCGTGGGTAAATTCCATCTGTTGTCCGCCCATGATTTTGGCCTCGTCGATGCCGTGCAGGGCCAATAGCTGGTCGAACAGGATTCGCGTGCCGGAATCATGGTCGCGGTTGACGAAGCGGGCCTTGCGCTCGACGAGGTCTTGCAGCGAGGTGATGTTGAGCGGATTACCGCGCTTGACCATCAGCCCCATTTCGCGCGTGACGAAACTGATCACGCGGTCTTCGCGGGGATCGAGCCACTCCTTGCAAACCTGGATACCCTGGGCGCGCAATTCGCCACGCGGCAGATGCACGCCCGACAAGTCGCAGGCGCCCTGTGCCAGCGACACCAGTGAATTCTGGTTGCTCACATAACGAAGATCGACGCCGATGCCGGGCTCGCGGTCGAGCAATTCGCGCAGTTTCGACACCGCGAAGCCGTGGCTGGCGTGAACGCGGATCACCGATGGGCGCTGATGCAGAAACGGCTTGATCTCCGTGGCGAGCTCCTGCGCCAGATTTTCGAGTTGCGGGCCGAGCCGCGCCTGCATGCGCTCGCCGGCCCAGACCAGCTTTTCGCCGAAAGCCGTCAACTTGGTGCCCTTGCCGCGTTGGGTTTCGACCAGCGGCACGCCGAAAAAATCGGACCATTGCTCGACCAGGTTCCAGACGTGCCGGTAGGAAAGATGGGCGTGCTCGGCCGCGCTGGTGAGTTTCCCGGTTTTTCGGATCTCGTTGAGGATTCCGAGCATCACCACAGCGGTCTGCGGGCTGCCCTCTTTGCGGAATCGCCAGACGGTTTCAATCTCGATATCCAGCATGCGTGTCTCAATATTATGAAGTAAGCTTCATATATGTGTGAGCCATAGGCATACAATATCATATTTTCTACCGGAAATAACCTCCTACATTGAAGAACAAGAACCGGAGGAAATATGATGTCGATTGCATATGACTATACCCAAGAAGATTCCCGGGACCATTCGCCCGTCGTTCCGGCTTCCAAGGACAGGCTGCTGCTGATTGATGGAAGGCGGGTTCCGTCCGCCTCGGGCCGCACCTTCAAATCCCTCAATCCTGCGACCGAACAGGTCATCGCGACCGTCGCCGAAGGCAACGAGGTCGATGTCGATCTCGCGGTTGCCGCGGCACGGCGCGCCTTCGAAGGCCCGTGGCGCACGATGCGCGCCTCCGAGCGCGGTAATATCCTGCTCAAATGGGCGGATCTTCTGAGAATCCACGCCGACGAAATCGCCGAACTTGAAAGCCTCGACGCCGGCAAGCCGATTTCGGCGGTGCTAAGGCAGGACCTGCCGGCGGCGATCGATACGCTGACCTATTATGCCGGCTGGGCCGACAAGATCAGCGGCGAAGTGGTGCCGACGCGCGATGACGCGCTGACCTACACCATTCGGGAGCCCGTCGGCGTGGTCGCGGCGATCGTACCCTGGAACTTCCCGCTGATGATCGGGATGTGGAAGCTCGCGCCGGCGTTGGCCTGCGGTTGCACCATTGTCATGAAGCCGGCCGAACTGACGTCGCTGTCGGCGCTGCGCATCGGCGAACTCGCGCTCGAGGCGGGTCTGCCGCCGGGCGTGCTCAATATCGTCACCGGTCCCGGCCGGGTGGTCGGCGATGCCCTCGTCAATCATCCCGACGTCGACAAGGTCACCTTCACGGGATCGCCGGGCGTCGGTCGCGGCATCATGAAAGGTGCCGCGGGTAACTTCAAACGCGTATCGCTGGAACTCGGCGGCAAATCCGCCAACGTCATTTTCGACGATGCGGGCCTGGATGCGGCGTCGAAGGCGGCTGCGGCCGGCATCTTCTTCAATGCCGGGCAGGTGTGCTCGGCCGGTTCGCGCGTATTGGTCCAGGAGAAGGCCTATGACGAGGTGGTCGAGCGGCTGACCGCGCGGGCGAAATCCCTGCGCATCGGCGACCCCAGCGATCGCGCGACCGTGCTCGGACCGGTGATTTCCGAAAAGCAGATGAAGAGCATTCTCGATTATGTCGATATCGGCCAGAAGGAAGGGGCCACGTTGACGACCGGCGGCCAGCGCGTCGGCGATCGTGGTTACTTCATCAGCCCGGCGGTGTTCGCCAATGTCGCGCACGAGATGCGCATCTCGCAGGAAGAAATCTTCGGCCCTGTCGTCAGCGTCATCAAGTTTCGTGACGAGGCCGACGCGCTGCGGATTGCCAATGGCACGGCTTACAGCCTCGCCGCGGGCGTCTGGAGCCGCGACATGGGACGGGTGCAGCGTTTCACCAAGAAGGCGAGGGCGGGCACGGTCTGGATCAATACCTATGGCTATACTGATGTGCGGTTGCCGTGGGGCGGCGAGCGCGACTCCGGTTTGGGTCGCGAACACGGTACGGCGGCGATCGATAATTTCACCGAGCCAAAGGCCGTCTGGATGAACCTCAACGTCTGAGGACATCCGCTCTCGCAAGAGAGATCGATGAAAGACCAAACGCGGGCCGCAGGGCCCGCGCTTTCGTTTTTACTGGATTTGAAAAAGAAAAAAGCCGCCAAGCGGAATATGATCGCTTGACGGCTTCGCGGCTGGGGGGACCGCCCGGACGGGGATGAGTCCGGTGCGGCGTAACTAGCATCGCCTTATGGCGGCCTCTGTGAACAAGATCACACGCCGCCTTACAAAAGGCCGTTGTCCATATCTTGTCGTATCGTGTCTCGCCGTATCGTGTCTCGCCGTATCAGGTCTTGATCCAGACTGCCTTGACGTTGAGATATTCTTCGAGGTGCTGCTTGCCGGACTCGCGGCCATAGCCGCTCATCTTGTAGCCGCCGAACGGCACCGCCGGGTCCATCGCCTGATAGCAATTGACCCAGACCGAGCCGGCACGCAGCGCCTTGGCGACGCGATGCGCCTTGCTGACGTCCTTGGTCCAGACCCCGCTGCCCAATCCGAACGTGGTCGCGTTGGCGCGCTGGATCAACTCATCGCTGTCCTTGAACGAGATCGCTGAGATCACCGGCCCGAAAATCTCCTCCTGAGCGATCCGCATATTGTCCTGCACGTTGGCGAAAACGGTCGGGGGCACGAAGTAGCCCTTCGACAGCGCGCCTTCGGTCAGCCTGGCGCCGCCGGCCAGCGCCTGAGCGCCTTCCTTGCGGCCGATATCGAGATAGCCGGAGACGCGCTCCATCTGCTGTTCGGACACCAGCGGCCCGATCTGCGTGTTGGGATCGAGGCCGTTGCCGACCTGCAGCTTCTTGCCGAATTCGGCGACGCGGCCGACGAATTCGTCATACACTTTATGTTCGACGAACAGCCTTGTGCCTGCGCTGCAGATCTGGCCCGAATTGGCGAACACCGCCATGGCGGCGCCCGGCACGGCCGCATCGAGGTCGGCGTCGGCGAACACGATGTCCGGCGACTTGCCGCCGAGTTCGAGCGACACCCGCTTCAGATTGCCGGCGGAGGCCCGGATGATGGATTGTCCGGTCACGTGCGAGCCGGTGAAAGCAACTTTATCTACGCCAAGATGCGATGCCAGCGCCGCACCTGCGGTATCGCCGTATCCCGGCACGACGTTGACGACGCCGGGCGGGATGCCGGCTTCCATTACGAGTTCGGCCAGCCGCAGCGAAGTCAGCGGCGCTTCCTCGGCGGGTTTGAGAATGACGGTGCAGCCGGTCGCAATCGCGGGGCCGATCTTCCAGACGCTGGCGCCGAGCGGGCCGTTCCAGGGAATGATCGCGCCGACGACGCCGACCGGTTCTTTCAGCGTGTAGGAGAAGATATCGCCGGGCAGCGAGTTCTCGATGGTCTCGCCGTGCAGCGACGTGGCTTGCCCGGCATAGTAGCGCAGCATCCCGAGCACGCGCAGTTTGTTGCCGCGGGTGCGGCTGATCGGCGCGCCCATGTCGAGCGTGTCGAGCTGCGACAATTCTTCAAAGTTTTTCTCGACGAGGTCGGCGAGCTTGAGCAGCAGATGCTGCCGTTCAAACGGCTTGACCTTGCTCCACGGTCCCTCAAAAGCCCGGCGCGCCGCCGCAACTGCGCGGTTGATGTCTTCTGCATCGCCCTCGGCGACGGTGGCGAGCAGTTCGCCGGTCGCGGGATTATGCGTCTCGAAGCGTTTGCCGGAAGCGGCGTCGATCCATTTGCCGTCGATCAGCATCTTCTTGTAGGAGCCATCGGCATAGGGATGGCGTGAGATCGGCACAGGCTGCGCTACGTTCATGATGTTCTGCTCCCTTGGCAGTTTTCTTGGCTCTTTAGCCGCGGACCTTTTGGAAAAGGCCTTTTTGTAAATTCGTTATGGGCAACAGGATACATTGAGTTTTGCGACGAGGTAAAGGCGGCGAAGGGGCGATCGAGCGTCCGCGAACGGACACCTCATATGCTTATTTCGCGGAGGCCCTTGCCTGATTTTGGTGCGGTTTCAGGCATTTGGCCGGCCGCCAGGCATATTGCCAGCGAATGGAATGCAGGCTATCGTTATATCCAATGGAATATGACGTTGCCTGGAACGATTCCTGTGTCTGACCTGTCTGTCGTCCACCACCATCATCGGGCCGTGACGAGTGCCCTGTTACCTCGCCTGGGAGGCGATCTGGCGCCTCTCGTCGTCACCGACGTCAAGGGCCGCAGGTCCAAGATCTGGCACATCGCGCCGTCGCTGCATTGCTCCATCATCGGGACGTGCTTGTCGGCCGCGGAGTTGCGTCAATTCTTCGCCAAGCTCGGCGATGGCGATGCCAAGACCGCATCTGATAACATCCTGCACGGCCGCGGCGTGCGGGCCGCGGGCAAGCACGATCTCGTCGGAAAACTGCTGAACAAGATGCTGGACAATCGCCACGAGGCGTTGATCCGGCGTTTCGCCAAAGTTTCCAACGCAACCGAAGTGCGAGCGCTCTGGCTTGAGGCGTTCGAGCAGGGGAATATTCCGGGCGGCTATTGGGCCGTTCTCACCCATCCCGCGACCGACCGGCCGCTTGTCGAAGATGCGTTCGGCCAGGTCCACATGTTGTCGCATATGGTCGGTTCGTCCAACCGGGTCGACATCACCCGGTTGCGGACGCTCGAGCTTGAACTGGGCGACCGCGACGAGAAGATTTCCCGGCAGGAGGCGCGCCTCTCCGAAAGCGCCCGCGAGCGCGCTGAATTGGTGCGCAAGGTCGAAGGCCTCGAAATGGAGGTTCGCCGGCGCGACGCGACGGAACGAACGGCGGCGGAAGTGGTTTCGGGCGCCGTGACCACCTCCGCACTGCTGCAGCGGCTGGACGCTGAAAAGGCCCATGCAGCCACATTGGCCGCGCGGGTCGCGGAGCTCGAAGGCCAGGTCGAAAAGGCGCACAAGTTTTCGGCGGCGCTTAACAAACAAAACGACCAGCTTGCGCGCGAAGTGATGGCGCTCGAAGCCGAGCTCAGGATTGAGGAGTCAGACGAGCCGGCCGCGAAGCTCGAGCGTGATCTCGACGGCCTGACCGTGCTCTATGTCGGCGGTCGTCCGGGATTGATCGATCAGTTGAAAGCGGTCGTCGCCAGGCGAGGCGGGATATTTCTGTCCCACGACGGTGGCATCGAGGAAAACCTGGCCACCCTGCCGGGCCTGATAAGCCGGGCCGATGCCGCCTTCTTTCCGATCGATTGCATCAGCCATTCGGCGGTCGGCCACGTCAAAAAGTACTGCCGCGACGGACACAAACCGTTTATGCCGCTTCGAAGCGCCAGCGTGGCGAGTTTTGTTGCCGCGATCGGCTGCCACGATGTCCTTAAAAGCCCGCAACTGGCTCAGGCCTGAATCCAGCACGCAGCTTTTTTGCGGTGCCGGCTGCCAATCTCCATCCCGAAAAGAAAATGTGATCCCGAAAAGGGATTGCGGAAGAGCGCTTGGCGGCTGGTGTGGTTACAATCGAATGCGATCAAGAATTGATGATCGATCCGGCATCGATGACCATGGCCATCAAGCGAGGGACGGATGCGACAGCCGCTCAACTGGAACAATGTCGTCCTCGCGCTGGTATTGGGCCTGGCTTTGATAGGCCCAGCCTTGGCGCAATCGCCGCCGCCGCTTGAAGGACGGCAAGCGTTTGGCGATTGGCGCGCCGACAAGCCCGGCACATCAAGGCATTTAACCGCGGCCGATCTGCCCAAGCCCGGCGCGACGCCCTCGACCGCCAATGGCTCCCACTCGGTTCCGCGACCGGCCTCCGCCGCGCCGCAGGCGCCTGCGGGATTCAAGGTGGAACTGTTCGCCGAGGGTTTGAGCGGTCCGCGCATCCTGCGGGTTGCTCCCAATGGCGACATCTTTATTGCGGAAACCCGAGCCGGCCGCATTCATATTCTGCGTGCACCTGACGGCGAATCGAAACCCGTCGTCAATGAGATCTACGCCAGCGGGCTGAAACAGCCGTTTGGGATTGCGTTTTTTCCGAGCGGCGACAAGCCACAATGGGTCTATGTCGCCAATACCGACAGCGTCGTTCGCTTTCCCTATAAATCAGGCGATATCAAAGCCTCCGGAAAGCCCGAGATCGTCGTCGCGGCGCTGCCTTCCGGAGGAGGGCATTCGACGCGTGACATCGCCTTCATCAACGGCGACAAGCGGATGCTGATATCGGTCGGCTCTGCGAGCAACGATGCGGAGGGCATGGGGACGCCAGAGGGAGGATTACCTGCGTGGAGTAGCCGGCATCCGCTCGGCGCGAGCTGGGACTACGAGACCGATCGCGCCGCGGTGATGGCCTTCGATCCCGACGGCAAGAACGCGGGTATCTTTGCCACGGGTATTCGCAACTGCGTCGGTCTCGCGGTCCATCCCACGACCGGCGACGTCTGGTGCTCGACCAATGAGCGCGATGGTCTGGGCGACGATCTCGTTCCCGATTATGTCACCCGGGTGAAGCAAGGCGGCTTTTATGGATGGCCGTGGTTTTACATTGGCGACCATGAGGACCCGCGTCATGCCGGCGAGCGGCCTGATTTGAAGGACAAGATCACCGTTCCCGATGTCCTGATCCAGCCGCACTCCGCTTCGCTCGGCTTGACGTTCTATAACGGCAATGCATTCCCGGCCGAATACCGCGGCGATGGTTTCGCGGCCGAGCATGGTTCGTGGAACCGATCGAAGCGTACCGGTTACAAGATTGTTCGCATTCGTCTCAAGGATGGCGTTCCAACCGGCGCCTATGAAGATTTCATCACGGGCTTCGTGGTCAACGATTCCGATGTGTGGGGACGTCCGGTCGGCGTCGCCGTCGCGCACGATGGCGCGCTATTGATCTCGGAGGACAGCAGCGGGACGATCTGGCGTGTGACGCATTAATCCTCAAGGCTGGCCCCCGCCGCCCGCAGAGCCATAAACCTGACCGGTGGCGTAGCTGGCGTCTGCCGCGGCCAGCTGAACATAGATCGAGCCGAGTTCAGCGGGCTGGCCGGCGCGGCCGAGCGGCGTTTGACCGCCGAATTTTTCCAGCTTTTCTTGCGTCGCGCCGCCGGACACTTGAAGCGGCGTCCAGATTGGGCCCGGCGCCACGGCATTCACGCGGATGCCCTTTGGCGCGAGTTGCTTGGCGAGCGACTTCACGTAATTCATCGTCGCGGCTTTGGTCTGCGCGTAGTCGTACAAATCGGGTGAGGGGTCGTAGGCCTGCTCGGAGGCCGTTCCGATGATGACCGAACCGGGCTTGAGATGCGGCAGCGCCGCCTTGATGATCCAGAACGGCGCGTAGATGTTGGTCTTCATCGTCGCGTCGAAATCCTCCGTCGTGATATCGAGGATTGAGGAGCGCGTCTGCTGCCGCCCGGCATTGCTGACCAGGATATCCAGGCCGCCGAGACCCCTGACTGCCCGGTCGACCAGTTCCCTGCAGAATTTTTCGTCCCGCAGGTCGCCGGGGATAGCCACGCCGATCCGTCCTTCGGCCTTGATCAGATCGATAACTTCCTTGGCGTCGGGTTCTTCGCTCGGGAAATAGTTGATGGCGACGTCGGCACCTTCACGCGCATAGGCGATGGCGGCCGCGCGGCCCATACCGGAATCGCCGCCCGTGATCAGCGCCTTGCGGCCGGCCAGACGTCCCGATCCCCGGTAGCTCGTTTCGCCATGGTCCGGTCGCGGTTCCATCTTGCTGGCCAGACCGGGCCATGGTTGCGACTGCTTCTTGTAGGGAGGCTTCGGATATTTATCGGTGGGGTTCTGTAACCCGCGCTCGCCCATCGGTTCGCTCTCCTGCGTGCTGGCGTGCGCCAGCGAGGCTGCGGTTTCCAAGGCGGCCGTGCCGGTCGCGCCGATAACGGCTCGGCGTGAGACAGGCGATTTGGCGCTGACGGTCATTTTCGAAACTCCGCTGGTGACCAATGACAACACCGGCCGCCGGCTTTCGTTTCGCCCGAGCCTCGGAGAACTGTCGACTAACGATGGGCTTTGTCGAGCCGGGCGTTTCGACGACGCTCGATCGCTGGGTTTAAACCCTCGCAGATTGCGGTAACCGTTCCGGAATATTGCCGGAGATGACGTCACTTTGCGAAACGTTACTTTGCAGATCGTTCGCCTCGGAAGCTTCCGCCTTTTGCGCCAACGGAACCGATAACCGGCACACCAGACCTTCCGAACGCCAATCAAACAGCGCCTCGCCGCCGAGCTGCGATTCAATGCTCGTCATCAGGCTTCGGGTCCCAAAGCCCCTGACTTCCGGCTTGCGGACCAAAGGCCCGCCGGTTTCTTCCCAGGACAATACGAGCGTGTTCGCCTGGACCTGCCATATGATCGATAATTGCCCCGCCAGGGTGGAGAGCGCGCCATATTTTGCGGAGTTGGTGACGAGCTCGTGCATCGCCAGCGCCAATGTCTGCGCGGTGGCCGGCTGCAATTGAACCTCGGACCCGCTGACCTTGATCTGGCCGCCAGTGGAATAGGGCGCGAGTTCTTCCACGATGAGCTTCTTGATTTCGGCGCCCTGCCAACTCGACAGGGAGAGAATGGTATGGACCCGGGCGAGGGCGTTGATCCGTCCTTCCACCGCCTGCATATAGGCTTTGACATCGCCGGCGCGGGTTAACCGGACGATCGACTGGGCAAGCGCCAGGGCATTCTTGGCGCGATGGTCGACTTCCCTTGTCAGCAGGTTCTGACGCTCTTCGGCGCGTTTGCGTTCGGTGATATCGACCGTCACGCCGCTGACGCGAACCACGCGGCCCTCTTTGTCGAGCGTCGCGGCCGCGGTTCCAACGCACCAGCGAATCTCGCCGTCCGGCCGGTTGATGCGAAATTCCGCTTCATAGGATCGCGCACCCTTGGCGAAGCGGGCCATCGCCTTGCGCAATTGGCCGACATCGCCGGGATGAAGCAGGGTCTGAACGCTGGCGGGGGTGACGCGGAAGGTCAGCGGATCGACGCCGAAGATCTGGTATTGCCCTTCGTCCCACATCCAGTCGCCGTTGACCCAATCCCAGTCCCAGGACCCCATCTTGCCGGCGGCGATCGCCATGCTGCGGCGCTGTTCGCTTTCGACCAGCCGGGAGGTCGATTCCTCGAGCTCCGCGGTACGGGCGCGAACGCGATGCTCTAATTCGGCATTGAGCCGTTCCAGCTGTCGCGTTTTGCGATAAAGCTCCGCGAAGACTTTTATCTTGGCGCGCAATACTTCGGGCACCACAGGCACCGGCACATAATCGACCGCGCCCATCTCGTAACCGCGCAGGCGATCCAGATCGCTGACCTGGATAGCCGAAATGAAGATCATCGCCGTTTTCTGGAAGCGGGGATGCTCGCGGATCATCGCGGCCAGCTCGAACCCGTCGAGTTCCGGCATGCACACGTCGACCAGAATGACGGCGACTTCGTTCTTGAGCAAATATTCAAGCGCTTCGCGGCCCGAGGTAGCCACCACGAGGTTTTCCCCGAGTTCTTTCAGGATAACCTCATAGGCCAGCAGCTTCGCCGGCTGATCGTCGACCAGAAGGATATTTACCTTTTCATGGTCCATCATCGAAGCCACCAATCAGCGGTGAAGCCACATGCGTATGGCAAGAAGCAGTTGTTCGGTGTTGACCGGCTTGGCGAGATAGTCAGAAGCGCCAGCTTCCAGACATTTCTCCCGGTCACCCTTCATCGCTTTCGCGGTGAGGGCGATAATGGGTAGCCGGCGGAAGGCCGGGTTTTCGCGAATGACCCCCATGGTCTGGTAGCCATCCATCTGCGGCATCATGATATCCATCAGGACGATGGCGATCTCCGGATTGGACTCGACCAGCGTAACCGCCTCGCTTCCGGTCGTGGCGGTGAGAACCTTCATGCCGCGACGCTCGAGCACGCTGCTCAGCGCGAAGATGTTGCGGGCGTCGTCGTCCACCAGCAACGCGGTTCGGCCCACCAGGTCCTCGTCGGAACTGTTGAGCTTCTCCAGCATTCGCTGCTTTTCGATGGGCAATTCCGTGATCACACGGTGCAAAAACAGCGACGTTTCGTCGAGCAGGCGTTCCGGCGACTCGACGCCCTTCACCACAATGCTCCGGGCCATGGTGTGAAGTTCCGCATCTTCTTCGACCGAAAGTTCCCGTCCCGTGAACACGACCACCGGCACATTGGACAGTGAGTCATCCTTGCGGATTCGGTCAAGCACTTCGAAGCCGCTCATGTCGGGTAACCGCAGATCCAGCACCACGCAATCGCAGGGGTTATCGCGCAAGGTCGCGAGCGCGCCGGCGCCGGTACCGGTCGTGACGATCTCAATGTCCTTGTGATCCAGCAGTTCCCTTATACTCATTTGTTCCGCGGCGTTATCCTCAACAATCAGCAAGCGCTTGCGGCGCGGCCTGGCATATTCCTTGATCTGGGACAGCGCCGCGCTGACGCCTTCGGTCGTGGTCGGCTTGTTGACGAAGGAGAACGCGCCGCGCGCCAGCGCGTGCTGGCGATCCTCGTCCAGCGTGATGATCTGGACCGGGATATGCCTGGTCAGGGGATTATGTTTGAGTTGGCTCAGCACGGTCCAGCCCAGCATGTCCGGCAGGAACACGTCGAGCGAGACCGCCGCGGGCTGGAACTGCTTGGCCAGATCCAGCGCCTCGGCGCCGCGCGCGGCAACCAGGACCTTAAAACCCTTGTCGCGCGCCAGATCGATCAGCACCCGCGCATAATGCGGATCGTCTTCGACGATCAGCAAAATAGTATCTCCGGGCTCGAGATTGAGCCGGTCGTCGGCCAATTGCTCGATGACCCGCTCTTGTGTCGCGACTTGCAGCATTGGTGTCGTATTATGCGACGTCCCGGCATGGACGCGCGGCGCCACCGTCGGCCCGGAATATTTCAGCGGCAGATAGAGCACGAAGGTGCTGCCCTGGCCGGGCGTGCTGCGCAGGTGAATTTCGCCGCCGAGCAGGCTTGCCAGCTCGCGGCTGATGGCGAGACCCAGACCGGTGCCGCCATATTTCCGGCTGGTGCCGGCGTCGGCTTGCTGGAATGCCTCAAAGATCAGTTTTTGCTTTTCCAGGGGAATGCCGATGCCGGTGTCGGTCACCTCAAAAGCGATGACGCCCGGCGCGTGATTGAGGACCGGATGTTCGGCGGTCCAGCCGCTGGCGGCCGCCGAAACGCTGAGGCGAACCCCGCCTTCGGCGGTAAACTTGAACGCGTTCGACAACAGATTTTTCAGCACCTGCTGCAGACGCTTGGAGTTGGTGACGATGCTGCGTCCGAGATTGGGATCGACCTCGATGTTGAAGGAGAGCCGGCGGTTATCCGCCTCGTGCCGGAACGGGCGTCCCACCGTCTCCAGCAGGTTGGTCGTGAGAATTTCCTCGGCATCCACCGTCACGGTTCCGGATTCGATCTTGGAGAGATCGAGGATGTCGCTGATCAGATTGAGCAGATCGGTACCCGCGCCGTGAATGGTTCGCGCAAATTCGACCTGCTTGGCCGACAGATTTCCGTCGGCATTTTCGGTGAGCTGCTGGCCCAGGATCAGGATGCTGTTGAGCGGCGTGCGCAACTCGTGCGACATGTTGGCCAGGAACTCGGACTTGTATTTCGAGGTCAGCGAGAGTTCGGTTGCCTTTTCCTCGAGCGCGCGTCGCGCCTGCTCGATTTCCTGGTTCTTTCTTTCGACCTCGACGTTACGTTCCGCAAGCTGCTGGGCTTTTTGCTCAAGCTGCTCGTTGGTTTGCTGCAGTTCCTTCTGCTGCGTCTGCAATTCGCCGGCGAGCTGCTGCGATTGCTTCAGCAGGCCTTCGGTCTGCATCGTCGCCTCGATGCTGTTGAGCACGATGCCGATGCTGTCCGTGAGCTGTTCGAGGAAGGTCATCTGCGACGTCGTGAACGAGCTGACGGAGGAGAGCTCGATGACGGCCTTGACCTGGTTCTCGAACAGGACCGGCAGCACGACCAGGTTCTTCGGCATCACCCGCATCAGCGCCGAATTGATCGGAACGGCGTCGAGCGGAATGTCCGATATCAGCCGCTGACGCTTGTCCATCGCGCATTGTCCGATCAGGCCATCGCCGAATTGCACCGACTCCGGATGAGGATTTGCGCCGTCGCCGGCATAGGTCGACAGCAAATGCAGGCTGGGATTATCCTCATTTTCGACCTGATAGATGACGCCCATATGGGCGTTCACCAGCGGGGTCAACTCGGTCAGAAGCAGCCGGCCGACAGTCGTCAGGTCGCGCTGGCCCTGCAGCATGTTGGTGAATTTGGCGAGGTTGGTCTTCAGCCAATCCTGTTCGGTATTCACGTCGGTGGTGAGCCGCAGATTACCGATCATGGTGTTGATGTTGTCTTTAAGCTCGGCGACTTCGCCGCGGGCGTCGACCTGAATCGATCGCGTCAAATCGCCCTTGGTGACGGCGGTGGCGACTTCGGCGATCGCGCGCACCTGAGAGGTCAGGTTGGCGGCCAGAAGGTTGACGTTGCCGGTCAGATCCTTCCAGGTGCCTGCCGCGCCGGGCACGTTGGCTTGACCGCCCAGGCGGCCTTCGACGCCGACTTCGCGCGCCACGCTCGTGACCTGATCGGCGAATGTCGCCAATGTCTCGGTCATGTTGTTGATGGTCTCGGCGAGGGCGGCGACTTCGCCCTTCGATTTCACCGTCAGGTTCTGTTGCAGGTCGCCGTTGGCGACGGCCGTCACCACCTTGACGATGCCGCGCACCTGTTCGGTCAGGTTGGCCGCCATGAAGTTGACAGTGTCGGTCAGGTCCTTCCAGGTGCCGGCCACGCCGGGCACTTGCGCCTGACCGCCGAGCTTGCCTTCGGTGCCGACCTCGCGCGCGACGCGCGTCACCTCGCCGGCGAAGGCGTTAAGCTGATCGACCATCGTGTTGATGGTGTTCTTGAGTTCGAGAATTTCGCCCTTCACGTCGACCGTGATTTTGCGCGACAAGTCGCCGCGCGCGACCGCCGTCGTGACTTCGGCGATGTTGCGGACTTGCGTGGTCAGGTTGGCCGCCAGCAAGTTGACGTTGTCGGTCAGATCCTTCCAGGTACCGCCGACGCCGGGCACGACGGCCTGGCCGCCGAGTCGGCCTTCGGTACCGACCTCGCGCGCGACGCGCGTCACTTCGGCGGCGAATGAGCGCAACTGCTCGACCATCGTATTCAAAGTGTCTTTCAGCAGCAGAATCTCGCCGCGCACGTCCACCGTGATCTTTTTGGAGAGGTCGCCGCCCGCGATCGCGGTCGCCACTTCGGCGATGTTGCGGACCTGCGCGGTCAGGTTGGACGCCATGAAGTTGACGTTGTCGGTGAGGTCCTTCCAGGTGCCGGCTACTTCCGGCACCTCGGCCTGACCGCCCAATTTGCCTTCGGTGCCGACTTCGCGGGCGACGCGCGTTACTTCGGAGGCGAAGGCGTTGAGCTGATCGACCATCGTATTGATGGTGTTTTTGAGTTCGAGAATTTCGCCCTTCACGTCGACCGTGATCTTGCGCGACAAGTCGCCGCGCGCGACCGCCGTGGTGACCTCGGCGATGTTACGAACCTGGGCGGTCAGATTGCCCGCCATCGAGTTCACGCTGTCGGTCAGGTCCTTCCATGTGCCGGCGACGCCGGGCACGTTGGCCTGGCCGCCGAGGCGGCCTTCGGTGCCGACCTCGCGCGCGACGCGCGTCACCTCACCGGCAAACCGGTTGAGCTGATCGACCATCGTGTTGAGGGTTTCCTTGAGCTGCAGGATTTCGCCGCGCACGTCGACCGTGATCTTGCGCGACAAGTCACCGCCGGCGATCGCAGTCGCCACCTCGGCGATGTTACGAACCTGCGCGGTCAAATTGCCGGCCATCGAGTTGACGCTGTCGGTGAGATCTTTCCAGGTGCCGGCCACGCCGGGCACTTCGGCCTGACCGCCGAGCTTGCCGTCGGTGCCGACTTCGCGGGCGACGCGCGTCACCTCGCCGGCAAAGGCGTTGAGCTGGTCGACCATCGTGTTGAGCGTTTCCTTCAACTGCAGGATTTCGCCCGACACGTTCACCGTGATCTTTTTCGACAGGTCGCCCTTGGCCACGGCGGTCGCGACTTCAGCGATGTTGCGGACCTGGCCGGTCAAATTGGAGGCCATCGAGTTGACGCTGTCGGTGAGGTCCTTCCAGGTGCCGGCGACGCCGCGCACCAGTGCCTGGCCGCCGAGCTTGCCTTCGGTGCCGACCTCGCGCGCGACGCGCGTGACTTCGCCGGCGAAGGCATTGAGCTGATCGACCATCGTGTTGATGGTGTCTTTCAACTCGAGAATTTCGCCGCGCACGTCGACCGTGATCTTTTTCGACAGATCGCCATTGGCGACCGCGGTGGTCACTTCGGCGATGTTTCGAACCTGCGCCGTCAGGTTTGACGCCATCGAGTTGACGCTCTCGGTCAGGTCCTTCCAGGTACCGGCGACGCCGAGCACGTTGGCCTGACCGCCCAACCGGCCGTCGGTGCCGACTTCGCGCGCGACGCGCGTCACCTCGCCGGCAAAGGCGTTGAGCTGGTCGACCATGGTGTTGAGCGTTTCCTTCAACTGAAGAATTTCGCCCGACACGTTCACGGTAATCTTCTTGGACAAGTCGCCGCCCGCGATCGCGGTTGCGACGTCGGCGATGTTGCGCACCTGTGCGGTCAGGTTGGAGGCCATGAAGTTGACGTTGTCGGTGAGGTCCTTCCAGGTGCCGGCGACGCCGGGCACTTGCGCCTGACCGCCGAGCTTGCCTTCGGTGCCGACTTCGCGGGCCACGCGCGTCACTTCGGAGGCGAACGAATTGAGTTGGTCGACCATCGTATTGATGGTGTCCTTGAGTTCCAGAATTTCGCCGCGGACGTCGACCGTGATCTTGCGCGAGAGGTCGCCGCGCGCCACGGCGGTGGTGACGTTGGCGATGTTTCGAACCTGCGCGGTCAAGTTGCCGCACATTGCGTTGACGGAGTTGGTGAGATCCTTCCAGGTGCCGGCGACACCGGGGACAATGGCTTGGCCGCCGAGCTTGCCGTCGGTGCCGACCTCGCGCGCGACGCGCGTCACTTCAGACGCGAACGAGCGAAGCTGATCCACCATCGTATTGATGGCTTCCTTCAACTGCAGAATTTCGCCGCGCACGTCGACGGTGATCTTCTTGGACAAGTCGCCATTGGCCACGGCGATCGTGACTTCGGCGATGTTGCGAACCTGGCCGGTCAAGTTGTTGGCCATCGAGTTCACGCTTTCGGTCAAGTCTTTCCAGACGCCGGTGACCTCCGGGACCTGCGCCTGGCCGCCTAGCTTGCCTTCCGTTCCCACTTCGCGGGCGACGCGCGTCACTTCCGAGGTGAACACGCTGAGCTGCTTGATCATCGTGTTGACGATGTTGGCCGACTGCAAAAATTCGCCGCCCAGTGGGCGGCCATCGACATCCAGTTGTACGGTTTGCAACAGATCGCCCTGCGCGACGGCGGCGACCGCGCGGGTCACTTCGCGCGTTGGCCAGAGCAAATCATCGATCAGCGTATTGACCGAGCCCTCCATGTCCGCCCACGATCCGCCGGGGAGATCGAATTTGACGCGTTGCCGGGTTTTTCCTTCCCGGCCGACGACCTGGCCGACGCGCTCGAGTTGCTGCGCCATGCGCTGATTGGCGGCGACGATTTCATTAAATGTGTCGGCGATTTTTCCTTCGATCCCCAGATGATCCCCGGTCATCCGCACCGAGAAATCACCGCCCCGCATCGCCTGCAGCGCATGCAGCAGATCCTGCAGCGGGTCGGCCGCTCCGTTCGCCGGCGGCTTGCGCTTGGGCGCCCTGCGAAGAGCCGTTGCGGAATTGAGATCACTCATGGCATCCCCCAATGGAAGTCACGCGGACGAATCTGGCGATACAGGTGAATCCTAAGCCATAGAAGCGTCTGCAAAAATACCAAATCAAAGACATGGTCCCAAGCACATGGAACCCGACATATCAGGCCGAAGTTCCGTAACGCTTCCAGCGGCAATTGGTTCCATGAATATTTCAAGGAAAATGGCCGGCCGGTCCGAGGGTTAAGGTTCGGCTTCCGGTCGGGATGGCTGTTAACGATTGCGATCGATGACAGCTCGGTCGGGCCATCTCAAGAGCCGGATCGTCTCAGTAGTTTTTCAGCAGGGGCGCGAAGACGATCCAAAGCCCGACCGACAACGGGCCGAACGATCCGAGCAGCAGGAACGCCGGGCCATATCCTGCAGTTTGCGCGATCCAGCCACCGATGATCGGGCTTAACCGGGGCCTTCCCGTCAGGCAATCATCGGGATGCCGTAATAGTCGTTGACCAATTGAGTGCGCCCAGCGTCAGACCAGTTCCAAGCGTTGTGGTTACCGTATCTGGGCGCGCCTTCCAACTGCTTCAGGGTGATGCCGGTGATATAGCCACCGAGGGCGGGATCGTATTTCAGCGACTGCCAGGGAAGCGGATAGTGATCGTCACCGATTCCCAGAAATCCGCCGAAGCTCAGAACCGCATAGGAAACCTTGCCGCTCATTTTATCGATCATCACGCGTTCGATCGATCCGATCTTCTGGCTGTCGGCCCCATACACCGGGGTTCCTTCGACCTTGTCGCTTCCGATCAGGTTGCCCATTTCTCGTACTTCCATTTCTCTTGATTCCATTGCCATCTGTCACCTCCAAGGCTGTGGAAGGAAAACCGATGGGCGAAAGGATTGTTCCGGAAGACAAATTCAGTGCTGCGGTATCTAGCGACGGCGTGCGACCGCTATCCCGAACAGGAATGCGACAAACAGGCTTGCAAGCGGTGCTTCCCGCGTGACCGCGCTGATGGTCGAAAGCGTCGTTCCGGGCTGCCGCGAAGCCGCCAAAGCATCCGTCAGCCGTCGCGCCGCCGCCTGAAGACTTTCGGAAAGCTCGGTAATCGTACGAGAAGTATCCGTCGCCGTATCCATGGCCCGTTCCGCCAGATTGGGTTCACGCGGTGCTGCAAATGTTTCGAGCGTCATGTCGTTTGCCTTCAAACTGAATCTATCGAGAATTAATGAGGTCGCCGCCTTTGGCTATCCTCGCGAGCGCTGGTTGGAATAGCGGGTCAAAAACGACCTTTGGCTATCCGCGACAGGCGCCGTATTGAACGGCGAGCGGCGACCTCATTGAGGAAATGCGATCAAGGCAACTTGGTTCCTTAATGTCAGCCGTCCCGGTCCAGCGCGAAGTCATGCAGGAGTTGCGAGCTAGAGCCCGCAATCAGATCGCCGATCAACTGGGCGGCAAGAAAGCTGAAGGTAATGCCGTTGCCGCCATATCCGTAGGCGGCGAAAATGCCCTTCTTCCCCGGCACGGGACCGATCAAGGGTAATCCGTCGCTGGTGGTGTCGAAAGTTCCGGACCATCGGAATTCTATGTCGAGATTCGCGGCCGGCCAAAGCGCGGCAAGTTTTTGCGCCAGGACGCGTGCCTTCTGCGGGATCAGGCGATCGCGTGCCTCTGGCTCGACGATCTCGTCGCTGTCCTCGCCGCCGATGATAATGCGCCCGGCGGAGGTTGTTCGCGCATAGAGATAGTCCTTGCTGTCTTCCCAGATCAGGGCCTCTGCCTTCCAGAGATTTTGCGGCTGGGGTTTTGTTGCAATCGCCCAACTCGACGACACCGTCTGAATGGTCGAGTGAATCATCGAGGGCATGACGTAACCGGTCGCGAGAACCACGGAGCGCGCCTCGATCTGACGGCCGTTCTTGAGCTGGATGCCGACCGCGCGCTCTGCCGCGTCAAAATGGACGGCTTCGGCTTCGAAGACACGGGCGCCTCGCGCGACGGCGATCTCAAGCGCCCCCCGGGCCAATTGCGATGGGTCTGCGTCCGCCGCACCTGGCGAAACAAGCGCGCCGGCGCGCGCAATCCCGAAGACATCCAGCAGCATTCCATGGTCGAGGAATTCACCCGGCAAGCCGGCGCGTTGGCGGAGTTGATGTTCGCCCAGCAATTCCTTGGCTGTATCGCCTGCAGCCAGATACAGCGACGGCTTGTCCCGCAATTCGCAGGAAATACCGAGTTGATGGACCAATGCCTGCAAGCCGGCAACGGCCTGCAGGCTGGCCTGGTAGGCGCGTGATGCCCGTTCGAAGCCGTAAATATTGGTCAATTGAGTAAGCGAGCGATCGATTTCCCAGAGCAGCATCGACGTACTGGCGGCGGTGCTGCCGCGGCCGGGAAGCTCGCGATCGATGACGATGACATCGAGGCCCTGGCGGGTAAGCCGTTCAGCGATCAGTGATCCGGTGATGCCGGCGCCAACAATGAGCGCATCGCATTTGACGTTTTCGCCAAGCTCAAGCCGGACGGCGTGTTCGGCTGTCGTATGCCATGGCGACCGGCCGCCGCGCAGGTCAGCCTGTTCGGTATCCTCTGAATCGAGAACGCTGATAATAACCCTCAAATGAACTTGAACGGCCGCCGGAATAACAAAGGCAACGTCGATGAAATAAAGACCTTCTAGATATCGAATTGTTCCAATCGTACCGGCAGCTTTCTAATGCGCTGCCCGGTGGCGTGAAAGATCGCGTTGCAGATCGCCGCGTTGGTGCCGACATTGCCCAATTCGCCGATCCCTTTGACGCCGGCCGGATTGATATTGTCGTCCTGCTCGGAGAGCATGATAACCTCGACGCTTCGAACGTCCGCATTCACCGGCACGAGGTAGTCCGCCAGATTGTCGTTGACATAGCGCGCATAGCGTTCGTCGAGCTCGGTGGCTTCGTGGAGCGCTGACGACATTCCCCAGATCAGACCACCCATCAACTGACTATGCGCTGTTCGGGGGTTCATGATGTGACTGGCCGCAAAGGCGCCGAGCAGGCGAGGTACGCGGATTTCGTGGGTCCATCGGTTGATCCGGACTTCGACAAACTCCGCGCCAAAAGCGTAGGCGATCTTGTCCTTCATCTCGCTGCCACCAGCCATCCGCATTTGGCCCTTATGCATGGCGCGAAATGAATCCATTGGCGCGCCATCGGGCTTCCACTCGCCGTACTCTTCAACGACGCTAACACCGAGCGCGTCGAACGCGCGTTCCAGGTCCAGTGGTTGATCGCTGGTGGCCGCCCGCGTGCTGGGCGTCTGACCAAGCCCGACGGTCTCCTTGGCCTTGTCGACCAGGCTTTCATTCGGCATCAGCGCCTTGAACAGCTTTTGCCTGATCTGATCGCATACCATCATCACGGCAGAGCATGTGCTCGCAGTGGAATTTGAGCCACCGGCCACAGGGGCGGGCGGCAGATTGCTGTCGCCGATGAAGACAGAGACCTTTTCGACGGGCACGCCGAGTTTTTCGGCGGCCGCCTGTCCGATCACGGTGTAGGCGCCGTTGCCGATCTCATGGCCGGCGATTTCGACGCGGGTGCGGCCGTCGCGCTGCAGGCGGACGCGCGCAGCAGCCGGCGCCATCTGGGTCGGATAGCAGGTGGCGGCGCAGCCATATCCGATCAGCCAGTCCGCCGAGGACATCGATTTCGGCTGCGCACTTCGTTTTTCCCAGCCGAACGCCTTGGCGCCTTCGTCAAAACACGCCATCAGGGACCGCGAGGTATAGGGCTTGCCGCCGATCGGCTCTTTGGTGGTGTCGTTGATGCGGCGAAGTTCAATCGGATCTATATTGAGTTCCACCGCGAGTTCGTCCATTGCGCTCTCCAGGGCGAACATATAGGGGACTTCCGGCGGCGACCGCATGAAGCCGGGCGTATTGCGGTCCGCGCGAACGATCGACACTTCGCTCTCGACGTTCGGGCAGGCGTAAAGCCGCGTGGTGGTCTTGGTGCCGCCCACCGCATAGGGATCGGCGCGCGAAGAAATCTCCCAGCCCCGATGGCGCAGCGCCGTCAACTTGCCGTCGCCGCTGGCGCCAAGCTCGATTTCGTGCCGGGTCTCGGCGCGGTAGGTCGCGATCGTAAATCCCTGATCGCGGGTCGCGACCAGCTTGACCGGGCGACCCAGCCGCCGCGCGATGCTGGCGATAATAGCTGTCCGTGGCGTCATCGATCCCTTGGAACCAAAGGCCCCGCCGACGTAGGAGTTGATCACCCTGATGTTGTCGGCATCGATATCGAGTTGCTCAGCCACGCCGTTTTTGAGGCCATGAACATACTGGCTCGGCTCGTAGATCGTCAGGCTATCGCCGTCCCACACACAACTGGTCGCGAACAGCTCCATCGGATTGTGGTGCTGGGCCGGGGTTTCATAGGCCGCACTCACTTTGACGTCAGCTTCCCCAAATGCCTTGGCGAAGTCGCCAACCTTGGGGTCTTCCTTGAATTGGGCAAGCTGTCCCTTGGCTGGCGCAGACGTCGTGCCCGGGGAGTTGAATGTCGTGGTGGGACTCGCCGCCGTATAATTCACTTTCACCGCGTGCGAAGCTTCACGCGCCGCTTCGAAGGAGTTCGCCAGCACGACGGCAACGATCTGGCCTTCCTGTGCAATCTCCCGCGACTTCAGTGGCTGGATCGTAGTGCCGGCGTAACCGCCATTGCTGAAAAGTTTCGCTTCCTTCAGCTTCTCGGCATTTTCGTGGGTCACTATGTCGATGAGGCCGCGGATTTGTTTGGCGGCCACCAGATCGAAGCTGTCGATCCGGCCTTTCGCGATCGAACTCGTCACGAGATAGGCGTAGATCGGGTTAACGAGCGCAACATCGGACGCGTATTGCGCCTTGCCCGTGACCTTGGCGGCGGCGTCGTAGCGCGGAATGGGCTGGCCCATATTGGCCTTCGGCTGAGGAACGGCGATCGACATCATCAAATCTCCATCGCTGCGGCCTGCTGTAACGCGCGTGCCAGCACGCGTGTGCCGAGCGCGATCTTGAAGGCATTGTGTTTCCTGGCCTTGGCACCGGCGAAAGCGGCCTCGGCGGCACGCCCTGCCAGAACTTCATCGAATTTTTGACCCTTCAGCAGCGACTCGGCCTCGCGTGAGCGCCACGGTGTGGTGGCTACCCCGCCGAGGGCCACGCGGGCGTCACGCACAACGCCGCCATCGACATCGAGTGCAATCGCGGCTGACGCCAGCGCGAATTCATAGGATTGGCGGTCGCGGGCTTTCAGGTAAACCGAACGCGGCCAGCGGCCGGGAATAGTAAAGCCGGAAATCAGTTCGCCCGCGGAGAGGGTGGTTTCGATTTGCGGTGAATCTCCGGGCTGCTTGTGCAGTTGCGCGAAGGGAAGATTCCGCACACCGGATTTGCCGGTGATTTCCACGGTCGCGTCGAGCGCGATCATGGCTTGCGCGAAATCACCGGGATAGGTCGCAATGCATTGATCGCTAGTTCCGAGCACGGCGTGGGTGCGGTTGAAGCCATCTAGCGCGGCGCAACCGGATCCCGGATGACGCTTGTTGCAATTGTCGTAGCTGACATCGCGAAAATAAGTACAACGGGTTCGTTGCAGGACATTGCCGCCAAGGGTTGCCATGTTGCGAAGTTGCGGGCTTGCGGCAAGTTTGAGCGCGTCGGCAACCACGGGATAGTGGAGCTGTATCTCTGGATTGGCCGCGACATCCGACATCCGCGCCAGCGCGCCAAGGCGCAGATTTCCGTCTTCGAGTTTGGTCCCGGACCAACTCGCCGCGAGCGGATTGATGTCGACGATGGTGCCCGGCCGCATCACATTCAGTTTCATCAGGTCGATAAGCGTCGTCCCTCCGGCGAGCGGCTGAGCAGTCGCCGCCGTCAGCGGATTATTTCCGGCGCCAGCGGCGGCCAGAGCCCCCACGGCTGATGCGGCATCCATTGCCCTTTGATATGCAAACGATCGCATTGGCCTAACTCTTCTGCTTGTCGGCGGAAATTGCAGGGGCTGCTTGTTTCACCGCCGCAACGATGTTCGGATAGGCGGCGCAGCGGCAAATATTTCCGCTCATGTATTCACGAATGTCGTCGTCGTTTGATGCGTGACCTTCTTTCACGCAAGCTATGGCGGACATTATCTGGCCCGGCGTGCAGTAGCCGCACTGGAATGCGTCCTGATCGATAAAGGCCTGCTGCATCGGATGCAGTTGGCCGTTCGCTGCCAATCCCTCGATGGTGACGATCTGCTGATCCTGCGCGGCGAGCGCCAGCGTCAGGCACGACAACACACGACGGCCATCGATCAGCACAGTGCAGGCGCCGCATTGGCCGTGATCGCAACCCTTCTTGCTACCGGTAAGGCCAATGTGTTCGCGCAGGGCATCCAGCACGGTCGTGCGCGCATCGATCGCGAACGACCGGCTGCTGCCGTTAACGCGCAGCGTTACATTAACCGGTAACGATGCATCCTGTGCTGAGGGTATCGAGTCCGCAGCGTCGCTGGCGGCTCTGGCCGTTAACGGGACGGCAACGCTTCCGGCCGCGGCTGCAATAAATTTCCGTCGATTGAATGCGGACGCCGCCCGGGAATCGGTCTTGGTCATGACGGCCTCCGCCGCTTGAGTAGAGCGGCGCACGCCTGCGCCTTGGAGGTCTAACAAGGACGATGAGGTCTTGTTCCGATTTCCGGGCGCCGACAAGTCTTAGCGCGGGTAGCGTTCAAGGAAGTGCAAAGCGGTTCCACATCTGGACCATAAAACATTTGGACCATAAAAAAGGGTCCTGTGTAACGAATCTCCCATTCAAAAATTCGTTCTGTTGCATAAACATAATACCCCTGACGCAATGAAAGGGAATAAGCTCGATCCAGATTCACTGATTTGGCGGAGGTAGCAATGAAGAACGCGTCTCACTATCGCGCATTGGCTTCGCTGTACCGTCAGCAGGCTGCGTACAATCCCGGCCAGAGCTGGCACCTGCTTGGACAGGCAGAACGGTGGGAACATCTCGCCGAGCAGGAATTGGCGTCCCATTTCGAAGACTGCAACGAGAGCAATTCGAACGTTCAAGTCGCCAAGCGCGACGCCGCCTGATCGAACGCCCGCGGCGGTAAGGCGATCGATCCCAGCCTGCCACCCGTAGAATTGTGGACGACGTTCGCAGGGTGCATTGCACACATGCCAGGCTTTGCTCTGGCTGCTGAATGGCTGTGACCTCACCGGTTTCCCATCGTAACAAAATCTTGTTCCGTAAGTGGAACCTTTCGCGGGGACGCACGTCAAACCGAGTGCTACGGAACAGTGGCTCGACGCTATTGAGGCGGGATTCCCGGATGACAGACGGTTTGCCTGCGGCGCTATCCGTCGTTGAGTTTTTGCGCCCGGGCAACGGTGCGAACCGGGAATCCCCCGGCACCAAAACTCATTTCTGCAGCACGCCGCAATTCAACGCAGCAAGAATGCGACAGAACGCGCATCAAGCGCAGCGTAATGATGCGCGGGTCGAGGCAGCCGCCGGTTTGAAGCGATAGAGGGGGACCATGAATTGTAATACTTCCTCAAACCCGTCCCGGCGGTTGTTGCTGGCCTCAGCTGCGGCGTTTTTTCTCGTCGGGACTGGTCTGGCACGTGCGCGTACTCTTACCGGGGCCCTGCCGTGGGAGCCGGGAACGGCAACGCCGCCAATGCCTGTGCGGCCCGGCCCGTGGCTGTTCTTTACGGCCGACGAAGCCGCCGTCATTGAGGCTGCGGTTGATCGCCTGATCCCGCCGGACAGTCGCGGGCCCGGCGGCAAGGATGCCGGCTGCGCCGTGTATATCGACCGGCAGCTCGCGGGTCCTTATGGCCGGTCCGAAGGCCTTTATACAAGACCGCCCTTCATGCCCGCCGCCGCCACGCAGGGCTATCAAATGCCCGACGCGCCGGCCGCGCGTTATCGCGCCGGCTTGCGGGCGCTGGCGGACTACATCAAGAGCAATTTCGCCGGAAAGTCGTTTCGCGATCTTGGGCCTGAGGATCAGGACAAGGTGCTCAAGGGACTTGAGTCCGGATCGATCGCGCTCAAGGACGTCAAGAGCGCGGACTTCTTCACGCTGCTGCTGGGCAACACCCAGGAAGGCTTTTTCGCCGATCCGATCTATGGCGGCAATCGTGACATGGCGAGCTGGAAGCTGATCGGCTTTCCCGGCGCACGTTACGATTACCGCGACTGGGTCGAGCGCCACAATGAACCCTATCCGTTGCCGCCTGTCAGCATTATGGGCCGCTCCGACTGGACAGTGAGAGAGTAACGATGGCCCGCAAACTGCCTGCCAAGGATGTCGTGATTATCGGGCTCGGATGGACGGGGTCGATCCTCGCCTATGAACTCGCCAAATCCGGATTGAACGTGGTTGCGATCGAGCGAGGCCCGTGGCGCGACACGGCGACGGATTTTCCGCCCGCTTATGCACAGGACGAATTGCGTTACGCGGTCCGGCTGGATCTGTTTTTGCGTCCCGATCAGCAAACGCTGACGTTTCGCAACAATGCGAGCCAGACGGCGATGCCGATCCGCAGTTTCTCGGGCTTCCTTCCGGGCAACGGTGTCGGCGGCGCCGGCGTGCATTGGAACGGACAGACATGGCGCTTCCTGCCGACGGATTTCAATATCCGCAGCCATCTCGAAGAGCGCTACGGCAAGGACACGCTGCCGGCCGACATGACGATCCAGGACTGGCCCGTCAGTTATGACGAACTCGAACCCTATTACGACCGGTTCGAAAAGCTCTGCGGCACTTCCGGCAAGGCCGGTAATCTTCGCGGGCAAAAGCAGCCCGGCGGCAATCCGTTCGAAGGCTGGCGCTCGTCGGAATATCCGACGCCGCCGCTGAAACAGGGGTTAGGCGCGACGCTGTTCGCCGAAGCCGCGCGCAAGACCGGCCATTCGCCGTTTCCGCAGCCGGCTTCCAATCTCAGCGAGGCCTATGTCAATCCGCTCGGCGTAAAACTCGGGCAATGCACCTATTGCGGTTTCTGCGAGCGGTTCGGCTGCGGCAATTATGCCAAGTCGAGTCCGCAGACCTGCGTGCTGCCGGCGCTGATGCGATTTCCCAATTTCAGCGCGCGGACCGAATCCGAGGTCACGAAAGTCAATCTGGATTCGACCGGCAAGCGCGCTACGGGCGTGACCTACGTCGATACTTCAGGCGAAGAGTGGGAGCAGCCCGCTGACATCGTCCTGCTGTGCGCGTTTTCGTTCTTCAATGTGCAGATGATGCTGCTGTCGGGCATCGGCAAACCCTATGACCCGCAGACCGGGCAGGGCGTCGTCGGCCGCAACTATGCCTACCAGACCACGTCCGGCGTCAGCCTCATTCTCAAGGACAAGATCCTCAATCCGTTCATCGCGACCGGCTCGCACGGCATGATCATCGACGATTACAACGGCGATAATTTCGATCACACCGGGCTCGGCTTCGTCGGCGGCGGCTATATGGGGTTCGGGCAAACCGGCGCGCGGCCGATCCAGACCCGGCCGGTGCCGAAGGGCACGCCGAAATGGGGCGCCGAATGGAAGAAGGCCACCGCCGAGACCTATCAACGCGGGATGAGTCTCGCGGTCCACGGCAGTTCGTACAGCTACAAGGATTGTTATCTTGATCTCGACCCGACCTACAAGGACCGGTTCGGCCGTCCGCTGCTGCGGATGACGTTTGATTTTCACGACAATGAATTGAAGATGTCGGCTTACCTGACCGAACGCCTCGCGGAGATCGCCAAAGCGATGGACCCCGTCGAGATGACGGCAAGCCCGCGCAAAGGTCCTTACGACAGCACGATCTATCAGACCACACATAATACCGGCGGCACGGTGATGGGCGCCGATCCCACGACCAGCGTGCTCAACCGCTATTGTCAGAGCTGGGATGTGCACAATGTCTTCGTGCCCGGCGGCGCGTCGGTGTTCCCGCAAAATCATGGCTACAACCCGACCGATACGGTGGGCGCGCTGGCGTATTGGACCGCCGACGCGATCCGTAGCCGCTATCTGAAAAACCCCGGTCCGCTGGTTTAGGGAGGGAATGATGCGCCGTTCTCTCACATCAGCCGCTTTGTTCGTCAGTCTGACGGGCGCTGCCTTTGCGCAGGACACCCAGAGTTTCGACCGCATCGAGCGCGGGCGTTACCTCGCCACACTCAGCGATTGCGGGGCGTGCCACACCACGCCGGGCGGCGCGCCGTACGCCGGCGGCCTCGCGCTGCAGACGCCATTCGGCATAATAGTTGCGCCGAACATCACGTCCGATTCCGAGACCGGAATCGGCAACATGACCAACGACGAGTTTCTCTCGGTGCTGCACGAGGGCCGCGGTCACAATGGCAAGCGGCTTTATCCGGCGATGCCGTATCCGGCCTACACCAAATTGACCGACGAAGACGTGTTGGCGATGCGATCCTATTTTGCGACCGTCGCGCCGGTCAAAAACAGCGTCGTCTCCAACCAATTGCCGTTCCCGCTGAACATTCGTCTCGCGATGGCGTTCTGGAACGGGCTCAATTTCACATCGGGCCGCTATCAACCCAATCCGCAGAAATCAGCGGAATGGAATCGCGGCGCCTATATCGTCGAGGGTGCAGCGCATTGCGGCACCTGCCACACGCCGAAAACATTCCTCGGCGGCGACAAGAATAATGTCGCGTTGACCGGCGCCACGCTTCAGGGCTGGTTTGCTCCCGACATTACCAACGATCCGCGCAAAGGCATTGGCGGATGGTCGAAGGACGATCTGGTCCAGTATCTCAAAAACGGGACCAACAAATGGACGCTGGCCTCGGGCCCGATGGCCGAGGCGGTGTCTCATTCCACGTCGCATATGACCGATGACGATATCGTGGCCATTGCGACCTATCTGAAAGACAGCGGCGAAGGCAGCGCAAGTTCAAAGCCCGAGCCGGTCGCGGCGAATAACGGCGCGATGCGCGCGGGTGCGGCGATCTACAAGGACAGTTGCGCCGCATGCCACAAGGACACCGGCGTCGGCGAGATCAATCTGTTTCCGCGATTGGCCGGCAGCGCATTGGTGCAGTCGGATGATCCGACCACGCTGGCGCGGGTGGTTCTGCATGGCACCCGCGCGGTTGGAACGCCGGGGGCGCCTACGGCCCCCGCGATGCCCGGCTTCGATTGGCGGCTGGACGACGCGCAGGTGGCGGCGGTTCTGACCTATGTTCGCAACGCCTGGGGCAATGCGGCCGTGCCGGTTTCCGCCAGTGCCGTCACCAGCCAGCGCGAGGCGTTACGCAAATCGCCGTAACCTCTCAGCAACAATTTGAATCGCTCACATAATGATGAGCGATCGCGTCATCGAGCGTCGATAGCGCCGAGATGAGCGTTGCGTTTTCCTTGATGCCCGATCGCATCCGCGACAGCACTTCCTGCCGGATCGCGGGCAGGTCGACTCCCAGCACGCGTCCATCCCGAACGATGGTCCGGCCGCCGATGACGACCTCGCGAAGGTGCCGCGCGGTGGCGCGCGAGAACAGGAGATCGAGGGGATTGATATCCTCCCGAAGGTTTTCGTTGTTGAGCGACGCCCAGTCCAGCAACAGCATGTCGGCCGCGGCACCGGTCTCGATCAGGCCGCTGTCTTTCACATTGGTAACCGCAAAGCGGCCGTTGCGGACCGCGGTTTGAACGGCCTGCTCGCGGCTGATGGTGCGGTCGAATCCTGTTCCTGCGTGAATATAATAAGCCAGCCTCAATTCACGCAGCGCATCGTCGTCGTCGTCGAAAGCCTTGCCGTCGATGCCCAGCGCCACTGTGCAGCCGCGTTCGATCATAGTCTTGCGTGGCGCAATGCCGGAGTAAAGGTGCAGATTGGAACTGGTATTGACCGAGATCGTCACGCCGCGCTCGGCCAGCAAGGCCAACTCGTCAGGGTTGGCCCACACGCAATGCGCCAACGTCAACCGGGGCGACAACAAGCCGATCTCGTCGAGCATCTTCACAACGCCGCCGGGATAATTGGCATCGGCCCATTGCCGCTGATATTTCGTCTCCAGCAGATGCATATGGACGCGACGGCCGGTGCGCTGCGACGCCTCCGCAACGGCCTTGAGCAAAGCGTCGCTGCACCATTGCACGCCGTTCGGACCATATTGAACATTGAATCCGGGCCCATCTGCCGCCGCGGCGACGTCATCGACCAGCTTCATGTAGTCGCCTGGGGTCAGTACCTTGTAGATCAAGCGCCGCCCGACCTCGGCGCGGGCCTCCGGCGGCAGGGCTGCGAGCAGCGCTTCGGAGCCGTGATAGACCAGCGGATTGCGGTCCTTCATCGAAATCGCAAAGCCGACGCGAACGCCGACATCGCGGGCCGCCCGCGCGATCTCGGCGGCTTCGGTCGGCAGGTCCGTCAATCCCTGCGCGCGGGTGTAATGCACCATGATGGTGCCGGTGCCGCCGAGCGCACCATTGGCGAAATTCATCGCCGCCGCGAGATAGGGATCCACCGAAGGAAACAGCGCGAAATACGGCAACCAGGATTCAAGCGGCTTGGCATCGCCGCCGATCGGACTGGTAGAGACCGCGCGACCGTGATCGTGGGCGTTGACCAACGCCGGCATCGCCAGAAACCGGTCGGTCGCCGGCGTCTCCGTCGGCTCGATCGAGGCAAAGCTGTTGCCCGATATCGTGATGGCCTGGGCGCCCGTCAATGTCTGCGCGGCGCCGACCACATGGGTACAGGCGATGGTGCGCGAAGTATCGTTCGTCATATCGTGTCTCATGGGCTTGCGGGTGGAACGCGGTCGGCCTTCGCAGGCAGAAACGCGTGATCGAAAATATCGCCGGGAGCGGGCACCCGCGGCAGCTCGAACGATGTCGCGATGATCGCAATCGCGGATTTCAGCCTGGTATCGCTGACGTCGCCAAGGCCAAGGTCGCGCGCCTCCGGCGTGTCGATCAGGGTCTTGTAGACATAGAGCAGGCGGCGCCGTTCGATGTCGCTCTTGATCAGCGGCTCTTCAGCGGCCAATAGCTCGATCGCCGCGTCGGGATTTGCAACCGTTTCCTTCAAGGCCCGGTTGATGGCGCGAAGGAGTCCCTTGACCGCCTCGGGATGCTCTTTGACGAGTTTCGGCGAGACCATGATGCCGTTGGAATAGAGATCGAGCCCCAAATCAGAATAGTACATCCAGCGGAAATCCTTGTCGGGATCGAGCTTGAGCGAGACCAGGTTCATATAGCTGGTCGCGGTGAAAATCGCGACCGAATCGACCTGTCCCTGCAGCAGCATCTGTTCCTGGATGCTCGGCGATACCTGCGTGATGTTGATCTTGCTGTAGTCGACGCCGTTTTGCTTGGCGAGTAGCGGCAGCAGTTTGAACGAGGCGCCGCCGGCGGGGGAGCCGAGCTTTGAACCCTCCAGATCCTTCACGGTCTTGATCGCGCTTCCCGCCTTGGTCAGCAGCGCAAAGGGCGCTTTGCTGTAGATCATGTAAACCATGATTGGCGTCTCGCCGGGTTTGGTCGCGGCGTTCTGGATGATGGCGTTGATGTCGCCGAAGCCGGCGTCGTAGGCGCCGGACATGATCCGCGTCACGGTGGTGGCCGATCCTTCGCCCTGGTCGATCCTGACATCGAGATTTTCCGCGGCGAAATATCCCTTCGCCTTGGCCCAATAATACCAGGCGTGGATACCCTGAAGCTTCCAGTCCAGCGTGAACTTGATCTTGAGCGGCTCGGCCGCGTGGCCGCCGGTGGGCGATATCAGAAGACAGCTCGCTATCGCGAGGGCAGACAGAAGCCGGCGCATCGACCCAATCTCCGTTGACTTAAGGTGTTCGTGAAAGAATGGGCGCCGTCTTACGGCGGGACTCTCGGCGCCGGCCTCAGTCTGGGCTTTGGGGGTGGGCCTTTCAACAGCTAAAAATCTGGCGCAGCGGTGCCAAAACAGCACTGCTTGGGCGGGGTGTTCGGGCGGCCGGCAAGTCTGCCACAAACGTCTGCCACAAACGGCTGATGCGGTGATCCCGGTATCGGCCCGGGAAGCCGGGCCCCGGTGTGGCTGTGGCGAGCCGCCATGCGCCAAACCATCCTCCCGCAAGGCGCTCAAAGTCCATGCTTGACATCGGACGGGCTGCAGACTGTGTTAGCGCTGATCTGCGCCCCGCAACGGAACGCGCCGGCCGGTCGATTTGCGCCAGCAAGCCGATTCTCAAAAACAAAACGAAAATAAACAAAAACGAAAATAAAGAGTGGGGGAGACTAGAATGGACCAGATCGAGGTAGCGGTCATCGGCACCGGCTGGTGCGGGGGAATTCGGGCTCACGCCTGTGCGGCCAATCCGCTGGTGAGTGCCGTGCACATCGCCGAAAATCGCCCGGAACGGTTGAAGGAGGTGGCCGATGCGATCGGCGCCAAATCGGCCACGTCGGATTATCGCACCTTGCTGGACAACAAAGACATTTCCGCGGTTTTCGTCTGCGCGACGCCGGAGACGACGCATTTCCCGATGGCGCGGGATTTCCTGCGCGCCGGAAAGCACGTCTTTCTCGAAAAGCCGATCGCGCTCGAACTCGATGAAGCGGATGAGCTGATTTCGATCGCCCGCACCAACGGCCTGAAATTCACCATCGGTTATTCGCAGCGTTTCAACCCGAAATTCGCCTACGTCAAGCAGTGCATCACCGACGGCACCATCGGCAAGCCGGTCAGCGCACTGGTGAGCCGGCATATTTCACGCAACCTCGGCAAGAAGATCTCGGGCCGCGTCAAGCTGTCGCCGGCTGCGATGGAATCGACGCACGACCTCGATTTCGTGCTGTGGTGTCTGGAGCCGGCCAAACCCATTCGGGTCTATTCGCAGGTCAATTACGGCGCGATGCGCGAGTCCACCGGCAACGATATCCCCGATCTGCAATGGTGCACCGTGACCATGGACAGCGGGCTTACCTTCGTCGTCGGGGGCGGCTGGAGCCTGCCGCCCGGCTATCCCAATTTTTCCTCGACCTGGATCGAATTGATCGGGACCGAAGGCGCGCTGATGGTCGACGACACCCATCGCGACGTGATGTTGAACACCATGAAGGGCGGCGCGGTGTTTCCGATGTCGACGATGCCGGGCGAACCGGTCGGGCACGTCTATGCCGGCCCGATGGCGACCGAAACCGTACATTTCGTCGAGGCGGTCGCGCTGGGCCGGCCGGTTCTCGTGACGCCCGAACAGGCGCGCCGCGTCATGGAGCTCTATATCGCGGCCGATCTGTCGGCCGAACTCAATGAGCCGGTGACGCTCCCGCTTGAGAACAAACGGCCGGCGAAAGTGGCCGCGGGGCGATAGGGCTTTATTGACAGTGTTACTGATGGAGACGCGCCGGACATTTTCCAGTGCGACTTCAGGTTTGTGTGCGTGAACGACGGTCGCCCTGACCAGGGCGACTGAAAAACGACGGGCCAAAACCGTCGGACAAAAATAAACGGAGGTTTCATGCCTGCCGATATTACGGCGCAGAGTGGCGTGGCGACGGCGTTCGCCGGCGCAAAGCGTACCCACATCAGGTGGTACGTGCTGCTGCTGATCAGCCTGATGTACATGATTACCTATATGGACCGCAGCAATATTTCGATTGCGGCGCCGGCGATCGCCAGGGAATTCGGTTTCAGCAAGACGGAAGTGGCACTTTTCTTCAGCGCGTTTGCCTGGGCCTACGCCGCGGGGCAGGTGCCCGGCGGCTGGCTCGCGGATTATTTTGGGCCAAAGCGGGTGCTGCTGGTGATTGTCCCGTTCTGGTCGCTGATGACGGCCGCGACGGCGTGGGCGTCGAGTACGACCTCGTTTTTCGCGGTCCGCTTCATCTTCGGTCTCGGAGAAGCCGGCGCCTTTCCGACTGCAAGCCGCGCCATGCAGCTGTGGTTTCCGAAATCCGAGCGCGGCTTCGTCCAGGGCATGACGCATTGTTTCAGCCGGCTCGCGATCGCGATCACGCCGCTGATCGCGGTCGTGATCATGAACGCGTGGGGCTGGCGCTGGATTTTCTACGTTTTTGCTCTGCTCGGCATCGCCTGGTCGCTGGTGTTCTTTTTCTTCTATCGCAACCGTCCGGAAGACGAAGAACGTGTCAACAAAGCAGAGCTCGCGCATATTCGCGGCACATTGCCGAACGGAGAAATCATTCCGGTCGCGACAAAAATCCAAACCGCTGTGCCGTGGCGGACGATTTTCACGTCGCCGAACATGTGGTTCATCGCGGCGGCCTATGGCTGCTTTTTTTATGGGGCCTATTTCTACGTCAGCTGGTTTCCGACCTATCTCCTGGAGTTTCGCCATCTCTCGCTGAACTCGGTCGGCTATCTCGCATCCCTGCCGCTGATCTCGGCGATGCTCGGGGATCTCGCCGGCGGCATTCTGACCGACCACATCCTGCGCAAGACCGGCAATCTGAAATTGGCGCGGCGCGTGGTGGCGGCGCCGGGTTTGGCGCTGGCCGCGGTGTTGCTGATCCCGGCCGGCACCACCGACAGTGCGATCACCGCGGTGCTTTGCCTGACCGCGTCGAACTTCTTTCTCGAATTGGTGCTCGGGCCGGCCTGGGCGGTGCCGATGGATGTCGGCGGCACATCGAGCGGAACGGTGACCGCGGTCATGAACATGGTGGGCGCGATCGGGGCCTCGATTTCGCCGCTGGTGTTCGGCTTCCTGGTCGAACGGGGCTCCTGGGTTGCGCCGTTCTATGTCACCGCCGGTGTTCTGACTACGGGAGCGCTGATCTGGATTTTCCTGATCGATCCCGAGAAGTCCGTGGTCGATGGCTGACGCGGAGAGACTGGCGCGGCTGGCGTGTGTCGCCTACTATCTGAAGACAGGTGGCCGAATGATCGAAGCAGGATTGTTCACGAGATCGCCGTGATAAAAGGGGGGGGGATTGAGATGCGAAGATCAGCAATCATTGCGTTTTGTTTCGGATTGCTCATGGCTCCGGCTGCAGGCCTTGCGCAGCAGCAGCAGCCTGAAAACATCGTGCTCAACGAAACCGACACCAAGCAGCTGTCGCCTCATGTGTGGGCGTTGTTCGGCAATCCCAATATCGGGATCGTGGTCGGCAGCAAGGGTACCCTCGTCGTCGACACCGGCCTCGGCAAGCGCAACGGAGTCACGGTTGCGGCCGCGGCGGCAAAATTGCGCAAGGGCGGCAATCTCTATCTCGCCACTACGCACTTCCATCCCGAGCACGTCACCGGCCAGGCCGGGTTTCCGGCCGGCACGGTGGTGATCCGGCCGACCGTCCAGCAAAAGGAGCTCGAGGAGGCCGGCCCCGGCATGATCGAATTCTTCCGGTCGCGTTCCGACGTCAACAAGGAATTGCTTGTCGATGCCGGCATCGACAAGGCCGATATCCTGTTTGACAAAGACATGACGCTCGACCTCGGCGATGTCACAGTGCGGATGATCTATTACGGGCCGACGCATACCAACGGCGACATCATCTTCATGGTCGATCCGGACAAGGTGATGATCTCCGGCGACATCGTGCAGAACAAATTCGTCATTTTGCCGATTGGAACGCAGACCAATATCCACGCCTGGATCGGCGTCCTCGACAAGGTGGCCGAGCTGAAGCCCACATTGATCCTGCCCGACCACAGCCAGCCCGGTGACGCCTCGATGTTCGCCGAGCAGAAGGCCTTCATGGTCGATCTTCTCGACCAGGCGCAGGCCGCCAAGAAGCAAGGCAAGAGCGTCGAGGACACGGTGACGGCGCTGACCGAGGAATTCAAAAAGAAATACGCCGGGTGGCAGCGCCCCGGCAATCTGACGCGGGCGATCACGCAGGCGTACAAAGAGGCGCAGTGAGGCGCGGCCTATAGATCTGGGCTTTCTACCTAAGCTCGTCATGCCCGGGCTTGTCCCGGGCATCCACGCCTTAACTTTGGGTGAAGAAAGACGTGGATGGCCGGGACAAGCCCGGCCATGACGAAGAGTGTCTCAGCGGTCTCTCGCCAGACATCCTGCCTCCTTCACGGATGCACAGGCTCGTGAATAGACAAGGCTGATCGCAAAGCGTTCTATCCCTGAAATTATAACGAAGTTTTTCATTCCCCGGGGAGCGATATGAAACGTATTTTTGTTCTGGCTGCAGGCCTGCTCTGCAGTACCTTTGCGCAGGCTGCTGAACCCGTCAAAATCGGCATCACCACCATTCTCAGCGGGCCGTTGGCCGATCGCGGGCAGTCCGAGCAGTATGGCGCTCAACTGGCGCTGGACAGCATCAATCAATCCGGCGGCGTGCTGGGCCGGCCGGTCGTCGCGTACTATGCCGACAATGCCTGCAAGCCTGATATCGGCGTGCCCGCGACCAGGCGGCTGCTCGAACTGGAACACGTGCCCGTCATCATCGGCGCGCTCTGCACGCCCGTCACCCACGCCATCATGCCGATGATGAAAGACGCCAAGGTGCCGCTGGTGATCGCGACCTCGGCCGGCCAGGATTTTGTCGATGCCTCCGGCGTCGGCGGCAATGATTACGCCTTCAAGACCATTCCGTCGGAAGTGGATATTCAAGGCGCTCTGGTGCAGTGGCTGAAATCGCAGAACATCAAGTCGATCGCGATCGTGGCCGATGATGGCGAGTTTCAGCACGCCAACGCCATTGCGCTCGCCAAGGCCGCCAAGGACGCCGGCATGACCGTCACATCAGACGAAGTCATTCCAAAGGACACCAAGGATTTCTCCGGAATCTTCACCAAGCTGAAAGCCGGTGCGCCCGGTGAAGTCGTTGCGATTCTGGGAGGCTCTACGCCCGGATTCTTCAAGGAGTATGAAGCCTCGGGCTGGAAGGTGCCGGTGACCGGACGATTTGACCTCGGCGGCGCTTCGGCCGCAGTCTCGCAGGCGTTTCGCGATGCGGGTGGCATGTCCGGCGTGACCGGCATTGCCGTGTTCACGCCCGCGCTGGACAAGCCCGACGTGCAGGCCTTCGTCGCGGCTTACAAGTCGCGTTACGGGCTGGTGCCGACCCAACGCTCGTTCTTCGTCTTTGAAGCGACGTATCTCGTGGTCGATGCGATCCGTCGCGCCGGATCAGATCAGCCTGACGCGATCAAGCAAGCCCTGAAGACCTCGACGATGCCGTCACGGCTCGGTGGCAGCTATTCGCCCGACGACCACAATCACGCCCACACGCCGCTGCAGATCCTGGGCTACAAGGACGGCAAGCCCGCCGTGATCGCGACGGAGTAGCGGGAAAGGCCAAGCGCTTCTGCAGCGGCAACGGCAGTGCGCTCCCTCTCCCCTTGTGGGAGAGGGTTGGGGAGAGGGGTACAGTCCATCGATGGACCTGAACCCCTCACCCGAAATTCCCGCTACGCGCGAATTTCGACCTCTCACAAGGGGAGAGGTAAGTAACCCGCCGCGCGGAGACGGCCTCGTCACCCCGTCCTGCGCTCGCTCAGATACCCCACCAGCGACGTCTTGATGCTGGCGACGTGCTCGCGCATCAGCATTTCGGCGCGCCATGGCTCGCGGGCGACGATCGCTTCATAGATACGATGGTGATCGTCGTGGCGGCGGCGGACATCGTGATATTCGAACACCACGATGTTGCGGCTCGACGATACCGGGACGTGATGACAGATCCGGATCATCTCGGAGAGCATCCGGTTGCGGGCGGCCGCCAGCAAGGCGTCGTGAAAGTCGCCGTTGATATCGCGATAGATCGTGAGATCGCCGGCCTCGAACGATCCGCGTTCGAGCAGTTTGTCGCCGGCGGCAAGGCTGCGCTCGATGATTTCTTTTTCCTGTTCGCCAAGCCCGCGCTCCGCGACAAAGCGAACTGCGACGCCTTCCAGCGAGGCGCGGATGTCGTAGGCATCGACGATGGCGGGAAGCGGGAATTCGCGCACGGTGAAGCCGCGGTTGGGCGCGTAATCCAGCAGGCCTTCACCCGCCAGCGCCTGCAACGCCGCGCGTACGGGCGTGCGCGACACCGCGAGCGTCTTGCTGAGCTGGACTTCGTTGAGCCGCTCGCCGGCACTGATCGAGCCGTCGAGCACGGCCTCTCTGACCCGGTCCATCACCGAAAGCGCGCGGTTGCCGGCGCGCGGTCCGCCGGCAGGCTCAGGGAAAGCTTGGTCGAGCTGGTCCGTCATCGGAGGGGCCTGTCTCTGCGCCTTAAGTGAATACACTTTATCAGTTCAATGAACCGGCGCCAGCGAGATAACAGCTCTAAATTTGGATTTTAAGCTGCATCAATATCGATCTTGGTGCCGAAATGATATGCGCTGGTGCGAAGTGTATGTAATTTATATTGACTCATCGGCGGCTTCGTCGAACCATGAGCGACCTGATCCAAAGGCGGCGTGGGGCCATGGCGGAAGCAAAAAACGACATCAGCGAAAACGCGATTGAATTGATCACCGCCGATCGCGGACCGCATTACGAGCCGTTCGGCTGGCATCATTGGCCGGAGTATCCCTGGCTTTCCTATCAATTCCGCCGCGGCCTCGGCGAAACCCAGGAAGGGGGCGGCAGCGTCAGCGAGGTGATGCAGGCGGGATCGCGGATGATTCCGGGCGACCTCGAAAGCTGGCACACCGAGTGGATGCGGATTGCCGACCGCAACTGGAAGCGCGGGCTGGCGGAAGAGACCGCGAGTCATATCCGTACCGCGATGAACTGTTTTATGCGCGCGGCGGATTATTACCGCCAGGCCGAATTCCATCTTGAGCCCGATGATGCGAGGCGGCTGCCGACCTTCGAGAAGATGGAAGCCTGCTCGCACAAATTCATCGGCCATCTCAATCCGCCGGGCGAGGTGGTCGAGATTCCCTATGAGCCAGGCAAGCCGATGTGCGGCTATTTCATCCGCGCGCCGTTCCCCGGCGACAAATTGCCGGTGCTGATCTGCATGGGCGGTCTCGATTCGATCAAGGACGAGATGTGGTTCATGCAGGCGCATGGCTGCCTGCAACGCGGCATTTCGGTGCTGATGATCGACGGGCCGGGGCAGGGCGGCACGCTGCGGCGGCACAAGGTGGTTACCCGCGCCGACAGCGAGATGCCGATCGGCAAATGCATCGACTGGCTGGAAAAGCGAGGGGATGTCGACCCCAAGCGCATCGCGGTATGCGGCTCCAGTCTCGGGGGTTACTATGCGGCCCGCGCCGCCTGCTATGAGCCGCGGCTGGCGGCCGCGATCTCGCACGGCGCGATCTGGTCGGTACATGACATGTGGAGCACCAAGGGCGATGATTTCGGCCTCGCGATGCATATCCGCTGGGTGTTCGGCGCCAAATCGATGCATGAGGCGCATGAGCTGATGAAGCCGTTTACACTCAAGGGTCATCTGGAGCACATGCGATGCCCGTATCTGGTGATGCATGGAGGCCATGACGTGCTCACCGTGACGGCGGCGCGCAGCACCTATGATTATGCCAGGGCGCATGGCGTCAATGCGACGTTGCGCGTGCTTGACCCGGAAGAGACCGGCGCCGAACATTGCCAGCACGATAATCCCACGATCGGGCAGGAAGTGCTGGCCGACTGGCTCGCCGATCGCTTTGGCATCGATCAGCGTACGCTGATGAAAACATCCTGGAGTCCGCTGCTATGACCGGTCCCATGATCCCGCGCGAGCGCAGCGATTTCTCCGCCATCGTCGACCGTCCCGCATTGAAATTGCCGGGCGGCGCTCGCATCGTGGTCTGGACCATCGTCAATCTGGAAGTCTGGGATATTTCAAAGCCGATGGCGCGGCAGGTGATCCCGCCGCCGACCGGCATTCCGCTATTGCCAGATGTGCCGAACTGGAGCTGGCACGAATACGGCATGCGCGTCGGGGTGTGGCGCTTCTTCGATCTCTACAAGAAGCTCGGCATCGCGCCGACGCTGTCGATCAATGCCCGCGTCTGCGAAGATTATCCGCGCGTCGCGCAGCAGGCCAGGGACGCCGGCTGGGAATTCCTGGGACACGCCTATGAGCAGGGGCCGATTCACAAGGATCCCGACCAGAAGGCGATGATTCATCGCTCCATGGACGTGATCGAAAAATTCACCGGCAAGCGGCCGGTCGGTTGGCTCGGGCCTGGCCTGACCCAGACCCTGGAGACCCCGGAATTTCTTGCCGAAGCCGGTGTCAAATATATCGGCGACTGGGTCTATGATGACGAGCCGACCGTGATCCGCACCGACAAGGGCCCGCTGGTGACGCTGCCCTACACCATCGAACTCAACGACATTCCGATGATGATGGTGCAGCATCATGAAAGCGATCACATGCTCAAACGTACGATCGACTGTTTCGACCGGCTCTATGCCGAAAGCGCACAGCGGCCGAAGATCCTGTCGCTGGCGATTCACCCCTACATCTCCGGCCAGCCGTTCCGGATCAAATATCTCGAAGCGATCTATGATTATGTGAACAAGTTCGAAGGCGTCGTGCACTGGAACGGCGAGCAGATTCTCGACTGGTATCAAGGCCAGATCGCAGGCAAGCCGCCGGCATGAAGCAGCAATGAATACGTTTCAGCTTTTCAACGGACTGACCTTCGCCGCGCTGTTGTTTGTGGTGGCGAGTGGCTTTACGTTGATTTTCGGATTGCTGCGCATCGTCAATCTGGCGCATGGCGCGCTCTATCTGTTCGGCGGCTATATCGGCTTTACGGTTGCGACCAAGACCGGCAGCTTTGTGCTCGGCGGCATCGGCGCGATGCTCGCGATCGCGGCGATCGGCTTTGTGCTCGATCAGGGCCTGCTGCGTTTTGTCCGCGGCAATGAGCTGCGCCAGGTTCTGCTGTCTTTGGGTTTTGCTTTCGTGCTCAACGATCTGGCGCTGGTGATCTGGGGCGGCGACAGTTTCACCGTGCCGATCCCGCAAGTCCTGCGCGGCGGCATGCGGGTGTTCGGCGTGTTCTATCCGACCTACCGGCTGTTCGTGCTGGTCACGGGCATTGTCGTGTTCGCGGGGCTGTGGGGATTGTTGAACCACACGCGGCTGGGCGCGCTGATCCGCGCCGGCGTCGATGATGCCGAGATGGTCGAAGCCTCCGGCGTCAATATCCGCCGCGTCTTTCTCGTCACCTTCCTGTTGGGCTCGGCGCTGGCCGGCCTCGGCGGCTTGATGGGCGGCGCGTTCCTGTCGCTGTATCCGTCGGCGGATGCGGAAATTCTGGTGTTCAGCCTCGCGGTGGTTATCATCGGCGGCCGCGGCAGTCTTGTTGGCGTCGGCGTCGGCAGTCTTTTGGTGGGCCTTCTCAACACGCTGGGGCAGGTGATGTTTCCGGAACTGGCTTATTTTGTCATCTTCGGCCCGATGGCGGTGTTGCTCGCGTTCCGGCCGCTCGGCCTGTTCGGGAAGGCCGCCTGATGACGACGATCACAACGCCAATGATATCGCAGCCGAAGACTTTTGCGGGCATGACCGGGCGCGCGGTGACGGTCGCCGTCATCGTGATCGCCGTCGCGGCCGCGCTGCCGCTTGTGCTGAGCAATTACCAAGTCGGGCTCGCAACCGAAATTCTGATCTTCGGCGTGCTGGCGATGTCGATCGACATTCTCGCCGGGTTCGCCGGACGCACCTCGCTCGGGCATGGTGCGATCTTCGGCGTCTCGACCTATGTCGTGGTCTATGCCACCGCGCAGGCGGGGCTGTCGCCCGCGACCGCCTTCGCGCTTGGTATCGTCGCCGCGACCTTGGTCGCGGTGGTCTTTGGACTGCTCGCGGTGCGCACGTCAGGTGTTTATTTCCTGCTGCTGACCCTGGCGCTGGGCATGATCGTGTGGGGCATCTGCCTGCGCTGGACCCCGGTCACCGGCGGCGAGAACGGCATGCGCGGCGACGTGCGGCCGGAATGGCTGATGACGCACCGGGCGTTTTATTGGGCTGTCCTCGTGGCAGCGTCGCTGGTGAGCTACGCGATGTGGCGGTTTGTCCGCTCGCCTTTCGGCCTGACGCTGCTCGGTATTCGCGATAGCGAAAGCCGCATGCGCAGCCTCGGCTATAATGTCTCGGTGCATCTGTTCGTCGGCTTCGCGGTGTCGGGCTTTTTTGCCGGTGTCGCCGGCGCGCTTTATGCGATGTTCAACAATTTCGTCAGCCCCTCGACGGTGGCGCTGGCGCAATCGGTCGAGGGCGTGCTGATGATGATCGCGGGCGGGGTAGGGACGCTGTTTGGCGGCTTCGTCGGCGCCGCGGCCATCATTGCACTGGAGAACGTCGTCAGCTCCCATACCGAGCGCTGGCAGATGGTGCTCGGCATCACCTTTATTCTGATCATGATTTTCACCCCCGAGGGCATCATCGGGACGCTGCGCGCCATGCTGGCTCGCAAAAAGCGTTAATCCAATGCTTCCACGAAAGGACATCGCTATGCATCGCAGGCAATTTTTGAAGACCTCCACCGCCGCCATCGCCGCGGCCGGCGTCGGCACGTCACCCTGGCGTAGCGCGCGGGCGCAGTCGGGCCCGATCAAGATCGGCCTGCTGGCGCCGCTGACCGGCGTGGTCGCCTCTGGCGGCAAGGAAATGGTCGAGGGCGTGCAATTCTATCTCGATGGGGTGAAGAGCGAGATCGCGGGCCGTAAGGTCGAGCTGGTGATCGAGGACGATGCGTCCAACCCCGACACCGCCTTGCAGAAAGCGCGCCGGCTGGTCGAGCAGGGCAATTGCCATTTTCTGATCGGAAACCTGCTCGCCAACACTGGCCTTGCGGTCGCCAATTACGTCAAGGGCACCGGCACGCCCTATTTCATCCCGATCATCGCGGCCGACGATCTGACCCAGCGCCAGCGCATCAAGAACGTGATCCGCGTCGCCGGCTATTCCGCCAGCGCCTTTACCCACCCGTTCGGCGACTGGGCCTTGAAACAAGGCTACAAGAAGATCGCGACCGTCAGCCAGGATTACACTTTTGGCCACGAACAATGCGGCGGTCTGGCGCAAGTGTTCACCGAAGGCGGCGGCGAAATCGTGCAGCAATTCTGGCACCCGCTCAACACCGCCGACTTCAGCCCCTATCTCGGCCAGCTCGCCGACCTCAAGGTCGATGCGATCTTCGCGATGGAAACCGGCGCCGACTCCACGCGTCTCATTCAGCAATATTCAAGCTTCGGCCTCAAGGCGAAGACGCCGCTCCTGATGGCGATGAACGGCACCGACCAGTCGGTGATCCGCACGCTTGGCGAAGAATGCGATGGGATCATCGCCGCGGCGCATTTCGCCGAAGGTTCCGACAATCCGGTCACGCAGAAATTCGTCAAGGAGTACGAAGCCAAATACAGCAAGATTCCCTCGCTCTATGGCTTCTCGATGTATTCCGGCGTGATGTGGGTGGCCGAAGCGCTGGAGAAAATGGGCGGCAAGGTCGAAGACCGCGAAGCGCTGATCGATACCGTGCTGAAGACCGAACTAACCGGCTCGCCGCTCGGCAAGACCGTCAAGCTCGACAGCTACGGCAACCCGATCTATGACGTCCAGATCCGCAAGGTGGTCAAGCGCGCCGACGGCAAATACTGGAATGTGCCGATCACGAGCTATCCGAACGTGTCGCAGTTCTGGACCTATGATCCCGAGACCTACATGAAGCAGCCGCCTTATTCGCGCAGCTTCCAGGGTATCAAGAAGGCTTGAACCCGAGGGTATCAAGAAGGCTTGAACCCGAGGGTATCAAGAAGGCTTGAACCCGAGGGTATCAAGAAAGCTTGAACCCGTACTTAGGGGACGCGGTCCGTGCCGCGTCCCCGTTGACCGGAAATGATTGTGTCCGACCCAATTCTAACGCTTGCTGACGTGGTGGTTGCGTTCGACGCCTTGCGCGCGGTCGATGGCGTCAGCCTGACCGTGCCGCGCGGCCAACGCCGCGCCATCATCGGCCCCAATGGCGCCGGCAAGACCACGCTGTTCAACGCCATCGCCGGGGCGCTGCCGCCGACCGGTGGCCGCATCGCGTTCGATGGCCACGACATCACCAAGCTGCCGCCGCATCGCCGCGCCCAGCTTGGCATTTCCCGCACCTTCCAGATCACCAATCTGTTTCCGCGGTTGAGCGTGCAGGACAATATGGTGCTGGCCCTGCGCGGCCGTTCATCCCGCAAGTTTTCGCTGTTCGGCAAGCCCGATGTCGATGGCGCCGAGGCGCCGCAAATCGCGGCCGCGCTCGATGCGGTCCGGATCGCGGCGCGCGCCGGTGTGATGGTGAAGGACCTCTCTTACGGCGAACAGCGCCAGCTCGAGATTGCGCTGTCGCTGGTGACGTCGCCGCGGCTGTTGCTGCTCGACGAGCCTGCCGCCGGGCTTTCTCCGTCGGAGCGTTCGATGGTCGCCGAGATCATCCGCGCACTCGACCGCGATATCACGGTGGTGTTGATCGAGCACGACATGGATCTGGCACTCGGTCTGGTCGATCTCGTCACCTGCATGTTCGAGGGCCGCGTCCTGGTCGAGCAATCGCCGGACGAGATTCGCCGCAACAAACAAGTGCAGGAAGTCTATCTGGGGCGCCCGCGTCATGCTTGAGGTTCGCGATCTGAACAGCGGCTATGGCGAGGCGCATGTCGTGCGCGGCGTCTCGCTCGACGTCGGCGCTGGCGAGATCGTCGCTTTGCTGGGCCGCAACGGCATGGGCAAGACGACTTTTATTCGCTCCATCATGGGCCTGACCCCGCCGCAGGTCGACTCCGGCTCGATCACCTGGCGCGGCGAGAGCCTGGTGGGGCTGCGGCCGCATGATATTGCTGCCCGAAAAATCGCGATCGTGCCGCAGGGCAGGCGGCTGTTTCCGTCGCTGACGGTGACCGAGCATCTGACCATGCTGAAAAGCGCGCGCGCCAAATCAGGTTGGACGGTCGATCGCGTGTTCGGCATTTTCCCGCGGCTGGCCGAGCGGCGGCATCACCGCGGCGGGCAATTGTCCGGCGGCGAACGCGGCATGCTCGCGGTCGGCCGCGCGCTGATGATCGATCCGCAATTGATCCTGATGGACGAGCCATCGGAAGGCCTGGCGCCGGTCATGGTGCAGCATCTGGAAGAAATCGTGCTCGGTCTCAAGCGCGAAGGCTTGTCGATCCTGCTGGTTGAGCAAAACCTCTATAGCGCGCTCGCGGTCGCCGACCGCGTCTATATCCTGGAAACCGGCAAGGTCGTGCACCAGGGCGACGCCGCGACCTTGTCGCAGCAGACAGATTTGCTGTTTCAGCGCCTTGGCGTGCAGTGAGGGCGTTAGAGCGTTTTCGAGCGAAGTGGATACCGGTTCGCGTGAAGAAAACGCGTCAAAACAAAAGATTAGAGCCCGGTTCTGATTCAATCAGAACCGACAAGGCTCTACCGGTTTGCGGCCGGCTCCGTCGCCGATAGTGCCGCAGACCTGCCCCGTCGCGGCGCATCGATCGGACAGTTCGCCAGCCGATCGACTTCGTCCAGCTCGACCGCATGCTGGCGGCCCCAGGCACAAAGCGCCGATAATACCGGCTCGAAGCTGAAACCAAGCGGCGTGGCGCTGTATTCGACGCGCGGCGGCACCTGGCGAAACACCTCGCGATGCACGATCCCGTGCTCCTCCATTTCGCGCAATTGCTGGATCAGCACCTTCTGGCTGACCTCCGGCATCAGCCGCTGCAACTCCGACAGGCGCTGGGGCCTGTCGAACAGATGATACAGGATGATCGCCTTCCAGCGCCCGGAAATCACTTTCAGCGCGCGCTCCGCCGGCAGCATCGGCAGGCGCTTGATCGGATCAGGCATACTTACCTCCTGGTCTGTATCGCACGAATTGGTCGGTAATACGCTTTCGCGCCATACTCTACATAGGCGGCATCCGAAGTTTAGCAATCGAGGTGCGCGATGAAAGCCGTTCAGATTAACCGTTTCGGCGGTCCCGAAGTTCTTGAAGCCGTCGAGGTCCCGACGCCAACGCCAGGTCCCGGCCAACTGCTGGTTCGCATTCACGCGATTGGCGTCAACTTTGCCGACACGCTGATGCGCGCCGATCGTTACGCGATGACCCCGGCTTTGCCCGCCATTCTCGGCTCCGAAGCCGCAGGGGTCGTTGAGGCGCTGGGCTCCGGCGTCGATGGGTTCAAGATCGGCCAGCGCGTCGCCGCACCGCTGTTCGCGACCGACGGCATGGGCGCCTACGCCGAATTTATAGCGCTCGATGCCAGCCTGGCGGTATCGTTGCCCGACGGCATATCTTTCGAACAGGCGGCGGCGCTTCTGAACCAGGGGCTCACGGCGCTCTATCTCACGCGTCAGGCGCCGCCGAAAGGCAAGATCGTGCTGATCAGTGCGGCTGCCGGCGGCGTCGGATCTATCCTGGTGCAACTGGCCAAACGCGCCGGGGCGCGCAAGGTGATCGCGGCGGCCAGTACAGCAGCCAAGCTCGACTTCGCGACGACGCTGGGGGCCGATGCCGGTGTAGACTATACACAAGGCGACTGGACCGAAGAGCTACGCCGCGTCAGCGATGGCGCCGGGCCCGACATCATCTATGAATCCGTCGGCGGCGACGTGACCGGCGCCTGTCTCACGGCGCTCGCGGTGAAAGGCCAGATCGTCATCTATGGCGCGTTGAACATCCAGCGCTTCCAACTCGGGGTGCCAGAACTGCTCGGTCTCATCTTCAAGAACCAGTCGTTGACCGGTTTCGCCTTCATTCCGCTGCTGACGCCGGTAGACATGCGCTCCGGCCTCGCCGAGCTTTTCGATCTGGTGATCCGAAAAGAACTCGTGGTGACGATCGGTGGACGCTATCCGCTGGCCGATGCGTCCAGGGCGCATGCCGCATTGGAGGGGCGGGGCACTACTGGCAAACTCATTCTCACGCCGTAAAGATTAGACAAAATCCGAATCGATCAGCTGAAACCGGTCAAATCGCACATCGGGCTCGCCGGTAGTGAAATCGCGGAGCTGAACCAGCATTGGCGCGCGCAACCGGGTGGGTAAGACGAATCCCGGCAATGCGGGAAGGCTGCTGTTGACTCCCGCATAGACAAAAAACGCGTGCTTCCAGTGGCGGCACGCCGCGCCTGTCAGCGTGCGGATATCATCAGGCGTCACCTTGGCTTGCGGCCTTGCAAAGAAGCCGCACAGCATGGCGTATCGCACACCTTTGGTCGTGCGGGACGACGAAATCAAAAGCAGGTCGTCTGTGGCATGAACCGCATAGTCGCGTGTCGGGTCGCTCAGCCGATCGAACAAGGTCTCGCCGTCCCACTGCAATCCCGTCTCGCCGGCTGGCGTAGCAAAGCCCGAGAGCAAATCGATCGCGTCTTGTTTGCCCATCGATTTGAAGTGGCCGGAATATCGGAGTTTCGAACCGCGCGGCCACCACAATCCCAATCCCGCGTGGATCGGCAGCCAGAGCAGGGGAGCGAGCTTGAGCAGGCGGGCATTGAGCGCCTTCGCGTTCTCATTCGGCACGCCGAGGATGATTCGAATATTCCGCGCCAAGCATAGCTGCTCGACCTCCTTATAGAGGCGGCGAACCAGCTGGGGCGAGCGGTAGGCCTGCACGATAAAGAGGTCGACGAGCTGGGTTGCGGTAACGGCTTCGCCGCCCGATCGGAGCTTCTGATGGATCAATGCCATCTGGCCAACTTTAGCGTCGCCGTCGAACGCCGACAGGATCGTGCTGCCCCGACCGAAGCTGCGCTCGTACAGCCATTTCATCCGCTCGCCGGAGAAGACCACGTCCTTTAAGCCGAACGCCTCGGTCGCAATCCGCGCCGTGATGTCGTAGTCGACAATTTTCTCTTCCGAAATCGTGAGCATAAAACAGGTTTGCTTTCGGCTGGTCGCGCGAATCGCGAATCTGCCTGCAAATTCTTTATCAGGATCGGCCCTTTGCCAATTGGCGTGGTCTCGCCGCAAGGCCCGGGACCGGCTCATCCAGTGCTATTTTCGGGCACCTGACCGGCGCTGGCTGGCCTTTTGGGGTCTCTTGCGGGGCTCAAAAGGCACCACCATTTGGTGTCAGAAGGAATTTTGCCATGTTGGATTTTACCCGCGACACTCCCGACGACGCCCACTCATCGCAAGCGACCCACGCCGCCGCCCGCGACCAGACCCTTTTGGATGCCTATTCGAACGCCGTGATCGACGTCACCGAACGCGTCGGTCCCGCGGTGGTCCGGGTTGAAACCGGCTCGAAAACCCCGGGTACGCGCGAGCGCGGCGGGCTTGGCTCCGGAATTGTGATCTCTCCGGATGGTCTCGTGCTGACCAACAACCACGTGGTCGGATCATCCAAGCAAATCCGGCTGCGCGACAATGAAGGCATCGTCACCGATGCGCGCGTGCTGGGCGTCGATCCCGACACCGATCTGGCCTTGCTGCGCGCCGATGGCGTGCGCGATCTGCGCTATGCGTCGCTCGGCAATTCCAAGAGCCTGCGCCGCGGCCAGCTTGTGGTCGCGATCGGCAATCCCTTGGGCTTCGAGTCGACCGTCACGGCCGGCGTGGTGTCGGCGCTCGGCCGCTCGATCCGCTCGGTGAGCGGCCGGACCATCGAGGACGTGATCCAGACCGACGCCGCGCTCAATCCAGGCAATTCCGGCGGCCCGCTGGTCTCGTCGGCGGCCGAGGTGATCGGCATCAACACCGCGATCATCAATGGCGCGCAGGGCATTTGCTTTGCGGTCGCCAGCAACACCGCGCAATTCGTGCTGTCGGAGATCATCCGCCACGGCTATGTCCGGCGCGCCTATATCGGCGTGTCGGGCCAGACCGCGCCGATCCCGCGACGGCACGCCGTGATGGCTGGCGTCGCAAACAAGATGGGCGCCTTGCTGGCGCAGATCGAGCCGGACGGCCCGGCCGCGCGCGCAGGTCTGTTGCCCGGCGATGTGGTCATCAAGCTCGACGGCGTCGAGATCAATGGCGTCGACGACCTGATCCGCGCACTCGACCGCGACCGGATCGGCCGCACGCTGGAAATGGATGTGCTGCGGATGGGGCGGTTGCGGACCATCGACATCCACCCGATCGAGCGCAAGCCGGCGGCGAGGTAGGTTGCGGCTTCATCCTTCGAGACACATCGCTTCGCGATGCTCCTCAGGATGAGGTCGGAGAACCCTCATGGTGAGGAGCGCGTCTTCGCGCGTCTCGAACCATGAGGCCACGGGACTTTCGGTGAGACTGCCGACCCACTCACACATGCACCGCCGCACGCACCCGGCCCGCGTTGCCGAACACCCGCAAATAGCGCTCCACCTCTGACGCGCTGCCGGTGGCTTTTTCCGGATTGTCCGAAAGCTTCACGGCGGGCCGGCCATCGACCGAGGTCACCTTGCAGACGATCGAGATCGGATCGAGGTTGAGCGAGCCGTTGGGCGCGCAGCCCACGAAATCGTTGGTGAGGTTGGTGCCCCAACCAAAGCTGACCCTGACGCGGCCTTCGAAATGCCGGTAGGTTTCTTCGATCGATCCGACATCCATGCCGTCGGAAAACACCAGCAGTTTTTCCCGGGGATCGCGGCCCTTTTGTTTCCACCACGCGATGATCTCTTCGCCGGCGGCGATAGGCGGCGCGCTGTCCGGCCGGAATCCCGTCCAGTCCGCGAGCCATTCAGGCGCGTCGCGCAGGAACGGCTTGGTGCCGAAGGCATCGGGAAGGGCGATCAGGAGATTGCCGCCATAGGTGTGACGCCACTGGTCGAGAATGCGATAGGGCGCCCAGCGCAATTCGGTGTCGTCGTTCGCCAGGGCCGCGGCGACCATCGGCAATTCATGGGCATTGGTGCCGATCGCTTCGAGATCATTGTCCATCGCGAGCAGGACATTCGACGTGCCGGTGAAGCACGAGCCGAGGCCTTCCTTGACGGCCTCGACGCACCAGCGCTGCCACAGGAAGCCATGGCGCCTCCGCGTGCCAAAGTCAGAGAGCCGCAGGCCTTCCAGTTTCTGCAGGCGTTCGACCTTGCTCCATAGCTTGGCCTTGGCGCGGGCATAGAGCACGTCGAGCGCGAACCGGCCCTGGCCCTTCATCACCTGGCGCGAGCGCAATTCGTTGAGAATGGCGAGTGCCGGAATTTCCCACATGGTGGTGTGCGTCCACGGACCATGGAAATGCAGTTCATATTGGCCGTCCACCTTGTGCAACTCATATTCGGGCAGGCGGAAGGTGGCGAGCCAGTTGATGAAGTCGGGCGAGAACATCTGGGTCTTGCCATAGAACGTATTACCGGCGAGCCAGATCAGCTCTTTCTTGCTGAAACGAACGTCGCGGGCGTGATCGAGCTGGGCGCGCAACTCGCCTTCGTCGATGATCTCGCCCAGCCGCACATGCCGGCTGCGATTGATTACCGAAAAAGTGGTGCGCTGCTCCGGATAGAATTCCCGGATCATCTGCAGCATCAGCAGTTTGTAGAAATCCGTATCCAGCAGGCTGCGCACGATCGGATCGAGCCGCCAGCCGTGGTTATAGGTCCGCGATGCAATGTCTGTGACTGCCATGCCCTGACTTTACCCCGCCGGGAGCCCTGCAACCAGTGGGTTTCAACCCGGCATGGCAGATCAGCGATGCGCCTGCGCGCTCCCTGATCCCCGCCGGATCCGGCTGACCGTCTCCCGAACACCGGTCCAGCTCGGCTTGTCCGGGGCGAATTGCTGCCGCAAGTAGGATACGAGCTCGGCGAGCTGGCCGTCCGTCATGCTGTCCTTGAAGCCCGGCATATAGCCGAGATCGCTCGATACGGGCTCAGTGATGCCGTGCAGGATGATCTGGATCAGATTATCCGGCACCGCAGCGTGGACGTTGCTGTTAAGTGCGAGCGACGGCCGGCTGCCGAACAAAGGCGGCCCGCCGACCTGATGGCACACCGCGCAGGCGCCTTCATAGATCCGGGCGCCGAGCGCCGAGGCCGAGATGTCCCTTGTCGCAGTCAGGCTTTCGAGCCGGGCGGCGAGCGCTTCCTGCTCTTGTTGGGAGATCGCGTTTTCGTTGAAGGAGCCGAGATAGACCGCCATCGCGCGAATATCTTCGTCGGGCAGGGCGACGAGTTCTTTCACGACCGGCGCCATCGGACCTGCGGCGACGCCGTGAAAACGGGATTCGCCTGTTCGTAAATAGGCGAACAACTCATCCTCGCTCCAGGGGATGGGCGCCTGTGATAGCGAGGTCAGCGGCGGGGCTTCCCAACCTTCGGCGAAACCACCGGCCAGATAGGCTTTGGCTTGCTCGGCGCCGAGCGCATTGCGCGGCGAGTGGCAGGCGCTGCAATGGCCGAGGCTTTCGACCAGATAGGCGCCGCGATTCCAGGCCGCGGTTTTTGTGGAGTTGGGTTCGAACGCGCCCTCGCGATGGAACAGCGCATTCCATCCGGCCATCAGCGGGCGCCAGTTGAACGGAAAGGCGAGTTGCGTTTGGGGATTATCTGTGCGTACCGGCGCCTGCGCCATCAGGTAAGCATAGAGCGCTTGCAGGTCCGCATCGGTGGTTTTGGTGAAGTGGGTGTAGGGAAAGGCCGGATAGAGCTGCCGGCCATCACGGTGGATGCCCTCGCGCATCGCGCGTTCGAAGGCGGGATAGGACCATGCACCGATTCCGGTTTCGACATCGGGCGTGATGTTGGTGCTGTAGATGATGCCGAACGGCGTCTCGAGGGCGAGGCCACCGGCATCGATGATCCCGTTGAGGCTGGTGTGGCACACGGCGCAATCGCCGAGTGCGGCGAGTTGCTGGCCGCGCGCGATGGTCGCGGCCGAAAATACCGAGGCGTCCGGCCGCGCGATCGGCGCAATCGCACGCCACGGCAATACCGCGGTGGCGACGCCGATCGTCGCGGCAATCAATGCTGCCGCACTCGCCAACACGCCGCGGCGTTTTACGAAGGGGTTGAGCGAAGTGGGGCGCGAGGCTGCGTCCGGCGCTTTCGCTGTTCCGGGCAGGGCGGCCTGTGCCACGCCCTGTTCTCGCAATCCCGCCAGAATGCGTTCGGACGTGAACGGCAATTCCCGGAACCGCACACCGGTCGCGTCATAGATCGCGTTCGCAATCGCCGCCGCGCTGGGCACGGAAGCGGATTCGCCGACGCCGAGCGGCGGCTGATCCGGCCGCGGCAGCATCACCACGTCGATATCGGGAATATCCGGGAAGGTGATGATCGGATAGCTGCCCCATTCGCGGCTGGTCACTGCATTGCGGTCGAACGAGACTTCTTCCATCAGCGCACGGCTGGTCGACTGGATGATATTGCCGTGGATCTGATGCCGCACGCCGTCCGGGTTGATCATCAGGCCGGAATCCTGACCGGCGATCACGCGGGTCACGCTGACGTCGCCCGTCGCCTTGTTGACCGCGACGTCGGTAATCCAGGCCGACCATGCGGCGCCATAGCCCGGAAACTTGCTGTGGACGTATAACGCGTAGGCAAAGCCGCGCCCGCGCACGACATCGCCTTCGGGCACGGGTTCCTGCCGGACCGGACGCGGGGTCCAGTTGCCGCGCTCGGCGACGGCGTTGACGAGATCCACCGCGCGGGGATCCCTGAGATAGCGCAGGCGATATTCAATGGGATCGACGCCGGCCTCGGCCGCTAATTCGTCGATAAAAGATTCATGGGCAAACGTATTCGGCAGCGCCGAGACGCCGCGCAGCCACGCGGCGCGCACGATCGGCGGCATGTCGTGCGCGACCACGCGCATCGCGTCATAATCGTAAGGTGGGATCGCGGTGCGGTCGCCCATTTCCGAGACGATGGGTATCGATGAAACCGCGCCGGTCAGCAGCAGCGCCAAGGTCGGTGCGCCGTTGGAGGGATAGCGCGTCGCGAAATCATATCCGGCGACGCTGCCGTCGGCGTTGAGGCCGCCCTTGACGTCCATCAATTGCCCGGTGCCTTTCGGCTCCCACGCGTGTTCCTGTTCTCTGGTCAATTGCACGCGGACGGGACGGCCGACCGCGCGCGACAGCAGTACCGCATCGGCGGATACGTCGTCGGCGCAATTGCGGCCGTAGCAGCCGGCGGCCTCCATGCGAATGACTTCGATTTCGGATTCCGGCCGCTGCAGCAGCAGCGCGAGATCGCCCCGCAGCAGGTGCGGATTTTGGGTGCCGGACCACACCCTGATGTGGTTGTCGTTGAAATCGGCAACGGAGCAAGACGGGCCGATTGAGCCGTGCATCTGATACGGCCACACATAGGTCCGCTGCATCGGCTTCGCGGCGGCGGCAAGCGCAGTATCCACGTCGCCTTTGTCGAGCAGGGTTCGTGGCGTTGAGGGATTGGCGCGCAGCGCAGTCTCGATGTCGTTCAGGTCGGGCAGCGTCGGCGTCGGCTTCCAGCTGACTTGGAGTTGCGCCGCCGCCTTGACCGCGTTCTCTTCGCGCTCAGTGATGACGCCGACGAAATCGCCGATGCGCACCACGGCGACCAACCCCGGAATATCGCACACGGAAGATTCGTCGACCGCGATCAGGCTGGTGCCGACAAACGGCCCAGCATCGACGCCGGCATAGGGTGGGCGCACGACGCGGCCATGCAGCATGCCGGGCACGCGCATGTCGTGCACATAGACCAACTCGCCGGTGGCCTTGGCCGGCAGGTCAACCCGCGGCATCGACTGGCCGACAATGCTGTAGGACTCGACAGGTTTGAGCTTGACGTCATCGGCCAGATCGAGGCGAATGGTCTCGTCGCCGATCAATTCGCCGAAGCTGACGCTGCGGTTATGGCCGCGGATCAGGCCGTCGTCGATGCTGAGGTCTTCGATTGGCAGTTCAAGCCGCTGCGCGGCACGCGCCAGCAGGAATTGCCGCGCCTGCGCGGCGGCCTTGCGCAACGGGACCGCCGTGATCTGGATGGTCTCGCTGGCAATGGTTGCGCCCTGATTGGGAACCCGCGAGGTATCGCCGAGCACCATGACGACGCGGGCAAAGGACACGTTGAGCTCTTCGGCGACGATCTGCCCGAGCGCGGTGCGAATGCCGGTGCCGAGATCGACATGACCGTTGAAGGCCGTGACCGAGCCATCAGCGGTAATAGTGATAAAAGTTTCGGAGATGGCTTTGGTGCCGACCACGGCCGGACGAACCACCGACAATGATCCCGGCTGCGATCCCTTATCTTTTGGCAATTCTGATGCGCTCATCAATCGCGCGCCTCGGCGGCATGGCCCGCCGCCCGCATCACCGCGCGCACGATTTCGATATGCGCGCCGCACCGGCATAGATTGTAACGCAGCGCCTCCAGCGCTTCGTTCTCGGTGGGCTGCGGGTTGCGCATCAAGAGCGCCTTTGTCGTTATGATCATGCCGTTGAGGCAGTAGCCGCATTGCGCGGCCTGCTCTTTGATAAAGGCGTCCTGCACCGGATCTGGATTGCTGCGCGAGCCGAGGCCCTCGAGCGTCAGGATCTCGCGATCGACGCAGCCGCTGATCGGGATCACGCAGGCGCGGGCGGCGACGCCGTCGATCAGCACGGCGCAAGCGCCGCATTCGCCGAGCCCGCAGCCGTATTTCGGTCCGTTCAGGGCGAGATCGTTGCGCAGCACGTAAAGCAATGCAGTATCGGGAGCGGCGGCGACATCACGGATCCGGCCGTTGACGGTCAGGCGGATCGTGGTTGGCGTCATGCTCACTGCGTCAAGCTCATGGGTTCCGGCGAGGTGATTGCACTGCAAACATCGCTCAAACGCTTCCCGAAGATACCGTTTGCATACAAACGTGCAAGCGGGCCTTTTCCTTCGCCAAACCCGCTGCCCGGTTTATAAACAGCGATGAGTTTTTATTCGGCAGAGGCAGTTTTCGCGGCGAACGCCGCTTGACAGGTTTTGGCGGCGCGCGCAAGATCATTCGTATACGAACGAAATCGGCGCGAAATGTCAATTCCCGACGCCGGCTGACCATGGTGCCATGCACCCCGTTTGGCCATTCGACAGTTTGACGCTGGCCTGTGAGCTTGTTCATGCTGACTGATGCGACCGCTGCCGCCACTGACAAGATCCGCTGCGATGCGTGTCCGGTCATGTGCTACATCAAGCCCGGCGCGGCCGGCGCCTGCGACCGCTATGCCAATCACAATGGCGAGCTGGTGCGGGTCGATCCGCATATCGTTCTGGAGCGCACGGTGTCCCATGGCGGGCAGATCGTGCCGTTCCAGGCCGTCGGCGACTGGGACGGCAAGATCGTCCATGAGCCCAGCGTGTTCGTAACGGCCATTGGCGCCGGCACCACCTATCCCGACTACAAGCCCGCGCCGTTCATCGTGTCCTCGGAGGTCGATGGCGTCGACATGGTCACCGTGGTGACCGAAGGCATCTTCAGCTATTGCGGCGTCAAGGTGAAGATCGACACCGACCGGTTCCTCGGGCCGGAGACCGCGACTGTCCGGGTGCAGGGCGAGGCGGTCGGCCACGTCACGACCAGCGAATACGGCTCGCAGATGCTGTCGCTCGGCGGCGTCCATCATCTGACCGGCGGCTCCAAGAAAGAGGGCCGCGTCACCTGCGACGCGCTGATGGATCTGAGCAATTGCAAGCCGGTCGAGCTGACCATCGATGGCGGCGCCAGCGTAGTGGTGCAGGCCGGCTATCCGCCCATCGTCAACGGCGTCGCTGAAGAACGGATGCGGGTCGGCTGCGGCTCCGCCACCATCGGCATGTTTGCCAAGCAATGGCAGGGCAAGGTTGATGAGGTCGTCGTGGTGGACGATCACATCACCGGCGTGCTCAGCGAACACCAGGCCGGCAAATTGCTCGATATTCCCGACACCGGGATCAAGATGAAAGGACGGCGCTCGACGCCGGGCCGTTATTTCCAGGTCGCCGAACCCGGCACCGGCTGGGGCGGCACCAAGATTTCCGATCCGCTGACGGTGCTGGGGCCGTTCGACCCCAAGACCGCGCGACCGGGGATGACCATGCTGATGGTCTCTACGACGGGCGAGCACGCAGCTTACTACGAACTCGACGAGGCGCTGAAGCCGGTCGAGAAGCCGATGCCGGCTGATCTTAAATTGTCGGTCGAGCGGATCCAAGAGAACTGCGAACCGGCATTATGCACCGTTTTGTTTATGGGCGGCGCGGGCGGATCGCTGCGCGCCGGCGTCACCGATAATCCGGTGCGGCTGACGCGATCGGTCAAGGATGCCCTGACGCGGGTTACTTCCGGCGGCGCGCCGGTTTATGTCTGGCCCGGCGGCGGCATCACCTTCATGGTCGATGTCACGCGGTTGCCGGCGGGCGCGTTCGGTTATGTCCCGACCCCGGCGCTGGTCGCGCCGATCGAATTTACGCTGCGCCTGTCGGACTACGCGGCGCTGGGCGGCCATATGGACCATGTGCGTCCGCTGGCGTCACTAAAGGACAATACCGAAATCCGCCAGATGAATCCGCCGCCGGCACCGGGATCGCGCCAATGAAGCGGTTGCCGCAGATCGGATGGCTCGCGGACGGCAGGCGGCTCCATCTGCAGGACGGCCCGGTCGACCTGATCGTCGAAGCGCGCGGCAGCGAAGACAATTTGCGCGCAGCCTATGACGCCGCGGCGCGCCGCTTTTCAGGTTTGCTCGATGAACTCTGCGGCGAGCTGCCGTTGCTGCGTAGTGCTGCCGATCCCAGGCAATGTCTGATGCAAGGCGTGGTCGCGCGCCGCATGCACGCGGCAGTCGCGCCATTCGCGGCGGATCATTTTATCACGCCGATGGCCGCGGTCGCCGGCGCCGTTGCCGAAGAAATTCTGGGCGCGATGCTGCGCGAAGCGCCGCTTGAGCGCGCTTATGTCAACAATGGCGGCGACATCGCGCTGCATCTGGCTGACGGTGCTCAGTTCACCGTGGGACTGGTGGAGCGGCCGGATCGTCCCGGGCTGATGGCGACGACCGTCATTGTATCGGATGATCCCTCGCGCGGCATCGCGACCAGCGGACGTCATGGGCGCAGCTTTTCGCTCGGGATTGCCGACGCGGTGACCGTGCTGGCGCGAACCGGCGCGCAGGCCGATGCGGCCGCGACCATCATCGCCAATGCGGTTGATTTGCCCGGGCATCCCGCCATCGTCCGCTGCCCGGCCGATGAGCTGCAGCCCGACAGCGATTTGGGTACCCGGCTGGTCACGCGGCATGTCGATGGGCTGGAACCGGGCGAGGTATTTTCGGCGCTCGACGCCGGCGCGGACAAGGCGCGGTTGTTGCTGGCGGCGGGCTTGATTGACAGCGCGGCCTTACGCCTGCAGGGCGAAACGCGCGTCGTCTCGCCGCGGAAATTCAGCGCTGAAATGCCGCCTGCGGTATCGCGCCGGGAAATGGAAAGTGCGATACATGCCTGAGGTGGATGCAAAGCGGGAAGGCGGCAAGCGATGAGCGCGGTCATTCGCAAAATCGTCACGGTGGTCGAGGAGACGCTGCTGGAGATGGGCCAGACCGTTTCGCCGCCGACCCGGCGCGCGGCCGCCATTGCCGTGATCGAGAATCCCTTTGCCGGTAAATATGTCGAAGATCTCACGCCCTTGATTGCGATCGGCGAGGAACTCGGCGAACTGCTCGCCAAAAGGGCAGTCGCGGCGCTGGGCATCGATGGTTCAAAAGCGCAAAGTTACGGCAAGGCCGCGGCAGTCGGCGAAAACGGCGAGCTCGAGCACGCGGCCGCGATCTTGCATCCCAAGATGGGTGCGCCGGTGCGCACCATATTGGGCAAGGGGGCGGCGCTGATCCCGTCATCGAAGAAGCGCAGCGGGCCCGGCACCACGCTGGATATTCCGCTCGGCCACAAGGATGCGGCGTTCGTGCGCAGTCATTTCGACGGGATGGAAGTCCAGATCAACGACGCGCCGCGCGCCAACGAAATCATGGTCGCGGTGGCGATCACCGACTCTGGCCGTCCATTGCCGCGCGTCGGTGGCTTGAAGATTACCGAGATTAAGGGTGAAGACGGTCTGCGATAGCTGTATTTTTTCAACATTGGAGATATCGGATGCAACGAAGCAAACGTCTCTTGGCGGCAGGTCTGGGCATTGTGCTCGCCGGCATCGCCAATGCTGCGATGGCGCAGAGCGAAATCAAGATCGGCGAAATCAACAGCTATTCGCTGCTGCCCGCCTTCACCGACCCCTATCGCAAGGGCTGGCAGCTCGCGGTCGAAGAGGTCAATGCCGCCGGCGGCATCAACGGCAAGAAGCTCGTCGTCGTCTCCAAGGATGACGGCGGCAAGCCCGCCGACGCGCAGACCGCCGCCAACGAGTTGGTATCGAGCGAGAACGTCGTGATGCTGACGGGAACGTTCCTCTCCAACATCGGTCTCGCCGTCAGCGACTTCGCCAACCAGAAGAAAGTATTCTTCCTCGCCGCCGAGCCTTTGACCGACGCAGTGACCTGGGCCAAGGGCAATCGCTACACATTCCGTTTGCGGCCTTCGAACTACATGCAGGCCGCGATGCTGGTGGAAGAAGCCGCAAAACTTCCGGCCAAGCGCTGGGCGACGATCGCGCCGAATTACGAATACGGCCAGTCGGCGGTCGCGGTGTTCAAGAAGCTGATGTCGGAAAAGCGCCCCGACATCCAGTGGGTCGACGAGCAATGGCCGCCGCAGGGCAAGATCGACGCCGGTCCGGTCGTGCAGGCCGTCGCTGCCGCCAATCCTGAAGCCATTCTCAACGTGACCTTCGGCGCGGATCTGGTGAAGCTCGTGCGCGAAGGCAACACCCGTGGCCTCTTTAAGGGGCGCACGGTGGTGAGCTTCCTGACCGGCGAGCCCGAATATCTCGATCCCCTCAAGGACGAAACGCCGGAAGGCTGGATCGTGACGGGCTATCCCTGGTACAGCATCAAGACCCCGGAGCATGATGCGTTCCTGAAAGCCTATCAGGCCAAGTACAACGACTATCCGCGGCTCGGCTCGATCGTCGGCTACGAGACCATCAAGTCGGCCGCCGCCATTCTCACCAAGGCCAACTCCACCGATCCGGAAAAGCTGATCGCCGCGGCCGAAGGCATCGCGGTGCCGTCACCGTTCGGCGAGATTACGTTCCGCAAGATCGATCACCAGTCGACCCTGGGTGCGTTCGTCGGCAAGACCGCGCTGAAGGACGGCAAGGGTGTGATGGTGGATTCGGTCTATCGCAAGGGCGCCAATTATCTTCCGAGCGATGAGGAAGTTTTGAAACTGCGCCCGAAGGAGTGAGGACTGTTGACGGCGGGTGCGTGGCGCCCGCCGCTTTGCAGAATTTTACCTTCTTCATGGTTCGAGACGCGCGGCGTTGCCGCGCTCCTCACCATGAGGACCAACGTGTTGTCTCGCACCATGTGAGGCCTCATCCTGAGGAGCATCGCGCAGCGATGCGTCTCGAAGGATGAAGCAGTAAACCCCACGGTACCCGGACCCTGATGGCCTTTTACTTCGTCCAGTTCCTGACCGGTCTTGCCAGCGCGGCCTCGCTGTTTCTCGTCGCATCTGGCCTGTCGATCATCTTCGGCGTGACGCGGATCGTCAATTTCGCGCATGGCGCGTTCTATATGCTCGGCGCTTACGTTGCGTTCACGCTGACCGAACGCTTTTCCGGCGCGATCGGCTTCTGGGGCGGCATCGTGGCCGCCGCGCTGATCGTGGCCGTGGTCGGCGTACTGGTCGAGATGGTGCTGCTGCGGCGAATTTATCACGCGCCTGAATTGTTTCAGCTGCTGGCGACGTTTGGTTTGACGTTAATGGTCGAGGATCTCGTGGTGCTGATCTGGGGACCCGACGATTTGCTCGGCCGCCGCGCGCCCGGCTTCAAGGGCGCGGTGGATTTCTTCGGCCAAAACATTCCGTCCTATGATCTGTTTTTGATCGCGCTCGGCCCGCTCGTGCTCGGGCTGCTGTGGCTGTTATTCCAGCGCACGCGATGGGGCGTGCTGGTGCGCGCGGCGACGCAGGATCGCGATATGGTCGCCGCACTCGGCGTCAATCAGAAATGGCTGTTCACCAGCGTGTTTGCGGTCGGGGTGTTTCTCGCCGCGCTCGGTGGCGCGCTGCAGATTCCGCGCGACGCGGTGCATCACGCGATGGACCTGCGCATCATCGTCGATGTGTTCGTCGTGGTGGTGATCGGCGGCCTCGGCAGCATCATCGGCGCGTTCGTGGCCGCGGTGCTGGTGTCGGAATTGAATGCCTTCGGCATCCTGGTGTTTCCGAAGATCTCCATCATCCTCGTCTTCCTGGTAATGGCGGCGGTGCTGATCGTGCGGCCCTGGGGCCTGTTCGGCAAGGCGGAGGCGCCCGCGCGCCGCACGCCGGGGCTGACCGTCAACCCCTGGCGGCCGCTGACATCGAATGAACGGCTGGCCGCGATGGCGGCGCTGGTGTTGGCCGCCATGCTGCCGCTGATCAGCGGCAATTACGCGCTGACGGTCGGCTCGGAAATCGCGATCTTCGTGATCTTTGCTGCAAGCCTGCATTTCCTGATGTCGGTCGGCGGGCTCGCCTCGTTCGGCCATGCCGCCTATTTTGGGCTCGGCGCCTACGGCGTCGCGTTTCTTGCCAAGCTCGCCGGCCTGCCAATGATTGTGTCGCTGTTGCTCGGCCCGCTGCTCGGATTGGTTGGTGCGGCGATATTCGGATTCTTCGCGGTGCAATTATCAGGCGTCTATTTCGCGATGCTGACGCTGGCGTTTGCGCAGATCGTCTGGTCGGTCGCGTTCCAATGGGTCTCGGTGACCGGCGGCGACAACGGTATTCTCGGGGTCTGGCCCGAACCATGGGCGGCCTCGCCGTCGCATTTCTACTGGCTGTCGCTCGGCATCGCGGCACTGTCGGTCGCAGCCCTTCGGATCATGGTGTTCTCGCCATTCGGTTTCGCGCTGCGTGCCACGCGTGATTCGCCGCTGCGTGGTGAGGCTGTTGGCATCGACGGCAAGCGCATCCAGTGGACCGCGTTCGTCATCGCGGGCACCGTCGCGGGCATCGCCGGCGCACTGTTCGCTTACCTGAAAGGCAGCGTGTTTCCGGACAATCTCGGCATCTCGCTGTCGGTCGATGCGCTGGTCATGGTGCTGCTCGGCGGCGTCGAGACGGTCTCCGGCGCGATCGTCGGCGCCATCGTCTACAAGGCGCTCAACATCTGGCTGGTCAGCCAGACCGATTTGTCGAAACTGGTACTCGGCGGCTTTATCGTGTTGATCGTGGTCGCCTTCCCAAAGGGCATTGTCGGGATATTGGAGACGATCAGGCACCGCCGCCAGTCATCCTCGCCAAAGCCCGCTGTGCTCGGGATCGAGAGCGCCGAATGAGCACCGCGCCCACATTGCTGTCGGTCGAGGGTCTCAGCAAATCCTATGGCGGGGTGCATGCCGTGCGCGGCGTGTCGTTCTCGCTTCGAGCGGGTGAAATCCTGGCGCTGATCGGCCCCAACGGCGCCGGCAAGAGCACATGCTTTGACATGCTCAACGGGCAGAATGTGCCGGATACCGGCCGGATCAACCTCTTGGGCGAAGACACCGCCGGCAAGAAGCCGCGCGCGGTCTGGCGGCTTGGTGTCGGGCGCACCTTCCAGATCACCGCGACATTCCCGACCATGACGGTGCGCCAGAACGTCCAGGTCGCGCTGGTGTCGTATGGAAGGCAATTGTTCAATCTGTGGGCCTCGACGCCGAAATACGCGCAGGAGGAAGCCGGCCGTCTGCTCGAACTGGTGGGCATGGGCGGTTACGCCGAACGCCCCTGCGGCGAACTGGCGTATGGCGATCTCAAGCGGCTGGAGCTGGCGATTGCGCTCGCCAATCAGCCCAAGCTTTTATTGATGGATGAGCCGACCGCCGGCATGGCGCCGCGCGAACGTATCGAGTTGATGCGGCTCACCGCGCAGATCGCGCGCGAGAAATCGATCGGCGTGCTCTTCACCGAGCACGACATGGACGTGGTGTTCGAACATGCGGATCGGATACTCGTGCTCAACCGCGGCACCTTGATCGCCGAGGGCTCGCCGCAGGAGGTCCGGCGCAATCCGCAGGTTCGCGCGATCTATCTCGGCGAGGGTCTCCTGTACGACGCCAGCCATCACGATGGAGCCCCGGCGTGAAGCTCAGCGTGCAAGATCTCAACAGCCATTACGGCCCCGCGCATATCCTGTTCGATATCGCGCTTGAAGTCGGCGAGGGCGAAGTGGTGGCGCTGCTCGGGCGCAACGGCGCCGGCAAGTCCACCACCTTTCGCTCCATCGTCGGCCTGGTCAAGCAGCGCACCGGCCGCATTATGTTCGAGGGCAAAGATGTCTCAAGCGAGCCGACCCATGCGATCGTCAAGGGCGGGCTTGGCTATGTGCCGGAAGAGCGGCGCATCTTCACGGATCTGACGGTGGAGGAGAACCTCGAGGTCGGCCGCCAGCCGGCGCGGCCGAACGCGCCGACCTGGACTCGGGAAAAATTGTTCGCGCTGTTTCCGAATCTCGGCGAAATGCGTGGCCGCCAGGGCGGACGCATGAGTGGCGGCGAGCAGCAGATGCTGACGATCGCGCGCACTTTGATGGGCAATCCGTCGCTGGTGCTGCTGGATGAGCCGTCGGAAGGGCTGTCGCCGAAGATCGTCGAGCAGATGGTCGACGCGATCCTGACCATGAAGAAGGAGGGCGTCAGCATGCTGGTCTCCGAGCAGAACCTGCATTTTGCCAAACTGATCTCCGACCGCGCCTACATCATCGAGCGCGGACGTATTTGTTACAGCGGCACGATGGGCGAACTCGACGCGCGTCCGGATATTCGCGACGCGCATCTGGCGTTGTGACCGAAGGCCGGCCGAAGACCGGGAAGACAAGGGCAGGGACGGATATGACCAGGAGTGTTTCGCCGAAACGGATCATAAAACCGCCGCGGCCGGCCTATGTGCTGGACGAGCAGATCGGCTTCATCCTCCGTCAGGTGTGGCAACGCCACGCCACGATCTTCGCCCGGGAAGTCGGCAACAATCTCACGTCAGCGCAATGGGCGGCGCTTTCGAAATTGACCGAGACCGGACCGTGCTCGCAGAACCAGCTCGGCCGGCTGACGGCGATGGATGTCGCCACCATCAAGGGCGTGATCGACCGGCTCACCGGGCGCGGCCTGACCGAAACCAGCGCCGATCCGGAAGACGGCCGCCGCCTCCTGGTCAGCCTGACGCGCGCGGGCCAGCAGATGGTCGAGAAAGTCGCGCCCGATGCGCTTGCGGTCACCCGGGAAACGCTGGCGCCGCTCGATGCGAAAGAGCGCGAAACGCTGGTGGCGTTGTTGAGCAAGTTGCGGTGAGGGAGACGCTCATCTCCATCCTTCGAGACGCATCGCTTCGCGATGCTCCTCAGGATGAGGGCTGAGCCAGGATGAGGTCCCAGATCCCTCATGGTGAGGAGCGCGTCTTCGCGCGTCTCGAACCATGAGGCCACGAGTCTCTACCCCGCCGCCTTCATCGCCGCTTCCAGCATCTCCCGCGCAGAAGCCTTCAGCCTGCCATTCTCGACCATGTCATATGAATTGAACTGCTGAATGCATTTCGGCCGCACCCCATAGCGGTCTTCGTCACGCTTGGACGTGACCTCGACCCATTCCATCGATGAATGCATGTATTTGTGAAGCACCGCGCCAATGAAATTGTGATCGGAGAAATATTGCTCTCTCGGCGTATCCATCGCCTGCACGCCGATGCGCGACTTGATGAATGCTTCCAGGCCCATGCCATGGTTACGTTCGATCACCTCCCGGCAGATCGAATAGACACCCCTCGGATAAAGTTTCTCCGACGTCACATTGAACTCATAGTCGACGGTGTCACCGATTGCGTATTCGGTGCCTTGCCGCCAGACATCCAGCCCCCATGAATTTTTCCAGCTGGCAAACCAGTTGGCGAACCATGGCTCGAAGTTGTCTTGCAGCCAGGTTTTGTAATTCTGCGCCAGCCATCCATCGATATCCTCGATACCCATCTTGGCCAGCTCTTTTCGCAACTCGCTTTTCAGAAGACCCGTGTCCAGAATATAGGCCTTCAGCTCGGCGGTGTGAGCGGGGCCGTCCTGATACGCCAGCAGATCCTCGAACCGGATCACTTCGGCGTAAGGCTTGTTGTCTCGAAACAGGTCCCTGATCTCAGGCCGTCTGACAAAAATCGAATCGGTATCGATGTGCCAGATGAATTGCTTTGAGGTGTGGGTGTCGGCGACCAGCTTGCTGTATTTTTGCTGGATCGTGCCCGGCGCGAATTTTCGCTCCGCGACCAGTCGCACCCAGCCAGGTATAATGGCCCCGAACGCGCTGACATCCTGCTCTTCGACGACCAGCACGACATCGCTGATATCAGCCATATGCCGCTCGATGCTCCGATAGAGATAGGGCGCCAATTCCAGGTCGCCGATATAGCTTCTGGTGAAAATACATATCTGATCTGATGATGCGGGTGTTTCACTGGTCATTACAAGTCACTTCCCGGGACAGACGCGGTTCTGATTTTTGTTGGGGAAAGCGTCGATCCGGCCGCAGTCTGTCGGAATGTTCGGGATGTGCCAACATCGAAAGTTAAAGGGCGCGTTTCGATGGAGCTGTGGCGGCATTGAAATTTCCGGTGGAATTAAATGTCTCACGACGTCACTCCTATGGTACCTTGAGTTCGAGCCAAATTCGATCGGCCGATCGACTGTTTCGGCCGCAACAAAGAAATTATCCGCTACCGTGGAGGACGATAGTCATGACCACGCGTCGTCATTTTCTGAAAGGGAGCGCAGCCGCCACCGGCATCGTCTTTTGCGGCTGCGGTCTCCTGCACGGCGCGCAGGCCCAGCAGCCGGCGCGGCAGAAATTACCCGTGATGGTTGGTGGCAAGCAGGTCAAAACGATTGACGTGCACGCCCATTGCCAGTTCCGCGAAGCCGGCGCACTGCTCAACGCCGGCGCTGCCGTCCCGGCCTTGCTCGTCGATGGACGTCCGGCCACCGATGTAACGGCCATGGCCTACATCGAGATCGACAAGAGGCTTGCCGCGATGGACGCGCAGGCGGTCGACATGGAAGTGCTGTCGATCAATCCATTCTGGTATGGCAGCGAGCGCGATCTCTCCGGCCAGATCGTAAAGCTGCAAAACGAAAAGCTGGCTGAACTCTGTGCTTCCGTACCCGACCGTTTTGCGGCTTTCGCTTCGCTTACCCTGCAAGTGCCCGATCTCGCTGTGCAGGAACTGGAAACTGCGGTTAAGAAGCTCGGGCTCAAGGGAGCCGCGATAGGCGCCAATGTTAACGGCGAGGCATTCTCCGATCCGAAATTTCATCCGGTGTGGGCCAAGGCAGAAGAACTCGGCGTGCCCCTGTTCATTCATCCGCAGGGCACTCCCGAGCTTGCGAAGAAATTGGCCGGCAACGGCTGGCTCACCAACACGATCGGCTATCCCCTGGAGACGACGATCGCGCTCTCGCACCTTATCTTCCAGGGCACGTTCGATCGCTTTCCGAAGCTCAAGGTGATCGCCGCCCATGGCGGCGGCTTCCTGCCGTCTTATGCGGATCGTTCGGACCACGCCTGTCTGGTCAGTCCGACGAGCTGCAATCCGAATATCCAGCTCAAGAAGGCGCCGACGGAGTATCTCAAGCAAATCTATTTCGATTCGCTGGTTTTCTCACCCGAGGCGATCCGCCATCTGGCGGCTCAGGTCGGCGCCAGTCAGATCGTGCTGGGGAGCGACTATCCTTATCCCTTTCAACCGCATCCCGTGGATCATATTTTCGCGTCGGAATCGCTCTCCGATGACCACAAGGCCGACATCCTCGGCCGCACCGCGGCACGGCTGTTGAATTTCACAGCCTGACTGCGGCATTCTCGACGCGGGTTTCCGCGCAGCCGCGTCAGGATTATGCAACAGTCTTGCGGTATCAGTCGAATTTCACGGCCGTCGTATTGCCGCCACTGATAATGACGGCGACGCGTTCGCCGATCGTCGGTTGATAAGCCCCCGACACAATGGCCGAGAAGGCCGCGACGCCGCCCGGCTCGGCGACAACTCGCAGCACATCCCAGAGAATTTTTTGAGCTTTCAGGATCGCTTCTTCAGTGACGAGCACCGTGCCATGCACATATTTCTCGGCAATCGGATAGACGCGCTCGCCGACCCGTCGCGGCGCCAGCGAGTCCGCTGCAACGCCGCCGGCTTCGGCATCGACGGGATGTCCGGCCTCAAGCGCCTTGGTCAGCGTCGGAGAGGCGTAGGGCTCGACGCCGATGACCTTGACGCGTCCGCCATACCAGGCGGCAACGCCCGCAACGAGACCGCCGCCGCCGACCGAGACGAGAAGCGTCTCGATATCGGGCGCTTGTTCTTCCAGCTCCATCCCGATGGCGCCTTGCCCAAGCATGGTTTCATCCTGGTCGAAGGCGTGTACGGGCAATGCGCTGGATTGCTTTGCCCAGACCTCACTGGCGGCGAGCGCGTCGGCATAGCGATCACCTTCGACCGCGAGGTCGGCGCCGTACTCACGAATACGCTGCAATTTCGCCGGCGAAGAAACCGTCGGGACAAAGATCTTTGCCGGCACTTTCAGCTTCATCGCTGCATAGGCGACCGCGGCGCCATGATTGCCGCCTGACGCGGCCACAACGCCCGCTGCCGGAATTTTGCGGGTCAGAAGGTTGGCGAATGCGCCACGCGCCTTGAACGAACCCGAATGTTGAAAAAGCTCGAGCTTGAAACAGAGTCTGCTCGATCCGATTCCGATGTCGGCGCCATCGATCTCGATGATGGGTGTGCGGCGGATATAGGGCCGGATCAGCGCCTCGCAACGCTCGATCTCCGCTCGGTTTACACGCCCGGATTGGCCCGACATCGCAATCTCCCCGATCCCTGCGCCGCGCCTGGAAGCTGTCAGCGCAGTCCATTGACTTTATATCGTCGTTTGGCTAATTAGCAATATGGCTATTTCTGGAGACAATATCGAGGCGGCGTTACGGGCGCTTGCCAGTGATCGGCGTCTTCAAATCCTGGCGTGGCTGAAGGATCCGGAGGCGCACTTCCCGGCGCAGGTCGATGGCGACCTCGTCAAGGACGGCGTGTGTGGCGCGTTGATTGCCGAGAAGCTCGGCGTCAGCCAGCCGACCGTCAGCGAGCATCTGAGGATTCTCTCGCAGTCGGCGCTGCTCACCTCGAAGCGCGTCAAGCAGTGGACGTTTTACAAACGCGACGAAGCCTATATCTCGAAGGTGAAGCGGGCGATCGTCGCGACGATCTGAGCGCGAAACTATCCTGTCGGTTCAGAGAACTCGTGGGCTGATTACCCGACGGGCAAATCAAGTGCGTCTCCAGCAAAAGCAAAGTCCAGCCCCTTTCGAAAAAATATTCTGATTTTCCGAAGCAGCAAATCAATCCTATATTGACACCGTCTCGTCCCACTCGAGGGGCGTATCGCGATCGTCACGAACGCGGGGCGGGATGCGGTGGACGCGGATAGCGCTTCTGACGAGAGCGCCTGAAGCGGACGGCGAAGTCGTGTGGTCCTGACGCCTCGACGCTGGCGTTCAAGTCTCGCGCAGAAGACTGCGCGAGGCGACGGTGGCAAAAGAGCCCGATCGCCGGGGAGAGCACGAAGTAAGTCGTAAACCATTGCGCGGGGAATGCCGGGTGTTTTCGGTGTGACCTGACTAACGCGTGTGCTTTCTGTTTTCCACTCTCGCACATGCGGCGGCGGGCGCACCAGGCGCCCGGCATTCCCTGCGCCCTCTCTGGGGGCGGAAGAATTTGCAACAACTCGGGCGCTTTGCGCCGCGATCGATCACTTGTCATGCCCGGGCTTGACCCGGGCATCCATCACTCTTTGTAAAAATTCTTTCGAAGAAGATGGATCACCGGGTCAAGCCCGGTGATGACGAGCTGAATAACGTTTCGCTCTCGTCATCATCCGCGAAAGCGGATGATCCAGTATTCCAGAGGCGTTGATGATTGAGCCGAGAAGCTGCGGCGTACTGGATACCCGCTTTCGCGGGTATGACGACCGTTTGTGGTGTGACGCCGCGCATCACACTCAGCATCGTCCCGAACGCAATAAACTCCATCAATGCCCGACAATCTCCGGCACCTTGGTCGCGGGCGGGGTGTTGCGGCTGCGGTGGGTGCGGATGATGCCGTCGATGATGGTCATGCCGATGCCCGGGAGATCGCCGAGTTGTACGCTGTCGAGGATGTTCTTGCCCGCCGAATGTTGCGCGCGGTCCATGATGACGAAATCCGCCGCGCGTCCGACTTCGACGATGCCGCAGTCCAGTGCGCGCATCCGCGCGGTGTTGCCGGTGGCAAAGCAGAACGCGATTTCGGCCGGCACATCGCCCAGCGACGACAGCAACGACACCATGCGCAGGATGCCGAGCGGCTGCACGCCGGAACCGGCCGGTGCATCGGTGCCGAGAATGACGCGGCTGAGATCGCCCATCTCGCGTGCGACCCGCAGCGTGTACAGCGCGGCGCGCTCGTTGCCATTATGAACCAGCTCAAGCCCGCGCTTGCAGCCCTCACAGATGCAGCGGATCTGATTATCGGGCAGGGCGGTGTGACCGCCATTGATATGACCGACCACATCGGTGTCGGCCTCCAGCACCACGTCACTGTCGATCAGGCCGGAGCCCGGGATCGAAGGCCCGCCGGTGTGGATCGTGCTCTGGATGCCGTATTTGCGCGCCCATGCCACCATCTTGCGCGCGGTCGAGCCATCCTTGACGCCGCCAAGGCCGACTTCGCCGAGCAGCCTGACGCCGGCGGCGGCCAATTCCTTGAAATCTTCTTCAACCATGCCGGGCTCGATCACGGGCGCGCCGGCGTGCACCTTGACGCCGCCGGGGCGCAGATTGTCGAACGCGCGCTGCGCGAAGATCGCCATCGCCTTGACGCCGACCACATCGCGCGGCCGGCCGGGCATATGAACCTCGCCGGCGGAAATCATGGTCGTGACGCCGCCGTTGAGAAAGCTGTCGATCCAGCCGATTTGATTCTGCCGTGGGGTCCAGTCGCCGGCGACGGGATGAACATGGCTGTCGATCAGGCCGGGCGTCACTGTCGTCCCGTTGGCATCGACGATGGTGGTGGCGCCTTCGGTATCGATATCCTTGGCGCGTCCGATCGCGGTGATCCTGCCGTTCTCCGCCACGATGGTGTCGGCGTCGAGGATCGGTTTCTCCATCATGCCCGAGAGCAGCAGGCCGATATTTCGGATCACCAATTTGCTGGGGCCGGCGGCCTGGGGCTGGTCATGGGACATCGGTTTTTCCTTCTTGTTCAAGGTCTTCTGGAAACTGTGGGCCATCTTGCGCGCGGCTTGACGCCGGGATCAAGAAGGAATATTCATTTGTGTACAAATGAATGTGTACGAATGAGTTTGGCGGTATAATAGTCCGGCCACCAGCAGGCCCAACCAGCGGGATTCTTCAGATGAGCAGCTTCAATCAAGAGAGCGTTCTGAGCGTCCATCACTGGACCGATACGCTGTTCAGTTTCACCACCACCCGCGATCCCTCGTTCCGTTTTCGCAACGGCGAGTTCACGATGATCGGCCTGAAGGTCGGCGAGAGACCGCTGCTGCGGGCCTACAGCGTCGCCAGCGCCAATTACGAGGACCGGCTGGAGTTCTTTTCGATCAAGGTGCCTGACGGCCCGCTGACCTCGCGGCTCCAGCATCTGAAAGAGGGCGACGAGATCATCGTCAGCCGCAAGGCCACCGGCACGCTGGTGATCGACAATCTCGAGGACGGCCGCAATCTCTATCTGATCGGGACCGGCACCGGGCTGGCGCCGTTTCTCAGCGTGATCAAGGATCCCGAGACCTATGAGCGTTTCGAAAAGGTGGTGCTGCTGCACGGCTGCCGCCACGTTGCCGAACTCGCTTATGGCGAGATGATCACCGAGCATTTGCCGAACGATGAGCTGATCGGCGAACTCGTGCGCAATCAGCTGATCTATTATCCGACGGTGACCCGCGACCCCTTCCGCAACCGCGGCCGGATCACCGATCTGATGAACTCCGGCAAGCTGTTCAGCGATGCAGGTCTGGCGCCGCTTGAAGCCGCGCATGACCGCGTCATGATCTGTGGCAGCCCGGCGCTGGTGCAGGACACACGAACGCTGCTGCTGGAGAAGGGTTTTTCCGAAGGCAATCACGGCGAGCCGGGCCAGTTCGTGCTCGAAAAGGCTTTTGCGGAACGCTAGCCGCGGCGCGGGCGGGCCGGTCCCCGGGCAACCCGGCGATTGGCGGTACTATCGTGGGGAAGCCGCCCAGGGCCAGCCTCGATAACTTTCTTGTGAAAGCTCGCATAGCTCAAAAAATTGGCGACTGTGCTCTGTGTGCACTCGGCGCGGGCACTTCAGCTTGCTAAAAGAGAGTTGCGCGCAGCGTGAATCGGAAGGTTCATCCGGCGGCGTAAAAGTCGAGAAGCTGATGGTTGCGTCCAGTGCCGGACGGCTCCCATTTCGGGCGTCATAAAAGCATTAGCTGGTGGGAATAACGCTGTTCCTATTGGAGTCTGGTGAAAGCCGGCAGCTCTGTGCGGCGTTCTGACGAGCTTTAAGAATTCGCAACAAGTTGGATCATGAACAAAGACACGCAACGTTCGCCCGACAGAATTGACTGGGATATCCGCGCCGCGGACGCATTGGAACGAGCCCGCCTGATGCCCCCGGGGCCGGAACGCAACGAGGCCCTCAAGCGGGCAAGCCTGCTTCGCTGCTCGGCGGATTCGCGCGGACTGACATTTGCCAAACGCGGCAGGCCGCCGAAATAAATGCGCCTGAAGTAAATTTCCCTGCGCTGAGTTTCGAGAATCAAATTAAAATATGTAGCGAGAAGATCCTTCGATCTTCTCGCTGTTTTATTTAGGGCGGCTTTTTGGGGCGGCGTTTAGCACCCCCGGCAAACGCCTCTGATCGCGCGCTCTACGTTTGCGTCTTCCGGGTCGAGGCTCTGTTGAGAGAGCGAGGTCGAGGCCGGAACGTCAGCTATTCCAGGCTGGCGGTGGCCTGTCGGCGCCGACCACGGCCGGGTCATCGTCTCGCTTCCCGGCGCAACCGAGCGGCTGGGCGGTGCGAAGGCCATCGCGGACACGGGTGTTGCGAGCGTTGTTAATAGAATTACGCCGGCACCAATAATGGTGAATTTGGTCATCGGATGTCTCCATTGCCGTTGCGCATAAGCGCGAATGCCAGAAAGACTCCCGATGGAATTCCGATATTCCCGAACAGCCGGATATTGAAACGGCTTTGCGCCGACACGGCGTTCACATCGAAGTGTTGCCGCGGTGCAGATGTTTTGGCGAGGATGTGATCGATCATCGATCAAATGGAGAAAAACAAATGGTGTCGATCGATCCACTGACTGCGGCCGCCGTGGTGGTCGCAACGGCTGCCACCGACGCGGTCTATGTGATGTTTACCGCCGCGGTGGTGGCTCGCCGGCGCGTGCCGGCCGCGAGCTGGAGCAGTATCTGGTACCTGCTCTCCTCCTACGCGGTGATCAGCTACACTGAGAACTGGGTCTATGTCGCGTTCGCCGCGGCGGGCTCCTGGATCGGCGCGTTTGCGTCGATTTCATTTTTGCACCGGCCACCCGGCGGCCCGCCTGTCGGTGCAGGCCCGGAATAGGGCCATGCGACGGACCGGTCAGATGGCGCTGGCTTTGTCATCAACGCTGGCTAACGTGTCGCCATAAAACGGACTTACAAAAGTTCGGCCAGGGAGGATATCGGCCATGATGAACCGACGCCAATTGGTTTGCGCCACCAGCGCTGCCGCGCTGTTTGCTCGCATTCCAACTGCATTCGCGGCGACCTACGATCTGATCATCAAAGGCGGGCGCGTCATCGATCCCTCGGTAAGTCTCGACGCGACGCGGGATGTCGCGATATCCGGCGGCAGGATCGTTGCGGTCGCGGCCAATATTGCGGGCGACGCCACCGAGACGATCGATGCGCGCGGCAAGATCGTGGCTCCGGGCCTGATCGACATTCATACCCATGCCGGCCGCAGCAAGGAAGGGCCGCCGATGATCCTGCAGGACGGCGTGACCGGCTGGGTCGATGCCGGCACCGGCGGCGCCGACAATATCGACGCGGTGGCCGCGATTGCGCGGGGCGCACCGCAGATGGGCCGCTGCCTCGTTAACATCGCACGCACCGGCGTTGTCGCGCCGGCCGGTGAATTGCACGATCTCAATGCGGCCAATGTCGCATTGGCGCGAGGCGCAATCGAACGCAATCGCGATGTCGTTGTCGGCGTCAAGGCGCGCTTGTCAGAGAGCGTCGCGGACGCCAACGATCTCGAAGCGCTGCGCCGCGCGCAGGAAGCCGCCGGAGCCTTGCCGGTCATGATCCATGTCGGCCAGAATTATTCGCCGATCCGTTCGATCCTGGCGTTGCTCAAACGCGGCGACATTGTCACGCATATTTACGCGCCGGGAAAGAATGGCATCCTGGACGACAGGGGAATCCTGTTTCCGGACGTGATGGCCGCGCATCGGCGCGGCGTCCTGTTCGACTTCGGCAACGGCGTTTCCGATCATTTCGACTGGGCTTCGGTCGAGAAAGCCACCCAACAGGGCCTGTGGCCGGATACGTTCTCCACCGATTGGGGCCTTACGTCGAAGACCACGGGTGTGGTCGATCTGCCGAACGTGATGTCGAAGTTTCTGATGTTCGGCATGCCGCTCAGCCAGATCATCGCCTGTGCGACGGTCAATGCCGCGCGCTGCTTTCCGACCTTCGACGACCGCGGCACGCTCAATGTGGGCGCGCCGGCCGATGTGGCGATCATGGAGTTGCGGGAGGGGACGTTCGAGTTCCTCGATAATTACAAGGGAGTCCGCACAGGTCGTCAACGGCTGTTCCCGTCCGAAACGGTGCTCGCGGGCAAGCGGGTTCAGCACGCTTGATGCTCAGCCGCCGAGATAGGCCTCGCGGATGCGCGGATCGTCGGCGAGGACTGCGGAGGGACCGGACAGCGTGATGACGCCGGTTTCGAGCACGAAGGCGCGGCTCGCGATTTCCAGCGCCATCGCGGAATTCTGTTCGACCAGCAGCACGCCGAGACCGGTGCGCTTGTTGAGTTCGAGGATCCGGTCGAACACCTGCTCGATCACGATCGGCGCGAGGCCGAGCGAGGGCTCGTCCAGCATCAACAGGCTCGGCCGTCCCATCAAGGCGCGGCCGATCGCCAGCATTTGCTGCTCGCCGCCCGACAGCGACCAGCCGCCTTGCTTGAGCCGCTCCTTGAGGCGCGGGAACAGATCGAACACCAGCGCGAGATCTTCGTCGATCTCGCGCTTCCGGTGCGGGCGCGCCGCCGTGCCGGTGATGAGATTTTCCAGCACGGTGAGGCCCGGAAAAATCCGCCGGCCCTCCGGACAATGCGCGAGCCCCGAACCGACGATGGCTTCGACCGCGGCGTTCTGGATGTTTTCGCCCTTCCAGGCGATGGTGCCTGATGTTGGGCGGACCAGTCCGGAGATGGTGCTGAGCGTGGTGGTCTTGCCGGCGCCATTGCCGCCGATCAGGGCGACGATCTCACCCATCTCGACGCTGAACGAAATACCTTTCAGCACTTCGATGTGACCGTAAGAGACTCGCAAATTGTCGATCTTAAGCATGCCGGTGCCGCCTGCCGAGATAGGCCTCGATCACCTGCGGATTGCGCTGAACTTCGGATGGCGTGCCCTCGGCGATCTTCTTGCCGAAGTCCAGCACCGTGACCCGGTCGCTGATGCCCATCACCAGCCGCACATTATGCTCGACCAGCACTATCGTGATGCCGCTGCTTTTGAGTTTGGCGATGGTGTCGAGCAGCGTCATGCTTTCGGTCATGTTCATGCCCGCGGCCGGTTCGTCCAGCAACAGAACGCTAGGCTTCGATGCCAGCGCCCGTGCGATCTCCAGCAGACGCTGCTGCGCGTAGGGCAATTGCGTGGCGCGATCGTCGGCGCGGCGGGCGAGGCCGACGATGTCAAGCGCCTCGCGCGCGTTACGATCGATATCGGCTTCGCTGTTCCGATGCCGCGCGTTCGCGGTCAGGATGTTGAACAGCGAAGTCGGGCTGTTGCAGGCGGCTGCGACTTTTACATTTTCGATCACGCTCAGATTATCGAAAATCCGGATATTCTGGAACGTCCGGGCCAGACCGAGGCGCGCGATCCGGTGCGGCTTGAGACGAAAGATTTCCTGGCCGCCGACGCGAATGGAGCCGGCGTCGGCATGCGAGGCGCCGCTCAGCGCATTGAGCAGGGTCGTTTTGCCGGAACCATTGGGACCGATGATGGCCTGCACAATGCCTTGGGGCACGTCGAGGTCGATGCCGTCAAGCGCAACCAGTCCGCCAAACCGGCGCGTCACGCCCCGCGCTGAAATGATCGGCTCCGCGGTCAATGTACGCTCGCCCGGCGGTGCGGCACGAGCGCTGCCAGCGACGCCAGGCCTCCCGGTGCGAGTACGATGACGCCGATCACGCCGAGGCCGTAGAGTACGAGATACCACTGACCGAGGAATCGCAGGGCCTCGGGCAGAATGGTCAGCGCGACCGCGCCAATAACGCAGCCGAAGATCGAGCCCATGCCGCCGACAATGAGCATGGTCATCAGCAGGACCGCCTGGATGCTGGAAAAACTGTCAGGGCTGATGAACCGGATCGAGGATGCATAGAGACACCCGGCCAGGCCCGCATAGACCGCGCCGATCATGAAGGCGAGCAGCTTGGTGCGAACGGTATCGACGCCGCTTTGCTCCGCGGCAATCTCGCTGTCCTTGGTCGCGATCATCGCGCGGCCGAGAACCGAATGGCGAATGCGCGTGGCGATCAGGATCGCGAGCGCCAGGATGGCGACCAGGAGATAATAGTGCTGCACCTGTCCCTCCGGCCCGAAGCCGAAGATGCTGATGCCCGGGATCGCCCGCAAGCCGGAGGTGCCGCCGGTGACCGGCTCCCAATGCACGATGATCAGTCGGATGATTTCGCCAAAGCCGATGGTGGTCATGGCCAGATAGTAAGTCCGCAGCCGCATGGTCGGCAGGCCGAGCATCAGGCTCGCCGCCATCACCACGATGGCCGAGAGAAACGGCGTCGTGATCCAGGGCAGCCCGGCCTTGGTCGCGATGGCGGTCGTGTAGGCGCCGAGCCCGTAGAACGCAGCCTGTCCAAAATTGATCTGGCCGGCCCAGCCCGTCACAAAATTCAGGCCGATCACGACAATCGCATTGAGAATGGCAATGTTGAGCAGTTGGATGATGTAGCCATCCTGAGCGATAACGGGAACCGCCAGGGCGACGGCACCGCACGCCGAGAGAAGGGGCCAGATTTTCATCTCAGACCTTCTCGCTGCTTTTCTCGCCGAACAGGCCACGGGGCCAGGCGATGAGAACGGCGATCATGACAATGAAGGCATAGGCATCACGAAAATTGGACGAGATGTAACGCGCGCCAAAGGTCTCGATCAGGCCGAGGAATAATCCGCCAATGACCGCGCCCGGCAAATTGCCGAATCCGCCGATCACGCTGACGACAAAACCCTTCAAGCCGAGACTGCCGCCCATGGTCGGTTCCGCCAGGAAAATCGGCGCGACCAACAACCCCGCGATGCCCGACAAGACCGCGCCGAAAGCAAAGGCGACGGCAATGGTGCGGTTAACGGGAATGCCGACCAGCCGTGCGGTGTGCAGGTCCTGCGCGGTCGCCTGCATCAGGATCCCGAACCGGGTTTTGGTCAGTAACAGGAACTGCAGCAGCAGGATCACCGCGAGCGTGCAGAAGATAAAGAGCTGATGCATCGAGATGACGACGCCCGCGAAGCGCAGCGGCGGCCCGTGGATCGGCGAGGGTAGTGAGACCGGCAGCGGCCCCCAAATAATCAGTGCGAGATTTTCCAGCACGATACCCATCGCGATCGTCGTCAGGATCACCAGAAATGCCGGGCGCCCGCGCAGCGGAAAATAGACCAGCACCATGAACACGATGCCGACCAGCGCCATCGCCACCATGGTGATGGCCCAGGCCGCGGCGATTGGCAATTCGTGCGTGACCGCGCAACTGATGCCGACGAAGGCGCCCAGCATCAGCAACTGTCCCTGCGCGAAGTTGACGATCTGTACCGTGTTGAAGATCAGCAGCAGGCCAAGGGCGACGAGAGCATAAATGCTCCCGAGCGCCAGGCCGTTGACGACGAGCTGGCCCATGAAGGGATCAGTATCCGCTTTCTTTGATCGGGCCGATCAACTCAGGCGTCTTGCCCTTGTTGCGATAGATCCCGAGCGTGTGAGCCAAATCGCCCGCGGCATCGGCCTGGTAGGAGATCAGCATGCCCTTCCAGTCCTTGGTGGCCGCGAAGGCATCGCGGATCGCCGGTTTGTCGCAGCCAACCTTTTCGATGATCGATTTCAGCATATAAACCGTGTCGTAATACGACACCGTAAAATTGTCGGCGGGAACTTTGTATTTGTCCTGAACGCGCTTGGCCCAATCGAGGATTTTCGGATCGGTGGAGGTCTGCGGGATCATGCCGCCAATGGCGTAGCCGCCGTCAGCTTCTGCGGCTGAGAGGTTGTTGAGGGTGGTCTGCGCCACGATGCTGGCATTGCCGATCGTGGTCAGCTTGATGCCGAGATCGTTCATCTGCTTGATCACCAAAGTCACGTCGGCGGGGCGGCCGAACAGAATCAAACTGTCGGCGCCCTTGTCCTTGATCTCCAGCAGCTGTGCGCTCATGTCCTTGTCGGATGGCGCATAGGAGGTTACGGCAACCGGCGCGACCTTGAGCTTGGCGAGCGAGGCTTGAATCCCCTTGGAAGCGCCGAGGCCGTAATCGTCGGCCACCGCCATGATGCCGGGCTTGGTCTTGCCGAGCGATTTGACCAGATATTCCGGAATGAGATCGGCAAGCTGTCCGTCATGCACGTGGGTGCGGAACAGCCATTTGCTGCCCTGGGCTGTGACTTTCGCATTGGTGGCGCCGACCAGGAAAGGTGTTTCCGATTTGGTGACCACCTCGGTCTGCGCGAACACATGCGGGCTGATCATGGATCCGAACACGACAATCGGCTTGCCCTCGAGAATGCGGTTCATCACGTTCAGGGCGTCGGTGCTGGAAGCGCCGGTGTCTTCCGTGGCCAGCGCCAGCTTCTTGCCGCCGATGCCGCCATTGGCATTGATTTCATCGACCGCGAATTCGACGCCATTGCGCGCCTGCGTGCCGAGCAGCGCCGTGTTGCCGGTGAGGGCGGTGGTCAGGCCCAGCGGAATCGGGGAGGGGCAGCTTGCCGGTTCGGCCGCTGCTTGGTGCACTGTCGTCATGGACAGACATATGGCCGTCGCACCCATGATCGAGTTCGTCACGGCAATACGCTTCAGAGCTAGATAAGACATCACGTCCCCTGTTATGTCGTGCAAATGGGATCATCAGCGGCGGCAGGCCTGTCGGGTTTGTATTACAAGCCTGCCTTTCGCTTATGAACCCCTGTTATGAGCCGAAAATTCCCTGCGCGTTTGGCATTCGCAGGGAATTCTCGTCCGTCATTCAGCTCCGGTCATCGCGACCGAAGGCGCAGTCACCGTTCGTCCGCCAATAACCAGATATAAAGCTCCGGCGACGACGATACCGAACAGCCAGCTGAGATCCGCGCCCCCGAGCATTCCGGAGATCGGTCCCTGCAACAGCGGGACGAGCCCGTCTTCCACCGACCAGCCGGCAACCAGGCCAACCAGGAACGCGATGATACCGCCCCAGTTGATGTCGCCATAGATGCTGGTTTCCGGCGAAGCGTAGAGTTCAGGAACGTTGATCTGGCTTTTCCGCTTGATGAAGAAGTCAGCCATCACGACGCCTGCCCAGGGACTCATCCAGAGCAGCAGACTGATCATCCAGTTGTCGAACGCCTTGGCGAACGATGGCGCGAAGATGAAGTAGACTGTAACCAGATAGCCGATAACACCGACAATCAACGCCAGCGAGGTCCGCGATAGACGCACACCCATGCTGAGCGCGGCCAGCGCCGCCGAATAGACGTTCAGAATATTGGTCGCGATCGGACCGTGCAGCACCATCAGCAGCACCAGGAGGCTCGCGACGCCGCCGAACACCGCGCTGACCATCTTGGCCGGATCGGTGTCCAGTGTAACGCTCGCGATCGTCGCGCCAAGGACGGCAAGCCACACCGACGGAACATACATGCCGATATAGCTGTACCAAAAGACCGACTTCGAGGAGACGCTGCGCGGCACGAAGCGTGAGTAATCCGAAGCCCAGGTCACCCAGGAGATGCCCCAGCCGACGCCGATCGCCGTCATCAGCAGCGTTATCATCGCCAGATGCGCGCCCGGCGGAAGGGTGCTGGTCAGGTTCCAGTTAACGATTCCCGGCTGGCTCCACGCCAGCACGCTCATCAGCACCATGATGGCGACGGTCACCGGCACGGTGTATTTTTCAAACGTACGGATCGCGTAGAAGCCATAGATGCCAATCCAGACCTGGATCACCATCACGAGGGTGATGATGATGAAGGTCACCAGCAGCGAATCCGGTATTCCGAACTGCGCCAGGATCGCGGTCGATATCTTGACCGGGAAGTAGGTGTTCACCCCGATCCAGCACAGCGTCATCAGGAACATCAACAAGCTCGGCAGATAAGCGCCGCGGCGTCCGAAGGCGGAGCGGCTCAGCACCATCTGATTGACGCCGGTCTTGTGGCCCATCACCGTGAACGCGGCGAAGATCGCGCAACCGAACAAATTGCCGATGACGATGACCCAAATGGTTTCCCACAGGCCGAGTTTGAGAATGATGCCGAGCGCCCCCAGCGCCCAGTTGACCGGTGCGATGTTCGCGCCGGCCCAGATCCACATCTGCTGAATGCCGGTCGAGTCGCGGTCTGAGTCAGGGATAGGTTCAATACTATGTACGTCAGCCCGTAGTTCTGAATCTGTCATGACGCCCTCCGTTGCAAAAAAAATTCAGATAAAGCGCAGCAAGAATTGTACCAAGGGATGCGATCTTCATCGGCCCAAGATGCGTCGTATGGCCTCCTGTGCACGCCTGCGCAAAAATCCGATCAGCAAAGATACCCCGTTTAGATCCTGTGATCCGTCAGCCGCTCCGTCGATCGGAACGCCCGAAAGATGGCGGTCGAGATTGCGTGCGAAGTCAGCCGTCAGTCGGGCGGCGAGATCGCGCACCAGGCCGTCGCGCGCGATCTGCGCCAGCATTCCCTTGAGGCTATAGCCAATCGAAAGTTCGACGCGCGTGGCCGCGCCCTGTTCGATCGGCACGAGTTGATAGCGGATCTCACCCTGGGTCGAAGACCGGCTGCGCTGATCGCTGCCCATCCCGACGATCCGGCCAGTGAGGTCTTCGGGGGCGCGCTCGATACGCGCGGCGCCGCGGAAGTTGGCCGAGATCGGCCCGAGCTTGACGCGGATCATGCCTTCCACGCGCTCCGGCGTCGGCGTGCCGATCAGCGACGTGCCAGGCAGGCAGGCAGCGACCTGCGCGACGTCGCCGAGCATGTCGAAGACTTTCGCTGGCGGAAAAGCCACCGTGAATTGGTCCTTGAAAACCTTCGCGGGCGTAAAGTCAGGGATAGCCATCGCGGCGCTGATGTCGTCCGGCGTTTCGGCCTTCGCCGCCGCTCGTGCTGATGTAGCCGAGACAACAGGATTGGACGCGTTGCCCGATCCCGCCGGACCGAGCGCCTGCCGCCCGCCACCGGGGATCGGTGTGATGCCACGCTCGCGCCGTTGGTCGATCACCGTGCGTACCGCCCGCACAATGCCGACGTACCCGGTGCAACGGCAGAGATTGCCGCTCATGCCGATGCGGATGCTGCGCTCGTCGGAAGTCGGCAGTCGCATCACAAGATCGCGCGCGGCGATCAGCATCCCCGGCGTGCAGTAGCCGCATTGCAGGGCGTGTTCGCGGGTAAAGGCGGCGCGAAGCTCGGTGGCGATCTCGTCATCATCGAGCCCTTCGATGGTGGTCACCCGCGCGCCGTCGCAGGCCACCGCATAGGTAATGCAGGAACGAACCGGCATGTCATCGAGCAGCAGGGTGCACGCGCCGCACACGCCGTGTTCGCAGCCGAGATGCGTGCCGGTCAGATTGAGATTGTCGCGCAGGAAATCAGCCAGGTGGGTGCGGGGCTCGACCGAAGCCTTGACCGGACGGGTATTGACGGTGAGCCCGATCATGGTCACGCCGCTGCCTCGTTAATTGCGCGGCCCAGCACCGCGACATGGATATGCCGGTCGACCGCGTTTGCGACACCGGCTTTGATCAGCACGGCGTCGGCTACGCGCGGATCGAAATGCTGTTTGAAGTCGCCGGTGACGCGTCCACCAAAGAGTGCCGACGCGTCGCTCAGAACGATGGGCGCTGCTTCCAGCGCGCCCAGCACAACCCGCGCCGTTGCCCGCTCCGGGTCGATCAGGACCGCGGCGATGGCGTGGGCAAATTCGCCGATCTTGCGGCAGGCCTTGACGTAACCCCACCGCGCCGACGGCGTCATGACGGGCACCCGCACGGCCTCGACGATTTCGCCAGGCTGCAGCGCGGATTCAAGCGCGCCGGTGATGAATTTCTCGATGGGAAGATTGCGCATCCCCGCCGCACTTCGCAGCGTGACCCTTGCTCCCATTCCCGACAGCGACGAAACCCAGTCCGCAGCGGGATCGGCATGGCTGAGTGAGCCTCCGATGGTGCCTCGATTGCGGACGGCTCGGTAAGCGATGGCGCTCGCCACCCGCTGCATGGCGCCACGCGTGACATCGGGTATCCGCCCATCCTCGATATCGCCATGAGTCACGCAGGCGCCGATCACGAGTTCATCGCCGTCGCGCTCGGCGCGCTTCAATTCGGCAAGCCCGGATATGTCGATGATGGTGTCCGGCTCGACCAGCCGCAAATTGAGCATCGGGCCCAATGACTGGCCGCCGGCGATAATCTTGATCGTTCCGTCTGCCCCAGCCATCAGGGCCAGCGCCGTATTCAGATCGGTGGGACGTTCATAGGCGAACGCTGCCGCTTTCATGCCGAGGATCTTTCCGCATCACGCGCCGCCAGCATGGCCTCGACAATCCGGCGCGGCGAGATCGGCGAATGCAACAGCTCAACCCCGAGGGGGCGCAGCGCATCGTTCACGGCGTTGGTGATCGCGGCCGGTGGCGCGATGGCGCCGCCTTCGCCGACGCCCTTGACGCCGAACATCGTGTAGGGCGAGGGGGTCTCCATGTGATCGAGACGCGGCTCGGGGACTTCGGCCGGTCCCGGCAGCAAATAGTCGGCGAGCGTGGTCGCCAGCGGCTGGCCGGCGCTGTCGAACGGCATTTCCTCGTAGAGCGCCGTTCCGATGCCCTGTGCGAGACCGCCGTAGATCTGGCCGTCAACGATCATCGGATTGACCAGCACGCCGCCGTCTTCAACGATGACGTAGTCGAGAATCTCGACCTCGCCGAGGTCAGGGTCGACCGCGACGGTCACGGCATGGGCGGCGTAGCTGAAGGTGCCGCTGTCGCGTTGCGGTTTGTAGCCGGTGGTTGATTCCAGTCCGGCGGGATCGACATCGGACGGCAAATCCTGCGGGCGCCGATACCAGGTGTGTGCGATTTCCGCGAGACCGATGCTGCTGTTGGGTCCGCACACCCGGCCATCGCGCAACGTCACGATCGCTGGGTCGAGTTGAAGTAGCTTGGCGCCGATTTTTTTTGCGCGTTCAGCGATCTCGATGCAGGCGGTCGCAACCGCGCCACCGGCCATGACCATTGATCGCGAGCCCCAGGTGCCGGTCGAGTAAGGTGTCATGGCAGTGTCGCCATGCACGACGCGTATCAGCTTGGTTTCGATGCCAAGGATTTCGTACGCGACCTGGGCGAGCGTGGTTTCAAGGCCCTGGCCGTGCGAGTGGACGCCGACGCGCAGTTCGAGTCCGCCGTCCGGCGTCATGCGCGCGGTGGCCTGCTCGTGTCCTGGCACCATCGGAATGCCCCAGCCGGCATAGACCGACGTGCCATGCGCGGCCTGTTCGCAATAGATCGACAGGCCAACGCCGATCAGCCGCCCATCCGGCTCCTTGGCGCGCTGGCGCGATCGCACGGACGGAATATCGATCGCCGCAAGCGCGCGGTTCATCGCTTCCGGGTAGTCGCCGCTGTCGAAATGTTTCTTGGTGATGTTGTCGAACGGCATCTGATCCGGCTGGATCAGGTTGCGCAGCCGCACTTCGCCGGGCTCAATCCCGGCGGCGACGGCAACCGCATCCAGCATGATCTCCAGCGCGAAGCAGACGCCGGTGCGGGCAACGCCGCGATACGGCAGGATCGGGCATTTGTTGGTCGCGGCCGAGAAGGTTCGGCAGCGATAGGCCGGCATCACGTAAGGACCGGGCAGGATGCTGGCGACCTGCGCCGCTTCGAGGCAGGCGGAGAACGGATAGGACGAATAAGCGCCGGAATCGACGGTCGCTTCGCAATCGATGCCGCGCAGACGGCCGTCGCGATCGGCATAGACCGTGATCTTGTAGTGATGCTCGCGGCAATTGGCGCTCGCGATCAGATGTTCGCGACGGTCCTCGATCCAGCGCACGACATAGCCTTTGCGCATCGCGAGCCAGGAAAGGCAGACTTCTTCCGGCAGCAGAATTCCCTTGTGGCCGAACCCGCCGCCGATATCGGGCGATACGATACGGATCTGGCCCTGATCCATGCCCATGCAATCCGACAGGCCGTTGCGCACGATGTGCGGCATCTGCGAGCCGGTATAAAGCGTGAGCTGATCGAGGCGGTGATCGAAGGTCGCGATCACGCCGCGTCCCTCAAGCGGCGACATGCACTGGCGCGCGGTCGATAGTTCGCGCGTTACCTTGATCGGCGCATCGAATGCCTTCGTGATATCGACCTCGAAAGAGCTTTCAAGAAAGACATTGTCGCCCCAATGTTCATGGACCAGCGCGGCGCCGGGCTCGCGCGCGGCGAGCATGTCGTGGATGGCGGGCAGTTCTTCGAGATCCAGCGTCACGGAAGCTGCGATATCTTCGGCCTCGGCCCGCGTCGGCGCCACGCACATCGCGACGAGTTCGCCGACATGGCGCACCTTGCCGGTCGCGAGTATTGGCTGCTCGGATATCTTGAAACCGGGCAGGCCGGAGACGGCCCGGATCGGCTTGATCCCGATCGAGGTCCGCGGCCGTGAAGACCACGTCGCGATAGCGCTCCGGGACGTGGATGGCTTTGATCCGGGCATGCGCCAGCGGGCTGCGGACGAAGGCGACGTCCTGCAGGCCCGCAAGCCGGATGTCGGCGACGTATTGGCCGCGCCCGCGCATGAAGCGATCGTCTTCCTTGCGAAGCATCCGCGCCCCGACACCTTGTTTGGTGCCGGGCGAGGCGTTCGAAGGAGGTTCGCTTTCAGCGTGAGACATCAATGGTCGTCTCCACGGTCCCGCAGTTACGCCGCCACCGCGCGCGGCAGGATCGGCGCGACGGCGTCGTGACGCACACCGGCACGCAGGCAGAACGCCGGTTGCAGCAGACTGTCCGCGACCACTTCCGTCTTTTCATTGTCGCGCAGGATATAGCGGCCGGGCTTTTGCGTGAGCACGGTGACGTCGGCATCCATGCCCGGCCGCAATGCGCCGATGATGTCCGAAAGCCCAAGCATTTCGGCGGGATGCGATGTCACCATCGGCACCACCTGCTCAAGCGTCAGACCGAGCGCCATCATCGAACTCATCGCCTGCACCAGGCTGAATTTCGCCTGGCCGGCGAACGGATGGTTCTCGTCGTCGACATGCTCATCCGGCGTTCCGGCCGGCGCGGGCACATGGGTGTTGTAGCCGTGGATGTCGGCGCCGAGCGTGGTCGGAATGATGCCGGCGGCGATCGCCTTGCGGGCGAGGCGGTAGGAGAAGTGGCTGCCGTGGCCGACATCGACCCGCAATCCGCGATCGAGCGCGGCCTGAATGACCGGATGCACTTCGCCTTCGCGATTGACGAAGCCGCCGGGATGACGCGTGAACGGATGGGCCAGCACGTCGCCGGAGCGCAGCAGCGGAATCACCCGCTCCAGAATCGTATCGACGTCCTCGCCATTGTTGCCGCTTTCCGGCAGTCCCCAGAGCTGTCCGAAATGCACATAGACCGGGAGGTCGGCGCGACGTCCGATCTCGGCCGCCATCTCGATCACGCGAATGCCCCAGCGCGCAAAGCCGCCGATCTCGGCATGGGCCTTGATGCCGCGAACCAGGTCACGGTTGGCGACCGCCGCTTTCACGGTGGCATCGATATCGACGCCGTCGGGGCTGTAGAGGTTGGGATAGTAATGTCCCTCGAGGCCGCCGACCAAATAGGCCGAGAGAAACGCGTAAGTGCGCGACAGCGCCTTTTCCGCGATGAAATGCCGGAAGCCGGGCAGCGTCATGCAGGACGGCCCGCCCTGATCGACCAGCGTGGTGACGCCGGACTGGACGCCGACCATGTCGGCGTTCACGCCGAAGCGGCCGGTGACATATTGATAGACATGGGCGTGGGTATCGATCAGCCCCGGCAGCACGATCTTGTCGGTGACGTCCACGACTTCCCTGGCGCTGGTCGGCAGGATATCGGACTGAATGGCAGCGATCTTGCCTCCGCGAATGGCGACGTCCTTCAGGCCGTCGATGCCTGAGGCCGGATCGATGACGCGTCCCCCGCGCAGAAGCAGGTCGAATGTGGTGCTTACAGACATGGCCGATCTCCTATCGTTAGCGCGGCAAGGGCCGCCGGCTAATTGCGAAGTATGCTTCGCATTTTCATACAGCAACTATCATGCCATAGATTGCATCAAATTCATGCAGCCTAAGCAAGGACAGAGTGGTTAAAGATGGCGAAGAAACCGGTGCAAAAGAGCAGCAACTCCTGGCCGCTCGGCCAACGGCCGGGATTTCTGATCCGGCGGTTGCATCAAATCCATGTCGCGCTTTTTCAGAAGAAATGCGCGGCCTTTGACGTGACGCCGCTGCAGTACAGCCTGCTGTCCGCCCTGGCCCGGCGCGGAACCGCCGACCAGACCACCCTGGCGGCCGATGTCGTGCTCGACCGCACCACCACCACCGGCGCGCTTAAGCGCTTGCAATCCCGCAAGTTTATCGAACGCTCGGTCCATCACCGGGATCGCCGGGCGCAGATTTGCCGGCTGACCAAGTCGGGTGCGGCGTTGCTGCGCCAGATGGAAGCCGCGGCGCGTGCGGCGCACCGTGAAACCGTGGCGGAGTTGAGCAAGCCGGAGCAAAAGCGGCTGATTGCGATGATGCAGCGCATTGTGGCTGCAAGTTCAGATGACGCGAACGCAGGGAAAGCCGCCGATTCAGGGAAGTGATCGCCGGCGTATCGGTCGAGGCGATTACAATCTGTGCATCCGTGCCCCAAAAGCAGCAGCGTCACCGGGTGGATGTCGGCGTGGGCCCGGCGTCGCGATCAAAATGCGAAGTACTCTTCGCATTTTTGTGTGCTGACGACAGGCTGGGGAGAGGATTTTCTCCCGCAATCCCTAGGCGCTGGCTAGATCGTCACAATCAAGCCGGCCGGAGCCATGAGGCAAAACGCCCTCCACGCCGCCGTCCGCCAGGTCTGGCATGTCCTTTGCTCCATACCCTGCATTGAGTTGGTGGCTAGGGTTCCGCATCGGCTTCGATGGCTGGTCCAAGAGCTGCCGCCTGAGCAGGAGAAATCTGCGCAGGGCACGGCGGGATAAAATCCCGGGAGACCTCAGTGGCCAGGAATTGGCACGTCTTTGGTCTGTGCCAATTCCCAGGGTTCGTGAACCTTGAGTGGAGTTGGCGATGAACGTCTCACCTGTCCAAAAACTGGCAATGCCAGGCACGGCGCAACCGCCGATGAGTCCCGTGGTCGGGGCCGGTTGGGGTTCGAACTGATGTCGGCTTTTGCGGAGGCGATCGAACGGCGTTTTGGCGATGGCGGCCCGTCCGGCGAGGGGGCTGATGACAACGAGTTCATCCGTCGCGTGCTCGCGCGAAAGACCGTGCGCCGTTACAGCGACGTGATCCCGAGCGACAGTCTGCTCGATCTGCTTGTCGCCGCGGCCCTGAGCACATCGGCCAAATCGGATTTCCAGCAAGCGTCGATCCTGCGGGTCACGGATGCCACGCAGCGCGCCGCGATCGGCAAGCTGTTTCCGAGCATGCCCTGGATCGGCATATCGCCGGTGTTCTTCGTGTTTCTCGGCGATGCAAGGCGGCTGCAACGCATCGGCGAATTGCGCGGCAAGCCGGTGCGCAACGGCACGCTGGAAGGCTTTTTCAACGCCAGCGTCGATGCGGCGCTGGCGATGCAGACCATGATCCTGTGCGCGGAATCGGCCGGGCTCGGCGTCTGCCCCATCAGCGTCATTCGCAACGAGGTCGACAAGGTCGCCGCCATTCTCGGGTTGCCCGATCTGGTGTTTCCGGTGGCGGGACTTTGCCTCGGCTATCCCCAAAGCGAGGGTTACGTCAGCCTGCGCCTGCCGCGCCAGGTCACGACGCATCGCGATCGTTACGATGACAGCGCGCTTCCTGCGGCGATCGACGGCTACGACCGCCGCCGCGATGCGTTGCATGCCATCCCCCGGGAGCAGCAGCGCGCCAACGCGGAATTCGGCGAGGCGGATTTTTACGGCTGGTCCGAGGATAAGGCCCGGCAGGCCGCCAAGGCAGAGGGCGCGGCGTTCCCGCCCTATCTGCGTTCACATGGGTTTAGCTTCGACTGAAGGAACCACCACGACCGCGATACTTCGCATATTTTATTCTGCTGGCTGTGACAGGCCATTACTCAACGGAGAGGAAGACTGATCATGAAGATGCATTCGATCGCCTACACCAATTCCTTGTCACGGCGCCTGCTGCTCGGCTCGATGGCCGCGCTGTTCGCCATGCCGATGATGATCGGCAACGCGAAAGCCGCCGGCCTCGAAGAGATCAAGAAGCGCGGTCTCATTGTGGCGACCGAAGACGATTTCCGTCCGTTCGAATTCGTCAAGGACGGCAAGGCAACCGGCTTCGACAATGAACTGATCGAAGACATGCGCAAGGTTGCGCCGTTCGAGATCAAGCAGGAGATCCTGCCCTGGACCGGCATTCTGGCCGGCGTCAGCACCGGCAAATACGACGCCGCCATCACCGCCGTGATCATCACCAAGGAGCGCAAGCAGTCGCTCGATTTCACCAGCCCGATTGCGGACGCCACGCACTATTACGTCAAGCGCAAGGACGACAAGTCGATCAATTCGATCAAGGACCTGAACGGCAAGACCGTCGGTGTTCAGGCCGGCAGCGCGCTGCTGGCTCGTCTGCCTGAATTGGGCACGATGCTCGAGAAGGAGGGCGGCAAGCTCGGCAAGGTCGTCGAATATACGTCTTATCCCGAGGCCTATCAGGATCTGGCGCTCGGCCGGCTCGACTACGTCGTCAACACCGTCATCAACCTGCAAACGCTGGTAGCCGAAAAGCCGATCTTCGAGGTCGGTCAGGCTGTCTCGGGTCCGTCATTCCCGGCCTGGGCCGTCGCAAAGGACAACAAGGAACTGCTGGCCTTCCTGAACGACTTCATCGCCAAGGAAAAGGCCAGCGGCCGGTTTGCCGAACTCCAGAAGAAGTGGTTTGGCGAAGCGTTTCCGAACCTGCCGACCTCGTTTGAACCGCAGTTCTAACGGCCGGACTGGCAGAACCGGTCTGTCATGAACGGCGGCGACATCGCAGCCATCTTTCAGGGTGCCATCGTGACAATAACATTGTCAGCGATCGGCATCCTGATCGGGCTGCCGATCGGCCTTGGCCTGGCGTTGATCCGCTGGGCCAATGTTGCCGGTCCTCGCCCGGATCGTTGTCATCTATGTCAGCATGCTGCGCGCGACGCCGCTGGTCACGCTGCTGCTGCTGTTGTTTTTCGCGCTTCCCAATATCGGCGTGCCGATGAGCCCGGTCTCGGCTGCGATCCTTGGGCTGGTCATGAGTACGTCGGCGTTCAACTGCGAAGTATGGCGATCTGCGCTGATGAATTTTCCCAAGGACCAGTACGAGGCCGCGCAGTCCGTCGGCATGAACGCTGTGCAGCGCTTTCGCCGGATCGTGTTGCCGCAGATCGTGCGGGTCAGTCTTCCCGGTCTGGTCAACGAAATGTCGTTGCTGATCAAGGTCACGCCGGTGCTTGCGGTGGTCGGCGTGGTCGACATCACCCGCGCCGCGGTCAGGATCGGCGCCCAGACCTATGAGCCGCTGCCGCCGTTTCTGGTGGCGATTGCGATCTATGTGCCGATCGTGTTCGCGCTGGTGTCGTTGCAGCGCTGGATCGAGCGGCGCCAGACGGCCGCTGAGGCGCTGGCATGATCCGCGACTTCGGCATTGTCTGGAGCGAACGCTCGTTGTTGCTGAGCGGGCTTGCCAACACCGCGATATTATCGACGCTGTCGGCGATCGCGGCGCTGCTATTGGGTTTCCTTCTGACGCCGGCGCTGATGTCGAAGCGGCCGGTTATTTCGGGTCTGGCGCACCTGTTCGTCGATGGCATGCGGTGCGTGCCGTTCCTGCTGTTCGCCTACATCATCTATTACGGCCTGCCGTCGCTGGGCCTGCGGCTCGACAACTGGAGCTCAGGTCTCGCGGCGCTGATCATCTACAACACGGCTTACATGGCGGAGATTTTGCGCGGCGCCTGGGCGGTGCAGCCGCGCGAGCCGATCGAGGCCGGCATCGCGTTCGGCTTTTCGGAGCTTAAGCTGTTTCGCCGTATCATCCTGCCGCCGCTGCTGCTGTCGGCGGGACCCGTGATCGGCAATCAGATGATCCAGATCGTCAAGGACAGCGCCTTCCTGACCATCATCGCACTGCCGGAACTGACGCACGCCGCCAGTTCGATCCAGTCGCGGCATTATATTCCATTCGCAGCCTTCATCACCGCGGTGTTCCTGTATTGGGGGCTCTGTCTGGTGATCGAGGCCGGGATAAGTTCGATCGGCCGCGTCGCCGAAGCACGCCGATAGGAGCGCGCGATGGCAGAAACCAACAAAGTTCTCGATGTGGCCGGCGTGTCGAAGCATTTTGGCGACAATGAAGTTCTCTCCGATGTCAGCTTTCAGGTCGACAAGGGCGAGACGGTTTGCGTGCTCGGCCCGTCCGGCTCGGGCAAATCGACCTTGCTGCGCTGTATCAACTGGCTCGAGCGTCCGGATGCCGGGCAGATCTATTTGAACGGCGAGCGGGTCGGCATCAACAATGCCGGGACCGTCATGGGCGACCGCGACCTGTCAAAGATCAGGACGCGCATCGGCATGGTGTTCCAGCATTTTGCGCTGTGGCCGCATTTGACGGTGCTGCAAAATCTGATGGAAGCGCCGGTCCAGGTGCAGCGGCGGCCAAAGGCCGAGGTGCGCGACGAGGCGATGGCGTTGCTGGCCAAAGTCGGCTTGAGCGAAAAGTGCGATGCATTTCCGGCACGATTATCGGGCGGGCAGAAGCAGCGCGTCGGCATCGCGCGGGCGCTGGCGATGCGTCCGGATCTGCTGCTGTTCGACGAGCCCACCAGCGCGCTCGATCCCGAACTCGTCGGCGAAGTGCTGGTCGTGATGCGGGAGCTTGCCCGTGAAGGCATGACGATGGTGATCGTTACCCACGAAATGGCTTTCGCGCGTGACGCCGCGACCCGCGTGCTGTTTCTTGATCGCGGAAAAGCCGTCGAAACCGGATCGCCGGAAAAGTTTTTCTCCAATCCCGAGACGGAACGCGCCCGCCAGTTCATTCAGCGCTACGCTGGGGATATCGCTGGCGGCAGGCGCTAAGAAAAACGATCAGGAGGACCTCTACCATGCATCCCATCTTTCATCTGTTGCCCGATGCGCCGAAACCGGTCGCGCCGTACAGCCACGCGGTCGAAGCGGGCGGCTTTGTGTTCGTGACGGGACAACTTGCGACCGATCCGGACGACGATGCGCTCCCGATTCCTCCGGGCATCGAGGCCCAGACGCACAAGGTGATGGATAATCTGACCCGTGTGCTGAAAGGGTGCGGGTTGACGCTGGCCGACATCGTCTGCGTGCGCATCTTCCTGACCGATTTCAACGGCGACTATGCGAAGATGAACGAGATCTACGCGACCTATTTCGCGGCCGACAAACGTCCGGCCCGGACAACCGTTGGCGTGACCGGTCTCGCCCGCGGCGGGATCATCGAGATCGACATGATCGCCGTGCGGACGTGAGGTGCCAGCCATGACCCAATCTCTTATCGAAATTCCGGCACGGCGCGGCAAGGCGGCCTTTGTCGCGGCCGGGCAAGTCGTCACCGTCATCAATACCCATGGCGAGCAGGTGGTCGATACCTGGGCCTTCAATCGCGCCGACCTCGGCGAGTTCATGTCGAACGAGCATACGCGGGCGCACAGCCTGCATTTGATACCGAAACCCGGCGATATCCTGCGCACCAACAAGCGCCGGCCGATCCTGACACTGACCGAAGATACGTCGGGCGGCATTCACGACACGCTGATCGCGGCGTGCGACCGCTATCGCTATGCGTTTCTTGGCGTGGAGGATTATCACGACAATTGCACGGATAATCTCTTCGCAGGAATGCGTGAGCTAGGCCTGGAGCCGGCCGAAGTGCCGAGCCCGCTCAATCTGTTCATGAACATTCCCTGGAAGCCCGATGGCCAACTCGGCTTCGAAGCGCCGCCGCGGCCGGTGCCCGGCAGTTACGTTCGCCTGCGCGCCGAGATGGATCTGGTGATCGCGTTTTCCGCCTGTCCGCAGGACATCCTGCCGATCAACGGCAAGGCGGGAAAGCCGGTCGAGGCGCATTTCTCGATCGCCGAACAATAAATAAAGTCGGAGCGACGCATGACCACGGCACAGACCAAGCAAGAGATTTCCGAGGCCAATCGGCGACGCTACGAAGAACTGCGGGCGGCGGGACAGGAACTGACGCCAAAGGGCTTGCCGGACGCGACGCCGCTCGGCGGCACTCCGATCTCGCCGGATGCGGTGATAAGCCGTGAGCAGGTCCAGGCCGGCTGGTACACCACGGTCCGATTAAAACGCGGCGAAGCGCTTCGGATCGTGGACGATTCCGGCCGCGCCAGTGTCGCGCTGATCGGTTGGCGCGAGGAAGACACCTCCGAGCGGGTCAATTGCGCCGACACGGTCAAAGTACAGTGGAGTGCCGCGGTCTCGAAAGGCCGCGTGCTGCTGTCCGACATGGGACGGGTGTTCCTGTCGCTGATCGAGGATACCAGCGGCGCCCACGATCTGCTGGTCGGGGGATCGACGCCGGCCTCGACACGGGCCGCGTTCGGCGCGGTCACGCGCAACACGCAGGAGAATTTTTTGGCCGCCGCGGCCAAGGTCGGGCTCGGCCTTCGGGATATTCCACCCTGTGTGACATTCTTCGCGCCGGTTTCGCTCGACGATAGCGGCCGCTTCCTGTGGGTGTCCGGCCGCAAGCGGCCGGGCGATTTCGTCGATCTGCGCGCCGAGATGAATTTGGTGCTGGTGCTGTCAAATTGTGCCCATCCGCTCGACCCCGCGCGGCCGGCGGCAGCCGATCCCGTCACGCTCATTCGCTACCGCGCGCCGTCAGCGAAACCAGACGATGCCTGCCGGACCACATCGCCGGAAATCGTCCGCGCCTTTGAATTCACCGATCGGCTCTACGCCTGAGGAGACGCTTCCATGACTGGTCTCGCATCATCGGCACCGCATCTGTCCGACGCTGTCTATTCCCATGATATTCCGGCAGAGCGGCCCTGGTCGCGTCTGCTGAAGCAGGGACAGACCTTGCGGATCATCGACAGCGAGGGACAACAGGCGGTCGATGCACTGCTGTACTGTGCCGAGGATCCGGCGGAGCGCTACAGCAGCCAGGACACGCTGCGGGTTCAGGGCTCGGCCTATATCGAGCTTGGAACGCAACTGATCTCGAACAAGGGCCGGGTAATGGCCCATCTGACCGCCGATTCCTGCGGACGCCACGATACGTCGGCGGGGTGTTGTTCCTGCGAAAGCAACGCGGTGCGCTTTGGGGAGGAGACCAAATACCAGCATGCCTGTCGCGAGAACTTCATTCTCGAACTCTCCAAGCATGGCTTGACGAAGCGCGATATTGTTTCCAACCTGAATTTCTTCATGAATGTGCCGATCGATCCGTCCGGCGCGTTCACGGTGGTCGACGGCATCTCGGCGCCCGGAAATTACGTCGATGTCACGGCGGACATGGACGTGCTGTTCGTCATCTCCAATTGTCCGCAGGTCAACAATCCCTGCAACGGGTTCAACCCGACCCCGATACGGGTGGTGATCTGGGACGCCCAAAAAACCTGACGGACAGAAAGCGCTGCGGTGGCATGATGCGCGGAATAAATGCAGTATCGCGGGTGTTTTCGGACTTGAAATCAGGGATCAAATTGATGCTTCTGTTTGTGATTTCCCTGGTTGTGGCATACCGTTTGCTAGAAATCGGGCATGGACTTAAGCATGGACTTGGGCGCCGAGAGCGCCGTAGCTTTTTGTTCACAGCCGCAAATATGAAGCTGGCCCGCGCCAGCGCAAGAGTCCTCCATAGCAAAATCTGAAGGGGAGTATCTCACATGCCGACACGTCTCACGCGCCGCCAAGCTCTTGCTCTTCCTGCCGGGGTCGCCTTGGGGAGCCTTGTCGGGCGCTCCGCGATGGCTGCGGAACCCATTAAGATTGGTCTAGTTGCCGCGCTCTCCGGACAGTCCGCCAAGTCAGGCGAAGGAATTACCCGCGGCATCACCATCGCGATTGACGAAATTAATGCGAAGGGCGGTGTGCTCGGCGGGCGCATGCTCGAACTCGTTCGTCGCGACGATGAGTCAAACCCCGCCAAAGGCCAGACCGCGGCGCGGGAGTTGCTCGACAAGGAAGGCGTCGCGGTGATCTTCGGCGGCATCGATAGCCCGGTTTCGCAGGCCATCGTGCCTGTCATGAACACCGCGAAGGTGCCCTTCATGGGCGTCTGGGCCGCGGCGACCAACATTACCCGCAATGGCGCCAATCCGAATTACATTTTCCGGGTCTCTGCCGTCGACGTTCTGGTCGACCGCGCGCTGATCAAGCACGCCATGACCAGCTTTGGATCCAAGAAACCTGGGTTGATGCTGGTCAATAACGGCTGGGGCGAATCCAACCTCAAAGGTTTGACCGCGGCAGCGGAAGCCGCGGGTATCCCGCTCGCGGGTGCCGAAAAGTTCGACGACAAGGATGCCGACATGACGCCGCAGTTGCAGCGGTTGCGTGAGGCAGGCGCGGATACCGTGATCCTGGTCGGCAATGCCGCGCCGGGTGCACAGGTCGTCAAATCGCTGCAACGCTCGGCCTGGACGGTGCCGGTGGTCTCGCATTGGGGCATTTCGGGCGGACGCTTCCCTGAGCTTGCCGGCTCCTGGGCGGGGAAAGTGCATTTCGTCCAGACCTACAGTTTCTTCGGCCCGCAAAACGATGTCGGCAAGCGTGTGCTCGCCGCCATGATGGCGAAATATCCCGATGTCAAAGGCCCCGGCGAAGTCACCCCGCCGGTCGGTGTGGCCAACGCTTACGACGCCATGCAGCTGACTGCGCTCGCCATCGCCAAGGCCGGTTCGACCGAAGGCGAAAAAATGCGCGAAGGTTTCCTCGGTATCGAAAACTATCAGGGCCTGATCAAGAACTACACCAAACCCTTCACGGTCGAGAACCACGACGCGCTGAACGAAAACGACTACGTCATGGTCCGTTACAATGGAGACCAGATCGAGCCCATCACGGGCTGATCGATGCTCGCGACCGCCCTTGTTTCAGGATTAAGTCTCGGCAGTATCTACGGCCTGATTGCGCTTGGTTTCACCCTGACGTTTGCCGTCTCCGGCACGGTGAACTTTGCGCAGGGCTCGTCGGTGATGCTCGGGGCCGTCCTGTGTCACGCGCTGGCGGTCGGGATGCATTGGCCGATGGTCGCTGCGGTTCCCGCCGCGCTGTTGGCGTGTGCCGTCTGGGGTCTCGTGGTCGAACGGATTGCGGTCCGGCCCTTTGTCGCGCGTGGCACGAACTCCTGGCTGATGGCGACCGTGGCGCTCGGCATCGTGCTCGACAATGTGGCGATGGTGTTTTTCGGCAAGGAGCCACGCGCGCTTCCTTCCGCATTGGCCGACGATCCCTGGGTCATCGGCAATGTTGGCATCTTTCCGTTGCAAATTGTAGTCCCGGTGGTCGGGCTGGGCCTGGCTCTGCTGGTGCATCTTGGCATGCATCGAACCGGCCTTGGGCTGAAGCTGCGGGCGGCGGTCGAGAATCCGGCTGCCGCGCGGCTGATGAGCATCGATGTCACGAGGCTGATCGCGCTGACCTATGCGGCGGCCGCGCTGCTGGCCGGGATCGGCGGCATCCTGATCGCGCCGCTGTACAACGTCGCGTATGACATGGGCACTTTATTCGGCATCAAGGCCTTCGCGGTGGCGATCCTTGGTGGTCTCACCAATCCCTGGGGCGTCGTGATCGCCGGGCTGATTTATGGTCTGGTGGAAGCTTGCGCCACGACCTGGTTCGGTTCGAGCAGTACCCAGATCGTCACCTTCACTGCGGTCATCGCCGCATTGGCTCTGGCACCGTCTGGACTATTCGGTGGCCGGACCAAGGTGCGGGTATGAAGGCCATCTTGATCGTGATTGCGGCGCTGCTCGCCGCCGGCGTTGCCGCAACCTGTCTGTTGGCGCCCGGCTACTACGCCTATCTGATGGGAACGCTGGCGACGACCGCGCTGGTCGGCGTCGGCCTCAACGTGTTGTTGGGTCTCGCGGGTGAGGTCTCACTTGGTCAGGCCGGGTTTCTGGCGCTCGGTGCCTACGGCGTTGGAATCCTCACGACCAAGGCGGGCTTGAATTTCTGGGAAGCCTTGCCGCTGGCCGTCCTGCTTGTCACCGCGATATCGGCGGTGCTCTCGATCCCCGCGCTTCGGGTGACTGGGCCATATCTCGCTATGGTCACGATTGCCTTTGGATTCATCGTCGAATCTGTCTCGATCGAGTGGCAAGGTCTGACCGGCGGTTCAAGCGGCCTCGCCGGAATTCCTGCGCCGTTCGGCACCGGTGGCACGGCGCTATTGGCCTGTGCACTCTGCGTCCTCGCGCTTGCATGGTTTCACTATTTTATCCGAAGCCCGCTCGGTCTTGCGATGCAGGCGACGGCCGCCGCCCCGGCCGCGGCGCGTGGCATCGGGATCAGCGCGTTGCCGGTGCGCACCGCAGCCTTCATGCTGGCGGCCGTCACGGCCGGTTTGGCCGGCGGCTTGCAGGCCGCGCTGACGGGGTTCATCGCGCCCAGCTCGTTTCCGTTTTCGCAGTCGATCCTGTTTCTGCTGGTGGTGGTGTTGGGCGGCGCGGGCCGCACGCTCGGCCCGCTGGTCGGAGCGGCGGTGGTCGTGCTGCTGCCGGAATTTCTCGCGAGTCTCGCCGAATATCGCCTGCTGGTGTTCGGCGCCGGGTTGTTAATCGTTCTATGGATCGCTCCCGGCGGAATTGCCGGCGCCGTTGCGCGGCTGGTGATGCCGGAAGCATCCGCTTCAGATGCCAAGCCGGACGTCGATCTCGCTTTGGCTCATATTGCCGGCTCCGGCGGCAGCCTGGTGGCCGAAGGCGTTCGGGTCGCGTTCGGCGGCGTCGTTGCGGTGGCGGGTGTCGATCTGACGGCACCGCCCGGCCGCGTGACCAGCGTGATCGGTCCCAACGGCGCCGGCAAAACCACGCTGCTCAATCTCGTCAGCGGTTTTCAACGCCCGGATACCGGGACGGTGCGCGTCGGAAGTGCCGATATCACCGGCCAGCCCGCCTACGATGTCGCGCGCGCGGGTCTCGCCCGCACCTTTCAGACCGCGCAGCCTTTCGGCGGCCTCAGTGTGCTCGACAATGTCCGCCTCGGATTGCTGCGCGGCGGTTGGCGCGGCGAAGCCTCGGCTGCGACGACGCGGGCGCTGCTGGCGTTGGTCGGCTATACCGGTTCGGAGACACGGTTGGCTGCGACACTGCCGCATGTCGATCGCCGGCTTGTCGAAATCGCCCGTGCGCTGGCGACCAAGCCTGCAGTGCTGCTGTTGGACGAGCCGGCCGCCGGACTTGATGATGCGGACACTGCAAAACTGGGTGTCCTGCTTCAGCGCCTCGCGCGCGCCGGATTGGCCGTCGTACTGGTCGAGCATGACATGTCGCTTGTGATGTCGATCTCCGACGAGATCGTTGTGCTCGATGCCGGACGCCGTATCGCCTCGGGCGTACCGGCCGCGGTGCGCGCCGATCCCGCGGTCAAGGCCGCCTATCTCGGCGCCACGACATCGATCCAGCCATTGGCGCCACGCGCCGCCGGCGCGCCCTTGCTCGATGTGCGTGATTTGAATGCGGGCTACGGACCTCTTGGCGTCCTTCATCAGATCGGCTTGCAGGTCGGCCGTGGTGAGACCATCGCGGTGCTTGGCCCCAACGGCGCCGGCAAGTCGACCTTGATGAAAGCCTTGAGCGGGCTGATCCGTCCGGTCGAAGGCGCGATCGGTTTTGGCGGCGTCGAACTGATGCGGCTTCCGGCCTATCTGGTCGCGCGCGCCGGCTTGATTCTGGTGCCTGAGGGCCGGCAGGTGTTTCCGCAATTGACCGTCGCCGAAAACCTTCGCCTGGGCGCGACCCGTCGCAGCGATTTCGACAATGCCGAGATTGAGACCATGCTCGAACGGTTCCCGCGGCTGCGCCCGCGCCTTCACACCGCGGCCGGTCTGCTTTCGGGCGGCGAGCAGCAGATGCTCGCGGTTGCCCGAGGGTTGCTGGCGCGGCCGGATATTCTGTTGCTGGACGAGCCCTCGCTCGGTCTGGCGCCGGCGGTCGCAGCGGAATTGTTCGGACAGTTTACCCGGTTGCGGGAAGAGGGCATGACTTTACTGATCGTCGACCAGATGGCAGATCATGTGCTGGCCATTGCGGACCGTGGTTACGTGATATCAGGTGGCCGCGTGGTCGCGCAGGGCAAACCCTCCGAATTGCGGGATGCGATGCTCGACGATGCTTATCTGGGTGCCCATCCCGCTGTGGTGAATTGATGGATCTGATTATTCGAAATGCTGCGACGCTCCAGGGCAGCGAGCTTGCCGTCGTCGATATAGGCATTGCCGGCACCACTATCGCCGCGATCTCGCCTGCGTTGAAAGCGGAGGGGCGTGAACTGGATGCGGCCGGTTGCCTGGTGATCCCGGGTATGATCGAGACGCACATCCATCTCGATAAAACCTGCATCATGGACCGTTGCCGTATCGAGGAAGGCACCGTCGCCGAAGCGGTCCAGCAAACCGCGGCGGCCAAGCGCGGCTTCACCGTCGAAGACGTGTATGCGCGCGGCAGGCGCACGCTCGAGCGCTGCATCACGCAGGGCACGATGCGCATGCGCACCCATGTCGAGCTTGATCCCGGGATCGGAATGACCGGCTTCGAGGCGGTCGATCAGTTGGCGCGCGACTACGCCTGGGCGATGGACCTCGAACTGTGCGTGTTCCCGCAGGAAGGGCTCACCAACAATCCCGGCACGGAAGAACTCCTGATCGAAGGCTTGCGCCGCGGCGCGCGGGCGATCGGCGCCGTTCCGTATTTCGACACCGATCCGCGCGCCCAGATCGACCGGATCTTTGCCATCGCGCGCGATTTCGACGCCGAGATCGACATGCATCTCGATCTCGCCGAGACCACGCAGGGCATGCAGATCGAATATGTCTGCCGCAAAACCGAGGAATACGGCTGGGGCGGGCGGGTTGCGGTCGGACACGTTACCCAGATGTCGCTGCTGCCGCCGGAACGCTTTGGCGCTATCGCAAAGCAACTTGCCAATGCGGGCGTCGCCGTGACGATCCTGCCGTCGACCGATCTTCATTTGATGGGCCGCAGCCATGATCACGCGGTGCCGCGCGGCGTGGTGCCGGCCGAGCCGCTGCGCAAGGCCGGCGTGACCTGTTCGATCTCGACCAACAATGTGTTGAATCCATTTACGCCCTATGGCGACGGCTCACTGATCCGGATGGCAAACCTCTATGCCAATGTCTGCCACGTCTCGCGGCCGGCCGATCTCGCCGGCTGCCTCGACATGATTACGGGTTCGGCGGCGAAGCTGATGCGGCTCGAAGATTACGGCATCAAGGTCGGCGGACCGGCCGACCTCGTCTGCGTGGACGCAAGCAATCCGGCCGACGCGGTCGCGACGCTGGCACAGCCGTTGTGGGGCATCAAACGCGGCCGGGCGTCCTTCACCCGGCCTCGTCCGCAAATCCATCAGCCACACTGAGACTAGAGCGTTTTCGAGCCAACGGGTCGCGCGAATGCGCGCCCGATGACATGCTCCGTGGGTACCGGTTCGCGTAAAGAAAACGCGTCAAAACTAAAGATTAGAGCCCGGTTCTGATTCAATCAGAACCGATAAGGCTCTAGGCGATTACTCCGCCGCCTTCGCGGTCTTGTCCATGAAGATGCGTGTCGGGGCCGGGAAGCCGCAGGATGTGCCGTCGGTGACCTTGACCTGGTCCTCCCATGGCAGCCGGAATGTGCCGGCGACCATGTCCTGCATGAAGGTGTAGGGACAATCCATCGCGCCGCCCTTCACCGCGACATAGCCGCGATGCCAGAGCTGATAGATGTTGTTCTCGACGCCCCAGTGGATCCGCGCCTCGCGCACCAGATCCGGGCGCACTTCGGCGGTGATGATCTCGTCGGCCCGTCCCGTCGTGCCATGGGCGATGACGCTGCCGTCGAAATTCACGATCATGCCTTCGCCCATGGAATTGAACGAGCCGTCCGATCCGCACATGCAGACATTCGCAGTCACCATCAGGTTCTGGAACGCGTTGGCCTGGTTGGTGAAGCGCCAGCTGTCGCGGATCGGCGCGGTATAGCCGGCGGTGCGGATCATGATTTCCGCGCCCTTGTAGGCGCATTCCCGCGCCATTTCCGGGAACATGCCATCATGGCAGATAATCAACGCGAGCTTGGCGCCCTTGGGCCCCTCGATCACGGGAATGCCGACATTGCCGGGTTCCCACGGCTCGACCGGAATCCAAGGGTGGAATTTCCGGTAGTACAGTTTGATCTCGCCCTGATCGTCGATGATCAGCCCCGAATTGTAGGGATTGCCGTCGGGGTTGAACTCCATGATCGAGAAGCAGCCCCAGATCTTGTTGTCGATGCAGGCCTTCTTGAAGGCCGCGACCTCAGGGCCGTCGAGCCGGCACATGATCGCGGGATTGGTGTCCATCGACAGGCCGTGCAGCGAGTATTCCGGGAATACCACGAGGTCCATGGTGCCGAGATTGCGGCGGGCCTTGCCGACCATGTAGACGATCCGTTCGGTCTGGCGCGCCAGGTCTGCCTGGGTCACCACAACAGGCAGTTGCAGCTGAACGAGGCCGATGACCACGCCTTCGGGGGATTTGTTGAGGCCGCCGAGTCCGTTCATGTCGTGAGCTCCTTGCCGAGATCGTGCGTCGTTGCGCGAATAGTTCGGGACGAAACAAACCCGATTTTTGCGGGGAGCAAAAGATCATATTTCAGGCGGCTGGTCAGTCGGCTTTTGCGGTCGAAGGTCCGCTTTATCGCGCGATAAGGGTTTCGAAACGGGCATGGGAGCCCGGCGGGTTTGCGGCCGAGAAGGCTCTCGCCGGGAGCCTGGACGGCTAGTATAGGTCAACCGAGATTGAAGCCGTTTAAAAGCAGAGAAGCCAGTCATGTCGAATGTATCGAAAGGCCAGCCAGCCAGTCTGCGGGTCGCCATTGCCGGGCTCGGCCCGATTGGAATGAAGGTGGCGCAGGCGCTGGACCGGGGCATCGATGGATTGGTGCTTACCGCCGTGTCTGTACAGAATCCCGAGAAGCACCAAAGCTGGCTCGGCAAACTGGCAACCCCGCCCCAGGTGTTGCCGATCGAACAGCTCTCGGAAGTCGCCGACATCGTCATCGAATGCGCGCCCGGAAAACTCCTGAGATCGATCGTTGCGCCGTTTGTGATCAAGGGAAAGACCGCGATCGTCCTCAGCGCCGGGGCGCTGCTCGACAATGAGGACCTGATTGAACTCGCGAAACAAAATGGCGGGCAGATCGTGGTGCCTACGGGGGCGCTGATCGGGCTCGATGCGGTGACGGCGGCCGCGGTCGAGACTATCCACTCGGTCCGGATGGTGACGCGCAAGCCGGTTCAGGGATTGGCCGGCGCGCCCTATATCGTCGAAAACAACATCGACATTGAACGCATCACCGAGCCGCTGCGGATATTCGAGGGAACGGCGCGCGAGGCCGCGAAAGGATTCCCGGCTAATCTGAATGTAGCGGTGGCGCTGTCGCTGGCTGGCATCGGTCCCGACCGGACCCGGCTGGAAATCTGGGCCGATCCCACGGTGACGCGCAACATTCACCGCGTTGAGGTCGAGTCCGATTCGGCACGTTTTTCGATGTCGATCGAAAACATCCCGTCGGAAAACCCGAAGACCGGGCGCATCACCGCGCTCTCCGTCATCGCCTATCTGCGCAAGCTGCGTTCGGCGCTTCGCGTCGGTACCTGACCAGACGCTGGATTACTTGGTGCCGTAAGCGCGGTCGCCGGCATCGCCGAGGCCGGGCAGGATGAAGGCATCCTTGTCGAGCCCCTGGTCGATCGCGGCGAGCCAGATCGGAACATCCGGATGAATGCCGCGCATGCGCTCGATGCCCTCGGGTGCGGCGATCAGGCACGCCAGCCGGATATCGTTGGCGCCACGCTCCTTGAGCCGATCGACTGCCGCGACGGTGGAATTGCCCGTGGCCAGCACCGGCGAAATCACGATCACCAACCGCTCGTTCAGGTCGCTCGGCGCCTTGAAGAAATATTCGACGGCAACGAAGGTCGTCGGCTCCCGATAAAGACCGATATGGGCGACGCGGGCGTTCGGCACCAGATCGAGCATGCCGTCCGCGAAGGTGACGCCGGCCCGCAGCACCGGCGCGAACACCAGTTTCTTGCCCGCGATCTGCGGCGACTTCATCGGCGTCAGCGGCGTCTCGATATCGATATCGGCCAGCGGCAGGTCGCGGGTGATCTCGTAACACAACAGCATTCCGATCTCCTTGAGGAGTTCGCGAAACGCCTTGGTCGAGATGTTCTTTTCCCGCAGCAGCGTCAGCTTGTGCTGCACCAGCGGGTGGCTAACGATCGTGACGCCGTCCATATTGTTGATCCGATCTAAAAAACCGTGCCGTCGCTGATGACTTTTACGGGCGGTGAAGCGTCGGCGCGGCGTTCGCGCGCCAGCAGACGGCCCGCGGCCCAGGTCCCGCCTTCGAGAATTTTCGCCAGGGGCAATGACGTGGCATCGAGCGAAAGCCGTTGCCGCAGGCCGTCGGCGACGCGGTCGAGCAGTGCCACGGTCAGCGCGCGCCATTCGACCACCAGCGATGACGCCACTTCGTGATCGCGCTGCGCATCTGCGGCATCGCGAAAGTCGAGCACGCCGATGTCGACGAACAAACCACCATTGCGATATTCGGCGAGGCCCGTGAGGCCGTCGATGTCGGTCACTTTGATGCCGGCCGTTTGCAGCGGTTCGATCAGCGAATAGGCCAGCCATTGCGACAGCTTGTGCAGCGGTATCAATCCGCTGGTCGCATCCATCGTCGTCAATGCCGGATGTTTCCAGCAGTCGCCGAGCGCGATGCCGCCCAGCGTTAGCCGCGACGGCCAGATCGGTCCGAGTTCCCGCAAAAGTTCGGAGAGGATCGCGGGGGCGGGGAGTTGCTGGTTCTCGGCCTGCGCCGCCAGCCGGTCGAACAGTCCGCCCGGCCTCGGTTTATCGAAGCTGCCGAACACTTCAGGTTTTGAGGCCACCAGCGCGCCCAGCCGGCGCAACAGGTCGACGCGGCCCTCAAGGCCGACCAGCGGATTGGTATCCGAAACCTGCAGGCCGCGTTCCAACTCGGCGACGGTGAAATTCGCCAGCACCTCGGCATCGGCCCGCAACGGCTGTGTTGGGTCCGCAGAGAACGCGCCGGCGGCGAACATCGCAAGGCTGGCCAGTCCCAATCCTTCCGAACGGCCGATCGGCGTTCCCGTTTTTGGATCGCGATAGCGCCATGACGGGCCGGCGCCGGCATCGAGAAACACGCTGACGATCGCCAGATCGAATTCAGCCCGGGCGCGGGCGGCAGGGTCGGGCCAATGGGTCTGGTTGGCGATATCGGCCCAGCGATTGTCGCCGTTCATGACGAAGTGCCGCCAGCGCGAATGAAACGGCACCTCGAACGACGGATAGGCCTTGCGCGTCGTCTGCAGCACCAGATCGACCGCGCTGTCCATGCGGTCGAGATGGATGCGGAAGTTCGGCAGCTTGTCGTCGAGGCCAATCGCGAGCATGCGATGCGCGCGCTCGCGAACCGCCTTGGCATTCAGCAACGACAGCGCGGCCGACGTCTCCAAATTTGCCACCGACACGGCCGTCCTCTCAGTACTTCTCGAGCGAGCGGCCGACCGAATTGATCAGATCCTGCGGCTGTGGCGGCTCCGGCGAATAGTAGCCGGCGGCCTTCTTGGCGGCGATTTCCACATGCGCGTCGGTCGGCACCAGTTCGTCGGGGATCGGCACGCGTTCCACGATCTCGATGCCCTGGCTGGTCAGCGCGTCGTGCTTCATATCGCTCATGGAAACGAAACGGTCGATGCGCTTGAGGCCGAGCCAATGGATCACGTCCGGCATCAATTGCTGGAAGCGGGCATCCTGCACGCCGGCCACGCATTCGGTGCGCTCGAAATATTGCGCGGCAGCGTCGCCGCCTTCCTGGCGCTTGCGCGCGTTATAGACCAGGAATTTGGTGACCTCGCCGAGTGCGCGGCCTTCCTTGCGGTTGTAGACGATAATGCCGAGACCGCCGGTTTGTCCGGCGCGTGCGCATTCCTCGATGCCATGCAGCAAATACGGCCGACAGGTGCAGATATCCGAGCCGAACACGTCGGAGCCGTTGCACTCGTCATGGACGCGGCAGGTGATACTGGTGCGGTGGTCCGGCAGTTTGGTGACGTCGCCAAACAGATAGGCCGTCATGCCGCCGATCGGCGGCAGAAACACCTGCAGGTCGGGCCGCGTGACCAGTTCGGGAAACATGCCCGCGGTCTGTTCGAACAATTGCCGGCGCAAATTATTTTCGGTGGTCGCAAAGCGCTGCGCCATGCCCGGTAGGTACCAGACCGGGTCGATCGCGATCTTGACCACGGAGACGCTGCCGCTCTTGTGTACGACCTCGTTGTCCACCTTGAGCCGACCGGCTTCGATCGCGGACCGCAGTTCAGGCAGATCGAGACGGGCGCGGGTGATCGCGATGCTCGGACGGATATCGATACCTTCAGCGATTTCCTTCGAGAAATTTTCCGCGGCGAGATGCCCCCACGGATCGAGCGAGACGATTTTCTGCGGATCGCTCCATTGCGGAAACGGCCCGATCGTCTCAGCGGGATGGGTGTTGGTGAGGTCCGGGCGCCGGATCGGATTGAGCGCGCCGGACGAAACGGCCAGCGCGCGATACACCGAATAGGAACCGCCATGGGTGCCGATGACATTGCGATCTTGCGGACGCGATACCGTGCCGATGATCGGCCCGCGTTCGCGCGCGCTGGCGGCGCCCCAGTGGATGGGGTAGCTGTGCTTGGCACCCGGCGCCGGATGCGACGTCAGGCGGATATGGTCAATCCGATTTGAACCGGTCATCGTAACGGACCCCCGAAATGGCGACGGCCCGCCTAAGCAGACGGGCCTGGTCACCAACGATGGAATTTAACGCCGCGGCTACAGCCGCTGCAATGAACTATATAGCCATATTGCGGCCGAATACAACGGCGATTCCAGTACTGCTTTCGTTGGGGAATCGTGTTGGCAGGTTCGGCCGTTAACTTTTAAGGCCCCGGTGTAGGCCTGTCTCGGTCGCGCGCTACGGTGGCTCGCCTAAGTTCCGCCGATGGATTAGCATTGTGCGGTGCGCTCAGCGCGGAGCCCTGTCGATGAAGCTGGATATCCTGGTCAAGAACGTTGCCCTGTGGGGCTCTGAAGGCCTGTGCGATCTTGGGATAGCGAATGGCCGCTTTGTGAGCGTAAACGCAGGTGGCGTTTCATCAGAAGCAGCCCTGACGCTCGATGCGGAGGGCCGGATGGCGGTGCCGGGCTTTGTCGAGCCGCATATTCATCTCGATAAGGCGCTGATCTCCGAACGCGCGCCCGTCAATCGTTCCGGGACGCTGACCGAAGCCATCGAGATCCTGTGGGAGCTCAAGCGCAATTACACCGTGGACGAAATCGCCGATCGCGCCTCACGCGTCATCGCGCGGGCGCTGGAAAACGGCGTCTCCCGGTTGCGCAGCCATGTCGATGTCGATCCGATCGGCGGCACACGCCCGGCGGAAGGTGTGATCCGCGCCCGTGAGCGATTTGGCGATCTGATCGATATCCAGATCGTCGCGTTTCCGCAGGAAGGCATCGTCAAATCGCCGGGCACTGAAGCGCTGATGCGCGAGGTCATGAAACTCGGCGTCGACGTCGTTGGCGGTATGCCGTTCAATGAAGCCTCGCCACAAGACAGCCGGCGGCACATCGAGATCGTGTTCGATATCGCCCGGCATTTCGACGCCGACATCGACATGCATGTCGATGAGACCGACGATCCCAAAGCGCGGACGCTGGAAGTGGTGGCGGAATTGACCATCGCCAATGGCTGGCAGGGTCGCGTCACTGCGGGGCACACCTGCGCGCTCGCGGGTTACCCGAGGGACTATGCCGATCACGTGATCGGCCGTCTGCACGAAGCCAATGTCAACATGATCGCCAATCCCGCCACCAATCTGATGCTGCAGGGCCGCCTCGACGATTACCCCAAGCGCCGCGGCGTGACGCAGGTCAAGGAGTTGCTGGCGGCGGGCGTTAACGTCGCTTGCGGTCAGGATTGCGTGCACGATACTTTCTACCCGTTCGGCCAGAACGATCCGCTCGAGATTGCCTTCCTGTTGTGCCACGCCTCCCATATGAGCCAGCCAGCCGAGATTCTGACCGTGATGGATATGGTGACCAGCAACGGCGCGAAAGCGCTCCGCGTGCCGGATTTTCGTGTCGCGGTCGGCGGCATCGCGGATCTCGTGGTGCTGGACGCCCATGATGCGCGCGCGGCTTTCGCAACACGGCGGCCACGCCGCTGGGTGATCCGAAAAGGAAAATTGATTGCCGAAACGCAAGTCGAGACGCGCCGCTATTTCGACGTGCCGGCGGCCACATAAAGGATTTTAAAATTGGATTTTCGCCAATTGCGCTACGCGCTTTCGGTCTACAAGGAGCGCAGCTTTACCAAGGCAGCGCGGCGGCTGAATATTTCGCAGTCGGCCGTCAGCGAACAGGTAAAACTGCTCGAGGAAGAAATCGGCTTCGAGCTGTTTAATCGCACCTCCGGCGGCATCGAATCCACTGACCGCGGCCGAACTTTCCTGTACGAATCCGAGCGGGTGATGGGCGATCTGCTCAGCCTCTCCGATACCGCCCGCCGGTTGCGCGGCGCGTTGTCCGACACGGTGACGATCGGCATGGGATCGGGCATGGCCCAGATCTTCATTCCGCGCATGTTCACCGATCTCAAATCCGATCTTCCGGGTGTGCGGCTGGATATATTGACGGCGCCGACCAAGAATATCTTCAACGAGTTGCACGAGGAGCGGATCGACGCCGGGATTGCGATTGAATCCGATCCCGATCGGTTGCCGGCCGGATTGATCTTCGACCGCCTGATCGATGCCGAGATGGCATTGATCACACACCCGAAGCACGCGTTGGTGCGCTCAAAACAACCGATCGATATCGGTCGGCTGCTCGCCGAACCCTTCATCATGAGCGAATTGACGGTGGGCTACGGCCAGGTGGTGTTCTCGCTGTTCACGGATTTGGGAATCAGGCCCAACATTCTCGCAGTGGTGGATAATATCGAGACCATCAAGATGATTGTGCAATCGGGCGGCGGCATCGCCATCGTGCCGCGGGCGTGTGCAGAAAATGAAGTGACGTTGGGATTGCTGAAAGCGCTCACGATCACGCCGGCGCGAAATGTCGCATTCAGCCTGTTTCGGCGGCGTGAGCCGTTATCACGGCGCAAAGAAACAGCATTGCTTAAATTGCGTGAGATGCTGAAATCCGGCTGATCGGATTTTCCGATAATGCCATCGATAATCGGCTTTTGACTTAGGCTCAGCGTCGGACCCATGCTGCCGCAGTGCGGTGCGTTGGCTGACACGCGCACGTCCCCGTGAATTTATCGATGGTACCAGGCATGTCATCTCGATCTTTGGCCGCGCGATTTCGTATCGGCATCGATACCGGCGGAACTTTCACCGACATCGTGTCGGTCGATACGCAATCCGGTGCGACGCAAGTAACGAAAGTGGCGAGTACGCCGGCCAATCCGGCGATCGGCCTGTTGCGCGGGGTCAACGAAATTCTCGCGGCCGCCGGTGCGACCACAGACGATGTTGCAGGTCTTGCCCATGGCACCACGGTCGCGACCAACGCGCTGTTGCAAGGTGAGATCAATTCACTCGGTCTGATCGTCAATACAGGCTTTCGTCACATCCTCGAGATCGCCCGGCAATCGGTGCCGGAGGGCTACGGAAATTCCTATTTCTGGGTCAAGCCCGATCGCATCGTTCCCCTGCAATTCGTCCGCGAAGCCGGCGGCCGGCTGGATTTCCGCGGCAACGAGTTGCGCCCGCTCGATGAAGCCAGCGTGCGCGAGGCGGCGCAGTATTTTCGCGCGCAGGGCATTCGCGCTATTGGAATCTGCCTGTTGCATTCCTACGCCAATGACGCGCACGAGCGCCGCGCCGCCGAGATCGTCGCCGAGGAATATCCTGACGCAACCCTGTCGCTATCCTGCGTGGTACTCCCGGAATATCGCGAATACGAACGTGCGGTGACCACGTTGGTAGACGCCTTCGTCAAGCCGCATATGGAACGCTACCTCAAGCGCGTGCATCAGGAACTTGGCGCTGGTCTGCAGGACAAGCCTTTCCTGGTGATGCAGTCGAGCGGCGGCGTCGCCAGCGCCGATCAGGTGGTGCGCAAGCCGATCACGACGGCGCTTTCGGGTCCCGCGGCCGGGGCGCTCGGCAGCGCCGTGATCGCGGAGATCGCGGGCTTTCCCGATCTGGTGACGCTGGACGCCGGCGGCACTTCGACCGATCTCTGTTTGATTGAAGGCGGCAAGCCGCATGTCACCAATGGCGGATCGGTCGGTCCGTTTCCGGTGCGCATCCCGATGATCGATATCGAAACCATCGGCACCGGTGGCGGTTCGATCGCCTGGATCAGCCGCGAGGGACATCTCAAGGTCGGTCCGCGCAGCGCCGGCGCCGAGCCAGGACCGATGTGTTATCCGAACGGCGGCAAGGAGCCGACCATCACCGATGCCAATCTGGTGCTGGGACGCATTCCGCCGTCGCTGATCGGCGGCGGCATCGCGCTCAATGTCGCGCGTGCGCGCGACGGTATCGCGGCGCTCGCCGCGCGGCTGCCGGGCAATATGAGCGTCGAGCAACTGGCCAGCGGCATCATCGAGATCGCGAACTGGAGCCAGGCCAACGCGATCCGGCAGATGACGATCCAGCGCGGCATCGATCCGCGCGCCTTCGCGCTGTTGTCGTTTGGCGGCGCAGGTCCGGCGCAATCCGCCGCGGTCATGGATCTGCTGGCGATGAAGGCCTGCATCGTGCCGCCGAATCCCGGCAATCTCTCGGCGTTCGGCTTGCTCGCGGTGGACTGGCGCACCGACCACATCATCACCAAGGTCATGCATGAAGACGTCATCGATCTGGCCGATGTCGCGTCACGCTATGCGGCGCTCGAGCGCGACGCGGTGGCGACGCTGGAACGCGACGGCATCGAGGCGTCGCGCATCAGGCTGGTTCGTGAAGCCGACATTCGCTACGCCGGCCAATCGATGGAAGTGCGGGTTACCGCACCGGGCGGCGCGGTCGACGCAACATTTTTGTCAGGGCTGATCGGCGCCTTCAATGCGGCGCATCGCAGGACTTTTGGCTATGATTATGCCGGTCAGCAGAAGATCGAGATCGTCAATCTCTGCGTCTCCGGTTTTGGCCTGATTGAACGGCCGCAGATGCCGAAGCTCGCTGGCGGCACGGGCAATCCCGCGCCAAAATCAAGCCGAGTGGTTTATTTCGGCACGGGCTTTCTGGACACACCGGTATTCGACCGCGCATCGCTGCCGCCGGCGGGCCGGGTCAACGGGCCTGCGGTCGTCGAGGAATTCGGCTCAACGACGGTGGTTTTTCCCGGCCAATATGTCGAAGTTGATCCGCACGGCATTCTGGTGATCCGGGCCCTTTCTTCGCAGGACAAGTCTTCGGAGGAGTTGCCGCGATGAACATGCATTCCACCTCGCATCCGTGGCCGACCGCGCCGCTACGCGAAACCGTCTCGGTCGATCCGATCGTGCTGCAAATCGTCGAGGGTACGCTGAACTCGATCGAAGCCGAGATCGAATATGCCATCGAGCGCACGGCGCGCAGCCCCATGATCCGTGAAGCCCATGATTTCCGGGTCGGGTTGTTTGACCGTTACTGCCGCAAACTGACGGGGCGTTCCTATTCGGCGATGCCGAACGGCGTGGTGCGGGATTTTCCGCCGGAGACCATGAAGCCCGGCGACGTCTTCCTGATGAACGACACGTATCTGACGGAAGGCAGCATCGGCCACTTGCCTGATCTTTGCAGCACCGTGCCGGTGTTTCATGACGGCGAGGTGGTCGCCTACATCCAGGCCTTCGGTCACCATGATGATGTCGGCGGTAGGGTTCCCGGCTCGATGCCGGGCACCGCGGCGACGGTGTTCGAGGAAGGCATCGCGATTCCGCCGGTGAAGATTTACAGCGAGGGCGTGCGCAACGATGCGGTGTTCACCATCGTTCGGCGCAATACCCGCGTGCCGGAAATGCTGTCGGCCGATCTCGACAGCGAGATCCAGGCCTGCCTGATGGGCGCACGCCGGATGGGCGGACTGTTCGAGCGCTTCGGCCGCGAGCAGGTCGAGGCTTGCTTCCAGGCGATCCTCGATAAATGCCGCGACATCTATCGCAACGAGTTGCTCGCCAAGATCGCTGACGGCGAATATTCTTGGGAAGACTACGTCGAACACGACGGCATCACCGATCCGAAGCTACATAAAATTGCGCTGAAGATGACCAAGAAGGGCGGCAAGATCACGCTCGACTTCAACGGCACCGATCCGCAATCGACCGGACCGATCAATTGGCCGGCGGACTATGCCGACGGCGCCTTCCTGATCAAATGGATCGCGCCGATCCTGCGCAATCTGGCCGATACGCCTGAGCGCGCCGCTGAAATCCATGTCAACGAAGGTGTGTGCGACGTCTTTGAAGTGATCTTCCCCCCCAAAGGCACGCTGATCACGCCGGAATGGCCGGCGGCGACCAATGCGCGGTCGTTTGTCTTGCTGCGTGTTCTCGGTCTGCTCGCGGGCGTGGTGGCGCAGGCGGTCGATGGCCGCATGCCGGCCGATCAGGAAACCATCCGCTACACGGGATTTTTCGGCACCGATCTCGACGGCAAGTCGTTCCTGTCGCGCGAGGTGCTCGGCGGCGGCTCCGGCGGACGTTATTATGCCGACGGCAATGACGCGATCCATATCGTGCCGGACTCGCGCAATCAGCCGGCGGAATTCACCGAGACGCGGTTTCCGCTGCTGGTCGAGAAGCTGGCGCTGCGCACCGATTCCGGCGGCGCGGGCCTGCGCCGCGGCGGACAGGGCTACGAGAAGCATTACCGCGCGCTGGTCGATTGCCGGACCATCGTTACCGCGGACCGGGTACGGCTCGGCTGTTATGGTTTGAACGGCGGCAAGGCCGGGCAGCCGTTTTGCGTGACGGTCGACGCGGAAGGCGAGGGCTATGACCTCGGCGGTCTCGTCGACGGCGAACCCGTCCTGAAAGGGCAGATCGTTCGCGTGGTCACAACCGGTGGCGGCGGCTGGGGCGATCCATTGCAGCGTGAACTGGAACTGGTGTTGCGCGACGTGATCGAGGGCCGCGTATCGCTCGCCAGCGCCGAGAACGATTATGGTGTGGTATTCACGGCGGCGGGCACAAATGGCCAGCCCGAGATCAACGAAACCGCGACCAAACAGCGCCGGGCCGATCTGGCCAAGGCGCAAAATGCCGCGGCCGAAATGATCGACCGTGGGGTAGGCTATGAAAAGATGCTGCGCGGCGAACATCGGCCGCGGATGAAGGCGACCCGTTAGGCAGGCGATGCTCGAGCTCTACCACGATTGGGATGCGTTTTGCTGTATCAAGGTGCGGTTCTGTCTCGCTGAGAAGGGCGTGGCCTGGGTGGGGCGTCATGTCGATCTGCAGCGGATGGAACAGCTCAAGCCGGACTATCTTGCGTTGAACCCCAAGGGTCTCGTTCCACTGGTCGTGCACGACGGTCGCACTATCGTCGAGTTGTCGGTCATCAATGAATACATTGACGAATGCTTCGATGGCCCGCGGCTTGCGCCGGTCGAACCTTATGAGCGCGCTCAGATGCGAATCTGGATCAGGTTCGAGGAAGACGTACTGCATCCCTCCGTGCGGGGCCCGACCTATCAATTGATGCTGCGAAAGGCGTTTGCGGATATGCCCGCGGCGTTGATCGAGGAACGGATTGCCAATTCCCCGACGCCTGAAAAAGCGGCGCGGCTCCGGAACGCATCACACGGTCTGGTGCCTGATCTGGAGGAGGTTGAGGCGGCCCGCTCGGTAATGATCGCGGCGCTGGACAAGATGGAGGCGCGACTGCGACAGTCCCGCTGGTTCGGCGGAGATGCGTTCTCGCTCGCGGACATCTCTATCGCGCCTTTTGTTGACCGGCTCGAAGAATTGAATTTTGCGGGAATGTGGGCGGACAAGCCTGCGGTGCAAAACTGGATTGCGCGTGTGAAAGATCGCCCCGGGTATCTTGAAGCGCTGCCGAAGTCCGACCAGCGGATTCCGACACCGCTGCCGCATGATGATCAGAATTTCGTCGTCTCAGGAGTTTAAGAGAATGGCAATTGAAGTTGCGAAGGTCGAACTGAAAACCGTTCAGGACGCGAGCGGCCTCGAGGAATTGATCACGGGCGGCAAATTTCGCGCCGACGAAGTGATCGCGGTGATCGGCAAGACCGAGGGCAATGGCGGGGTCAACGATTTCACCCGCATCCTGGCTGATCAGGCCTTCCGGCGCGTGCTGCTCAAGCATGGCACGCGCTCCGAGGCCGAGATCCATAACATCCCGATGGTATGGTCCGGCGGCTGCGACGGCGTCATCACGCCTCACGCGACGATCTTCGCGCGCAACGGCAAGACCGGTCCCGCCGGCAAGTCGCGGCTGGTGATCGGCACGGCCTTGAGCGCAGAATTGCTGCCGGAGGACATCGGGCGTCCTGCGATGGTCCAGAAGGTAGCTGACGCGGTCAAGGCGGCGATGAAGAATGCCGGAATTACCGATCCGAAGGATGTGCATTACGTCCAGACCAAGACGCCATTGTTGACCATCGAATCGGTCCTCGATGCCGAGTCGCGCCACCAGACGGTGGCTTGCGAGGTCCATGACTCCATGGGCGTTTCCAACGGCACCACCGCGCTCGGCATCGCCGTGGCGCTCGGCGAAGTGCCGATGCCGAAGGCCGAGCAGATCTGCAAGGATCTCGATCTCTATTCGTCGGTGGCGTCGTGTTCGTCCGGCGTGGAACTGACCCAGGCGCAGATCGTACTGCTCGGCAACAAGGCCGGCGCCGGCGGCCGTTACAGCATCGGCCATTCGGTCATGCGCGACGCGCTGGATATCGACGGAATTTACGATTCAATTCGCGACGCCGGCATCGAATTGCCGGAACGGCCGCGGTCGGAAGACCTCAAGGGCCGTGTCGTCAATTGCTTCATGAAATGTGAGGCCGACCGAACCGGCAAGCTGCGCGGGCGTCGGCAGATCATGCTCGACGATTCCGATGTCCACCATCACCGTCATTCGAAGGCCGCGGTCGGCAGTGTGGCGGCGCTGGCGATCGGCGATCCCGCCGTGTTCGTATCGGTCGATGCCATGCATCAGGGGCCGCATGGCGGCGGCCCGGTGATCGCGATTGTCGAGCTGGAGGAGTAAAACCGGCACGTTCCTTGCTCGAATATCGGTGCCTTCCGGCGATGGGCCGGATAGCCGATGCTGTGGACGACAGGAGCGCGTGATGAAATCGCTGAAACTTACAATCTGTGCCGCCGTGGTGATGGTCCTGGGCGCCGTAATGCCAGGCCCGGCGGTCGCGCAGGATAAGGTTTCGGTCGGGGTATTTCCGATCAGTTCATCCTTGCCCTATTTCGTCGCGCTGGAGCGGGGGTTCTTCAAGGAGCTGAACATTGAGCCTGAAACGACCCGGCTGATGGGTGGTCCGCCGAATGTCGCGGCGATGATGACCAACCAGATCGAGGTCGCGGCGGTTCTGGTGACGCTCGAGGGGCTGAACGCCGATGTGAAGAAGCCGGGTGTCGCGATGTATATCGGCATGCACAGCCAGACCAAGGTCTGGAAGATGGAACAATTCGTGGTCCGCAATGGCTTCAAGGCCGAGACCATCGCCGACCTCAAAGGCGCCAAGCTGATGTCGGCGCCGGGACCGGCCAACCTCAACACTGCCAAGGCCATCCTGGCCAAAAACGGCTTGAAGGAAGGCGATTACACCATCGACCAGCTCGACATGGGGCAACATGTCAATGCCATGACGGCCGGCACCTTCGATGGCGGTTATACGCTCGAGCCCAGCGCCTCGATGATGATCAAGAGCGGCGTCGCACGGTCGCTCGAGGCCGGCGTAATCTCGAAATATATCCTCGGCGATGAAACGGCCAACGCCTATGCGGCGGGCTGCGCGATGACCAGCGATTTCATCCAGAAGCGGCCTGACGTCGCCAAACGTTTCGCTGCGGCGTGGCGCAAGGCGATCGATTTCATCAATGCGAATCCGGACGAAGCGCGCAAATACCTCGCCAAGAACACCTTCACACCCGACAATGTCGTCGATACCGTGCCGATGCTTGGCTATATCATGGTCGGCGATATGACTCCGAAACAGCTCGGCGAATTGCAGAAATTCGCCGATTTTGGAAACTCGATCGGGGTCGTGCCGGAAAAGCTGGATGTGACCAAAGTCCTGCAGAAGTACTGAGGCGCCGGTGGCCGGAGCACAGCCCGTTGCAAAGATGGAACTGACAGCGAAGGCCCAGGAGGCCGCGCGGCGCACGGCACCGCATGTCACGATACGCCGGCTGAGCAAGCGATTTTCTGACGCCACGATCTACGACAATTTTGACTTCGATATTCCGCGCGGAAAATTGATGTCGGTGTTCGGCCCCAATGGCTGCGGCAAGAGCACGCTGATCAACATGATCGCGGGGCTGATTCCGGCCGATGCCGGGGAAATCCTGTTCGACGGCCAGCCGCTGAGCCAGATCAAATTCGGCTATGTGTTCCAGAACTATCGCGAAGCGATGTTTCCCTGGCTGCGCGCCTTCGACAACATCGCCTATCCGCTGAAGGTGATGGGGGTGTCGAAGGCGGAGCGCAACGCCCGCGTCGAGAAAATCGTCGCCAACCTCAATGTGAAGATCGACCTCAATCTCTATCCGTACCAGATGTCCGGCGGCCAGCAGCAACTGGTTTCGATCATGCGCGCGCTGATTGTGGAACCGGAAATCCTGTTTCTCGACGAACCGTTCTCCGCGCTGGACTATGAAATGACGCTGTTCATGCGCGAACAGCTGCAGCGCGTTTTTGTCGAGACATCGACGACAACGGTTCTGGTGTCGCACGATCTGGAAGAAGCGGTGTACCTGTCGGACCGCATCCTGCTGCTGTCACGTCATCCCGCCCGTGCGGTGGAATTCGTCCATTACGATGCGCCGCGGCCGCGTACCCTGCAGACCATGTCGGAAGCCGAATTCATCAGCACCAAGGCGCATTGCCTCGAAATCTTCCAGCGTGAGGTTCGCAAGGGATGAGATCGCGATGAAACGCTTGCAGATTTTGCTGCCGTTTGTCGGCGTCGTCGTGCTGCTGGCGGTGTGGTCGCTGACGGTCTGGGCGCGCATTGTCGATCCGGTCCTGCTGCCATCGCCGGTCACGACATTCCGCGCGATGTGGATCGGGATGACCAGCGGCAAACTCGGCGTCGATTTTCTGAAGACGGTCGAGCGCACCGTCTACTCCACGGCGATCGCGGCCGTCATTGCGATCCCGCTTGGCATTCTCTTGGGTTCCTCGGAAAAGCTCTATCGCTCCGTCGAATTCCTGATTGATTTCTTCCGTTCAACGCCGGCGTCGGCGATGTTCCCGCTGTTTCTGGTGCTGTTCGGGGTCGGCGACCGCACCAAGATATCGGTGGCGGCGTTCGGTGCGGCGCTGGTGATCCTGTTCAACGTCGCCTACGGTGTGATGAATGCACGCAAGACCCGAATTCTGGCGGCGCGCGTGATGGGCGCGTCCCGGATCAGGATATTATGGGATGTGATGCTGCTGGAATTGCTGCCGCAGACCTTCGTGGGCCTGCGCAACGGCGTATCGCTGGCGCTGGTGATTGTCGTGGTGGCCGAGATGTTCATCGGCTCGACCGACGGCCTCGGCCAGCGCGTGTTCGAAGCGCAACAACTGTTCGAGATGCCCGACATGTATGCCGCGATTTTCGCGGCAGGCGCGCTGGGCTATGGTCTCAATCTCCTGTTCCTCACGATCGAGCGTCGCTTCGTGCATTGGTCGGGCAAATAACGGAATCCGATATGACTGAAAGCCTGAGCCGCAAGACCGCCGTGGAATTGGCGTCGATGATTGCCAGCAAAGCGGTGAGCCCGGTCGAGGTGCTCGACGCCCATCTCGCCACCATCGCGCGCGTCAATCCGAAACTCAACGCGATCGTGACGCTGGTGGCCGACGCGGCGCGCGCGCTGGCGAAAGAAGCCGAAGCGGCTGTGATGCGCGGTGACGCCCTGGGCTCGCTGCACGGACTGCCGGTCGCCATCAAGGATATCACGCCAACTGCCGGCATTCGCACTACCTACGGCTCGCCGCTGTTCAAGGACAATGTCCCATCAGAAGATGCCGAAGCGGTGCGGCGCCTGAAGGCCGCCGGTGCCATTGTGCTCGGCAAGACCAACACGCCCGAATTCGCCGCCGGCGCCAATACCTTCAACGAGGTGTTCGGGGTGACGCGCAATCCCTGGAATCCGGCGCTGAGCCCGGCGGGGTCTTCCGGCGGATCGGCGGTTGCGGTCGCGACCGGCATGGTGCCGCTGGCGCAGGGGACTGACTTCGGCTGCTCGATCCGGATGCCGGCATCGTTCTGCGGCATTGTCGGTATCCGGCCGACCCCGGGATTGACGCCGAACCTGCCGATGCCGTTGGCCTGGGATCCCGGCCAGGTTCACGGGCCGCTGGCACGCACGGCCGAGGACGCCGCCCTGATGCTGGACGCTATCGTCGGCTTCAGCCGCGCGTCGCCGATTTCGGTCGCGCCGCCATGGGCGAGCGCGCGTGCGGTTGTTGAGAAGGCGGGGGATGTCAAAGGCCTGCGCATCGCTTACGTGTCCGATATCGCCGGAATCGGCGTCGAGCCGGAGATCGACGATATCTGCCGGAAAACCGCAATGTCGTTGCGCGATGCCGGTGCCACGGTCGAGGAGATCGCGTTCGATATTTCCGACGGCAAGTCGCCGTATCAAGCCTGGCGCGGGCTTTGGATGGTCGGCCAGCAATTTGCCAATCTCGGCCATCTGGAACAATTCGGCGTCAATCTGAAAGGCAACGTTAAGGCCGGGTTCAACGTGACGCCGCTGGATTTTGGCGCGTCCGAGCAGAAACGCGCGGAGCTGTTTGCGCGCTTTGCGAAATTCTTCGAGCAATATGATGTGCTGATCACGCCGCAATCACCCGTGAAGCAATTTCCGGTCGAGATGAATTTCCCGACGCTGATCAACGGCAAGAAGCTCGACAATTACACTGACTGGATCGCCGGCTCGTTCCTGATCACGCTGATGAGCCTGCCCGGCGGCAGCGTGCCGGCCGGCCAGACCAGCGACGGATTGCCTGTGGGCATCCAGATCGTCGGCCCGCGTTTCGAAGAGCCTCTGATCCTGTCGGTCATGAAGATCGTGCAGCAGATTCGTCCGCTCAGTTGGCCGCCTCACGCCTGAGCCGCGGCGATCCCTGCGGCAAAGCTTTCAAGCGAAGTCGGCGGGCGCCCGAGCAACCAGCCGAGCACGTTGGGATTGCCCTTGAGGCCATCTAGCGCATAGGCGCGAAACATTTTTATCAATGTCTCGCGCGCGTAATCTTCCAGGCCAGTACTGCGTGCGCAGGCGTCCCAGCTTTCAACGGTTTCAGCCTCGGCGCGAACGGGTTTCTTCAGTGCCCGACCGAACGCATCGGCGGTCTCGGTCTGGCTGAGCGGCGGCGTGCCCACTAGTTCATAGGTAGCGCCGGAATGACTGATGCTCGTCAGCACCGTGGCGGCGGCTTCGGCGACATCTTCGAGATCGACCAGGCTAAGCCGCGTATCGATCGGGTAGGGCACGCGGTAGATGCCGTCGCGGACCATGCGATCCCACTCGGCAAGGCTGTTTTGCATATAGGCCGTCGGCTGCAGGATAGTGATATTGAGCTTTGAGCTGAACAGCATTTCCTCGACCCGCAGCTTGTTCCAGTGATGCGGCATCGCCTCGATCTGCGGATGCAGCACGGAATGATAGACGAGGCGCGTTACACCCGAGCCGGTCGCGGCATCAACCAGCGCCGTTGCAAACGGCATTTCGTGCGGGCTGACGTTCGGGCAGATGTGATAGATCGCCTCAATGCCATGGGTCGCGCGGGCGAGGGCCTGCGGATCGTCCATCGCGCCGACCACGACGTCGCGGGCGCCGATCGTCTTCAAGACGCTTTCGTACGCTGGATCCCGCACGAACGCGCGTACCGACGCGCCTCGCGCGACGAGCGCCCTCAAAACAGCCTTGCCGGTCTTGCCGCCGGCACCGGTGATCAGGATCATGGGTTGATCTTCCGGGTGAGTTCAAACACGCGGCTCGGGCTGAGCGGAATTTCAAGCAATTCGACGCCGCGCTCTTTCAGGTCGAGTGCGTCCTCGATTGCCTGCGCGAACATCGGCCCGACCGGAATCGCACCGGCTTCGCCGGCGCCCTTTATGCCCATCGGGTTGAGCGGCGAGGGCGTCACGGTGTGGCCGAGTTCCACGCGGGGAACCTCCAGCGCGGTCGGCAGCAAATAATCCGCCAGCGAGGCGTTCAGCAATTGCCCCTGATCGTCGAATACCAGTTTCTCGTAGAACGCGTTGCCGATGCCCTGCGCGACGCCGCCATGGATCTGGCCCGCCAGAATCATCGGATTGATCACGGTGCCGCAGTCATGCACCACGACGTATTTCAGGACCTTCAGATCGAAGGTCCGCGGGTCGACTTCGATGATCATGGCGTGGACGCCATTGGCGGTCGCGCCCATCGGCGGGCCGAAATATTGCGTCGATTCCAGTCCGGGCTCCGTGCCGGGCTGTACCGCCCCGCGCATCGGATTGGCCATGTTGGCGAGATCGCCGAGCCTGACGAATTTCTCGGGAATGCCGACGATCGAAACCTTGCCGTCCTCGAGCACGAGGTCTTCCTCGGAACATTCAAACAGGTCGCTGGCGAGCTTGAGCGCCTTCTTGCGCACCACCTTTGAAGCCTCGTTGACGGCATTGCCGGCGACCACCGCGCCGCGGCTGGCAAAGGTGCCGGCGCCCCAATAGAATTGGTCGGTATCGCCGGTCACGACATCGATGTCGGTGACGGCGACTCCCAATTGATCGGCGGCGATCTGGGCAAAAACCGTGAAATGTCCCTGGCCCTGGGTGCCGATGCCCGTGGCGATGCTGACCTTGCCGTTCGATTGCACCTGAACCTTGGCGCCCTCATAGGGGCCGATGCCGGTGCCCTCGACATAGCAGGCGAGGCCAAGGCCGAGGTGACGGCCTTGTTGGCGTGCCGCGGCCTGTTGCTCCTTGAACGTTTTGTACCCGATCGCTTCCAGCGCCATGTCGAGCACCGGCTCGTAATTGCCGCTGTCATATTCGAGCGGCTGGAAATCCTGATAGATGATCTCGTTTTTATAAGGGAACGCATCGGCCGGAATCAGATTGCGCCGGCGAATTTCGGCACGATCGATATTCAACTCATGCGCCGCGAAATCCAGCAGGCGCTCCATGACGAACACGCCGTGCTGGCGCCCGGCGCCGCGATACGGGGTGACCAGCGTCAGGTTGGTGAACACCTGCGTAAAAGTGCTGTCGTAGTTCGGCACCACATAGGGGCCGAGCAAGGTGCATTGGCTGTTGATCGGTACCGTCAGCCCGTAGGGATCGTAGGCGCCGCCATCGTGCAGGAAGACATCCTTGATGCCGAGGATTTTGCCATCGCGGCTGAGCGCGATCTCGGCATCGTGAATCTGGCCGCGCTCATGGGTGGTGGCGAAGAAATGTTCGAGCCGGTCCTCGATCCATTTGACCGGCCGGTTGAGCTTCATCGATACCCAGGGCAGCAATACCTCTTCGGGATAAAACATCATGATCTTCGGCCCGAAGCCGCCGCCGACGAACGGCGCGATCACCCGAACGTTGCGCTCGTTGAGGCCGAGCATCGCGGCAAGCCCGTTGCGCACGAATACCGGCGCCTGGGTCGTGTCCCAGATCGTCATCTGGTTGGCGCGTGCATCCCACTGCGCGACCACGCCGCGGGTTTCGATCGGTGAGGAAATACCGTGCTCGTATCGAAAACGCCGTTTGATGATGCAATCGGCCTTGGCGGCCGCCGCGGCGTAATTGCCCTTGGTCTGGTGGACATGGGCCGACATATTCGAACCGACGTCGTCGTGAACCAGTGCCGATCCCGCGCGCAACCCCTGTTCCAGATCGACCACGGCCGGAAGCTGCTCGAGTTCGACGTCGATATCGTCGAGCGCATCCTCGGCGAGATAGCGGCTTTCCGCGATCACGATCGCCAGGGGTTCGCCGACATGGCGGACCTTATCCAGGGCCAGCGGCACTTGTGTGCGCTGGTTGAAGACAATGCCGGCAATCGGCGGTGGCGGCACCAGAAGCGGACCGGGTTTCCAGTAATCGCCGAGATCGTTAGCGACATAGGCGGCGATCACGCCCGGCCGCTGCCGCGCCTTTGACACGTCGATCTTGCGAATTTTGGCATGGGCGACCTGGCTGCGCAGGAACGCCACGTGCAAGAGCCCCGGCAATTCGACGTCGTCGATAAACAACGCCTGCCCGGTGAGAAGCCGGCGATCCTCGTTGCGTTTGATCGGTTCGCCGAATGTGCGGGTCGACATTTCCGTTAGCCCCGCATCCGCTGGGCCGCCGCCATCACGGCATCGACGATGTTCTGGTATCCGGTACAACGGCACAGATTTCCCGACAGCGCCTCGCGCACCTCATCCTCGCTGGGCGACAGATTCTCCTCAAGAAAGGCCGTCATGGTCATGAGAATGCCCGGCGTACAGTAGCCGCATTGCAGGCCGTGATGATCGTGCATCGCTTGCTGCAGCGGATGGTATGTGCCGTCCTTGTCGGTCAGGCCCTCGATGGTGGAGACTTCGTGCGTCTCGGCTTGCACGGCCAGCATCAGGCAGGAACGCACCGGATGGCCGTCGAGCAGGACGGTGCAGGCGCCGCACACGCCGTGTTCGCAACCGACATGGGTGCCGGCAAGCGCCAGATCGTGGCGCAGAAAATCGCTCAGCAGCATCCGCGATTCCACGCGACGTTTGTAACGCACGCCGTTGACCGAAACCGTGATTTCGTGATCGTCAGTGTCCATCGCGCGCCCGCTGAAAAGCCGTCTGCAGCGCCCGTTCGGTGAGCACGCCCGCGACGTGGCGCTGATAATCCGCCGTCGCGTGCACGCTGCCGCCGGGATCAATCATCGCCTGCACGGACGAAGCAACATCGCAAACCGCTTCTTCCGTCGGCGCGCTCCCGATCAGGGTATCAGCCGCCGAACTTGCATCGATGGGCGTTTCGCCCACGCCGCAAAACGTCAGCCGGATATGCGTGCATATATCCTGATCTCCCAGGGTCATCATGGCCGCGATGCCGACGATCGCAAAATCACCGCGCCGCCGCGCGACTTCCATGAAGCAGGAACCCGTGCGCGGTTTCGACGAGGGCAATTCGACTTCGACCAGCATTTCATCGGGCTGAAGATCGGTGGTGAGGGCGCCCAGGAAAAAATCGGAAGCATCGACCCAGCGCTCCTGCGTGGCCGTCTGAATATGGAAACGGGCTTCGAGCGCCAGCATGATGGCTGGAAGTTCCGAGGCCGGATCGGCATGCGAAAGATTTCCGCCGATGGTGCCGCGATTGCGGATTTGCGGATGCGCGATATGCGGCAGCGCCTCGGCAATCAACGGAAACATTTTTGCGAAGCTGGAATCGCGTTCCAGCGTGCGATACCGGGTCAGCGCGCCGATACGGGCGCCGCCGGCCTCGCCGGGCTGGATGCCGCCGAGGCTCCCGATCGGGTTGAGGTCGATCAGGACAGCCGGTTGGGCGAGACGAAAATTCATCGTCGGCATCAGGCTTTGTCCGCCGGCCAGAAACTTGGCGTCATCGCCGTATTCCGCCTTGAGCGAGAGCGCATGCTCAAGCGAGGTCGCGGCGATATATTTGAAAGGGGCAGGCTTCATGGCGCTCGCGTGCAAGCAATCGGAATGCGGTCCCGCGCGATCAGCGAGTGCCGCCCGCAAAGTATGAGACGGCACTCCGCGCAAGTCAAAAACCGACCGGTTTTCTGCCCATCTGAAAAACCGATAAGGGTATGTTTGGCCCCGATGATGATGCTTGCCCACAAATATCTCTGCATGGGCAAACATTGTGCGCGCTATTTGCTGCGCTGTTTGCCAGTATTTACTCATGGCGCTGGGAATGCCGAAAGCATTGAAGCAAGATGATCCGGACGTTACGCTAGCGCGGGACGTGCGGGAGTCGTTCGTCGCCTCGATCGAGCCGGTGGGTATGAACAACACAGCGGATGCGAACGCACAATTGACAGCTTCGCCACAACGGCTGGCGGTGGACGTTCGCAATGTTTCGCTGACGTTTGAGACCGCCGACGGCAAGGTCGATGCATTGTCGAATGTCAGCCTGCAGATTGCAGACGGCGAATTCGTTTCCTTCATCGGTCCCTCCGGCTGCGGCAAAACCACGATGCTGCGCGTGATCGCCGATCTGCAGCAACCGACGGCCGGCACGCTTCTCGTCAACGGCATGAGCGCGGAGCAGGCGCGTCTCGAGCGCCGGTATGGCTATGTCTTTCAGGCGCCGGCATTGTTTCCGTGGCGCACGATCGAGAAGAACCTGAAGCTGCCGCTGGAGATCATGGGTTTTTCCGATAGCGAGCAAAAGCTGCGCGCGGCGCGCTATCTGGCGCTGGTCAATCTCAACGGCTTCGAGCGCAAGTTTCCCTGGCAATTGTCCGGTGGCATGCAGCAGCGGGTATCGATCGCCCGCGCGTTGTCGTTCGATCCCGCGCTGCTATTGATGGATGAGCCGTTCGGCGCGCTCGACGAGATCGTCCGCGATCATCTCAATGAGCAGCTGCTGCAACTATGGGACAAGACCGGAAAGACGGTGTTGTTTGTCACCCACTCGATTCCCGAGGCGGTGTTCCTGTCCACCAAGATCGTGGTGATGTCGCCGCGGCCCGGCCGGATCATCGATATCATCGACTGCAATTTCCCGCGCGACCGCACCCTGGAAATTCGCGAGACGCCGGAATTCCTCAAGATCGCGCAGCGGGTGCGCGTTGGTCTGCGGGCAGGGCATTCCTATGACGAATAGCGCGCTTGCTCTGTCCGGTTCGGGAGCCGGCACGCTGCGGCAGCATCCGTTGTTCGTGCGCTATGCGCCGATCGCAACCGTCGTTCTCGCGCTGATCGTGATCTGGTACGTCGCCGCGGTGCTGATGAACCTCTCGCTGGTGCGTGACGCCTTCGAACGGGAGGAGACGCTTTACACGGTCTCCGATCTGATCGAGGGCACCATGAGCGCGGAGCGGCCGCTGCTGCCTGCGCCGCATCAGGTGATCGGCGCCTTTGTCGATTCGGTTTTCGGCTATGCGCCGACCGCGCCGCGCAGCCTGGTCTATCATTCGGCGGTGACGCTTTCGGCGACGCTGCTCGGCTTCCTGCTCGGTGCGCTGCTCGGGATCGGCCTGGCGCTGATGATCGTACATAGCCGCGTGCTGGAGAAGAGCCTGCTGCCCTGGATTATCTGTTCGCAGATGGTGCCGATTTTGGCGCTGGCGCCGATCTTCGTCGTGGTGCTTGGCGCGATCGGCTTGCAGGGCCTGCTGCCGAAGTCGATCATCTCTGCGTATCTGTGTTTTTTCCCGATCACGATCGGAATGGTGAAGGGGTTCACCGCGCCGGATCCGATGCAACTCGACCTGATGCGAACCTGGTCGGCGACGCCGCGGCAAGTGCTGTCGAAGCTGCGCTGGCCCTCCGCCGTTCCTTTTCTCTTTGCCAGCCTGAAGGTTGCGATTACGATTTCGCTCATTGGTGCTATCGTGGCTGAATTGCCGACCGGCGCTGAGGCCGGAATAGGCGCGCGGCTGCTGGCGGGCTCTTACTATGGCCAGACCATCCAGATCTGGGCAGCGCTGGTGGCCGCGGCGATCCTGGCCTCGGGCCTGATCGGATTGGTGGGTCTGACCGAGCGCGGCGTCGCGCGACAGATGGGGACGAGGTCTTGAACCCACGCAGGCGCAGATTGGGCTTTATCCTCGCGGCGGCCGCCATGCTGCTGGCACTCGTCCTGCCGCTGTCCAGCGAAACTGTTTCCGCCATGTCGGCACGGCCGGCCGTGTTGGCCCTCACGCTGGCTGCGGCGCTGTTGTTCGCCATCGCGGGCTGGGCCGGCGGGATGTGGGCGACCGCGCTCGGCGGCGCCGGTGTGCTGTGTGCAGCCGCGACAACACTGGCCTTGCTGCGCGATACTGATATCAGCGGCTCCGCTTCGGTTGGCTTCTGGACGATGGTGCTGGCGGTCTGGCTCGGCGCGATCCTTTGCGTGGTGGAGCTGGCATCGATGCGGCCGCGCGGCGATGCCTGGCGCCGTGTGCTCAATCTCGCCATTCCCCTGCTGTTCGGCGCGGTCGTGTTCTATCTCTGGGAAGTGCTGGTGCGCGGCTTCGGCGTGCCCTCAGTGATCCTGCCGGCTCCGAGCGCCGCGGCGATACGGTTCGCCTCGTCATTGCCGACGCTCGGCGAGGATTTCGTCCAGACCTTTATTCGCGGCGTGTTGATCGGCTATGCGATCGGCTGCAGCGCGGGTCTGTTGGTGGCGATTGTCGCGCAGCGTTACGCTTTTCTGGGGCGTGGCCTGCTGCCGCTCGGCAATTTCTTTTCCGCGCTGCCGCTGGTCGGCGTAGCCCCGATCATGGTGATGTGGTTCGGCTTCGACTGGCCCTCGAAGGCCGCGGTCGTGGCGCTGGTGACGTTCTTTCCCATGCTGGTGAACACGCTGGCGGGATTATCCGCGTCCGGGCATATGGAGCGCGACCTGATGCGCTCCTATGGCGCGGACCATCGGCAGATGCTGACCAAGCTCTATCTGCCGGCGGCGCTGCCGTTCATTTTCAACGCCTTGAAGATCAACGCCACGCTGGCGCTGATCGGTGCGATCGTCGCCGAGTTCTTCGGTACGCCGACGCAAGGCATCGGATTTCGCATCTCCACGGAGGCGGGGCGAATGGCGATCGATATGGTGTGGGCGGAAATCGCCCTCGCTGCGATCGCTGGAATGGCGTTCTACGGACTTGTCGCGCTCGCCGAGCGCGCGACCACTTTCTGGCATCCATCCTATCGAACCTGACTCGGCGGGTTCTTACAGCTTCGGAGTATCGCATGAAGAACATTGTGGCAATCGCAGCAGGCGTGACGATGGGTTTGTCGTTGGCGACTGCGCAGGCGGCGGACACCGTCACCATCCAGCTAAAGTGGGTCGCGCAGGCCCAGTTCGCCGGATATTTTGTGGCCAAGGAAAAGGGCTTCTACAAGGACGCCGGGCTCGACGTCACCATCAAGCCGGGCGGCCCGGACGTAGCACCTCCGCAGGTGATCGCCGGCGGCGGCGCCGATGTGGTGGTCGACTGGATGCCGTCGGCTCTGGCGTCGCGTGAAAAGGGCGTGCCGCTCGTCAACATCTCCCAGACTTTCAAAAAGTCCGGCCTGATGCTGACCTGCCGCGCCGATACCGGCATCAAGAAGCCCACCGATTTCAAGGGCAAGACCATCGGGGTCTGGTACGGCGGCAACGAGTATCCGTTCCTGTCCTGGATGTCGAAGCTGAACTTCAAGACCGATGGTTCGCCGGCTGGCGTCAAGGTCATCAAGCAGGGCTTCAACGTCGATCCGATCCTGCAAAAGCAGGCTGATTGCGTCTCGACGATGACCTACAACGAGTATTGGCAGGTGATCGACGGTGGTTACAAGCCGAGCCAGCTCGTCGTCTTCAAATATGAAGACGAGGGTGTCGCTACGCTCGAAGACGGTCTCTATGTGCTGGAAAAGAACCTGAAGGATCCGGCGTTCGTCGCCAAGATGGCGAAATTCGTCAAGGCTTCGATGAAGGGCTGGGACTACGCCAAGAGCCACGTGGATGAAACCGTGAAGATCATCCTGGCCGGCGACTCGACCGGCGCGAAGACCGCCAAAGACCAGACGCGGATGATGAGCGAGATTGCCAAGCTGCTCGGCTCCGCCGACGGCAAGCTCGACGTCAAGGATTACGACCGGACGGTTGCCGAGTTGATGGCCGGCGGATCGGATCCCGTCATCACCAAAAAGCCGGAAGGCGCCTACTCGTTCGCAATCTATGACGCGATGAAATAATCCGGATCTGAAAAACGGATGCCATGCGGGCGGCCGGCCAGTTTCGGCCGCCCGTATTTTTGAACAAGAAACGACAATTGCGCAGACTTCATCGTGAACATTATCGATCGGGAGCGAACTGCCGTTGCCGGCAGTCGAATTGAGTATGCATCCCGACAACAAAAACCGAATCTATTTCGTCGTCGTCAGCCGTCGCGGCGAGGGCGCCAATCCTTTTGGCTGGGAGATCCAGCGCCGGAAGGAGGCTATGGGCGTCAAGATTTCCGGCGACGGCTATCGCTCACACCGGGCGGCGCAGGAAGCCGGCAGCAGCGCGCTGGACAAGTTTCTGAACGAACTATCCAAAGAGGCCGGATTGGAGCGTTTTTAAGCCAACGGGTCGCGCGAACGCGCGCCCGATAACAGGCTCCGTGGATACCGGTTCGCACAGCAATCAAGTTTACGCAGATTGCGTAGACTTATCTGCGAAGAAAACGCGTCAAAACAAAAAATCAGAGCCCGATTCTGATTCAATCAGAACCGATCAGGCTCTGGACCGCTGACCGGTTGTCGCGCAATCGCGGGGTTGCGGGCCGTTAAATCCCGGGAACGCCGATCAGTCCTATTGTGGCGGCAGCGGAAGAACAGCCGGCTGCAGCGACGACAACTGCCCGTTCGGATTCCATCCGCCGCCCAGCGCCTGGAACAGGCTGCTCGCCGCGAGCAGCTTGGTCAATCGCACCTGCGCCAGATTGTTCTCGTTGGTGAGCAGCGTTTGCTGGGTCTGCAGCACCGTGATGAGATTGACCGTGCCGGCGCGCAACTGCGTTTCGGAGACTTCGAACGCCTTGCGGGAATCGGCCACGGCCTGGGCCTGCAGGCGCTCCTGCAGGGTGGATTGCGAGAGCGCGACGAGGGCCTTCTCGACGTCGGCGAAGGCCGACAGCACGGCCTTGCGATAGGCCTGCAGGTTCTGCAGCTGCACGCCCTTCGCCTGCTTCAACTGGCTCTCCAGCAGGAAGCCGTCGAAGATCGGCTGCGTCAGGCCCGCGGCCAGCGTATAAAACCAGGCGCCCGGTCCGAACAGCGAGGCGAGGGCAGCGCTCTGGACGCCTGCGGTCGCCGTCAACTGGATCTGCGGGAAGAATGCGGCGCGCGCCGATTCGACGCTGAAATTGGAAGAGGCAAGCTGGGCCTCGGCCTCCCGGATGTCCGGCCGCTGGTTAAGCAGCTCGGAGGGCAGCCCCGCCGTGACACGTGGAATCACGATTTGCGTCATCGTGCCGCCGACGACTTTGAAATTCGCCGGCGCTCGCGCAACCAGCAGCGCAAGGGCGGCAGTATTCTGCCGCAACGTGATTTCAAGTGGGGGAATGGCAGCGCGTTCCGTCGAGACCAGCGCTTCCTGTTGCGACAGGTCGAGTTGCGAAGCGGTGCCGCCGTTAAATTGCTGCTTGATCAAGGTGAGAATGCGCTCAGCCGCGGCGAGGTTGCGGCGCGCGACGCGTAGCTGGTCCTGGGCGGCCAGGACCTGAAAATAGGTGTTCGCGACGGTTACGATCGCCGTCAAGGTCACGACTTCACGGTTGTAGCGGGCGGCGGTTGCGGTTTCCTGGGCGGTGAAAAGCGTTGCGCGGTTCTTGCCCCAGAAGTCGATCATATAGCTCGCGGTGAGGCCCATACTGTACTGCGAGAACGTCGATGCACCACCGACGCCGCCACCCGCGCCGGCCGTGGAGACATGCTCGCGCTCCGCGGTCGCGTTCCCGCTAATCGACGGCAGCAAGGGTGCGCCCGCCACGCCGACCTGCGCATCGGCCTGTTCGATCTGGGCAATGGCCACGGCGATATCGAGATTGTAGATCTGCGCCGCATCCATCAGCGACGTCAGTTCGGCGGAGCGAAAACCCCGCCACCAATCCAGTGCCGGAAGGGCCGCGTCAGGTGCCTTATGGCCGCCTTCGCGATAGGTCACGGGCACTTCGAGATTGAGGTCGGGTTTTTCGGTTCCGAGGATGCAGCCGGAGAGGGCCGGGCTGAGCAGAAGGGCGGAAAGCGCAGACGCCGCACGCATCTTGCCGCCAAAATTACGCAGGGTTCGCTGGAGAGCCTGGCCGATCATCGGTTTTACTATTGGCATGTTACTATCGACACTCATTCGCCCGGTTGCAGCTTGGTATCGGGCGCGAGCGGTGCAACACCGCCATCCCTCAGACGTTGGCCCCAGGACCGGAACCTGTCCATATACAGGTAGATCACCGGCGTTGAATAGAGCGTCAGCACCTGGCTGAGGATAAGGCCCCCAACAATCGCAATGCCCAGCGGCTGCCGAAGCTCCCCGCCGTCGCCCATGCCGATCGCAAGGGGCAGGGCGCCAAGCAGAGCCGCCATGGTCGTCATCATGATCGGCCGGAACCGCAACAGGCAAGCCTCGTAGATCGCATCCAGCGGACTGAGTCCGCGCCTTCGTTCCGCATCGAGCGCGAAATCGATCATCATGATGGCGTTCTTCTTGACGATACCGATCAGCAGAATGACGCCGATCAGCGCCATGATGCTGAACTCGGTCTTGAACGCCATCAGGGCCAGCAGCGCACCGACGCCGGCCGACGGCAATGTGGACAGGATCGTCAGCGGGTGAACGTAGCTTTCATACAACACGCCGAGCACGATGTAGATCGTGACCAAAGCGGCCAGGATCAGGAAGGGCTGGTTGTTGAGCGAGTCCTGGAACGCCTTTGCCGTGCCCTGGAACGTGCCGCGAATGGTGGCGGGCACGCCGATCCGGTTCATCGCACCCTCGATCGATGAGACAGCGGTGCTGAGCGACACATTGGGCGGCAGGTTGAATGAAATGGTGGTGGCGACCAAGAGGCCCTGATGATTGACGGCCAGAGGAGTCGCGCCCTGCTTAAAGCGCGCCACCGCGGACAGCGGAATCATCGTCTCCGCGTTGGTGCTGACCGCCGAGCCAGTGGAGGAGACGCCCTTGCCGGTAGCGCCGATCGAGTTGTTGGCCAGATTGCGCGCGGCTTGCGCATTGGCGGAAGTGGCCGAACTCGATTTCCCGGCAACGATGGTTCCCGCCACCGCATTTGTCGACTGCGATCCGCCGACCGAGCCGCCGGAAGTGCTGACATAGACGTCCTTCAGCGTCTCCGGATTTTGCCAGTATTGCGGCGCCACTTCCATGATCACATGATACTGGTTGCGCGCGACGTAGATGGTCGACACCTGGCGCTGGCCGAATGCATCGTAGAGCGTGTTGTCGATCTGACTGACCGTGATACCCAACTGGGCGGCGGCGTCCCGATCAATCACGAGGTCGGATTCGAGGCCCTTGTTTTGCTGGTCGCTGTTGACGTCGGTGAGGCTCGGGTCGCGCTGCAGTTCCGCCGCGATCTTCGGCGCCCATTCATTGAGCTCCTCAAGCGTGGTGCCCTGCAGGGTGAACTGGTATTGCGCGTTGCTGGCGCGGCCACCGACGCGGATGTCCTGCACTGCCTGCAGAAACAAGGTCGCTCCGGGAACAACCGCCATTTGGCGCCGCAGCCGTGCAATGACGCCGTCTGCTGAAATATTGCGTTCACCGAGCGGCTTCAGCGAAACGAACATGAAGCCGGAATTGGTCTGGCCGCCACCGGTGAATCCGACGACCGCATCCACCGCGGGATCGTTCTTGATGATGGTAACGAATTGCGTCAGCTTCTGCTGCATCAACTGAAACGAAATGCTCTGGTCCGCCTGGATCGAGCCGGTCAGCCGGCCCGTATCCTGCTGCGGAAAGAAACCCTTCGGAACCACGCCATACAGATAGAAATTGAGGCCCAGCACCGTGAAGAAGATCAGCATCATCGAGGCCGGATGCAGCAGCGCAACACTCAGGCTTCGCCGATAGGCGTTCAGCATCGCATCGAAGAAGCGCTCGCTGGTCCGGTAAAACCATCCATGTTTCTCGCCGTGATCATTGCGCAGCATGACGGCGCACATCATCGGGGTCGTCGCCAGTGAAATCACCAGCGAGATCATGATCGATATCGAGATCACCATCGCGAATTCGCGGAACAGGCGGCCGACAATGCCGCCCATCAGCAGGATCGGAATGAACACCGCGATCAGGGAGATACTCATCGACAATACGGTGAAGCCGACCTCGGCGGCTCCCTTGAGCGCCGCTTCCATCGGGCTTAGCCCGTTCTCGACATAGCGGGTGATGTTCTCGAGCACGACGATGGCATCGTCGACCACAAACCCGGTCGCGACCGTCAGGGCCATCAGCGAGAGATTGTCGAGGCTGTAGCCCATCAGATACATCGCCGCGAAGGTCGCGATCAGCGACACCGAGACCGCGACGACCGGTATCAGCGTGGCGCGAATGTTTCGAAGGAACGCAAAAACCACGACGATAACGAGCAAGACGGCGAGGATAAGGGTTCTTTCGACATCGCGCAGCGATGTGCGGATGGTTATCGAACGGTCGACCGCCAGTCCGATGTCGATGGCGGGCGAAATTGAAGCCCTGAGCTGGGGCATCATATCCTTTACCAGATCGACGGTAGAGATGATGTTCGCGCCCGGCTGCCGGTAGAGAATGATCAGGACGGCCGGTTTACCGTTGGCAAGCCCGGCATTACGGAGATTTTCAACGGAATCGGTTACCTCACCGACGTCCGAAAGATGCACCGCTGCGCCATTTCGGTAAGCGACGATCAGGGATCTGTAGTCATCGGCCTTGTTGGCCTGGTCATTGGCGTAAATCTGGTAACGCTGGTCGCCGACGTCGATGCCTCCTTTGGGGCTATGCGCGTTGGCGCCGGCCAGCGCGGCGCGCACGTCCTCAAGGCCGATGCCATATTTGTAAAGCGCCTGAGGAATGAGTTCGGCCCGGACCGCCGGCAGCGAACTCCCGCCGACGACGACTTCGCCGATCCCTTCCACCTGCGACAGCTTTTGCGCCAGCACGGTCGAGGCCGCGTCATAGAGATCGCCGCGGGTCATGGTGTCGGAGGTCAGGGTCAGGATCAGGATCGGCGCGTCGGCGGGATTGACCTTGCGATACGTCGGGTTAGACCGCAGGCTGGTCGGAAGATCGGCGCGGGCGGCATTGATGGCGGCCTGCACGTCGCGCGCTGCGCCGTTGATGTCGCGGTTGAGCCCGAATTGCAGATTGATGCGGGTTCCTCCCACCGTGCTCGACGATGTCATCTCGGTCACGTCGGCGATCTGCCCGAGATGCCGTTCCAGCGGGCTGGCGACCGTCGTCGCGACATCTTCCGGGCTCCCGCCCGGCAAGGTCGCTCGTACCGAAATGGTCGGAAAATCGACCTGCGGCAACGGCGAGACCGGCAGCTTGAAAAACGCCACGGCCCCCGCCGCCGCCAGACCGAAAGTAAGCAACGTCGTTGCGATCGGCCGGCGAATGAAGGGGGTTGACGGTCCCATGATTCAGCTCAGTTCAATTCGTTCGCAGGGCCGGCTGTGCCCGACTGTCCGGCAAACCGCGTCGCCAGCCGATCGAACCAGAGATAGATCACCGGCGTCGTGAACAGGGTCAGCAGCTGGCTGACAAGGAGGCCGCCGACGATGGAAATGCCGAGCGGGTGGCGCAATTCGGAACCCGCACCGGTGCCGATCATCAGCGGCAAGGCGCCAAGCACGGCCGCCATCGTGGTCATCAGGATCGGGCGGAAGCGCAACAGGCAGGCCTGGTAGATCGCTTCCCGCGGGGGCTTGCCCTCATTGCGCTCGGCGTCCAGCGCGAAGTCGATCATCATGATCGCGTTCTTCTTCACGATGCCGATCAAGAGGATGATTCCGATGATGGCAACAATGGTGAGTTCGTCGCCGGCCGCCATCAGCGCCAGCAGCGCGCCGATGCCGGCAGACGGCAGTGTGGACAAGATGGTGACGGGATGGATGAAGCTCTCATAGAGCACACCCAGCACGATATAGACCGTGATGATCGCCGCCAGGATCAGGAAAAGCTGGTTGGAGAGTGACGATTGAAACGCCAATGCGGCGCCCTGAAAGCTGCTGATCACGCTGGCGGGCAGGCCGATATCGGCCTGCGCCTGCTTGATCGCCGTCACCGCATCGCCAAGTGCTGCGCCGGGCGCCAGGTTGAACGACACCGTCGATGCCGGGAATTGCCCGAGATGCGAAACCTGCAGCGGCGCGGTTTCCTCCCGGAACTTGGCCATCACGGAAAGCGGGACGGGTGCACCACCCACCGACGAGGGCAGATAGATATCCGACAGCGATTGCAGTGAGGTCTGCAGGCTTGGGTCGGCCTCGAGGATGACGCGGTACTGGTTCGAATTGGTGAAGATGGTGGAGACGATGCGCTGGCCGTAGGAATCATACAGCGCATTGTCGACGGTCGCCGGCGTAATCCCGAAACGGGCGGCCTGATCGCGATCGATCTCGACAAAGACCGAGAGGCCCTGATTGGAGATATCGCTGGCGACATCCGAGAGCTCCGGAAGCTCCCGCAGCTTGTCGATCAGTTTGGGGGTCCATTGGGCCAACTGCACCGGATCGGCATCCTGCAGGATGAACTGATACTGCGTCTTGCTGACGGTGCCTTCAATCGTGAGATCCTGAACCGGTTGCTGATAGAGCGTGATGCCGGTCAGGCCTGCGGTGCTGTCCTGGATGCGCCGCATCACCGTGGTGATGTCGGACTTGCGTTGATCGTGGTCCTTGAGGTTGATCAGGATCCGGCCGCTGTTCAATGTCGTGTTGGTGCCGTCCACGCCGATGAACGACGAAAGACTGACGACGTCGGGATCTTTGAGGATGATGCTGGCGAGTTGCTGCTGCCGTTCCGCCATCGCGGCATAGGACGCGGACTGCGGCGCCTCGGAAATCGCCTGAATGACGCCAGTGTCCTGAAGCGGAAAGAAGCCCTTCGGAATGATGACATAAAGCGCGGCGGTTAGCGCGAAGGTGCCCAAGGCGACAAACAGCACGAGCGTCTGATGATCCAGCACCCGGGTCAGCGCGCGCCCGTAGACCGCGATGATCCAGTCGAAGCCTTCGCGGCTATAGCGCTGAAACGCGTTCTCATGCGTCTCGGTCTCGGGCTTGAGCAGCTTGGCGCAGGCCATCGGCACCAGCGTCAGCGAAACCACCGCCGAAATGAGAATGGTCACCGACAGCGTGATGGCGAATTCCCGAAACAGGCGACCAACGACGTCGCCCATGAACAGCAGCGGAATCAGCACCGCAATCAGCGATACGGTCAGCGAGATGATGGTGAAGCCGATCTGCTCGGAGCCCTTGAGGGCTGCCTGCAACGGGCTATCGCCCTCTTCGAGATAGCGCGAGATATTCTCGATCACGACGATGGCGTCGTCGACCACGAAACCGGTGGCGATGGTCAGCGCCATCAGCGACAGATTGTTGAGGCTGAAGCCGAACAGATACATCGCGCCGAGCGTGCCGACCAGCGACAGCGGGACCGAGAGGCTCGGGATCAAGGTCGCCCGCGCATTGCGCAGGAACACGAAGATCACCAGCACCACCAGGATGACGGCGAGCGTCAATTCGAATTCCACATCCTGCACCGAGGCGCGAATGGTGACGGTTCGGTCGGTCAGAATGTTGACGTCGATCGCAGCCGGCAGCGAGGCCTGCAATTGCGGCAACAGCGCCTTGATGCCTTCCACCACCGCGATGACATTGGCGCCGGGTTGCCGCTGAATATTCAGGATGATCGCCGGTGTCTCGTTCATCCAGGCGCCGAGCTTGTCGTTCTGGGCGCCGTCGATGACGTTGCCGACGTCGCTGAGCCGGACCGGTGAGCCGTTCTTGTAGGCGACGATCAGTGATTTGTAGTCGCTGGCGTTCCGGATCTGGTCATTGGCGTTGATGGTATAGGCGCGCATCGAGCCGTCGAAGTTTCCCTTCGGCGTATTGATGTTGGCATTGCCCAGCGTGGTCCGCAGATCGTCGATATTCAGTCCGTAGGCGGCCAGCTTGCGAATATCGGCCTGGATGCGCACCGCCGGCCGCTGGCCGCCGCTGATGCTGACAAGGCCGACGCCGGGAAGCTGCGAGATTTTCTGCGCCAACCTGGTGTCGACGAAATCCTCGACCTGCGTCAGTGGCATGGTCTTCGACGTCAACCCCAGCGTCAGGATCGGCGCATCGGCCGGATTGACCTTGGCGTAAATCGGCGGCGCGGGCAGGTCGGCCGGAAGCAGATTGCCGGCGGCATTGATCGCGGCCTGCACTTCCTGCTCGGCCACATCGAGGGAGATCGTCAGCCCGAATTGCAGGGTGATGACCGATGCGCCGGCCGAACTCACCGAACTCATCTGGTTGAGATTGGGCATCTGCCCGAATTGCACCTCCAGCGGCGCGGTGACGGACGACGTCATCACATCAGGGCTGGCGCCGGGATAGAAGGTCTGGACCTGGATGGTCGGATAATCCACTTCGGGCAAAGCGGCGACCGGCAGGAATTTGAACGCCAGCAAGCCGGACAGCATGATGGCGATCATCAATAGCGTCGTTGCGACCGGCCGCAGAATAAACGGCTGCGACGGACTCATTGTTTCTGTCCGTTATCCGACCGCCGCTTCTTGCCGCCGCCGGACTTGTCCGGATCTCCGGCCTTGCTGGGATCTGCCGGCTTCGCGGAGTCAGCCTCGCTGCGGACATTGATTTTTGCGCCGTCGCGCAGCTTGTCGGCGCCGTCGATCACAATGCGATCGCCCGGCACGATCCCGGAGAGAACCTCCACGCGTTCGCCTTCGGTGACGCCGAGCTTGACGGGACGGACGGAGACGGTGCTGTCGGCATTGACGAGATAGACGAACGTGCCGGGAACGCCGCGCTGGATGCCCGCCGTCGACATCGTCGTGACGTCCTTGTGCGTATCGACCAGCAGCCGGATGTTCACGAACTGGTTCGGATAGAGCATTTTATTGTCGTTGGCGAATTGCGCGCGCGCCTTGATCGTTCCGGTGGTCGGATCGATCTGGCTGTCGAAGGTCTGCAAGACGCCGTCGGCGATCTTGCTGGCGCCGCTGCGATCATAGGCAGCCGCGGGCAGCACCGCGCCGCCCTGCATCCGCTTCAAAACCGTCTGGATATTGTCTTCCGGCAGCGTGAACAGCACGCTGATCGGCTGCAACTGCGTGATGACGACGATGCCGCTGGCGTCGCCGGGTGTCACGTAGTTGCCCTGGTCGACCTGGCGCAGGCCGACGCGGCCGTCCAGCGGTGAAACGATATGGCAATATTGCAGGTTGACCTGGGCGGCCTTGACCGCGGCACGGTCGGCTTCGACCGTACCTTGATCCTGCGCGACCAAAGCGATTTGCGTGTCCAGCGTCTGACGCGGTACGGCATTTTGGGCCGCCAAGCCCTGGTAGCGGGCCAGGTCAACCTGGGCGCCCTTGAGCAGCGCCTCGTCGCGCGCCAGGTTCCCGTTAGCCTGGGCCAGCGCAGCCTCGTAGGGCCGCGGGTCGATTTCCGCGAGCAGGTCACCTTTTTTGACGTCGTCGCCTTCCTTGAAGGCGATCTTCTGGAGGTAGCCGCTGATCTGGGTTCTGATGGTGACGGTCGCGAGGGAGGTCACCGTGCCCAGGGCGTTGAGGTTGATCCCGATGTCGCCCTTGCCGACCACTTCGGGCACAATTGACATCGGCCCGGCATTCCGGCCGCGGCCCGCGGGCTCCGGAGCGGTTGCTTGCTTGCTCCACCAAACGATGCCGGCGACCACCAACACAGCCAGAATGGTCGTCAGAACAAGCCATCGACGCGACCGGGGCTTGGTGGTCTGCGAAGGTCCTATCGAGGGATCTTCCTTGAGGGTCTTAATCGGTTGGTTCATGAACCTGCCATCGGGTCGGTGTTTTCAGCGGTTTCAGCGATGTTCCGCAGTGTGTCGTTCGGGCTGCCTTAGAGGTTCTCCGGCCATCGCATTTGAACGACTCCGCCTGACGTTGTCGCATTAACAATCGGAAAGAATTACGGTTTTCCGCTCAAAATGAACGGCGGTCAGCCGATCGGCATTTTGTCGGATTCGCTCAAATGCTGGGGTCGGATCACGCTCAGCCCCCGACATTTTGTACCTATCCGGGGTCGGCCACAAGGCCGCGCGGCAACGCAGAAGCGTGGCCTTTGCATCCGGGATTTGGTTCCAATCAAAGCAGGATGGCTTTGCGCGGGGTAACCGAACGAATCGCCGCAAATAGCCAAAATCGCCGCAAGGCCAGATGTCAGGCCGCGACGTCCCACAATCTGGATGAGCCGCGTATCAGGGTCGTGCGTCCTGCCGGCGTCATGACCGGCAAATTGTTGCTCATAACCGCAAGCCGAAGTGCGATCAGCTGCTCGAGAACAGAGCGATTCAGTTTGGAAAACCCTGACGCCGGGACGCGAAGCGCCTTCAACGTTTCCCATTGATCCGGCGTGAGGTCGTAGTCGATTTGCGTATTCATGCGATCCCAAAGAATCATGCTTGCCCAGGACGTTAACTTTCCAAGGACGTTAACTTTCCCGGCCGTCTTACAAAGCCAGCGTGAACGGGATGCGACCACAATGCGTCGGGATTTCGGTCCGGCGAACAACATTTCTTGAATCGTTGTACGTTTGAAATATCCGGTAACGCGGCTGTCACATCAACGTGTCAATGGATTGTATCGATCTCCCCGAATCAGGTGGCGCGATAGTTGATGTCGTTGCCCGATTGGAAGAACACCCTGAAAGCCACCGTGTTGCCAAAACCGCCTGGTGGCGGCGTCCGACTGAAGGGCCTCGGTGTCATTCTCGGATTGGTCATCGCGGCAGTCGCCATTTTTGTGCTGTCGCACACGCTCAAGCACATCGACTATGATGAAGTGTTGGCGGTGGTTCGCCGCACCCATCCGGGCCTGATCGCGCTGGCTGCGACGCTGGTGGCGACTTCCTATATCAGTCTGACGCTGTATGACCTGCTGGCGCTTCGCACCATCGGGCGTCCCGGCGTGTCGTACCGGACTGCCGCGCTCGCGAGTTTCACCAGCTATCCGATTTCGCACGGACTGGGAGCGGTCTCACTGGTATCGCCCGCGATCCGCTATCGGATTTATTCCTACCACGGCCTTGGCGTGCTGGATGTCGCGAACATCGCCTTTCTGACCGGACTGACGTTCTGGCTGGGCAATTTGACGGCGCTGGGGTTCGGCCTGCTTTATGCGCCGGAGGCGATCGGCGTCATCGACCATCTGTCGCCGCAGCTCAACCAGTGGCTGGCCGTTGCACTGCTTCTGGCGGTCGTCGGCTTCGTAACCTGGAGCTGGCTTGCGCCCCGAAACATCGGCACCAAGCGATGGCCGGTCCGGCTTCCGACCGGACCGATGGTCCTGCTGCAGATCGTGATCGGGCTTTTCGATCTCGGCGCTGCGGCGCTGGCGATGTATGTGTTGATTCCAGCCGGGCTGAATATCGGGATATTTCCTCTTACCGCGGTTTTCATCGCGGCTACCTTGCTCGGTTTCGCGAGCCACACCCCGGCAGGCATAGGTGTATTCGACGCGACGATATTGCTCGGGCTTGGCGGTGACGACACGGATCCGTTGATCGCCGCGCTCCTGATGTTCCGGGTGTTGTATCACTTCCTTCCGTTTGTGCTGGCGCTTTGCCTGTTCGGCGCCGTGGAAGGATGGCGAAGTTGGCGCGCAAGGCGGGCGGCTTGAAATAGCGCCGCTGTCTCGCTCCGCCGCTATTCTCACATCGGCGAATTGAGCTTGAGCCCGACCATTCCGGCGACGATCAGCGTCAAGCAAAGGATTCGAACGGGATCGGTGGGCTCGCTGTAGAGCAACATTCCGACAATGATGCTGCCGGCGGCGCCAATTCCCGTCCACACCGCGTAGGCCGTGCCGAACGGCAGCGTCCGCAACGCGAGAGCCATCAATCCAAAACTGAAGGCGATAGCGACCAACGTTGCCGCCGTCGGCCAGAACCGGGTGAGGCCATCGGAATATTTCAGACCGAGCGCCCACGCGATCTCCAGCAGTCCCGCCGCAAACAATGCGAGCCACGGACTCACAGGATTGCTCACGGTATTTTCGGCTCGGATGGAAGCGTCAACACGGCGTATTGCGCATAGCCACGAAATGGGCGTTCGAATGTTAAACCGGCACCACGGGCCTCGGCCATGTCGGACAATACGCGCTCGAGATCGTCGCGCGGCGTGACGTCGAACATCGCTAGCCATCGCAGCAGCAGCGCGCGGGCAATGCCCGGCAATTGCTCCTGTCGGCCGAAATCGACGATATGCAAACGGCCGCCGGGCTTGAGGTGAGCGGCCGCGGCTTGGAGGACGCCGCGCCAGTCGGGGATCATCGACAGGCTGTAGGAAATCATCACATGGTCGAACCGGGAGATGCGGAACAGGTTCTGCGGATTAAATGTCGTTCCGTCGCCATGCGCGACGCGAACGCGGCCGGTTTGGCCGGTCCGCGAGATCGCTGCGATCGCGGAGGTCAGCATTTCCGTCGAAACGTCGATGCCGAAAAATCGTGCATCGGGATAGAGCCGGCCTGCCAACACCAGGTTCCTGCCGGTTCCGCAGCCGATTTCCAGCACGCTGGCGCCCGCATTGGGTTGCAGCCCCGATATCAACTGGTCACGGCCAAGAAGATAATAGCGCCGCGTGCCGTCGTAGATGTGACGTTGCCGGCGGTACATCCGGTTCATGCGCTGCGTGGCTTCGACGGGCCACGACTGGTCGGCGCCGACATCCTGGGAATAGGCAGACATCCATGCACCTCATATCGCCCGTGATCGCTCACTCCTTGCGATGTTCACGCGACAGGGATGTGACAGATGACGGTGTGCGGCGAGGGGGCGTAAAAATACCCGTAATGCACAGGCATGTTCACTTCCCAAGGCTGTTCTCAAGGCTGTCGCAAAACTGCAGTGCGGGCGCGATACCGTTGTCAGATTGTTGATTCGAGGAATGGATGAACACGCAGCTTATCGCGGACGCGGTCCGCAACTCCAGGACCGCGGGTGAAGCGACCGTTTGGGACAGGCTTTTCGCATTCTGGTTTCGCCGCCTGGTTTATACCCAGATCTGGGAAGACCCCGAGGCCGATCTCGCCGCGCTGCAACTGCCGCTGGGATCGACCATCGTCACGATATCGTCGGGCGGATGCAACGCGCTGTCGTATCTCACCGCGCAACCAGCCCAGGTCTATGCCGTCGACCTCAATGAAGCGCACCTGTCGCTGCTCAAGCTCAAGCTTGCCGGCATCCGCGCCTGCTCGGGATACAGCGAGTTCTGGCAGTTCTTCGGCGATGCCGCTTCGCCTGCGAACTCCCGGCTCTATCGCGAGCGGCTGCGGCCGGTGCTGGACGCGGATGCCCGCGCCTATTGGGACAAGCGCGACGTCCTCGGGCGTCCGCGCCATGCCTATTTCACGGACGGATTTTATCGCCACGGCATGCTCGGCCGATTTATCGGCCTTGCGCATATGGTGGCGAAACTGGCCCGGATCGATCTGTCGGCATTGCTGAACGGAAAACCCGACGCGCCCGAGCGCGTGGAAGCGCTGGATCGCCTGCATCGGCTGTTTCATTCGCCGCTGGCCCGGCTGATCACGGGCACGCCGGCGCTGTTGTTCAGCCTCGGCATTCCGCCGCAGCAACGTGTTCTCTTGGGCGGCGGCGCGCCGCTCAACGAAGTGCTTCACGAGCGGCTGTTGCGGCTGATCAACGGCCATCCCAGTGAGACAAATTATTTTGCCTGGCAGGCGCTGCATCGCAGCTATCCCGGTCCCGGCGATCGCTGCCTGCCGCCCTATCTGCAATGCAGCGAGTTTGAGCGGATGCGCAATGGGGCGGGCCTGATCATTCCGGTTCACGCCAATCTTCGATTGTTTCTGGAAAGCCTTCCGGCCCGTGAGCTCGATGCCGTTGTGCTGCTGGACTCGCAGGACTGGATGGCGCCGGATGAGATCCGCGCGCTCTGGAATGCCATCGACCGCGCCGGCAGCGACAATGTTCGCGTGATCTTCCGCACCGCGGGCGTGGAGTCGCCGCTGGAAAGTCCAGAACTCGAATCGTTGCGCGAAATCTGGCATCGCGACGAGGAACGAAGTGCGATCGGCTTTGCGCAGGATCGATCGGGAATTTACGGTGGCTTCCACTGCTACGGCAGGCGTTGATTACGCGTCTTGCTGTACCCTTGACCGGGCACTGCGGCCCGGTTTCCTGACGGGTTCGACCAGCGAGGCGGCGATCTCGCCCGCGGCCAGGACATAGGCGGGGTCGCGGTGGATCAGCATCACGGTCGCTGCGCCATCCAGCAGAATGACGATTCGTCGCGCGATGATTGCCGCGTCGCCGACGCCCTCACGGGTGAGAACCTCGTCGAGCCAGGCCTCGAACCGCTTCTTGTGGGCCGCGCCGGCTTTCAGTGCCGGGTGCCCGGGCGTGTTGGCCAGTTCGGCGATGGTGCGCAGAAAGCCGCAGCCTTTCCATTTCGGCGTATCAGTGGATTTCGCGAATTGCGCAAATATGCCGCGAAGCTTGTCTGCGACGGTTCCCTGCGTCGCGTCGAACCAGCGCTTGTAGAGATCGAGCGTCGGCTGATCGCGTGACTCCAGATAGGCCGCGATCAGTTCGTCCTTGCTGCGGAAATGGTAATAAAGCGTCTTCTTGGTGACGCCTGCCTGCGCGGCGATGGCATCGACGCTCGCCGCGCGAATACCCTCATTATAAAACAGCCGGGCCGCAGCGGTGACGATACGTTCGCGGGTTTGATCGGCATTCACAGGCATGCCGCAATGTATACCGCCTAGTGAGTGTAGGCAACGCGCGTCCTTGATTAGGGTCGCCTCCCCTGAAGAGACCAGAGGCAAACTGATGTCAGACTTGGTGCTTACCGAAACCCGCGGCGCAACCGCGATTTTAACGCTCAATCGCCCGGAGAAACTCAATGCGCTGAATTACGCGCTGATCGACCGGCTGGTCCAGTTGCTGGATAAGATCGAGAGTGACGCCGCTATACGCGCCGTGATTCTGACCGGCGCGGGCGATCGCGCCTTCTCCGCAGGCGCGGATATTACCGAATTCTCGGAAAGCGTCCGTCAGGGGCCGGATGCGGCGGTGCAGGCGTTTGTCCGCCGCGGGCAGGCGATGACCGCGCGTATCGAGGCGTTTCCAAAGCCGGTCATTGTGGCGGTGAACGGCATCGCCTTTGGCGGAGGCTGCGAAATCACCGAGGCCGCCCATCTGGCCGTTGCGAGCGACCTAGCGAGTTTCGCGAAGCCTGAAATCAACATCGGCATTCCCCCGACATTCGGCGGCACGCAGCGCTTGCCGCGCCTGGCCGGGCGCAAGCAGGCGCTGGAGTTGCTGTTGACCGGCGATCCGTTCTCGCCGCAACGCGCCTACGAGCTGGGACTGGTGAACCGGGTGGTTCCGCATGACGATGTTTTACCGTCCGCGCTGGAAATGGCCGGGCGTATCTTGCGGCATTCCCCGCTCGCGGCGGCCCGGATTCTCACCGCCGTGACCCGCGGGCTCAATGCGACGATCTCTGAGGGGCTCCAGATCGAGAGCGAGCAGTTTGCGCGCATGGTGCCAACCCATGACATCCGCGAAGCGCTCGACGCCTGGATGGCGCGGCGGCCGCCCCGATATCAGGGCCGGTAATAACGCTCGAAGGAGATAATGAATCAGCGCCGGCCGACAGCCACGAGGCGTGACGTTACAGGCCGTCGGCCGCGAGCCATGCCGCGATCAGCGTACGCTCTTGCGTCGTCATCTCGGTGACGTTCCCCGGCGGCATCGCGGTCGACCAAGCCGCGTTACGTCCAATCAGCCGGGCATTGCGGCGGATGTGCTCCGGTGTATCCAGCAGAATGCCCTTTGGCGCGGTCACGATCGATTCCCAGACCGGCTCCGCGCCGTGACACATGCTGCAGCGGGACAGGACGATGTCCTGAACATTGGCGAAGGTTGGCGCCGTGGACAGCGCGCCGGTCGTGGCGTTCCGGGGACCGGCCGCCGACAGCAGCATGATGGCGATCATGCCTGCAGCCGCAGCACCCCACACCCACCACGGCGATTTGTGCCCCTTGTGCCGTTCGTTGAAGAAATGCCGGATGATCGGACCGAGCGCGAGCACGATAGCCACGATCACCCAGTTATAACGCGTCGCAAACAGCAGCGGATAGTGATTGCTGATCATCAGCACGATCACCGGCAAGGTCAGGTAGTTGTTGTGGACCGATCGCTCCTTGCCTGCGAGGCCAAGTTTCGGATCGGGCTTTTGGCCTGCCAGCAACGCGATGACGATCTTCTTCTGGTTGGGAATGATCGTCGCGAATACGTTGGCAACCATGATCGTGCCGATGATCGCCCCGATCTGGTTGAACGCGCCGCGCCCGCTCAGAACATGCGTGAAGGCGTAAGTCAGGCCGACCAGGAAAACATATCCGCCGATCGCAAAAGGCAGTTCGTGGCTGGCCAAGCCTGATCTGCAGGCGCCTTCATACAATAGCCACGCCAGGATCAAGCTGCCCAGGCTGAACATGCCGGCTTGCAGCGGTGTCAGATTGAGGATCGATTTGTCGACCAGGAACAGCTCGGCGTCGAGATAATAGACCACGACCATCAGCGCGAAACCGGACAGCCACGTCGTATAGGCTTCCCATTTGAACCATGTCAGTTCATCCGGCATGCTGGCCGGCGCGACCAGATATTTCATGATCCGGTAAAAGCCGCCGCCATGAACTTGCCATGCCTCGCCGTAGACGCCTTCCGGCAGATCGCTGCGCGGCTGCAGGCTGAGGTCGAGATGGATAAAATAGAACGAACTGCCGATCCATCCGACGGCGGCCACGACGTGCAGCCAGCGCAGTATCAGGCTCGCCCATTCGGTTAATATGGATTCCCACATCATCGTTTGCCGCCTTGTTCGATGGATGGACTGGAACACCTTTAATTGATCCACCGCAGTGTGTTACATTTTTTGCGGTGAGGACAATATGTCCGGGACGTTTTTGTCTGCGTTTCCCCCGATACGACTGGGTAGCAAGCGGCGATGCCAAACGAGCCCATAACCGTTAGCCGGCGCGATCTGCTGTCTCTGATCGGCGCGGTCTCCGGCAGTGCCGCGATGTATCAGGCGATGACCAGCCTGGGGTTCGCGGGCGACTCCGGATACAAGGGGCCGATCAAGCTCGATGGCGACCCGAAGGGCGCCTCGGTGCTCATTCTCGGCGCCGGGCTGGCCGGCATGACGGCGGCGCTGGAGTTGCGCAAGGCGGGGTACCGCGTCCAGATTCTGGAATTCAACAGCCGGGCAGGGGGCCGTAACTGGACCTTGCGGGGCGGGGATTCCTTCACCGAGCTCGGTGGCGCCAAACAGACCTGCGAATTCGATGATGGCCTCTATCTCAATCCCGGCCCATGGCGGATTCCGCATCACCATCGCGCGGTTCTGGATTACTGCAGGCGTCTTGGCGTCACGCTCGAGCCGTTCAATCAGCTCAACCACAACGCCTTCCTGCACGCGTCAGGCGCTTTCGGCGGCGTGCCGCAGCGCATTCGCAACATCAAGACCGACTTTCAGGGCCAGGTTTCCGAATTGCTTGCCAAGGTTATCCAGCAGGGCAAGCTCGATGAGGCGGTCACGAAAGAAGATCGCGAAATGCTGATGCAGGCGCTGCGATCGTGGGGCGCACTGGATCGAAATTACGCCTACAAGGCCAACCTCATTTCCGCTGACGTTCGCGGTTACACCAAGGATCCAGGCGGCGGCTTGACGGCCGTGCCGATCCCCGGCGAGCCGATCGCTCTATCGGAAATTCTCAAGTCGCGGCTCTGGCGCCATCTGCAGAATTTCGCGCGCTACAATTTCCAGACCACGATGTTTCAGCCGGTCGGCGGCATGGACATGATCGGCAAGGCCTTTGTCCGGGAGGTCGGCGAGGTCATCCGCTACGACGCGAAAGTAACCCGAATCCAGCAGGACGATCACGGCGTCACCGTCACCTACACCGATCTCAAGGCGCCGGCCACACCGCAACAGGCCAAGGCCGATTGGTGCATCTGCACGATCCCGCTTCCGATTCTCAGCCAGTTGCCGGTCAATGTCGGCGCGCGCATGAAGGCCGCGATCGACGCCGTGCCCTATTCATCCTCGGTCAAGATCGGCCTGCAGTTCAAGCGCCGCTTCTGGGAGGAGGATGAGGCGATCTATGGCGGCATCAGCTACACGGATATGCCGATCCAGCAGATCGCCTATCCGAACAGCGGTTATAACAGGGCCGGCAAGGGCGTGCTGCTGGGCGCGTATATGTTCGGCCCCAATGCTTTCGAGTTCACGTCGCTGCCGCCGGCCGAGCGGATCGCCCGCGCGGTCGAATTCGGCGCCGCCATTCACCCGCAATACCGGGCCGAATACGAGAATGGCATCGTCGTGTCCTGGCACCGGATGCCCTTTACGATGGGGTGCGCCGGCGACTGGAGCGAAGCGGCGCGAACCGAGCATTATGCCAATCTCTGCCAGATTGACGGCCGTATCGTCCTCGCCGGCGAGCACGCGTCCTACATTCCGGCCTGGCAGGAAGGCGCCATCCTGTCATCGCTGGACGCCATCACCCGGCTGCATGAGCGCGTGGTCAAAGCGTGAGGCAGCGCATTGAAGCGGAGGGCCGTTCACATGGTGCACCCTAGCGCGAATCTTCGCGTCGCCATCGCTGCGACGACGTCAGCGGCGCTGCTTTTGCTGTCCCTGCCGGTATATGCGCAAGGCGCCGGGGACCCGGTTTTCAGTCCCGGTTACAGATTTGTCGAGAAAACCGGCGAGCAATTGTTCGCCAATGTCTGCCGGGCCTGCCACATGTCCGATGCCAAGGGCGCAACCGGCGCCGGAACCTATCCATCGCTCGCAGGCGACGCCAATCTGGTGTCCAGCGGATATCCGGTCGGTATCGTCGTCAACGGACAGCGCGGCATGCCGGCCTTCGGCGAGGTGATGAGCGACGATCAGGTCGCCGCCGTGGTGAATTATGTGCGAACGCATTTCGGCAACAACTATCAGGACGCGGTCACCATTGAAGATGTCCGGGCGGTTCGCCGGTAAAGGCAGGTAGATGCCGCGGGCATGCCTTGCCGGGCATCTCGCCAGCACACATGTTAGCTACGTCAATTTACTGAGGTCGGCGGCTTTTGGAGAGCAGGATGTTTGCAGCAATCGGGCGTAGAGAGTTCGAATCGCGTTTTCGGATCGCTTGCCTCGCCGCCCTGATCTCAATCCTTCCACTAACGCCACGTTCGGCGACCGCTGAGGGATTGAGTCCATCACAGCAATTGGCCTTCGACATCTACAAGGAACTGGTCGAGATCAACACCGTGACCGCGACGGGAGATACCGCGCGGGCAGCCGAGGCGATGGCGGCGCGGCTGCTGGCCGCTGGTTTTCCGGCCGCCGACGTTCACGCCTTCTCGCCGGCGCCGCGCAAGGGCAATCTGGTCGCGCGGCTGCGCGGCACCGGTGCACGCAAGCCGATCCTGCTGGTGGCGCATCTCGACGTCGTGCCGGCCAGCCGTGAGGACTGGTCGGTCGATCCGTTCAAACTGACCGAGAAGGACGGCTATTTCTACGCGCGCGGCAGCGGCGACGATAAATATATGGCCGCGTCCTTTGTCGCCAATCTCATCCGCTACAAGCAGGAAGGCTACAAGCCCGATCGCGATATCATCATCGCACTCGAGACCGATGAGGAAATCCTCGACCACGACGCGCTCGGAATCCAGTGGCTGCTCAAGAACCATCGCGACCTGATCGATGCGGAATTTGCCTTGAACGAGGGCGGCGGCGTCGGTTTGAAAGACGGCAAGCCGATCAGGAACAGCGTCCAGACCAGCGAAAAATACTCGGTGACTTTTAGGTTCGAGGTGAAAAATCGTGGCGGCCATAGTGCAGTCCCGATGAAGGACAATGCGATCTATCGCCTATCGGAAGGATTGGCGCGGCTCTCCAAGTTCGACTTTCCCGCAAAACTCAACGAAACCACACGCGCCTTTTTCGAGCGCTCGGCGCAACTCGAGGGCGGTCAGACCGCAGCCGATATGCGCGCGATATTGAGCGATCGGTCCGACCAGGCTTCGCTTGTCCGGCTGACAGGCAATCCGTTCTACAACGCGATATTACGTACCACCTGTGTCGCGACGATGCTGGAGGGCGGACAGGCGTTCAACGCGTTGCCGCAACTGGCGGCCGCGACGGTCAATTGCCGGGTGATGCCAGGCGAGACCGTCGACGAGATCAAGACCACCCTGACCAAAGTGCTCGCGGACGATCAGATCGTGATCACACAAGTCGATCAGCCGGTGCTGAGCGCGCCGTCAGCCCTGAATGAAGAGATCATGGGATCGATCGAAAAATTGTCGCAGCAATTCTGGCCGGGCGCCGTCGTGATCCCCACCATGATTTCCGGCGCCACCGACGGAAGCTATCTGCGCAATGCCGGAATTCCGACCTACGGCCATTCCGGTTTGGCCGGCGACATCAACGACAGCCGGATTCACGGTAAGGACGAACGGATTCTCGTGAAATCGTTCTACGACGGCGGGAACTATCTCTACCGGCTCGTAAAGCTGTTATCCGGTGGTTAGAGCCTTTGTCGTGACGCGTTTTCTTCACGCGAACCGGTATCCGCGGAGCCTGTCATCGGGCGCGCATTCGCGCGACCCGTTGGCTCGAAAACGCTCTAATAGCCGGAGCCGGCCCGTTACTCGGCCAGCCCGGAAAACGTCGTTGCCGGCACCTGGCCCTCGATGGCTTTTTCCTCGGCGATGATCTTCGGCTTGCGCAGCCAGACATAGATCTGGGCTGCGATCAGAACCACGCAGATGAGCAGGAAGAACGCGCTGATCGGACGCTCGATAAACGTCATCAGGTCGCCGCGCGAGATCAGGAGACTGCGCCGGAAGTTTTCCTCGAAGCGCGGTCCGAGCACGAAGCCGAGCAGGATCGGCGCGGGGTGGAAATCAAGCCGTAGCAGGATGTAGCCGACCACGCCGATGAACGCGGTCTCGCCGACCTGGAACATGTCGTTGCTGGCGGCATAGACGCCGATACAGACAAAGAACATCGCGCTCGGATAGAGGTAGCGATAGGGAATGCTCAGCAGCTTCACCCACACGCCGATCATTGGCACGTTGAGGATGACCAGCAGGATGTTGCCGATCCAGAAGCTGGCGATCAGGCCCCAGAAAATGTCGGCATGCTGGCTGATCAGCTGCGGGCCGGGAACGATGCCGTGAATGATGAGCGCGCCCAACAATAGCGCCATCACGGTGTCGCCTGGAATGCCCAGGCTCATGGTCGGGATGAAGTCGCCCTGCACGGAGGAGTGCGTGGAGGCTTCGGGGCAGGCCACGCCCTCGATCGCGCCGTGACCGAAGCGCTCGGGGGTTTTCGAGATCTTCTTCTCGGTGGCATAGGACACGAACGAGGCGATGGTCGGTCCGGTGCCCGGAATCAGCGCACAGAGGCTGCCGATAAAGGTGCCGCGGATCATCGGCCAGAACGCCAGCTTGAGATCGGCCTTCGACGGGAACATGTCGGAGATGCCGACCTTGGCGTATTTCATATCGACGGTTTCAGTATTGTTGATGCTGTTGAGGAATTCGGCGATGCCGAACATGCCGAGCGCCAGCGCGATGATCTCGACGCCATCGAACAATTCCGTAATACCGAAAGTAAAGCGCGGCTGACCGGTCTCGATGTCCGATCCGACAATGCCGATCAGCAGGCCGAGAACGGTCATCGCGATGCCCTTGAGCGGCGATCCCTTGGCCAGGGTCGAGCCCGCGAGCAATCCGACCAGCATCAGCGAACATACTTCGGCGGGGCCGAATTCGAGCGCCATTTTAACGAGGAACGGCGCCAGAAAGATCATTTCGGTGATGCCGAACGACGCGCCGATGAAGGCCGCGATGATGGTGATGCCGAGCGCCGTTCCGCCCTTGCCTTGTTTAGTGAGCGGAAATCCGTCCAGACACGTTACGGCGTGCGGTGGATGGCATGGCAGGTTCAGCAGGATCGAGCAGATCGCGCCGCCATATTGGGCGCCGTAATAGACGCCTGACAACATCAGGATCGCAGGCACCGGCTGCATCCCGAAAGTCAGCGGCAGCAGGATCGAGATCGTCGCGACCGGGCCCATTCCCGGCAGCACGCCGACGAGGTTGCCGACCAGCACGCCGAGGAAGCAGTACATCAAATTGTGCGGCTCTAGCGCGACGCCGAAGCCGTACCAGAGATCGGTGAGTGCAGTGGAGATCACAGGTTGACCCCGCGCAGCAGTTGGAACGGAATGTTGAGCAGATAATGGAACAGGATCACACCGAACACGGTGACGCCCGCCGCCAGTATCGCCGATGATTTATAGGTCGCGGTCTTGTCGCCCAGCGCGCAGACAAAGACGCAGGCGAACACCGCCGGGATCATGCCGGCATATTGGCCGAGGACAATGAACGCGACCGGGCCGCCGAGAATGCAAAGCCAGCCGAACCATTGCGGGTTGTCCGGCAGAAAGTTCTTGTCGTCGGGTTCGGACGACCCCAGGGCGGTTCCAGCGATCAGAAGGCCAAGGAATGCCAAGACGATACCGAGCACGACCGGCATGAAGCCGGGGCCCATCCGGGCGAGGGTGCCGAATTTGTAGCCAGTGCCGGTCACCGCGGCTCCTACTCCAATCAGAAGCATCAGGCCGCCAGCATAGTAATCACGCTTCCAGGCGAACTTCTTCAACAACGGCGTCTCTCCGGAATTTTCTTTGGTTGCGGACCCTACCCGTCGTGGCGAGCCCTGTCGATATAGCCCCGTCTCACTTTTGCGGCGGAAAGGCCCCCCTGTCCGGCGCTGACCTTAGCCCAGTTTATCGGGCGATAAAATCGGCCAAATTGGCGCGGCCGACATCCGCCCCCTGAGGGGCGGGCCATGAAGCCGATGTGAGCGAAAACCAGACGGCCGATAAGCGCCTGTTAATTCCGATACGACGGATCAATGCGGTCGAGTTTGCGCAGCAATGCCGGCCAGGCCAGTTCGCCGTTGCGATTGGGCAGCTCAGGGCGCGGCTTCATCTTGTCGAAGGTCTTTTCCAGAACATCCTGCGGCGGCAGCGTGAGCTTGGTATTGCAGGACAGCGCCATCACCTGGACCTCGCAAGCGCGCTCCATGCGAAACAGCAGGTTGAATGTCCCAGGAATGGTCCGTCCCACGACCAGCAATCCGTGGTTGCGCAAAATCATCGCTTCATGATTGCCGAGGTCTCGCACCAGCCGTTCGCGCTCGCCGAGTTCGTCGGCGATGCCCTCGAAGTCATGATAGGCGATGTGCAGGAACCGCATCGAGGTCTGTGCCAGCGGCAGCAGCCCGCATTCCATCGCCGAGACCGCCATGCCGGCCTGCGTATGCGTATGCGCGACGCAGTCGACATCGTGCCGGGCCATATGGATCGCGCTATGGATGACGAAGCCGGCAGCGTTGACGCCGTAGTCCGACGCGTTGAACAGCGTGTTGCCGTCGAGATCGACCTTGATCAGGCTCGACGCATCGATTTCTTCGTACAGCATCCCGTAGGGATTGATCAGGAAGTGGTCATGCGAGCCGGGAACGCGGCATGAAATGTGGTTGGCGATCATCTCCGTCATGCCGTACATCGCGGTGAGACGGTAGCAGGCCGCGAGATCGACGCGCGTTTGCCATTCCTCGGCGCTGACCTGTTCGCGGACCGATTTGACGATTTTGATGGCCGGAGAATTCACGGGGGTCATGGCGTCGTTCCCTGGTTTTGTTATAGCGGGTTACGCGCAGGATACGTGCAAGGTCGACTGCGCCGCAAGCGGCTCAGGGCAATCCTGCAATGCAGGCACTGCAGCGGCAGGCGGTGATGTTGAGCGCCTTAATGACCGGCGGGTGGCGGCCCCGATTCCGAGGATCCGGATCGGGAGAACGACATCCCGAACAGCCCGCCGCGCTGTACTTCGGGTTCGGGCGGCGGCGCATATTCAGCCTGCGGGGGCGGCGCTGGCGCGACCGGCACCGGCAAATTATCGCACTTCATCGAATAGACCAGCTTGCCGTCCGCGGTACGGCCGATCGGCGCGCAAACGTCGGCGCGCGCGGTGATGGGCCTGGGCGCCGGTTTGGTCTGGCTGGTCTGGGCCCACGCGGGTGACGCGGTCAGGAGAATCGCAAATACAAGCTTCTTCATCAGGGTTCTCTCGCCAAACATGCGCTGGGTGGCCGCCATTGAACCGGATCGGCCGGGGTAAGTCCATGGGACGTCTATCGCCGTTATTTGGCCGAAGTGGGGCCTCAATCGGCCTTTGCTGGCGGCCGTAAAAGGCCCTAGAATTAACTATCGGCTGGAATGCTCCTTGCTTGATTACGTGTTCGGCCGCGTCGATTTTTTCACAGCCTCCTTCCAACGCAATCACGAGTATCCCTGAATGAGCCAACTCATTGTCCACGCCGGTGACTTCACGTTCCAGGCCCGCTTCGAAGAACAACTGGCGCCCAAGACCGTCGCCGCCTTCCGCCGCGCGATGCCGTTCGAAAGCCAGGCGATCCATGTCCGCTGGAGCGGCGAGGGGGTCTGGATGCCGCTCGGCGATCTCGATTTCGGCGTGAGCTATGAGAACCACACCAGCTATCCCGCGCCCGGCCAGATCATTCTCTATCCCGGCGGTATCAGCGAAACCGAGATTCTGCTGGCCTATGGCGGCGTGCATTTCGCCAGCAAAATGGGACAGCTCGCGGGCAATCACTTCATCACGCTGACCTCAAATCTCGAAAACTTGCCCGCGCTGGGCAAGACCGTGCTCTGGAAGGGCGCGCAGAAAGTCCGCTTCGAGGAAGTGTAATGGCTGAAGCCGGATATCCCCGGGATCTCCATGGCTACGGCCGCAATCCGCCCGATCCGCGCTGGCCCGGCAACGCCCGCGTCGCCGTGCAGTTCGTGGTGAATTTCGAGGAGGGCGGCGAAAACAACATCCTGCATGGCGACCGCGCCTCCGAAGCGTTCCTGTCGGATGTGCTGGGCGCGCAGCCGTGGCCCGGCCAGCGCCATGCCAATATCGAATCGATGTTCGAATACGGCTCGCGCGCCGGCTTCTGGCGGCTGTGGCGGATGTTCACCGAACGCAAGCTGCCGACCACGGTGTTCGGCGTCGCGACCGCGCTGAAGCGAAATCCGAACATCGTTGCGGCGATGAAGGAGGCGAACTGGGACATCGCCAGCCACAGCCTGAAATGGGTCGAGCACAAGGACATGTCGCAGGCCGAGGAGCGCGTCGAGATCGCGGATGCGATCCGCGTCCACACCGAAGTGACGGGGCAACGGCCGCTGGGCTGGTACACCGGGCGGACCTCGATCAACACCGTCAAGCTGGTGATGGAAGCCGGAGGCTTTCTCTACTCGTGTGACTCCTACGCTGACGATCTGCCCTATTGGATCAAGGGGCCGGCCGGACCGCATCTGATCATCCCCTACAGCCTCGACGTCAACGACATGCGCTTTGTCAATGCGCAGGGGTTCGGCGGCGGCGATCAGTTCTTTACGTACCTGAAAGACAGTTTCGACGTGCTGTATGCGGAAGGCGAGACCTCGCCCAAGATGATGTCGGTGGGCCTGCATTGCCGGATCGTCGGACGCCCCGGCCGCGCCGCATCGCTGATGCGGTTTCTCGACTACATCATGAGTCACGAACGGGTCTGGGTGCCGACGCGGCTGCAGATCGCGCAGCACTGGCACGCCCATCTTTCGCATCTGGCGGCCAACGCACCGAATATCGGATAGTCAGGACATCATGTCTCACAAATCGCTTGCCGAACTGAACGCTTGCAGCAAGGACGATTTTGTCGAAGCGTTGGCGAATATCTTCGAGTATTCGCCCTGGATCGCCGAGCAGGCGGCATCGGCGCGGCCCTTTGCCGGGGTGACCCAGTTGTTCGCAGCGATGAAGGAAGCGGTCGACCGGGCGGCGCCGGAGCTTCGCCTGGCGCTGATCAGGGCGCATCCGGATCTCGCCAACAAGACGCAGCGCGCCGCGGGCCTCACCGCGGAATCCAACGCCGAACAGAACAGCGTCGGTCTCGATCGGTTGTCGGACGCCGAATATGAGGCCTTTGAGCGCGTCAACAACGCCTACCGCGCCAAGTTCGAGTTTCCCTATATCGTTTGTGTGCGCCGCCACACCAAGGATTCCATCCTGCGTGATTTCGAGCGCCGCCTGCCGAACGATGCCAAAACCGAGACGCAGAAATCGATCGAGGAGATCTGCCGGATCGCCGCTCTGCGTGTCGATCAGCTGGTGACTGGGGACGACCGGCTGCAGGTGCAGGGGCGGCTATCGACCCATGTGCTGGATACCCACAGTGGCAAGCCGGCAGCCGGGATAGCGGTCGAACTCGTCGAGTTGTCGAACCTCGGCGCAAGCCGGGTCGTGACGCGCGCGGTCACCAATGCGGATGGCCGGACCGATCAGCCGCTGATCGGCGGCCGGCCAGTGCCGATCGGCCGCTACGAACTGACCTTCAGCGTCGGCAGTTATTTTGCGCAGCGACAGGTGCCGATGTCGGACCCGCCGTTCCTCGATCAAATTCCGCTGCGGTTTTCGGTCAGCGATCCCGAAGGCCATCTGCACGTGCCGCTTCTGGTCACGCCCTGGAGTTACGCGACCTATCGGGGGAGCTGAGCGCTGGCCTCATGGTGAGGAGGCGCACTTGCGCCGTCTCGAACCATGAGTGATCGCGTGGCTATCCTTCGAGACGCCATGCTCCGCATGGCTCCTCAGGATGAGGACGGCGCGCGTTCACACATGCTGCGCCGATGACGCGATTGCCGCGGCATCGGCCTCGGCGGCAGCCTTGCTGCTGATGCCGTTGAAGAACGCATTCAGGATCACGGCAACAAGCGCGCAGAGCAGGATGCCGGATTCCAGCAGCGGCTGCAGGTCGTGCGGCAGGTTGCGGAAGAAATTCGGCGCCGCAAGGGGGATCATGCCGAAGCCGACCGAGATCGCGACCACGAACAGATTGTAGCGGTTGTTCTTGAAATCGACCGCAGTCAGGATTCGCGCGCCGGTCGCCGCGACCATGCCGAACATCACGAGACCGGCGCCGCCCAGCACCACAACCGGGATCGCTTCGACAAGGGCGGCCATCTTCGGCACGAAGCCGAGCAGCAGCATGATGCCGCCGCCGGCGATGGTGACGAAACGCGACCGCACACCGGTGACGCTGACGAGCCCAACATTCTGCGAGAACGATGTGTAGGGAAAGGTGTTGAACAAACCGCCGAGCAGCGTGCCGACGCCGTCGGCGCGCAGTCCGCGGCTCAGCGCATCACGGTCGATGGTCTTGCCGGTGATCTCACCCAGCGCCAGGAACATGCCGAGCGATTCAATCATCACCACGATCATGACGATGCACATGGTGACAACAGGCACGAGGTGGAATTCCGGAACACCGAAGTGCAGGGGAAGGACGATGTCGCCCCAGGGCGCCGCGGCGACCTTTTCGAAATGCATGACGCCGAGCGCGCTGGCCAGGATGGCACCCGCGATAATGCCGAGCAGCACGGAGACGTTGGCGATGAAGCCGGTGCCCCATTTGATCAGGCCTAGAATGATCAACAGCACGAACAGCGCGATGCCTAATCCCTGCAACTGGCCATAGCCCGGATTGGGAAACGTCATGGAAACGCCGTCGACGACCTTGGAAAAGGTAGGTATTCCGCCACCAGCCCAGTTGATGCCGACGCGCATCAGCGAGATGCCGATCACCATGATGATCGTGCCGGTCACCACAGGCGGAAACAGCGGCAACAGGCGGCTGATGAAAGGCGCGGCAATAATGCCGAAGATTCCGGCAGCGATGACCGAGCCATAGATGCCGAGCAACCCGATATCGGGCGACGCGGCCATCGATAGCATCGGGCCTACGGAGGCGAAGGTGACGCCCATCATGACCGGGAGCCGGATGCCGACGCCGGGAAATCCGATGCACTGCACCAATGTGGCCAGTCCGCAGGCGAACAGATCGGCGCTGATCAGGAAGGCGACGTCTTCGGGCGACAATTTCAGGGCCCGCCCGATGATCAGGGGCACCGCGACTGCGCCGGCATACATCACCAGAACATGCTGCAGGCCGAGCGCCAGCAGGCGCGGGGTCGGCAGGATCTCGTCAACCGGATTGATGGTTTCGGTGCTCATGAACGTGCTCCCCAGCGTTGGTCCGTGCCCACTATATGACAAACCTAATACAAGGCCCGTGCCAAGAGACATTAAGAGGATTTGTTTCGCGATGTGGCCGCTCCAGACCGCTCGGATGGCACGAAGGTTGCTCATGATCAGGCTGCACCGGGCGCCAGAGCTTCGCGAATTCACCGGTTGAACCGGAGGTTTGCCTGTGCCGCTGATCAAGAACCGATATGGAAAAGGCCGGGTCCGCGTCATGCGGATTTATCGCGACGGCGGCCGGCATGAGGTCAGTCAGCTCAACATCAAGGCGATGCTCGAGGGTGATTTCGCCCGTGCCTATACCGGCGCTGACAATTCCACTTCGGTGTTGACGGATACCATCAAGAACGTGGTCAATGTCGTCGCGCGTGAAAATACCGGTGTGAGCACCGAGGAATTCTGCCAGGTGCTGGCAAAGAAATATCTCGATCTGTATCCGCAGACGGTCTCGGTGGCGATCACAGCGCATGAGACGAAATGGAGTCGCCTCAGTTTCGGCGGCGAGCCGCATCCGCATAGTTTCATTCTCGACAGCAACGGCAAGCCAACGGTCGAAATCACCGCAACCCGCAGCGGATCGACGATGAAGTCGGGGATCGACGGCTTTACCTTCATGAAGTCGACCCAGTCGGGCTGGGAAAATTATTTTGGGGATCGTTACACCACGATCCCACCGACCAACGACCGGATTGCCGCCACCAGCATGGTGGCTTCATGGAAGTGGTCGGGCAAGCCGTCGAGCTATCCGGCCGCCAACGCGAAAATCCTTGCGACGTTGCTGGAGGTGTTCGGCACCACCTATAGCGCCAGCGTGCAGGACAGCCTGTATCGTATGGGCGAGGCGGTGCTGGCCGCGGTGCCGGAAATTTCCGAGATCAGCATGGCCTGCCCGAACATGCACTTCATCCCGATGAACCTCTCGGCGTTCGGGCTGGATAACAACAACGATGTTTTCCTGCCGACCGACGAGCCTCACGGCCAGATCGAATGCACGGTGGGTCGGGGCTGATTATGCAGGTCGCGATTATGCAGGTCGCAACGTTGAAATTACGTCTTGTTAAATCAAGTCTTGCCGAATTTCTCGTACAGCGCGGGAAACAACCGGTCCGGCTTGAACGGCACGGAGGTGAAGCGGATTCCGGTGGCGTCGGCGAGCGCATTGCCGATGGCCGCGGCCACTGGATTGTAGGGGCTTTCGCTCATTGACTTCGCGCCCATCGGGCCGATCGAATCCACGGTATCGGCGAACAACACTTCGGTGCGCGGAATATCGGCAAAGGACGGCAAATGATAGTCGCGGATTTTCGGATTGATGATGCGGCCGCCCTCGTCGATCACCATTTCCTCATACAGCGTGGCGCCGAGTGACTGTGCGACACCGCCCTCGACCTGGCCGCGGCACTGCATGGGATTGGCGACCCGGCCGGCATCGGCGGCATGCACGCTTTTGAGAATCTTGATTTCCCCGGTGCCTTTGTTGACGGCGATGCGAAAGCCCTGAACGTTGAACGCGACCGACCGCGGGGTGCCTTGCGAGTTGCCGCTCGCGCTGAGAGTCTGTCCCTGCTTGCGCGCCGCTTCGGCGAGTTCGGCAAAGGACACAGTCTGCTTGCCGCAGACCACCGAATTATTCCTGAGAATGCAGTTTTCGGGGCCGGTCTTCATCGCCGTGGAAGCAAAAATCCTGATCTCATCAGCCAGATTCTCCGCCGCGGCCTGCGTCGCGCGTCCGGCGACGAAGGTTCCGGTGCTGCCATAAGCGCCGGTGTCGTGGCCGCCATGGGCGGTGTCGGATTGCAACAGCCGGATCTGATCGACGGTCGTCGCCAGCGCGCTTGCGGCGATCTGGCGATGCACCGTCGAAGTGCCGTTGCCGAATTCCGCCGTCCCGACGGTGAGCTCGAAGCCGCCATCCTCACGCAGCGTGATCTTGGAATCCGAGATATGTCCGGCCGGCGGCACGGTATCGATCATCGTGAGCGCCATGCCTTCGCCGATCAGCCATTCGGCGGAGAGTTCGACTTTCGGTCCCTTCACCTGCATCGCGCGCTCGACCAGATCGAGGCATTGGTCGAGCCCGTAACTGCCATAAAACACGTCATGGAATTCCGAGGCGGGAGGCGCCACCATCGGGTCGCCCAATTTGACCGCGTTGCGGCGGCGGAATTCAAAGGGATTGATGCCAAGGCCCTTGGCGACTTCGTCGATCGCCGCCTCTACCGCGAACTGCGCTTGCGGCAGGCCGTAGCCCCGAAAGGCGCCGGCCGGCACGGTGTTGGTGTAGACCGCGACGGCATCGACCTTCTTGTTGGGGCAATTATAGACGCTGATTGACTCGCCGCAGGCGTGAAACATGACCGGACCCGCGTGATTGCCATAGGCGCCGGTGTTGGAAATCACGTCAAGCTGCAGCGCCGTGAGTATGCCGTCCTTGTCGGCGCCCGCCGTCACGGTAACCCGCATCGGATGCCGCGTGGACGTCGCGATGAACTGCTCCTCGCGGGTGAGTTCAAGTTTCACCGGCCGTCCGGTCCTGATGGCGGCGAGCGCCAAAATATCCTCGACGAACATTTCCTGCTTGCCGCCGAATCCGCCGCCGACGCGTTCGCAGAACACCCGGACCTTATCCATCGGCAGATCGAAAATCTCCGACAGCGCGCGTCGGGTCAGGAACGGCACCTGCGTGCTGGACCGCACATTCAGGATACCGCCGGCATCGACCCAGGCGAGGCCGCCATGGGTTTCGAGTGCCGCGTGCTGGACGCGCTGGGTGGTGAAGGTGCCCTGATAGGTGAAGGCTGATTGCGCCAGCGCGCTGGCGACATCGCCGAACTCGCCGTGGGTTTCCGCCACGATGTTGCGTTGGGAATTGGCGACGCGATTTTCTTTGGTCCTGTCGGGATGGATCACCGGCGCCCCTGGTGCGATCGCCTGCGCCGGATCGATCACCGCGGGCAGGATGTCGTACGCCACCACAAGACGGCGGCACCCTTCCTCGGCGGCGGCTTCGCTCTCCGCAATGACGGCCGCCACTTTCTGTCCAATGAAGCGGACGACGTTGTCGAGGATTCTTGTGTCATCCGGATCCATCCAGCTCTTTTCGTGTCGCGCGGTCGAGAACAACCGATCCGGCACATCCTCGAAGGTCAGCACCGTATGGACGCCCGGCACGGCCAGCGCCGCGGTCTTGTCGATCGAGATGATTTTGGCGTGCGGATGCGGCGAGCGCAGCATCTTGATCTGCAGCAGGCCTTCGATCGTGGTGTCGAAAGTGTAGCGCGCGGCGCCGCGCACCACCTGCGGTCCCGCGGGCGCGGGCAGGCTGCGGCCGAACGCGGTGCCGGCACTGGCGTCCTCGATATTGGTCTTGCCGTTGAGGGCATCCTCGATCGAGCGATAACCGGTACAGCGGCAGATGTTTCCCTTCAGCGAAGCGCCGAGATCCTGCCGCTGCGCTTGATTCAGCGACGCGCAGGTCAGGATCATGCCGGCGGTACAGAATCCGCACTGAAACGACTGCGCATCGAGAAACGCCTGCTGCATCGGATGGATGCCGCCCTCGGGCGCGAGGCCTTCAATAGTCGTGACGGCGTGACCCTCGGCCCGGAAGGCCGGGATCAGGCAACTATGCACCGGCTCGTCGTCGATCAATACCGTGCAGGCACCGCAGTCGCCGGCGTCGCAGCCTTTCTTGACGCCAAAATGTCCGAGCTCGCGCAAAAACGTGCGAAGGCATTGTCCGGCGCGTGGCGTGTTTGAAAAATCCTTGCCGTTGATCTGAAAGGTCATGGTCACACCAGGCCTTGCAGTTCGGCACGAATCTCTTCGGCAAGACGCAATGTCATGTGTTTGCGCCAGGCCGGCTTGCCGTGGACATCGGTATGATAGATCTCGTCGGGAATGCGCGCGCGGATCGCCTCGCGCAATTCGCGCGTATCCGGAATATTGGGGAATGCGAGCTGAATTGGATGCGCCGTCGACGCCGTTACCGTCAGCAGCATGGCGCCGTCGCTGCCGAGGCTGCCGATCAGCAAGGCCGCGGAGCGGCCGACCGGGGTCAGCGAGATCTGGCGAAACGCCGTGCGCCGCTTCAGCGCCAGCAGCGGGATTTCGATTTGCCGCAGCAGGTCGCCCGATGCCAGGACGTTGCGCTGGTTACCCGTGACGAAGTCGGCGACATTGATGCGTTGCTCGCTGCCATCGGCTTTCCAGATCGTGCAGACGCCCTCAAGCGCCGCCGTCAACGAGATCATCGGGCCGGCCGGCAAGGACATGCAGATATTGCCGCCGACAGTGGCGGTCTTCCAGATCTTGAAGGAGGCGAGGAACGCCCGGCAGCATTGATTGATCAGCGGTGCCGCGAGCCATTCCGGCGGACAGGCCAGCGCATCGAGCTGCGCGACCGTGCAGGTCGCCGCGATCGCGAGCCCGCTCTCGCTGATCGTCAGTGCCGGCCATTTCAGATCGGCAAGATCGATCAGCCGCGTCAGGTGCGCCTGCGGTTCCGAGAACAGCCAGGTCCCGCCCGCAAGCCAAGCATCGCCTGCCGTCCAAACGGGCAGCTGTTCCCGCTTCTGCGGATGGGCAACCTCTTTGATGGTGTTTAGATCCATGGATATGTTAGCGCTTTCAACAAGATGCATCTCTCTTTAAGCATTCTTGCAAGACCAGCGCCAACTCTCGCATGGATTCGGCTGGTCTTTGATTTGCAAGGTTGGAATTACAAGGCTGGAATATCAAGGCTCGCGTGCTGAGCTGTCTTTGCGAAGCCGATCACTGGGAAGGTGTGGATTATGGACCATAAGCGGGCGATCTGGATCAAAGACCCCCTGGCCATTCTCGCCGACGGGGCCGAGCGCGGCATCGTCGTCCAGGACGGCAAGATCGTCGAGCTGGTGCCCAAGGGCGGCCAGCCGACCCATTCGGCGGCGTTCTTCGAGGCCGGCGACCATGTGGTGCTGCCGGGCCTGATCAATACCCATCATCATTTTTACCAGACGTTGACGCGGGCGCTGCCGGCCGCGATGGATCGCGAACTGTTTCCCTGGCTGCAGGCGCTCTATCCGGTATGGGCGCGGCTGACGCCGGAATCCCTGAATCTTGGGGTCACGGTGGCGATGTCGGAGCTGCTGCTGTCGGGCTGCACCACCACGACCGATCATCATTATGTGTTTCCCGGCGGGCTCGAGGAAGCCGTCGATATCGAAGTCGGCGTCGCGCAGCGGCTGGGGGTCCGTGTGTTGCTGACCCGTGGGTCGATGAACCTGTCGCAGCGCGACGGCGGATTGCCGCCGGACAGCGTGGTGCAGGATGAGGATACCATCCTCGCCGACAGCGCGCGCGTCGTCGCCAAATATCATCAGCGCGGCGAGGACGCGATGGTGCAGATCGCGCTGGCGCCATGCTCGCCGTTCTCGGTCACGACATCGCTGATGAAGGCGACCGCCGCGCTGGCCGACAAGCTTGACGTCCGCCTGCATACCCATCTGGCGGAGACCGAGGACGAGAACAAGTTCTGCGAGCAGATGTACGGCTGCCGGCCGCTCGATTATCTCGAACAATGCGGCTGGCTCAATGCCCGGACCTGGCTCGCGCACGGCGTTCATTTCAATGCGCAGGAAATGAAACGGCTGGGCAAGGCAAAGACCACCATCAGCCACTGCGCCTGCAGCAACCAGCTGCTGGCATCCGGCTGCTGTCCGGTCTACGATATGGAAGAGGCGGGGGTCGGCATCGGTCTTGGCGTCGACGGCTCGGCCTCGAACGACGGATCCAATTTGATGCAGGAAGTGCGCGCCGCCTTCCTGCTGCAGCGCGCCCGCTACGGCGTCGGCCGTGTCAGCCACAAGGACGCGCTGCGCTGGGCGACCAAGGGATCGGCGGCCTGCGTCGGCCGTCCCGAACTCGGCGAGATCGCGGTCGGAAAGGCCGCCGATCTGGCATTGTTCAAACTCGACGAATTGCGTTTCTCCGGCCATGGCGACGCGCTCGCGGCGCTGGTGTTGTGCGGGGCGTATCGCGCCGACCGGGTGATGGTCGGCGGCAAATGGGTGGTGACGGACGGCGTCATTCCCGGGCTCGATGTATCAGATCTGATCCGGCGCCATAGCGCCGCGGCGCATGCGATGCAGGTTGGATAAATTTCTTTAGCCACAAGAACTTTTAGCAACATGAAAAAGGGTCCGGGCGTTGCCGCCCGGACCCAATGATCTTCTCGGGAGTGCCTAGAGCCCGGTTCTGATTGAATCAGAACCGGGCTCTAGTCTTTTGTTTTGACGCGTTTTCTTCACGCGAACCGGTATCCACTTCGCTCGAAAACGCTCTAGCCGTTACTTGCCGGGGATCTTGTCGTCGATGCCCTTGACGTAGAAGTTCATGCTGAGCACCTGGCCATCGTCGAGATGGTCGCCGCCCTTGCATTCCACTGTCTTGCCTTCCTGGTCCACGATCGGGCATTTGAACGGATACAGTTTGCCTGCGGTGATCGCGGCTTCGGTATCCATCGCCAGTTTCTTCACATCGTCGGGCATGTTGGTGTAGGGCGCCATCACGACCGTCTTCGACTTCAGGCCACCCCAGACGTTATCCTGGGTCCACTTGCCGTCGAGTTGGGCCTGGACGCGCTCGGTGTAATAGGGCGCCCAATTGTCCATGATCGAGGTCAACTGCGTCTTCGGGCCGAACTTGATCATTTCGGAGTCCTGACCGAATGCCAGCTTGCCACGCTCGGAAGCGATCTGCATCGCGGCCGGCGAGTCGGTGTGCTGCATGATCACGTCAGCGCCCTGGTCGAGCAGTGCCTTGGCGGCATCAGCTTCCTTGCCGGGATCGAACCAGGTGTTCGCCCAGATGATCTTGACCTTGATATTGGGATTGACGGTCTGGGCGCCGAGGATCGTGGCGTTGATGCCCATGATGACTTCCGGGATCGGGAACGAGGCGATGTAGCCGAGCACGCCGGCCTTCGACATCTTGCCGGCGATCACGCCCTGGATGTAGCGGCCTTCATAGAACCGGCCGTTGTAGATTCCCATGTTCTTGTCGGTCTTGAAGCCGGTGGCGTGCTCGAAATGCACGTCGGGATATTTCTTCGCGACCTTCAGCGTCGGATCCATGTAACCGAACGAGGTGGTGAAGATCAGTTTGTTGCCGGCGCGCACCAGCTGTTCGATCGAGCGTTCGGAATCGGGACCTTCGCTGACGTTCTCGAGATAGGTGGTCTCGATCTTGTCGCCGAATTCCTTCACCAGGGCCTGGCGAGCCAGTTCATGCTGGTAGGTCCAGCCGAAATCGCCGACCGGGCCGAGATAGATGAAGCCTACTTTGAGCTTGTCGGCGGCGGATGCGCTGAACAAGCTTGCTCCGGCAGTGATCGCCACTGCCGTCGCCGCGATGAGAAGCTTTCTCATGGGTTTCTCCTGACACTAAGGGGTGGACTATCTACCCCGATACGCGCGCTCCCCATCGCTTGCGTATCGGGTATTCATTCATCGATCGGGCACGAACACCGTTCCCAACGCCGCGGGAGCGGTCGAACCGCCGGTCCGCGCGCGTGAAATCAGAACCAGGACGACGACGGTTGCGAGATAGGGTAACGCCGACATGAACTGCGACGGAATTCCAAGGCCGAGAGCCTGGGTATGCAATTGAAGGATGGTCACGGCGCCAAAAAGATAAGCGCCGATCACCAGCCGGCCCGGCCGCCATGATGCGAATACCACGAGCGCCAGCGCGATCCAGCCACGGCCGGCGGTCATGCCGGGAATGAAGAACGGCGTATAGGCCAGCGGGAGGTAAGCGCCGGCGAGGCCTGCGCATGCGCCGCCGAACATCACCGCGAACATCCGGATCCGCAGCACCGGATAACCCAGCGCATGCGCCGAAATGTGATTGTCGCCGGCGGCCCGCAAAATCAGGCCTGCTTGTGTGCGGTAGAGAAACAGCCAGACGCCGATCACCAATGCCAGCGAGAGATAGATGAAGCCATCTTCGCCGAACAGGATGCGCCCGGCGAAGGGAATGTCGGTGAGCCCCGGGATATAGAGATGCGGCGCCGGTGTGATGCGCTCACCGACGAAGCCCGCGCCGATCAGGCCCGAAAGCCCGATGCCGAGGATCGTGAGCGCGAGACCGGTCGCCACCTGATTGACGGCAAGGCCCAGCGTCATGAGAGCGAAGATCAGGGACATCAGGGTGCCGGCGACGATCCCGCACAACGCTCCGACGATAACCGATCCGCTAAGCCAGGCGCCGCCAAATCCGCAGGCCGCGCCCATGATCATCATGCCCTCGACGCCGAGATTGAGCACGCCGGCACGCTCGGTCACCAGTTCCCCGATGGCCGCGATCAATAGCGGCGTCGATGCCGCTAATATCGAAAGAATGATGGCTTCAAACAGCGCCACTGGACACCTTTGGCGAAGGGAAGATCAGACGGAAGCGGTAGAGAATGAGGGAATCGCAGGCGAGCACGTAAAACAGCAGGATGCCTTGAAACACCTTGGTGACGTCGAGCGGAATTTTCATCGCAATCTGGGCCTGTTCGCCGCCAATGAAGGTGAGTGCGAGGAAAAGACCTGCAATTAATATTCCAACCGGGTTCAATCGGCCGAGAAATGCGACGATGATCGCGGTGAAGCCATAGCCGGGTGAAAAGCCGGGCTGCAGGTGTCCGACCGGTCCGGCAACTTCGATGATTCCCGCCAGTCCCGCCAATCCGCCCGAGATGGCGAAGGTGAGCAGGATCAACTGATTGGAATTGAATCCCCCGAACCGCGCGGCGCGCGGTGCGGCGCCAACGACGCGGATTTCAAATCCTTTGATCGTACGGCCGAGCATCACGGCGACGGCGGCCACGACCAGCAACGCGATGACAGCGCCCAGATGCAGCCGTCCGCCAGAGACCAGAAGCGGAACCGTTGCGACCGGATCGAACTCGGCGGTGGTCGGAAAGTTGAAACCGTTCGGATCGCGCCACGGCCCGCGCACCATGTAATCCAGAAAAAGATCTGCGACATACACCAGCATCAGACTAGTGAGGATTTCGCTGGCGCCGAACCTCACCTTGCAGATCGCCGGTATCAGCGCGTACAGCGCGCCCGCCACGGTGCCGCACACCAGCATCGCGGGCAGCACCCAATATCCGGCGTCGGTGCCATGGGTGACTACCGGGAGCCAGCTGCCGGCCACTGCACCGATCAGGAACTGTCCCTCGGCGCCGATGTTCCAGACATTGGCGAGATAACAAAGCGACAAGCCGACGGCAATCATCACCAGCGGCGTCGCCTTCACCGCAATCTCCTGCAGCGAATAGCTGTCGCTCAGGGGGGCAATGAAATAGGCGTGCAGCGCCAGGATCGGATTCTTGCCGAGAATGGCGAACAGAATGGTCATCGTCACGATGGTCAGACCGATCGCGATCAGCGGCGAGATCAGCGCGATGGTGTTGGAACGCTCGGCGCGCTTCTCAAGCACTAACTGCATGCGGCGCTTCCTTTTGCTCCAGACTGCTTCCGCCCATCAACAGGCCGAGCTTCTCGCGCGTCGCTTCCGCGGTCACCATCGGCTGCGAGAGATGGCCGTGGAACATCACGGCGATCCGGTCGGTGATTTCGGCGAGTTCGTCGAGGTCCTGGCTGGTCACGAGCACCGCGGCGCCACCGGCGGCGAGGTCGAGCAGGGCCTGCCGGATGACGGCGGCCGCTCCAGCGTCGACGCCCCAGGTCGGTTGGCTGACGACGAGGACCGCGGGATTACGCAGAATTTCGCGGCCGACGATGAATTTCTGCAGATTGCCGCCGGACAGGCTTGCCGCTTCGGGATCGCGTTTGGCCTTGCGCACGTCGAAGGTCTCGGTCGCGCGGTCGACGGTCGATAACGTAGCGGCGGTGTTGACGAAACCATGCTGCACCATGCCGCTGGCGGCGTGGCCGGTCAGGAGCGCATTCTCGGAAAGCTTCATGCGGGGCGCGGTGCCGTGACCGAGACGCTCTTCGGGCACAAAGGCGGCGCCCAGTTTACGGCGCTGCGTGATGGAGAGATGTCCGGCCGCATGGCCGTCGATCACGATGGTCCCGGGGTCGGGCAATTGCCGCTCGCCTGACAGCGCCGCGAAAAGCTCGTCCTGTCCGTTACCGGCAACGCCGGCGATGCCCAAGATTTCACCACCCTTGAGCTCGAGCGAAATATGCTGGAGCCGCACGCCGTGGGGATCGTCGGGCTCCATGCTCAAATCGTTGACGACGAGGCGCGGCACCGTGGTTTTCCGGCCGGCGGCCGCTTTGACTTCCTTGATGTCGGCCCCGACCATCATGCGCGCCAGCGACGCCGCGGTCTCCTGCTGCGGGTTGCAGGTCGAGACTTTCTTGCCGCCGCGCAGGATGGTTGCGGTATCGCAGAGGCGCTTCACCTCTTCCAGCTTGTGGCTGATGTAGAGGATGGCGCGGCCTTCGGCCTTCAGCCGGTCCAGCACGACGAATAGTTGATCGGCTTCCTGCGGGGTCAGCACCGCGGTCGGCTCATCGAGGATCAGGAATTTGGGATTCTGCATCAATACCCGGACGATTTCGATGCGCTGGCGCTCACCCACCGACAATTGCCAGACCTCGCGCTTGGGATCGAGCGGAAGCCCGTAAACATGGGAGACTTCCTCAAGGCGCGCCGACATGTCCTTGAACGATTCCTTGCCGTCGAGGCCCAGCGCCACATTTTCGGCAACGGTGAGATTGTCGAACAGCGAGAAATGCTGAAACACCATGCCGATGCCGCGCCCGCGCGCTTCGGATGGCCCGGAGAGAACCATCTTCTCGCCCTGCCAGCGCATCTCGCCTTCGCTCGGCTGGATCAATCCGTAGATGGTTTTGACGAGTGTCGACTTGCCTGCGCCGTTCTCGCCGAGCAGGGCATGGATTTGTTTTGGCCAGATATCGATGTCGATGGCTTCGTTGGCTAGAAAACTACCATAACGCTTGGTGAGCCCGACTGTCTGGAGCAGGGGTGTTCCGCCGGAATGCAGGCCGGTAGGCGTCGGGTCTAACATTCGTTGCCACGCGTACGAGGAATGGGGTGCCTTAATAGTGGGCTAGTTTAGAGTTCGGCGTAAGTAGGGAAAAAGCGCCAGCGTTTGCCCAACTCTTTGGCACATGGCCGGGATGATTCTCTCAGGGAGCTCCTTGGGGCCGATGTATCCCTGAAGCCTCATTCGGTCCGGTCCCGGACCCAAATCCCCAAAAATCCTGTTGCAAAATTGTGACGGTCGATTCCAAATCGAATGCCCCGACCAGGCCTGCCGCGAATGTGAGCGGTGCTGTTTTGTCGCCGTCAGCGAGCCCTGGACATCGGGTTTTTGCCCGTGGATTTGCTCGCATTGTCGTGCCGGACTCTCGAAAATACCCAATAAATATAGGCACATCTGCGGCTCTGACGGTTGCCGGAGGCTGTTTCGTGCGGTGCAACGATCCGTGCCGACCGAGCGTAACTCGCTGATCTGTGGAACCTTATTGATGAAACTTGCGGCAGCCCATGGAAAAACTTGAGGCTTCTCAGAATTAACGAACGGCGCAAGTGTCCGGCTCAAGGACCTCGATCAATGTGGATCGTTCAACTTTGGGGGTAATCCGAATGTCCTATCGTACCAAAGCAGTTGCAGCCGCGATGCTGTCACTTGCCTCTTTCGTTCCTATGAGCTTCGCAAGTGCTGCGGACCTCCCAGCCTACAAGGTGAAGGCCAAGCCGGTTCCGGATCTTCCCTTCTTCCTCGTGATCGATGACCGGGTAACCTTCTCCTATATCGGCAAGGGCACCGATCCGGGCGTCTGGTCGGTCCGTCCGAATGGCACTCTTAACGGCGACACCGCCAAGAGCGTCTATTCGTTCACGCATTTCGACGTGTGGGCCTACGGCACCAACTTCTTCAGCGTCAACCTGTTCAAGTCGGACCACAACGATCCGGCCGGCCCCTGCATCAACGCTGGCGTTCTTCCGGGCGGTATTGCCGCGAGCTGCTCGGGCGCGACCGAGTTCTTCGGCCTGCTCCGCAGCACTTACGGTTGGAACGAAATCTTCAACACCAAGATGTTTAGCCAGGGTCCGCTGCATAACATTTCGTTCGAAATCGGCGCCGAGGGCGAAACGGAAAATAGCTATTTCTCGCCCAACAAGCGTGCCTTCGAAGCTGGTCTGCAGTTCGCCTTCGATCTTCCCTACAAGGGCTATTTCAACGTAGCTCCGCTGGCCTACAAGGAACTCAATCGTAACGCCTTCAGCACCTGCGGCACGTTTACGGCTGCTGGCGCGGTACCGGGTACGAACTGTAACCTGGATGGTGAAGTCAAGTTCAACACGACTTGGGCCGTCGAAATCAACTACTACATGGATCTCGGCTTCCTGCCCGAAAGCATCAACTACTTCGCCATCAGCGGTCGTGCCGGTTGGTATGGACCGAAAGGCGAGGACGCTCATCTGGTCAACCCACTCGGCGGAGTCCAAAGCACCCAGACCAAGACCGAGCTGAACAGCGAACCGATCCGTCTGACCTTCGACGCCTCCAAGGCTTTCTGGGGTCCGAAGTACGCTCAGTTCGTCACCACTTGGGTGTCTTACCGTTACTGGCAGAACAAGTTCGGCCTCGACCACAATGCTGAACTCGGCGTCTGCAACGTGGGAACAGCCCTTGTGTACCAGAGCACCCACAGCTGTACCGAATCGAGCTACCAAGCTGGTGTCACTGTGAAGTTCTGATAACCTGATCCTCTTCAGGTAAGTGAATGGCGCCGCGGTTAACTCGCGGCGCCATTTTCGTTTTGAGACAACGAACCCTTGCAACATGGGCGGCTTTCACGGCCCAACGGCTATTGACCCATCGCTCGATCGTTGGGAAAATTGAACGATCGCGGAGGGAGATTGCATGAGAGTTATCTACGCCGCAGCGATGATCGCGATACTCGCCGCGCCCGCTTACGGCCAAGGGGCTCCCCCCGGACCGCCGCCTGCACCGCCGAAATCCAGGCAGGAAATCGAGGCGGAACGGACGGCCGATCAACGCTACAAAGATTCGCTCAAGAACATTCCTGACAAGCCTGCGGCTGACCCGTGGGGCATCGCGCGCGGCGCGGACACGCCCAAAGTCACCGCGAAAACCCATCCAGCAAAGCCGCCGGCGAAAACCGGCAACACGACAAACTAGAAACCGATCAGGCTCTGGAGACCGTTATTTATTCCAGATGCCCGCGTGCAGCGCTTCGGCTTCGTCCTCGAGCATCGGTCCGACCACCTCGGTGGTGCGTTGGCCGCTTGCGAAAACCTGGCGGCAGGGCAGATCGAGGGTCGGATTTTCCGGATGGTTGCCGGTGACGCCCCGCAGCCGATGTTCGCTCAGGCCGTAGACCAGTCGGCCAATTCCAGCCCAGTAGATCGCGCCCGCGCACATCGCGCAGGGTTCGGCGGACGAATAGAGCGTGGCCTTGCCGAGCACGTCGGGGCTCAGGGTCGTGCAGGCCTGCGTCGCGAGCAGCCGCTCAGCATGGGCGGTGCCGTCATGCGACGGCATGTAGCCGTTTTCAACTTCGATCAGGACGTTGTTGTTCTCATCGACCAGGATAGCGCCGAACGGATGATTGCCGTGGGTGGTGGCGCGGCGGGCGACGTCGAACGAACGGCGCAGGAAGCGTTCGTCGAGGTCGGATGTGCCGGGTTTGGAAATGTTGCCCATGATCGCTCCTGCCGCTCGGTGCATCATGCCGAGGGCAGATGGAGCGGGCAAGTCATAGCGTTGAATGGCGAAGACAGCACTTCGGCCCCGATCCAATCAGAGCCGAAGGACAGGCCGGGATCAGTGGCCCGCCATATGCCGTCCGATTTCGGTCAGATCGGCTTCGCTGGCGCGGGCTTCATAGACGAGCTGGCCGTGGAACATCACCATGAGGCGATCTGACAGTTCGAGCAGTTCGTCGAGGTCTTCGCTGACCAGCAGCACCGCGGCGCCGCGGTTACGCGCGGCCATGATCTCGGCGTGAATTTGCGCGACCGCGGCGAAATCCAGCCCGAAGCAGGGATTGGCTGCGATCAGCACCTCAACCTCGCCGCCGAGTTCCCGCGCCAATACGGCGCGCTGCACGTTGCCGCCCGACAGCGCCGAGATCGGCGTATCCGGGGTGCGGGTCTTGATCTTGTAGAGTCCGATCTTCTTCTCGGCATCGGTACGAAAGGCGGCGCGGTTGAGCCACCATCCGCCGCTTGCGAACGGCGCCCGGTCGAATTCGCGAAACGCGATGTTGTCGGCGACGCTCATGCCGCCGACGCAGGCATTCTTCAGCGGCTCTTCCGGCAATAGTGACATTTTGTGCCGGCGCATTTCCTCGCGGCTGGCATGGTAGAGGTCGCCGATGACGCGGATTTCCCCGCTCTCGGCTGTGCGCTGGCCGGCCAGCACCTCGACCAGCTGGCGCTGCCCGTTGCCGGAAACGCCGGCAATGCCGACGATCTCGCCGCCGCGCACCGCGAGCGACACGTCGTGAACGGCCACCGCGCCGGCATCGTCAAGCGCATTGACCTTGCTGAGCTCGAGCCTGACGTCACCGACTTCGCCGACCCGCGCCGGCTGAAGCGTCAATTCTTCCGCGCCGATCATCATCCGCGCCATGCTGTCGGGCGTGAGATCGGCGACCTTGCCATGGCCCGCCAGTTTGCCGCGGCGCAGGATCGTCACCTCATCGGCGAACGCCATCACTTCGCGGAATTTGTGGGTAATCATCAAGATCGTCAGGCCGTCATTGACGACCATGGCGCGCAGCATGCCCAGCACTTCGTCGGCTTCGCCGGGCGTGAGCACCGATGTCGGCTCGTCGAGGATCAGAAAGCGCCGCTTCAAATAGAGCTGCTTGAGGATTTCGCACTTCTGCCGTTCGCCGGCGGAAATGTCGGAAACCCGGGAATTGAGCGGCACTTTAAATGGCATGCGCGCCAGAAACGCTTCCAGTTCCTGCTTTTCCTTGGCCCAGTTCACAACCGCGGGCACGTCGTCGCGCGCCAGCACGAGATTTTCGGCGACCGTCATCGCGGGCACCAGTGTGAAGTGCTGGTACACCATGCCGAGGCCGAGCGCGTGCGCGTCCTTGGGGTTCGCGATCGCCTGTTCGCGGCCGCCAACCAGCACGTCACCCTGGGTCGGGTGATAGTAACCCATGATGCATTTAACGAGCGTGCTCTTGCCGGCGCCGTTTTCGCCGAGCAGCGCATGGAAGGATCCGGGACGTACTTTCAGTTCGACATTATCGAGCGCGACGAATTCACCAAAGCGCATGGTCATCGCGACGGCGTCGACGCCGAGCGCGCCGCTCGGGAGCGGAATTTCGCCGATGATCATGACAGTGCACCGATCAGCGCCGTGGACGTCGCCACCGCGCCGAACACGCCGCCCTGCATCTTGATCATCTTGAGCGCGTGGTCGTGATTGCTCTTGTCGGTGGCCGCGCAGCAATCCTCGATCAGCACGCATTCGAAGCCGCGGTCATTGGCCTCGCGCATCGTGGTGTGAACGCATACGTCTGTGGTGATGCCGGTCAGGACGATGTTCTCGATCCCGCGCAGCCGCAGCATCAGTTCCAGATCGGTGGCGCAGAACGATCCTTTACCCGGCTTGTCGATGATGGGCTCGCCCGGCAGCGGCGCCAGATCCGGGATGATTTCCCAACCGGCCTCGCCCCGGACCAGTACGCGGCCGCAGGGGCCGGGGTCGCCGATCCCGGCGCCGATCTGGCGCGACCGCCAGCGCTTGTTGGCGGGCAGATCGGTCAGATCGGGGCGATGGCCCTCGCGGGTGTGGATGATGTGGAAACCCTGGGCGCGCATCACGCCGAGCAGCTTTTTGATCGGCTCGATCGGTGCCCGGGTCATCGACAGGTCATACCCCATCTTGTCGACATAGCCGCCGACACCGCAGAAGTCGGTCTGCATGTCGATGATGATGAGCGCGGTGTTGTCCGGACGCAGATCACCATTGTAGGGCCAGGCATAGGGCTCGGACTTCAGATAGCGCTCGGCCATGTCACGATCTCGTCTGTCAGTGAGGGGTCATTTGGTGATTGAAAGTTCAGCGGGCGCGCCGGTCAAATTTCGTTTCGGCGAGCAGGTAATGATCATGATCGCCAGCGTCAGAATGTAGGGCGCGGCGTTGAACAAATGATATCCGGAGGTCACGCCGACCGATTGCAGCGCCGGCCCAAGCGCAGCGGCGCCGCCAAAGGCGAGCGAAGCCCACATGCACAGCATGGGGTCCCATCGGGCAAAGATCACCAGCGCCACCGCCGTGATGCCCTGGCCGCTGGAGAGGCCTTCATTCCAACTGCCGGGATAGAACAGCGACAGGAACGAGCCGCCGATCCCGGCGAGAAATCCACCGACCATGGTCGCGCGCAGGCGGATCACCAGCACCGAATATCCCATCGCGCGCGCCGCATCCGAACTCTCGCCGGCCGTGCGGATCAACAGGCCCCAGCGCGTCGTCTTGAACGCCCAGTACAGGATCGGCGCCAGCGCGATGCCGATCAGAAACAGCACGTTGATCCGCAGCGCGGCGCGGACCTGCGAGACGTCGCTCCACCATCCGAAATCGATCGCGGGCAGCCGCGCGGCGGTCGGCTCGATCAGGGGTTTTCCGAGATAGAAGGCCAATCCGGTCCCGAACAGCATCAGCGCAATGCCGACCGCGATGTCGTTGACTCTTGGGAGCGAGCAGATGCCGGCGTGCAGCGCGCCAAGCAGCGCGCCGGTGACGCCGGCGGCCAGCACGCCAAGCCAGGGCGAACCTGAAAGATAGGAAATGCCATAGGCGCTCATCGCGCCCATCACCAGCGTGCCTTCAAGGCCGAGGTTGATCCGTCCCGAACGCTCGGTGATGCACTCGCCGAGGCTGACGAACAGGAATGGCGTGGAGACGCGGATGGCGCCGCCAAACACCGCCAGCGGGACCGTCCAGAGACCTATCGTGCCGTCCGCCATGTCAGGATTTCCCTTTCAGGAAGCCAATACGTCCATACAGCGCATCGCTCGCGAGCACGAACACGAAGATGATGCCCTGCAGCACCTGAACCGAGGCGTCGGGCAGGCCGAGCCGGCGCTGCAACAGCCCGCCGCTGGCGCTGATGCCGCCGAGCAGAATCGCAACCGGAATGACCGCGAGCGGATTTTGCCGCGCCAGGAACGCGACGAGAATGCCGGTGAAGCCGTAGCCGGCCGCGAGGTTGGCGTTGGTGCGGCCCTGCACCGCGGCGACTTCGACCATGCCGGCAAGGCCGGCCGATGCGCCGGCCAGAAAACAGACCGTCATGATCAGTTTGCCGACGCCAAGGCCGACGATTTTGGCCGCGCGAATGTTGCCGCCGGCCACCCGCGCCGCGAAGCCAAACACAGTGTGATAGATCAGGATGTAGGACGCGATCGCGGCGATGATTCCGAACACCAGCCCCCAATGCACATCGGTGCCGGGGATCGATCCCAGCATGTTGGCGGCGCCGATCTCGCGGGTCGAGGGTTTGTTGAGGCTGGCCGGGTCGCGCATCATGCCCTCGACCAGATGGTTGAGGATCGCCAGCGCGATATAGACCAGCAGCAGGCTGGAAATCGTTTCATTGACGCCGCGGTATTGGCGAAGCCCGCCCGACAGCATGATCCAGAGTCCGCCGGCGACCATGCCTGCGGCGGCCATCGCCAGTTGCACCGCCAGCGGCGGCGCCCACTGCATGGTCAGCGCGATGCTGGTCGATGCCAGCGCGCCGATCAAAAGCGCGCCTTCGCCGCCGATGATGACCATGCCGAGCTGGGCGGGCAGGGCCGTACAAAGCGCGGTGAGAATGAGAGGCGCTGCGCGCGTCAGCGTGTTCTGCCAGGAGAACCAGGTGCCGAACGCGCCCTGGTACATGTAGAAATAAAGATCGAGCGGGTTCTTGCCGAACAAAGCGACAAAAACCCCGAACACCCCGAGCGCGCCGACAAGCGCCGCGCCCGGAATGAGAATGTATTCGATGGTCCCGCCGTGCCGCTGCAAGAAACCGGGGTCTGCAGCCGGAGAAATGGCAACGGCCTCGGCGGGATCAGCAACTTCTGATGTCACGAAGTGGCTCCAATGACGCCTTCCACCAGATAATCCATCTTCTCGAGTTCAGGATCCTTCTGGCCACGATCGGTGCCGGCCGTGATGACAGCCTTGCCCTTGTTGTCCATGATCGGACCCTTGAAGATGGTGTAGGTGCCGGCGATGAGCTTGGCCTTGATGTCGTCGGCATGTTTGCGTGCTTCCGCCGAGACCGCCTCGCCATACGGCGATTGCTTCACGATCTCTTCCTTGAAGCCGCCGCGATAGAAGTTCGGGATGGCTTCGCCGGCGGCGATCATCTTGATGAACTTCGGATACAGCGCTTCCCAGTTCCACTCCGCACCGGTGAGATAGGCCTTCGGCGCGAGCGCGGACTGGTTGACGTGATAGCCGCATACCATGGCGCCGCGGCGCGCCGCGTTCTCGACCATGGTCTTGGGACCGTCGACGTGGCAGGTCAGAACATCAACGCCCTGATCGATCAGGCTGTTGGTGGCTTCGGCTTCCTTGACGGGCATGGACCAGTCACCGGTGAAGATCACTTGTGTTGTGGCCTTGGGATTTGCAAGTTTCGCGCCAAGCGCGAACGCGTTGATGTTGCGCAGAACCTGCGGGATCGGCTTGGCCGCGACAAAGCCGAGCTTGCCGGTTTTGGACGTGTGGCCGGCAACGATGCCCGAAATATACTGTGCCTCGTCGATGTAGCCGAAATAGCTGCCGGCGTTCTTCGGATCCTTGTCGGACCACAAGCCGCCGCAATGCTCGAAGCGAAGCTTTGGAAACTTGTTCGCCATCTTGATCATGTGCGGATTGTAGTAACCGAACGAGGTCGGAAACAGCAGCGAGGCCCCGTCGAGGTTGATCATCGACTCCATCGTCTTTTCGACGGCGTCGGTCTCCGGAACCTTTTCTTCCTCGACCACCTTGAGGCCGGGCATCTTCTTCAACACCGCGGCACCCGCCGCGTGCGCCTGGTTGTAGCCGTAGTCATCGCGCGAGCCGACATAGATGAAACCGATCGTGGTGTCGGCCGCGAAAGCCGAACGCCCGCCGAGCGCAGTGCCGAGTGTCAGCGCGGCGCCGCCTTGCAAAAGATGCCGTCGTGAAATCCTGCCAAAATCCATTGGTTGCTCCCTTTGGCGGACGGACCGCCGCTAATACGCGGCTTCGCCAACCCGGCGGAGCCCAACCGGCATTGTCGCAAGCTTCGTGCCAGAGCTGTTTTGGTAGGCAAACTCTTTCAAGGCATTGATATTTATATGATTTTATAGAATCTGGATTTCGATATAAAACTAAGCAGGCTCGGTATCGATTAAAATTTAGGCTACTTTTTTGGATTGTATGCAAGGGAGTTGAGCATACGTTACACCGGTTTGGACCGCGCCCGATTGGGGCCGGCTGATGCGTCCGCTCATTTGCGGACTGGTCAACCGGGCTGAGGCTGCTACCAGTCGGGGAACAGTGGCGGCCTTACGGATTCGCCGATCCACTGGCATCGTATTTGTATCGACCGGCCGAAAAGCGCGCGCGGATCGGCTTGAGCTGCATCACTGGAAGAGCATGAGTGAGATGACTGCGGAAACCGCCGGGCTCAAGCGTTCATCCCTCGGCGATGAGATCGTCGAGCGGATCGATAAGCTCGGAAAAATCTCCGAAACGCCTGATCATCTGGCGCGCATTTTCCTGACATCGGAACATCGCGTAGCGGCCGATCTGATCCTGGACTGGATGCGCGATGCGGGCATGCAGGCCCATCTCGATGCGATCGGCAATGTCTGCGGCCGTTACGAGGGCGAGCGTCCGGGTCTGCCGTGCCTGATGCTGGGCTCGCATTACGATACGGTTCGCGACGCCGGCAAATGGGATGGCCCGCTGGGGGTAATCACCGCGATTGCCTGCGTCGCCGATCTGCACAGACGAGGCCGGCGATTGCCGTTCGCGATTGAAGTGACTGGCTTTGCTGACGAAGAAGGCGTCCGTTTCGCCTCGACGCTCCTTGGAAGCCGTGCGGTCGCCGGAACATTTAACGAGCGCGTGCTGGGTTCAAAGGACGCCGCGGGCATTTCGATGCGCGAGGCGCTTTCGCAGTTCGGGCTCGATCCCGATCATATCGGCGCGGCGGCGCGGGCGCCCAGCGAATTGCTGGCCTATGTCGAACTGCACATCGAGCAGGGGCCGGTGCTGGAAGCCGAAAACCTGCCGGTCGGTGTCGTCACCGCGATCGCGGGCGCGACGCGGCTCGCCGCGAACCTGACCGGGATGGCCGGCCACGCCGGCACGGTGCCGATGCTGCTGCGCCGTGATGCGCTCACGGGTGCTGCGGAATGCATCACCACGATCGAGGAATTGTGCCGCACCGACGACGGCGGATTGGTCGGAACCGTCGGATATATCCACGCCATGCCCGGCGCGACCAATGTGATCCCGGGGCAGGTCGCTTTCACCATCGATCTGCGCGCGCCGACCGACGTGCATCGCAAGCGCGCCGTGACTGATATCGTCCGCAATATCGATGCGGTCGCCAAGCGCCGCAACCTGGTGCTGCAGGTCGACGTGACCCACGAGAACCGCACCGTGCCATGCGCGCCATGGCTCAAGGCCCAGGTGGCGGACGCCGTCGCGGCGGAAGGCTACCGGGTGTTCGAACTGCCAAGCGGTGCCGGCCATGACGGCATGGCGATGATCGACATCGCCGACGTCGCGATGCTGTTCGTACGATGCCGCGGCGGCATCAGCCACCACCCCGATGAGCATGTCGAAGTGGCCGATGTCGATATCGGCGCCCGCGTCCTGCTGCGGCTGATCGAAAACTTCCGGCCTGCCGCGAAACCCGCCAAGGTGTGAAAAAGGCCACGCCTTGCAGCGCGGCCTTGATCTCCAAAGCGTTTTCAAGCGAAGTGGATACCGGTTCGCGTAAAGAAAACGCGTCAAACAAAGATTAGAGCCCGGTTCTGATTCAATCAGAACCGATAAAGCTCTAGCCCGCGGTGACGTCGACCACGACATCGCCGTCGAGCACGTGCCTGGCTTTTTCGCGGTCCAGATCGCCTTCCCAGGCGGCGACGACGACGGTGGCCACGCAGTTGCCGATCAGATTGCCGAGTGCCCGCGCCATGCCGATGAACCAGTCGACCGACAGCACCAGCACCAGCCCGATTGCCGGAATGCTGGGGACGGCGTTAAGCGTGGCCGCCAGGATCACGATCGCCGAACCGGGAACGCCATGGGCGCCCTTGGAGGTGATCAGCGACACGCCGAGCACCAGCATGAGATCGCCAAACGACAACGGCGTGTTGGTGGCTTGCGCGATGAACACCACCGCCAGCGTCAGATAGATCGAGAACGCATCGAGGTTGAAGGAATAGCCGGTGGGGATCACCAGCCCGACCACCGATTTTTTCACGCCGAGCCATTCGAGTTTGCGCATGATCTGCGGCAGCACGGCGTCCGAAGACGCGGTCGCCAGCACGATGGTCAACTCCTCGCGCATATAGGCCAGGAATTTAAGGATATTCAGTCCGGCCAGCGCCATCACGCTGCCGAGCACGCCGAGCACGAAGATCGCGAGCGCGACGTAGAACAGCGCCACCAGCGAGATCAGCTGTTTGAGCGAGCCCACACCATATTGCCCGACCGTATAGGCGACCGCGCCAAGCACGCCGAGCGGCGCGAGGCGAACGATCAGTCCCATCACCCGGAACAGCACGGTTGATACCGCGTCGATCAGCGAAGAAATCTTCTCGCCCTTTTCGCCGCCGACCAAAGCGAGCCCGACGCCGAACAGGATCGCGAAGAACAAGACCTGCAGCACGTCGTTGCGCGACAGCGCGTCAAACGAGGTCGTCGGGATGATGTTCAGAAGGAAACTCCCGATGCCGCCGCCCTTCAGCTTGTGGGCGTTGTCGGCGTAGGTGTTGAGAGCCTTGGCATCGAGCGTGGAAGGATCGATGTTCATGCCGTGGCCGGGTCCGAACAAATAGGCCAGCAACAGCCCGACAATCAGCGCGACCGTGGTCATGGTCTCGAAATAGATCAGCGCCTTGACGCCGACCCGTCCGACCTTCTTGAGGTCGCCGGCGCCCGCGATGCCGTGCACCACCACGCAGAATACGATCGGTGCCACGATCATCGAGATCAGTTTCAGGAACGCGTCGCTGAATACTTTCAGGCTGATGGCGAAATCGGGAACCGCCATGCCAAGCACGATCCCGAGTAGCAGCGCGGCAAGAACCTGAACAAACAGAGACGTATAGATCGGCTTTCGCGCGACCGGCGCCGTGGCTGTGATTGTCGTCATTAAACGCTCCCCCGTGAATTTAAAACGTCTCAAGCGGCAAACGAATTAGGCTGCAGACAAGCAACAAACGTTCCACTGGGCCTAGTTTGGGACCTGCCAGGGGCCAAGCAAAGCCGATTTTCCCGGACGGCAAAAGGCAAATTTGGGGGGTGACCGGGAGGAGGCGACCGCTCCGATCAGGATTCCAGGTCGGGCGAACCGACCTGGCCGGCCTCGAATTCCGCCAGCGTCGGGGTCGGCATCTCGAAGCGGTCGCGGATGGTCGAGCAGGTGTTGCCACCGAGACGCGCGATCGCATCCAGCTTGGCCGGATCGATCCGCATCCGCTCGGTGTCGATAATGTCGTCGTGGTAATGCGCGAAGACAATTTCACCCAGAATGATCTGGCGCGACTTGCCCAATTCCAGCGTCACGTGGCGGCGGCATTCAAAGGACGCCGGCGCTTCCTTGATCCAGGGGGACGCCACCACCGAGCCCGGCATCGCGGTCAGACCCGCCGCCTGCAATTCGTCGCGGTCGGCGGCGAACGGCACCGCGCAGGTGTGCATCGCCTCGGCAATCGCATGCGACACGATATTGACGGTGAACACTTCGGTCAGGCGAATATTGAGTGCGGTGTCTTTAAAGGACATGTCGGGATGGTTCTCCACCCCCAGCGCCAGGATCGGCGGATCCGCGGACAGGCAGTTGAAAAAACTGAAGGGGGCCGCGTTGATGCGTCCTTTTGGATCGACCGTGGTCACCAGCGCGATCGGCCGCGGCACCACGGTGCCGATCATCAGCTTGTAGCGGTCACGCGCCGACAGCGTCCGGAAGTCGAACGTAACGTCTTCAGGGGGAACGATGGCGTCCATCAGGGGCTTTCGATTATCCGCGATCACTTGCTCTCGATGGCCGGTGCGCCTGCATGGGCCTGCAGGAAGCGTTCTTCCCACCACGAGAACAAGAGATCGCGAAGTGCTGCGGCATCATCATCGCCGTAAATATCGGTCCGCTTGACGGACTTGAACATCGCCAGTTCATCCGGCGTCAGCGCGATCGGCAATTCCGTGACCACGATCGGCGTGTTCGGAAATTCCGGCCGGTAGGCAGGATCGCGCCGCAGCGGTCGGTCGCTCTTGATCGCCGGGTTCTTGAAATCCTTTGGCGTGCGCTGGCTGGCGAGCGTGGGCGTCCTGGGCACACTGGCCAGATCGGCTTCGGTCGCGGCGAACACCGTGAGTTTCAGCGGCTTTAACGCAAAATTGCTGGTCTTCATCACGTCGGCGCCGCACACATTGGGCACCGCCAGCACGTCCATCAATGCCAAGAGGTCGACATAGTCGCCCTTTTTGGTGGTCTGTCGCGTCATGAAGGCGTGGCCGTCCTCGTCGACGCCGGTGCACATGAACAGGTTGAAGGAATCATGCACGTCATCCGGCGTCAGGCCGTATTCGCGTTGCGCCTCGGCCTGGATGTCGTGGCAGTTGGTGTGCACGGCGAAGCCGTAGGAGGCCTCATAGACGTAGGCGCTGCAGCGCGGAAACAGCACGTCGTTACGCCCGACGGTATCCTCGAGAATATAGAGCATCGCCCGTTCGCGCGGCGGCGCCGACCACATGAAGGTGCCGGTGGTCGGATGAAAGCCGTGCACCGTGCGGGTGCGGCCGCAATGCATGAACTCTTTATAGTCATGCAGGTTGAAGCAATTGAAATCGGCGCACTGGCCGCCCTCGACTTGCTCGACGCGCAGGATCTGCCCCTTCAGGAGTTCGATCGCCTTGCCGGTGCCGGGCTCCAGGATGAATTCGGAAATGATCTCCCGGGAAGTCATCGCGCGGCTCCCGTCGCGACATCCGCTTTATGCGCGGCGGCGTATTCGCGCAGCGCCAGCCGCACCAATGCTGTGCGATCGGCGGCGATGCCTTGCGCGATCGTGCGATCCATCAGCTCCAGTTGCTGCTGGTTCAATCGCAGTTTGACGATCGTATCGGTCATGAAAATTCCTCTCAGCGCCGATCGGGCCCGTCAAATCCTGTATACGAGATTTGTCACCCGATCGCGGTTTCAACGCCTTCGAATTCGTGTTGGAGCGCGCGCCGGCATTCGCCAGGCGAGTGCTAATGCCTCAAGGGGCCCAATATCTCCTGTTTTATAAGCCATTCGAAGCGCAAAGTTTGGGCGGACTGCTGCCATTTATTCGAGCGAACAGACCAAAATTCTCGCATCTTGTGTACTCGATGCTGAATTATCGTATGCGAGATTTCCGCCGCGTTTGTAGCCCCGGTGGCGCAACGAGATTTGGCCAAGAGAGTCGCAACGAGATTCGGGATGAGCAAGAAATCCAGCCGTGTCGATTTTGCCTGTCAGGCCCTGCGCCAGGCGATCATCGAACAGGCGCTGCCGCCGGGCACCAAGCTGCCGGAGGATGAACTCGGTGCGCGCTTCGGAATGAGCCGCACGCTGGTGCGGGCGGCACTGGCGCATTTGCAATCCGAGGGATTGGTCGATGCGCCGCCACGGCGCACCGCGACCACCGCGAAGCCGACGCTGGAAGAAGCCAAGGAAGTGTTCGAGGTTCGCCGCACGCTGGAGCGCGAAGTGGTCCGGCTGGTGATCGCGCGCTGGCGGCCTGAGTTCGGCGCCGAACTCGAAGGTCACGTCCGTGAGGAAGAAGTCGCGCGCAAGGCAGGCGAGGCCCGGGTGTCGATCCGGTTGGCCGGCGAATTCCATATCAAGCTCGGGGAAATGTCAGGCAATCGGCTGTTGCGGCGTTATCTCGGCGAAGTGGTGTCGCGCTGTTCGCTGATTCTGGCGCTTTACGGTCGGCCGCACTCCGCCGACTGCGCCGTCAACGAACATCGTGAGATCGTGACGGCGTTGCGCGGTCGCAATGCCGAAGCGGCGATTGCCGTGATGGATCATCATCTCGGCTCCGTCGAGCACCGCGCGCTGCTGGATCAGGGCCGCGACGCGCAATTTGATCTGGGCGCCGTGCTGTCGCGCTACGTCCAGACTTCCTACGTCCAGACTTCGGAAACCGGCAATCCGGCAAAGGTCGCACGGTTGCCGAGACGAAAAGTGAAGGCGGCCAAATAACCCGCAAGCCACATTGTTCCCGCCGCGCCCGCAAGGCCCGGCTATCAAGGAGTTTGTCCATGACCAAGCTTTCGTTCTCTCGCCGCACCTTTCTCGGTGGCGCCGCCGCCAGCCCCTTCGTACTCTCCGGCCTGATCGATCCGGCGCGCGCCGCCGGCATCACGGTTGGTATCGTCTATGTCGGCTCGCGCGCCGATTACGGCTGGAACCAGGCCCATGCGGTCGGCGCCAAGGCCTTGAAGGAGATTCCCGGCGTCAAGGTTGTCGAGGAAGAGAACGTGCCGGAGACGGTCGCGGTGGCGAAGACGATGGAGTCGATGATCAACATCGACGGGGCGTCGCTGCTGTTCCCGACCTCGTTCGGCTACTTCAACCCCTTCATGGTCGATGCCGCCAAGAAATACCCCAAGATCGAATTCCGCCACCCGACATCGCTGTGGACGGCCGGCAAGGACCCGACCAATGCCGGCGGCTATTACTGCTATCTGGACCAGGGACATTACGTTAACGGCATCGCCGCGGGCCTGTCGACCAAAACCAACAAGATCGGCTACATCGCGGCGAAGCCGATTTCGCTGGTGTTGCGCAACGTCAACTCGTTCATGCTGGGTGCGCGCAAGGTCAACCCCAACGCCACGGTGCAGCTGATCGTGACCGGCGATTGGTCGCTGCCGGTGCGTGAGGCCGAAGCCGCCAACGCGCTGGTCGATGCCGGCTGTGACATCATCGCCTGCCACATCGACAGCCCCAAGGTGGTGATCGAGACCGCCGAGAAGCGCGGCGTCAAGAGCTGCGGCCACAATGCCGACCAGGCCAATCTCGCGCCAAAGGGGTTCATCACCGGCGCCGAACTGAAGTGGGGCACCGTCTACAAGAGCTTTGCCGGCATGATCGCCAAGGGCGAGAAGCTGCCCAATATGGTGATCGGCGGCTACGACAAGGACATGGTGGCGAGCACGGCGTTCGGGCCAGGCGCCAGCGAAGCCGGCAAGAATGCCGCGATGGCTGCGATCACCGATCTCAAGGCCGGCAAGCCGATCTTCACCGGCACGGTCAAGACCAACACTGGCAAGGTCGTCACCAGCAAGGACACCGGACTTTACGATCCGTCGCTCGAATCCACCGATTATCTCGTCGAAGGAATCATCGGTAGCGTTTGATTCAATGGAAATTTTGGGAAATTTTGGCGGCAGCCATGTGCTGCCGCCATCGTTTCGGCATCACGCAGAAGGCGTGGCATCGTCGCGGAATTTCTTGAGGTCGCGGCGCGACGTCGATGAAGTTTCGCGGCGTGCCTACGCAACGAACACATGCAACATCGCGCTTAACGAATAAGCAAATGCTCGCTGGAAAGGTTGCGCTCAGAGAATAAGCAGACGTCGCGACGAAAACCAAACGATTGAATCTGCGCGAGATTCCAGAACGCGCCGACGCCAAACGTCGTTGTACACAATGGCACGCGCCTTGCTTAGTACCCTTCGAGAGTTCTCTCGCGTGGGGGCATGTGCTTATGGCGAACTCAAAGCAGCTATCCAGCGGCACCGTCGTTGCGGAGCCGGAGCCGATCAGTCTCGATTGGTCCGCGACGGCACTCGTGATCATCGACATGCAGCGCGACTTCATGGAGCCCGGCGGTTTCGGTGAAACCCTCGGCAACGACGTCTCGCAACTGGCCCGCGCGGTGCAGCCCATTGCATCATTACTGAGTGCGGCGCGCGATATGGGCATGCTGGTCGTGCACACCCGCGAGGGCCATTCGCCTGATTTATCCGACGCACCGCCCGCGAAGATCGAGCGCGGCGCGCCGAGTCTTCGTATTGGCGATCCCGGCCCGATGGGGCGGATCCTGATCCGCGGCGAAGCCGGTCATGACATCATTCCCGCACTGTATCCGCTCGACAGCGAAGTCGTGATCGACAAGCCCGGCAAGGGCGCGTTCTACGCGACCGAACTCGGCGACATCCTGCAAAAATACGGCATCGAGAATTTGCTGGTGTGCGGCGTGACCACCGAGGTCTGCGTCAACACCACCGTGCGCGAGGCGAACGACCGCGGCTATCGCTGCGTCGTGCTGTCCGACGGCTGCGCGTCCTACTTCCCTGAATTCCACGAAATGGGCCTGAAAATGATCAAGGCCCAGGGTGGCATCTTCGGCTGGGTCGCTGACTCCGCCGCGGTTCTCAAGGCAATGACACCGGAGACTTCACACAATTTGGCAGCAGGAGCATCACGATGAGCACGAGCACTACGGGGACTGCCGGCTTCAAACCGGCAATATGGACGCCGGGCGACTGGAATGCCTTCTTCGGATTCGGCACCAATATCCTGGTCAATATGCTGGTGCTGACGGGACTGTTGCGCTTCGTGCTGAAGATGCCGGACTTGCTGGTGTTCGGCCGCATCCTGCCGGCGCTCGGCCTGATGATGTGCCTGTCGACACTCTATTACGCGTTTCTCGCCTACCGGCTGGCGCAGAAGACCGGCCGCAACGACGTCTGCGCGCTGCCTTCGGGCGTCAGCGTCCCCCATATGTTCATCGTCACCTTCGTGATCATGCTGCCGGTCGCCATCAAGACCGGCGATCCGATGAAGGCCTGGTCGGCCGGTCTGGTCTGGGTGTTCTTCCAGAGCTTCATCCTGATGATCGGCGGGTTTATCGCGCCCTTTATTCGCAGGATCACGCCCCGCGCGGCGTTGCTCGGCACGCTGGCCGGTGTCTCCGTGACCTTCATCGCGATGCGGCCGGCGCTCGAAATGTACATGACGCCGCAGATCGGTCTGGTTTGCTTTGCCATCATCCTGGTGAGCTGGTTCGGCGGCGTGAAGTACCCCAAGAGCATTCCCGCCGGCCTTGTCGCCATCGTGGTCGGCATGATCATCGCATGGGGATCGAATCTGTTCGGTCTTGGACTGGGCGGGCTCAGCGTCAAGGGTGTCGGTGACGCCTTTGCAAACTTCGGCTTCTCGGTGCCGTTGCCGGCATTCGGACAGGTGTTCTCGGGCTTCGAATTTCTCGGCGTCATTCTGGTGACCGCGATCCCGTTCGGCATCTACGATCTCGTCGAAGCCATGGACAACGTCGAAAGCGCCGAGGCCGGAGGAGACGAATATCCGACCACCCGCGTGTTGACCGCGGACGGCATCGTCAGCCTGATCGGCTGCCTGATGGGAAATCCCTTCATCAACGCGGTTTATATCGGCCATCCCGGCTGGAAGGCGATGGGCGGCCGGATCGGTTATTCGGCGGCGACCGGGCTCATGGTGATCGTACTGTCATGGTTCGGCATCATCTCGGTGCTGCTGGCGCTGGTGCCGGTGGTCGCGATCTCGCCGATCCTGCTCTACATCGGCATGCTGATCGGTGCGCAGGCGTTCCAGACCACGCCGGTCAAACATGCGCCGGCCATTGTGCTGGCGCTGACACCGCATCTGGCTGCCTGGGCCAAGCTGCAGATCGACACCATGCTGGGCGCGACCGTCAATGCCGCACAGTCGGTCGGCGGTCTCGCCGCCGACAAGGTCGGCGCTGTCAAGACGGCGGCGATCGCCTCGCTGCCGCAACAGGGCGTGCTCTATCACGGGCTCGAAGTCATGGGCGGTGGCTCGATCGTCGCCGGCCTGATCCTCGGCGCGATCGGCGTGTTCGTCATCGAACGTGATTTCGTGAAAGCTTCGGCATTCGCGTTCGCCGGCGCTGTCCTGACCTACTTCGGCTTCATGCACGGTGAGGCTGTGGGTATCGGTGGCGGATTCGGCGTGACGCCCGGCGTCGCGCTGGCCTACGCGGTCGTTGCGGCGGGCTTCCTCGCCGCGTCGAAGCTCGGCACCAGCACCGTCTATGTTCCGGAGCACGATATCCCGCACGCGGTACCGGCCGAGTAACAAAGCCCGATCTGCACCAAACGCAAAAGATAGAAGTGAGGGTGATTACCTCACTTCTATTTTGGCTTTCTCGGCCACGTCCTTCCACATCGAAATATCCCGCTTGATGAAATCGGCGAAAGCCTCCGGCGAACTGCCGACGGGCTCGATCGCCTGCGTCGCGAGCAGCGCTTTGGTCTCGGGATCGTTGAGCGCCTTTACGATCTCCAAATTGAGTTTGGCGACGATCGCCGGCGGTGTGCGGGCTGGCGCCAGGATGCCGTGCCAGGCAAACGCGTCGAAGCCCGGATAGCCGCTCTCGGCGATCGTCGGCACATCAGGCGCGATCGGCGAGCGTTCCCTGCTGGTGACCGCGAGCGCAACCAGCGCGCCGGATTTCACATATTGCATCGCTGAAATCGGATCGGAAAACACCAGCTGCACTTGTCCCGCGAGCAGATCGGTCACGGCCAGCGCGGTGCCGCGATAGGGAATGTGCGTCATCCGGATGCCGGCGCGGCTGGCAAACAATTCGGTGACCAGATGGTTGGAGGAACCAACGCCTGTCGTGCCGTAGTTCAACCCGCCGGGCTTGCTCTTGGCGAGCGCCACGAACGCCTGCAGCGTCTTCACGCCCAGCGCCGCATTGACCACCATCACATAGGGATAGGTTGAGGTCAGGGATATCGGCGCGAAATCCCTGACAGGGTCGTAAGGAAGGTTCGTGTAAACTGCGGGATTGATTGCAATCGGCCCCGACTGGCCCAGCAACAGCGTATAGCCGTCCGGCTCGGCCTTGTTCGCGGCTTCCGTACCGATGATCGCGCCACCGCCGCCGCGGTTCTCGACCACGATGGATTGTCCGATGGTCTTGCCGACGCGCGACGCGATGACGCGCGCGGTCGAATCCGCCGCGCCCCCGGCGGCAAAGGGCACGATCAGGTGGATCGGGCGGGAGGGATAGTCGTCGGCGCGCGCTGTGTGCGTCGCGATCATGGTCGCAAACAGCAAAAGGCACGCAAAATACTTCGACCGGCTTTGCACGGTTCCGCCCCTTTGTTCAGGTGTTCGTCTGCACCATGATTGGGCCGCACCATAGGGCATAATTTCCTACCGGGTCTACCAAACCCACCGTTGCGCTTTTTCGTTTCCCTGCGATGCTCCGCGCAAATTTCAAAAGGGTGCAAAAAGGGATGGCGATGCTGCACAAACCCGGGGTGACCGAGAGTCTGGCTCAAAATATTGTTGCAACGCGGTGGGAGGACGTCCCCGCGCCGGTTCGGCATCAGGCCAAGCGCTCATTCATGAATTTCTTTGCGGTCGCACTCGCAGGCTGCCGCACCCAGCCGGTCGAGATTGCGCTTGCCTCCCTCAGCGAATTTTCAGGCGGTAAACCGGTAACTTTGGTGGGACGTGCCGAGCGCATCGACGCGCTGAGCGCGGCGTTTCTCAATGCCGCCGGCGCCAATGTCTATGATTTCTGCGACACCCATGTGCGAACCGTGATTCATCCGACCGCGCCGGTGGCACCAGCGCTGCTGGCCTATGCCGAATTGCGGCCGGTGAGGGGCGTTGATTTGCTGCTGGCCTTTATCCTCGGCAATGAAGTGCAGGCCCGCATCGGCAATGCGATCTCGCCCAGCCATTACAACAGGGGCTGGCACATCACCTCGACCTGCGGCGTGTTCGGCGCGGCCTCCGGCGCCGGCAAACTCGCGGCGCTCGATACGCGCCAGATGGTGTCGGCGCTCGGCACCGCGGCCACGCAAGCCGCGGGCCTGTGCGAATGTCTGGGCACCGCTGCGAAAAGTGCCAGCGTCGGCAACGCCGCACGCAACGGGTTATGGTCGGCGCTGCTGGCGGAGAAGGGATTCGACGGACCGCCGGAGCCGCTGGCCGGCGTGCAAGGCTTTTATAACGTGCTGAACGAGACGCCCGATTTGTCCGAGGTCACCGACGGCTGGGGCGATGACTGGCAGATCATGGCGACCTCCTACAAGCCGTATCCGTGCGGCTTCGTGATCAATCCCGTGCTCGATTGCGTGCTGGATTGGCGGCGCGATCATCCGGCTGATGTCGTGACCGGCGTCGTGATACGAGGCAATCCGCTGCTGGCCATCCGCACCGACCGGCCGCATATTTCAACCGGCCGCGAGTTGCAGGTCAGCGTACAGCATGCCGTCGCCGCCGCGCTGATCACCGGCAAGGCCGGGGTCGAGCAGTTCAACGATGCCTCCGCGCGCGATCCCGAAGTGACGGCGCTGCGCGGCAAGGTCGAAGTGCTGCGCGACGAGCGCTTTTCCACCATCGCCGCGGCGGTCGACATCACCACGGCCGACGGCAAGATTCACAAATTGTCGCAAACCGCCGCGCGCGGCAGCGACGTCAATCCGTTTGCCGACAGCGATCTCGAAGCGAAGCTGCGGACATCAGCCGCGGGTTGGGATCCCTCCCACGACATCACGCCGCTGATCGATGCGATCTGGGCGCTGGATCAGAGCGCGGATGTTTCGAGGCTGGCATCGCTAGCCGCGCCAAGATAGCTACCGGGATAACCAGCTAGGCGTGAATCCATAAATTCAGAAATCCATAAATTCAGAGAGGTCGGCGGGGCGTCTGCTTTTGTGCGCATCCGGACCAAACTCGGATACTGCAATGGCGCTGACGGTCGCCAGGGTGTTCTTGATGCGGTGGTCAAGCCCTCAAGCAAATCAACGGAAGAAAACCGGCACGCGTCATCGCCGGCAAGGGCTGCGAATGCGGAAGACAAGTATCTCACGATCGATATGATCCCGAATAACTAACAATGATGCAGGAAATCGGCGGCGCTGAAGCAGGAAATGGCCGGGCCGTGCTCGCAAGTCCCTGAACGCGCCCGTAATAGGCCGAATAGTTGGGTCTCTCAAAAAGAAATGCGGTCGACGGGGAACCTTTGTAGGCATCGCGAGCTATAGACTCTGCGCGATAGTGCTCGAGGGATCGCAGGTAGGCGTGATCCGACACAGCGAGCAGCGCAGACGAGGCGACAGTACCTCCTCTCCCTCCCGATCTAATCTACTCAGGTTTGTTCAGGCGTCTGCGTTTTGCAGCGCTCGTTGCAGCATTTGCCCCGCGTCATCCGGAGCGAAGCCGCCTGCATTCGCTCTCACAGGATTGGTTTCATGGTAACAGAAATACTCGTACCGACACTTGCAAACGCCGGTGTCCGGTTGTCGATCGGACGATGGTTCAAGCGCGCCGGCGATCCTGTCAGCTTCGACGAACCGCTCGTCGAGGTCGATACCGACAACGTGACGCATGAAATCCGCGCACCCGCTACCGGCGTGCTGTCGCAGATTTTGGTGAAGGACGGCGGATCGGTCGAGCCTGGCACCGCCGTCGGGACCATCACCCAGGTCTGATCGAGCACGATGCGCTTCGCATAACCATCCTTGAAAGACCCAAATGGACCTGTTGCATCGACTATTTACCGCAGAGCCGTTACTCGCACTGTTCGTTACTATCGCACTGGGTTACCTCGTCGGGAAAATCAAAATAGGTAATTTTGTGCTGGGTGGCATTGCGGGAACGCTGCTGGTCGGTGTCCTTGTCGGGCAGCTCGGCGTCAGCATCGACAGCGGCATCAAGGGTATATTCTTCGCTTTGTTCATCTACGCCGTGGGATTTCAGGGCGGCCCGCAGTTCTTCCATGCGTTGAACCGACGTTCGCTGAACCAGCTCGCTTCTGCTTTCGTGATGTGTTTCACCGGCTTGCTTTGCGTGCTGGGAGCAGCTTGGCTGTTCGGGCTCGACCGCGGCATGGCGGCGGGTCTCGCTGCCGGCGGCCTCACCCAATCGGCGATCATCGGCACCGCCGGCGACGCCATTGGCAAACTCGGGCTCTCGCCCGACCTGATCAAGACCATGCAGACCAACGTCGCGGTGGGCTACGCGGTTTGTTACATCTTTGGCTCGCTCGGCCCGATCATCATGGTGAGCTGGTTCCTGCCGGTCATCATGAAATGGGACATCCGGGCCGAAGCCGTGAAGCTGGCGAGCCTGCTGTCCGGCGGCCACCCCGAGCTTGACCCGGGCCAATTCAACGCAGCTCCGCAGATCGCAACCCGCATTTATGAAGTCGCGGCGATCAGCAAGGCGATTGGAATCTCGACGCTGGCGATCGACCGGCAAATCTCCGATGCTTCGGTAGAAGCTGTCTATCGCCAGGGCAAGGAACTTGAACTCAGCGATACCCTCATCATTGCAGCCGGTGACTGCGTTGCGGCCACCGGGCCGATCGTGCAGCTGGAAGCTGTGGCGATCTTGCTCGGTCGCGAGGTCAGGCCACCGAGCGGCCTGTTACTGGTGCAGGAGAACCGCGAGATTATTCTCACCAACCGCGCGCTGAGCGGCCGGACCATTGGCGACATCCACGAGCAGGTCAACGTCGAAACCCGTCACGGCGTATTTCTGACGGCAGTCAAGCGCATGGGACTCGATCTGCCGGTGCTCAACAAGCTCCAGCTCAAGCGGGGCGACGAACTGCATTTCACGGGAAGTCCGCTTGATCTCAACCGAGTGCAGGCGAAAATCGGTTACAAGGTCACTGCCGCAGCCGTGACTGACTTCGTTTTCTTCGGCATAGGCATGCTGTTCGGCTTGCTGATCGGCCTGATCGAGTTCCGAATCTGGGGTATCCCGATTTCAATCGGTAGCGGCGGCGGCTGTTTGCTTTCCGGCCTGCTGTTCGGCTGGCTGCGCGCGGTCCATCCGAACTTCGCGGCGCTGCCGGTTGGCGCTTCCAATTTTCTGCGCGATTTCGGCCTAGCTGTTTTCGTCGGAATTGTCGGCATTTCCGCGGGCCCTCAGGCATTGGTCGCCATCGAACATTACGGTTTGACGCTGTTGTTCCTCGGCGTGGGTGTCACGCTGATTCCGCAGATCGTCACGTTCTTCTTTTCTTATTACGTCCTGCGCATCCAGAATCCGATCGAGGCGCTGGCCTGCGTGGCCGGCGGCCGCAGCGCTAACCCGGCATTTGCCGCGCTTCTGACCAAGGCCGGTAACGCAACGCCGGTGGTCTCGTTCACGGTCACTTACGCCGTGGCCAACGTGTTTCTCACGCTGTGGGGGCCACTGATTGTCGGCATCATCGCGAAGAACGCATCGTAACAAGCTAGCACCGAGGAATTCACCATGCTGGAGCGCAATTTCACGCAATTCGCCACGCTGAGTCCGTTCGAGCTCAAAGACAAGCTCATCGCGATTGCGTCCTCGGATTCACAGCGGTTGATGCTGAATGCCGGGCGCGGCAATCCCAATTTTCTGGCAACCCTGCCACGCTGGGCGTTCCTCAGTCTCGGAGAATTCGCGCTGCGCGAATCCGAGCGGTCATACTCATATCTGGACAGCGGCTTCGGTGGCTTGCCCGAGCATGCTGGTATCGTGCAGCGCTTCGATGTCTACGCAGACCTTCATCGCGAAACCGACGGGGTGCGTTTTCTGCGTTCAGCGATTTCCTACGTTAAGGATCAGCTTGGTCTCGACCAGGATGCGTTCCTGTTCGAAATGGTCGGCGCATTTCTGGGCAGCACCTATCCGACGCCGCCGAGGATGCTGCGTCATGCCGAAGAAATCGTCAAAGCCTATCTGTCGCAGGAAATGTTCGGATCGCTGCCGCCAAACGGAGCATTCTCGGTATTCGCGACCGAGGGTGGCACCGCGGCAATGACCTATATTTTCCAAAGCCTGCGTGCGAACGCATTGATCAAACCGGGCGACAAGATTGCGATCGCAACACCGATCTTTTCGCCGTATCTGGAAATTCCGGTGCTTGGCGATTACCAGCTTGAAATCGTCGATATCCGATTGGATCGGCTTGACGACTGGCAGTTGCCGCAAGCCGAGATCGACAAGCTTTTGGACCCGGCGATCAAGATTTTCTGTCTCGTCAATCCAAGTAACCCGCCGTCATCGAAATTGTCGGACGCAGTTCTTGAACAGTTGGCGGCGCTGGTGGTCAAGCGGCCGGACCTGCTGATCGTGACCGACGACGTATATGGTACTTTCGCGGATGATTTCGTCTCGCTGTTTGCGAAATGTCCGCACAACACCCTTTGCGTCTATTCGTTCTCGAAATTCTTCGGCGCCACGGGCTGGCGGCTGGGGGCGATTGCCCTGCATGAGGACAATGCCTTCGACACGGCGCTCGCACTTCTTCCGGAGTCGACCAAGCTGCTGCTCGACAGGCGCTACAGCTCATTGACGACGACGCCGCGCAATTTGTTGTTCATCGATCGCCTGGTCGCCGATAGCCGCGCCGTCGCGCTGAATCATACGGCCGGCCTGTCGGTGCCGCAGCAGTTGCAGATGGCCCTATTCGCGCTGAGCGGGCTGATGGACCGCGAGCATCGTTACAAGGATGCGGCCAAGGGGCTAATTCGAAAACGTTACCAGACGCTCTACAGGCATATGGGCGTCAACGCGCCGCATGAGTTGAACGACGTCAATTACTATTCGCTGATCGATTTGCAGGAAATTGGCGGAATATTGTACGGATCGGAATTCAAGGCATGGTTTGTGAAAAGCGACCTCGGTATCGATTTTCTGTTCCGCCTTGCTGATGAAACAGGCGTTGTGCTGCTACCTGGCAATGGCTTCGAGGTCGTCGATACCTCGGCCCGCGTCTCGCTCGCCAATCTGACGGAGATCGAATACGCTTCGATCGGAAAATTCACACGTCAGGTTCTCGACGAATGCCGGAAGGATTTCGAGAAGGCGTCTACGCTGCAGTGATTTAGCGATGAGGAGTGGATATCATTGTGCTGCCGACACGGAAGCCCCCGCTGGGAGGCTCCTCGCGTGGCGCTATCCCGTGCCGACGGGGGCCAGAAATTACGTCGCGCGAAAGAGCTCACGGCCTTACCGCCGGGGTTTCGATCGGCATGTCGTGCGCGCGCGACATCAGATAGAGCTCGAGTTCGACCATTTCCGGCGCGCCGTACTCGTAGAGCTGCGTCCGCATCCCGGTCATGCAGTTGCGCAGCCGGCGCTGCAGCGATCCCAGCGATTGCCACTCCAGCCGGTAGAGCGGATAGCCGGTCGGCAGCGCCTGGGTCACCGCGGATCCGGCCAGATGCTTGTCCCAATTATCGTTGTGGCAATTGGTGCAGCCGAGATTGAGCTGTCCCTGCCGGCGCATGAAGGTATCGCGTCCTTTGGCGACGAACGGCTCCAGTTGCGGATCGGCGCCGGCCGCAATGGGCATGCCGCGTGATTGCTGCGCGACAAAGGCCGTCAGCGCCAGCAGGTCGCGGCTCTCATACGGCAGCGGCGTTGCCTTCTGGTTTTGTGCACGGCAGAGATTGATGCGCTGTTCGAGATTGACCGGACGTCCGAGTGACTTGTCATAGGCAGGATAGCGCGCCGCGACGCCCTTCATGCTGGCACGCGCGTCGTCATGGCAATCGGCGCAGGCCTTGTCCGCCGTGCCTGTTTTGCGCTTCCACAGGGCTTCGCCGTCAAGTACCCACAGCATACCGGGATTGGCGGTGTCGTCGTCCTGGATCGCCTTGGTATCCGGCGACATGAAAGTGTAACCGGAGCGGCGTTCGGCCTGCGGGATTTCGGTGGCGAGGAGGCGAGGGATCGCGAAGCCAGCCGCAAGCAGCAGGCCTGCAACGGCTATCGTGTGGACCAGTCTCATTCGACGGAAATGGCGGCTGACGCGGTTTCGGTAAAACCCCGGTCGCCGATCCATTCGAAATCGAATTTGCCGCTCTCGGTCGCGACCGTGAAGAACGTGATGAACGGATTCGCCGCAATCGCCGGAAACAGATCGGCACGGAAAACCTCAACGCCATTGTAGCGGCAGGTGAAGCTGGTGATGATATCGCGCGGCACCACTTCGCCGGTCGCGGTGCGGCGATAGCCGGTCTCCATGATATGCGACATCAGCGTCTTGATCTCGATGATGTCGCCGCGTTTGGCCTTCTTCGGAACATTGATCAACGCAGACGCCATCAGATCACCTCCTCGGTGCAGGCCGCGAGCGTCACCACGACATCGGCGCTGACCGACCAGAACGAGCCGTCGGACAGCCGCGCGATCGCGACGATCTTTTGCGTGTCGGCGAGCCGGATGCGCGTCGAGATCTGGGCGCGGCCGGATCGTGGCCCGAGATAGAAATTGCCGACATTCGGCTGCGGGTTCTTTTCGTTGAAGACGTGAATGCTTTTGACGTAATCACTCTCGGTCATCGGGCTGGTGACGGTTACCGTCAGCGGCACGGTGTTGCCGTTTTCGACCAGCGGCGGCACGTCGATCTTGACCTTGCCGGTTTGCACATTGGCGGTACCGACGACATTCCGGATCGCGCTGGCCAGCATCGCGGGCGTGGCCTCGGCGGGCCGCAAGGTGACGATGGGGACGGCACCGATCACGGCCACGCCGCCGGCGAGGCTCAGGAATTGACGGCGCGATGAATTCTTTGGCTGGTGCATCGTTCTTTCTCTATTTTTTTACGCGTTTTCTTCACGCGAACCGGTATCCAAGGAGCCTGTCATCGGGCGCGCGTTCGCGCGGCCCGTTGGCTCGAAAACGCTCTATTCGCGCAGCGTCGCGAGATACGCCACGATATCCTCGATCTGTTCGGCGGTCAGGATCGGTTTGCCGCGCCACGCCGCGCCGACGCGTTCCAATCCCTCCACGCGATAATAGGACGGCATGATCGTCGCGGGATTGAGGCGCGACGCCGCGACCAGCCGCAGCCGAAGCTGACCCGCGGACCATCGGCTGCCCGCGCCCGCGAGGCTCGGCGCGAGATCGCCCTGAAACTTCTCTTCCGGAAATGGTCCGCTATGGCACAGAATACAAGTGCTGCTGCGCTCGAGCACAAGCGCGCGGCCGTGGACCGCGTCGCCCGGCACACCCGTCAGTGAGTCCGCAATCGCATCGCCCGCGACGGTGTAGGGCCGCAGTTCCTCCGCGCTGGCGGCACAAAGCAGCGCGAGCGCTGCCGCGGCGAGCAACATGATATGAATTGCTGACCTAGCCAAAGGTTTCCGCCGTGATGGTGTGGAACCAGGCCTGCGCGATCTCGGCTTCCTTCAGCCTGATATCGCGCGGTGCATCGACCGGGCTGGTGAAGCTGGTGCCTTGAATTTCGGCGAAGATGTCGTCCCTCGGCTGATAGGTTCCGGACAGCGAGAACGCATAGCCCGGCGCGACGGTGTTGTAGCAGATGCCGTCCAGCTTCGGCGTGGCCGGCGATTTGCCCGCGATCAGGCTCGCCACCGCGCTCGCACAGGCTTTGGCCTCGGCATTGGCGGCGGAGGCGGATTTCGGGATGCCGCCGCCGATGCAGGCGTCGCCGATGACGTGAATATTGGGCACCAGCTTTGAGGCGAATGTAACTGGGTCGATTGGACACCAGCCGGTATTGTCAACCGCGCCCGCGATGCCGGCGATGTTGCCGGCCTTCTGCGGTGGAATGACGTTCGCAACTTGGGCATCGTAATTGCCGAAGTCAGTCACCAGCGTGTTGGTCTTGGGCTCGACCGACACGACGCGGCCACCTTGAGATAGCGATATCCGCTCGATCATGCCGGGATACAATTCCTTCCAGGCATTTTCAAAAAGGCGCTGCTGCGGAATAGTGTCCTTGGCGTCGAGGATCAAGATTTTCGAGCGTGGCTTCTTCGCCTTGAGATAATGCGCAATCAGACTGGCGCGTTCATACGGCGCGGGCGGGCATCGCGACGGGCTTGCCGGAACTGCCAGCACCACCACGCCGCCATCGTCCATCGCCTCGAGTTGTCGGCGCAGCAATATCGTTTGTTCGCCCGCCTTCCAGGCGTGCGGCATTCTTAACGCCGATGTTTCGTCATAGCCGGGCAGCGTCTCAAACCGCAGGTCGATGCCGGGCGACAGCACCAGGCGCTCATAAGCGAGCGTCGCGCCGTCGGCGAGGCCGACCGTGCGCGCTTGCGGATCGATCTTCACGGCCGCCTGCGCGATCACCGTGACGCCGTCCGCGGCGATCCGCTCGTAAGTGAATTGCTGCGCTTCGATGTCCCGCAAGCCCGCGATCACTTCATTGCTGAACGGGCAAGCGGTGAAAACCTTGTTCGGCTCGACCAGTGTCACTTGCAGCTTGGTATCGATCCGCCGCAACGCGCGCGCGCAGGCGGCGCCGCCAAAGCCGCCGCCGATCACGACAACCCGCGCGGCGGATTGCGCACGGGAAGGGCGCGGAAACGCAAATGTCGTTGCCGCCGCCGCGATGCCACGAACGACGTTTCTCCGCGTCATCAGGCGCAGCGCGTCCATGAGCATTGTCCGAAGATGATGCGGCGGCCCGTTGGGGCCGCCGCTTGTGAGGTCAGGCGAAGGTGATGTTTTGATCCCTCAACGGTACCGAGCGCAGGCGTTTGCCTGTTGCCATGAAATAGGCATTGAGCACGGCAGGCCCGGCGACGCAGATCGTCGGCTCGCCGACTCCGCCCCAGAAACCGCCGCTCGGCATCACGATCGATTCCACCTTCGGCATCTCGGCGATCCGCATCGAATTGTAATTGTCGAAATTCGACTGTTCGATGCGGCCGTCCTTGACGGTGCAACCGCCATAGAACAGGCCCGAGAGGCCGTAGACGAACGAGCCGGCGATCTGCCGTTCGATCTGCGCCGGATTGACCGCATAGCCCGGATCGGTCGCGGCAACGATGCGATGCACCTTGATCTTGTTGCCGTCGGTGACCGAGATTTCAGCCGCACCCGCAACGTAGCTGCCATAGCCCATATGCTGCGCGATGCCGCGGAACACGCCTTTTGGTGTAGGCGTGCCCCAGCCGATTTTTTCAGCCACGGCATTGAGCACCGCAAGATGCTTCGGGTTCTTGGTCATCAGCTTGCGCCGGAACTCGAGCGGATCCTGGCCGGCCGCATGCGCCAACTCGTCCATGAAACATTCGAGATAGATCGCATTCTGGTTGACGTTGACGCCGCGCCAGAAGCCCGGCGGGACGTGCGGATTGCGCATCGAGTGATCGATCAGAAGATTCGGAACCGAATATCCGATCGCCGCTTCGCCGGTCGGATTGAGGCCGGCGAAGGTCGCGGGATCCTTGCCGTTGACCAGCGCTTCCGGCCGCAGGCTGAACAGGATCGATTGGCCGGAAATGCGCATCCGTAGCGCCGTCAGATTGTTGTCGGCGTCGAAGGCGCCGGTCATCTTGACTTGCGTGATCGGATGATAGGCGCCGTGCTGCATGTCCTCTTCACGCGACCACAACAGCTTGATCGGCGTGCCAGGCATCTGCTTGGCGATCGCCACCGCCTGCCGCACATAGTCGGTCTGGCCACGACGGCCGAAGCCGCCGCCAAGCATCTGCTTGTAGACGTCACATTTGTCGGCCGTCAGACCCGAGGCTTCCAGCGTCGCCGCAAACGCAGCTTCGCCGTTCTGCGTGCCGCACCAGACCTCGCATTTGTTGTCCGTGTAGAGCGCCGTCGCGTTCATCGGCTCCATCGGCGCGTGGTTCTGGTAGGGATAATTATAGACCGCCTCGACCTTCTTGACGGCCTTGGCGATCGCAGCCTTGGCATCGCCGTTCTCGTTGCCGACAAAGGCCGGCTGCGAGTCGTCGAAACCTTCCTCAAGCCATTTGGCGATCGATGCGCTTGAGACCTTGGCGTTCGGGCCTTCGTCCCAGACGATCGGCATCGCTTCCAGCGCGGTCTTGGCGTGCCACCAGGTGTCGGCAACGACGGCGACGGCGTAGTCGCCGACCTTCACCACCTTCTTGACGCCCTTCATGCCCATGGCTTTGGCTTCGTCGTAGCTCTTCAGCTTGCCGCCGAACACCGGACAGGCCTTGATCGCGGCATTGAGCATGCCCGGCAGCTTGACATCGATGCCATAGGTCATCTTGCCGGTGGTCTTGTCGACGGTATCGAGGCGCTTGAGGCCCTTGCCGGCGATCTTCCAGTCCTTCGGGTCCTTCAGCTTGACGTCGGCCGGCGGCTCGATCTTGGCCGCGGCTTCGGCGACCTTGCCATAGGTCGTGGTGCGCCCCGACGGCGTGTGGGTGATGATGCTGTTCGCTGAAGTGCATTCCGAAGCCGGCACCTTCCATTCATTGGCGGCGGCCTGGATCAGCATGATACGCGCGGTGGCACCGCCCTTGCGGACGTATTCGTTCGAGGTGCGGATACCGCGGCTGCCGCCGGTCGAGAAATCGCCCCACGCCCGTTTGCGCGCGACGCTTTGTCCGGGTGTCGGATATTCGGTGGTGACTTTCGACCAGTCGCATTCGAGTTCTTCAGCGACCAATTGGGCGAGGCCGGTCAGCGTGCCCTGACCCATTTCCGATCGCGCGATGCGGATGACGACGGTGTCGTTGGGCTGGATCACGACCCAGGCGTTGATTTCGGGCGAGCCATCGGCGGCGCGCACCACGGTCGGACCAAAGGGAATGTCGAGGCCGAGCGCGAGGCCGGAGCCGACGGCGGCGGTGCCGATCACAAAAGAGCGGCGGCTGAGTTTGGGCATATGGTTCATGGCTGCCCCCTCAAGCTTCTGAGGCGGCGTGAATAGCTTCACGCACCTGTTTGAACGTGCCACAGCGGCAAATATTGGTGATGGCGTCGTCGATATCCTGGTCGGTTGGCTTCGGATTGTCCTTGAGAAGTGCGGCCACTGCCATGATCAGGCCGCTCTGGCAGTATCCGCATTGCGGGACATCGTTGGCGACCCAGGCCTGCTGCACCTTGTGCAGGACGCCGTTGACGGCGAGACCTTCGATGGTGGTGATTTTCTTGCCGACGGCTTCACTGACCAGCACGCCGCAGGAGCGCATCGCGACCCCATCAACATGGACGGTGCAGGCGCCGCATTGTGCGATGCCGCAACCGTATTTGGTGCCGGTGAGGCCTACATTTTCTCGAATCGCCCACAATAGCGGCGTATCCGGCTCGACATCGACGTCGAAACTCTTCCCATTGACATTGAGGTTTGCCATCGCGTTCCCCTGATTTTGTTCAATCCATCGATCGAACGTTTGTTTAGTCCAATCCATCGATTGAACTTCGGGGGGATGTTGGACTGGAATCTGGAACAGTTCAAATCAAGAATTGGCGTGCAGAGAACGGAATAATCCGGCTCGGCCGGCGTTTCGTTGAGGCCTGTGTCCCATGACGGCCTTCTGCTACCTTTGCGACTGCCGTTCGACAGCCCGCTGGCACTATTGGTCCGGGAATGCATTGCCGCCATGCCGCGATTGCCGCTATCAAGACGCGCAAATCGTCTACAAACCGACCTGTTCGGCCGGGGGTATTCGGTCTCGCGCCTGCGATTCGCCATCCCTGCCAGGGGGTGTCCCTTCAAGGGAAGACCGCCGGGCGGACCGAGATACAAAACCGTCGTCTGCGATCAGCGGTAACAGTAGGACCAGGAATTCATCATGCGCATCGTCGTTCTGCCGGGTGACGGCATCGGGCCGGAAATATCAGCCGCGACATATAGCGTTCTGCGCGCCGCGTCCGAGCGTTTCCAGCTTGGCATCCAGACCGACGAGCATGAAGTCGGTCACGCCAGCCTGAAGCAATTCGGCTCAACGATCCCGCCGGGGCTTTTGGAAACCGTGCAGGCCGCCGACGGGTTGATCCTCGGACCCGCTGCGACCTTTGATTTCAAGGATGAACAACGCGGCGAGATCAATCCGTCGAAATACTTCCGGAAAAATCTCGATTTGTTTGCCAATGTGCGGCCGGCCCGAACCTATCCCGGCCTGCGCAACCGGCTCGGCGATTTCGATCTTGTCGTGGTGCGCGAAAATACCGAAGGCTTCTATGCCGATCGCAACATGGAGCAGGGCAATGGCGAGATTCTCGTCACATCGGATGTCGTCATCTCGCTTCGCCGTATCACCCGGCATTGCTGCGAACGGATCGCGCAGGCGGCCTGTCAGCTCGCGATGCGCCGGCGCAAGCACCTCACCATCGTTCACAAGGCCAATGTGCTGAAGATCGGCGACGGCATGTTCATCGATATCTGCCGCGCGGCCGCGCGCGGTTATCCCGGCCTTGAGGTCGATGACATCCTGGTCGACGCCATGATGGCGCATGTGGTGCGCCAGCCGGATCGCTTCGACGTGATCGTTTCGACCAACATGTTCGGCGACATTCTCTCGGATCTCACGGCCGAACTGTCAGGCAGCCTTGGCCTTGGCGGCTCGCTCAATGTCGGGGCGAAACATGGAATGGCGCAGGCCGCGCACGGCTCGGCGCCAGATATTGCCGGGCGCGATATCGCCAATCCATTCTCGCTGATCTTGTCGACGGCACTGCTGCTGGCCTGGCACGGCGAGCGGACTAATGCGCCGCGATTTGAGTCGGCCGCCCGCGCCATCGAAGGCGCCGTCGCGACCGCGATCCAGAGCGGCCGCGCGACCAAGGATGTCGGCGGCAAGCTCGGCACCGCCGCGACCGGTCAGGCCATCGTCGACATTCTGCAGTCAGATAAGACGTAAGCGGCAGGCAGATCGGGGCGGGCGGACAGCATCCTCACTCGGCAATCGAGCGAATGATCCGCGCCGGGTTTCCCCCGACCAGCGTATTGGGTGGAACATCCTTGGTGACGACGGCGCCCGCCGCCACAACAGAATTTTCTCCCACCGTCACGCCGCCGATGACGGTGGCGCCGGCGGCGATCCATACGTTTCTTTCGATCACGATGGGCTTTGCGATGGTGACGCGCCGCCGGGACGGCTCGACGGGATGGCCTGAGGTGATGAGGCTGACGTTCGGCCCGATCATCACATCGTCGGCAACGTCGAGGCCGCCGAGATCATAGAAAGTGCAATTCTGGTTGACGAAGACATTGCGCCCGATGCGGGTGTCGGCCCCACCGGTCGCGTAGAATGGCGGGATCAGTAAAAAGCTGTCGTCCACCTTCTTGCCGATGAGTTCGCTGAACAAGGCCCGGACTTCCACAGTATCGTTGAACGTCAGCCGGTTGAGTTTGGCGGTGATCGCCATCGCCCGTTTGACGCTTGCCGACATCGCGGCCGATTCCGGCGTTCTGCGGGAAATTATCGTGGTGCGATCGTCATTTGCCATTCGTGATTTCCTCCGGGACGGGTCGAACAGATGTTCGGCGCATGGGGCCTATCGCCGGGTCGATATTTCGCTTTCCGCAGGCCCATCCGTCCCAAGCCCGAGGCTTGCATAAATCCGCCGTGCATAGGCGCCGAACTCATCCGTGGTCTTGATCGGCAGTGCGCGCGGGAAGGGCAGATCGATCGGAAAATACTCCGCCATCCGGGCCGGGCCGGCCGTGAGCACGGCGCAATGCGAGGCGAGGAACACCGCCTCCTGGATGCTGTGGGTGACAAAGATGATGGTCTTGCCGCTCTCGCGCCAGATCCGCAGCATTTCCAGGTTCATCTGCTCCCGCGTCAGGGCGTCGAGCGCACCGAACGGCTCATCCATCAGGATCAGTTTGGGATCGTGGATAAATGCGCGCGCGATCGCGGCGCGCTGCTGCATGCCGCCGGATAATTGCTGCGGATATTTATCCTCATAACCGGCAAGTCCGACCAGCTGGAGCAGCTCGCGGGCGCGGGTCCTGGCCGCCTTGATCGGCAGGCCGACAATTTCGGCGGGCAACAGCACGTTGTCGAGGATAGTCCGCCATTTCAACAGCAACGCCTGCTGAAACACCATGCCGATATCTCGCGCGGGATCGAACGGCGTGCGTGCGTTGCCGATCTGGATGGTGCCGCCATCGGCATCGTGTAGTCCGGCAAGGATCTTCAATACCGTGGTCTTGCCGCAGCCGGATGGACCGACCAGCGAAATCAACTCACCTTCCCGGACATCCATCGTGACGTCCGAGACCGCGAGGAATTCCCGGCCTTGCGACCGGTAAACCTTGCGGACATTGCGCAGACGGATGAAGAATTCTTCAGTCGCCGTCATGCGAGCCATTTCTGCAGGCCGGCGGCCACGAAATCGTTGTCGCTGAGGTCGGCGTGTTCATTGCAGACGCGGTCGATTTCCTGCAACTGTCCAGGGCTGAGGCCCTCCGCGGGATCGAGACACCAGATTCCCTCAAGCAACCCTTGCCGCCGCAGAATTTCGTGACAGCCTGCAATGCAGCCGTGGAAATTGTTGGCGACGTCGAAGAACGCGCTGTTGCAATCGGTGACGCGGGCGTCGAGCGCCAGCAAATCGGCCGGAATGGCATCCTTTTGCTGCGCGGCGCGACACATTTCGAATTGCCGGATTGCATTCGCGGTCCACACCGACCAGTGACCCAGCAGGCCGCCGCGGAAATGCGTTCGTGTCGTGATGCCGCGATCGCGCAGATCGAACGGCAGCATGAGGTCGAGCAGGATGTGGTCGTCATTTCCCGTGTAGAGCGCCACGCGATCCAGCGCGCCGGCGGCGACAACACCGCGCAACACGTCGAGCGTCCGGTAGCGGTTGAATGGCGCGATCTTGATGGCGATGACATTGTCGATCGTCGCAAAGCGCCGCCAGAACGCCGCGCCGAGGATCACGCCGCCGACCGCCGGTTGCAGGTAAAAGCCGACCAGCGGAATCTCACGCGCCACCGCCTGGCAATGATCGATGATCTCATCCTCCGAGGCGGATTTCATCGCGGCGAGGCTGAGCAAGCCGGCGTGATAGCCGATGCCGAGCGCGGTCCTCGCCTCGGCAATGGCCTGCTGCGTCGGTCCGGCCAGACCGGCGACCAGCGCCAGCGGCCGCGTGGTCCACGAGGAAGCGGTCTCCGCGGCCAATTCCAGCACCGGCCGGTACAGGCCGGCCTCGCGGATCGCGAACTGCGTGGTGTGAACGCCCACCGCAAGCCCGCCGGCGCCGGCGTCGATGTAGTAGCGCGACAGCGCGCGCTGGCGGGCCGCATCAAGCGCGCGGCTGGCGTTAAGTGCCAGCGGGTGCGCCGGGATGACGGTGCCGTCGGCGATCAAGCGCCGTACCTCGGATTTCATCTGGCTATGATGCATGGCGCTGATCCCTATCCATATTCAGGGCCGGCGACCGCGAATGGCGGTTCCGACGCCAGAGCGTTGTCGTCGTCGTTGTCGTTGCCAAACCGCATGCGCTGAAACGGCCGCTCGACGGTCCAGCCGCCCGCTGTCAGGCCTTTCAGAAACGCGTCTTGTGTGGCGACGGCGTCGATCAGCAGGGGGCCGCGTCCGGATCGAACAATCTCCTCGACCAGCGCGAGCGCCCGATCCGGGGTGTCCGCAAACAGGGGACCGATGTGGCGGGTTGTGCGGCCATCGCGGACCAGCGCCATCGCGTCACCATTCGATACCAGTTGCGAGCGCGGGCGTCCGGCAAGCTCGCGCAGCAAATCGCGGCGATCAAAACCCATCGCGCTGATATCGCAGGTGATGAACTCGGTAATTTGGCCCGCGGGCAGCGTTGAAGCGGCGATTGAATTCGACGCATTTTCAAGCCGCAACCGCCGCAACTCCAGCGCCGGCCTGAATCCCAGCGGCCCATACACGGTTGCGCCCGCCGGTGTCGCATCGAGCCAGGTGACGAGGCCTCGTTTTGCCGCGGCGTCGAGACAGGTATCGATCAGTTTGCTCGCAAGGCCGCGGCGGCGCCAGCTCGCGGTCACCAACACCATGCTGATCCAGGCATTCCCTGACGTGTAGGGCAGCAGCGCAGCGCTGGCGACCAGATGGCCGCCACCGTCGCGCACGCCGAACACGGTTCCCTTGCTGAGGAAAAAGCGCCAGTCCGCCTCGTTCTGATTCCAGTGAGCTTCCGCCGAAAGCGCAAGGCCGGCCATGGCGTCATCCGGACCGAGCTCGATGATGGCGATCTGGTCAGTATCGGCCATCGCGCACCTCATATTTGGTGGGCTTGCCGAGACTTGGCATCGCGCGGGCGACCCAGTCCGCGGTCCAGGCGATCAACCGGGCGGTGTCGACGATCGGCAGGCCGAACAGTTTGACCGCCTGCGACGTGTCGGTGAGCCACGCGGTCGGCTGCTCGGTGCCGATAATGAGCGGTTCGTGACCGAGCCGCGCGCCCAGTTTTTTCGCGAGGTCACGCACGCCAAGGATCTCGTGACCGCTGACATTGATTGGCGAAGTCGGCGTGTCGCAATGCGCGAGACACCTCAGCGCCTGCGCCGAGGCGTCGCCTTGCCAGATGAAGTTGACATGGCCGAGGCTGACGTCAATCGGCTTGCCCTGAAGAATCTTCGTCGCGATGTCGTGCAGCACGCCGTAGCGCATATCAATTGCATAATTGAGCCGGAACAAGCGGCCGGGCGTGTCAAATTTGCGCGAAAAATACTCGAACATGCGCTCGCGCCCGACGCAGGATTGCGCATATTCGCCGGGCGGATCGGGCGGAACAGCCTCATCAGCGCCCGTTCCGTCCACCGGCACGAAGGGATAGACGCAGCCGGTCGAGAACGCGACGATCCGCGAATTGACGAAGACTTGCGCGACCAAAGCAGGGACATGGGCGTTCATCGCCCAGGTCAGCGACAGATCGCCCTCCGCGCCGAATTTGCGTCCGGCCATGAAGATGATGTTGGGTACCTTCGGCAACGATGCGATGGCAGCTTCATCGAGCAGATCGCAGGAGATGGTCTCGATACCTCGGAACTCCAGCCAAATCTTGGTGTCGGGATCGCTGAACCGTGCGACGCCGATGATACGGCGGTGGGGCAGGGCCGCCTTGGCCAATCCGGCCAGCGTCGGTCCCATCTTGCCGGCGACACCGAGAATCATGATGTCGCCGTCAACTTTTTGGAGATCGTCGATCAGCGCCTGGCTCGGCCGGCACAGGAGGTCGTCGAGGGAGGCGACGTCGGGAATGGTGTCCGGCAGATTGTCATGCGTGAGCAGCATATTTCTTACCCGATCGATTATTGCAGCCGCACGTCCCGGACCAGGAACAGCCGTTCGAGGCCCAGCACAAGGCCGTAAAGGGCGACGCCGAGCAATGTCAGAAGCACCACCGCCATCACCATCGCCGGTGTATCAAGCGAGGATTGAACCTGGATCATCAGATACCCAAGCCCGCGCTCGGAAGCGATGAACTCGCCGACGATCGCACCGGCGACCGCCAGGATGGCGCCGACCTTCATGCCGGAAAACACATAAGGCAGCGCACCCGGCAGCTGAATCTTGCGAAACAAGGTCCAGCGCGAGCCGCGCAGCGATTTCACGAGGTCGAGCAGATCCGGTTCGACCTCGCTCAAGCCGCGCGATGTCGTCAGCAGGATCGGAAAGAAGCAGATGCTGAAGGCGATCAGGATGTTCGGAATGATTCCATAGCTGAACCAGACGATGAACAGCGGGCCAAGCGCCACTTTCGGAATCATGTTCAGGGTTACGAACAGTGGCAGCAGCAGCAGGCTCAGCAGCGGCGACCAGCAGAAAAATACCGCCAGCATCACGCCGACGAGCGCGCCAAGACAGAAGCCGCCGAGGATTTCCACCAGCGTGACGGCCAGGTTGGAAAGCCACGCATATTTTGCCGAGGTCAGCGTTGCCAACGTGGCGAGCGGAGAGGGCAGGATGAATTTGGGCACATGAAACGCATCGACCAGGACCTGCCAGAGCACGATCACGGCCAGATGCACGACCAGGATGATCGCGACAGATCGCGCCGATCGCATTCCATCACTGGCCAATTGTGCTCTCACCCGGTTGCGTTGCGACCTTGCGGCTGGAACGAGTTCAACTAAATCTACCGCGTTGGTCTCAGACTTTCAACCATTTGGTTGATTGTATTCAAATAAGCAGAAATCGTCATTGCGAGGAGCGAAGCGACGAAGCAATCCATGGCACAGCCTGGACGGGTGCATGGATTGCTTCGCGGAGCCTGTCATCGGGCGCGCATTCGCGCGACCCGTTGGCTCGCAATGACGGGATTGTCAGGGCCGCAAGGCATTCATGACCAGGTCAACCACATGTTTGCGCCGGGCACGCTTGGCGGCCGCGCTGCTCAGGTCCGTGCCAAAGATCGCCGATAGGGTCGGCGTATTCGAGAAGAAGAAGTAGCTGAGGCCCGCGATCGAAATATAAAGATGCACCGGATTGACACCCTTTCGGAAGATGCCGGCCTGCACGCCCTCTTTGAGAATTGTCGAAACCAGGCTGACCAAAGGCGAATGCATGCTTTCGAGCTTGCGCGAGGCGCGGACGTGCCGGGCGCCATTGCGGTTCTCGTCATTGAGCAAGACGATGAAATCGGGATACCGCGCCAGATGGTCGAACGAGCTCTCGATCAGCTTCTTGATGGCACGTTCGGGAGGCAGCCCTGTCAGGTTGAGCTTGCGCTCCTGGGCGCGGATTTCCTCATATACCCATTCAAGCACCGCCAGATACAGCGCGTCCTTGTCGCCAAAATAATGATACACCAGCTGCTTGTTGACGCCGGCGCGCAGCGCGATCTCGTCGACTCTCGCGCCGGCGAGGCCGTTCTTCGCGAATTCGTGCCGCGCCGCGGTCAGGAGCTTGTTACGGGTGGCGACGGGATCGCGCCTTTGCGGTTTCGCCCTATTTGACCGTCGTTCAGCCATTTCCAACCAGATAGTTGACAATTCGATCCGTCCCTTGTTGCATTGGTAGACCTGCCGGCGAGCCACGACAAGGCCAACAGGCTGGTCGGGTCAGATGTCGCAAATCGGGTTGCTGCAAAAGAGGAGAGCGCCATGAAGGGTCTCAGGATTGCCGGAGTGGCACTCGCATTGCTGGCGTCTTCGTTCGCAGCCGATGCCGGCGAATCCGTCAACCTGATCTTGAACTGGACACCCACGGCGGATCACTCGCCGTTTTATTACGCCAAAGCGCAGGGCTGGTACGAGAAGGCCGGCATCGATCTCAGCATCGAGGTCGGCAAGGGGTCCGGGGTTTCGTCGCTCAAGGTCGGCTCGGGCGGTTCGCCGTTTGGTATCGCGGATCTCGCGACCATGCTGGTGGCGCGCAGCAAGGGTGCCGATGCGGTGGCGCTGATGAGCATCTACGCCAATACCGGGCAGACATTTTACTGGCTGAAGAGCTACGGTGTGAATGGTGCCAAGGACTTTCCCGGTCACAAGATCGGCAATCCCCCCGGCGACGCCTCGCGGGTGATGTGGCCGGCTTTCGCCAAGGCCGCAGGCATCGCGCCCGATGCGGTGGGCTTCGTCAATGTCGGGCCGACCGCCAAGATCGCGGCCTTGAAAAGCCACACCGTCGATATCGTCAGCGATTTCTACAATGAACATGATTTGAAGGTGGTCGAATTCGGCAACGATCTCGGCTTCGTCAACTGGAAGGATATTGGCCTTAATCCTTACGGCAATTCCCTGATCGTCAACGGGGCGTTCCTCGAAAAAAATCCGAAACTGGTCGAGGATTTCGTGCGGATCACCCAGAGGGCCTATGCCGCCTGTGTCGCCGATGTCGCGCCCTGCCTGAAGGCCCTGCTCGATCAGGTATCCGGTCTCGATCGGGAAAATCAGGAGCGGCAGTGGGAACGGATCAAGTTTCTGATGACCGATGACTTCACCACGACCAAGGCACTGGGCTGGATCGACGCGGAGCGGATGAAGAAGGATTACGAACTGGTGCAGACCTATCTCGGTATGGAGAAGCCGTTTGCGGTGGAAAGCGCATTCACGACCCGGCTGCTGGACCCGTCGATCAAGATGGACGCGAGCAAGGTCAAGAAGTGAGGGCGCGTTAACAGCACGGGCCAACTGATTTTACCCGACGGGCAAATCAAGTGCGCGTCCCAGAAATCAAAGTCCAGCCCTGACGCGAAAAATATTCTGTTTTTCCGAAGAGAAAATCAATTCTATAATTCACATGTCTCGTCCCACTCGAGGGGCGTATCGCGATCGTCACGGACGCGGGGCGGGATGCGGTGGACGCGGATGCGCTTTTGACGAACAGCGCTGAAGCGGACGGCGAAGTCGTGTGGTCCTGACGCCTCGACGCTGGCGTCAAGTTCTTGAGAAGCAAGCTTCTCAGGGATGACGGTGGCAAAAGAGCCCGATCGCCGGGGAGAGCACGAAATAAGTCGTAAACCATTGCGCGGGGAGTGCCGGGTGTTTCCGGTGTGACCTGACTAACGCGTGTGCTTTCCACTCTCTACCTTCGCACACGCCGCGGCGGGCGCACCAGGCGCCCGGCATTCCCTGCGCCCTCTGAGAAGAGGGCGGAAAGTTGATAGCAAAACTCGGGCGGATTACGCCGCGAGAATGCGGATGTGTGTGAAAATAGGTCCTCCGTCATTCCGGGGCGATGCGAAGCATCGAACCCGGAATTCGAGATTCCGGGTTCGCGCTAGCGCGCGCCCCGGAATGACGGAGGATAGATTGCTTCGCTCCAATGACGGAATTGGCTGTTTGAAATTCGAATATGTTGCAACGCTTGCCCCTCTCCCTCATGGTGAGGAGGCGCTCTTGCGCCGTCTCGAACCATGAATGCATTCCATCCTTCGAGACGCATCGCGGAGCCTGTCATCGGGCGCGCATTCGCGCGACCCGTTGGCGATGCTCCTCAGGATGAGGACGGAAACGTTGCCTCAAATCCCCAGATACGCCGCCTGAACCTGCTTGTTGTTGGCCAGTTCCGCGCTGGTGCCCTGCATGGTCACGCTGCCGCTCTCCAGCACATAGGCGCGCTGCACCAGCGACAAAGCGCGGCTGACGTTCTGCTCCACCAACAAAATGGCGGTACCCATTTTGTGGATTTCGCCGATCTTCTCGAAGGTCACGTCGGTCATCACGGGGGCGAGGCCGAGCGAGGGTTCGTCGAGCATCAGGAGACGCGGCTTGAGCATCAGGCCACGGCCGACCGCGAGCATCTGCTGCTCGCCGCCGCTCATGGTGCCGGCGAGTTGTTTTTTGCGGTCGGCAAGCCGCGGAAAAATGCTGTAGACCAGATCGAGCGTGCGGCTGCGCTCCAGCTTGGCTTTCGGAACGTAAGCGCCAATCTCGAGATTTTCCTGCACCGTCATTTCAGGAAATACCTGACGGCCCTCCGGCACATGGGCAATGCCCAGTTCCGGAATCCGGTGCGGCGGCAAGGTCGAGAGGTCGGTGCCGGCAAAAATGATGGTGCCCGACGACATCTTCACGAGCTTTGAGATCGCGCGCAACGTCGTGCTCTTGCCGGCGCCGTTGGCGCCGAGCAGGCCGACGGCTTCGCCTTCGCCGATCTCGATGCTGACATTGTGAATGGCGGGAACCGAGCCGTAACTGGCGCTCACACCTGACAGTTTGAGCACTAACTCTCTCCCGATGTTGGCGGGTGCACGTAGGAGCCCAGATAGGCGCGAACCACTTCCGGATTTTCGACGATCTCTTTGGGCGTGCCTTCCGCGATCTTCTGGCCGTGATCGAGCACCACGATGTGGCGGGCGACGGCCATGATGGCGCGCATCACATGTTCGACGATGACGATGGTCAGGCCGCGCTGCGACAGCTTTCCGATCAGGGCCACCGCCTGATCGATTTCGGAAGGATTGAGTCCGGCCATGACTTCGTCGAGCAGCAGAAGCCGGGGCTGCGTCGCCAGCGCGCGCGCCATTTCGAGCCGGCGCTGGTCGATCGTGGTCAGGTCCTTGGCCGCGGTTTTTTCCTTGAGCGACAGGCCGACGAACTCGATCGCCTCGCGGGCTTTCTCCCGCGCCGCGTTGGTGCTTTTGTCGCGCAGGAACGCGCCGGTCATGACATTGTCGAGCACGGTCATCGCGCCGAACGGTTTTGCGACCTGAAAGGTACGCACGAGGCCATGGGCGCAGATGTCATGGGGCTTTAATCCCGTGATGTCCCGCCCAAAGGCCACACCGAACCGGAATCCGGCTCGTGAAAGCCGGTGATGAGATGAAAGCTCGTGGTCTTGCCGGCGCCGTTGGGGCCGATCAAAGCGACGGTTTCGTTTTCCTTGATCGTGAAGGAGACGTCCTGCACGGCGCGCAATCCGCCGAACCGCTTGCTGAGACCACGAATGACCAGCGCGTCTGTCATGGCGTGGCCCGCGCCGGTTTGCGGCTGGCGAAACGCTGCCAGGCTTCGCTGATCATGCCCATCAGTCCCGGTCGGTCGCCACAGGATCACGGCCATCAGAATCAGGCTGTAAACCGTGAGCTGCACGCCGCCGATTGAACTGCCGAGCCAGCTTTGCAGCAGTGTCGAGGTGGTTTCCAAGAGGACGGTGCCGATCACCGGCCCCCACAAGGTGCCGATGCCGCCGACGATCGAGACCAGCGCCGCCTCGATCGAGATGTTGAAGCTGAACGCGGTCGCGGGATCGATGAAGTAGATGTATTGCGTGTAAAATGTTCCGGCCAGCGCGGTGAGAAAGGAGCTGATCAGATAGATGTCGCGCTTGATCCTTGGCGCGTCGACGCCGATCGCCTCGGCGGCATCTTCATCCTCGCCGATCGCGACGAGGTAATAGCCCATCCAGGAGCGTTCGATCAGGTAGGTGATCGCAAGTCCGAGCACGAGCAGGCCGAGCGCGACATAGTAATAGGAGGATTTGGTCTCGAACTGCATCATCAGCGGCGAACTGCCGAGATTGGGAATCGTAGTGCCCTCGGCGCCCCAGGCGAAATCGCGGAATTTGAGGAAGATCAGCATCAGCGCTTGCGCCGTCGCGATGGTGGCGATGGTGAAATAGGGGCCGCGCAGCCGGAAGCACAGCCAGCCGATCGGCAGGCTCGCCAGCATCGCGACCACGCCGCCGGCAATCATGCCGATCCAGGGCGAGATGCCGTAATTGATCTGCAGGATGGTCGAGGTGTAGGCGCCGAGGCCAAAATAGGCGGCATGGCCGAGCGAAAGCTGCTTGGCGTATCCGCCCATCAGGTTCCAGGCGACGCCGATGAAAGAAAACAGCAAGATCCGGATGAAGATGTCGATCGCGAACGAACTTTTCACGACCATCGGCAATGCGATCAGCACGATGATGCCGATCGTCAACCAGAGTAGGCTTTGGGCGCGGCCGGTCATCGCGCTCGCCCTCCGCCAAGGCCGGTCGGCTTGAAGGCGAGGGTCAATAGCAGCATCGCGAACACCACGATCAGGCCGGAATCGGCGCCGACGAATTGAATGCCGAGGGATTCAGCGACGCCCATCATCAGGCTGGCGACCAGCGCGCCGATCACATTGCCGAGCGTGCCCAGCACGACCGCGACAAAGGCCATCAGCACGAACACCTGACCGACAAACGGATAGGCCGAATAGAACGGCATCAGCAGCGAACCGGCCGCGCCGGCCAGCGCCAACGCAATGCCGAGCGCGACGCAAAACACCCGGTTGGGATTGATCCCCATCAGGGTCGCGACGTCACGGTTCTGGGCCGCCGCGCGCATCGCCTTGCCGAGATCGGTGGTATGGAGGAAGACCCAGAGCGCGCCGCTCAGCACCATCGCCACCACAAAGGCGATCAGCTTCGCGACCGGAATATAAATCTCGCCGATGTGAAACGCCTCATCGGAATAGGAAGTATGGACGGTGCGGTAATTCGCCGAGAACAGCATCAGCGCGAGATTGAGCAACAGCAGCGACAGCGCAAAGGTCAGGAATATCTGCGGCATATCGTTAGGGCCGAGCACCCGGCGGATCAGGAAATGCTGAACCAGGACGCCGATCACGAACAGCACCGGCATCGACACGATCAACGACACCAGGGGGTCGATGCCGAACTGGTTGGCGAGAAAGAAGCTGATGTACATCCCGATCATCACGAATTCGCCCTGGGCGAAATTGACGATCTTGACCACGCCGAAAATCAGCGTCACGCCGATGCTGACGAGCGCGTAGATGCCGCCGATGAGCAGGCCGTTGATGACGGCCTGGGCTATTGTCTCCAACATGGCGTTTGACCGGTCAGGTTTTCAACAGCGGTGCGCGCTTGTCTTCTTCCGGATAGACGCTCGCGAGATCGCCGTTCTGCCACTGCACCCCGACCGGATGGGCGTGGATGTTCTTGCCGTCGGGCCCGAACTTGACCTTGCCGCCCGGACACATCGCGGCAAACCCTGAAGACACATCGAGTGACGCGATGGCGTCGCGCACCTTCTGCGGATCGGTGGAAGCCGCGCGTTCGAGCGCATCGGCGATCATGAAGGTTTGGGCGACGAGGCCGCCGGCATATTCGAACAGGAATTCGCCGGTGCGCTTCTTGTATTCGGCGTTCACCTTTTCGGAGTTGGCGTCCATGTCGTGGTTCCAATGCGCCACGCCCTGCAGGCCTTCGCCGAGTTTTCCGACATTCTTGTAGAAATCCGGAATGACGAACCCGCCGGAGCCGCCATTGATCGCGATATTGAGGCCGACCTGCTTGACGGTCCGCACGATCAGAATGAGGTCGTTGAGATAGGAGACCGAGAACAGCGCGTTGGCGCCCGACGATTTGACCTTGTTGATCAGCGGGCTGGCATCGGTGAACCCGGCCGAATAAGGCTCGAACAACACGATCTCGACGCCCTCGGCGGCGGCCTGTTCACGCAGGCCATTGGAGGTCGAGGTGCCGAACGCAGTGTTCTCGAAGATCACCGCGACCTTCGGCTTGTCGCTGACGAGCCGCGACATGCGTAATTGCGCCTGGGCAAATTGCGAGGCACGGGCGAATGGCGTGAAAGTGTGGGTGCGGCCCTTGTTGAGCTGGTCGGAACTGGAACCGGTCAGAAGCGGTACTTTCGCGCGCTCCGCGACTTCGCTCGCGATCAGCGTCAGGGCGCTGGCAAAACAGCCGTGGATCGCCGACAGCTTGTTGCCGGTAATCAGCCGGTCCGTCTCCGTGCGCGTCACGGTGGTGTCGCTCTGCACGTCGGAGATGATGAGATTGAGCTTGGCGCCGCCGAGCGACTTGATCCCGCCGGCGTCGTTGATCATTTCGGCCGCGAGCTTGGCGGCTGCGACACAGCCGACCCCGATTTGCGCCATGCTGCCGGTGGTCGGATAAAGCGCGCCGATATTGACGGGGTCAGCGGCCCAGCCGCGCAACGGCACGGCGCCGAATGCACCGGCCGCGAGAATGCCCCCGGTCTTTAAAAGGAACTCGCGGCGGCCTTGCCGCTTCGACAGAAGCTGGCTCGAAACAGTCTGGTTCGACGAACTCTGGGCCGAGCCGGCCTTGCGGCCGACGGAATCCTTGCGATCTTTCATGCCGTTTCCCCCTGCGCGATGGCGGTACAGGTCGCTGTCCGCCGTTTTGTGGGATGCTAGCCCCAACCAAAATTGTTTACAATACTGTTATCGATATTATCTTCAGAATTGAAAACTATCGCCGGCTTGCTATGCTGCAGGTTGCGCCGAGCGGCAGACACGCCGTCCAATCGGGGAAATGATGGCCGGAAAACCTTCCAGACAGGCGACAGCACGTGCGCGCAAGTCCAGTCCGGTACCGATCCCGCCGGCGCGAGAGCCGGCGGCACTCATCATTGCCAAACGCATTGAGGAGGACATAGTCCTCGGGCGGCGTCAACCGAAGGAGCGCCTGGTCGAACAGGATCTTTGCGACCTGTTTGCGACCCATCGCGGCGACGTCAGGCTGGCGCTGTTCGAACTTGAGAAAAAGGGTCTGGTCGAACGCATCCCCAATCGCGGCGCGCTGGTTCGCGGCTTAACGCCGCTCGAGGTGAGGGAAATCTACGCGGTTCGTGAAGAGCTGGAATTGATGGCGGTCCGCATCATTCCGTTCCCGGTTGCCAGCAAGGATATCGAGAGGCTCGAAGGACTGCAGCGGCAGCACAGTGCCGCGGTTGCTGCCGGCGACCTTCTGACCGTTTTCTACAGCAATCTCAGTTTTCATCAGGTGTTGTTCGGTCTCTGCGGCAATGCCTGCCTGATCGAAACCATCGATCTCTTGGCCCAGAAAGCCTACGGCATCCGATCTTATGCCAATGCTTTTCCTGAATCGCTCGATCGCGCCCGCCGCGACCATATTGAAATGATCAAGGCGCTTCGCGGCTCGCGCCGCGAAGACTTGATCAAACTCACACGGCAGCATCTGAAAGCGTCGCCGGAAGCCTACATCAAGGCTTACGAACGACGCTTTGGCAAAGCCGATCTGGAGCCCGCGCATTAGCCCGGGCCGCGACAGCTTTATTCGGCGCTGCTCACCAGTTTGATGCGCGGTTCGGCCGCTTCCTTCAGGCTGCGATAGGCCGCGAGATAGTCGAGCGCCATGCGGCGTGCGGTAAACCGCGCCTCGAACTGCTTGCGGACGGCGCCTCTGTCCAGGCTGGACAGGCGGCCGACACGCGCCACCGCGCTGATTTCGTCCTCGACGATGAAGCCGGTCAAGCCGTCATCGATGATTTCCGCGACCGAACCGCGATTATAGGCAATAACCGGCGTTCCGCACGCCATGGCTTCGATCATGACGAGGCCGAACGGCTCGGGCCAGTCGATGGGAAGCAGCAGACCGATCGCGCCGCTTAGAAAATTCGATTTTTCGTGGTCGCCGATTTCGCCGATATATTCGACAAGCGGATGATCCATCAGCGGGCGGATGATTTCGTCGTAATATTCCTGGTCGGCGCGGTCGACCTTGGCGGCGATCTTGAGCGGAATGCCGCAGCGGATCGCGATCTTGATGGCCCGGTCCACGCCTTTCTCCGGCGCAATTCGTCCGAGCACAGCCAGGTAGCTGGGAGTTACCGGCTGTGGCGTCAGCAATCTCTCGGGCAGGCCGTGATAGATGGTGTGGACAAAATTGGCCTGCGGCACCGGTCGCCGCTGCGCGTTTGAGATCGAAATCACAGGGATGTCAGAGAAGGTCGTGAACACCGGCTGATGTTCGGGCAGATCAAGCCGCCCATGCAGGGTAGTCAGAAACGGCGTCGGTTGGCGGTGAAACAGCGAGAATGGATAGTAGTCGAGATGAAAATGCAGAAAGTCGAACTCTTCATCGTCGCATTTTTGCCGGACACGCTCCAGCATCACCATGTGCAGCGCGTTGGGATCGCGGACAGATCCATCGAGGCGAAGCGCCTTCGGCCATGTTGCGTCAAGTTTCGCTGAGGTTTGGGAGTCACCGCTGGCGAACAGCGTCACGTCGTTCCCCAATGTTACCAGCTCTTCTGTCAGCCAGTGTACCACCCGCTCGGTTCCGCCGTAGAGTTTGGGGGGAACAGCCTCCGTCAGCGGAGCAACCTGCGCGATGCGCATCTATCCGTCTCCTGTTTGTCATGAGTGAAACAGCCCATCTCGTAGTCGGCACCGGCATGCCGAGCAGGGAACGTTTTCGCATGTGCGAAGTTCCCAGAGAGTGCGCATTCTTCCACCAGCGTACTTCCTCCACACGATGGTCTTGCTGATGCCATCTCGCCCGACCAGATTTTTGTCGCGAACAATGCTGCAAGATTTTCATACAGCAACTGGCGACAATTTGACGGGAACTACGGGGCGGCGTCGGTCATTCAATCAGGCGGAATAGATCTGCGCAGGGTTTTCTTCAATTCCAACGGGGTTTGCAGACACATGGACAGCCTTTCAGGATATGCCAGTCGCCCTTTTCCGTTTGTGCTGCGCTATATCCGCCAGCGTCTTGCATCCCACGTCGTCATCCTCGGATCAGTTGTTGCCGCCGTTGCTTGTTCCGTAGGCACGCAATATGGCGTGAAGTATCTGGTGGACGGTTTATCAGCCGGGCCGACGGGCGCCGGCGGCGTATGGCTGGCATTCGTTTTCCTCATATCGCTGATCGCTGCCGATAATTTTCTGTGGCGGATCGCGAGCTGGACCGCGAGCTTCACCTTTGTCGGCGTGACCGGCGATTTGCGTCGCGATATTTTCCGTCATTTGACCGGTCACGCGCCGAGCTATTTTTCCGACCGGCTGCCTGGCATGCTGACCAGCCGCATTACCGCCACATCCAACGCGGTCTTCACCGTTGAGAACATGTTCGTTTGGAACGTGTTGCCGCCGTGCATTGCGACAGTCGCGGCCATCTCCCTGATTGGAACGGTCAGCCTGCCGATGGCAGCGGGTTTGATTGTGATCGCCGGCGGTATGGTAATTGCGATGTTCCATCTGGCCGCGGCTGGCAAGCCCCTGCATGATGATTTCGCGGACAAGGCCGCCGCCGTCGATGGCGAGATGGTCGACGTCATCAACAACATGCCGCTGGTGCGCGCATTTTGCGGTCTCAGCTTTGAGCACGACCGCTTTGACGCCACCGTCAACCGGGAAACCAAGGCGCGGGGCCGCAGCCTGCGTTATCTGGAAAAATTACGGCTGACCCACGCAGCGGTTACCGTGGCGCTGATCATCGCGCTATTGGCGTGGGCGATCACGCTTTGGCAGAGCGGTGGCGCAAGCACCGGCGACGTCGTGCTGGTCTGTACCCTCGGACTTTCCATTTTGAATGCGACGCGTGATCTCGCCGTGGCGCTGGTCGATGTCACTCAGCATGTCGCCCGGTTGACCGAAGCGATTGCCACTTTGTTGTTGCCGCACGAACTGCGCGACCATCCGGAAGCCGAGCCTTTGGTCAAGAGTGGTGCGGCGATCACGTTCAACAATGTATCGTTTCGCTATCCCGGTGGCCTCGGTGTATTCGACAAGTTCAGCCTTCGCATCCAGCCGGGCCAGCGCGTCGGTCTGGTTGGGCAGTCAGGCGGCGGAAAGTCCAGCCTGTTCGTTCTCTTGCAGCGGTTCTACGACGTGCAGCACGGCGATATCACGATTGACGGCCAGGATATTTCCCGCGTCACCCAGCAAAGCCTTCGCGAGGCGATCTCTGTCGTGCCACAGGATATCTCACTGTTCCATCGCTCCATCATGGAAAATATCCGCTACGGACGGCCGAACGCGACCGACGACGAGGTGCTGCGTGCGGCAATCGCCGCGCGCTGCGATTTTGTCGAGACCCTGCCGGAGGGACTGGCAACGATGGTCGGAGATCGCGGCGTCAAGTTCTCGGGCGGCCAGCGGCAGCGGATCGCCATCGCCCGCGCGTTCCTGAAGGACTCGCCGATCCTGCTTCTGGACGAAGCGACCGCTGCGCTGGATAGCGAATCGGAGGAAGCGATCCGCGAAGCGCTAAGCCGCCTGATGCGCGGACGCACGGTGATTGCGATCGCCCACCGTCTGGCAACACTGCGTAATTTTGACCGCGTGGTGATGCTGAAATCTGGTAAGATCATTGAGGACGGCCCGCCGGATCGCCTGATGCAGGGCCAGGGTCCTTATCGCGAGCTGGTTACGCAGGAAATGAGCCGTCTCGCCAAGCACGCCGCCTGAAGTCCCGCTGACGTGTTGTGTCCTGGTGCGTCGATCACGATGGCAAGAAAACCGCGCGAGGTCAGATGTCAGCCGAAGCTGTAACCCAGATCGTGACGACCAGGGACGTCGAACTGGTCACGGAATCCCCGTTCTACATCCCGATGACCGGGCCCGCGGCGCGGCCGCGGCGCTCGCTCAAGCATGACGACACTTTCATCGTGCTCGACAGCCACGGCGACATCGGCGCTTCCGCAGGCGGACCGGACGGCCTGTTCAACGGCGATACCCGCTATGTCGCCCGGCTGGAGCTGGTTCTGGATGAAGTCCAGCCGCTGCTGCTTGGATCGAATTTGCGGGATGACAACTCTTCATTAACGATCGATCTCACCAATCCCGATGTCTATCGCAACGGCCGGATCGTGTTGCAGAAGGATATGCTGCACATCGTGCGCACGATCTTTCTGTGGCGTGGAACAGCCTATCAGCGCATCGGCGTTCAGAACCATGGTGATCGCCCGGCGAGCTTTGATTTGACCTTGCTGTTCGATAATGACTTCGCCGATCTGTTCGAGGTGCGTGGTGAAAAGCGACCGCGACGGGGCGTTGGCACCAGCAGATTGCTCGGTCCCACCGACGTCATGTTCGAATATAACGGGCTCGACGGTAAATCGCGCTCCACGGCGCTGCATTTCGATCCGCGGCCGACGCGCATCGCGGTGAATGCCGCGACCTATCATCTTGACTTGGTGCCGCAACAGAGCAGCTCGCTATTTGTTGCCGCGTCTTGCAACAAGCCAGCTTCGAACAAGTCGGTGCCGTTCTTTCGCGGACTATTGGCGCATCGCCGTGAAATGCGCCGGTCGAACGCCGGCGCGACCAGCATCGAGACTTCCAACAATATCTTCAATGAGGTGCTGTGCCAGTCGATGGCCGACCTCAACATGCTGATGACGGATACGCCGCAGGGGCGATATCCCTATGCCGGAATTCCCTGGTATTCGACGACATTCGGCCGCGACGGCCTCATCACCGCGCTGCAAATGCTGTGGATCGATCCGCGGGTTGCGCGCGGCGTGCTGAAGCGGCTGGCCTTCTATCAGGCCAAGACGGTCGATCCGCTCGCCGATGCCGAGCCGGGGAAAATCCTGCACGAGATGCGCGGCGGCGAGATGGCGGCGCTGCGCGAAGTGCCGTTCGCGCATTATTACGGCAGCGTTGATTCCACGCCGCTGTTCGTGCTGCTGGCGGGTTTGTATGTCGAGCGCACCGGCGACGAGGAGACGCTCAAGGAGTTATGGCCTTCGATCGAAGCGGCATTACGCTGGATCGATGGGGCAGGGGACCCCGACCGCGACGGATTCGTAGAATATCAGCGCGCGTCGGAACAGGGCCTCGCCAACCAGGGCTGGAAGGATTCCTACGACGCGATATTCCATGCCGATGGGCGGCTCGCCGAAGGCTATATCGCGCTGGCGGAAGTGCAGGGCTATGTCTTCGCCGGTAAACAATTGGCCGCCCGTTGCGCGTTGCGCCTCGGACATCTGGACAAGGCGCGGCAGCTTGAGACCGAAGCCACGCTCCTCGCCGAGCGTTTTGAAGCCGCGTTCTGGTGCGATGAACTCGGCACCTACGCCCTGGCGCTCGACGGCGCCAAGCAGTCGTGCAGGGTGCGGACCTCGAACGCCGGACAATTGCTGTTCACCGGCATCGTCCGCGCGGACCGCGCCCGGATGGTCGCTGCCGATCTGATGCGGCCGCATTTTTTCACCGGCTGGGGCATCCGCACCGTCGCGCGCGGCGAGGCGCGCTATAATCCGATGTCCTATCATGATGGTTCGATCTGGCCGCACGACAATGCGCTGATCGCGCTCGGATTGGCGCGGTACGGTCTCAAACACGCGGTCGACAATGTGTTCGAGGCCCTGTTCCATGCTGCGACCTACATGGATCTGCGCCGGCTTCCCGAATTGTTCTGCGGTTTTCGGCGCGAGAAGGGACGCGGACCGACGCTTTACCCGGTCGCCTGCGCGCCGCAAGCCTGGGCGAGCGCGACGCCTTTCACGCTGCTGGAGGCCGCCCTTGGTTTGGAATTCGATGCACGGCGCGGCGAAATCCGGCTGCGCAATCCGCATTTGCCGGCGTTTTTGAACGAGGTGATCCTGCGGGAGCTGCAACTCGGTCCCTCCAGTGTCGATCTCCGGGTCCGCCGGCACGGCGACGATGTGTCGCTCGAGGTGCTGCGCACGCGCGGTCAGATTCAGGTTTCCCTCGTGCTGACACACTAGAGCCTGAGGGAAACTTCGGCCGGGATAACGAACTTTTGTCCTCGGCCCGGCTTGGTACGGGCCCGCAGCGCAGCGGGGCCGGCTGATTGCGCATGAATTATTGCCGAGTACGCCAACGCAGCCTTCCGATCGTGGATCCAGGAGACGATATGCGCGCGAGGTCTTTGTTCATGTTGATAATTGTCGGTCTTGCAGCCTTGTCGGTTGCGGCATCCGCGGCGCAGAACGACGCGAGTACGCCGCAGCCGAAAGGCACGGCTTCGCCGACGCCACCGGCACCCCCGCCATCGGTCACCATCATCGGCGCCAGGGATGCGCATGGGGTGCTCGGCCGCGACGTCCGCAGCACGACCGACGAAGACATGGGCCACATCGTCGATGTCATCGTCGATCGCGCCGGCATGGTCCGCGCGGCGGTGATCGATTTCGGCGGCTTTCTCGGCGTCGGCAGCCGACGGATTGTCGTTGACTGGAATGCGCTCCATTTCGGGCGCATCGCCAACAAGAGCGACAGCATCACGCTCGAATTGACCAAGGAGCAGGTCACCGCGGCGCCCGAATACAAGGAGGATACGCCCATCGTGGTACTCGGCGCGTCCGGCACGCTGCAGCCCCTGCAATTCGATCATTAGCGGAGACATATTCTGTTCGCGCGATTGCCCCGACATTCGATCAATCCGGCAGACGATGATCGTCCCCAACAGGCGGTCGTTGACGACGGCGTCGTTGTGTCGCCAGCAGAACCGGTAACGCCCGAGCCGACGCCGACGCCGACTCCCTCGCGCGCGAGCTTGCGTGGCCTTGACTGGTTCATTTTCTTTCTCGCCGATGTGCAGACCGGATTTGGTCCGTTCGTGGCGGTTTATCTGACGACGCAGAAATGGACGCAGGTTGAGATTGGTTTCGTGCTGTCGATCGGCGGCATTGTCGCACTGATCGGGCAGATGCCGGGCGGCGCCATCGTCGATGCGGCGAAGTCCGAACGGCTGGTGGCGGGTCTTGCCGTCGCGGCCATCGGTGTCAGCGCGCTGGGCTACGTGGTCTGGCCGATCCTGCCGATCGTGATTGCCGCGGCGACGCTGCATGCGGCCGCGAGCTGTGTGCTCGGTCCTGCGATTGCCGCGATCAGCCTCGGTCTGGTGGGGCCGCTCGCAATCGGGGAGCGGTTCGGGCGCAACGCCCGTTTTGCATCGTTGGGCAACGGCGTCGCCGCCGCTGTCATGGGCACCTGCGGCTATCTGCTGTCGAGCGGCTCGGTGTTTCTCGTTACCTTCATGCTGGCGATTCCGACCTTGCTGGCGTTGGGGCGGATTCGCCCGCGCGAGATCGATCCGGCGCGAGCGCATGGTTCCGTGCCGCGCGAGGCACCCGATGCCAAAGCAACCAGCGTTTTCGGGCTGGTGCGCCAGCGGCCGTTGCTGATTTTTGCCACCAGCATTCTTTTGCTCCAGCTCGCCAACGGCGCGATGCTGCCGTTGATGGCTGGCGTCGTGACTACGCGCTCGAGCCGCTGGGCGCCGGTCCTGATCGCCGCGTGCATCATCGTGCCGCAGGCCATTGTCGCGCTGACTTCTCCGTCGGTCGGACGCAAGGCGCAGCAATGGGGACGACGGCCGCTGCTGCTGATGGGATTCGCGGCATTGGCGATCCGCGGTGTGCTGTTTGCGACCGTGAGCGATCCCTATGTGCTGGTCGCGGTTCAGGTATTCGACGGCGTCACCGCGGCGGTGTTCAGTGTCATGATCCCGTTGATCGTGGCCGATGTCGCATTCGGCAGCGGCCATTTCAATTTCGCGCAAGGCATTGTTGGCACCGCGACCGGCATCGGCGCTTCGCTGAGCACCGTGCTCGCCGGCTATGTCAGCGACAAGTTCGGCAGCAGCATCGCCTTCAGCGGGCTTGCCGCCGTTGCGGCGACGGGGCTGGCCTTGATCTGGTTCGTGATGCCGGAAACCCGGCGAAGCACGGTATAACCGATCGGGTTTCGGTGCGGGTGACCGCGGCTGGACGGCATTCCGAGACACAGCTAATCCTACCATTTCATGCCGATTGTATCGTCGGCAGACGTAACAAAGGCGAGTTGCTCACGAAGCATCATCGAGTGCGAAGGGCATCCGAACGAGGTGTGACATGAATGACGTCAGGGATAACCTGCAGCCGGACCATTTTAAGTCGCCGGGCAAATCCATCCCCGGACAGGTCGTTCTCGTATTGCAGGGCGGCGGTGCGCTGGGCTCGTATCAGGCCGGTGTCTATCAGGCCCTGCACGAAGCTGGCATCGCGCCGGACTGGATTATCGGCACATCGATCGGAGCGATCAATGCGAGCCTTATTGCCGGCAATGCGCCGCAAGACCGCTTGCCGCGACTGCGGGAATTCTGGAGGCGGATGGAGCAGCGCCCGATCTGGAGTTTTTCGGCCGCGTTCCCTGACTTCACTGAAAAACTGTCCTATTGGTCGACGGTAGCGAATGGAATTCCGGGCTTCTTCAAGCCTAACGCGATGGCCCATGCCGGGGCGGATTATCCGCTTGGCGCCGACCGGGCGGGATACTATTCCATCGAGCCGCTCGAACAGACACTGGGCGAACTCGTTGATTTTGATCTGATCAATCGTCGCGTACCTCGTCTGACGGTCGGTGCCGCCCATGTCCGAACCAGCCAGATGAAATATTTCGACAGCCGCGATTGCGAACTCGGCGTGAAGCACGTCATGGCGTCGGGCGCACTGCCGCCGGCATTTCCCGCGGTTCGTATCGACGGCGAGCTCTATTGGGATGGCGGTATTCTGTCGAACACCCCGACCGAAGCCGTGTTTGACGACAATCCGCGCAGGAATTCGCTGATCTTTTCCGTCCACATGTGGAATCCATCCGGTCCCGAGCCGACAACGATGTCGGAAGTGCTCAACCGGCAGAAGGACGTGCAGTATTCGAGCCGCATCGCCAGCCATATCGCCCGTCAGCAACAGTCGCATCGCCTGCGTCACGTCATCAGCGAACTCGCCGCTCGAATACCCGAGGCGGAACGCAAGAGCGAAGCAGTCCGGGAATTGGCTGGCTACGGCTGTCAGACCCAGATGCACGTGGTGCAGTTGCTGGCGCCGCAACTCGATCGTGAGAGCCACACCAAGGATATCGATTTCAGCCGCTCCGGAATCATGCAGCGCTGGGATGCCGGCTATGCGCACACCAAAGCGGTGATCGAGCGCACGCCCTGGGTCGGCGAATTCGATCCGCTTTCGGGGGTTATTCTTCATACGCAGTCGGAGATCATGCTCAAGGCGGCGGAATGACACGCGGGTCGCGAAAGCGCTAAAGCGCCAGCGCCCTGCGATAAAGCGCGCCGTAACTGGCGGCCGAAAGATCCCAGCTGAACGATCGCGCCATCGCGCTGCGGCGCATCGAGTCGAGGCGATCCGTGGTCCCGAAGGTCGAAAACGCGCGCCGGATGCCGCCGAGAAACGACTCGGTTGAAGGCTGGCTAAAGAGAAATCCGGTTTCGCCATCCGTGATGGTTTCCGCCAGCCCACCGGTCTGATGGCCGATCGGCAGCGATCCGAATTTTTGCGCATACATCTGGCTCAGGCCGCAGGGCTCGAAGCGCGACGGCATCAGGGTGAAATCGCTGCCGGCGAAAATCCGCCGGGCCTGGCCGTCGTTGAAACCGATCACGACGCCGAACGCATCCGGCCGGCGGCGATGCGCATTGATCAGCGCCTGTTCGATCTCCGGTTCACCGCTGCCGGTCACGATGATCTGTCCGCCGGCGTCGATGATTTCATCCGCCGCCGACAGCACGAGGTCGATACCCTTTTGGTGAACCAGACGGGCGACGAGGCCGAAGATCGGACCACGCGACACCGCCAGACCGAACTGGTGACGAACATAATCCGAATTCGCGCGCTTGCCCTCCCAGTCTCCGGCGCCAAATTGCTGCGCCAGTTGAGCGCAAACCCGGGGATCCCAGCTTTCGTCGATGCCGTTCAATATGCCGGTCAGTTGATTGGCGTCGGAGCGGCGGCGAAGCAGGCCTTCAAACCCGCAGCCGAGCTCGGCGGTGGTGATCTCCCTGGCATAGGTCTCGCTGACGGTGGTCAGGTGGGACGCGTAAACGAGGCCGCCTTTGAGGAAGCAAAGCTTGTCGTAGAATTCGAGACCGTCGATATGAAAGGAGTCCTCAGGCGCGCCGATCCGGCGCAGCAATTCCTTCGGGAAGAGGCCCTGATAGGCCAGATTGTGGATCGTCAGGATGGTCGGAATCTTGGTGCCGTTCCAGGCGAGATAGGCCGACACCAGTGCGGACTGCCAGTCATTGGCGTGAACCAGGTCGGCTGCCCAATTCTTGTCCAGACTGCCTGCCGCTAATTGGGCAGCGACCGAAGCTAATCGTCCGAAGCGGATGTCATTGTCAGGCCAGTCCCGGCCCAACTCGTCGCCATAGGGGTTGCCCGGGCGTTCGTACAATTGTGGACACAGCACAACGTAAACCGGCAGGCCGTCTTTGGTCGAAGCCAGCCCAAGCGAGCAGGCCGGCATTTCCGCTAATGCGGGGCAGTGGCCAATGATTTCGAGGTGTGTGAGTTGTTCGACGACTTCGCCGTAACCCGGCAGTAAGACCCGAACATCGCCTTGACGGCGAAGCGCCCGGGGGAGGGCCGCTGAAACGGCTGCTAGTCCGCCCACCCGGACGAAATCATCCATTTCAGTCGTGACAAACAAGACCCTCAAGAAAACGCCCTCACATGGCGATCTAATGCTGCTATGCAAGAATGGTTCCAGTTCTCCTTGAATTAGTTGGAGAATTGCCGGGATCAAGATCAGCGGCTTGCGGCGCCAGCGCCCGGGAGGCTTTCCCGGCGCGGCAGCCCCATCTAGGGTCGCTCTAAGGCTGAAGCTAAGAAGCCTGAAGTCAAGAAGGCCGGACGTATGAAGGCCAAAGGGAGTGCTGCGATGACCATAGAAGGAAACGATGAGGGGATTACGACACGAAGTTTCCACAGCCTTCGCGTGCTCGATTTTTCGACCACGATCGCCGGCCCCCATTGCACGCGGATGCTGGCCGACATGGGAGCGGAGGTCATCAAGATCGAATCCGTCGAAGGCGAGACGATGCGAACCCGTCCGCCAGTCCGTGGCAGTTGCAGCAGTACCTACGGCCAGCTCAATGCCGGCAAGAAGAGCCTCGTGCTCGATCTGAAATCGCCCGACGCCGTCGAAGCGATCCGCCGGCTGGTCGCGACCGCGGACATCGTCGTGGAGAATTTTCGTCCGGGCGTGATGCGGCGGTTGAAGCTCGATTACGGCTCGCTGCAAGAACTCAATCCGAAACTGATCTATTGTTCGATTTCCGGATACGGCCAGACCGGACCCTCGGCCGAATTGCCGGCCTATGCGCCGGTGATCCATGCCGCTTCGGGATACGACATGGCGCATCTGTCGTACCAGCCGGGGCGCGAGCGGCCGGACTATTGCGGCATCTATCACGCCGACGTCCTGACCGGCGTCTATGCCTTCGGCGCGATTTCGGCGGCGCTGTATCAGCGTCATGAAAGCCGGAAGGGTCAGCACATCGACGTGTCGATGCTGGAATTGATGCTCAGTCTCACGCTGAACGAAGTGCAGTGGTCGCAATTCGAGGTGGCGCCACCGAGCCGTCCGATGTTCGGTCCGGTCGAAACCGCGGATGGCTATGTGATGGTCGCGATCGCGAGCGAGAAGACGTTCCAGGGCCTGGTCACGGCTGCGGGCCATCCGGAATGGATCGTCGATCCGCGTTTTGCCAGATACGCGGACCGTCGCAGCAACTGGAAGGAATTGATGGAGGGCATCGAGACCTGGTCGCGCACCCTCAACACCGAGCATTGTCTCGCTGAAATGAATGCCGTCGGCGTTCCCTGTTCGGCCTATCGCACGGTGGCGCAAGCGTTGAACGATCCGCAGATCGCGCATCGTGGCGCGCTGGTCGAGGTCGAAGACGACAGCGGCAGCTTCAAGGTCCTGAACATGCCGTTTCGCATGTCGGGCACCACCGTCGCAGCGGGAAAGCGCGCGGCGACATTGGGCGAGCATACCGTAGCACTCCTCAAGGAGAGCGGCCTCTCGGACGAGGCGATCGCGGCCTTTGCCGGCAAATCCAAGGCGGCCGAACGGCGCTAACTGTACCATTTGCTGCCATGCCTTTTGCGGCCTTGTCGGAGGGCGCATTTCCGGCCTATCTAAAAAACAAAGCCATCGACGGGAGAGAAACGAATGAAAAGCTTTCAGGTCACCGATTTCAATGCGCCGTTGCAGGAAGTCGATCATCCGACGCCGCAGCCGTCGGGCACACAGGTCCTGATCAAGGTGAAGGCCGCGGGTGTCTGTCACAGCGATCTGCACATCTGGGAAGGCGGCTACGATCTCGGCCATGGACGAAAACCACTGTCGCTGAAAGACCGCGGCGTATCGCTGCCGCGCACGATGGGACATGAAACCGTCGGCGAAATTCTGGCATTCGGACCGGATGCCAAGGGCGAGACCGGTGGCCTTGAGGTCGGCGACGTCGCGCTGGTCTATCCGTGGCTCGGCTGCGGCAAATGCGAGACGTGTCTGGCCGGCGATGAAAACATGTGCCTGAAACCCAATTCGCTCGGCGTTTATTGCGACGGCGGCTATGCCGATCACATGACGGTGCCGCATCCGCGTTATCTTCTCAATTTGAAAGGCCTCGATCCCGTCACCGCGGCGCCCTATGCCTGTTCCGGTGTCACCACCTACAGCGCGCTGAAAAAGGTCGAGAACGTTTTCCATACGCCGATCGTTATTTTCGGCGCCGGCGGCCTCGGCCTGATGGCGCTGTCGCTGCTCAAGGCGATGGGCGGTAAGGGCGCCATCGTCGTCGATATCGATGCCCGCAAGCGTGAAGCGGCCGAGGCGGCCGGCGCGCTCGCGACCGTCGATGGCAGCGCGCCCGATGCGCTGGAGCAATTGGCGAAGAAGGCCGGTGAGCCCATTCGCGCGGTGATCGATCTCGTCGGCAACCCCAAGACCACGCAGCTTGGGTTCGACTGCCTGACCAAGGGCGGCAAACTTGTGATCGTCGGCCTGTTCGGCGGCGGCGCGCCATGGGCGCTGCCGCTGATCCCGATCAAGGCGATCACGATCCAGGGCAGCTATGTCGGCAATCTCCGCGAGACACAGGAACTGCTCGATCTCGTGCGCGAGAAACACATTGGCCCGATCCCGGTAACGCCGATGCCGCTTGCTAAAGCCAACGAAGCGCTGGTCGATCTGCAGAAGGGCAGGTTGGTTGGGCGCGCGGTGCTGACGCCGTAGGAACAGATTGACTTCTTCGTCATGGCCGGGCTTGTCCCGGCCATCCACGTCTTTTGCTGATATTCTGTTAAGACGTGGATGCCCGGGACGAGCCCGGGCATGACGAGCTTCGGAACTCAAGGAATCCCCATGTCTGCCAATAACGCGCTCCACATTGCCGTACTTCCTGGTGACGGTATCGGTCCTGAAGTGATGGACCCGACGCTTGAGATCCTGCGCAAGATCGAAAAGACCTCGGATTTGAAATTCCGCTTCACCGAGGCGCCGGCGGGCGCCAATCACTATCTCGAAACCGGCAAGTCGATGCCCGACAGCACCATTCGGCTGTGTGACGAGGCCGATGCGATCCTGCTCGGCGCCTGCGGCCTGCCGTCGGTGCGCTATCCCGATAATACCGAGATCATGCCGCAGGTGGAGCTGCGCTTTCATTTCGACCTCTATGCGGGCGTACGTCCGGCGCGGCTGATTCCGGGCGTACCGAGCCCGATCGTCGGCGCCGACCAGCGCGGCATTGACCTCGTCGTGATCCGCGAATCCACCGAAGGCCTGTTCGCGTCGATGGGGAAGGGCGTTGTCACCGACACCGAGGCGCGCGAAACGCTCGTCATCACGCGCAAGACCTCGGAGCGGCTGTTCGAGTTTTCGTTTCGTCTCGCCGAGCGCCGCAAGGCGCGGGGGCGCGCCAATGGCGGACTGACCTGCGTCGACAAGGCGAATGTGTTCAAGGCGTTTGCGTTCTTCCGGGAAATGTTCGATGACGCGGCCAAGCGCCATCCGGACGTCAAGACCGACCGGCTCTACGTTGACGCCTGCTCGGCGATGCTGGTCAAGCGTCCCTGGGATTTCGACGTGATGGTGATGGAGAACATGTTCGGCGACATTCTCTCCGACATGACGGCGGGTCTGATCGGCGGCATGGGCATGGCGCCGTCGGCCGATGTCGGCGATCACCACGCCGTGTTCCAACCGTGTCATGGCACCGCGCCCGATATCATGGGGCAGGGCAAGGCCAATCCGACCGGCATGATCCTCTCCGCCGCAATGATGCTGGACTGGCTTGCCGACAAGCACGGCCTCGAAGGCGCGGCCGAAGCCGGCGAGCGCATCGAGCGCGCGGTCGACAAGGTCTATGCGGATGGCATCAAGCCGATGGAATTCGGCGGCCGCAACGGCACCGCGGATATCGCCAAGGCGGTGCTGGAGGCGTTGTAAATGATTTATCGCCGCCGTCATTGCGAGGAGCGAAGCGACGAAGCAATCCATTCTTTCTTTGCGCGGTGACATGGATTGCTTCGCTGCGCTCGCAATGACGTTGAAATAGTTACGGTCAATCGTAGGGTGGGCAAAGCGAAGCGTGCCCACCATTTTTGGGTCGACATGGTGGGCACGGCGCAGTGCGCCTTTGCCCACCCTACGGCAAAACACACCTCCGCATTCTCGCGGCGCGCTGCGCCCGAGTTTTGCTATCAACTTCTCGCCCTCTCCAAACAGAGGGCGCAGGGAATGCCGGGCGCCTGGTGCGCCCGCAAGCCACGTGTGCAATGGCAGAAAGCAAAAAGCACACGCGTTAGACAGGTCACACCGAGATCACCCGGCATTCCCCGCGCAATGGTTTACGGCTTATTTCGTGCTCTCCCCGGTGATCGGGCTCTTTTGCCACCGTCGCCTCGCGGATACTTCCGCGAGACTTGACGCCAGCGTCGAGGCGTCAGGACCACACGACTTCGCCGTCCGCTTCAGGCGCCCTCGTCAGAAGCACCATCCGCGTCCACCGCATCCCGCCCCGCGTCCGTGACGATCGCGAGCCGCCCCTCAGATGGGACGGGACGAGCGGAATATAGCCATGATTTGCTATTTCGGAAAATCAGAATATTTTTCACGCGGGGGCTGGACAGCCCACCCAAATCAATGATTGCGCAAATGCGCGAACCGCTGCTTTATCCCAATTGTTCGGCGCGGCGCAGGCTGCCGATCATCGAGACTTTTACCAGGTACTCGCGGGTCAAAGCTGGATCGGCGGCGGTTTGCCGGAGCATATCCCTGAATTCATTGTCGTCGGCTTCGAGATTGTGCTTGTTCTGGATCGACTGGCGCTCGACATGTTCCTTTGTGACGAGCCGGCGCTGCAGGTCGAAGCGATCGAGTTCAGCGTCGGGTTTCTCGCCGCGCCAGACCTGCGCCAGCCGTTCGGTCAAATTGATCGCGTCGTGAATGCCGCCATTCATGCCCATGCCGCCGAGCGGATTGTTGACATGCGCGGCATCGCCGATCAGGAAGGCGCGGCCGCTTCGAAACGCGCTGGCGACGCGCTGATGCACGCGGTAGAGCGTGGTATGGGAAATCTCATAGCGTTCGATTCCGGGTACGACCTGCGCCATCAGCGTCTGCGCGAATTCCGGCGACAGCGCGAGTTCGTCGCTTTCCTCCGCCGCGATCCGGAACATCACGCGCCACAGTTTGGGAATTTGCAGCAGGAAATGCCAGCGTACGGGATCGGCCAGATAGCTCACCGGATCGAGGCCGGGAATGACGTTGTAGAAATCAAAGGGCGTGCTGACCACGAGATAGCGATCGGGCCAGGTGAAGCCGTCGAAGGCGATATCGAGTGAACGGCGGACGTCGCTGCGCGCGCCGTCGGCGCCGATCAGCCAGCGATAATCCTGCGTTTCGCTCTTGCCATCGCGCTCGACGGTCACGGTGACGCTGTCGCCGTTTTGGGTGACGGCGCGAACCGGGCTGGCGAACGCGATCTCGAAATTCGGGTCACCACGGAGCCTGTCGCGGATGATCCGCGTCAGCTTCGACTGTTCGCATTGCAGCCGGAACGGATGCCGGGTCTGGTCGGCAATATCGCCGAAGTCGAATTTTGCGATCAGCCCGTCGCGGCGGTTGCGGTATTGAAACGTCGGCGCGATCAGGCCTTGCGCGATCAGCGGCTGCACCACGTCGAGATCGGCCAGCATGTCGAGCGTCGGCGGGTGAAAGGTCGAGGCGCGGGATTCGGTGCTCAAATCAGCGCCGCCTTCCAGCACGGTGACGGGAACACCGTGACGAACCAGATTGGCCGCGGCTACGAGGCCTACCGGACCGGCGCCGGCGATCAAAACTCTCTCAGAGACGGTCATGTGCGTTGTGGTACCTGGAATCACAAATCGGTATTGTAGCCCATCCTTCGAGACGGCCGCGGAGCCTGTCATCGGGCGCGCATACGCGCGACCCGTTGGCGGCCTCCTCAGGATGAGGTCTTAGGTGTTGAAACAAAACAACATCATGCTGAGGAGCGTTGCGAGCGTCTCGAAGCATGGGCAACAAGCGACTCATTGAGCTTGCATTCTTGTTGTTGATTTATTCCGCCTTGATACCCGCGGCCTTGACGATCGGCCACCATTTTTCGATCTCGGCCTTTTGATAGGCGCGCAGCGCCTCGGGTGTTTGCTGTTCGGGCGGGTAGATTTCCTGCCCGATATCGGCGAGCCGCTTGCGTACGGTGGGGTCGGTGAGGCTTTCCACCACAGCCCGATTCAGTTTGTCGATGATGTCTTTTGGCGTGCCTTTCGGCACCCACATTCCGTTCCATACCGGCAAATAGAGTCCAGGCAATCCGGCCTCGTCCACTGTGGGAATATCGGGCGCCGCCTGCGCGCGGGTCTTCGACATCACGGCGTAAGGCCGGATGGTGCCTTCCTGAACCTGTGGCAGCGAACTCGACAATTGGTCGAAGATCAGATCGATCTGCCCTGATACCAGCGACTGCATCGCCAGCGAAGTGCCGCGATAGGGGATGAACTGGATATGCGAGCCGGTCAGGGTTTCGAACAGGATGCCGCCGAGATGCGTCGCCGCGCCGACGCCTGACGTTCCCGCGAGCTTCTCCGGGTTGGCCTTCACCCAGGCGATCAGCTCTTTGAGGTCTTTGGCCGGCGCGTCCTTGCGGGAGACGACGACCGAAGGATTGTTTGCAAGTAGCGCCACCGGCTCGAGATCTTTGAGCAGATCGAACGACAGATTATAGATCGCGCCGGTCAGCACATGCGAGTTCATCGGCCCGACACTGAGCGTATAACCGTCGGGCGCCGCGCGCACGACGCGGCCGACGCCCAGTGTACCGGCGGCACCGGTGACGTTCTCGATGATGACGGACTGCCCGAGTAAAACCTGCATGCGCGCGGCGATGATCCGCGCCAGCGTATCGGTCGGTCCGCCCGCGGAGAACGGCACCACCATGATGATCGAATGCGAGGGATAATTGTCGGAACGCGCCGGTCCCGGGGCAGTAAGGCTGCAGCAGAGCGCCACGAGGCCAGAGAGAAAAATCCGCTTGCTGATCATGTTGTCCCGCTAGCCGAGGGCATCCAGTGAGAAGCTAGAGCGTTCCCGGCCAAGGGGAAAGATCACATAAACAGCATGGTGATGCCTTTTCGGCAGCACCGCTGATCGATGCCGGAGGTGATCTATCGCCCGGTAAAATTCGGCTTGCGCTTCTCCATGAAGGCGCGGCGGCCTTCGCGGAAATCTTCCGAGTCCATGCAGGCGGTGCCGATCTCCTTGATCGCTTTCTTGTCGCGCTGGTCGGGATCTCTGAGCACCTGCGCGATGGTTATCTTGGCGGCTTTGATCGCCAGCGGAGCGTTGCCGGCAATGGTGCGGGCGATTTCAGTTGTCGCATCCCACAATTCGGCATCGGGTAGCACGCGATCGACCAGGCCGATCCGGCAGGCTTCCGCGGAATTGATCCGCATGCCCGTGTACATCAACAGCCGTGCCCAGGACGGCCCGACCAGCGAGACCAGCTGGTTGAGGCCGTTATAGCCATAGGCGATGCCGAGCTTGGCGGCGGGAATGCCGAACTGGCTGTTGTCGGAGGCGAGGCGGATATCCGCCGCCATCGCCATCTGCATGCCGCCGCCAAGGCAAAAGCCCCTGATGCAGGCGATGCTCGGCTTGGGATAATCCGCCAGCACCGCGCGCGTCGCGTCGCTGCGCCGGCTATATTCTTCCGAGGCCTGGGCGTTGTGGCGGTTTTTCTCGAACTGGCTGATATCGGCGCCCGACATGAACGCCTTGTCGCCGGCGCCGGTCATGATCACGACGCGAATATCGGGATCGTCGCGGAGTTCGATCAGCGCCGAGCCGAGCCCATCCCACATCTCGATCGACATCGCGTTGCGCTTGGCGGGATTGTTGAAGGTGACGACGCCGACGCCGTCAGCGGCGGTCATCAGGATCTTGCCGTCGGCAAAGGATTTTTCGGCGGGTGTTTTCGGGGTATCGAGCATTGGGGCTGCTTTTTGTTGATTGGAGTGCGACGGCTCCAATCAAGCATTGCTTCAGTGTTTCGGCAATGCCGGTGCGCTCCCTCCCCCCTTGCGGGGGAGGGTGGGGGAGAGGGGTAAGTCGAGAAGACGGTGTTCGTGGCTACCCCTTCCCTCTCCCTGTCCCTCCCCCACAAGGGAGGAGGGAACCGGATGAGCGAATCCCGATGACACTAAGTTTATCGCTGTGGACCGGCTGTAATTCCCGCAGCGTCTACTGCGCCAGATGCGCCGTCAGCGGATGGCTGCCGGCCTTGTTGAAGAAGGCGGCTTCCTCGGCGGTGGCTTCCAGAAGCTGTTCGTCCTGGTTGTAGATGTCGTTACGGAACTGGATGGTCTGGTCCTTGGTCATCCAGGCCGTGAGGTAAATCCAGGCCACCGGGACCTTCTTGGGCAGGGCGATTTCCTGGTGCTGGCCGGTGGCGATGGCCGCGTCGACCGCCGGCCGGGTCCATTTCGCCATCTCTTCCTGCAGCAGCCAGGTCGCGAGGTCGCGCACATTGTCGACCCGCGAACAGCCATGCGAGTTGAAGCGATAGTCGTCGCTGAACAGATTGCGCTGGTTGGTGTCGTGCATGTAGACCGAATAGGGATTGGGCATATCGATCTTCACCGCGCCCAGCGCATTCCACGCGCCGTTCTGCTGGCGCACCGTGAAATTCGGCGTGCGGCTGCCGGACCAGTCCACCGATGCCGGATCGATCGGCGTATCGCGCCCGTCGAGTACTTCCATGTGCATGCGGGAGAGATAGGTCGGGTCTTTACGCATATGCGCCGAAATTTCCGTCTTCGCGATCGAGGACGGCACGGTCCAGGTCGGATTGAGGACGACGCTGGTGATTTCGGTGGTGAGGGTCGGCGACGGCTTTTCGGTCTTGCCGACGATGACGCGATAGCGCCGCACCACCTTGTCGTTTTCGACCGCCTCGGCGAAGGTCGCGGGCAGATTCACCACCACATAGCGCTGTCCGAACTGGAAATTCATGTTGTCGAGGCGCTCCAGCGAGGCCTCAAGCTGCTTGATCCGCTTCTGCACGGGGATATTGAGCGCCGTCAGCGTGCGCGGGGTCATGGTTCCCGTCGGCGCGAGGCCATGGCGCGACTGGAATCGCATCAAACCCTCGGCGAGCGGTTCGTCGAACGGCCCGGTGGCGTGGTCGGGGGCGAGGTCGCCGCTCAGCATCAGACGTTTGCGCAGGAGATCATCATTGGGGCCGGCCGTGCCGATCGCGAATTTGGCGTCGGCGGGGATCATCGGCCAGCCGCCACGGACCGCGAGGTCCGAATAACTCAGCGCGGCTTCCCGGATGCGCGCCGCAGTGCCTTCATCATAGGTCGGCTCATGCGACAGCGCCAAAGCGGCTGCGGAACGCGATTTGGGGGTCGATGCCGCGGCCTGTTTGATCGCCGGCGCACGCGGGGCTGCCGGGGGCGCGGGTTTGGCCGCGGCCGGCCCGGGACCGGCGGCGACTTCGACCTGGGCGAATGCCGGCGGGATCGCCAGCGCCGACGGGATTACCAGCATCGTGGCGACGGCAATTGCGGTCATTCTTCGCATATTGGATGTCCCTGGAATGCGCCGCGCTGGCGCTGCAATGAAATCAACAGGCTTGATCGACAAGGCTTGGCCGCCTCGGCCGCACAAAGGGGGTGAAGGCGGTCGTAATGGAATTTTCGCAAATCTAGCCTGCGAGAGTTGCATTCTGATTAAGTTGGTATTGCGGCTGCCGCGCTGCCGCATGCCCGCGCGAAGGTTGGCGGCTTCCATATGTCGCGGCGGCCGCTAATATGGTTCGCCAGAGGTACACGCCGAAAAAAAGAAAATGTACCCGCAGGGAGACCCCATGCTGTTGACGCGCCGGGAGGCGATGGCCGGAGCTTGCGGCGGGCTTGCGCTGCTGCCGGCCCTGATGCGGCAGGCTTTGGCCGAGACTGCCTATCCCAACCAGCCGATCAAGCTGATCGTGCCTTATCCGGCGGGGGGCACCACCGACTTGCTCGGCCGCATGGTCGCCGAGCAGTTTCGGACCGGCCTGCACGCGAGTGTCGTCGTCGAAAACAAGCCGGGGGCTGCGACCACGCTAGGGGCGGATCAGGTCGCAAGGGCGGCGCCGGATGGCTATACGCTGTTGCTGGCGACCTCGACCACGCTCGCCATCAACAAGTCGCTGTACCGCAAGCTGCCCTACGATCCGGTCAAGGATTTTACCCCGATCGCGCTGTTTGTGGGCGTGCCGTTCGCGCTGATCGTCAGCCCGTCGCTGCCGGTGAAGACGCTGCCGGAATTCATTGCCTACGCCAAATCCAATCCGGGGCTGGCCTATGGTTCGGCCGGCAATGGCAGTCCGCAGCATCTCGGCGCTGAAATGATCAGGGCGGCCGCTGGTATAGATGTTCATCACGTGTCCTATCGCGGCAGCGTCCCGGCGATGATGGATGTGATCGCCGGGCGTATCCCGTTCATGGTGGTGGATCTTCCCGTCGCGCTGCCGCAGATCCGCGACGGCAAGGTAAGGGTTTTGGGAGTGACGACCCCGAGCCGGGTCGCCGTCGCGTCAGATATTCCGACATTGAGCGAAGCCGGGCTTGGCGGGTTCGAACTTGTTCCATGGCAAGGCATCGTGGCGCCCGCCGGCGTGCCCCGGCTGATCGTCGATCAATTGGCGGCGCAGATGGCAAGTCTGGTGGCCGATCCCGCGACGCGCGACAAATTGACGACCATGGCGCTGGAGCCTTTGACCGGTTCCACGCCGGATAGTTTTGCAGCCTATGTCAAAACCGAGGTCGATCGCTGGGCCGATATTGTCAAGAATTCAGGTGCGGAGCTGGAATGAGAGATATGTCCTGCGTTGATTTTTATCCTTCCGGCGCCTCCGATGGCTGAGTTGGTCGAAACCAATGTGCTGATCGTCGGCGCAGGACCGGTCGGGCTCACGCTCGCGATTGATCTGGCCTGGCGCGGGATCAATGTCACGGTGGTGGAGACGCGCGCGCCGGCCGCGCCACCCGAGCCGAAATGCAACCATGTCGCCGCCCGCACCATGGAAATCTTCCGGCGGCTGGGGCTTGCCGACAAAGTACGCAACGCCGGATTGCCGGCGGATTACCCGCACGACATCGTCTATCGCACCACGTTTACGGGACAGGAACTGACGCGGATTCCGATCCCGTGCCGCCGCGATCGTTTTACGGCCAAGGATGGCCCGGATTGCAACTGGCCTACGCCAGAACCGCCGCATCGCATCAACCAGATCTTTCTCGAACCAATCCTGTTCGAACACGCCGCGGCGCAGCCGCGCATCCGAATCATCAACCGGACCTCGGTCGAGGCTGTCGTGGTCGAGGATACTTCCGCGCGCCTGACGTTACGCGATCTCGAAACCGGCATGGTCAGCGGATTGAGTTGCCGCTATCTCATCGGCTGCGACGGCGCGCGCTCGATCGTGCGCAAGGCGATCGGTGCTGAACTGGCCGGCGACGCCGTCGTGCAGCGCGTGCAGTCGACCTACATTCGCGCGCCCGATCTGATCGGCCTTCAAAATCACGAGCGCGCCTGGGGCACCGGCGTGGTCAATCCGCGCCGCTCCGGCATGGTCTATGCGATCGACGGCCGCGAGCGCTGGCTGGTCCACAATTATATGAAGCCCGGCGAGGGTGACTTCGATTCGGTGGATCGCGATGCCTGTATCCGGACCATCCTCGGCGTCGGCGCGGACTTCCATTACGACATCCTCTCGCGGGAGGACTGGTTCGGGCGGCGGCTGATCGCCAACAGATTTCGCGACCGCTGCGCATTCATCGCCGGCGATGCGGCGCATATCTGGGTGCCCTATGCCGGGTACGGCATGAATGCGGGCATAGCCGACGCGATGAACCTGTCGTGGTTGTTGGCCGCGCATCTCAACGGCTGGGCGCCTTCAGCCATTCTCGACGCCTATGAGGCGGAGCGCTGGCCGATCACCAGCCAGGTCTCGCGATTCGCGATGTCACATGCCGAGGCGGAAATCCGCCGCCGCGGCGCGGTGCCCGATGACATCGAGGCGGTGGGGCCGAAGGGCGAGTGCGCGCGGCAGGAAGTCGGGCGCCTGAGCTACGAGATCAACGTCCAGCAATATGCCTGCGCCGGTCTCAACTTCGGCACTTACTATGATCGTTCGCCGATCATCGCCTATGACGGCGCCGAACACCCGGCCTACACGATGAACAGCTACACGCCCTCGACGGTCCCGGGCTGCCGCACGCCGCATCTGTGGCGCGCGGACGGTGGGTCGCTCTACGACGCGATGGGGCCGGAGTTCACGCTGCTGCGATTCAATTCGGCGCTGGATGTCACCGCGCTGGAGACCGCCGCCCGCCGCCGCGAACTGCCGCTTCGGGTGCTCGACGCGGCGCGGCAGGCCACCGGCGATCTCGATCATGCGCTGGTGTTGTCGCGGCCCGATCAGCACGTGGCGTGGCGCGGCAACGCGCTGCCGGCCGATCCGCTTGACTTGATCGACCGTATTCGCGGCGCGGCGAGCTAGAGTGGCCCGGCTGCAATTAGCCGAGCCGATCTCAGGCAGTCAGGCGGGCGCGGCGTCAATCTTCGTTGGCAGCAATGGATTCCATCAAGGACACCAGCTGACGCTGGACGGTCTGGTCCTTGATCTTGCTGTAGGCCCGCAGCAGCCGGAGGCTGAACGCGCTGTCCAGAAACAGCAGGCTCTCGACTTCCCGCGCCTTGCCGTCGCCGTCGTAGAAGAACGTGACGGGCACATCGAGCGCGGTAGCGATCTGCTGAAGACGGGCGGCACCGACGCGGTTGACCCCCTTCTCGTATTTCTGAACCTGCTGGAAGCTGACGCCGAGCTGGTCACCGAGTTCCGCCTGGGAAATCCGCTGCTCGACACGCCGCAACCGGATGCGCTTGCCAAGTTCGATATCCGGCTTGCCGGCGCTACGCTGCTTCATCTTCTTTGCGACTGATTTGTTCATAACTGCTTTTACCGTCCTTCGGTCGTGAAGCCCCCCAAACGAAATGGGGAAGGGTCAGGGTTTCCCCTTATATACCGCTTTGGCCTCGCTTGAATGGGTCAAATAGTCTCTTAAACCCCTGGAAACTGACGCGTACTGATGGATGACGGTCGTACTTCGATCTTGAGAGGTACAATGTTCCGCACCTCGCGGGGATCCGTTTCCTGAACGACGCCGTCTCTAGCGCCAGACGCCTATACGCCCTGTTCCGTACACTAGACTTGGCAGAATATTATACGGACCACAACCACGGCGGGTTCAAGAAATGGGGATTTTGAACGTTTATAATTACCGGGTGGATGAGCCAATTTGGGGCAATGGAGCGGTCTCCCCGGGAAATTACGGGTGGCCGAAGCGCCGCGCCGGTGTTGAACAGTCCATCCCCGCGTTGAAAAAATTACGAGGGGCTTGCAGCCGGTGTCCGTGTTGGCGCGCCGATGCCATCGCAGCCGCCGCATGGATTTTTTTACGGGAAGCTGCGTTTGGCATTCGAACACGGCAGCCGCCGTGCTATTCTCGCTTCCGTTATCGCGTGACGAGGTAATGCGCCGGCAGCGTGGGGCGTGCCGGGGGTGCGGGCAGGGCAGCCCGTCTGTCGAGCTTGATCGAAGCAGCAACTATGTCGCATACTTTTGCAGCGAAGAAATTGTCCGCGTCTTTTCGAGAATATCCGGACTATTTGGAGCGGGGAGGGGTTTATGGACAAACCGACTGGATCGCCTCGATTTTACCTGGCAAGCTCGGTGACGGAAAAAACGCTGGTGGCTAATTCAGAAGAACGACTGCTTTCGATTCTGGCCACGCTTGAGGAGTGCCAGGGGGCGCTTGTCGCCAGCGGTAATCGCGAGACCGCGCAATTGGTGTCGGTGGCGATTCTCGAGCTTCGGATCAAACTCAACCGGATCGCGGATTCGGAATTGAAGGCGCTATGCGATGCGATGGTGCAGGATGAGGAATTGTCCGAAGCGCCGCGCGACCCGAAATCGCCTCAAAGTCAGGGCGGACGTTCCGCAGTCTCGCTCAAGCTGGTCAAGTAACTCATAGCGTTTTCGAGCCAACGGGTCGCGCGAATGCGCGCCCGATGACAGGCTCCGTGGGTACCGGTTCGCGTCAAGAAAACGCGTCAAATATAAGAGAGTCCTACCCCTCGTCCTCAAGCGAGCAGACCACCGTATAGACCGCGCCGCGTGGCAGGAAATCGATGGTGGCTTCGCCGCCGAGCTGGTCCCGCGCACTGCGTTCGATCAGCCGCGAGCCGAAACCGCGCCGTACCGGTGCGACGACAAGAGGGCCGCCGGCCTCGGCCCATATCAATCGCAGGTTCGGCCGGGCGTTTTCGGTGATGATTTCCCAATCCAGCCGGATGGTGCCATTTTCGTTGGACAGCGCGCCATATTTTGCGGCGTTGGTCGCGATCTCGTGCACGATCATCGACAGCACCACCGCCAGCCGCGGCGCCAGCGGCACCTTCGGCCCCGACATCCGCAACCGGTCCGGATTGTTCAGCAGATAAGGCCGCAGCACGCGGCCGACGACGTCCTGCAATTCGGCGCCCTGCCACTTCTCGGTGTTCAACAGATTATGCGCTTCGGCCAGTGCGCCGAGCCGGCCCTCGAACTTGTTGCGCTCGTCGCGGCTGGCGCTTCGAAAGGTCTGCACTGCGATCGCCTGCACGATCGCCAGCGTGTTCTTGACCCGGTGATTGAGCTCCTCGATCAAAAGATTATGCAGCATCTCGCCGCGTGCGATCGTCGTCGCCATCCGCACCGCAAAGGCAAGGCCAGTCAGAAGCAGGAAGGCGCCGATTACACTGGTGATCGCCAGATTGCGCCAGAGCGGACCGACCAAGGAGCGTTCCGAAATGCCGGCCGCCACCGTCCATCCGGTGAGCGGGGATCGCGCAAACGTCGTAATCAGCGCCACCCCCTCCAGCGACACCGTCGGCAGCGAGGCCTCGGGCCTGCCGGACATCCCGGACATTCCGGCATACAGTAATGGCGAGGCGCGCTTGCCGAAGGTCTCGCGCGGATTTGGAACGCGCGCAAAGTTGACGCCGTCGCGGTCGAAAATCGAGATTGTCCAGTTCTCATCCGGGCGCTGCTTGTCGAGGATCGACTGGAAGATATCGGTCGGCGGGCTGAACGAGATGTCGTAGAGAACGTCGCCGTCACGAAGCACCGGCACCTCGACCGTCAGCAGCGGCTCCTTGCGCATCGAGCCCATGAACAGATTGGAGTATTGCGGCATTTTGGTCTTGAAAACCTTCTCGATGATTTCACGGTTGTTGCGCGGCGGAAGGCTCGGCGTATCCGGCGAAATGGTCGAGAACATCTGGCGGCCTTCGCGGTCGGCCACGATCACGACGCCGTTCTTGCCGTATTGGTCGAGAAAGCCCAGCGCGATGCGGCGAAAGTTCGCAAAATCGCCGCCCCGCAGCGTGTCGGTCAGCGCCAGCACCTGCAGCCCGCCGGTGACGCGCTGCACCTCGGAATCGAGCACCAGGCGGATACTGCGCACGGTTTCGACCACCCGCCGTTCGGCGTCCTGGCGGTCACGCTCGTAGTCCTGGAAAACAATGACGGCCGCAAAAATAATCAGCGGCAGCGCGGTTCCGGCGACCAGAAGAGCCAGTCGCATGGGCAGTGAGGGCTTCGGCACTCAAACTCCGGCTTAAAGGCACACGATAAGTCGGTATGACCGCCCGCGTTCCGGAAAACATAGGAGAAGTGGCTGATACGCGCCAAACAATTTGGGCCGCGAGGTGGTTTCCCGCAGGGATCGGCGTGTTGCAGTGCGGGGGGGGGGCTAAAGATTGCTGTTGGTAATCGCCGCATAGACCATGGTGCGCAGCTCGCGCCGGATCGGATAGGCGCTCGACGGCAGTACCTGGGTCATGAAAATGGCGATCAGCTCTTCGGCGGGATCGATCCAGAACGTGGTCGTTGCCGCGCCGCCCCACGCATATTCGCCGGCGCTGCCGGGAATCAGGGTTTGCGCCGGATTCAACGTCACCGACCAGCCGAGGCCGAAGCCGATGCCGTCATAGGACGCCTCGGAGAACAGCGATCGCGACATTTGCGGCAGGTCGCGTCCGCCGGGCAGGTGATTGGCCGTCATCAGCGCCAGCGTCTTCGGGCCGAGCAGCCGCACACCGTCGAGTTCGCCGCCATTAAGCAAGGCGCGGCAGAAGGTCAGATAATCTGATGCCGTCGAGCACAGGCCCCCGCCGCCTGAAATCAAGGAGGGGGGCGTCAGGAAGGAACTGGTGGTCGGGTCATCCTGCAGGGTCAGGCCGTCCTGGCGGCCGGTCGCCGTCGTGACGCCCTGCGGATTGGCCTGATAACACGCCGCGAGGCGATGCGCCTTGTCGGCGGGTACGAAAAAGCCGGTGTCCTTCATGCCGAGCGGGCCCAAAATACGTTCCTGCAGAAACTGCTCAAAAGGCTTGCCGCTGATTTTGCCGATGAGATAGCCGATCACGTCGGTCGAAACCGAATAGTTCCAGGCCTCGCCGGGTGAGAATTCCAGCGGCGTTTTCGCCAGATCCTCGATCATCGATTGCAGCGATCCGGCTTTCTCGATCTCGCCGACTTTCATTTCGCGATAGGCCGCATCCACATTGGAGCGCTGCTGGAAGCCGTAGGTCAGGCCGGAGGTGTGGCGCAGCAGGTCCACGATCAGCATCGGCCGCGACGGCGGCCTGGTCAGGAAGGCCGGCCTGGTCCCGGCCTGGAAAACGCCGAGGTTCTTCCATTCCGGGATGTATTTATGGACGGGTTCGTCGAGCGCGACGCGGCCCTCCTCGAACAGCATCATGAAGGCCACCGAGGTGATCGGTTTGGTCATCGAATAGATGCGAAAGATGGTGTCGTCTTTCATGACGGTTTTGCGTTCGATATCGGCAAAACCCTGCACCGCGCTGTGCACCACCTGGCCGCGGCGATAGACCAAAAGCTGCGTTCCCGGAAAGCGGCCGGCCTCGATGTAGCGGGTCTTCAGGTGACTTTCGAGGCGATCGAAGGCCGCTTTGGACATGCCGGCGGATTCGGGCGAGGCGGGGGCTAACATCGGAAGGTCTCCGGAAGCTGACGCGGGCGGTCTTGATAGCCGAAAAGTCCGTTCTGTTCCAATCGCGGACCGCTTATCATTGCCATATCTCTGGTGTAGGCTCGCGCCCACAATGGTGTAACCCGCAGGACAACAACCATGCCCCAATTCAACGACACCGAACTCACCGCCGCCGTGATCGAGAGCTTTGAAGAGACGCCGGATCCGCGGGTCAAATTCCTGATAGAAGAACTGGTGAAGTCGCTGCATGCCTATGTCCGCAAGACCGATCTGACCTTCGGTGAATGGGAATACGCCATCGATTTTCTGACCCGTGTCGGCCAGAAATGCACCCCGAGCCGGCAGGAATTCATCCTGCTGTCGGACGTGCTCGGGGTTTCGATGCTGGTCGACGCGGTGAACCATCGCGAACGCGAAGGCGCCACCGAGACCACCGTGCTCGGCCCGTTCTATGTCGGCGAGCACAAGGCGATGCCGCATGGCAGCGACATCTCTCCCAAACTGGATGGCGAGAAGATGTTCGTGCAGAGCCGGGTGACCGATCTCGAAGGCAAGCCGCTGGCGAATGTCCCGGTCGATGTCTGGCACGCCGACGATGACGGCTATTATGACTCGCAACGGCCTGACTACGAGACCTCAGGTCCGTCATCCCGGGCGCGCTTCATCACCGATGAGGATGGCCGGATCTCCTTCCGCACCATTTTGCCCTGCAGCTATCCGATCCCGACCGACGGGCCGGTCGGCCAGATGATCCTGGAGGTGCGGCGTCATCCGTACCGGCCGGCGCATGTGCATTTTCTGGTCAACGCGGCCGGCCATGAGCCGCTGGTCACCCACGTCTTCATCGAGGGCGACAAGTACATCGACTCCGACGTCGTGTTCGGCGTGAAGGAGGAGTTGATCTCCAAGATCGAGAAACGCACCGATGCCAACATGCCCGACGGCAAGCCCGCCGGCTCTACGCCCTGGCATTTGATGACCTATAATTTCCGCGTGAGGCCGGGTAAGGGTGTCGCGCCGAAGCCGATGATGGCGGTGACCGAGGACGCTTGACGGACACCGGCGGATATCAGCCGGTTTTCCTTCACTCGCTAACCACGTGCAGCGCCGCTCGTAAGCGCTGCACGTGCAGTGCCTAAGCTCGATATCCGACGAGTATGGCGCCGGCGGCTATCAAGGTGATCCCCAGCCAATTGGTGGTCGAGAGTTTTTCACCGAGAAACAATACCGCAAACACCGCGACGAAGACGACGCTGAGCTTGTCGATCGGCGCGACACGGGCGGCGTCTCCAAGCTTCAGCGCGCGAAAATAGCAGATCCAGGACGCGCCGGTTGCCAATCCGGACAGGATCAGAAAAGTCCAGGTTCGGGCGGACACCGTGGACGGCTGCTGCCAGTTGCCGGTCGCAACCACGATCAATGCCGCCAATATCAGGATGATAATGGTCCGGATAAAGGTCGCAAAATCCGAATTTACGTTTTCAATTCCGATCTTCGCGAAGATGGCCGTGAGCGCTGCGAAGGCTGCCGAAAGCAGCGCCCAGAATGTCCACGACAGCGCGAAATTTTTCATTGCGATCTATTCCGGGACCACGCGTACCGCGCCACGTGCGGCGCTGGTCGTCAGCGCGGCATAGGCCTTGAGCGCCATCGTCACCTTGCGTGCGCGTTTGGCCGGCTTCCATGCCTCGGCCCCGCGAGCCAGCGTCGCTTCACGGCGCTGGTTCAGAATGGCCTCGTCGACAACAAGGCGGATGGAGCGGGCCGGAATATCGATGGCGATGCGGTCGCCGTCCTCCACCAGCCCGATCAAGCCGCCCTCGGCGGCTTCCGGCGAGATATGCCCGATCGAAAGCCCTGACGATCCGCCGGAGAAACGGCCGTCGGTGATCAGGGCGCAGGTTTTCCCTAGGCCCTTCGATTTGATGTAGCTGGTGGGATAGAGCATCTCCTGCATGCCGGGTCCGCCGCGCGGTCCCTCGTAGCGAACCACGACCACATCCCCCGCCTTGATCTTGCCGCCGAGAATGCCTTCGACCGCGGCGTCCTGGCTTTCGAAGATTCGCGCCGGGCCTTCGAATTTCAGGATGCCTTCGTCGACGCCGGCGGTCTTCACGATGCAACCGTCGACGGCGAGGTTGCCGAACAAGACCGCAAGGCCACCATCTTTCGAAAACGCGTGCTCGGCATCACGGATGCAGCCCGCGGCGCGATCGGTATCGACTTCCTCGAAGCGGCGCTCCTGGCTGAACGCGACCTGCGTCGGCACGTTGCCCGGCGCGGCCCTGAAAAAGGTGCGGACACTTTCACTGCGGGTGCGCTTTATGTCCCAGCGGTCCAGCGCGTCCTCGATCGAACCAGAGTGCACCATCGGCAGGCCGCGATTGATCAGGCCGGCGCGGTCGAGTTCGCCGAGAATGGCCATCACGCCGCCGGCGCGGTGAACGTCCTCCAGATGCACGTCGGGCACCGAGGGGGCGACCTTGCACAGCACCGGCACCCGGCGGGAGAGACGATCGATATCCTGCATCGTAAACGGAATTTGACCTTCATAAGCGGCGGCCAGTAAATGCAGCACGGTGTTGGTCGAACCGCCCATCGCGATATCCAGCGTCATGGCGTTTTCGAAGGCCTTGAAGCTGGCGATCGAACGCGGCAACGCGGTCTCGTCTTCCTGTTCGTAGTAACGGCGCGCCAGATCGACGATCAGATGGCCGGCCTCGACAAAAAGACCCTTGCGGTCGGCATGGGTCGCCAGCACCGAGCCGTTGCCGGGCAGTGCCAGACCGAGCGCCTCGGTCAGGCAGTTCATGGAATTGGCCGTGAACATGCCAGAGCAGGACCCGCAGGTGGGGCATGCGGATCGTTCGATCACTTCGACCTCGGCATCGCTGACGGTGTCGTCGGCGGCGGCGACCATGGCATCGATCAGATCGACCGACCGGATCTTGCCCTTGATATTGACCTTGCCGGACTCCATCGGGCCGCCCGACACGAACACCGTCGGGATGTTGATCCGCAACGCCGCCATCAGCATGCCCGGCGTGATCTTGTCGCAATTGGAGATGCACACCATCGCGTCGGCGCAATGCGCATTGACCATGTATTCGACGCTGTCGGCGATGATTTCCCGCGAGGGGAGACTATAAAGCATCCCGTCGTGTCCCATGGCGATGCCATCATCGACCGCGATGGTGTTGAACTCCTTGGCGACGCCGCCGGCCTTTTCGATCTCCCGCGCCACCAATTGCCCGAGGTCCTTGAGATGCACGTGACCGGGAACAAATTGCGTGAACGAATTGACCACGGCGATGATCGGCTTGCCAAAATCCTCGTTCTTCATGCCGGTGGCGCGCCAGAGGCCGCGGGCGCCCGCCATGTTGCGGCCATGGGTTGTGGTTCGGGAGCGATAGGCAGGCATGGTCTGTCCTTTATGCGTCGAGCAAGTATCGAGAATTTCGAGGTGACGGGCCGACTTCCAGGCGGCGGTTTCAGCTCATTTAACCTGAACCGCCGGAATGTACATCGGCGTTTTGCGTCAGGGATGCACGCTATGCAACATGGCCAGCAGTACCACGACAATGCATATCAGGATGGCTGTCGTGCATTTCCAGAACGGCAGGGGATTGCGTTCCATCAGCGGCGTGCGCGAAGCATTGAGATACTTCGCGTTGGGATGGCGGAGATCGAAGGTGTATTCCGACAGGCTTTCGTAACGTTTGGACGGATCGGGATGCACGGCTTTTTGCAGCGCACCATCGATCCAGGCCGGAATCTCGCTGTTGTCATCGACGGCTGAGCGGTACCGCAATTTGTTGAATTGCGACCGGGTTCTGGCCTTCGCGACCTCCGCGCCATACGGCAGTTTTCCCGTCAGCATCTGATAGGTGATCACGCCAAGCGAGAACATGTCGGAGCGCGGCGAGCCGTTTTCTCCAACGAAATATTCCGGTGCGGTGTACTGCGCGGTGCCCAGAATGTCTTGAGGTTCGTTGGGCGGGGCGGCTTCGGCGACGCCGGCGATTTTGGTCGACCCGAAATCGATGATTTTCGCGGTGCCGGTCTTGTCGATCATGATGTTGTCGGGCCGTGTATCCTGGTGCAGCATTTCCTTGCGATGGAAGGCGCGCAGGCCCTTGGCGATTTGCTCCACAATGCCGCCCACGGTTTCGAGATCGGGTTTTGGATTGTCGATCATCCACTGCTTGAGGGTTTGCCCCTCGATGTATTCCGTCACGACGTAGAGATAGTTGCGCTTGCGGGAATGCAGGCAGGGCTTCAGGACGTGCGGACTGTCGAGGCGGCGGGCGACCCACTCTTCCATCATGAAGCGTTTCAGATAGGCCGGATCGTCGCGCAGATCGATCGATGGAATCTTCAGCGCGACCAGTGTGTCGGTTTCGATGTCGACCGCCAGATAGATGTGGCTTCGGCTGCTGCCGTGCAATTCCCGGACAATTCTGTAGCCGTCGAACAGCGCTCGCGCTTCCAGCAGCGGCGGCAGCGGCAGTCCCGACGTTTGCCCGAAAACCTCGCTGGCGTCTCCGTTGGGCACCTCATCGATACGGACGATCTGGATGGTCAGATTGTCCTGGCTGCCCCGAAGCAAGGCTTCTTCGACGATGATTTTTGCTACGCGGTCCAGATCTTGCGAGTTGTCGGCGATCGTCTTGGCGGCGAAGCGCGTGGCGACGTGTTCGTAGACGCCGTCGGTCGCCAGCACGAAGACATCGCCTTTTTCGATTTGGATCGCCTGGTAATCGATTTCGATCTGGGGATTGATCCCCAATGCCCGGCTTAAATAGCTCTGCTCGGATGAGACGACGACCCGGTGGTCTGACGTGAGCTGTTCGAGCGTGTTGCCGGCCACGCGATAGATGCGGGAATCGCCGATGTGGAAAAGATGCGCGGTGGTTGACTTGATGACCATGGCGCTGAGCGTGCAGACGTACCCCTTATCGTTATCGTAGGCATACTGGCTTCGCCTTGTCTGCGCGTGCAGCCAGGAATTGGTCGCGGCCAGCACGCGTTGCACGGATGTTTTGACCGACCAGGATTCCGAGGTGCAGTAATAATCGGTCAGGAAACTCTTGACCGCGGACTCGCTGGCGATCTGGCTGACATTGCTGCTGCTGATGCCGTCCGCCAGCACGATGGCGATGCCTTTCGAGCCCAATAACGGCTCGGTCGGAATCAACGCGCCGTGAAAATCCTGATTGATCGCCTTGCGGCCTCTATCAGAACATTGCCCAATCGATATCTGCAATTCATGGGGCATGCATGGCGCCAGAAGCCAAAGGGATTAAAGAAAAAGGAGCCTCACCTTCATCAGGCAAGGCTCCTTAAAGAACAAGGCTCCTTTTCGAAGAAGCTCCTTTGCCTGCTTGAATCAGGCAGCGGTGCGGATCGTCGTCGTGGCAGCGTCACGCTTCGGGGCGGTCCTGACGTGGGTGGCGTAGAGGGTGAGGCCGGTGAACGAAAGCCCGCCAACGAGATTGCCGAGCACGGTCGGGATTTCGTTCCAGATGAAATAGTCCATGATCGAGAACTTGGCGTGCAGCATCAGCCCCGACGGAAACAGGAACATGTTCACGACCGAATGCTCGAACACCATGTAGAAGAACACCATGATCGGCATCCACATCGCGATGACCTTGCCGGGGACCGTGGTCGAGATCATGGCGCCGACGACGCCGGTGGAGACCATCCAGTTGCACAGCATGCCGCGCAGAAACAACGTCGCCATGCCGGCCGCGCCGTGCGATGCGTAGCCGAGCGTTCGCGCTTCGCCGACATTTCCGATGGTCATGCCGACCTTGTCCGGGTCCTGCGTGAAGCCGAAGGTCGTCACGAACGCCATCATGAAGGCGACCGTAAGCGCGCCGGCGAAGTTGCCGATGAACACCAGACCCCAGTTTCGGAGCACGCCACTGAGCGTCACGCCCGGCCGCTTGTCGATCAATGCCAATGGCGTGAGAACGAACACGCCGGTCAGGAGATCGAATCCCAGCAGATACAACATGCAGAATCCGACGGGAAACAAGATTGCGCCAACCAGCGGCTGGCCGGTGTTGACGTTGATCGTGACGGCGAACCAGGCGGCCAGTGCGAGGATCGCGCCGGCCATATAGCCGCGGATGAGCGTATCCCGGGTGGACATGAAGATTTTGGATTCGCCGGCATCCACCATCTTGGTGACGAATTCCGAAGGCACGAGGTATGACATTGCAATTCCTTTTGTTCGTAGCGAAATTCAAAGCGCCGATCGTCCGGCGAACCGCAAGCGTTGCGTGAGCCGGATTCCCATTCCCCAAACGCGCGCCGTTATGCTGCGTGGCCCGCGAATATTTCGGCGTCCGTCTTTGGATTGTTGTCACACGACGACGGCGCCGAGCTTTTCCCGCTGAGGCGGCTTGCCTCGGTGAGATGGCCTGGAGCTTGTCCGTGAGGTTTCAGCCAAAGCGGCTTCAACAATCCGGCGGACCGCAGTCTTCGTTGACTTGCTACGAATAAGAGCAATCGACATGCCAACCATGGATTGGATAAAAAACCCCGGTTTGTCAGGGATCGAAGACGAAAATTCGTAGCAGGCGCGCGTATAATGCCGCGTGACGCCACAGATTTGTGCAAATGCACAGATGTCGCGCATGTTGCGTGGGTGGCTCGCGCAAATCGTCGTTTCTGATTTCGCGAACTCGCACGCTTAATTTTTGTGCACCGCACACGGATTGAGCGAATCGCAAATTTTGCAAGCGAACTCTCCGTCCGCGTTTTGGCGGCATCAGAGACAACTATTTATAATTAAACGACTTTTAGCGCTGTGGCGGCTTGGCACAAAGCTTGAATAGCTCGTGCTGACGCCATTGATGCCGTCCCTCGAAACCAATCATCCGAATTGCACGACCGCCAGACTGGGGCCTCCCCAGAGCGCGCCCCTGTGTCTTGAGCGCGATCCCCCGATGGCCGCGCCTATCGTTGAGAAAGGACATCTTTAATGAGCACGACCCCGACGCCGAACCAGACGCCGAACCAGACCTGGATCTCGGAATGGAAGCCGGAGGATGAAGCGTTCTGGAATTCCACCGGCAAAACCGTCGCCCGGCGCAATCTGATCTGGTCGATCGTTGCCGAGCATGTCGGGTTTTCGGTCTGGCTGATCTGGAGCATCGTCGCGACCAAATTGCCGGCGGCCGGATTCCACTACAGCACCGACGAACTGTTTCAGCTGGTGGCGATACCGGGATTGATCGGCTCGCTGATGCGATTTCCCTATACCTTTGCCGTGACGACGTTCGGCGGCCGCAACTGGACCATCTTCAGCGCGATGGTGCTTTTCATTCCGACCCTCGGGCTGGCCTATTTCGTCAGCCAGCCGGCCACGCCGTTCTGGCTGATGCTGCTGGTGGCTTCGACCGCCGGTCTCGGCGGCGGCAACTTCGCTTCCAGCATGACCAACATCTCGTTCTTCTATCCCGACCGCATGAAGGGCTGGGCGCTTGGTCTCAACGCGGCCGGCGGAAATATCGGCGTCAGCAGCGTGCAATTGATCACGCCGCTTCTGATGGGCATCGGCCTGATCAATCTCTATCAGGCCAGTCCGGTCTCCGGCGTCTATCTGCAGAATGCCGGCCTGATGTGGGTGTTGCCGATCATCATCGCGGTGTTCGGCGCGGTGTTCTTCATGAACAATCTCACCTCGGCCAAGTCCTCGTTCAAGAACCAGCTGGCGATCGTGAAGAACAAGCACACCTGGATCATGGCGTTCATCTATGTCGGGACGTTCGGTTCCTTCATCGGCTACTCCGCGGCGTTTCCGCTGCTGATCAAGACGCAATTCCCGGCGGTCACGATCGCCATCGCGTTTCTTGGACCGCTGGTAGGCTCGCTGTCGCGTCCGCTCGGCGGCCTGCTCGCCGACAAGATCGGCGGCGCGATCATGACGTTCTGGAATTTCATCGCGATGGGCGCCGCCACCGTCGGCGTGCTGTATTTCGTCGGAATCAAGGACTTTACCGGCTTCCTCGTGATGTTCCTGATTTTGTTTGTCACCACCGGCATCGGCAACGGATCGACCTACCGGATGATCCCCTCGATTTTCCGCGAGGAGAATCTGCGCAAGGCAAAAGGCACCGGCGAAGCCGGCCGCGCGCTTGCGCTCAAGACGGCCAGCATCGAGAGCGGCGCCGCGCTTGGCTTTATCGGCGCGGTGGGCGCCTGCGGCGGCTACCTGATCCCGAGTGGTTTCGGCAAGTCGATCGCCCTGACCGGCGGTCCGCAGCTCGCGCTGTTGATCTATCTCGGATTCTACGCGGTCTGCCTCGCGTTCACCTGGTTCTTCTATCTGCGCAAGAGCCCGGTGACATCGGGGGCGACCAGCCTCGCCGAAGCGCGGATCTGACGGAAGCGTTGATAAACCTCTCCCCGCACGCGGGGAGAGGAATGGGAAACAAGGCCAACATCAGGAGGATTTTTAAATGACACCTGACCAAGTCAAACTCGTTCAAGACAGCTTCGCCAAGGTCGTGCCGATTTCGGAGACCGCTGCGGTTTTATTCTACGACCGCCTGTTCGAAATCGCGCCGGCGGTGAAGGCGATGTTTCCCGCTGATATGACCGAGCAGCGCCGCAAGCTGATGATGATGCTGGCCGCCGTGGTGAAAGGGCTCGGCGATCTGCCGTCGATCCTGCCTGCCGCGAGCGCGCTGGCCACGCGCCATGTCAGCTACGGCGCGAAAGCCGAGCATTATCCCGTCGTCGGTGCAGCCTTGCTGTGGACGCTGGAAAAGGGACTTGGCGATAGCTGGACACCCGACGTCGCGGCAGCCTGGACCACGGCTTACGGAACGCTGTCCGGCTACATGATTTCCGAAGCGTACGGTCGCCCTCAAGCGGCCGAGTAAGGATACGCCCGTGAGTGAACCGCTTGTGATCGTCGGCAATGGTATGGCGGCTGCCCGTCTGGTCGACGAACTGGCGAAGGTTGCGCTCGGACGCTACGCCATCGCCGTGATCGGCGAGGAGCCGCGGCTCGCTTATAACCGCGTGCTGCTGTCGTCGGTGCTGGCCGGCGAAACCGCGTCCCATGATATCGAGCTCAGGCCCGCGAGTTGGTGGCGCGATCGCGGTGTCACCCTGAAATATGGCTGCGCGGTCACCGAAGTCGATGTCGGCCGCCGCGAGCTCAAGATTGCCAACGAAGAAAGCATGGCGTTCTCCAGGCTGGTGCTCGCCACCGGCTCGACGCCGCTGCGGCTCAACGTGCCCGGCGCCGACCTGATCGGCGTCAATACCTTTCGCGACAGCCGCGATGTCGACCTGTTGCTGACGCTCGCCGCGCAGAAGAAGCGCGTGGTCGTGGTCGGCGGCGGACTGTTGGGACTGGAAGCCGCCTATGGCCTCGCCAAAGCCGGCGCGCCGGTGACGCTGCTGCATCTGATGGACCGGCTGATGGAGCGTCAGCTCGACGTACCCGCCGGTGAATTGCTGAAATCGCTGGTCGAGCGCAAGGGCATCGAAGTTCTGCTCAATGCCAACACCGCGCGGATTCATGGCGAGACCCATGTCGAAGGCGTCGAACTGACGGATGGACGCCGGATCGAAGCCGAGGCGGTGATCTTCGCCGCGGGCATTCGCCCGAATATCGCGCTGGCGCGCGACGCCGGCATTCCCGTCAATCGCGGCATCGTCGTGGATGATCATCTGCAGACCGGCGCGCCGGATATTTTCGCGCTCGGCGAATGCGCCGAGCATCGCGGCATCTGTTACGGCCTGGTCGAGCCGGCCTATGAGCAGGGCCGGGTGCTGGCGCAGCATCTGGCGGGCAAAGCTTCCGCCAACTACAGCGGCAGCGTCGTCGCCACCAATCTGAAAGTCTCCGGCGTCAGTGTGTTTTCTGCGGGCGATTTCCTCGGCAAGGAAGGCAGCGAAGCCATCGTGTTGACCGATCTCAAACGCGGCACCTACAAGAAGCTGGTGATCTCGGAGGGCCGGCTGATCGGCGCGGTGCTGGTCGGCGAAACCGGCGATGCGCTCTGGTATCTCGAATTGATCCGCACAAGGGAATCCATCGCGCCCATCCGTGCCGACATGATGTTCGGCCGCCCGCATCCGATCCTCTCGAAGGCGGCGTGACGCCATGGGATTATGTCTGTGACCGCCGTCGATCCAGCCCTGCGCGCCACACGCACCACCTGTCCCTATTGCGGCGTGGGCTGCGGCGTATTGGCGACCGCGGATGGCCGCGGCGGTGCGGCGATCTCGGGCGATCCCGAGCATCCCGCCAATTTCGGACGGCTGTGCTCGAAGGGCTCGGCGCTGGGCGAAACGCTGAGCCTTGAGGAACGCCTGCTCTATCCGATGATCCGCGTCAGCAAGGGATCGATGGAGCGGGTGGCGTGGACCGATGCGCTCGATCACGTCGCGCATCGCTTCCAGCACATCGTCGCGCGCGACGGCCCGGGCGCGGTGGCGTTTTATCTCTCCGGGCAATTGCTGACCGAAGACTATTACGTCGCCAACAAGCTGATGAAAGGTTTCATCGGCAGCGCCAATGTCGATACCAATTCCCGGCTGTGCATGGCCTCATCGGTTGCGGGCCATCGCCGCGCCTTCGGCGCCGATACCGTGCCGGGCTGCTATGAAGATCTCGACGAGGCTGATTTGCTGGTGCTGGTCGGCTCCAACGCCGCATGGTGCCATCCGATTCTGTTCCAGCGCATGCTGGCCAACAAACAGAAACGCGGCGCGCGCATCGTCGTGATCGATCCGCGCCGAACCGACACCGCGGGCGATGCCGATTTGTTCCTCGGATTGAAGCCCGGCACGGACACGGCGCTGTTTTCCGGATTGCTGGCCCATCTTGCCAATAGTGACGCGCTCGATCAGGATTACATCGACAATCACACCAGCGGTTTCGACGACGCGCTGGCGCGGGCGCGAAGCATGGCCGGCAGCGTGGCCGCGACTGCGCTGGCGACCGGACTATCCGAACCGGATGTCGCGACCTTTTTTCAGATGTTCGCCTCCACGCCGCGCGTGGTCACGCTGTATTCGCAAGGCGTCAATCAGTCCGCGCAGGGTACCGACAAGGTCAACGCGATCCTCAATTGCCATCTTGCGACCGGACGGATCGGCAAGTCAGGCGCGTCGCCGTTTTCGCTAACCGGGCAGCCCAATGCGATGGGCGGCCGCGAAGTCGGCGGCCTCGCCAATACGCTCGCCGCGCATATGGGTTTCACGCCGCCGGATATCGATCGCGTGCGCCGGTTCTGGAAAGCGCCGCGGATCGCGACGCATGAGGGGCTGAAAGCCGTCCAGATGTTCGAAGCGATTGCGCGGGGCGAGATCAAGGCGTTGTGGGTGATGGGCACCAACCCCGCAGTGTCATTGCCGGACGCCGATGCCGCGCGTGCGGCGTTGAAGAAACTCGAACTGTTCGTGATCTCGGAGAATGTAGCCTCCAACGACACCGTCAACGCCGGCGCACATGTGCTGCTGCCGGCGCAGGCCTGGGGCGAAAAATCCGGCACCGTGACCAATTCCGAGCGGCGCATCTCGCGGCAGCGCGCGTTTCTTGAGCCTCCTGGCGAGGCCAAGCCGGATTGGTGGATCGTCAATGAAGTCGCAAAGCGTCTTGGGTTCGGCGCGGCCTTCGCGTTCAATTCGGCGGCGGAAATTTTCCGCGAACATGCAGGGCTGTCGGCGTTCGAGAACAGCGGCGGCCGTGATTTCGATATCGGCGCGCTGAAATCGCTGTCGGACGAGGCGTTCGATACGATGTCGCCGGTGCTGTGGCCGCATCGCTTGGGGGATACCGAGCCGCAGGCCCGGTTCTTTGCCGACGGTCATTTTTATTCGAACGACCACAAAGCCCGCTTCATCGCGCCGGAAATTCCGGCGCTGAAAACCGAGACCACGGCGGGACGGCCGCTACGGCTCAACACCGGCCGCATCCGCGACCAGTGGCACACCATGACCCGCACCGGCATGAGCCAGCGGCTGGGCCAGCATCTGCCGGAGCCGTTTGTCGAGGTTCATCCCGATGACGCGCTGAAATCGGGCGTCGCCCATGGCAGCTTCGCGCGCGTCATCACCGATCTCGGACAATGCACCCTGCGCGTGGTGGTCAGCGACCGGCAGCAGCGCGGCATGCTGTTCGCGCCGATCCACTGGAGCGACGTGACGGCCTTCTCCGCACGGGTCGGCGCGCTGGTGGCACCAATCACCGATCCCTATTCCGGCCAGCCCGAAAACAAAGCGACGCCCGCGTCGATCGTGCCGTACGAATATGTGTTCCGCGGTTTTGCCTTGTCGCGCACGCCGCTGGCATTGCCGGAGCACGTCTGGTGGGCGCGCGTGACCGTCGCCGGTGGTTACGGCTATCTGCTCGCCGACAACGCCGATTTGGCGCGGTGGCCGGCCTGGCTGAAATCCAAATCAAGTCGCGACGTCGCCGAATACCGCGACTTTGGCGGCGGCGTGTATCGCGCGGCTTCTTTCGCCGACGACCAGATCGACACCTGCCTGTTCATGGGACCGGCGAGCGATGCCGGCGACTGGAATGTCGTGAAAAGCCTGTTCGCGGCCGGCGTGCTCAGCGACGATCAGCGCCGGACGTTACTGTCGGGCAAGTCGATGGATGGTCTCGCCACGGCTGGTCCCATCGTTTGCGCCTGTTTCGGTGTCGGCCGCACCACGATCTGCGACGCCATCGCATCGGGTGCGGGCTCCGCCGCCGAGATCGGTGCACGGCTCAAGGCCGGCACCAATTGCGGCTCGTGCATTCCGGAATTGAAGCGCCTGATCGCGCAGACGGACGTCAAGAGCGTCGGCGCCGATCGGCAATTGGCGGCGGTGGCGAGCTAACCTCGCTCGCTACCCGCCCTTGACGGCACCCGCGGTCAGGCCCGCCACGATCTGGCGCTGTGCGAAAACCGTCAACACCAGCACCGGCAGGGAGACGATCAGCGCCGCCGCGGCGAGCGGGCCCCAGCTCAACTGGTCGAATGAAATCATGTTGTAGACCGCGACCGGCAGCGTGCGCGTCTCGCGCCCGGCCAGCACGATGCCGAATACGAAATTATTCCAGGAGAAGATTACCGCCAGGATGAACGCCACCGCCATGCCGGGCCGTGCGATCGGCAGCGCGACGTGACGGAACACCTGCCAGCGCGTGGCGCCGTCGATCAAGGCGGCTTCCTCGAGCTCCATCGGCGTGGTCTCGAAATAGCCGATCATGATCCAGATCACGATCGGCACCGTCACCACGAGATGGATGATGATCTGCGGCACCAGGGTGCCGAGCAGTCCCAGCCACTGGAACAGCAGAAACAACGGGATCAAATAGGACAGCCCGGGCGTGATGCGTGCGATCAGGATCACGATCGCGGATTTATGCGCCGCCATGCGCGCGATGCCGTATCCCGCGGGCACGCCGACCAGCATCGCCAGCAGGGTCGCGCTGCCGGTCACGATCAGGCTGTTGACGAAATAGGTCAGGAAGCGGTTGGAGGCGAGCACGTCGGTGTAGTTCTTCCAGGCAAAATGCTCGGGAATGAAGACCGGCGGATAAGAGGCGTTGTCGATCTCGGGCTTGAGCGACAGCGAGATCATCCAGAGGAAAAACAGGATCGCGGGCGACACGATGACGAACACCGCAAACCAAAGTCCGATCCGGCCGAGGATGTAACGCAAGCTCATGCGCCACCGCCGATCTCGGTCCACATCGTGCGCCGGCGCAGATACAACAGCATGCCCGCCAGCGCGATGATCAGGACGAAAAACACCACCGCGATCGCCGACCCATAGCCGAGGTCGTAGTACACAAATGCGACGCTGTAGAGGTAGAGATTGATGGTCTCCGAGGCCGAGCCGGGGCCGCCCTGCGTGATCGCGAAAATGATATCGAAACTTTTCACCGCATCGATCATGCGGATCATGCCGGCAATGAACAGGAACGGCGTGATCAGGGGCAGGGTGATGTAGCGGAACGTCTGCCAGATATTGGCGCCGTCGATCTCCGCGCTCTCATAGGGTTCGATCGGAATCGCGGCGAGGCCGCCGAGCACGATCAGCATCACGAGCGGCGTCCATTGCCAGGTTTCGACCAGCACCAGCGATGGAATCACGGTGTTTGGATTGAACACCCACAGCTGCGGCGGCAATCCCACCAGCGACAGCAAATAATTGAGCACGCCGAGTTGCGGGTGGAACATCATGGTCCAGACCAGCGCGATCGCCACCGGCGTTGCCATCATCGGCATGATGAAGACCCCGCGCAGGAAACCGCGGCCGGCAAATTTCTGGTGGAACACCACGGCCGCGAACGTCCCGAGGATCAGCGGCAGCACCACCGACAACACCGTGTACGAAATCGTGTGCCCGACCGCTTCGACGAAGCGCGGATCGCCCGGCAGGCGGAGATAATTGGCAAACCCGACAAAGGTGGTGGGAGAGCCGACCTTCCACTCGTTCAGACTCATCCAGATCGTGAACAGCCACGGAAAGATGATGATCGCGAGCACGACCACCAGCGCCGGCAGCACGAACGGCCAGTAGGACGGCCGCCGCCATTGGTGCTCCGGCGCGGTTTCAGCCACAGCCGGAGCCATTTGCGTTATCGCGCTCACGCTTTTTCGCTGCGCTCCAGGATCGGCCGGAACTGTTCGTGGGCTTTCTTCAATTCGGTCTCCGGGTCGCCGCCCGACAGCGTCGCGGTCAGCGCGGCGCCGACGAGGTCGCGGAACTCGGCGACGGGAATCACGATCGGCAGGCCGAGCTTGCTGATCTTGGAGGAGTCGATCACCGATTGCAGCCATTCCTGGCTCTTGACGCCCTTGCGCACCTCGGGATCGTCGATGATCGAGTTGCGGAACGGCACGCCGCCGGCGGCCTGCAGCAGGCGCGCGCCTTGGGTTTTCGAGACCGCCCATTGGCACAGCAAATAAGCCGCCTCCTTGTTCTTGCTCGCGGCGGCGATGCCGATGCCGTCGCCATAGGTCGATGAATATTGCCCCTTGGGTCCGGCCGGCACGACGGTGTAGCCGACCTTGCCGGCGATGCGCGACGCGGTGGGATCTTCCAGCGGCGGCGCCCAGCCGTCGGCGTCGATCCACATCGCCGCGCGTCCCTGCGTAAAGGACGCCATCGACTCCATCCAGTTGAAGCCGGAAACGCCGGGAGGCGCCACCTTGGTCAGGAGCGTCTGGTACAGCTTGGTCGCGGCGATCGCTTCCGGCCCATCGGTCAGGATGTTGCCCTTGGCATCGAGGAATTCGCCGCCATAGTTGAGATAGAAGTTGGTCCACATCGCCATGTTGGCATTGCGCAGACCGCGCCCGACGAAGCCGTAAATCCCTTCCTTGGGGTCGGTCAGCTTTTCGGCCGCCGCGACCATCTCGTCAAGGGTCTTCGGCACCGCGACGCCCTTCTTCGCGAACAGCTCCTTGTTGTAGTAGAGGATGAAGTAGTCGACCGACCATGGCAGCGACAGCATCTGCCCCTTGTCGTTCTTGGCATATTGCAGGCCGGCTTTGGAAAAATCGCTCTCGACCAGATCGGGCGCGGTGAGGTTCGGATCTTTCATGTAGCCGGAGAGGTCGGCGAGCCAGCCGGCTTTCTCGAACTGGCGCTTCTGCACGTGATAGCTGATATGGATTACGTCGAAGCTCGGCTTGCCCGACGCGAGCTCGATCACGGCCTTCTGGCGCTGCTGCTGTTCGGGAATCTGCTCCGACTCGACCTTGATGCCGGTGAGCTCGGTGAATTCCTTGACGTATTTTTGCAGATTGTCGCCGCGCGGCCCCTTGGCGAGGTTCACCTCGAGGGTCGTGCCGGCATATTTCTTCCATTGCACCTCGGCGCGCGCTGGAAATCCGGTGAGACCGAGTGCGCCGGTGGCGAGCGTTCCCTGCAACAGGGCACGCCGGGTCGGGCCGAAATGGGCCATGTCGTAATCCTCCCTAGGGTCCGCCTTTGATGGCGGTGATGATGTTGACCGTCGCGTCCGGCGGAAGCCGGTCGCGCGCGTCTTGATGGATTCATAGCACGCCGCGGGAGCGGAACAAGAACGCTTCGAGGCGTCGACGGCGCCGCGATGCTCATTTAAAGTGCGGCACGCCTTCACAGGGAAAGCCATGCGGTGGTGTATTTGGACAACCCGCCGCGACTGATCGCCGCAACGGCATTTTTGCGAGGAAGTCTTGAAGCACAAAAAGTTCGGCAGTGACGGCCCCGAAGTGTCCGTGATCGGGCAGGGCACCTGGTATATCGATCAGGGACATCGCAAGAACGCGATCGCCGCGTTGCAGCGCGGTCTCGATCTCGGCATGTCCCACATCGACACCGCCGAAATGTATGGCGATGCGGAGCTCGTGATCGCCGAAGCCCTCGCCGGGCGGCGCGATGAGGTTTTTCTGGTCTCAAAAGTCTTGCCGAGCAACGCATCGCGGCGCGGCACCATCACGGCTTGCGAGCGGTCGCTGAAGCGGCTGAAGACCGACCGGCTTGATTGTTACCTGCTGCACTGGCGCGGATCGTATCCGCTGGCGGAAACCGTCGCAGCGTTTGAGGAACTGGTCAGCGCGGGCAAGATCCGCTCCTGGGGTGTCAGCAATTTCGACGTCGACGATCTCGACGAGATGTTGGCGGTCGCAGGCAAGGGCAAGATCGCCTGCAACCAGGTGCTCTATCATCTGCAGGAGCGTGCGATCGAGCACGCGGTGATACCGTGGTGCGCCAAACATGATGTCGCTGTCGTGGCGTATTCGCCATTCGGTCACGACGATTTTCCGTCGCCACGCAGCAAACCGGGTGAAGTCCTGCAGGGCATTGCGAATGCACATGGCGCCTCGGCGCGTCAGATCGCGCTGGCGTTTCTGGCGCGCGATGCCTGCGTGTTTCCCATTCCAAAAGCCTCGACGCCGGAGCATGCCGCCGACAATGCCGCGGCCGGGCAATTGACGCTGAGCGGCAGCGACATCGCCGCGCTTGACAAGGCCTTTCCGCGCGGCCCGAAGCCGCGGGGCTTGCCGATGCTTTAAGTCGATGCTTTGAGTGTTGCGGCGCGGCACGCTGCCGCGCCCGTCAGCGCATATCGGCTGCCTGTTTTCGGACCTTGCCGATCCCGGGCAATTATCGTCTTTTGAGGCCTCGCCCGATTCGATAATTCCAGCGTCCGAGCCTACACGTGAACCCGCCATCCGCAGCCGCGAGGCTCGACAGCGACGTATTGCCGTTGCCCGAGAAAAAACTGACCGGACAAACCGCGCCTGCGCGCGCTGACCGGCCGTTCCGCGGCATCGCACTGATCCTCGCCTCGACGGTATTTCTCGGGTCATCCGACGTCACATCGAAATATCTGTCGGCGACGCTGCCCTCGATCGAGATTACCTGGATCAGGTTTGTGGTGTTCACGCTGGTGATGCTTCCCGGCATGCTGCCGGGGTCGCCGCTGTTCGCGTTGCGAACCGCGCGTCCCGGCCTGCAAGCGATGCGGGGCGTTGCGATGCTGGGGTCTTCGCTGTTCTTCATTTCGGGGTTGCGGTATCTGCCGATCGCCGAAGCCTCCGCGACCGGCTTCGTCTCGCCGCTGCTCGTCACCGCGCTGTCGATTGTTATTCTGCGCGAGAGCGTCGGCTTGCGCCGCTGGCTGGCGACCGCGGTCGGGCTGATCGGCGTGTTGATTATTCTGCGGCCCGGCTCCAGCGCGTTTCATGTGGCCGCATTTTTTCCGCTGGTGTCGGCGCTCTGCTGGGCCTGCCTGTTGATCATGACCCGGATCATGAGCGGACGCGAAGCCGTCATGACCACGATGACCTATTCGGCGATCATCGGCCTTGTCATCCTGTGCGTGCTGGTGCCGTTCGTCTGGGTGGCGCCGACCTGGCACGATATTTTCTTCGGCATTATCGTTGGCGTGGCATCGACGGCGGGGCAGTGGATCGTCGTGCTCGCCTTTCGCTATGCCGACGCCTCCGTGCTGGCGCCGTTTTCCTACACGCAATTATTGTGGGTCAGCATCCTCGGCTTTCTGGTGTTCGGCGAAGTGCCTGACATCTGGACCGTGGTCGGCGCGGTGTTTGTTGTCGCCAGCGGTCTCTACACCGCGCACCGCGAACGGGTGCGGCGTTCGCAGCTCGTAATGCTCGAGGCCGAGCCGTCTCCCAACGCCTGATCTGCCGCGAGCAAAGCAGCCCTTGCTGCGGGAAATTCGCGCCGAATCCGTTGCGCGGATGCAACAGTGTTGTTGGAAAGCACCTTCTTTCGGTCCGGAATCAAAGGATTCCACCAGCGCCATGAAATGCGCGATGGCACCGCATGCTAAGCCTAGGTCCGGGCAGCGCCGAAAGAGCGCGGGAATAACAGGCTGTGGGGTTGGCGTTGCATCTTCAATTGCCATCGCGAGAACGAGGTCGGCTGCGGCGAAGCGCAGCGGCGCTGGCGTTTGGCGTGATTTTGGCCGTCGCGGGTCCGATCGAAAGCATAGCGCTCGCCCAGAGTTTCACCTGGGGCGGTAGTGGCAGCACGACCACCACTTCGGATTACGGCACCGCCACCAACTGGTCCGCACCGCCGGCCGGCGCGCCGCCAATTTTTCCAACTCAATCCGCCGTTTTCGGAACGTCTGGCTCGTCAACCGTAACGATCGGCGCCGGACCGATGTTGCCGGACTCGTGGACGTTCACGGCCAACGCGCAACCCTACACGATCAGTGGCAACCCGGTCAGTTTCTCCCTGTCAGGCCCGAGCGGCGGCCTCATCAACAACGCCAACAGCGGGCAAACCATCACCATCTCGGCCAATATCAACGATGGGATCGGCGGCCCCATCTTGGTGCAGCAGCTCGGCAACAGCACGCTCGTGCTGGCCGGCACCAACGGCTACACCGGCGGCACGCTGATTTCGGCCGGCACCGTGCAGGTGACGAACGCGAATTCGCTCGGTGATACTTCCAGCACCGTGACGCTGAACGGCGGCACGCTCCAGATGCAGTCGCCGACCGTCACGAGCGTGAATTTCTCCAACAATTTCTTCGTCAACGCGCCGGGCGGCACCGTCGACGTGAACGGCGGCCAGGTCACTCTCTCCGGCGTGATCGCAGACGGCGCGGGCGCCGGCGTGCTGAGCGTGATCGATTCCAACGGCGGCGGCAATTTGGAGCTGTCAGGGCTGAACACCTATAGCGGCGGCACGCTAGTGAGTGGAGCGACGCTGATTGCCAACAACAACAGCTCTGTAGGAACGGGTACGGTGGCGCTCGACAACAATGGCCTGTTCCAGGCGGATGGATTGAGCAATCTGACCTTCGCCAACAATTTCAGGATCAACAGCCGCGGCGGCGGGATCGATTCCAACGGAACGGTCCTGACCATCGCGGGAAGCATCTCGGGCCCGGGCCAGCTTTCGATCTTTGATTCTTCGTTCGGCAGCGGCGTCGTGGTGCTGACGGGTGCCAGCAATTACACCGGCGGGACTTTCATCTGTACCTGCGCCACGCTGCAATTGGGCGATCCGACGCACACCGCATCGATCATCGGAACGGTAGATAATGAAGGGTCGTTAAAGGTCTTCAATGCCAACACGTCGGGGATCACGTCGATCACGAACGATGGCGGCATTACCACGTTTCTCAATGCCAGCTCCGCCAGCAGCATCGCCATCACCAACCAGTTCGGCGGAGAAACCGACTTCAAGGACAATTCAACGGCCGGCAGCGCAACGATCACTAACCGCAACACCGGCGGCGGCGGCTTTACGACATTCAGCAATGCCGCCTCCGCGCAAAATGCAAACATCACCAACCAGTCGGGCTCCAGCACGGTTTTCCTGGACAACAGTTCAGCCGGAAATGCCTTCATCACCAACAAAAGCGGGGGCGGCTTCTTTCCCGATACCCTGTTCGGAAACTTAGGGGGAGGCATTTCGCTGCCGGGACTTGGCTTCTTCGGTAACAGCACGGCCGCAAATGCGACGATCGTCAATGATGGCAGCCATGCCATCGTCGCGTTCGGCTTTCCCCCCGGAGTTGGTCCGCCCGGATTTCCCGCTGATACGTCGACAGCGGGCAACGCCAACATCATTAATTCGAACGGCGGCAATCTGGAGTTCAACTCGTTTACAACGGCCGGTAACGCCACCATCACCACGTTGAGCGGCAGCGGCACCGCCTTCTTCGACAATTCCACCGGCGGGAATGCGCGCTTTATCACCAACGGCACCGGCTTCGTCGATTTCTCTTCCTCGATTGGTCCCAATTCCGACAACCGGATCACTGCCGGATCGATCGAGGGATCGGGCACTTACTATATCGGCGCGGGCAATACGTTGGTGGTCGGTAGCAACAATCTCTCGACCACCGTCAGCGGCACGGTTGCTGATTTCGATCCATGCGGTTGTTTTGGTGGACCTGGTCCAGGCTCGCTGGAAAAAGTCGGCACGGGAACGCTGACGCTGTCGGGCACCAATACCTATACCGGAACAACGACAGTGTCTGGAGGCGTGCTCGACGTCGAAGGATCGATCGCTTCTTCCGTTCTGACCACTGTCAATGCCGGTGGTGCGCTGACCGGTGCGGGCACCGTCGGCAACACCACGATCGCGACCGGCGGCATTTTTCTGCCCGGCAATGGATCGCCCGGCTCGTCGACGAAGGTCGTGGGCAATCTCGCTTTCCAGTCCGGCGCGCTCTATCTGGTGCAGCTCAATTCCACGATGTCGACGTTTGCCAATGAGACGGGCATCGCGACATTGGCTGGTACCGTCGGAGCTTCGTTCGCGCCCGGCAGCACAGTCATGAAGCAATATATGATCCTGACTTTCGGGGGCGCGCGCAGCGGCGCGTTTGACGGTGCCGGCGTGATCGGCGCTTCCGGCGGTCTTGTCACCACGGTCAGCTATGATTCGCACCACGCCTATCTGAATTTCGCGCTCAATTACGGTGCGACGCCGGGCCTCAATATCAACCAGCAAAATGTCGGCACCGCGCTGAACAATTTTTTCAATGCCAATGGCGGTATCCCCGTGGCGTTTGCTACCCTGTCGCCCGCCGGGTTGACGCAGGTCTCCGGCGAATTGGCGACCGGCACCCAGCAGGCGACTTTCGATGCGATGAACCTGTTCATGGGCTTGCTGACCGATCCCTTTATCAATGGCCGCGGCAATAATGGCGGCGGAGGCTCAGGTGCGACGCCATTCGCCACTGAGGGCGACAGCGCGAGCGCCTATGCTGCGAAGAAAACCGATGCGGTGCGCGATGCGTTTGCCAAATTCCCGACCAAAGCGGATGCGGTGCGCAACGATCTGTTCGACTCACGCTGGAGCGTGTGGGGCGCGGGCTATGGTGGCGGCAGCGCCACCAATGGCAACGCGGCGTTGGGCTCCAACAATTCGACGGCCCGCGCGTTCGGCTTTGTCGCGGGCGCCGATTACCGGATCTCGCCGGTCACGCTGGCGGGTTTTGCCCTTGCCGGTGGTGGCACGAATTTCAGCGTCAACGGATCAGGCTCCGGGCGTTCGGACCTGTTCCAGGCCGGCGCGTTCGTGCGTCACACGGTCGGATCGGCCTATGTGACGGGTGGGCTCGCCTATGGCTGGCAGCAGGTCACGACGGATCGTACCGTCACCGCCGCCGGTCTCGACCAGTTGCATGCGCAGTTCAACGCGAACGCCTTTTCGGGACGTATCGAAGGCGGCAACCGTTACGTGACGCCCTGGATGGGCATCACACCCTACGCCGCCGCGCAGTTCACCACCTACAGCCTGCCGGCCTATGCCGAGCAGGCGCTCGTCGGCACCGGCGCCTTCGCGCTGAACTATGCCGCCAAGGATGTCACGGACCCGCGCACGGAACTTGGCGTTCGCACCGACCGGTCGTTCGCGATGCCGGATGGCATTCTCACGCTGCGCGGCCGTTTCGCCTGGGCGCATGATTTCAATTCCGACCGTAATATCTCGGCGGTGTTCCAGACGCTGCCCAGCGCGTCCTTTGTCGTCAACGGCGCCGCGCAGGCGCATGATTCCGCGCTGACCACGGTCTCGCTCGAAAAGAAATGGCTCAACGGCTGGTCCGCCGCGGCCACCTTCGAGGGCGAGTTCTCGGCGGTCACCAGTTCCTATGCGGGCAAGGGCGTGGTGCGATACGCGTGGTGATCTTCCCCTCTCCCCTTGTGGGAGAGGGTGGCTCGAATGAGCGCAGCGAATTCGAGACGGGTGAGGGGTCTGCTATCCGCGGATAGAGACCCCTCATCCGGCGCTTCGCGCCACCTTCTCCCACAAGGGGAGAAGGGGACGACAGACCTCACACCGGCAGCGTAATCGAATACTTCACCTGGCTCAGCGCAAAGCTCGACTCGATCGAGGCGATGCCGTCCAATCGGGTCAGCTTGTTTTTCAAAAACGCTTCATAGGATGACAGGTCGGCGGCGACGACGCGCAAGAGATAGTCGCGGTTGCCGGTCATCAGATAGCATTCCAGCACCTCGTCCCATTTCGAGATCGCCTTCGCAAATCGATTGAGGTCCTCCTCCTTCTGGCGTGCGAGCTTGATCGAGATGAAGACGCTGACATGCAGGCCCAGCGATTTCTGGTCGACGGTCGCGATATAGCGCGTGATCACGCCGCGCTCTTCCAGCAGTTTAACCCGGCGATGGCACGGCGAGACGGATAGACCGACCTTGTCGGCGAGTTCCTGCATGGTGGTGCGGCTGTCAGCTTGCAGAAGGCCGAGGATTTTGCGGTCGATGGCGTCGAGGGCAGTCATTGGGATAAACTCGGTTTAATGGGCGTTGAATTGGTAATTTATCCCAATTTTGGACGGTATGTCGCGAGAATTTGAGATTTTTGCCGTTCCCAAGCCCGTTAATATCGCGCGGTAACCTCTGGGCAGGGAGCCCCGCCATGCCGATCGAATCCGCACGCTTGGAAATGCTGACCGCGCTGGCGCGCAAAGCCCTGTGGCTGTCGTCCTGGACTATCCATCACGCCAATCACATCCGGCCGAATGTCGATGGCCTCAAGGTCGGTGGCCATCAGGCCTCCTCGGCGTCGCTCGCGACCATCATGTCGGCGCTGTATTTCTCGGTGCTGCGCCCGCAGGACCGCGTCGCGGTGAAGCCGCATGCGAGCCCGGTGTTTCACGCCATCCAGTATCTGTTCGGCCACCAGACCCGCGACAAGCTGGAAAATTTTCGTGGTTTTAAAGGCGCGCAATCCTATCCGTCGCGCACCAAGGACACCGACGATGTCGATTTCTCCACGGGGTCGGTCGGTCTTGGCGTCGCACAGACGTTATTCGCGTCGCTGGTGCAGGATTACGTCAAGTCGCATGGCTGGATGAAGGATCGGCCGGAAGGCCGGATGATCGCGCTGGTCGGCGATGCCGAGATGGACGAAGGCAATATCTTCGAGGCGCTGCTGGAAGGCTGGAAGCACGGGTTGCGCAACACTTGGTGGGTGGTCGACTACAATCGCCAGAGCCTCGATGCGGTGGTGCGCGAGGGGCTATGGGAAAAATTCGAATCCATGTTCCGCAATTTCGGCTGGGACGTGGTGATCGTGAAATATGGCCGGCTGATGCGCGCGGCGTTCGCCGAGCCCGGCGGCGAGGCGCTCAAGCGCTGGATCGATACCTGTCCGAACCAGATGTACGCGGCGTTGTGTTTTCAGGGCGGCGCGGCGTTTCGCAAGCGCCTGCATGACGAGATCGGCGACCAGGGCGCGGTGACGCAATTGATCGACCGGCGCAGCGACGACGAATTGCTGGCGCTGATGTCCAATCTTGGCGGTCACGACATGGCCAGCATGATCGAGGCGTTCGAAGCGATCGATCACGATCGTCCCGTTTGCTTTATCGCCTACACCATCAAGGGCGTCGGCCTGCCGTTCCAGGGCCATAAGGACAATCATGCGGGGTTGATGACGGTCACCCAGATGGAGAAGTGGCGGGCTGCGCAGAACATCCGGCCCGGACATGAATGGGAAAAGTTCGAGGGGCTGTCGCAGGCGCCAGCCGAGCTGGAGGCATTTTTGGCGGCGTCGCCATTCAACCGCGACGGCAGGCGGCGGCTGAGCGCGCCCGTGATCGAAGTGCCCGAGCGGCTTTCGTTCACGCCATCGCCGCAGATGTCCACCCAACAAGGTTTTGGGCTGGTGCTCAATGAACTGGCGCGCGGCGAAACCGAACTCGCCTCGCGCATCGTCACCGCGTCGCCCGACGTCACGGTCTCGACCAATCTCGGCGCCTGGGTCAATCGCCGCGGGCTGTTCGCGCGCGCGGAAAAGGCCGATCTGTTCCGGAGCGAGAAAATCCCTTCGACCTTCAACTGGGATTTTTCGCCGGATGGACAGCACATCGAACTCGGCATCGCCGAGATGAATTTGTTCATCCTGATGTCGGCGCTGGGACTGTCGCACGCTATCAACGGCGAACGGCTGCTGCCGATCGCCACTCTCTACGATCCCTTCATCGAGCGCGGCCTCGATGCGCTGAACTATGCTTGTTACCAGGATGCGCGCTTCATGGTGGCGGCGACGCCGTCCGGCATCACGCTGGCGCCGGAAGGCGGCGCGCATCAATCGATCGCAACGCCGCTGATCGGCATGGCGCAGGACGGCCTCGCTTCGTTCGAGCCTGCCTTTGTCGACGAGCTTGCTGTGATCATGGGCTGGGGTTTCCAGCACATGCAGCGCGAGAAGGCGGGCGAGGGCGGTTCGGTCTATCTGCGGCTCTCGACGCGCACGCTCGACCAGCCGCAGCGGATCATGACGCCTGAGCTGCAAAGCGGCATCACCGAGGGCGCTTACTGGTTGCGTAAGCCAGGTCCGAATTGCGATGTGGTGATCGCCTATACCGGCGCGCTTGCGCCGGAGGCGATCGAGGCGGTGGGGTTACTCGGCGAAAGCCGCAGGGATGTCGGCCTGCTGGCGATCACCTCTGCGGATAGGTTGCATTCCGGCTGGACGTCGGCGCGGGCGTTGCGCCGTGACCGTCGCGGCGTCGCGCATCTCAGCCACATCGAAAAGCTGCTGGAGCCGTTGTCGCGCGATTGCGGCATCGTCACGGTCATTGACGGTCATCCGGCGGCGCTGGGCTGGCTCGGCAGCGTGCGCGGGCATCGCGTCGAGGCGCTGGGCGTCGAGCATTTCGGCCAGACCGGCACCATCGACGACCTCTACCGCCACCATGGCATCGACGCCAACGCCATCATCGACGCCGCCGAAACCGTCTCCGCCGGCGGCCCGGTGCGGCATCGCAAGATGGCGGTGTGATCTCTTGCTTACTCTCCCCTGGAGGGGGAGGGTCGACTCGCATCGCGCGAAGCAAGATGCGAGACGGGGTGGGGTGACGCTCTTTCAACTGGCACTGTTTAAATCGAGAGACTGTCACCCCACCCCGCCGCTTCGCGTCGACCCTCCCCCTCCAGGGGAGGGTGAATAGGTCCAAACCGGCTACATGGGTAACACAATAGACCGACGACATGGGTAACAGGTCAAGTGATCGGCAAGGAGGACCTTTCCGATGGTTTGGATGGAGACCTGTGCTGTGGATGAACGGATGCGGTTTGTGATTACGGCCGAGAAGCAGGAGGAACCATTTGCGGTAATATGCCGGCGCTTCGGCGTGAGCCGACGGGTTGGTTACAAATGGGTTGCGCGCTATCAAGAAGCAGGCGTCGAAGGTTTGCTCGATCGCTCGCGAGCACCGGTGCATCATTCTCATATGATTGGGGAGGAGATCGGCGAACGCTGCCTTGCGGTGCGGCGCGCGCATCCGACCTGGGGTCCGGTGAAGGTGCGGGCCTGGCTCAAACGTCAGGCCCCAGCGACGGAATGGCCGGCGACGAGCACGATCGGAGCGTTGTTCGATCGCGAAGGACTGACGGTAAAGCGGAAGCTGCGCCGCCGCAGCCCGCCATCGAGCGCACCGTTTGCGGAATGCACGGCGGCCAACGACGTGTGGTGCATCGACTTCAAGGGCTGGTTTATGACCGGCGACGGCAATTACTGCGAGCCGCTGACGCTTACCGATGCCCATAGCCGGTATCTGCTGCGTTGCCAGGCGATGGGACGGACCGATACCGCTCACGTCTGGCCGGTGCTGGAGGCGGCCTTCCGCGAGTTCGGTCTTCCGCATCGGCTGCGTTCCGACAACGGTCCGCCATTTGCCTCGCGCGGTGCCGGCGGACTGTCGCAACTGTCGGTCAAGGTGATCAAGGCCGGCGTGCTGCCGGAGCGGATCGCGCCCGGCAAGCCGCAGCAGAATGGCCGGCACGAGCGAATGCATCTGACCTTGTTGCAGGACGCCGCTAAACCGGCGGCCCGCAGCCTGCGTGAGCAACTCGAACGCCTGCGGGTGTTCCAGAACGTCTACAACGAAGAACGTCCGCATCAGGCGCTCGGCAACGATACGCCGGCCGAGCATTACGCTCTGTCGCCGCGCCGCTTCGATGGTGTCTTGCGCGAACCGGGCTACGGGCCTGACCAAGTCGTTAGGCGCGTGCGTCAGAACGGCGAGATCAAGTGGAACGGCAATACGATCTATATCAGCGAGGCGCTGGTCGGTGAGCCCGTGGGCCTCATCGAGGACGCGGGCGCCTGCACCGTCAACTATGGTCCGATCGCGCTCGGCACTATCGCTCATCGCGGCGATCACCTGAAAAAACCTAAACGCGTCGGCCGTGGACTTGTGGACAACGCTGCGCGTTGCCCACAGGGTCCACTGCCCCAACAATAGACCTGAACGAAACAAGAATTGTGTTACCCATGTCGTCGGTCAGAACTGTTACCTATGTTCCCGGTTGCTCAAATAGAGGGTCCAAACCGGCTACATGGGTAACACAATAGACCGACGACATGGGTAACAGGTCAAGTGATCGGCAAGGAGGACCTTTCCGATGGTTTGGATGGAGACCTGTGCTGTGGATGAACGGATGCGGTTTGTGATTACGGCCGAGAAGCAGGAGGAACCATTTGCGGTAATATGCCGGCGCTTCGGCGTGAGCCGACGGGTTGGTTACAAATGGGTTGCGCGCTATCAAGAAGCAGGCGTCGAAGGTTTGCTCGATCGCTCGCGAGCACCGGTGCATCATTCTCATATGATTGGGGAGGAGATCGGCGAACGCTGCCTTGCGGTGCGGCGCGCGCATCCGACCTGGGGTCCGGTGAAGGTGCGGGCCTGGCTCAAACGTCAGGCCCCAGCGACGGAATGGCCGGCGACGAGCACGATCGGAGCGTTGTTCGATCGCGAAGGACTGACGGTAAAGCGGAAGCTGCGCCGCCGCAGCCCGCCATCGAGCGCACCGTTTGCGGAATGCACGGCGGCCAACGACGTGTGGTGCATCGACTTCAAGGGCTGGTTTATGACCGGCGACGGCAATTACTGCGAGCCGCTGACGCTTACCGATGCCCATAGCCGGTATCTGCTGCGTTGCCAGGCGATGGGACGGACCGATACCGCTCACGTCTGGCCGGTGCTGGAGGCGGCCTTCCGCGAGTTCGGTCTTCCGCATCGGCTGCGTTCCGACAACGGTCCGCCATTTGCCTCGCGCGGTGCCGGCGGACTGTCGCAACTGTCGGTCAAGGTGATCAAGGCCGGCGTGCTGCCGGAGCGGATCGCGCCCGGCAAGCCGCAGCAGAATGGCCGGCACGAGCGAATGCATCTGACCTTGTTGCAGGACGCCGCTAAACCGGCGGCCCGCAGCCTGCGTGAGCAACTCGAACGCCTGCGGGTGTTCCAGAACGTCTACAACGAAGAACGTCCGCATCAGGCGCTCGGCAACGATACGCCGGCCGAGCATTACGCTCTGTCGCCGCGCCGCTTCGATGGTGTCTTGCGCGAACCGGGCTACGGGCCTGACCAAGTCGTTAGGCGCGTGCGTCAGAACGGCGAGATCAAGTGGAACGGCAATACGATCTATATCAGCGAGGCGCTGGTCGGTGAGCCCGTGGGCCTCATCGAGGACGCGGGCGCCTGCACCGTCAACTATGGTCCGATCGCGCTCGGCACTATCGCTCATCGCGGCGATCACCTGAAAAAACCTAAACGCGTCGGCCGTGGACTTGTGGACAACGCTGCGCGTTGCCCACAGGGTCCACTGCCCCAACAATAGACCTGAACGAAACAAGAATTGTGTTACCCATGTCGTCGGTCAGAACTGTTACCTATGTTCCCGGTTGCTCAAGAGCGCCACCCCGCCTTGCGCCCTTCACACATCAGACCTTATATCCAGCGTGCGCCGCAACGCGGCCTCCCGCATATGGCGGGTTCATTTTTTTGGCCGTTCGTGCAAGTATGCCTGCCGAACGTTTCGTTCCCCCCAACTACCCCCGAAATCAAGAGGTTCACGATGGTTAACCGCCTGCAATTCTACATCGACGGTGCCTGGGTCGATCCCGCCGTCAAGAAGTCCACGCCCGTCGTCAACCCGGCGACCGAAGAGGCGATGTATGAAGTTGCGCTCGGCTCCAAGGCCGATGTGGACAAGGCTGTGAAGGCCGCCAGGCGCGCCTTCGATACGTTTTCGCAGACCAGCCGCGAGGAGCGCGTCGCGCTGCTGACCAAAATCATCGAGGTCTACAAGACCCGCATCAAGGATATCGGCGCTTCGGTGTCCGACGAGATGGGCGCTCCGCTGCCGATGGCTGAAAAGCTGCAGGCCGGCGCCGGCCTCGGTCACATCATCGCGACGCTCGACGTGCTCAAGAAGTATGAATTCGAGGAAACCGTCGGCTCTGCCGTGGTGGTGCGCGAACCCGTCGGCGTCATCGGCATGATCACGCCGTGGAACTGGCCGCTGAACCAGATCGCCTGCAAGGTCGCGCCCGCGATCGCAGCCGGCTGCACCATGATCCTCAAGCCGTCGGAATTCACGCCGACCTCGGCGCTGATCTTCGCCGAGATCTTGCATGAAGCCGGCGTGCCGAAGGGCGTGTTCAACCTCGTCAACGGCCTCGGCCCTGAAGTCGGCGCCGCGATGAGCGAGCATCCGGACATCGACATGATCTCGTTCACCGGCTCGACCCGCGCCGGCATCGATGTCGCCAAGCGCGCGGCCCCGACCGTCAAGCGCGTCAGCCAGGAACTCGGCGGCAAGTCGCCGAACGTGATCCTCGAAGGCGCCGACCTGACCAAGGCGGTAACCGGCGGCGTGATGCACATGTTCAACAACTCCGGCCAGTCCTGCAACGCGCCGAGCCGGATGATCGTGCCGCTGTCGAAGATGAAGGAAGTCGCCGCGATCGCCAAGGGCGTGGCCGACAAGACCAAAGCGGGCGATCCCCGCGCCGAAGGCACCACCATCGGACCGGTCGTCAACCGTGGCCAGTGGGACAAGATCCAGGGCCTGATCCAGAAGGGCATCGAGGAAGGCGCGACGCTGGTGGCCGGCGGTCCGGGTCTGCCGGAAGGCGTCAACAAGGGCTTCTATGTTCGCCCGACGATCTTCGCTGACGTGACCGAGAACATGACCATCGCGCGCGAGGAAATCTTCGGGCCGGTGCTCGTGGTGATGGGCGCCAAGGACGAAGAAGACGCGGTTCGCATCGCCAACGACACGCCCTACGGTCTGGCGGGTTACGTCTCCGCCGACACCGTCGAGTCCGCCCGCAAGGTCGGCCGCCGCATCCGCGCCGGCAACGTCAATCTGCAGGGCGTCCCGAACGACCGCACCGCGCCGTTCGGCGGCTACAAGCAGTCCGGC